>JBBCIU010000006.1:0-148784 GCA_037190325.1 Verrucomicrobiales bacterium | reverse complement strand
GCGGACGAGGAGGAGATGAGGCCGGGTGGTCAGCTCCCCGGCGGCGAAGTTCGGCGAGTTCGCGAGGGAAAGGCGGACGTGGCCGGTGCCTTGGCTGGCAGGGGCGGCGGAGAGGCGCCCGGCCCATCTGGGGACGGGATGGAAGGGCGCGGAGACGACCGTGTCGGATTCCGCCGGGCAATCGAACTTGAGAAAGCCGTAGACCGGGGAGTAGGCGTCGGCGGCTCCGGAGAGCGTGGCGACGACCGGAACCGCGGACGCGAGGACGGTTCGAAGGAAGGCGGGAAGCGGGATCATGGAAACGGCGAAAAACTCCTCCAATGGTGCGGGATTCCATGAGGTTGGTCAATTCCGAAGACGGAGCCGGGTGGTTTTCCGTCAGGGCCGACGCGGGTTGCCTTCTACCGCTTCACGACCATCTCGCCTCCTCCCCGGTTTCGTGATAGGATGGGGAATGTGGCGGCGCACCACCATCCTCGTTCTGCCGCTTGCGGCCGCAAGCGGGCTGCGGGCCTACGACATGCCCGTCTCGATGAAAGCGCTGCGGACGATCGCCGACATCCGCAAGCTCAGCTACGAAGAGTCGCGTCTCGCCCCGCCCGTCTCCCTCCGGGTCACGGTGATCTCCCATTTTCCCGACGGATTCGACGGACAGGATGCGACGGGCGGGCTCTTCTTCGAGCGGCCGCCCGGCGAGATGCCCCGCATCGGCGACGAGGTCGTGGTCGCGGGGAATGCCACGGGCGGGTTCCACGGCCCCTTCGTCGTCGTCGACGAGATGAAGAAGGACGGGACGAAGCCGCCGCCGAAACCGCTCAATTTCCGGCCCGACTTCGTCCAGACGGGGCTCGGCGACAACCGCTGGGTCGAGATCGAGGGCCTGATGGTCGACGTGGCCTTCGGCGAGTCGAAACGCGAGGGGTCGGGCCTTCTCGTCACGGGGCAGAGCGACCTCGTGATCCGCTTCCGGAACGCCTACGAGGACTTCGACGTCGAAGGACTGCGTCGGCTCGTCGGCTCGTGGGTGCGGCTTCAGGGCAGCGGGGCGCCGCTTTTCAACGACCAGCGCCAGCGCATCGGCTCGGACATCGTCTGCGCGAAGAACCAGCACGTCTCCGTGATCGAGCGCACGTCCGAATCCCTTCCGGTCCGTCTCGACGAAATCGGGCGCTGGGACTCGCGGCGGACGCGGCAGGGGCTCGTCGAGACGAGCGGCACCGTGACGCTCGTCGAGAGCCCCTCCAGCCTCATCGTGCAGTCCGGCGGGCACGGCGCGAGGATCGCGACCCTGATCCCGTCGACCGTCGCCGTCGGCGAACCGGTGACGCTCACCGGCCTGCCCGAGACCCAGGGCTATTTCGTCGGCTTGCGCTATGCCACGGTGATGCCCTCCGAGACGGGCGAACCGCCCGCCGAACCCGTCGCCGACGACGCCCCTCTCTCGCGGGAGCACGCCTTCCAGCTCGTGGCTTTCTCCGGCCGGCTCATCGAGAAGGGCCGCAGCCTCATCAACCTCCAGGTCGACGAAGCCCTCGTTCCGGTGAGCGTGCCGGCCGGTCTCGCCGCGAACCTGCCACCGGAAGGCAGCGAACTGCGCATCCGCGGAGTGAAGCGGGTGGACGCCGACGAGCGCGGCGAAGTCAGATCGGTCACCGTCGCCCTGCGCGATGCCAGCGACGTCGAGGTGCTCGCCGTGCCCTCGTGGTGGACGCCCAGGCGCTATTGGACCGCCATCCTCGTCCTCGCCGCCGGGGTCCTTCTCGTCCTCGCCTGGCTGGTCGCCTTGAACCGGCGCGTCCAGAAGCAGACCGCGCTCATCTCCGAACAGATCGAGTCGAACGCCACCCTCGAAGAGCGCAACCGCATCGCCCGCGAACTCCACGACACCCTGTCCCAAGGGTTTTCCGGCGTCGGCTATCAGCTCGCCTCGGTCGCGAACCATCTCTCCAGCGACCCGGACAAAGCCAAGGCCAAGCTCGACGCCGCCCGCGAGATGGTCGAGCACAGCCTCGCCGAGGCGCGCGATTCCCTCATCGGGCTGCGCGTTCCGACGGGCGCCGAGTCCCTCGACTTCCCCGACGCCACCCTCGCCGCCGCCAAGGCGCGCTGCGAAGAGGCGGAGGTCGCCTTCGAGGAGGAACGTTCGGGCTGGAACGGCCGTCCGGCGCTGCCGCCCGAAACCGCCTTCGCCTGCCACCGCATCGTCCTGGAGGCCGTTGCCAACGCCCTGCGGCACAGCGGGGCGAAACGGCTGAAGATCTCCTTCTCGGCCGAGCCCGACCGGGCCCGCATCGTCGTCGCCGACGATGGCGTGGGTTTCGCCGCCTCCTCGAAGCCCCCCGACGGCCACTACGGGATCCAAGGGATGCGCGAGCGGGCCGAGCGCCTCGGCGCGGAACTCGCGATCCATTCCGCCCCCGCCCGAGGCACTTCCGTGGAACTTTCCCTGAATCTGACATGAACCCACCCGCCCACCCGCTCTCCGTCCTCCTCGTCGACGACCACCTCATCGTCCGCCGGGGGCTCGCCAGCCTCATCGGCGACGAGCCCGACCTCTCCGTCGTCGCCGAGGCCAACGGCGGGGAGGAGGCCATCGCCCTCGCCGCCCAGCATCGCCCCGACGTCATCGTCCTCGACCTGCGCCTCCGCGACATGAGCGGCATCGAGGTCGCCGAAGCGCTGCGCGGCCACAGGATCCTCATGCTCTCCAGCTACATGCAGGAGGAGGACGTGCGACGCGTCTTCGACGCCGGCATCCGGGGCTATCTCTCGAAGGACAAGGACAGCGCGGAGCTGCTCAAGGCGATCCGCGCCGTGGGACGCGGCGAGCGCTATCTGCCGCCCGAGATCTCCCTCCTCCTCGCCAAGAGCGAACACAGCAGCCACCTCACCGGACGCGAGCTCGAGATCCTGAAGCTCGTCGCCGAGGGCCGGGCCAACAAGCAGATCGGCGAGGCCCTCTCCCTCTCCGAAAACACGGTGAAGAACCACGTGAAATCCATTCTCGCCAAACTCAACGCGAAGGACCGCACCCATGCCGTGACCGAGGCGCTGAAACGCGGTCTTTTCCATCTCGGGCGAGGGTGATCGCGGCGGCATCGCGCCGCTTCGGCCCTGCGCTTTTTCTTCCATCGGATTGCGAAAACCCCTATCTATGGTTAGTTCCGGCTTCCCCGCCGCTGCCCCCATCGTCGGGTCCGACAGAATGAAGTACGCCATCTTCGGAGACATCCATGCCAATCTCGAGGGCTTCCAAGCGGTCCTCGAGCATGCGGCCCAGCAGGGATGCACGGACTATGTCTGCGTCGGCGACATCGTCGGGTACGGGGCGAATCCGAAGGAATGCCTCGCCATCGTCAGGGAGATGGGCTGCCCCGTGGTCAAGGGCAACCACGACGAGGAGGCCGTGCTGGAGACGTCGCTGGAGGGTCTCAACCCCCTTGCCCGCCAGGCCATGGAGTGGACCCGCGCCCAGCTCGACCCCGACGAGCGCGCCTTTCTCAAAGGCCTCAAGCTGGTTCGCCAAGTGCGCGACTTCACCATCGCCCACGCCACCCTCGACACGCCGGGGAGCTGGACCTACGTGACGAACAAGTTCGACGCGATGGCGAGCTTCAGCTACCAGTTCACCCAGCTCTGCTTCTACGGCCATACGCACACGCCCCGCATCTACGTGAAGGGCGACACCGTCGAACCGCTCGAGGAAATGGCGGTGAAGCTGGAGATGGGGCGGAAGTACTTCATCAACGTCGGCAGCGCGGGCCAGCCCCGCGACGGCGACTGGCACGCCTCCTACGCCACCTACGATGTCTCGAGCCAGGAAGTCGTGATCCACCGGATCGACTACGACATCGAAACGGCGCAGGCGAAAATCCTCGACGCCGGGCTCCCCGAGATGCTGGCGCACCGCCTTTCCCTCGGCAAATAACGCAGCCTCCTTCCGGTGAACCTCTCCGCCTGCGAGCGCATCCTGATCGTCAAGCCGAGCTCGCTGGGCGACATCGTCCACACCCTGCCGGCCGCCGAGGCGATCCACCGCGCCGTGCCGGGCGCGAGGATCGGCTGGCTTGCCAACGGCGAATGGAGGCCCCTCCTCGAAGGCGCGACCTTCCTCGACCGCGTCGTCGCCTTTCCCCGCCGCGAGCTGCGCGGTCTCGGCGGACTCTTCCGCGGACACGCCTGGGCGACCCGCGAGCTGCGCGCCGCCGGCTACGATCTCGCCATCGACTTCCAAGGACTCTTTCGCAGCGCCTGGCTCGCCCGTCGCGGAGCGGCGAAGGTCGTGGGCTTCCGGCGCTCCCGGGAAGGAGCCGGGCTCTTCTACCATCGCCGCGTCGATGTCCCGGACTGGGACCGCCGCCATGCCGTCGATCGCAACCTCGTCCTCGCCAAAGCCCTCGGGGCCTCGATCGACGAACCGGTCTTCTCCCTCCCCCAGGGGGTTCCTCCCGCTGGTCTGCCGGCATTCGCCGGTCCGCCCGTGCTGCTGCACGCCTTCTCGCGGGGCGCGGGCAAGTCGCTCTCCGCCGGGGAGACCCGCGAACTGTGCGCCCTGCTCGCGCCCCACCCCGTCCTCCTCGTCGGAGTGCCGGCAGCACCGGTCGAAGCCGCGTGGCCGGACAACACGGTGGACCTGCTGGGAAAGACGACCTTGCCCGAGCTGATCCACCTCCTTCGCCTCGCCGCGTGGACCGTCAGCGTCGACAGCGGACCGATGCACCTTGCCGCCGGGATCTCTCCCCGCGTCCTTTCCATCCACACCTGGTCGAATCCGGCCATGGTCGGGCCCTGGCGGGAGGATGCCTGGGTCTGGCGCGAATCGCGCCTCGTCCGCGTCGGAGACCTCGATCCCGGCGAATTTCCCGAGCGCCGCGACCTCGCCCCGCGCTACGCCGCCCAGCAGCGCCTCCTCGAGCCCGCCGACCTCGAACGTCTCGCCGCCTTCGTTCACGGACGTCTGGAGACCGCACCCCAGTCATGAAGGAAGTCCACATCTACACCGACGGGTCCTCGCGCGGCAATCCCGGCCCCGGCGGCTACGGCACCGTGGTCCGCTACGGCTCCCATCTCCGCGAGCTCGCCCAGGGGTTCGTGAAGACGACGAACAACCGCATGGAGATTCTCTCGGCGGTGGCGGGACTCGAAATCCTGAAGGAGCCCTGCCACGTCACGATCCACTCCGATTCCCGCTATCTCGTCGATGCGCAGAGCAAGGGCTGGGTCGAGAGCTGGAAGAAGCGCGGCTGGCGCAAGGCCGACAAGTCGGCGGTGAGGAACGTCGATCTCTGGATGCGCCTGGAGCGCGCCGCCGACGGCCACAGGATCGACTGGCGCTGGGTCAAGGGACACGATGGCCACGAGATGAACGAGCGCTGCGATCAGCTCGCGACCGAGGCCGCCGACGGGAAACGGGGCCCGCTCGTCGTGGACGAGGGTTTCCGCCCTTGAGGCCTCGGGGCGCTCCCCGGACCGGCCGGAGGGCACCGCGCCCGCCCTCTCCAGTCCTCCGCCCTACCCTCTCGGGTCCCTCTCGACGATGCGCCCGTCGATGAGAGTCACTTTGCGGTCGCCGACGCGAGCGAGGGTCTGGTCGTGCGTGACGACGACAAGGGTGCGCTTCCTTTCGGTGACGAGTTCCATGAGCAGGGACATCACCGCGCTGCCGGTGGCGGTGTCGAGGTTGCCGGTGGGTTCGTCGGCGAAGAGGATGGCGGGATCGTTGATCAGCGCCCGGGCGATGGCGACGCGCTGCTGCTCGCCTCCGGAGAGTTCGGTGGGGAGGTGGTTGACGCGCCCCCCGAGCCCGACGCGCTCGAGCAGGTCCCGGGCGCGGGCCCTGGCCTGCTTCCCGCGGATGAGGGCCGGGACGAAGACGTTCTCCAGCGCCGTCAGTTCGGGCAGGAGAAAGAAGCTTTGGAAGACGTAGCCCATGCTCATGTTGCGCACGCGCGCCTGCTCGCGGCGGCCGAGCCGGTAGAGGGAGCGTCCGTCGATGAAGACTTCGCCCTCGTTGGGCTTCTCGAGCCCCGCGAGCGTGTAGAGGAGGGAGGTCTTGCCGGCGCCGGACGGACCGACGAGAAAGAGGGTCTCGCCGCGACGCACGTCGAGGGAGACCCCTTTGAGGACTTCGATGCGGTTCTCGCCGATGCGGAAGGTGCGCACCACTTCCCGCGCGGAGACGACGATTTCAGGATCTGAAAGAGGGGGCTGCGTTGACACGCGGCACCATGCCCCGCCTTGGCCTCCGAGACGAGTCTTTTTTCGCGCGGGGAGGCGCTTCAGGACTTGCCCTTGAGTCCGGCGCGGCGGGCTTTCTTCGCCATCTCCATGGCTTTCGCGTCGCCGTAGCGGGCGATGGAGAACTTCGCGGTACGGCGGCGGCCTTCGCCATCGATCCACGCCGCCTGCCAGTATTCGTAGACCGTGCCCTTGGGAGACTTCGAGACGACGTGGGTGACGCCGACGATGCCGGATTGCTTGATCCGCCGCTTCTTCCTTGCCGCAGCCTCCTGCTTGTACTTCGGCATTTTCTCGAGAAGGGAGTCCCGATAGGCGCGGGCGGCCTTGAGGGCCTTCGGTTTGCCGCCGAGGGACTTGTCGGGGAAGTATTTCTGAAAGCTTTTGCCGCGGTGGGTGACGCGGACATAGAAACCGTGGTTTTTTTTCTCCGGCTGGTCGATCCGGGTGATGCCGTAGTTCGGACGTGGAACGGTCATGTGGGGGAGCGCGGGACTGGGGGATGGGAAACCGACGGGAACGGTTTGGGCGGCCGAGGGTCAGGCCTCTTGTCTATCGTTTTTTAAAAATCGCGACAAGGGAAAAGGGCGGCATTTCCACCAAAAATGTCACTTTGTCAGTTGCCGCACGCCCTCGTAGAGGACGATCCCGGCGGCGGTGGCGAGATTCAGGCTGCGGCCGGCGATTTGGGGAATCGTTAGGCAGTCGGCGGGATGCGCCTCGAGAAGGCTTTCAGGAAGCCCTCTCGTCTCCGGGCCGAAGACGAGGGAATCGCCGCGCGCGAAGTCCGCGTCCCAGTAGGGGCGGTCGCATTTGGTGGTGAGCAGCCAGATGCGGGACGAAGGCGGAACCGCGGCGTAGTAGTCCTCGAGGGAATCCCAGAGAACAGGCTCGAGCTCCTGCCAATAGTCGAGCCCGGCGCGTCTCAGGGCGCGGTCGTCCAAAGAGAATCCGAGCGGCCCCACGAGATGGAGCCTTGCGCCGGCGGCGTGGCAGAGACGCCCGACATTGCCGGTGTTCGGCGGAATCTCGGGCCGGTGGAGGACGACGTTCAGCATGGAACGCCCCCACTGGACTCCGGACGGCTCAAGCCGAAGCGGCTTCGACGACGTTGACGCGGCGTCCGCCCTGATCGAAGCGGACGGCTCCTTCGACGAGGGAGTAGATCGTGTAGTCGCGTCCCATGCCGACGTTCTTGCCGGGATGCCACTTGGTTCCGCACTGACGCAGAATGATGTTGCCGGGCACGACGCGCTCGCCGCCGAATTTCTTCACGCCGCGGCGTTTGCTCTGGCTGTCGCGACCGTTCTTGACGCTGCCTTGTCCTTTCTTGTGGGCCATGTCTGCGAGGAGGTTCGGATGAATCTGGGAGCCTGCCGACGGATCGCTCAGATGGAGACGATCTCGAGACGGGTGAGGTGGCGGCGGTGCCCCTTGGTCTTGTGATAGCCTTTGCGGCGCTTGAATTTGAAAGCGACGACCTTCTTGTCGCGGAATTGGTCGACGACCTTGGCAGTGACGGAAGCGCCTTCGATGAAGGGGGCGCCGAGGGTGAGGGAGTCGCCTTCGCCCGAGGCGAGAACCTCACCGAGGGTCACGGTGTCGCCGACTTCGGCATCGAGTTTCTCGACGTCGATCTTGTCGCCGGCGGCGACGCGGTATTGCTTTCCACCGGTCTTGATGATTGCGTAGGCCATGGTTGTTTTCCCTCTGGTTCGAGGGCGGGCAAGTTGCCACCGGTCGCCGGGCCGGGCAAGCGAATTTTTTAAAGATAGAGGAGCCCGTCGGGAGCGAGCCGCGCCCCGTCGCCTTCCTCGAAGGCGGGGCCTTCCGGAGAGGCCTTCAGGAGGAGCCTTCCTCCCTCGATCCTGCCGACGAGGCCGGGCAGAAGACGGCCGACCGACTCCGGATCGCGGCCTTTCTGGGACGGGTGGCGCACGACGTCGCCGATGTCGGGATCGGGCCGGCTCATCGCGACGATGCGGCCACGGCAGGACCAGGCCCGGGCGAGGGGGAGACCGAGGCGCCCTTCGAGTTCTTCGAGCTGCGAAGGTTCGGCCGGACCGAAGACGATCCCCCATTTCGCCGGGCGCACGGCGGCGGTTTCCTCGATGGCCTGGAAGAAACGCAGATCGCCCGCAAGGTGGGAAACCTCCTGCTCGGCGAGGGCGCGTTCCAGGGATTCCGGGTCGTTGCGCTGCGAAAGCGATCGGGAGACGGCCCTTCCACGTCCGAGAACGGCGCCCCAGCAGCCGAGGACGAGGCCTTCGGGCCGCGCGAGGGAGTCCTCGGTGAGGACGGAGTCGCCCCTCCGCAGGAAATTCGCCGCATAGACCCGCCAGGTGTCGCGGTGGAGTTCGCGGGAGGTCAGGAGAACCGGCGATTCGCCGGAATGCGGCACCAGCCCGACGGCCTCGCGGTCGGGATCGCGGCGGTGCAGGTCGAGGCGCCAGCAGGTCAGCCAGGCGGGTTCGAGGGCGGCGCGGACGCGCTCGAAGAGCCCCATGAGGGAGCCCGGCGGCGAGAGGACGGACTTCATGTCGATGAAGACGCCTTCGTCGCCCTGCCAGAAGTCCATCAGGTGCGGCATGAAGGCCCGCGAGGTGATGACGGTGCGGATGCCGAGAGGAACGACGCTCTTGGCGCTGGCCTCGAGCTCGTGCTGGTCGATGGTGAAGGGCAGGTTCACCGGAGTCTTCCCGGCGAGGACGAGGCCGAGATGGATGATGGAGGGCAACGGCCCGGAGGGGAGGAGAATGCCGATGCGCTCGCCTTTTTCCGGCTGGGCCATCCAGCGGCGCGCGATGGAGACGGCGAGGGCGAGGGTCTGGGCGCGGGTCCACTGGCGCGGGCCGTCCTTGCCGTATTCGGCGAAGAGGACCTGGCCGCGTCGCCGCTTCAAGGCGCGCACGGCGGCGACCTCAAGAGGCCTCGCGAAGTCACGACGGGAGGCGAAGGCGACGCCCGATTGCTCCCACACGGCGAGGCGCACGGAATCGGCCGTGGCTTCCTCGGCCGGGATCGGCGGGCCGTAGGCGACTTGGAGGGGGCAGACGAGCGACTGGGGGCGCTTCTTGAAATAGCGGTCCCGCTCGAAGGAGAAGATCGACTCGAAGAGTCCGTCCATGTAGACCGGGACGACGGGGCAGCCGGCCTTCCGCACGATGAGCTCGAAGCCCTTCTTGAACTCCGTCGTCACGCCGAGCCGGGTCAGGCCTCCCTCCGGAAACAGGCAGACGACGTCGCCCGCCTCCAGCGCCTCGACGGTGCGGACGATGGCCTCCTTCGCCTTTTCCGGGCGGATCGGGATGGCTCCGAAGAGGCGCAGGAACCAGGCGATCGCCTTCACCTTCGTGTAGTCCTCCAGCACCACGAAGCGCACCGGACGCGGACAGGAGAGATAGATCACGAAGGAGTCGATGTAGCTGACGTGGTTGCTCAGAAGGAGGACGCCGCCCTCGCGGGGAACGTTCTCCGTCCCGATCGGCCGGATCCGGTAGAAAAACCAGACGAAAGGCCCGAAGGCACAGCGGAAGAAGGCGCGCGCGAGGGACTTCATGCGGCCGGCGCCGCCTGCAGGGCGGAAACTTTCAGCATGCGATGAAGGAGCAGGCTGAGGAAGAGCAAGGGCGCGACGATGACGAGCACCTGCGTGGCGACGCCGAGACCGGCGGTCTTCATCAGCGTGCTCGTGAGGATGGCCGCGATTCCGGAGATCGAGATGAGCAGGTTCTGCGCCGCGAGGACCCGTCCCCGGTGCTCTGCATCGATCTGGTCCTGGAGATGGGCGCTGAGCGGAACGATGAAGAATCCGCTCGCGAAGCCGATCAGGGCGATCGCCCCGAACCAGGGGAGGGTCTCGGCCGGGAGGATTCCGAGCAGGGCCATTCCCACCGTCATTCCCAATCCTCCGACGACGGAGAGCGGAAGCCGGTTCCCCTTCCTCGAAAGGAAGGAGACGAAGAGGCTGCCGCAGATCAGTCCGACCCCGATGATCAGGAACATGCGCGCCGAGGAGTTCGCCACCCCGCCCTCGGCCGCGTTGGGATGGAGTTCCTTGGCGAATCCGAAGAAGGTGAGGCCCACGAAATTCGCGACGAACCAGTAGAAGGCGATGAACAGGCCGGTCCGGCGCAGGGTGATGTGCTGGAGCAGGTACTTGAGGTCGCGGAAATGGCTGCCGAGGATGGATGCGTGGAAACGCTTGCCGGGATGCTCCGGCGTGCGGCGGATGAGCAGCCCGAGGAAGAGGGGGAGGAGGGCGGCGACCCCGCCCCACATCACCACATGGATCGCGGTGCTCCAGGCGTTCTCCGGAGAGACGCCGTGCTCCGCGTTGCGCCGCGCCAGGTCGGCGTCGAACCACCAGCCCGCGAGCGCCATCCCGGCGAGGATGCCGGCCATCGTGAGCATCTGCATCAGTCCGTTGGCCGCCCCCAGTCTCTTCGAGCCGACGATCTCCTTGAGGATCCCCTGCTTCGCGGGAGAGAAGATCGTCGACTGCACGAGGAAGAGGAAGTCGGCGAAGAGGGCGAGGGGAACCGAGCGGATGACCAGGGCGAAGAGAATGAGCGCGAAGACGGCCACTTTCGCGACCAGAGAGAGGTAGAGGATGCGGCTTTTCGGATAGCGGTCCGAGAGCCAGCCCGCGAGTGGCGCGAGGAGGATGAAGGGCAGCGGAATCATCGCCCCGAGGATGTCCTCCACGTATTTCGCGAGGGTCGTCCCCGCCGCGACCGTGACCGTCAGCCCGATGAGGACCAGCTTCACGAAATTGTCGTTGAAGGCATTGTGCGCCTGGACCACCAGCACCGAGCCCAGCGAGATCCAGGATCGTGCCGGAATCGCGCCGTCGGGGGAGTTTTCGGTCTGGTCGCTCATGGCGGGAAGTATACTCCCCCGCGCAACTTCGTAGAGAAATTCGTGCGAATTTCTCATCACACGCGGAGGGGAGCCGGGTCCACCCGAGGTTCCCGGCGACCCCGCCTTGGCTACGCCGGTACCGGGTAGAGCCCCAGCACCTGCCGGAGGGTCGCGAGCCGTCCCGTCCATTTCCCCGAGTAGGGCCGCGGCGGCGTCATCGTGCGCCAGCCGCGCGTCTCCCCGATCGCGGCGAGCTTCGCCCCGGGATGGATCGTCACCGCGTGTTCGGCCAGCTCCAGCAGAGGCAGGTCGGCGGCGCTGTCGGAGTAGGACCACGAGTCCGCGAGCACGGGCGGTTCGTCGGGAATGAGACCGAGAGCCCGCATCGCGACGATCTTCTCGCCGTGCTTGTTGTTCGGCCCGATGATCGCGGGGACGAAGGGCATCCGCTCGGCCACCTCTGTCTTCGTCCCGACGACATGGTCGAAGCCGAGGCGCTCCGCGATGCCGCGCAGGTAGAACTCGGGGCTGGCGCTGTTGAGGACGAGCGTCCGCCCCTCCGCGCGATGCCGCTCCACCTCCGCGACGACCTCGGGATAGAGCGCGGCGGCGAAATCGGTCTCAAGGAAGTCGGCGACATGTGCCTCCAGCGTCTCCCGCGGCATCCCCACGAGGTAGCCAAGGAAGAGGCGCTTCATCGTCCGCAGGCCCAGAATCCGCAGCGCCGCGAGCGGGACGCAGGGCAGGAACCAGAGCAGCCAGACCCGCCGCCAGCCCTCGCGGCGCAGCACATAGTTGCAGAAGAGCGCCTGCGTGTCATGCGGCAGCAGGGTGTGGTCGAGATCGAAGAAGGCGTAGCCCTTGGCCATGCCGCCACCCTAGCGCGGCGACGCCCCTTTCGCCACACATGGACGGATTCGAAGCGATTCTTCAAACCGGAGAGACCTTTGGAAATCGTAGGCGAAGCCGCTTGGGCGGACGGTAGATCGGCAGGTTCCAGAGTTGCCCTTATTTTAATTTTCCAAGAGAAATTAAAATAAGCCGCCGGGCTAATTTAGTTTCTTGGGAACAGATTGCATTTTCCATTGAACCGTTCCCCCTCCTCCCGGCAACGCCCGCTTCGATCCCGCCTTTCTCTGCTTCGAGGCCAAAATGGCGCTTGAGAAGCCGGATATTTCGGATTTCTTAGGCGATTACTCTCCATCCCTCGATGAAACAGGCCTACGAGCTCTTCCAGGAAATGAAGCCGGAGACGGCGCTCTCCGTCTTCCGCTATCTTCGCGACGAACAGCGCGAGGTCTACAAGGCGACCATCTCCTCCATCGCGAAGGAGCGCAAACTGCGCCCCGTCTTCGTCCAACGCAAGCCCGTCGCCGAGCAGATCGACTGGATGCTGAAGAACGTGAAGCTGCGCGGCTGTTCCGAAATCGCCGCCCAGGTGCTGCAGCTCTGGCTCCTCAAGGGCCACACGGGCCTGCTGACCGGCTTCCTCGACGGGCTCGGAATCGAGCACGACGGCGAAGGCGCGGCCGAGGACATTCCCGAGACCTTCGACGCCAAGAAGCTCAAGAGCACCGTGGCGGGCCTGCTGAAGCAGTTCGATCCCGAGATCGTGGCGATCTATCTCCACATCTTCCAGCTCCAGCAGACCGGAGGCTGGCCGGAGCTGACCGAGCTCATCGCCGGCACCCCGGAGCTCCAGATCGGAGCCGCCGCCCCGGCGGCTCCGGCCCCGGCCACCCCGGCTCCCGAAGCGCCCGCCGAGGAGGAGGCCCCCGCCACCGAAGCGCCGAAAAAGAAGGCGTCGGCGAAGAAAGCCGCGGCCAAGGAGCCCGAAGCCTGATCCCCCGCGATGAAAAGCGCCTACGAACGCGCCATGGAGCGCTTCGGCCAAACCGAGCCGATTCAAGCGCTGAGCGATGCGCAGAAAGCGGAGCTCGCCGCCCTTTCGGACAAGTACAAGGCGAAGATCGCGGAGCGCGAGCTCTTCCTCAACGACCTCGTCGCCAAGGCCATCGCCGAAGGCCGCTACCACGAGGTGCCCGAGCTGAAGACCCAGCTCGCCCGCGAGACCGCCTCCCTCAACGAGGAATGCGAAGCGGCGAAGGAGAGGGTGCGCCAGGCGGCTCAGGGCTGATCGTGGTTCGGAGCCTCCATCGAGGCCGGAACCCTGTAGGTGAGGCCATTGGCCTCGCCCGAACGTCGCAAGAGCGTCCGATCCGCGCCCAATGGACGCGGCTACAGGGCTGGCGAATCCTCCCGGGGAACGTCGTGTCCATGTTCAATGGACGTAGAAGGCCATGGTTTCTCCGGCGAAGAGGATTTGTTCGCCAGTTTGGCTTGGACGCTCAGTCGCTGATGTAGTGAACGAAAACCCGAGACCGATCCTTATTGGTATGCACGGTGCAACTCGCGACAAACGAATCCAAGTCGGCGTGATGGGGCCAAATCCAGCTCTCACTGACATTGAGCGGCTGAAAATTTTGAATCCAGGACTCTTCAATCGTTTCTTGATAGTGTCGGTATGGTTCGAAATTCCTCCCCTTGAGAAGTTCAGGGAACTGATCGGGTGAAACGCGAATATCGGCGACGAAGAGGTAATCGGTCCACGATTCGCCACCCGCCCCAATGATTTCGAGAGAACCGGGTAAGGATTGGAGATTTAGAGCATGTCTCAATCCGGCTTTGGGGCCTCCATTCCCGACAGGAATGAGTTCGAAATAACACGCAAAAGAGAAGACGAGAACGAAAACCCCGAACAGTGCGATTGCACATGAGCGTTCCTTCTTTTCCATTTCATTATTGACGAACGTCAAGTCGCAGCCGTTGCCTGCCGACCCGTGTTCTGTCCGATTTTGGTGTATCCGTTTTCAAGCAGATAGTTCTCGAGCTCAGGAAGAGACCCAAATTCACGCTCAGTCATCGCGGCGTGAAAACCTTCCTCTCCACAGTAATTGTTCCGGCTGTGATATATCGATCCATCAGAGGTCTGGATGGCAACGGCGTCGAACCCGGCCCCAGAACAGCAGGAGTGTTCGAGGAGAGCACGAAAAGAATCGCCTGACTTGAGACTGATCTTCACGATGCCGGGATGTTCGCTGCCCGTGCTGAGAATCGTTGTCGCTTCGTTGAGAAATCTATCCGCCTTTCGGCTCAAGATGATGAGATGCCAGGGAACTGCAATTACCGCCACCAAGGTCATCGTAAGAATCGCAAGAGTCCGCCGCTTCATTTTAAGACAGAACGTTGTTTACCCACAAAAAGCTGTACATCAGTCAGATCCACACACAACAAGGTCGTGAGCCAACCTAGCCTTGAGTTATTCGTTTGTTCAAAAACACAATCCCAAACCCCTCCCCAAGTCAAACCTCAAATGAGGGGCGCATCGGGGTAGCCGATTCCGAACGGAGAACGGATCACCGCCCCGCCCCTTCCACTGGCGGACCGGCGAATCTACGCTACATTCGCGCCCTTCATGCTCGCGGTCGATCGAGTCAGCGTCCAGTACGGGGCCCGGAATCTCTTCCGGGACCTCTCCTTCACCGTGCGCGCGAAGGAGCGCTGGTCCCTCGCGGGACCGAACGGGGCGGGCAAGTCGACCCTGATGAAGATCATCGCCGGCATCGAGCAGGCCGACACCGGCGGCATCATCAAGGCGAGGCAGACCACGGTCGGCTACCTCCCGCAGGAGGGCGTGCAGCACAAGGGCTCGACCGTCTACGACGAGGTCGCGAAGGCCTTCGACGACGTGCGCCAGCTCGAGATCCAGTTGAAGGAGGTCGAGGCCGAGCTGGAGACGGCCGATCCGGAAAGCGAGGCCTACGGCGATCTCCTCGAGGTCTTCGGCGACCTCACCCTGCGCCTCGACCACCACGACGTCAGCAAGATGCGCCCGCGCATCGCCACGGTGCTCGACGGGCTCGGCTTCTCGAAAAGCGACTTCGACCGGCAGGCGGGTGAGTTCAGCGGCGGCTGGCAGATGCGCATCGCCATGGCCAAGCTGCTCCTGCGCGAGCCCTCCGTGCTGCTGCTCGACGAACCGACGAACCACCTCGACATCGAGACGGTGCAGTGGCTGGAGCAATGGCTGCGGAACTACGGCGGGGCCATCCTCCTGATCTCGCACGACCGGAGCATGCTCGACAACCTGACGAACCGCACCCTCGCCTTCGAGAACGGCGGCGTGCAGCAGTATTCGGGCAACTATTCCTTCTACCTCCAGGAGCGCGTCGCCCGGCGCGAGCAGGCCGAGCGGGCCTTCAAGAACCAGGCCCGCGAGATCGAGAAGGCCGAGAAGCTCATCAACCGCTTCCGCGCCAAGGCCTCGAAGGCGAAGATGGTCCAGTCGCGCATCAAGCAGCTCGAGAAGGTCGAGCGCATCGAGCTGGAGCAGGACGCCGCGGCGATGGACTTCCGCTTTCCCCAGCCCGAGCGCAGCGGGCAGACCGTGCTGAAGCTGGAAAAGGTCGGCAAGCACTACGGCGAGAACAAGGTCATCGACGGTCTCGACTTCGCCATCGAGCGAGGCGACAAGATCGCCATCGTCGGCGTGAACGGCGCGGGCAAGTCGACCTTCTCCCGCCTCATCGCCCGCATCGAGGAGCCGACCTCGGGCACGATCACCGAGGGCCACAAGGTGGGCATCGCCTACTTCTCCCAGACCCACGCCGACGAGCTCGACCCGACGAAGACCGTGCTCGGCACGATGGAGGGCAGCGTCACCGCGGCGGCGGGCAACCTGCGCACCCTGCTCGGGGCCTTCCTCTTCCGGGGCGAC
Source organism: Verrucomicrobiales bacterium (assembly GCA_037190325.1). Taxonomy (GTDB): domain Bacteria; phylum Verrucomicrobiota; class Verrucomicrobiia; order Verrucomicrobiales; family DEV007; genus Arctic95D-9. The sequence continues at coordinate 132,907 of JBBCIU010000006.1, read as the reverse complement.
GATGTCTTCAAGTCGGTGAGTGTTCTGTCAGGCGGCGAACGCGGACGTCTCGCCCTCGCCCGCATGCTGCTGCAGCCCGCGAACTTCCTCATCCTCGACGAACCGACCAACCACCTCGACCTCCAGTCGCAGGAGGTCCTCCAGCGCGCCCTCGCCGACTACACCGGGGCCTACGCCATCGTCTCGCACAACCGCTCCTTCCTCGATCCCATCGTCACGAAGGTGCTCGAGTTCATCCCCGGCCAGAAGCCGAAGCTCTACTACGGCAACGTCAGCGACTACCTCGAGAAGAAGAAGGCCGACATGGAGCTGGAGTCGGCCAAGGCGAATCCCGCCTCCTCGCAGAACGCCAAGTCCAGCCCGAACGAGGCGGATTCCGGTCTCAACCGCAAGGAGCAGCGCCGCCTCGAAGCCAAGGCCCGCGAAGAGAGAGCGACGAAGCTGCGCCCCTTGAAGAAGGAGTTCGAAACCCTCGAATCCGAGATCGCGAAGCTGGAAACGGAGAAAAGCCAGCTCGACGCCAAGCTCGCCGACCCCGAGTTCTTCAAGAAGGGCGACGAGTCGTCCACCGCGATGAAACGCTATTCCGAGATCGAGACCCTCCTCGAATCCCGGGTCACCAAGTGGGGCGAGCTGAGCGACAGGATCGAGGCGCTGGAGAAAATCTGAGAAGGCCACCTCCGGCACCGGGTGTTCTTCGCCTCCATCGAATCGCCGGTTGACACTCCGCTCTCCGCTGCGAGTGTTGTCGCCAGACATGGTGCGCAAGGCCCTCCAGGTCCTGATTCTGCCCCTCCTCTTCGCCCTTCTCGGGGCTGGAGGAAACACGACGTTCTGCGCGGTTCTCTCCGCCGTCGGGCTGGAGGCCCATCATCATCTCTATCACGACGGGGAGGAGGCGGACCATGCCGGCCCCTTCTGCTTCCACTCGCATGACGAGGAGGAGGACCACGAACATCACCATGACACGGTGCCTTGCCCCGAATCCTGCGACCTCCGTCTTTCGGAAGCTCCCGCACCGGGGCTGGTGAAGGTGCCGACCGTCGTGGTCGCGATCCTCGTCCCCGCGCTCTTCGAGATTTCCGCTCCCGTCGCCACGGTTCCGGGCGGCGCCCCCTCCGCCTTTTCCGATCCTCCGGATCGAAGGCCGGTCTTCTCCGCCCCGTCCTTCACGGGCCGCTTCCTGATCTGATCCCGCCCCTCCGGCATCTTCGCCGGTAGGGAGCGCGTTTCCTTTCCCCGCGTTCCCCCGCTCCTCCTGTCGAGGTGCGGTCGCTTCGTTTCCCGGATCCTCTGCCGCCGGGCCGCTGCCCTCTCCCTGTGTCCTTTCCCGATGACTGCCTTTTCACCCCCTCTTTCCCTCTTCCTCGTCGCCCTGATGACGGCCGGCTCGGTCTCGACCGCCTCCGAAGCCCGCGCGCTGACGCGGGACGCCGCGATCCGGACGGCGTTCTCGAACCATCCCGACCTGAAGCTCGCCTCGGTCGCGGTCGACCGGGCGGCCTCGCGCCTGCGCTGGTCGGGACGCCTCGAGAATCCCGAACTCGAGCTGAACGTGAGCGACGACGGGGTCGGGCGCAACGAAGGCGAGCGGAACTACGAGGTCGCCTTCGCCCAGCGCTTCCCCCTCACCGCGCGCCTCCGCCACGAGAAAGGCCTGCGCCGCCACCAGATCCTCCTCGCCGAGGCCGAGATCGCCGAAAGACGGCGCGAGCTCGCCGGAGAGATCGACCGGGCCATCGTCGAGCTGCTCGCGACCCGCGAGCGGGAACGGCTGGTGCGGGAGGGGATCTCCCTGAACTCGGAGATCCAGCGCTTCCTCGAGGAGAAGGCGGCGGCCGGCGAGGTCTCGAAGCTCGACGCGATGCAGGCGAAGCTGGCCGCCCGCACCTTGGAGCAGGAGCGCGACCGCCTCGCCGCGCAGGAGCAGCAGCAGCGGCTCGCCTTGCTCCGACTGCTCGGCCTCGGTGCCACGACCGATCTCCGGCTCGAGGCAGCGTTCGCCCTGCCCGCCGCCGAGCCGTCCACCCGCGCCGATCTCGAGGCGATCCTTCCGCGTCGGCCCGACCACGTCCTCGCCCTCGCGAAGATCGACGAGGCCCGCGCCGCCCTCGTCCTCGAGGAGGCGAAGCGCTGGGAGGACGTCTCGGTGAGGCTTTTCGTCGAAGGAGAGAAGGCGGTCGATGCGCCGAACGGTCTCGAGCGGAACACCTTCGCCGGCATCGGGATCTCCATTCCACTTCCCCTGCGCCAGCGCAACCAGGGCGGCATCGACCAGGCCCGGCTCGACGGCGAGGAGGCCGCGCGCGGGGCCGAGGCGGCGCGCTTCAGGGTCCGCGGCGAATGCGAGGAGGCCTACCGCGCCCGGCTCGACGCCTGGAAGCTCGCGAAGGAGGCCGCCGACGAGCTCCCGGCCCTCGCCAAGGAGCAGCTCGAAGAGGTCCGCAAGGCCCACGCGAACGGCGAGGCGACCTTTCTCCAGGTGCGCCAGGCCCAGGAGCAGCTCCTCGAGGTGCGGCGCGGAGCCCTCGATTTCCTGACCGACTACCACCTCGCCGAGGCCCGCGTCCGCCTCGCGACCGGCGCCTATCCCGGACTCCAGTCATCCTCACAGAACCAGAAATGAGAGCCTTTGTCCTCAATATTTTTAGCCTAGTCCTCGCGCTTGCGCCGACGGCCGAGGGGCGCACCTCTGAGGACGTCGTCATCCTCGACGAGACGGGGGCGAGGAACCTTCGCATCGAGACCGAAACCGTCGAGGAAGGCGACTTCGAGGAGACGGCCTTCGCTCTCGGACGCCTCGAGATCGCCCCCGGGAAGGACGGCGTCGTGAGCAGCCGCATCTCCGGCCGTGTCGTGGAGCTGCTCGTCGCGCCGGGAGACATAGTCGCACAGGACCAGACCGTCGCCAGGATCGAGAGCCGCCAGCCGGGCGATCCACCGCCGACGGTCGCCCTGAAGGCTCCTCTCGGAGGACTCGTCATGTCCGTCGCGACACGGCTGGGCGAGGCGATCGAGCCGGGAAGCGCCCTCGTCGAGATCGCCGACCTCTCGAGGGTCTCGGCGACCGCCCGCGTCCCCGAGGATCTCGCGGGGCGCATCGGTCCCGGAACGAAGGCGCATATCCGCGTCGTCGCGCTGCCGGGCGAGACGTTCCAGGGCGAGATGGTGCGTTTCGGCACCAGCGTCGACCAGACGAGCGGCACCCTCGATGCCGTCTTCCAGCTCGAGAACGGGAGCGGCCGCCTTCGTCCCGGAATGCGGGCGGAGTACGCCATCGTCCTCGGCAAGCGGGAGAACGTCATGCGCGTGCCCCGCTCCGCGCTCCAGGGCGCGGCGAGCAACCGCTTTCTCTACGTGAAGCACTTCGATCTCCCGAACGCCTTCGTCCGCACCCCCGTCGAGGTCGGAGCGATGAACGACCGCCATGTGGAGATCCTCTCGGGGCTCTTTCCCGCCGACGAGGTCGTGACGCAGGGCGCCTATTCGCTCTCCTTTGCCGGAGGAGGCAGCGGCATCTCGCTGAAGGAGGCGCTCGACGCCGCCCACGGCCACGAGCACGCGGAGGACGGCTCCGAGCTCACCCCCGAGAAGAAGGCGGAGATGGAGAGGGAACGGCAGGGACACGGGCACGAGGGATCCGCCGGTCCCTCCAGTCCCTTGGCCCTGATCTCCTACGCGATGAACGCCATCCTGCTGGTGCTGCTGGTCGTGTCCACCCGCCGCAAGCCGGTCGGGGACGACGCGGCCCCGGCCGGCTCCACTCAACCCGGCGAGGAGGCCGCCTGATCCGCCATGCTGAACCTGCTGATCCGCTGGGCTCTGGCCAACCGTGCCCTCATCCTCGGTGCCTCCGTCGTCCTCCTGGTCCTCGGCTTCCGCACCGCCGGGGAGCTGCCGGTGGAGGTCCTGCCCGACCTCACCAAGCCGACCGTGACCATTCTCACCGAGGCTCCGGGCCTGGCGCCCGAGGAAGTCGAGGCGCTCGTGACCCAGCCGATCGAAAGCGCCCTGATGGGGGTTTCCGGGCTCAATCGCCTCCGCTCGACCTCCGACATCGCACTCTCGCTGGTCTTCGCGGAATTCGACTGGGGGACCGACATCTACACGGCGCGACAGTTCGTGCAGGAGCGCCTACAAGGCACCCGGGAGACGCTGCCCGAGGGCACCCAACCCTATCTCACGCCCGTCGCCTCGCTCATGGGCGAGATCCTTCTCATCGGCGTGCGGAGCACGGATGGGGAGACCGAGCCGATGGACGTCCGCACCATCGCGGACTGGACGATCCGTCGGCGGCTGCAATCCATCGCCGGGGTCGCGGAGGTGCTCAGCATGGGCGGCGGGGTGAAGCAGGCGCAGATCCAGCCCGATCCATGGCGCATGCAGGCGAACGGCGTCTCGCTCCGGGAGCTCGAGGAGGCGGCGGAAGAGGCGGCCTCCAACTCCACCGGCGGCTTCATCGACAGCGGATCCCAGGAGATCATGGTGCGCAACCTCGCCATGACCGTGGATCTGGAGGACATCGCGCAGACCGTGGTCAAGGTGGTCGACGACCGGCCCATCGCCATCGCCGACGTCGCCACGGTGGCGTGGGGAGTCGAGCCCATGCGCGGCGACGCCAGCGTGAACGGCACGCCGGGGGTGATCATGAGCGTCACCAAGGCACCGGGCTTCGACACCGTATCGCTCACGGAGGAGATCGAGGCCGCCATCGGGGAGCTGCAGCCGAGCCTGCCGGAAGGTGTCGAGGCGACCGTGCTGTTCCGCCAGCGGGACTTCATCGACCGCTCCATCGGCAACCTCACCGAGGCCATCCGGGACGGGGCGGTGATGGTCACCATCGTGCTCTTCCTCTTCCTGCTGAACCTGCGCACCACCTTCATCACCCTGATGGCCATGCCGCTGAGCTTCGCCATCACCCTGCTGACCTTCAAGTGGATGGGGCTGAGCGTGAACAGCATGACGCTCGGCGGCCTCGCCGTGGCCATCGGAATGGTGGTGGACGACGCCATCGTGGATGTGGAGAACGTCTTCCGAAGATTGAAAGAAAATGCCGCCTCCGCGAACCCGCTGACCAAGCTGGAGGTGATCGCCCGCGCCTCGGGCGAGGTGCGGAACTCCATCCTCTACGCCACGGTCCTCATCGTGCTGGTCTTCCTGCCCCTGCTTGGCCTCACCGGGGTGGAGGGCAGGCTCTTCGCCCCCATCGCCATCGCGACCATCGTGAGCATGCTCGCCTCCTTCGTCGTCTCCCTCACCGCGATTCCGGTGCTGTGCTCGCTGCTGCTGGGCTCCCGGGCGGGAAAAGCCGGAGACCGCCATCACCAGGACGGACGCCTCGTCCGCGGGCTGAAGCTCCTCCTGCGCGGCACCCTGCTGCGGCTCAGCCTGCGCCAGCCGTGGCTGGTCATGGCGGTCGTGGGCCTGATGCTGATGCTGGCGCTGATGCTCTATCCCAGGATGGGCAAGGACTTCCTTCCGGCCTTCCACGAGGAGACCGTCATCGTCACCACGGGCGCGGCGCCCGGCACTTCGCTGGCGGAGATGCAGAAGCTCGCCGCCGCCGTGGAGGGCCAGATCCGGCTAGTGCCCGAAGTCAACCATGTCGGACGCCGCATCGGGCGCGCCGAGCGCAGCGACCACGTCGTTCCCATCTCCAATGCGGAGTTCGACATCGACTTCCGGAAGGAGGGCAGCGAACGCAGCAACGAGGAGATCCTCGACGAGATCCGCACCCGTGTGCAATCCGTTCCCGGCACCTTCAGCGTGCTTTCCGGACCGCTCTCGCACCGCATCAGCCATCTGCTCAGCGGCGTCACCGCGCCCATCGCGGTGAAGATCTTCGGACCGGACCTCGACACCATCACCAACCTCGGCAGGCAAGTGCAGGACGTCGCCAAAGGCATCCCCGGGCTGGAGGACGCCAAGCTCGACCAGCAGGCGCCGATCCCCCAGCTGCGCATCGAGGTGGACCGTGTCCGCGCCCTCGCCAACGGTGTGACTCCCGGCGAGCTGAACCGGACGCTGTCCACCCTCCTGGGCGGAGCCAATGTCGGCCAGCTCCGCGAGAACCAGCGCACCCTCGACCTCGCCATCCGCCTGCCGGTGGAGTGGCGGTCCGATCCCACCGCCATCCAAGCCCTGCCCATCGAAACCAGGTCGGGGCGGAGAATCTCGCTGGGTTCCGTCGCCGAGGTGCGGGAAGCCTCCGGCCCCAGCACCGTGTTCCGCGAGAACACGCAACGCCGCTACGTGGTCTCCATCAATCCCACGCAGCGCAACGCCGGCGAGCTGGTGCGCCAGCTCCAGGAGCGGGTGGCGGAGGAGATCCGCCTGCCCGAGGGCGTCTTCATCAGCTACGAGGGCGAATTCCAGGCGGAACAGGCCGCGGCCAAACGCATCGCGATGCTCTTCGGGATCGTCCTCGTCGCCATCGTCATGCTGCTCTGGTCCTACTTCAGGAGCCTGATGCTCGCCGTCCAGGTGCTGCTGAACCTGCCGCTCGCGCTGATGGGCAGCCTCGCCCTGACCTGGCTGCTGGTGGGCAACATCAGCATCGCCACCCTCGTCGGGTTCATCGCCGTCGGCGGTGTCGCGGCGCGCAACGGCATCATGATGATCAGCCACTACCTGCACCTCATGAAGCACGAGGGCGAAGGCTTCACGGAGCGCATGATCGAGCGGGGCACGCTCGAACGGCTCGTGCCCGTCGCCATGACCGCTCTGTCCGCCGGCATCGCCCTGATCCCCTTCGTCATCGCCATGGGCGAGCCCGGCAAGGAGATCCTCAGCCCGGTGGCGATCTGCATCGTGGGCGGCCTCGTCACCTCCACTTTGCTCGATTTCGCGGTCACGCCCGCCGTGTTCTCCGCCTTTGGCAGAAAGGCCGCCCAGCGCGCCATCGAACTGAATGCTCCCGCTTCCCACTGAATCCGAATTTCCGTCCGGACGGACCGTCTCATCCGGTGGGCCGTCCCGATATTCAAAACCCAAACCCAACCACACATCCAAACCTATGAACATCCGATCCATCCTCCTCACCGCCCTCCTCGCCCTTGCCCTGCCGGCAGTCGCCGACGAGAAGAAGGGCGACAAACACGACCACAAACACGACCACAAACATGACAAGAAACACAAGCACGACGACGACCACGAGCACGAAGAGAAGATCGTCGGCCCCAACGGCGGACGCGTCGTCACCTCGACCGAACCGCACTTCGAATTCCTCGTCCTCGACGACCGCAAGCTGAAGATCACCTTCCTCTCCGAGGAGGGCGAGGCCGTCGCTCCCGGCGAGGCCAAGGTCACCGCCGTGGGCGGAGAGCGCTCGAAGCCGACGAAGTTCGCCTTTTCCGAGGCCGACGGCGCTCTCGTCTCCGACGTCGCCCTGCCCGAAGGCGACATGGTGCCTCTCGTTCTGCAGGTAAAGGTCTCGCCCGACGCGAAGACCGTGACCGAGAAGCTCACCGTCAACCTCAACGACTGCCCCACCTGCGAATACAAGGAGTACGCCTGCATCTGCGACCATGACCACGATCACGACCACGATCATGACGACCATGATCATGATCACAAGAAGGAGGAAAAGAAGAAGAAAGGCTGACATTTGGTTCCGATGGTGGACAGGGTTGGATCGCCGATCCGACCCTGTCCAATTCGCCTCCCTTCCAGGCCCCACGATCCCATGACAAAGGACAAAGCGAACGGCGTCAGGAGACGCTTCTCCGACTTCCCTCCGTCGAAACGGGCCAAGCTGGCGATGGGGCTCCTCCTGCTGGCGGCGATGCCGTCGCTGGCGGCGAGGCCAAACCGCCAGATCTTCGGGGACGGCTCCGACAGGCTCGGCGCCCTGGTCCGGAACGGCTTGCTCGGACAGGCCTTCCTGAGGCGGGACCACGCGCGGCTCCGCCGCTACCTTTCCGCCTATTGGGGGGAATACGCCACCCGGTTCCACGACGACTGGGACGACCGCTTCGAGCGCCTCTTCCTCGGCCGCGATCTCGGGATGGTGGACCATCTCGGCGAATGGATCTCCGAAAGGGCGGCCTCCGGGGAGCCGGTCCGTCGCCTTTGCGAGATCGGTTGCGGCGGCGGGAGGCTGCTCGCCTTCCTGGCCGAGCGCTTTCCGGAGCTGGAGGAGCTCATCGGCATCGACATCGGGGAGGCCCGGATCGAGTTGAACCGCTCCACCTATCCGGACCGCCGGCTCCAGTTCCATGCGGCCGACGCCGTCGAGTGGATTCCCGGACACGCCAAGCCCCACAGCGTCTTCGTGACGAACGGCGGCGTCCTCGAATATTTCCTCGAGGAGGAGCTGGCCCGTCTCTTCGGATGGATCGCCTCGCACTGCCACCCCGCCGCCGTTCTTCTGATCGAGACGATCGGCACCGACCACGACCTCGGCTCCGAACCGGGCAGTCTCGTCTACGGCAGGGAGATGGCGTTCTCCCACAACTACCCCCACCTCCTCAGGCAAGCCGGCTTCTCCATCCGCCACCTTTCGGAATGCGCCGGGTTCGAGCAGGACGGAGGCGGCCGATGGATCCGGATCCTCGCGACGACCGCGGCGGGCAACGGGAGCCCCGCCTGAAACCGAAACCCTCCCGAAGATCCAAATGGCCCCTTCCTCCTGCGACCATTGCGACCACCACGGCTCCCGCCTCCCGGCGCGGAAGCTGATCGTGGTGTCCGGTCTGCTGACCGGGCTCGGTCTCGCCCTGCACTGGACGGAGGCACCCGGCTGGGCCACCGCCGCCTTCGCCCTCGCCACGCTCTCCGGCGGGATGCTCGTCTTTCCCGCCGCCTGGCGCTCCCTGCGGCAGCGACGGCTCGACATGAACGTGCTCATGACCGTCGCCGTCGCGGGGGCGTGGATCATCGGGGAGCAGGAGGAAGCGGCCGCGGTCGTCTTCCTCTTCGCCCTTTCCGAATGGCTCGAGTCCCTCAGCGGCGAGCGCGCCCGCGGCGCCATCCGCTCGCTGATGTCGCTCGCGCCCGAGGTCGCTCTGGTCCGGCGCGAGGACGGTTCCACCGAGGAGATTCCCGCCGCCGACGTCGCGATCGGACAGACCATCCTCGTCCGCAGCGGGCAGCGCATTCCGCTGGACGGCGAGGTGACGGGCGGACACTCTGCGGTCGACCAGGCGCCCATCACCGGCGAATCCGTGCCGGTGGAGAAAGAGGCGGGCGACGAAGTCTTCGCCGGCACCGTGAACGGCGAAGGCTCTCTGGAGGTGCGGGTCTCCCGTGCGGCTTCGGACTCCACCCTGTCCCGCATCATCCAACTGGTCGAGGAGGCCGAGGGCAGCCGGGCGCCGATGCAGCGCTTCGTCGACCGCTTCGCCGCGGTCTACACGCCGACGGTGCTCGCCGTCGCCATCCTCACCGCGTTGGTCCCGCCCCTGCTTTTTTCCGGAACGTGGGGCGACTGGGTCTACCGGGCGCTGGCCCTGCTGGTGATCGCCTGCCCCTGCGCCCTGGTCATCGCCACGCCGGTGTCCATCGTCTCCGGACTCACCGCCCTCGCCCGGCGGGGAGTCCTCGTCAAAGGCGGAGCGCATCTCGAGGCGCTCGGCAAGCTGAGGGCCCTCGCCGTGGACAAGACCGGCACCATCACCGAAGGCCGTCCGAAGGTCGCGGAGGCCGTCCCCTTCGAGGGAGTCGATCCGGACGAGCTGCTGCGCCTCGCCGCCGCCATCGACAGCCATTCGCAGCATCCCATCGCCCGCGCCGTCGTCGCCGGGGCCGAAGAGCGCGGCCTGGCCCTGCCCGAGTCCATGGGCTACCGGGCCGTCACAGGACAAGGGGCCGAGGCGACGGTCGGGGGACAGGTCCATTTCATCGGCAACCACCGCATGGCCCACGCCTCGGGATTCTGCGGCGAGGCCGTCGAGGCGCGCCTGGCCGGGATCGAGGAACGGGGCCTCTCCCTCGCCGTGGTCGGGCGGCGGTCCTCCGGCGATGTCCCCGGCCGCCTCCTCGGCGTGATCGCCATCGGCGACCGTCTCCGCCCGAACGCGGGAGAGGCCCTCGCCGCGCTGCGCGCCGCCGGCATCGGGCGCATCGCCATGCTCAGCGGCGACAACCAGCGCACCGCCGACGCCATCGCCCGGCAGGCGGGAATCGACGAAGTCTTCGGCGACCTGCTGCCCGACGACAAGGTGGACCGCGTCCGCGCCATGCTCGCCGAGCACGGCTACGTCGGCATGGTCGGAGACGGGGTCAACGATGCGCCCGCGCTCGCCGTGGCCAGCGTCGGCATCGCCATGGGGGCCATCGGCAGCGACACCGCCATCGAGACCGCCGACGTCGCCCTGATGGAGGACGACCTCGGAAAGCTCGCCGACGCCGTCCGCTTCGGGCACCGCACGCTGGGCATGATCCGGTTCAACATCGCCTTCGCGCTGCTGGTGAAGGCCGTGTTTCTCGTCCTCACCTTCGCGGGACACGCCAGCCTCTGGCTCGCGATCCTCGCCGACACCGGCGCCACCCTGCTGGTCGTTGCGAACTCGCTGAGGCTCCTCTCCGCCCGGACGCGACCGTGAGGCCAGCGGGCGTCTTTTTCAGCGCCGCCCGTTGACCGCTCCGGCGCGAAGCCGCACAGTTCCGCCCATGGCCAAGGCCGAGCCCTTTCCCTTTCCCTTTCCCAACGAACTCCATCCGGCGGACTGGTTCTCCCGTCTCCGGCGGGAGGACCTCTTTCCCGGCACGGCGCCGATCGAGCTCGACCTCGGCTGCGGCGACGGCTCCTTTCTCGTCCGCATGGCGGCGCATCACCGCGACCGGAACTTCCTCGGCGTCGAGCGCCTCCTCGGCCGCGTCCGCAAGGTCAGCAGGAAATCCGCCGCCGCCGGTTTGGACAATGTCAGGGTGCTGCGCGTCGATTCCAACTACGCGGTGGAGTGGCTCCTCCCCCACGGCTTCGCGAGCCGGATCCATTTTCTCTGTCCCGATCCCTGGCCGAAGAAGAAGCATGCGGCCCGCCGCCAGATGTGCCGCCTGGACTTTCTCAAGGCCCTCCATGCCCTGCTCGCGGACGACGGCGAGCTGCTCTTCATGACCGATGCCGCAGCCTACTTCGAGGAGGCGGTCGCGGTGCAGGAGGACTGCCCCTTCTTCGAGCGCGAGCCCTGGGCGGAAGGGGACTTCTTCTATGCGAAGACCGACTTCGAGGAGCAGTGGCTCGCGGAAGGCCGGACGATGCACCGGCTCCGCTTGAGGAAAGTTGCCTCCCTCTGAGCGGCTCAGCGGGGCGCGTGCGCCAGGACGGTGATCTCCCGCCGGTTCGAGGGAAGCTGCGTGGCGCGCGGTTCGGCCGGAGAGAAGCGCCTCACCTGGCCGAGGAAATCCGGGATCGACGACTCCATTTTCGCGTCGTTGATCTTGAGCGTGAGGACAAGCGTCCGGGCCCGCACCCGGCGTTGGAGGCGCTCGACGTAGCGCAAGGCCACGGGCGGGGCGAGGTTCATGTCCGAGACGAGGAGATCGACCCGGCGAGGAAGATCGCCGAAGGCGACTTCGCCCGCTGCGATCGGAAGATGGGTGAAGGCCGCGCCCTCCGGCCCCGCGTGGGCGAGCACGCGCGGATCCATCTCCCCCGGATCGACGCCGACGACCCTCGCTCCATGGCCGAGGAGCGCGAGGCTGCCGCCTCCCGGAGCACTGCCGAGCTCGACGGCGCAACGACCCCGCAGGCTCGCGGGCTCGTCGAGGCCAAGGCAGGCGAGCGCCTGCTCCATCTTCAGCCAGGCCCGCGACGGAGCTCCGTCCGGCAGCGAGGCCCGGGGCATGCCTCCCGGGAAGGGTCGCCGGCGCGCATCGTGCCGGTGCCAGCCGACGAAGAGCGCCTCGCCCGGATCGCCGAGTATGACGTCGACCACGGCCTCTCCGTTCTGGGCTTTCTCCCCGGGCGCCAGGGCCAATCCGGCCTGCTCCAGGGTTCGGGCGATTCCGGTCCGTCGCTCGTCGATTCGCGCCCATTCCTCCTTCGAGAAGCCGTTCTCGGGCAGGACCCGGGGAAAGACATGGAGGCGTAGCGGGGCTTCGCCAAGCCGGGCCGCGAGCGCGGGAAGATCGGATTCCGTCTTCGCCATCCCCAGCGATTGGCCAAAGACGTGGGCGAAGACGGGAAGGGGGCCGGTCTCCTCCCACATGGATGCGTCCCTCCGCTTCCAGGTGACGAGCCCTGGGCGGAGAAACGTCGGCACCAGGGCGGCGCCGTATCGCGAACGGATCTCGCCCTTGAGCGACCCTTCCCGGCCCGCGTTGCAGGTCGCAAACAGGAAGGAGGCAGGGACAGGCGGATTCATCCTTTCCGACTGACCCGCGAAAAGCCGCCTTTGCAAGCGGGGAGACGCCCTGGCATACGTACACGGGTACAGATCGCGCGACACCCCGCCGTTTGTAGATTTGTGTTGCGCCTTCGCCGCGATGGTGAAAGGCTAGGGTCGTCGCGATGAGCTCCGCACCCCTGGTGAGCCTCTTCCAGGCAGCCTCTTGGCATTTCGCCGACTCTCCGTCCATCGGGCCGGAGGGAGGAGCGTTCGCTTTCGCATGACTCGTTTCCGGCAGACGGCGATCGACGCCGGCGTCGTCGCAGGAGTGGTGTTCGCGACGGCCCTGTTCGGCATCCTGACCCGTCCCATCGGATTCCTCGCCGCCTTCTGGCCGGCGAACGCCATTCTTCTCGGCCTGATGGTGAGGTTCCCGCGCATGGCCACCCCCATCCGATGGGGAGCGGCGGCCATCGCCTACATCGCCGCCGACTTGCTGACGGGAGGCGAATGGGCCATCACGCTCTGGCTTTCCGCCGCCAATCTCGTCTTCGCCCTCGTCGGGTGGGGATTGTTCCAGCGCCTGGAATGGGAGGACCGTCTTCTCCGGCGCCCGCTCTCGGTGCTCTATCTCTTCGGAACCTGCCTGGTCGCCGCCCTCCTGGCCGCAGCGGCCGGATGCGGGGCCGGCAAGGTCTTGTTCCAAAGGCCGCTTCTCGACAACTTCCACTTCTGGACCGTCACGGAATTGGTCAACGCCATCCTCGTCCTTCCCGTCTTCCTGACCGCGCCCTCCGCCAACGAATGCCGGAGCTTCCCCCTCCGCCGTCTCTGGGGCATCGGGCCCAGACTGGCGGCCCCTCTTCTCGCCGTCGCCGCCTCCATCGCGGCGAGCCTCTACGTCGGAGGCCCCGGAACGATCGCCTTTCCCCTGCCGGCCCTGCTCTGGTGCGCCCTCACCTATCGGGTGTTCGTCTCCACCCTGATCACGATGGCCGTGTGCGTCTGGAAAATGACCGCGATCTCCTCCGGCCTCCTCGACGTGCCCCTGACGGAGGACTTCATGGAATCCATGACGTCGCTTCGCCTCGGCATCATGCTCCTCGCCTTGGGGCCGTTGACGGTGGCGAGCGCCAATGCCGCCAGAAACCGCCTCCTCGGGAAAGTGCGTGAAGACGCGGAAGCGCTGAGGAAGGCAAAGGAGGAGGCCGAGGCGGCGGAACAGGCGAAAAGCCGGTTCCTTGCCATGATGAGCCACGAAATCCGCACCCCTCTGAACGGAGTCCTCGGCATGTCCGACCTGCTGGCGCGGTCGGAACTCGACACCAGTCAGGCGGAGATGGCGACGGTGATCCGGAACGGCTCACGAACCCTCCTCTCCATCATCGACGACATTCTCGATTTCTCGAAGATCGAGGCCGGCGAGTTCCCCATCGCGTCCTCCCGCTTCGAGCTTCGTCCCTTGCTGGAGCAGTCCATCGCCCTCGCCAACCCCGAAGCGGAGAGAAAGGGAATCCGCCTCGGTCTCGAGATCGACCCGGAGCTGGAGAAGGCGTTCCTCGGAGACGCCGGGCGCATCCGGCAGGTGCTGGACAACCTGCTCGGCAACGCCGTGAAGTTCACCCGGCGCGGCTCCGTCTCCGTGGAGGCGAGGACGGGCGAAGGCCGCCGGGCCGGCAGGACGCCCCTGCTCGTTCTCGTCCGCGACACGGGCATCGGCATCCGGGAGGAAACCCGGGCGCGCCTGTTCGAGCCCTTCGTCCAGGCGGACGATTCCGTCCTCCACGAATACGGAGGCACCGGGCTCGGGCTCGCCATCAGCCGGCGTCTCGTCGAGCGGATGGGAGGCGAAATCGGCTTCGACAGCGAGGCGGGCAAAGGCTCGGAATTCCGGTTCACCCTCGATCTGGAGGATGCTCCGGAGGAGTCTGGAGAAGCGGTGGCGGAAATGCCGAAGCCCTCTCCCTCCCGACCCTGGGACGTCCTCGTCGTCGACGACAACGAGATCAACCGGCTCGTCGCCAGGCGATTGCTCGACGTGCTCGGTTGCCGGGCCACGGCCGTGGCCGGGGGCGAGGAGGCGTTGGCGCATCTTTCATCCCGGCCTTGCGACGCGGTCCTCATGGATTGCCGGATGCCGTCGCCGGATGGATGCGAAGTCACCCGCCGGATCCGCTCCGGATCCGAGGCGGGGATCGATCCGGGGCTGCCCATCCTTGCGCTCAGCGCCTCCGCGATGCCCCCCGACCGGGCCGAATGCTTCGCCGCCGGGATGGACGATTTCCTCGCCAAGCCGGTCCTCCTGGAGGACCTGCGGAACGCGCTGGCCCGCATCGGATACGTCGCACCGGAGGAGAACCCCGTGGACGGCTCCGTGGCGGAGGCGATGCGCCGGATGCCGGGCAACGGCTCCGCCACGCTGTTCGACGAGATCCGGGAAGTCTTTCTGCAACGAACGCCCGAAGACCTCGATGGCCTGCACGAAGCCGTGGGGCGGCGCGACGCGGACACCACCCGCGAAACCGCCCATGCCTTGGCGGGAGGATGTGCGACCGTCGGCGCTCGGGCGATGGTCCGTTCCCTCGCCGAGATCGAAGAGGCCGCCCTCGCAGAGGATTGGGAAACGGCAGCGATCCATCTCGAAACCCTGCGGGGCGACTGGACCCGGACAAGAGTTGCGCTAAGATCCAACTCTACCCCCTCCTTGAATGAAAGTGTTGACCGTTGACGACCATCCCGTGACCCGGCGGGCGCTTGCCGGCGCCATCCGAAGCCTCGGCCATGAAGTTCTCACCGCCCCGGACGGGGAGGCCGCCTGGCGCCTCCTCGGGGCCGATCCCGATCTTCGCGTCGTGGTCTGCGACTGGCGCATGCCGCATCTCGACGGATTGGAGCTGTGCCGCCGCGTCCGGGCGGCCCGCACGGACTACGTGGGCTTCCTTCTCCTGACGCAGGTCGAACCCTCGACGCAGAATCTCAGGGACGCCTACGCCGCCGGGATCGACGATTTCCTGACCAAACCCGTGGACGTCGGCGAACTGGAACGCCGGCTGAATGTCGCCGCCCGCATTCTGGACTTCACCACTCCGCGGATCTTCCGTCCGATTCTGCCCATCTGCAGCTACTGCAAGAGCATCCGCGACGAAGGCGACCGGTGGCATCCATTGGAAAACTACCTGTCGAGGGCGACCGGCAGCCGCTTCAGCCATTCCATCTGTCCGGAATGCTTCGGCCGGCACGTCGAGCCCGAGCTGCGCGACATGCCGGCGGGGTGAAGCAGGGGTTTCCTGAATGGTGTGGGATGGATGCCGTTCCCCGGCCATTCTTCCGTCCACCGGAAGGTTCGCACCCTTCCGCTGCTCTTCGCCAAGAATCGGACTTTACCAAGCGATGGAAGCTCCCTACCATCGTGAACCGATCCATGATCGCGGCATTCAATCGACACCAGACCCTGCTTGCGGCTTTCAACTGCCTCCTCAGCGCGATTGCCGTCGTGGCGACATTCGTGTTTTTTCTCGCCGCGACGGCGATGGTCATGAAGGGATTCGGCTTCAAGGGGCCTCCGGGCCTTCCCTTCTGGGTGGCTTCCGTCTGTTTGCTTTTTGTCATGGTTTTCGGCATCTTCGAATTCCGACGGGGTGGTGGTCACCATGGCTATCACGAGTCGGATCTCTATCCGGGCTTCGATCTTTCCACCGGGTCGGGATACCTCGCCAACCACCGGGTTCAAGAGGTGACCGCCCCCGCCTACATTCTCTCCCAAATCTTTCTTGCGGCACCGATGCAGCTCATGAAGGGGATCGACCGGATCCAATCGCGCATCCCTGAAACCGAGGATCTGGAGCGGAGGCTCGATTCCCTGCTGCGGGAGGTGAATGCGACTCCGAAATGGCATCCCCTCCTCACCTACGCGAATCGCGCCGAGGAGATCGGCTATCTCATCCGCATGGAGAAAATCCAGTTCAGCCCGAACAAGGGCACCGTAAGGCCGCTCTAACGAATGGAATTCGCCTTCTCTCCCCTCCGTGTCGGGCTGCTCCTCGCCTGTTTGGCAGGATTCGCCATCTTGGGCGGCTTCACTCCTCCCGAGAGCCACCTCGGCTATGAGAACATCCCAACAAAGGGCGTTCGCGCGTGGCTTTACTGCGTCGCGATGTTCGTCACGGGAGCGGTCTCGGCGACGGTCGTCGATCATTGGGTCGGAATAATGCCGCCCTCAAGCCTCCGACCGCTCTATGTGATTGCGGGAGTTCTTCTGATGGCCGCCTTCGTGATCTGGTATAGTTCCCTGCTCGGATCGTGGGCGGAGCAGATGGATGGTTTGTGAGGTGGCCATATCCTCCGTAAGACGGGTCTCGCCGCATTCACGGCAGCTCCACCACCCGCACCGTTCCTGAATCGGCTCCTTTCAGCGCCTGCGGATAGACCGCATTCCCCAGCGAATGCAGGATGACGGCCCCGCCGTGGCGTTCCTCGCGCTGGACGACGTGGGGATGGGCGCCTGCGACGACGACAGCTCCATGGGCGACGAGCCAGCGGGCCCAGCGGTGCTGGGCCTCGTTGACCTCGACGCGGTATTCGTCGCCGCCGTGGACGAGGACGACGATCCGCTCGCCCCGGGACCGGGCCTCGTGCATCGCGGCGGCGAGAAGGGATTGGTGTTTTGGCAGGGTGGCGACGCCGGGCTGCGCGGGACCGGCTTCGTTTCCCGGCAGCAGGCTGACGCCGAACACGGCGAGTGTCACCTCTTGGCGCTCGATACGCCAAGGACGGCAGGCTTCGCTCTCGTCCTTGCCCGCGCCGAAAGAGGGTAGGCCCGCGGACTGGAGAGTGTCCAGTCCTTCGAGCAACCCTTCCGGTCCGGCGTCGAGGGCGTGGTTGTTGGCGAGGGAGACGCCATCGACGCCGTGCTCCTTGAGAAAGGCGAGGTGCTCCGGCGGAAATCGGAAATCGTAGCGGACCGCCTTGCCGCCCTCGTGCATCGAGGGAATGCCTTCGAGATTGACGAGGAAGAGATCGGCCTCGCCGCGTCCGAAGCCGGGCAGGGCGATACGTTCCTCCCCCGCGAGCACGACATCCCCGGCGACGGCGACACGCACCCCGGAGCGGGGCCTTGGAACGCGCAGGGCGAAGACCGGGCGGGACGCGGCGAGTTCGGCGAGGGTGGCGATCTCGGGAAAACCGCCGAGATGGTGGACGAGCCGGTCGTTCCCGTCGAGCAGGCCGAGCGGTTCGCGGTCCTCCCAGACGGCCGCGACGTGGCGTCCAAAATCCACCGCGATGCCAGCCTCGATTTCCTCGGGCGCGATCTCGATGCGGTCGCCGACGCGCGCGCCTTCGGCCTTGGTCGCGAGCTGACGCCGCAGGATGCCGGGATCGCCCCAGGCGAGCGGCAGGCCCTGACGCCGCCACGCGTGGATGAGCAGGTTCGCACAATCGCTGCCCCAACGACTCTCGACCCCGTCGAGATCGCCCTCGGCGACCGCGCCCACGCCGAAGACATAGGGCATGCCGAAGCACTCCGACAGCGCCGCGCGGAAGCCTTCGCCCTGACAAAGCCGCAATTCCACCGGAGCCGCCGCCAGCCAGCCCCCGGTCGTCTCGTATTCGGTGGCGATGCGGACGCGACCTCCCTCGGGCCGACGCCACGTCGCGGGATCGAGCATGAAGTCCGCCGACTCGCCGAGGAAATGGCGCGTCTCGTGGACCCAACGGGCCGGAGATGCAGAGAAATCCTTGCCCAGCCCGGTTTCGGGGATCAGATCATAGGCCTGCCGCGCCGGATCGAGCCGGTGCCAGCGCACCCGGCCCGTCGCGCTGGGCGAGGGATGGAGCCGCAGGACCGGCTCCTCGCCGACGGGAAAACGCCACACGCCGTCGAGGTCGATCTCGGCCCCATCGGGGCGGATTTCGGCGAGGGGATGCGAGGATCGCCATTCGGTCAGAATCGGTTCCCAATCGCGTTTTCGGTCGTGCAGGGAAAGGCACGGCTCCAGCGCGAGAAGGCGCGACCGCAGCGAAGGCGAGGCGGTGGCGAGATCCCAGCGCGGCACGGGATTGCTACCGGATTCCGCCGCTTTCAGGGAATCGTCGGGGCGGTCGTCGAGGCTCGCGTCGATCTCCAGCCGTGCGCCCCGCGTGCGGGCGACGGCATCGAGGGCGAGCGCGACGAGGGCATCGGCCTCGGCGGCGGCGCGCAGCCAAGGTCGCGACACGGAGAAGGCAACGCCGCGGAGTCCCGCCCAATCCATCGCCCGGACCCAGATCAACTCGAAGACCTTCTCCCGCTCCGCCTCGTCCATTCCGGCGAAGAAATCGAGGTCGATGGCGAGCAGCACCGGTGTCGCATCGGGGTTCCAGTCGACCCAACCGGCGAGATCCCTTGTCTCCCAGCGATGGGCGAAGGAACCCGCCGAACGCGGTTCGACTTCGAGACGGCCATCGAGATAGGCGACCGCTTCGCGGGTATGTTCGAGGAGCGCCTCCGCCGTGGCCTCGGGAGCGGGGAGCCAGAGGACGCGCTCGACAGGGCGGGGCATCAGAGGCTCGATCCAGTTGAAGGCTTGGAGCCGTCCGTCCGCGCGCCAGCCTTCGATACGGGCGGCACGAGCTTCGAGCGAGGAGACACGGCGGACCTGCTCGCGCAAGTCCTCCGACCGCTCCGCCGCGCTTGCGTCGGAATGCGCGTCGATGAGGACGAGGGTATGCGGCGTATCGAGATCGACCGTGCGGGTGATCCAGCCGAAGGTCTCGGCGTGATTGTCGGCGAGGAAGACGGGCAGCGACGCCAGATCTCCGGCGCATCCGAACGAGGCGGCGAGCAGCCAGATCGCCGTGATCTGTTTCAGCAAAGCGTCCATTGAACTCGGTCGAGCGTCGTCCGGACATTCGAACCGCGCCCAATGGACGCAGCTACAGCGCTGACGCGTCCTCCGGAGTCTTTCACGTTCCCGCCCATCCTTTCTTGCTGGAATGGGCCGCTAACGAGCCGGCCGGATCTCGGGCTTGCGGTCGAGGCGGACATGGAGGCGGAGCTTCCGGAGGCAGAGATCCTCGAAGTGGTCGCCGGGCCAGACCTCCTCGAAGGTGAGGCGAACCGTTTTCACCGCCTTGTCGTAGCCCTTGATGGCGTAGCGGAACTCTTCGGGCGAGTCGGGCACGTCCATTGTCACGGTATGCTCGCCGTTCAGCTCCAGGCGCACTTTCTTGGGCCGGGCGTTGGCGCGGTAGAGCTGCTCGTCCTCCCTGCTGAATCCGGGGTCGAAACTGATGGCGACGAGCGATTTCGGCACCGTCGGCTTGCACTCGATCCACTCGCCGATGCCGGGACCGGGGGCACCCTCGGCCCAGGCATCATGCCACTGCTTCAGGTTTTCCGCGTCATAGGTGTGCTTGCCATCCGGCGCGAGGGCGGAGCTGGCGCGGGCTTCGTAGTTGGCGTGCGCCAGCGTCCATCGCTCGCCGCGTTTGACATAGTCGCCCTCCCCCTCGGTGAAGTAGGAGCTGGTCTCGGGCTGGGCTTCGACCTCGAAGTCGTCGTCGAGGGTCGGTTCGAGATCGGTGAATTCCCAGATCCAGTTTCGCCCCTCCTTGCGGAAACGGTTCACGGGCTTGATGACGCGCAGCTCCTCGGAGTCGATCCCATCCGGCTCGAGGACGATGCGGCCCTTTGCGATGGTCCCCGCCCAGCAGGCGGCGGTGGAGAGACGGTATTTGAAGATCGCCGCCCCCGTGTGTCCGTTGTCGCTGACCCAGCGCACATTCTTCGGATAGACGCTGTCGAAGGCAATGCGCAGCTCCTTCTCCTCCTGCTTGCCGAAGGCCATTTCCGACACGAACCAGCCGGCGAGGTTGCGAAAACGCGGATCGTCGCGTCCGCGCTGCTCCTCCTGCCAGGAGGCTTTCAAGGCCTCGCCGCCTGCCGCGACCCGGTAGTTCTGGCAATAGGTCAGGGTGCGGTGCGGAGCTGGCCCTTCAGAGCCTGCGGGCACCCACATTATTTCGGCCCGCCCCGTTTCCTCGACCGGAAATCCGAAGCGGACCTTGACCTTCTTCCCCGTTTCGTTCCGCATCCGGTAGTGCACCTCGACCTTTGCGCTGTTGGGTCCGAGCTTCACGGTGAGATTCTCCTCGACCATGCGGATGTTCTCGACCGCCTTCGGCTCGAAACCAAGGACATCGCCCGAATTCGTCACTCCGCCGCTGGAGTAGCCGCCTCCGTTCGCAAAGGCACGAGGCCAAGGGAGCACGGCGAGAATCAGGAGAGCAAGGAAAATCGTTTTCATCGGGCTGCCGGGGATCGGAACACGATACACCCCGGTGCCACGGTTTCTTGCGGATTTCGAGCTCCGGCTTTCGGATGTTCACCCCCGGCTCGGCACGAAGACCCACTGCATCCCGGCGGCCTCGGCGGCGGCGATGCCGGGCTGGCCGTCCTCGAAGACGAGGCAGTTCGACGGCGCGACGCCCATGCGCTCGGCCGCGAGGAGGAACATGTCGGGAGACGGCTTGCCCCGCAGGACGTCCGCAGGGGTGATGACGATGTCGAAGAGACCGCCCAGACCCGCCACGTCCAGAGACGGTGCGACGATGGAGAGGTCGCTGCCGGAGGCAACGGAGATGCGCCGTCCTTCTTCGCGGTAGCGCCGTGCGAGGGCGGCCACGGCGGCCACGGGGGTCAGCTCGTGCAGGTGGCGGGAGTACCATCCGGCCTTGAATTCGTAGACGGAATCGGGATCGAGCGCGGCGCCGTGGCGCTCGTTCAGCTCCATCACGGTGACCCGGTCGGGCACGCCGGCGCTGGCGTAGAACTCGTCCTCGGTCCAGAGCCACGGGGCGCCGTGGTGGGCGAAGCTCGCATTCCAGGCCCGGTAGTGCAGGGGCATGGAATCGACGAGGGTGCCGTCGCAGTCGAAGATGAAGCCTTCGAAGTCCTCGTGGGGGAGGTCCAATGTCATGTCCTGGATCGCAGGGAGGACCGGCCGATCAAGCCTCGTGCGAAGCCGCCGCCTTCTTGTTCGCCGAGTCCGAGGGAAGCGCGTCCACCGTCTCCAGCTCCACGCTGGAACCGCCGCGGGAGAAGAACTTCTTGAAGAGACGGCGCGGCAGGCTCTTGCCCGATTCCTCGCTCTCGATCTCGGCGAGGGCGCCTTCCTTCGCCTTCTCCCACGCCGGGGCGAAGCCGGGGGCGTTCAGGACCATGGCCTTCTCGGCCCGGGCGAAGATCTCCAGTTCGCGCTCGAGGGAGGCCATGTCGCTCTGGACGCGACCCGAGTTGACCTTCATCCGCAGATTCTCGTTCTCCTGCTTCAGGGTGTCGAGCTTGCCCTTCATCTCGGCGAGCTTCTCCGCCTCGATTTCGAGCTTGTCGCTGAGGTGCCCCTTGAGCCGCCTCAGTTCGCCCTTGGTCTTCCAGTGGGAGACGATGGAGAGGACGCAGAAGGTGAAGCCGAGGACGAAGCCCCAGAAAAACCAGTTCGTGAGGACGGTTTTGAGTGTTTCCATGTTGGCCGGGACGATACCGGCGGAAAGGGGCCGTGTAAACTGCCGATGCGGAGGGCATTTCCACTCCGGCCAGTTTTTCAGTTTCTCAGTTCTCAGTGTGCAACGCCACCCGGTCAGCGTCCGATGTGCCTGAGTACGAAAGCGTAGCGCAGAGCGATCTCGTCGAGCTCGCGGTAGCGGCCCGAGGCCCCGCCGTGGCCGGTCTCGAAGGCGGTGTGGAGCAAGGGGGGCGTTGCACCGGTGTTGAAGACGCGCAGCTTCGCGATCCACTTCGCCGCTTCCCAGTAGGGGACGCGGTTGTCGTTCCATCCGGCGAGCGCGAGGATCGGCGGGTAGGCCGAGCTCCCGACGTTGTCGTAGGGGGAATAGGCGCGGATCCGGTCGAAGACGAGGCGCGAGCTCGAGGGATCGCCCCATTCCTCGTATTCTCCAGTGGTCAGCGGCAGGCTGGCGTCGAGCATGGTGTTGAGGACATCGACGAAGGGCACGTTCGCGACGAAGGCGGCGAAGAGGTCGGGCCGCTCGTTGAGCACGGCTCCGGCGAGGAGTCCCCCCGCGCTCGCCCCGGTCCCGGCGAGGCGGTCCTTCGCGCACCAGCCTTCCGCGACAAGGTGCTCGGCACAGGCGATGTAGTCGGCGAAGGTGGTCGGTTTCCGCTCCAGCTTGCCCGCCTCGTACCAGGGCCGACCGAACTCCCCGCCGCCGCGGATCTGGGCGATGGCGTAGCCCACGCCACGGTCGACCAGACTGAAGACGTGGCTGTCGAACCACGGATCGTTCGCGATGCCGTAGGCTCCGTAGCCGTCGAGGAGGATCGCCCCCACTCCGTCGCGGGCGTGGTCGGCGCGGAGAAGGAGCCAGACCGGGAGCTTCGTCCCGTCCGAAGCCGTGGCGAAGGTCCGCTCGACGCGGTACCTCGCCGGATCGAAGCCGGGCGGCGCGGGCTTCTCCTTCAGGATGCGGACCTCGCCGGTGACGAGATCGGCCTCGGCCACGGTGTAGGGCTTCAGCAGCGTCTCGTAGCTGAAGCGTTGCGCCGCCGCGGTCGGTTCGGGCGTTGCCTCGGTCGAGACCCAACCCCCTTCGGTGGGGGAGGTGACCCACTTCGTAGTGCCCTTGTCAGGGTCGAGGATGAAGAAGCCGGGCACGCCCTCGCTCCGCGCCGCGACGACGAGGTGGCTGGCGAAGGCCTCGATGGAGTCGTAGGCGATGCGCTCGTCGCCCGGCAGGATCTCCTCCCACGCCTCGCGTGCGGGATGCCCCAGGGGGGCGCGGAAGAGACGCCCGTTCACCGCGCCCTCGTTCGTGAGGATGAACCAGTGGCCGCCGCAGTCGGCGAAGTCGTGGCGCATGCCCTCCTCGCGCGGGAGGAAGACCTGCGACGCGGCCTCGGGATCGTCCAGGGAGAGACGCGAGATCTCGCTGGTGTCCTTCGAGCGGGAGGCGATCAGGAGAAAACGCCCGCTTTTCGTCGCGTCGAGGTCGACGCTGTAGCGCTCGTCGGGCTCCTCGTAGACGATGGCGTCCCGGCCAGGGTCCTCGCCGAGGCGGTGCCGCCGCACGCGCCAGGAGCGGTCGGTGTCGTCTCCCTCGTTGTAGTAGAGCGTGCGGTTGTCGAGCGCCCAGACCGGGGCCTCGTGGAAGACGGTGCCCGTGATCTCGTCGGCCAGGATCTCGCCGCTTTCGAGGTCGCGGATGCGGAGGAGGTAACGGTCGGTGCCGTCGCGGTTCTCCTTCCAGGCGTAGAGGCGTCCGTCGGGCGAGACGGCCCCGCCACCGAAGCCGTAGGCCGCGTCGTCGCCGGCGCGTTCGTTCAGGTCGAGCAGAACGACCTCCTCTCCCGGAGCGGCGGGAGCGAGGAGATCCTCGGGCTTGTCGGAACGCCAGGGTTTCCGGCAGATCAGGGGATGCTCCTTGCCCGCGACCTCGCGGCTGTAGTAGAGCCAGCCGCCCTTGCGGTAGGGCACGCTCGTGTCCTCCTCGATGAGGCGCGCCTTCATCTCCGCGACGAGGGTGGCCCGCAGCTCCTTGAAGGGAGCCATCGTGGATTCCAGATAGGCGTTTTCGGCGTCGAGATAGGCGCGCACCGCCGGGTCCTCCCGCTCGCGCAGCCAGAAGTAGTCGTCGGCCCACCCGACGCCGTGGACGGAGAGGGGATGCGGACGTTTCTCGGCGAGAGGCGGGTCGGCGGCAGGGGAGAGGACCGGGAGCATGGCAGGGAAGAGGATCGCCGGAAGGAAGCGGGGGCAAGGCGGGGTCATGCGGCAAGGACGGAGTCTGCCACAAAAGGCGGGGGATGCGAATGGGGAAAGGGCCGGTGCCTTTTCCGGCAACCCGGGGAAGCGCCCGATCCATCCGATCCTCGACCCTCAAAGCGGCCGAGCCGACGGAATCGGAGAGGTTTTGGATCGGGAGGAGCACGTCGTTGGGGATGCGGAACAGCGGCGATTTCCCAGGTCCATCGTCCCGATCCGTCGCCGGGAACTTCTCAAGCGCTGAAAAGTTCCTTCGCGTTCTCGCGCGCCCGCCATTCGGCGCCGAGGCGAGCGGCCTCCTCGAGGAGGTGGTCATCCTTTGCCGGGCCCGCGATGGCCTCCCGGTCCCCAGCCTTGCGCTCGTCCCGCCTGTTCTGGATCTCGACGACCCGGCGCTCCATGTCGGCAAGGGTCTGCTCAAGGAGATCGATACCTCCTCGGAAAACGATGCCATCCGGAGATGGCGGACCTCAAGCCCGCAGGCCTCACTCCTCCACCGCTTGCTGGAACCACTCGGGATGGGAGACGATCACCCTGAGAATGTCGTAGGTCACATTGACCGGCGCTTGGCTCGCATGGATCTCGGCACGGCGGTCGGCGTAGTGGTCGACGAGCTCGCGGGTCGATTCCTCGTAGGTGCGGATGCGGCGCTGGATGACCTCGTCGCTGGCGTCGTCGAGGCGGCCCTCCTTGAGGGCGCGCTTGCGGATCCGGGTGATCAGCTCGTCGCGGTCGGGGCAGGAGAGATGGAGAAGCTGGAGCACCTCGATGTGCGATTCGAGGAGACGGGCCTGCTCGACGCTGCGGGGGATGCCGTCGAGAATGAGGATGTCGATGTCGGGCTTGAACATGTGCAGGACGGCCCGGGCGTCGATCTGCTCCTTGAAGTAGCGGATCGTCAGCTCGTCGGGCACGAGCTCGCCCTTGCGCGAATAGGAGATGAATTCCTGCCCGATCGGGGTGCGGGTGTCCATGGAGCGGAAGGCGTCGCCCATGGAGAAATGGTAGAAGCGGGGGATCTTCCCGAGGATCTGTCCCTGGGTGCCCTTGCCGCAGCCGGGCGCACCGAGAAAGATGAAGGCTTTGTACTTGCTGGGAGAGGCGCCGATCATGGGAAGGGGACGGGTGGAATTCGACTGTCGGATTGGGGATAAAGCGGCTAGGGTAGCGCAAGTCAATTCCCAGTCATGTTTTTCAGCCCCTTTCTGGCCACCCGCTACCTCAAGCCGAAGCGCACCTTCGTCTCCATCATCACGGTGATCTCCATCCTCGGCGTGGCCCTCGGGGTCTGGCTTCTCACGGTGGTCATCGCTGTCTTCACCGGGTACGGAGAGCGGATCAAGGAAAGCATCCTCGGCTTCGAGCCGCATCTCGTGATCGATTCGGGCGGAATCCTGAAGGATTGGCCCGAACCCTACGAGAAAGTCAAGGCGATCGAGGGCGTCGTCTCGGTGACGCCCTACGTGCGCGGGCAGGTGGTGATGGATTTCAACGGATTGCGCAGCGCCCCGATGATCCGCGGCATCCTCCCGCCCGAAGGCAAGGAGCTCGAACTGATGCGGAGCAAGATCGCCAAGCAGGCCGATCCCCGCGATCCGGAGAACCGGGCGAAGGACCTGCCCATGGGGGATTTCTTCGGGGCGAACGACTTCTATTCGGCCGTGATCGGCGACGGTCTCGCCGAAGGGCAGAACATCAAGGTGGGCGACAAGGTGCTGCTCTACTCGCCGCGCGACATCGACTCGATCATGAAGTCGCTGGAACGCGTCGAGGACTCGGAGGACGAGGAAGGCCGCAAGGAGGGCATCGCCGAGATCCGGGAGATGACGGCCCCGCAGGAAGTCACGGTGACCGGAATCTTCGATTCGGGCCACTGGGATTTCGACGCGAACATTGTCTTCGTCCACCTCGAGACGGCCCAGGTCCTCTACAACTTCGACCTCGACGAATGCCATGGCATCGCGGTGCGCACCGACGACGGCTTCAAGGCGGACGTCTATCAGGAGAAACTGCACGGGATCCTGCCGGAGCACTTCCGCATCCTCACCTGGATGCAGATGCACAAGCTCATCTTCGACGCGGTCGCGGCGGAGCGGCAGGCGATGTATCTGATTCTCTTCATGATCATGATCGTGGGCGGCTTCTGCATCATGAACACGATGATCACGGTGGCCTTCCAGAAGCGCTCCGAGATCGGCCTGCTCAAGGCGCTCGGAGCCCGCGAGGCGCAGGTCGCCTGGGTCTTCCTCTTCCAGGGCATCCTCGTCGGCCTCGTCGGCGTGGTCATCGGCCTCCTCTTCGCCGAGCTGACGCTCCATTTCCGCAACCACATGACCGCATGGATCGGCCGGAATTTCGGCGTCGACATCTTTTCGGCCGAAATCTACAAGGTCGATGGCGGCCTGCCCGCGAAACAGACCCTGCGCGACCTCGCCATCATCTCCACGGGCGCTTTCTTCGCCTGCACCGTGGCCTCCCTCATTCCCGCGCTGATCGCCGCCTCCCTCCAGCCGGCCAAGGCGCTGCGCAGCGAGTAAGGCCACCCGCCCTCGCGGACCCAACCTTCCCCTTCCCTTTTCCATGGACTTCTACCTCTCCCTCGGGGGCGAAAAAGCGGGCCCCTTCTCCATCTTCAAAGTCGGCGAGCTGTTCGAAAGCGGCGCGGCGACGGAGGACACCCTCGCCTGGCACCGAGGCCTCGACGAATGGAAGCCGATCCGCGACATTTCCGCGCTCGACGCGGTGCGCGAACGGAGCCGCCCGGAATCCGCCGATCCGCCTCCGCCTCCTCCGCTGCCCGATCCGGTGGCTCCGGCTCCCCCTCCCCTCGCCCCCTATCCGGGCGCGCCGCTGCCCGAGGTCGGGCCCGCCCAGGCCCAGGTGCTCGCCGCCGCCATCGAGCCCTCGCGCCCTTTCCCGCGCTTCTGGGCGCGGATGTTCGACTACACCATGATCTCGGTGGCGGTCTTCCAGTTCTCCGACCTCGCCTTTCCCCAGCCGCAGCCGGGCGAAGCGATCGGCGACGTCTTCGCCCGCTATCTGGAGGAGATGCGCAAGCCCGAGGCGCTCGTCCTCGCCCGCACTCTCTTCTTCGCCCTCGTCGGCTGGCATGTGCTCGAGGCCGTCCTCGTCCATCTCGTCGGCACGACGCCGGGCAAGGCGCTCTTCGGCATCAAGGTGAAAACGCTCGACGGAGGACGCGTCCCCGTGATGGTTTCCCTGGGTCGGTCCTTCTACGTCTATGTGATGGGAGTCGGGTTCTACCAATTCCCCTTCATTCTCATCGGTATGGTTTTCAGCTTTTTTCGGCTCACGGCGACCGGGCAATGCCTCTGGGACCAGCACCTCAAGACGAAGGTGGAGCAAGCGCCCCTGGGGGCGGGCAGAATCGTGCTGGCCATTTTTGCCTTTTTCGTCTTATTAACGCTCCAGTCGGTTAGATTTTCATGAGTCGGAACTGTTCCATCGTCCTTCACGCCCACATCCCCTGGGTGCGGCACCCCGAGGTGCCCCATTGTCTGGAGGAGGACTGGCTGCACAGCACTCTCGTCGAGACGCACCTGCCGCTTCTCGAGATGCTCTTCCGCCTCCGCGAGGAAGGCGTGCCCTTCCGTCTCACGCTCGATCTTTCGCCCACGCTCCTCGCGATGCTCCGCGACCGCGTCCTTCGCCGCCGCACGCTCGCCTATCTCGACCGCACTCTGCGCCTCTGCCGCGACGAGGTGGAACGCGGCGACATCACCGGGAGGCGCGGGCTCGCCTCCTTCTACGAGGAGCGGCTCCACCGCCTCCGCGCCCTCTACGTCGAGACCTGGGAATGCGACCTGCTCCGCGCCTACGCCGATCTCCGCGACAGCGGCCACCTCGAGTTGACCGCCAGCGCGGCGACGCACGGCCTGCTGCCCCTGCTGATGCGCGTGCCCGAGTCAGTGCAGGCCCAGATCCGCGCCGGGATCCGGCAGTACGTCCAGAGCTTCGGACGGATGCCGCGGGGCTTCTGGCTGCCCGAATGCGCCTACGCCCCCGCCCTCGGCCCCATCCTCAAGCGCGAGGGGATCGACTGGACTCTCGTCGAGGAGCACGGCCTGACCACCGCACCGCAGGCGAGCGAGGCCTTCCCCTTCACCCCCGGCGTCACGGTCGACGGCCTCTACGTCTTCGGGCGCGACCAGGCGAGCAGCAGCGAGGTGTGGAACGCCGACGAGGGGTTCCCCGGCGACGAGCGCTACCGCGATTTCTTCCGCGACATCGGCCTGGAGGCTCCGATCGAATACTTGCGGGAGTATCTCGGCGAGAGCGGGCAGCGCCAGTTCACGGGGCTGAAGTACTACCGCCTCGCCCGCGAGGACGACCGCAGCGAGATCTACGATCCCGAGCTCGCCTCCCGCGCCCTCGAGGAGCATGCCGTGCGCTTCATCGCGAGCCGCGGCGCCCAGCTCGCCGCCCTCGAGGCCGAAGGCATCGACCACCCGCTCGTCGTCTGCGCCTTCGACGCCGACCTCTTCGGGCACTGGTGGTACGAGGGCACCGAATTCCTCGAACGCGTCTTCCGGAAGGCGGCCCAGCGAGGGGACTTCTCCTTCACCACGCCTGGCCTCTACCTCGCCGCGAACAAGGATTCCACGCTGCCGCCCGCCGCACCGGTCTCGTCCTCGTGGGGCGAAGGGGGCTACTTCGAGACCTGGACGAGCGAGGAGAACAACTGGACCCATGGGGAGATCCAGACACGGGCCGAGCAGCTCGCCCGCTTCGTGAGGCTCTACGAGGAGAACCGGGCGTCGATGGACGAGAAGACCACGAAGCATCGGGAACGCGCCATCCAACTGATGACGAAGGAGCTCCTCCTCGCCCAATCCAGCGACTGGGGCTTCCTGATGAAGAACGAGGCCTCGCGCGGCTACGCGGAGCGCCGCACCCGCGAGCATCTGGAGCGTTTCGACCGCGTCCGCTCCGTCGTCATGAACGCAGGCGAGGGCACCGTCCTCGACGAAGTCGAGGAGGCCTCCCCCGTCTTCTCCGACCTGCCCTGGAATCTCTACGAACCCTACGCTTGAGGCGTCCGCGGGCATGGCCGGGAATTTCGTCTACTTCGACCTCGAGACGCAGCGCTCCGCCAACGACGTGGGCGGCTGGGACCGCAAGGCCGACATGGGCATGTCCGTCGGGGTCACCTACAGCACGGCGAAGCAGCGCTACATGATCTACGACGAGTCGAACGTGCAGGCGCTCATCGACGAGCTGCGGGATGCCGACCTCGTCGTCGGCTTCAACCACGTCTCCTTCGACTACGAAGTGCTGATGGGCTACACCATCCTCGACCTGCGGGACTGCACGCGGAACCTCGACCTGATGGTCGACCTGGAGCAGACCCTGCAGCACCGCCCCAAGCTCGACGCCGTCGCCGGCGAGACCCTCGGCGAGCACAAGACCGCCGTCGGCACCGACGCGATCAAGTGGTGGCAGGAAGGCAAGATCATGGCCATCGCCGAATACTGCTGCTTCGACGTGAAGGTCACGAAGCTCGTCCACGAGTACGGGGCGAGGCACCAGCTCGTCAAATACCGCAACCGCTACAATCAGGTGATCGAGATTCCGGTGAATTGGCATCTGCCGTGAGGGGGGACGGTAGGACGGATAGGTCCTGCAGGACCTATGGGTCAGATAGGTCCGCCACCTTTCACTTTTCACCTTTCACCGCCCGGAGGGCGTCTTCCGCGATCCGCCGCGCCTCACTCACGAGCCGCGAATCCCCCAGCAGATCCGCGAACCTCAGATCGGGCAGGCCGCTCTGCATCGTGCCCAGCACCTCGCCCGGCCCGCGCAGGCGGAGATCCTCGTCGGCGATGCGGAAGCCGTCGCGCGTCTCCTCGAGGATGCGCAGCCGCTCGCGCGCCTCGGCCTGCTCCGGATCGACGAGGAGGACGCAGTAGCTCTTGTGCTCGCCCCGCCCGATCCGACCGCGCAGCTGGTGGAGCTGGGCGAGGCCGAAGCGCTCGGCGTGGTAGATCAGCATCGTGTTCGCGTTCGGCACGTCCACCCCGACCTCGATCACGGTGGTGGCGACCAAGGCCTCGACCCTACCCTGTCGGAAGTCGGACATGACCCTGTCCTTCTCCTCGGCGGTCATCCGGCCGTGGACGAGCCCCACGCGATGGCCGGCGAGGCGCTCCGACCATTCCGAAAAGGCCGCCGTGGCCGCACCGGCGGCGACTTTCTCCGACTCCTCGATCAGCGGATACACGATGTAGGCCTGTCGTCCCGCCCCGAGCTGGTCGCGCACGAAGGCCGCCGCGGCGTCGGTCTGCGTCGTCAGGCGCACCCCGGTGATCAGCTTGCCCCGCCCCGCGGGAAGCTCGTCGAGGAGGGAGACGTCGAGATCGCCGTAGCAGGCGAGCGTCAGCGTGCGCGGGATGGGCGTCGCCGTCATCGCCAGCACCGCGACCGATTCGCCGCGGCCGACGAGCGCCTCGCGCTGGGCCACGCCGAACTTGTGCTGCTCGTCGATCACGACGAGGCCGAGACCGTTTTCGAATTCCGCCCGGCCATGGAAAAGGGCGTGCGTGCCGATGGTGAGGGTCCCGGTCCGCGCCGCGCCTCCCTTGGCGGCGGAGAAGAGCGGCAGCTCGCTCGACTCGTCGCGCGTGCCCGTGAGGAGCCGGACCTCCACTCCGAGCGGCTCGAGCCAGTCGCGGAAGGTGCAGAAATGCTGCTCCGCGAGGATCTGCGTGGGTGCCATCAGGGCGGCATCGCAGCCCGATTCCACCGCGAGCAGCACCGCCGCGGCCGCGACGAGAGTCTTTCCCGCGCCCACATCGCCTTGCAGCAGCCGCACCATGGGTGCGGGTGAGGAGAGATCGCTCCGGATTTCCCCGATGGCGCGTCGCTGCGCCCCGGTCGGGGAAAAGGGAAGGTCGGCGAGGAAGCGGGCGAGCAGCCTCCCCTCGCCGCAGCGCGGGATTCCGCCCCGGGACCGGTGCTCCGTGCGGCGGCGCAGCAGCTCGAGCTGGAGCGCGGCGAACTCCTCCAGGGCGAGGCGGCGGCGGGCCGGTTCCAGATCCGCCATGGTCGAGGGGTAGTGCAGCGCCCGGATCGCCGCGGCGCGGGCAAGGCCACCGGCGGACGCGGTGGCGGCGGGAAAGACGTCGGGAAGGGCCGCGTCGGGGAGGGAGGAGAGAAGCCGGTGGATGAGGACGCGCAAGGGCTTCTGGCCCACCCCTGCGGCGAGCGGGTAGACCGGCACGATGCGCCCCATGTGCGGCTCGGCGGCGGTTTCGTCGTCCTCGACGATCTCGAAGTCGGGATGGTCGATCACGACACGGCGCCGGCTTTCCTTCGGTTGGCCGTAGATCACGAGCTTCTGTCCGGCGGCGAGGACTTTCGAGAGGTAGGAGACGTTGAACCAGCGCAGGACGAGCCGGTTGCCGAGGAGATCCCCACCCACCGGCTCCACCACCGCCTCGAAGCGGCGCTGCGCCCGTCCCCGGCCGAAAAGGGTGCGGCCGTCCACCACGGAGACGAGCAGGCAGACCGGCCCGTCCATCGCATTCTCGGGAAAGCGGTCGAAACGCGTCCTGTCCTCGTGGCGGCGCGGAAAATGGAGGAGGGCGTCGCCGACGGTGGCGAGGCCGAGCTTGGCGAGGCCCTCCGACGTCTTGCGGTCGAGCCGGATCAGGCCCGTCTCCGCGAGAGGAGTGTCGAGCATCGAGGACGGCAGGTCGGTTCCCATGGAAGGCGCACGGAGAAAAGGCGCACCCTTCCCCAAACGGGCCGAACCGACAAGAGCGCGTTTGCCGGGTTTCGCCCAGGATTCGCGCGCCCGTGCCACTGTCGCGGTATCCCGCCGCAATCCGCGGTTGATTCGAGGCCGGACTCGGCCAACTTTCCCCACCGCCTCGGCGGTCCTCCCTGCAAACCCGAAACCATTCCAAACCATGTCAGTTCTCGTCGGACAACCCGCCCCCTCCTTCACCGCCAAAGCCGTCGTCGACGGACGCATCGTCGATGAATTCTCCCTCGGTTCCTACCGCGGGTCGAAATACGTCCTCTTCTTCTTCTATCCGAAGGACTTCACCTTCGTGTGCCCGACCGAGCTGCACGCCTTCCAGGACCACCTCGCCGAGTTCGAGAAGCGCAACGTCGCCGTGGTCGGCTGCTCCACCGACACCGAGATGTCGCACTGGGGCTGGCTCCAGGTCCCCCGCAACAAGGGCGGCATCGAGGGCGTGACCTACCCGCTCGTGGCCGACACGAACAAGACGATCTCCGCCGCCTACGACGTGCTCGTGGGCGACTACGACCTCGACGAGTTCGGCGGCCTCGTCGCCGAGGGCGAGCTGATCGCCTACCGCGGCCTCTTCCTCATCGACAAGGACGGCATCGTGCAGCACCAGCTCGTCAACAACCTGCCCCTCGGCCGCTCCATCAAGGAGGCCCTCCGCATGGTCGACGCCCTCCAGCATTTCGAGGAGAACGGCGAGGTCTGCCCGATGGACTGGGAGCTGGGCGCCGAAGCGATGCAGGCGACCCACGAGAGCACCGCCGCCTACCTCGGGAAGGGAGCGTGAGGCGATCCGCGCCCCTGCCGCATTGACGGGCCGGGGGCGCTCGCCTACCGTTCGGACGGGATCTGCAACCTCCCGCCCCGGACCTTGAAAACTTTCTCCCCCAGCCGCGTCCTCCGTCTCGCCGCCCTGGGGATCGCCTTGGCGCTGGCGACCCCGGCGGAGCCGATGCGGGCGGAGGAATCCGCCGCCGCGCCTTGGACGGAGTCGGATTCGCGCCTGGCGAACCACTACATCCAGCTCCTGCAGAAGGATCCGGCCTACGGCAAGGTCCTCGACCTGCTCTGGGATCTCTACGGGAAGAAGGGCCAGACCGCCCTTCTTCTCGACTATTTCAAGGGCGCGAGCGAATCCGGCCCCGCGGTGGCCAAGCTGCTCTACGCCCATCTTCTGCGAAAGGGCGGCGACGCCGAGGCGGCACGGCCTCTCTACGACGAAATCCTCGAGGCCGAGCCGAAGAACATTCCCGCCCTGAAGGCCCTCGCCGAGATCGCCGACCAGCAGCGGCGCTGGGCCAAGGCGCTCGCCCTCTACACCCGCCTCGCCGAGATCGTCCCCACCGGCGACGAGGAGGGGCTCGCGATCCGCCTGCGCAAGGCCGCGCTGCACCGGCTGCAGGGCCAGACCGAGGCGGCCGTGGCGGACTGGAACGCCCTCCTGAAGTCCTTTCCCGACAACGTTTCCCTGCGGACGGAGATCGTCGGCCTGCTCCTCGAGGCGGGCGAGACGGAAGCGGCGGCGGAAGTCCTGCGGGAGCTGGCGAAGACGGACGATCCGCGCCGCCGCCTCGACGCCCTTCTCGAACTGAACCGTCTTTACGAGTTCGCCGACGACTTCGACGGAGCGGTCGGAACGGCCCGGGAAGCGATGGCCTCGCTTCATTTCAAAAGCACGGAATACGCGGGGCTGTTCTCCCGTCTCGTCCGCATCCACGAGCGCCACGACCGCCTCGACGAGCTGGAAGAGGCCCTTTCCCGGACCGCCGCAGGCGAGAACCCGGCGGAACGCTCGCTTCACGATCTCGCCGAATTCCATCGGCTCACCGCCGATCCGGCGAAG
This sequence comes from Verrucomicrobiales bacterium, assembly GCA_037190325.1. GTDB lineage: Bacteria > Verrucomicrobiota > Verrucomicrobiia > Verrucomicrobiales > DEV007 > Arctic95D-9. The sequence continues at coordinate 99,256 of JBBCIU010000006.1, read as the reverse complement.
GAGGAGGAGGCGGTCGCCCGCCTCGTCGAGCACCTCCCCGGCGACCCTGCCCACCGCATCCGCCTGGCCGACCTCCAGATGCGCAACGACCGCTACGAGGCCGCCGCCGCGACCCTCGACGGGTTGCTCGTCGCGGGCGCACCACCGCTCGACCTCGTCCTCCGGCGCTCCCTCGTCGATCTCCACGCGGAAGGCCGCGAGGCGGCCGCGGCCCGGCTCGGCGCTCTGCTCGACGCCGGTGCCGTCGATGTCGAAGGCCGCCGCGCCATTCTCGATTTCGCCCGGACCCACTATCTCGACGGTCTCGTCGAACGCCTCCTCGCCGATCCGGCGCTCGTGTCCCGCGAATCGCCCGAGGAGACCTCGGCCACGCTCGAGCTGGCGCGCTTCCTTCACGAGCGCGGGCGCACCGACCAGGCCATCGCCACCTTGCGCGACTATGCCTCGGTGGAGAGCACGCCCCTGGCCAAGGCCGCGCGCCTCCATCAGAGCGGCACCGTCTTCAAGGAGCTGGGCTTGGAGAAAGAGGCGCTCGCGGCGTTCGACGAAGCCATCTCCCTCGCGCCCGCGAACCTCGACTACCAGTCCTCCCGCGCCGATCTCTACGTGGCGACGAAGGAAATCGACAAGGCCGTGAAGGCCCTGGAGGCGATCCGCGAAGGGAGCGGCGATCTCGGAGCGCGGAGCGAGATCGACCAGCGGATCTTCAGCCTGATCCGAGGTCACTACTCGACGAAGGCGGAGATGCAGGATGCGACCGTCCTGAAGAAAGGGGAGATCCGGAGTCTCGCCGAGTACCGCCGCCTCGCCGCGGGGGCCTCGCAGGCCGCCGCGCGAGGAGGGGACGAACCGCCGCCGCGCGAACTGACCGACTACTACGAATCGATCAAGCGGGCGGCGAACGAAGCCCCCTCGACCGAGCGCCGCTATCGCGCGGCCTGGTGGGCCTTCAAGCTGCAGGACAACCAGGAGTGCTACCACCAGCTCACCCTCGCGAACGAGGAGGCGGGCCGCCCCATCGTCGAGGTCGAGAAGATGCTCCTGAGCCTCGCCGAGCAGAACGAGCGGACCACCTTGATGGTGCGCCACCTGGCCACCCTCGCCGAAATCGATCCGGAGCGCGCCGACGACTATCGCCAGCGCCGCGCCGAGATGCGCTTCGAACTCGGCTTCGAGGACGAGGCCATGCGCGAACTGAAGGAGCTCGCGGCCAAGCCCGACGCTTCCCTCGCGACGCTCGCCACCCTCGCGAAGCTCTACCAGCGACAGGGCAGCCCCGGCAAGCAGGTCGAGGTCTGGCAGCGGGCCTATCGCGAGGCGGATCTCTTCGAAAAGCGCGGCATCGCGAAGCAGCTTTCCAACGCCCTCGTCGAAGCCGGACAGCCCGAGGAGGCGCTGAAGGTCCAGATCGACCTGCTGGAGCGCGAGACCGATCCGGTGCAGCGCCGCAAACAGCTCGACGGCCAGCTCACCGTGGCGCAAACCCACCGGCTTCTCGACTGGATGCGCGAGCGCTACGCCGAGCTGGCGGGGCGGCACCCTTTCGACCGTTTCTACCCCGAGGCCCTCGCGCGCGTCCACAGCGCCGCCGGGGACGACCGCGAAGCCTACGAGGCGATGAAGAAGGCCTACTACATGTCGGGTCGCCGGGAGGAGCTGCTCTCCGAACTGGGGGCGCTTTCGGGCAAGCTCGGAGACCTGAAGTCCGCGATCTACTACCGCCGCCAGCTCCTCTCCCGCGGCGAAGGCGACACCCTCGACAACTGGAAGGAGCTCGTGCGCATGCTGGAGAAGGACCTCCGCATCGGCGAGGCCGACCAGCTCCGCCGCCGCCTCGAGACGAAGTTCGGCAGCGACGTCGATTTCCTCGCCGAACTTTCCGAGCACTACCTCAAGGCCGGCAGCCCGCGCGACGCGGAGCGCCTCCTCTCCCGACTCGTCGCTCTGCGCGGCTGGGACCTGGAGGCGCGCTTCCGTCTCGGCCTGCTCCAGGCGAAGCGCGAGGAGAACGAAGCCGCCTTCGCGACCTTCTCGGCGATCCTGGAGGAGACGGAGGGCGTCGAATACCCCGAGGGCTTCGGAGAGCGCCGCCTGCCGCTCGTCCGTGCGGATGGCGGGGAGACGGTCGAAAACTTCGTCTTCACCGTCGAGGCCTATCCCTACATCGGCGGGAGCCTGCAGGAGGAGATCGCCGACGCTCTGCAGCAGCCGTACCGGGAATTCGAAACCTCGCCGAGGGAGAAACACCTCATGCGCCTCCGCTCGATCGAGGAGGCCGCCGTCCTCGCCGCCCGCCTTGGCCGCGTCCCCGCCTGGCTCGCGCAGTGGAACGACGAGTCCCTTCCCCTCTTCGAGCGCCTCTGGGCAACGCGCCACGCCGGCGCCGGAGACGCCTTCGCCTCGCTCCTGGATCTCTGGCCGGTCTCCGCCTCCCACCTCGATCAGCTTCTCCTCGCGTACTGCCGCCTCCTCTCCGGCGATGTGAACGGGCTGCTCGCCTGGACGGCGGAGGAGAATCCCGCGAACGGCACGCATCACCCCCGCTCGCTCTATGCCGCCATGGCCGCGCTTCTCCTGCTGAAGGACAATGCGGCCGACCCGGTCCTCCAAGCCGAAGCGGTCTACGAAGCGCTCGCCGGTCTCGGCGTTCCCAAGACCATGGCCGCCCACCACTTCTCCGAGCTGCGGAAAGCGGCGCGCTTCGAGGAAGCCTACCGCGTCGGCGAGATCTTTGCGCTGGAGGCGATGGTGGAGGAGCCCGCGTTCCTCTACGCCCTTTCGCAAGTCGCGGGCCTCTCGGGGCGCCCCGCCGAGCGCAAGCTCTGGCTCGACCGTTCCCTCGATCCGGTTCTTGTCCGGTCGGGGCAGCCTTTTGCAGGCCACTACTACGCCGCCCTCACGGAGAAACTCGCCCTTCTCGATTCGGACGAGGAGCGCACCACCTACCTCCACGAGCTCGCGGCGCGCACCGATTCCGCCTCTCTCGGTGCCCGCGAGGCGGCCGAGCGGAGCCTGCTCTTCGCCCTGGCGGCCCGCGAGGCCGAGGGCGCGGCCGCGAGCCTGAGACGCATCGCCGACTTGGAGAGCCGCGCCTCGCTTCCCGCGTCCAACTTCGCGACGGCGGGCCACGAACGGAACCAAAGCTGGCAGCGTCTCGACCGCCTCCTCGACTACTGCGCCGAGCGCCTCCGCCTCGATGGCGAAAGCGCCTCGGCGCTAGCCTCGGCGCTTGGCGAAGAACCTCTCGTCGACCGCAGCGTGGCGGAAGTCTCGGCCCAATACGAACAGTTCGAGATCGATCGGGCGCTTCTCCTTCTCGAAGGCATGGGCGCCCCCGAACGCGAGGCCTTCCTCCGGGAACTGCGCGGCGTCCTCCACGAGCCCGACAGCCGCACCGATTTGGCGAAGTCCCTCGAAAGCCGGGGTTTCCACCGCGAAGCGGTGCTCGCCTATCTCGACGACGCGACGAAGCGGGACCGCGACTACGCCCCGCTGCAAGGGCTCTTCGACGCGGCCGCCGAGGCGCTCGACCCTGCCCCCGCCCTCGCCGTCATCGCGCAGATCAACACCCGCGAATTTCCCGCTCCGCCGGGTCTCACCGTCGACTATCTCAACGAACAGCATGCGCGTTTCCTCCTCATGGACCGCGATCTCGAACGGCTCGCCCAGCTCGGGCGCCAGCCGGAGGCCCGCGACGGAGCCCCGCCGGTGGCGAGCCGCGCCCATCTCCCCTATCAGGACGCCCTCGTCGAAGGCTACCGCCGCGCCGGCGAAGACGACGCCCTCCTCCAGCTCCTCGCCGACCTGCGCCATCGCGGGGGAATCTCCGGCACCCAGATCCTCCTCGGCGCCGAGACCCTCGCCAAGGCCAACCGTCACGAGGAGGCGCTGGAATGGGCCGCTCCCCTTGCCCTCGCCGCGTCCGAGGCGACCCTGCAACGCCGCGCCATGCAGCTTTCCCTCGCGTCGCACGCCGCCCTCGGCTGGAAGGACGCGTCCGCGTTGCGCGAACTCGCCCTCGCCACCTTCGACCGCCAGCCCGCCGCCGTGACCCGCAGCCTCGCCAGGGCCCTGCTCGAAGCCGGCTCCTCCGAGGAAGCCGTCGGAGTGCTGAACCTGCTGCGCCGCAGCGTCGGCAACGCCGACCAGCGCACCGAGACCTCCTTCGACCTTCTCCTCGTCGAGCGGAAACGCGGCAGGACCTGGGGCGAGCTTTCCGACAGGCTGGAAGGCTATTTCCTCGATTTCGCCTATCGCGTCGAATCCGTCGCGAGCGATCCGGGCGAGGAAATCCCGCCGGCACCGGTACGCCCGAACGCCTTCCGCTTCGTCGAAGCCGTCCTCGCCGACCCGACGGCGGGCGCGGCGGATCTCCCCGCCGTGCTCGAGGCCATTCCCGTTCCCTCGCGGAACCGCTGGCTGGCCGACCTGCTCGCCGCCCATCTCCGCGGACGCTTGGAAGCGGAGGCGCGCGCGACGCTCGCCGACCTCGATCCCGCGTCCCCGGAGGCCGCCCGCATCCTCGAGACCCTGCCCGCCTTCGGCGCCTCCGGCATCGCCGTCGCCCGCGCCATCGTGGAGGAGAGCGGCCGACCCGGCACCGCCTTCTTCCTGAACGACCCCGCCCGCCAGGTCGCCTTCTTCCACCGCCTCGGCGACCGCCCGCGCCTCGTCGAGGTCCATGCGCAGCTCGTGCGCGAAGCCGGCTCCGACGCCTTCCATCAAAGCGGGCTGGAGGATTGGGTCCCCACCCTCGACTCGCGCCGCGACCTCCCCCCCCTCTTCGCCGCGATCGGCGAGACGGAACTCGCCGGCAGCCTCTTCCGGGCCTACGACCGGGCGCTTTCCTCCTATCAATGGAACCATCTCGGCTTCCTCAACGACCACGCCGCCTTCCTCATCGAGAGCGGCGCCTACCCCGAGGCCGAGGCGCTGCTGAAGCGGGTGCTCCGCAAGTCGCTGCGGATCGACCTGCGCTTGCTCCCCCGTCTCTACGCTGCCTGGAACCGCCTCGACGAATGGGAGGAACGCACCCGCGACCTCCATCTGACGCGGGGGCAGGAGGCCCTGCTCCGGGACTGGACGGCCGCGCTTGCCGAAGGCCGCGAACTGCGCGAAATTCGGGACACATGGTGACTCCCCGCCACCCCCTCGCCGCTGCGCTCGCCGTCGCCGCCTCCGCCTCGCTGCTTTGCCAGTGCGAGACGACCCGCACCGTGAAGTCGACCCGCAGCACCGGCTTCACCTTCGACGACCGCATGTGGGGAGGCCAGGGCCAGGCCGACACCTCCGGAATCCGTTCGAAATTCGCCGAGAAAGGCTACACCATCGCCGAGGATGGCACGATCAAGGCCGACAAGCCCGATCTCTACAAGGAAAAGACACCCCGGGGACTCGACGGAGCGTTCCAGACGAAGAAGGCGAAACTCGGGAAAACCGAAGCGAGGACCAAGGCTTTCCGCACGCCCGAATACCTGAAGCGGCAGGAGTTCGCCGGCGTCGCCAGCGCCCGGGAAAGCGGCATGGCCGCCCGCGAAGGCAACTCGACCCGCTCGCCCGACAGGGCCGCCGGCAGGCTCTTCGACAAGAAGGCGAAGGACTCGAGCGCCCTCGCGAGCTTCGGCACCTCCCCCTACCGCGAGAGCGGCGCCGTCTTCGAGACCTCGGCCGACATCGCCGCCCCCTCCGTCGCCGCGGCTCCCCGCGCCACCGGCACCTCCTTCAAAGCGGGCTACCAGGACAACGCCTCGCTGAGCATGGACGACGTGAAGAAAATGCTCAACCCCGGCACCTACGCCCGCGGCTCCGGACTGTCGGACTGACCTTCCCGTGCAGACGGCAGCCGATTTTCTCCGCCGTGAAAAATCTCCCTTTTTCATTGCCTCTTTCCGCTGTTTTTCGTCCACTGAAGGCGGGTTCCGTCCCATGGGGGGCGGGAGAACGATGAAGGAGATCCTAAAAGCCTTTCCCCGCGTCATGGGGATCGTCAACATCAACGACGACTCCTTTTCCGGGGACGGCACTCTCGATGTGGCGAAGGCCCTCGCCACGGCCCGGCGGATGATCCTCGACGGGGCCGATTTCATCGACGTGGGGGCCGAGAGCGCCCGGACGAACCGCGGCCCCATCGGCGTGCGCGAGGAGCTTGCCCGCCTCCTGCCCTTCCTCGACGGTTTCGGCGCCCTCTGCGCGGAAACCGAACCCCGCGACGACCTCCAGATCTGGCCGCCGCTTCTCTCCGTGAACACTTGGCGGCCCGAAGTCGTCGAGGCGGTCCTGCGGACCGGCAAGGTCCATCTGATCAACGACATCGGAGGCCTCGTCGAGGACACGAACGCCCGGCATTGCTTCGAATACGGCGCCGCCCTGCTCGTCATGCACACCGTGGGCGAGCCGAAAGTGCCGCACTTCCACCAGCGCTACGCCGATGTCTGGGCGGCGATGGAGGCCTTCTTCGACGACCGCCTCGCCCGCATCCGACGCATCGGGCTCTCGGACGACCAGATCGTTCTCGACCCCGGCATCGACTTCGCGAAGCAGCGCGACGACAACCTCGCGGTCTACCGCCGGCTCGAGCGGCTCCAGCGCTACGACCTCCCCGTGCTGCTGCCCATTTCCCGGAAGACCGTGATCGGGGAAGTCCTCGACCTGCCCGATCCCGCCGGCCGGGACGCCGGCACCATCGCCTGCCTCGTCCGGGGACTCGTCGCCCGTGCGGACCTCTTCCGCGTCCACAACGTCAGAGCCGTCGCCGACAGCGTGCGCGTCATCGCCGCCATCCGGAGCCTCGGGGGGACGACCGTGGCGCAGCGGGCGTAGCGCTGACGTCGTTCTCAAAGCACCCCGTGGCGGCGCGCCTTCCAGTAGGCGGCGAGGTGGTAGACGATGCCGCAACTGGAGTTGTGGAGATAGTCGGTCTGCAGGATCGCCTCCCGCAGCTGTCGCCTGGCCTGCTCCGACATGGCGGAAGGCCCGGCCATCAGCGGGATGAGCGCGGACTCGCCCGTCTCGCGGACGAGGTGCCAGACCTCGCGGTAGGGGCCCCATTGGGGATTCATGTAGCCCTGACGATCGATCCAGATCCTCGCCTTGCGCCAGTCGGGACCGAGCAGGCGCATCTCCTCGGGGCGTTTTCTGGCGATGCTCTTCACGGTATGGTCGAGCCTCGCCTCGGCCGATGCGCTCACTTCCCGCATCGCCGCGAGCATCCCGTCCTTCAGTTCCCCGTCCGGCTCGAGCTCGTGGAGCAGCTCCAGCGACGCCTGCATCTGCAGCAGCGCATAGGCCGGCCGGCGTTCCCCCGGCGCCGACTGCTCGACGGCCTCGGCCACGTAGCGCCGCCACTGCTCGTGGTAGCGTGCGCCGCCGGTGGCGTCCCAGGCGGCGGCGTGGATCATGGGCAGGCGCGCCGCCTCGTGGGAGTCGACCTCCCACATCCGGCAGATGCCGAGCGGGCACCGCTCCCCGTCGGCCCGGCAGAAATCGTAGTCGTTCTCGGGAGTGACGAACTCGATCATGCGGTCGGCGGCGGCGGCGAGGAGACTGCGGATCTCCTCCTTGGCCGCCTCGTCCGCGAGGGGGCTGCGGTGGTATTTCCACAGACCGTGGACGAAGTGGGTGTACTGGTCGCGGGAGGAGTTGATGTAGACGCTCCTCCGATCCTCCGGACAGACGTTGCGGGCGACGAATCCGGGCACGCCATGGACAGTGGCGCAGCGGCGCATGCCGCGGAAGACCCGGGCGGCGTCCTCGCGCAGGCGGTCCTCGCCCGTCACCGCGTGGCGGTCGCAGAGAAGGCTGAGCACCGCGCCGCCGAGGATCATGCCATCCTCCATGCCGGTGCTGTATCCGCAGGGGTTGGGATATTGCCGGGCCACCTCCGCCGCCGTAGGCAGATGCGCCTGCTCCTGGCCGCTTTCGTAGCTGCTCAGGTAGTCCATGAAGGTCTCGGTCTCCGGATGGAAGAAACGCTCCCAGGCCACGCGCCACGCCTGATCCATCTTCTCCTCGAGAGCGGAGGCGGAGGTTTCCTCGCTGAAAACGGGAACCGCCGCAAGGGAGAAGACGGAGTACACGAGGAAGGCGCGGCGGGCTGGGCGGAGGATGGACATGGGGACGGGAAACGGATCGGGGCGTCGGTCTCCAACCTAGGCGAACCGGGCGGAAAGGCATCCGAGGGATCTTCCCGTCATCAGGGGAGCTTCATTCGCCTCCCTTCTCCTCCAGCGGAGGCTGGTATTCGAGTCTCTCGTTCTGGATCAGGGAAAGCTCGGCCGCGCCGCTTTCGGGGTGCTCGAAAAGAAAACCGAGATAGTGGAGGGGCTTCGCGATCCGCAAGTCGGCGAGGACCTGCCCCCGATGAACGATGCGGACTTCGTCGCCGAGCTTCACGGGATGGGAATGCGCTTGGCTTTGCGCCAGGGTCGCAGGGGTTCCCGAGATCTCGACGCCGGTGAACGGGTCCTTCAGGAGCGAAACGAGACTGAGCCGGGGTCCCGTCCGGTCGCCTTCGATCAGGACGCTGTAGCGCAGTTTCGCCTCGCGCCCGCCGTCCTTGCCGGTCTCCACCTCGTCGTAGCAGATCACGGCGACGGTCTTGCCGTGCTCCAGAACGAGATCGCCTGAAATTTGGCCGGGCTTGGCCGCCGGATTCTCCAAGGTGAAGGAGTGCGTCCCGGGTTGGATCGCGAGCAGTCCGGAACCCTCGCCCGGAGCCACCGGCTCTCCTCCATTGAACACGAAGCCGCCGAGGGAGAGGCGGGTCGGCTCGCGAAGGGCGACGAGGTTCACGACGTTGAGATACGCGGCCTGCGGCGACTCCTGGGCCGGGAGGGAAGGGAGGCATGTCAGGATGGCGGCAAGGAAGGGGACGACCGTTTTCATGGGATCAAGGTTCGCGGGAGGAGATCGTCTCGAGCCGCACCCGTTCGATGCCGCCGGCCGGGTCGCGAATGGGCCGGAGGAAGACCTTGCGGACCCGGCGGGAGCGCCCGACGACTTCGCCGGTGGTGGCGTGGTAGACCTCGGCGGCGGTGTGGATGCGGAAATGCCGGCTCGAGAGGGTCGTGGCATTGAAGACGCGGGCGAAGGTCTCCTCGGCCTCGGCGTCGTTGTGGTGCTCCGGCAGGGCGCGGTGGCGGCGGATCTGTTCGGAAAGGACACGGGCCAGATGGGACGGGCCGAGAAAGGGACGGGCCTTCAGAAGGCCCTCGGCGACGAGAGGGATCGCCTCCTCGCGCAGAGCGCTCCGCAGCGTGCCGGTCTCCCCTTCGCGTTCGTATTCCGGCGTGTCGTGGCGGTCCGCCTTCAGCCGGATGTCGCAGGAGGCGGAGGGACCGCGCAGGAGAGTCTCGATCTCGAAGCGGGTCGGAGCGGTGTTGAGGTTGAGATGGCCGTGGACAAGGACGTAGCGGCCCTGCGCGTTCAGGTCGGGATCGTAGAGGAGCGAAGAGGGCGGGATCACGGCTTCGACCGGGTCGGGAGCGGCGGGTGGTGGCTGGTGGTCGCGGGGATCGTGGTGGCGGTAGAGATCGGCGGCGGCCACTCCGTCCGGACCGAGGTTCGTTCCGGCGAAGCCGGTGTGGAAGAGGTCGAGCCACTGGCTCGACCGCATCCCCGGCCGGTCGAAAAGCGGGTGCTCGGGGCGCCCGATGCGCAGCGTGTTGCCGCCGCCCCAGAGCTTGCCCGGCTCGGCGGTGGGCGGCAGGCTTTCGAGGGAGGTATTCCGCAGGGTGCCGAAGAGATGGGTCGTGGGCCGGGTGACGCTGAAATCGATGGCCGGGTCCGCCGGGACCGGCACCCACATGACGGGATCGTGGAGGTTGCCGAGTTCGGTGACGGAGTGGAAGCGGCCGAGGTTGGAGAGACGCCACGGGGCGAAGGCTTCGTTCTCCGGAGCGGGAGGCGGGTTGAAGGCGTCGGGCGCTTCCGCGTCGGAATGTGGTGCGGCGGTGCCGAGGGCGGAGTCGTAGCCGCGGTCGGGCCAGTCGCGGACGCGGGTCTGGTCCTTGAACCGGTCGGGTTGGGAGGGGGTGGCCTTGTCGTGGTCGTAGTTGCGGAATCCGGGCGAGGCCTTGAGACGGTACGGGGCGTCCTCGGCGGTGCCGCGCGAATACCAGGGCATCCAAGGATCGCCGAGGTGCGAACCCACCGGCTTGGGAATGGCCCCGAAATCCTCCGCGACCAGGTTGGGCACGGCCAGGCGCATGAAGGATTCGCCGGGGACGATCACCGGCTGGTGGCGGGTGAAGTAGAACCCGTGTTTCGGCGTGGAGGCCAGGTCGGCGGGGTCGGGCCGGCCGCAGCGGTCGACGAGATCGTCGCCGAGAAACAGTTCGTAGTGCGCCCGCACCGAGACGTTGGCGACGCCCCGCAGATCCTGGATGACGGGAAAGGCGACGAGGGGAGGCCGCGGGACCGGCACCTTCCAGCGGATGCGTCCGAAGCGGACGACGTGGTAGTGGTTCGGCGGCACGGTCACGGCCAGGCCGCCCGTCGCCGGGAAGGCTTCGTCGAGCTCACGCATGGAGTCGTGGATTTCATGCCAGACGGTGTTCGCCTTGAAGCGGAAGCGCTCGAGAAAGCGGAATCTCAGGCGCACTCCTTCCATCGTCGCGGACCGGTTCGAGGGATTCCAGAATTCGGCGTAGGGGGTCGCTTCGAAGAGGACGAAATCCGTCGTTCCGTCCGTTTCGTAGCCGAGGTATTCGAATTTCACGAAGAACTCGTTCACCGGGCAGTAGGCGTCGACGCCACGGAAGGCGCGTCCGTTCGCGTTGGCGGTGTTGTCGGGCAAGGAGGGACGGCCGTCCTCGTCGGCGTAGTCGATCGCGTTCGCCGCGAGGGTGGCGAGATAGTCTTCGTCGGCGGGAAAGCCGCCCTTTCGGTTCTCGAACTCGGGCAGGTTGCGCGCGACGAGGTCGGCGATGCCGATGTCGCGGCTCGCGACGAGGACGTTGAGATTGAAGCGCGGCTGCCCCTCGTCGGAATAGCCGTGGCCGTAGGGGACGAGGGGCACGGTCTTGTAGGAATGGAGCCCACTGACGAAACGATCCGGTTCGCGGAGGGGATCGCCGATGGACCGCTGCCTCGATCCGACGATCCCATGCCGCTCCAGTGCGAGCTGCGCCGCTCCACGGTAGGGATGGCGTTCGGAAGGGAAACCGGGGATGGTCCACGTCTGCAAGGCGATTTCGCGCGGCGAGAGGCCGGGGGCGATCTGGCCGGCAAGCCCTTGGCCGCGAAAGGAGGCGGGAAACCGATAGAGGGTTCCGTCCTCCCCCGCGAGCGGGAGGGAATCAGTCACGGAAAGGCGCGAGTCGCGCGGCCCGTAGCCGAGCCGCAGCGCCGTCTCGGGATGGGACGAGTGCCGGGCGTTGACGAGGTCGAGGTTCGGATAGCCTTCGAGATCCTCGATCCAGTAGGTGTAGCGGCTGCGCCACGGGGTGCCGGGCGAGACGGGCATCTCGACGAAACCGAGGGCGGGGCGCGGATTTTCCTCGATAGGGGAGCCGCCTTCGCCGACGCCGGTGAGACGGGGCAGGAGAATGGCGTCGCTCCGGGTCGGACCGGCGAAAGCGACGGAAGGCGCGATCCGGGCGCTCTCGGCGAGCTCGGCGGTGGGAACGGCGCCGAGATCGGGCAGGTCGCCGCGTTGCTCCAGCCCGCCCGCGAAGAGAGGGGTGTGGACGATGCCCTCGGCGCTTGGCGTGGAGACGAAGGTGTAGCGGGACGGACCGGCGGTATCGCTGTCGCGAGAAGCGAGGGTGACGAGATAGCGGTCGTTCGCGGTGAGGGCACGCAGAAGTGCCCCGGCTTCGGCGAAGGCCGCTTCCTCCGCGAGATCGGCCCGCACCGCCGTCGCGGCTGCACCGCTGAGAGTGAGTTCCTGCCGCGTGACCGCGAACAAGGACACCACCACCAAGGTGATCGCAGCGACGAACACGAGGATCACGAGCAGGGCCGCTCCGGAGGTGGCAGGGCGGCGCGGCGTCATGTGGAGCGAGGAGGCAGGGCGAGACGGAAGGTGCGGACGCGGGCCGCGCGGACGAGGCGCTGGCGGTCCGGGGGCAGGGAGGCGAGGGTGTCCTCCTCCCAATCGAAAATCCAGTCTTCGTAGCGTTCGAGACGGAGGGCCTCCTTTTCCGGGATGACGGCGATGACGAGATCGATGAAATCGGGCACGACGAGAACGGGCCATTCGTCCCCGCCGGCGAGGCCGAGATGCCGGTTCAGCTCGGCCGCACCCATGAGAGTGCGGCTCCCGTCGGCAAGGTCGACGTAGCGACAGGGTTTCAGCTCGAAGCGCACGACATGGTCGCAGATCGGTTCATCGGGGAAGATCGACTCGTGGACGAAGCTTGCGGGGTCTTCCCAATCGGCGGCGGCCCCCCGTGCGGGGGCGAAGGTGGACGGCGGAGCGAGGAGATGCTCCCTCACAGGCAGCGAGGGCCACGGCTGCGCCGCCTCCCTCGATCCGCTCCCGCCCGGAGCGGCGCGGCGCGCGAGGAGAAAGGGCAGATCGGCATTTTCAAAGCGTCCCAGGCGGACGGCCGCGGGATTCGGGGCATCGAGCGCGGGCGGAGGACCGGCCGCCCCCGCGCGGGCATCGTTGATCGCGAGGGAGACGTGACGGAGGAGCCCATCGGCGTAGCCCTCCGCCTCGGGATGGCCCCCGCGCCGGAAATGGCGGAAAAGCTTCATGCCAGCCTTCGACTCGCCGGCAAGGGGCGAATGCCGCGCGTAGGCGACGTAGTAGCCGACGATGGAGGGACTGGGCTTTCCGGGGTCTCGCCCGGCATCGGGAACGCGGGCGACGAAGGCGAGGGAGGAGAACTCGGGGGCGGCGTTCGCGAAGCTGCGGTCCGCCACTCCGCCGATGCCGCTGACGCGGTCGATCTCGAAGGGGAGAAGGAGGCGGTCTTCGAAAAACTCGCGTTGGACCTCGGAGGCCGCCGCGGGCAGGCGGGAAAGCGTTGCCGGCCGCGGGGAAAGAGGGCAGGCGAGGTCCCGCTCGATCCACTCCGCCGCGACGCGGATGCCGTCGCGCTGTCCTCTCGTTTCGGAAACCTCGCGGAAGCGCCCGAGGGACGATTCCAGCATCTGCCCGAGAACGAGGACGAAGATCGAGAGCACGGCCATGGCGGCGAGCAATTCCACCAGCGTCGTGCCGCGCCGGAAAACGGCTCGGGAGCGGTGGTGGATATGGCCCGTGGATTTCATGGCCTGGCGAGACGGGAGGGGAAGACCTCGCGCGAACGGACCGCCTCCGGAGCGGCGGTGGGCTGCTCGACGGAGATCTCGAGATCGAGGAGGGAACGGGGATCGATCCCGGAAAGCCGGAGCCGGACGAGATGGAAGGCGCGTCCCCCGAGATCGTCGCCGGCGCGGAATCTTTCTTCAGAGATCCTCTCCAGATAGTTTCCATCCGCATCGAAGGCGGCGAAGAGGAACGTCTCCCTTTCCGTGGGCACGGCGATCCAACCGCCGCCGGGAAAGGAAAGCTCATAGCCGTCCCTCGGCGAAGCCGGGACCAGGGCGGCGGCGGTCTCGCGGGCGATGCGCGAGGCCGTTTCGCGGTCCCGCGCGTTCGATTGCATCGATCCGACCCCCGCGAGCATCGCCAGCACGGGCAGGGCGATGGCCGCGACGAGACCCGCGGCCATCGTCACCTCCACGAGCGAAAAGGCGGAGCGTCGTGCAGCGGCAGAGGGGGTACGGCAGGGCTTCATCGCTCAATCGGTGAGGGTTCGCACACGGCCGGTGTAGCAACCGATCCCGAGGCAATCGCCGGATCGCCCCGAGGTGGGAACGAGTCTGCCGGAAGCGGAATCGAGAAAACCCTCGACGATGCCCAGATGGAGCGCGTCGGCGTTGGCGAAGTCCGGCCAGCGGATCCCTCCGTCGGGACCGAAGACGAGGCAGGGCAGGGGGAGCGAAACTTCGTCCCGCCCATCGGCCCCGGGCACAGGGATGGAACGGGCGCGGGCGAGATCGTGCAGCGTGCGGAAGGTCACGCCATCCTCCCTCTCGAACGATTCGCCGCGGGCAAAGACGAGTCCATCTGGCAAGGTTCGCCAGGGGGTGAGGCGGCGGAGAGGGCGCTGTTCGGATGAAGCGCCCTCCGCCTCCATCGGGGCGAAGAGCGCATAGGCGCGCAGGGCCTCCGCCGTCGTCGGGAAGGTCTCGTCGGCGAAGGCCACGATCCGCTCCTCCCTCGCCGCGATCGCTTGGGCGCGGGCGTGCTCGAGGAAGCCGGCAAGCCGATGGAGGCCCGCCTTGCGGGAAGGTGCGAGAGCGACGAGGCCGGGAGCCGCGAAGGCGAGAAGCAGGGAGACGACCGCCAGGACGACAAGCAGCTCCGCCAGCGAATGGGCTCCGGTCCTCGATCCCTCGGCGGGACGGTGGCGCGGTTCCTGGGCGGACGACTTCATCGGCAATCGGACGGTCGAAGTCGGACGGAGCGGGAAACGCTCCGCCTCGCCCGTCAGAATGCCTGTTTTTTGCTCCGAGAGCAAGGATCGCCGCCCGAAAAAGACGGAGCCGCCCGGCCAAATCCGACACAGTTCCGGTCGCGCCTTGGCGGCATTCCGCGAAAATCGGTCTTTCGGACCGGGAGCGGGGCATTATAATGCGCCCGCCATGTCCGAACCCGAGACTCAATCAACCGCTGAACCGATCAAACTGATGGCCGTGAACCGGGGCGAAATCGCCATCCGGATCTTCCGCGCCGCGACCGAACTCGGCTTGCGCACCGTCGCGATCTACGCGGACGAGGACCGTTTTTCCCGCCACCGCTTCAAGGCGGACGAGGCCTACCGCCTGCGCAAGGAGAAAGGTCCCGTCGGCGCCTACCTCGACATCGAGGGCATCGTCCATCTCGCCAAGGAGAAGGGCGTCACCCTCGTCCACCCCGGCTACGGCTTCCTTTCCGAGAACGCGGACTTCGCCCGCGCCTGCCGCGAAGCCGGATTGACCTTCATCGGCCCCGATCCCGAGATGCTCGACGCCATGGGCGACAAGGTCTCGGCCCGCGCCCTCGCCAAGAAGGCGAACGTCCCCACCCTGCCCGGCACCGAGGAGCCCGTCACCGACCGGGCCGAAGCGCTCAAGATCGCCCGCGAGATCGGCTTCCCCCTCATCATCAAGGCCGCCTTCGGCGGCGGCGGACGGGGGATGCGCGTGGTGCAGAAGGAGTCCGAACTGGACGGACTCCTCGACCAGGCCCAGGCCGAGGCGGAGAACGCCTTCGGCAATCCCGCCGTCTTCCTCGAGCGTTTCGTCGGCCGCGCCAAGCACATCGAGGTGCAGATCCTCGGCGACAAGCACGGCAACATCGTCCACCTCCACGAGCGCGACTGCTCGGTGCAGCGCCGCCACCAGAAGGTCGTCGAGATCGCCCCCTCCGTCGGGCTCGACGAGACGGTGAGGAACGAGCTCTGCGAGGCCTCCGTCCAGATCGCGAAGGCCATCGGCTACAACAACGCCGGCACCGTCGAATTCCTCTACGATCTCGACACGAAGGAGTGGTTCTTCATCGAGATGAACCCCCGCATCCAGGTCGAGCACACCGTGACCGAGATCATCACCGGCATCGACCTGGTCCGCTCGCAGATCCTCGTGGCGCAGGGGCACGAACTCTTCAGCCACGAGATCGACCTGCCGCAGCAGGACGACATCCCGCGCAACGGCTACGCCGTGCAGGCGCGCATCACCACCGAGGACCCGGCGAACGGCTTCGCCCCCGACTACGGCAAGATCCTCAACTACCGCTCCGCCGCCGGCTTCGGCATCCGCCTCGACGCGGGCGCGGGCGACGCGGGATCGGTGGTGACGCCCTACTACGACTCGATGCTGGTGAAGCTGACGGCCTACGGTCCGCGCTTCGACATCGCCCTCCAGCGCATGCACCGCGCCCTGCGCGAGTTCCGCATCCGCGGCGTGAAGACCAACATCCCCTTCCTCGAGAACGTCGTCCTCGACGAGACCTTCCGTACCGGCGGCGCGACGACGCGGCTCATCGACACGAATCCGGACCTCTTCAAATTCGAGCCCCGCCGCGACCGGGCCACGAAGCTGCTCTCCTACCTCAGCGACGTCACCGTCAACGGCAACAGCACGGCCAAGGGCTACCGACCCGCCGAGGTCCTCCCGCCCGCCCGCGTGCCCGAGTTCGACGTGAAGGGCGACGTGCCGAAGGGTTCGCGCGACCGGCTCCTCGAGCTGGGGCCGGAGAAATTCGCCGCCTGGATCCGCGAGCAGAAGCCCCTCCTCGTCACCGACACGACGATGCGCGACGCCCACCAGTCGCTCATCGCGACGCGCATGCGCACCGTGGACATGCTGAACGTGGCCGAAGTCGTGGCCCATCGCACCCCGGAGCTCTTCAGCCTCGAGATGTGGGGCGGCGCGACCTTCGACACGGCGATGCGCTTCCTCAAGGAGTCGCCCTGGGACCGGCTCCGGGAACTGCGGGAGAAGATCCCCAACATCTGCTTCCAGATGCTCTTCCGCGGCTCCAACGCGGTCGGCTACTCGAACTACCCCGACAACGTCGTGGCCGGATTCGTGAAGCACGCCGCCGAGTCGGGCATGGACCTCTTCCGCATCTTCGACTCGCTCAACTACCTCCCCAACATGACCGTGGCGATGGAGGCGGTGCGGGACCAGCCCCACGCCCTCTGCGAGGCCGCGATCTGCTACACCGGCGACATCGACGATCCGAAACGCGACAAGTATTCGCTGAAATACTACGTCGCGAAGGCCAGGGAACTGGAGAAGATGGGCGCCCATATTCTCGCGATCAAGGACATGGCCGGCCTCTGCCGCCCCTTCGCGGCGAAGAAGCTCGTCGCCGCCCTGCGCGAGGAGATCGGCCTGCCCATCCACTTCCACACCCACGACAGCTCCGGCATCAACGCCGCCTCCGTCCTCTCCGCCGCCGAGGCCGGGGTGGACATCGCCGACCTCGCCCTCGCCTCGATGTCGGGTTCGACGAGCCAGCCGAACCTCAACTCCGTCTGCGCGGCCCTGCGCGGCTACGAGCGCGATCCCGGCATCGATCCCGACGCCCTCAACGAACTCTCCGACTACTGGGAGCAGGTCCTCGAATTCTACGCCCCCTTCAACACCGCGCCGCGCGCCGGCTCGGCCGAAGTCTACGTCCACGAGATGCCCGGCGGGCAGTTCACCAACCTCAAGGAGCAGGCCGCCGCGATGGGCCTCGGCCACCGCTGGCCCGAGATCGCCCGCACCTACGCCGAGGTGAACCAGCTCTTCGGCGACATCATCAAGGTCACGCCGAGCTCCAAGGTCGTCGGCGACATGTGCATGTATCTCGTCACCCGCGGCATCCGGCCGCAGGACGTGCCCACCTTCACCCCCGGCTCGCACGATTTCCCCGAATCCGTCATCGACATGCTTTCGGGCGGTCTCGGCCAGCCCGACGGCGGCTGGCCCGCCGACGTGCAGAAGGCGGTCCTCGGCGATCGCGTCCCGACGACGCGGCGTCCCGGCGAACTCGCCGCTCCCGTCGATATCGAGGCGACCCGTGCCGAGCTCTCGGAGAAGCTCGGGCGACCCGCGACCGACGACGATCTCTACAGCCACTTCATGTATCCCCAGGTCTTCGCCGACTTCGACCAGTTCGTCTCGGGCTACGGCGAAGTCTCGGGCCTGCCGACCCAGGCCTTCTTCTACGGCCTCTCCGTCGGCGAGGAGATCGAGGTGCAGATCGACCGGGGCAAGCTGCTCTTCATCAAGCTCATCGGCATCGGCGAAGCCGACGACGAAGGACGCCGCACCGTCTTCTACGAGTTCAACGGCATGCCGCGCGAATCGCAGGTGCTCGACAAGGCGCTCGCGCCGAAGAACGCGGCGACCAAGCCGAAGGGCGATCCGAAGGATCCCCTCCAGGCCGTGGCCCCCATGCCGGGCATGGTCACGGAAGTCGCCGTCGGCGTCGGCACGAAGGTGAAGACGGGCGATCCGCTCCTCACTCTCGAGGCGATGAAGATGCTCACGACGATCTCCGCGAACACCGACGGAACCGTGGCCGAAGTCCTCGTGAAGAAGGGCGACTCGGTCTCGACCGACGACCTGCTGGCGCGGCTGGAGGCCTGAGGCGAGGATCGACCTTCCGCTCGCTGCGGTTCGACGAGCCCATACCGGACCGTGGTCCGGGTCTCCGGCGCTTCTTGATCGAGCGTCGGATGCGGAGACGTGGCGTCTTCGCACAGAGAGAAGGATACTTCGGCTGGAGAAGCGGACCAGGCCGCCCGGCGGAACCCCTCCTTGATCCTTCCCTCCCGATAACCGAAACTCTCCCCTCGCACCCACCCATCATGTCCATCCATCCCAACTCCGCCCGAATCCGAGAAGTCTCCCTCCATTTCCTCCCCATCGAGATGCGGGTGCCGCTGAAGTTCGGCGCCCAGATCGTCGATTCGGTCACCTGCGCCCGCGCCCGCGTCGTGCTCGAAGGCGCGGACGGGCGGACCGCCGTCGGCTGGGGCGAGACGCCGCTCGCCGTGGCCTGGGTCTGGCCGTCGGCCCTGACCTACGAAGAGCGCCACACCGCTCTCAAGGACTTCACCCTCGCCATCGCCCGCGACCTTCCGCAGGGGGATGCTTCGGGCCATGCCATGGAACTCGGCCACGACTTCATCGAGCATCGCCTCCCTCCTCTCCAGGACGCGTTCAACGCCGGCCGCGCGCCCGAAGCCGCGCTGCCCCACCTCGCCGCTCTCGTCTGCTTCTCCCTTTTCGACATCGCCGTCCACGACGCCTACGGTCGCCTCCACGACCGCCCCGTCTACGAAACCTACGGCCCCGACTTCCTCTCCCGCGACCTCGCCGACTTCCTCGAAGGCGATGCCGGGTTCCGCGGGAAGTATCCTTGCGACTTCCTCGCCGCGAAACCCTCCCTCCGTCTCCCCGTCTGGCACCTCGTCGGAGGGCTCGATCCACTCGATCCCGGGGATCTCAACGGCAGCGAGCCTGACGACGGCTACCCCGTGCTCCTTCGCGACTGGATCCGCGAGGACGGTCTCGACTGCCTCAAGATCAAGCTGCGCGGCAACGACGCGGCCTGGGACTACGACCGCATCGTCCGCATCGGCGCGATTTCCCGCGAAACCGACGTCACCTGGCTGACCGCCGATTTCAACTGCACCGTCACCGACCCTGCCTACGTGAACGAGATCCTCGACCGCCTCAAATCCGACGATCCCGTCACCTACCAGAAGATCCTCTACGTCGAGCAGCCCTTCCCCTACGATCTGGAGGCGAACCGCATCGACGTCCGCAGCGTCAGCGCCCGCAAACCGCTCTTCATGGACGAAAGCGCGCACGATTGGCGCTTCGTCCGGCTCGGCCGCGAGCTCGGCTGGTCGGGCGTGGCCCTGAAGACCTGCAAGACCCAGACCGGCGCCCTCCTCAGCCTGTGCTGGGCCAAAGCCCGGGGCATGACCCTGATGGTGCAGGACCTCACCAACCCCATGCTTGCGCAGATTCCGCACTTTCTTCTCGCCGCCCATGCCGGGACGATCATGGGGGTGGAGTCGAACGGGATGCAGTTCTATCCCGAAGCGAGCGCCAAGGAACGCGAGGTGCATCCGGGCCTCTATCGGAGGAGAGAGGGTGTCCTCGACGGCTCGACCCTGTCGGGCCCGGGCTTCGGCTATCGCGTGGAGGAAATCGGAAGGGAGCTGCCGGAGGCGGTCATTGGGTGACCGACGTGCTTGCGGAAAGCTGGAAAAGTGGGTGGATGAAACAATGGGCGGGCATCCAGAGGATTCGAGGCGGGAAGTGGCCGGAAATCCGGTCGTGCGCCGCCACATGACCTGAATCGGGCATCCGCATGACGACCATGAGTTGCGAACCGTTCCCCAGCGATCCCGAGACCCCCGTCCCCTTCCTCGTCGTCATGGGCGTCTCGGGATGTGGCAAGACGACGGTCGCGGACCTCGTCGCAGCGGAGATCGGCGGCGGCTTCCTGGAAGGCGACGCTTTCCATCCGCCCGCGAACAAGGCGAAGATGGGCGCGGGCATCCCGCTGACGGACGAGGACCGCTGGCCCTGGTTCGACCGGCTCGCCGAAGAGGTCCGCGAGGTGCTCGCTTCGGGCCGTCCTGCCGTACTCGCCTGCTCGGCTCTGAAGCGACGCTATCGTGAGCACCTCTTCGACGGATTTTCCGACCATCGGCTCGTCTACCTCCGAGGCTCCTACGAGCTCATCAAAGCCCGAATGGACGCGCGTCAGCACGAATACATGACCTCGACTCTGTTGCAGAGCCAGTTCGACGCCCTCGAAGAACCGGAACCCGGTCCCGGCACCCTCATCCTCTCCATCGAGCGGACGCCGGAGGAAATGGTCCAGGAAATCGTCGCCTGGCTCGGCACCGATTGACACGGCATGGGACGCATCCTCTTCATCCGAGGCGGAGCGGTCGGGGATTTCATCCTCACGATGCCTTCGCTACGCCTCGTCCGCGAGACGTTGCCGGACAATGAAATCGAGATCCTCGGCTATCCGGCCATCGCCTCGCTCGCGGTCGCCACGGGGTTGGCCGACCGGGTACGGCCGCTCGAGGATCCTCGTCTCGCCACCTTCTTCGCTCCGGGGGCCAAGCTCGACGCGGAATGGTGCGCCTACTTCGCCGCATTCGACGTCGTCGTGAGCTGTCTCTACGATCCCGACGGCTACTTCTCCGGGAATCTCCGCGCCGCCGGGGTGAAAACGCTCCTCGTCTGTCCCTACCGGCCCGACGAGACCCCGCCCCACGTCCCGGCAGCCGTGCAGTTCGCCAAACCCCTCGAATCCCTCGGCCTGTTTCTCGAGGATGCGAGCCTCGACCTTCCGTATCCCGACCCGTCCGCACCGAATCTCTCGGCGACGATCGCCCTCCATCCCGGCAGCGGCAGCCCCCGGAAGAACTGGGGCTACGAAAACTGGACCGCAGTGCTCGCAGCCCTCCATCGCCAACGGCCGGAGCTGCGCTTCCTCGTCACCAGCGGCGAGGCCGAGATGGAAACGATTTCCTCTTTCCTTGACCTGTTGGAGGCCGTCCGCTTGCCCTACGAGCCCCTCGTCGGACATACCCTCCCGGAGCTTGGCGCGATCTACCGCCAAGTGGAGGGTTTCCTCGGGCATGACAGCGGTCTCTCCCATCTCGCGGCGAGTGCGGGTGCGCGGGGCCTTCTGCTCTTCGGCCCGACCGAACCGGGGATCTGGGCGCCGGTCTCCTCGCGGATGAAGGTGCTCCGTTCGCCGGATGGCTCCTTGGGAAGCCTCTCCACGCCCAAGGTGGCGGAGGAAGCGCTGAAGTTGTTCACAGCGTCATAGAAGAAAGATCATTTTCAGGAAAAAGGATTTCTTCTTCTAGGTGTGAATAACTGAGAGATCCATTTCCAACTTATTGAAATCCAGATGTTTGCGTATGGAATACGGCTGGGTGAAACCTCGCGTCCATTCTGGGTGAAACCCGCTCCCAGACCCCAACAACTCGTTTTTCTTCACGCTTCTTCGCCTTTTTGCACGGGTTCTTCACTGCGTTTTGCCTTTGCCATCGAAGACCGAAGTCGAGTCAGCGTTCCCCGACCGCAAGGGTGCCCTCCGCCGTCTCCTGCTGCAGGCGCAACTGCCCGCAGGCGGCGTAGATGTCGTGACCTTTCTCGCGGCGTAGCGTCGCGACCACCTTGGCGCGTTGCAGGGTCTGGAGGAAGGATTCCTGCCGCGCTTCGGTGGGACGCT
The DNA here is from genome assembly GCA_037190325.1 of Verrucomicrobiales bacterium. GTDB lineage: Bacteria > Verrucomicrobiota > Verrucomicrobiia > Verrucomicrobiales > DEV007 > Arctic95D-9. Next base: position 77,505 of record JBBCIU010000006.1, on the reverse strand, counting down.
TCCAGGACAGCCCTTCAACGGTGTTGTAGGGGATCAGGTTGACCTTGGCGTCGAGCGCTTTCGCCCGTCTCGCGAGGAGGGCGGCTTGTTCGGGTGAATCGTTCACGCCTTCGATGAGGATGTATTCGAAGGTGATTTTCTGCTTCTTCCGCTCCCGCCAGACCTCGAGCGCCTCGAAAAGCCGGGCGATGGGGTATTTCGCGTTCACCGGCATGATTTTCTCGCGCACCTCGTCGCTGGCTCCGTGGAGGGAGATGGCGAGGCGGATCTGCACCGGCAGTTCGGAGAGCCGTTCGATCTGCGGGGCCAGCCCGCTGGTGGAGACTGTCATGTGGCGGGCTCCGATGTTCATTCCCCAAGGGGCGTTGAGAATGGCGATGGCCTTGGTCAGGCGGGTCAGATTCGCGAGCGGTTCGCCCATGCCCATGAAGACGAGGTTGCGAACGGGTTCGCCCGATTCCTCCTCGGCGGCGAGGACCTGCCCGACGATTTCCTCGACTTCGAGGTTGCGGGCGAACCCGGCGAGTCCGCTGGCGCAGAATTTGCAGGCATAGGCGCAGCCGACCTGGCTGGAGACGCAGAGAGTGATGCGGTCGCTTTGCCCTCCGTCGAAGTGGACGTTGGCGGGGATCTTCACGGTTTCCACAAGTCGGCCGTCGTGGAGGCGGAAGAGGAACTTCCGGGTCGTGTCCTGGGAGCCCGCGATCCGCACGATGGCAAGCCGATCGAGGGAGAAGGCGATCTTCAATTCCTCCCGCAGGCTTTGGGGGAGATTCGTCATCTCCTCCCACGACTTCGCCCGCTTGGCGTAGATCCACTCCACGATCTGTTTCGCCCGGAAGGGGCTCTGTCCATGCGTCCGGGACCACTCGATCCAATCGTCGAGGGTCAAGCCGAAAGCGGAGGGGAGAGGGGCAGGCACGGTCATGCGGGGACAAAGTCAAGAAACCACGGATCGGGAAACTTGATAGGAGGGATCACCTTGGATTTTTCAACTCCCGCTTGCCGCTCCTTTGGCCGTTGCGTGCAGGAGGGTCGCGGGGAACGGTGCCCGCATGTCCGGACTCCTCGCCCAACTCGATCACGAAATCCTCATGGCCCGCCAGCGCGTCTACCGTGTCGGCCAGCCCACGCCCCTGCAGGAATTGGCGATTCCGGGGATCCGGGCGAAGGTCTTCTGCAAACGCGAGGATCTCGGACCGATCAAGGCCTACAAATGGCGCGGGGCCTTCAACCGGATGGCCCTGCTGAGCGACGAGGAGCTGCGCCGCGGCGTGGTCGCCGCCTCCGCGGGCAACCATGCCCAGGGCGTGGCCATCGGCGCGCGCGTCCTCGGAACGAAGGCGATCGTCCACATGCCACGCTCGACGCCCCTGATGAAGCAGCGCGCGGTGGCGGCGCATGGGGGCGACCACGTGGAGATCCGTCTCGTCGGCGACAGCTACGACGACGCCAGCGCGGCGGCCAAGCGCGTCTCGGCCGAGCAAGGCATGGCCTACATCCATCCCTACGACGACCTCGCCGTGATGGGCGGGCAGGGAACCCTGGCGGACGAGATCGTCATGTCGGGCGCGGGGCCGTTCACCCATGCCTTCCTCCAGATCGGCGGAGGCGGCATGGCCGCGGCGACGGCGCGCTGGCTGAAACGTTTCTTCCCCGGCATCCGCACCATCGGCGTCGAAGGCGTGGACCAGGCCTCGATGAAGGCGGCGATCGCGCATGGCGGACCCGTCGACCTCGCCTATCTCGACGTCTTCTGCGACGGCACGGCGGTTCGGCGCGTCGGCGACCTGACCTACGCGATCTGCCGCGAGACCCTCGACGAGTTCGTCACCGTGACCAACGACGAGGTCTGCAACGCGACGCGCCTGCTCTGGGAGGCGAACCGCGCGATCCCCGAGCCGGCGGGAGCGATGGGGCTGGCGGGGGCGCTGCGGAAGCAGCACGAACTCGGCGAGGACGACCGCGTCGTCGTCGTCCTCTGCGGAGCGAACATGGATTTCTCGCAGCTGGCCTACATCGCCCGCCACGGCGGCGTGGGACCGGACGGACGGCGCTTCATCCGCTTTCCCATGCCCGAGCAGCGGGGCTCCCTGGTCAAGCTGCTGCGCGGGCTGCCGAAGAACGTCAACCTCATCGACGTGCAGCACGGCAAGACCGGCAAGGCGATCTCCTATCCCGTCATCGGGCTGACCGGCACCCCGGAGGACTTCGCGGAGATGGACCGCTACTTCTCGTCGCTCGACATCGAGCACGCCGACGTGACCAACAGCGAGGACGTGGATTTCCGGATCATCAACTACTCGCCGGAGCTCTTCCAGCATCCGCTCTTCGTCCACATCGAGTTCCCCGAGAGGCCCGGCGCCTTTCTCGCCTTCATGGAGGAGGTCAAGGACAAGGCGAACCTGTGCTACTTCAACTACGCCTACTCCGGCGAGCGTGTCGGCCGTGCCCTGATCGGGATGGAGTTCGCCAGCCCCGAAGACCGGGCGACCGTCCACGCCCAGTTGGAGCAGATGGTCAACGCGTCGATCCGCGCCTACCGGGAGATCTCCGCCGAAGCCCTCGAGCGGATCGTCGGGTAGGAGACGGAAGCCTCCCCGGGATTGACGGAGACCCGCTTTTCAGTGTCCAATACCCCCTCCCCCGCGCCTTATTCACCTGACGAAATCCCCATGAACCGACGCCGTTTCCTCCATTCCTCCCTCGCCGCCAGCCTCGCCGCCATTCCCGCAGTGGCGGAGGGCAAGCGCAAGCCACGCCTCCTCCTCCGCAATGGCTGGCAGAGCCAGAACATCGGCGACATCGCCCACTACATGGGCATGATGGAGCTGCTCAAGCGCTACCAGATCGACGCCGAGGTGCGCTTCTGGACCAGCAACATGGAGAACGGGGCGGACGCGCTCTTCCGGAAGCACTTTCCCGAGGTGCCCTTCTTCAAGGACAAGGCGAGCATCGACCGCGCCTTCGAGGAATGCGACTTTCTCCTCCACGGCTCGTCCTCCGGATTCGGCGCATGGAAGGACATGAAGCGCTGGCACGACCAGACCGGGAAGCCCTTCGGCGTCATGGGCATCTCGCTGACCAGCGCGGACGGGGAGCTGCTCGACACGCTGAAGCTCGCGAAGTTCGTCTATTTCCGCGACGGCGTCTCCGCCCAGGCCGCCACCGGCATCCTCGGCGTCCCGAAACCGCCCGCGATGGGCTGGGGGCCGGACACGGCCTTCGGCATCGTGAAGCTGCGCGACGAGGAGCGCGCCACGGCCTATCTCAAGGAGAACGGACTGGAGGAAGGCAAGTTCCTCTGCTGCATCCCGCGCTATCGCTGGACGCCCTTCTGGACTCTGCACCCCGGCCGTGCCGTGGACGAGGCGAAGCTCGCCCGCAGCGAGGAGATGAAGGAGCACGACCATGCTCCCTACCGCGAGGCCATCGTCCGCCTCGTGCGCGAGGCCGGGGTGAAGGTGCTCGTCACCCACGAGGACCAGACCCAGATCCAGCTCGGCAAGGAGGTGCTCTACGACCCGCTCCCCGACGACGTGAAGAAGAACGTGGTGTGGCGGGAGAAATTCTGGCTCACCGACGAGGCCCTCAGCATCTACGTCCGCAGTCTCGGTCTCTTCGGCAACGAGATGCACAGTCCCATCATGTGTATCGCCAACGGCATCCCCGCCATCGTGGGACGCTGGGACGAGCAGACCAACAAGGGCTTCATGTGGCGCGACATCGGCCTCGACGAATGGCTCTTCACCATGGACGACGAGGCGCGCGCCAAGCAGATCCCCGAGACCGTCCTCGCCCTCGCCCGGGACCCCGCCGCCGCCAAGGCCAAGGCCGAGAAAGCCCGGCAGATCGTCGTGGCGAAGCAGGACGAGCAGTTCGCGACCTTGCGGGAGGCGCTCGCGTGAGTTCCGCCCCGCCGGAGCGGTTCCGGTCTTGCGCCTGAGGAAGCCCCTTGCCGCCCGCCCCGGTCGCGGGGTAGGTTGCGGGGTTCCCGATGATGCGGCTGTCCCCCCTGCTCTTTCTTCCTCTCTTCCTTCTCCCCCAAGCCAGAGCGGAGCGCGAGGACGATTTCGTCGAACTGAAGCGGCTCGATCCGACTCTCGTCGTCGAGCTTCCCTACGCGACGGAGAACAATTTCTGCAAGACGAAGCTCTACCCGGTCGAGCGCTGCTTCCTCCGCCGCAAGGTCGCCGAGGCTCTCGTCGCGGCGCACCGCAGCCTCGCCGACAAGGGCCTGGGGCTGAAGGTCTGGGACGGCTACCGGCCCCATTCCGTACAGTTCGCGATGTGGGAGAAGGCCCCTCTGCCCGGCTTCGTCGGATCTCCGAGACAGGGGTCGAAGCACAACCGGGGCGCCGCCGTCGACGTGACGCTCGTGAAGCTCGGCACCGGAGAGGAGCTGGAGATGCCGACGCCCTACGACGAGTTCTCGCCGCGGGCGCACCGCGACTACTTCAAGCTGCGTCCCGAGGTCGCGGAAAACCGCAGGACCCTCCAGGCGGCGATGCGGGCGCAGGGCTTCATGACGATCGAGAGCGAATGGTGGCATTTCGACCATAGGGACTGGCAGGAATTCCCTCTCTCCGACCTTTCCCTCGAGACTCTTGCCGAGCAGTCCGACCGCGAGGCGGAGGAGGGGAAAGCCCTGCTCACCGGAGCCTGGCCGCGCTTCCGGGGGCCGAACGGAACCGGCGTGGCACCAGATGGCTCCGTACCCCTGCACTGGAGCGCGACGGAGAACCTGAAATGGCGGCTCGAGCTGCCCGGTCCCGGCTCGTCCTCGCCCATTGTCTGGGGCGACCGCATTTTCGTCACCTGCTACACCGGCTACGGCGATGGGAAAAGCGAGGGTGCCGAGCCGCTCGATCTTGTGCGTCATCTCCTCTGCGTCGAACTCCCCACCGGCAAACTGCTCTGGACCGCGAGCGAGCCAGCGACGGAGGCCGAGGACGCCTACGAGGGCTACCTGCCCGAACACGGCTACGCGAGCAGCACGCCGACGACGGACGGCGAACGGATCTACTGCTTCCACGGAAAGAGCGGAGTCGTCGCCTACGACTTCGCCGGAAAGAAGCTCTGGTCCGCCCCGACCGGGACCCTCTCCTCGGCCATGACCTGGGGCTCCGCCTCCAGCGTCGTCGTCCACGACGGCGTGGTGGTCGTCAACGCCGGCGACGAGGCCCGCGCCCTCCTCGCCTTCGACGCGGCCACGGGACAGGAGCGCTGGCGCATGGAGCACCCCATGCTGGAGCAGACCTACGCGACTCCAGCCCTGCACGAGGTGGCGCCCGGCCGCACCGATCTCCTCGTCGCGATGCGTGGCGAGCTGCGCGGCCTCGATCCAGCGAGCGGAGCGGTGCGCTGGTTCTCGCAGAGTCCGGTCACGGGCAATCTCTCCGCCGGACCGGTGGTCTTGTCGGAAAACCGCATCGCTCTCTTCGGCGGTTTTCCCCGCACCCTCGGCACCGTCTTTGCCGGAGGCGGCGAAGGCGACCGGAGCGCCGAGGCCCTCCTCTGGGAAAGCCAGACCGCGAAGAGCTACATGCCCCAGCCCGTCGAGCACGGCGGTCTTCTCCACTGGGTCACCGAGGACGGCATCGCCGCCTGCGCAAGACCGGAGAGCGGCGAAATTCTCTACCGGAAGCGTCTCGACGTCGCCAGCGAAACCGGAAAAGGCATGGCTCTCTACGCCTCGCCCATCCTCGTTGGCGACCATCTCGTCGCCGTGAGCCGCAGTGCGGGAGCCTTCGTGATCGAGACGGGTCCGGAGTTCAAGCTTTTCGGCGTGAACCGGATCGAGGACGACGCGACCCGCTTCCAGGGCACCCCGGCGGTGGCGGGCGGGCTCCTGCTGCTGCGTTCGGAGAAGGCGCTCTACGCCGTCGGCAAGTGAAAGGGCGTCGCCCGGATCCCCTCCTCGAGGATCCACTGCGCATTGCGTCCGTGCTCCGCCCCGCAGAGCGGATGGATCGTCAGGCCCGGATCCTCGACCGCGGCGAGGAAATGGGCCGAGGCGTTGGCGAGGTGGGCCGGCTGCGGTGGCACGGACAAGGCGATCCCTTCGGGATGCTCCGTCGTGGCATGCAGAATCCGCCCGTCGTGCCCCGGCTCGATGTGGATCGTTCCAGCGCTGCCGTAGATCGTCGTGCTGTAGCTCGTGAGCTGCCCGATCTGGGTCCAGCTCGCCTCGGTCGTGGCGAGGGCATGCGGATACTTCAAGAGGAGGACGGCGTTGTCCTCGAGGGAGAGGCCGGGCTTCAGTCCCGTCTTTGTGCGCAGACCCGTGACCGACTCGGGCCGACCGAGGACGACATCGGCGAGGACGGCTCCGTAGCAGCAGTAGTCCATCAGTGCCCCCGCGCCGTTGAGCTCCGCGTCGTAGAGCCATTCGCAGAACTGCCGCGAGCAGCCGAGTTCCACCGGCCCTTGATGCGCGGCGCGGTAGCGCACCTGCCAGACCTGCCCCAATTCCCCGGCCTGGGCCATGGCGATGCCGTGGCGAAGCGGCGGCCACCAGGCGAAGGGCCAGTTCACCATCAGGCGCACCCCGTTCGCCCGCGCCGCCGCGAGCATGCGTTCGGCCCCCGCCAGGGTCGCGGCCATGGGTTTCTCGACCAGGCAATGCAGGCCGCGTTCGCAGGCCTTCACGACGAGATCCTCGCTCAGCCGGTTGCTCGCGAAGACATAGGCGGCGGTGAGCCCCTCGCGTCCGAGCAGTTCGTCGTAGGATTCGCAGGTCTCGCCGGGAAAGCGCTCGCGGTATTTCGCGAGCAGTTCGCCGTCCGCGTCCGCCGCCCCGACCAGTTCGGCCCGTCCCGTCGCGGCGATGGCGGCGATTTCGTCGAGAACGCCCCAGACATGATCGTGGTGGAGGCCGAGAGTGACGAGGCGATGGGTCATGGCATGGAAGGAACCATGGATCGCAGGCCGCGCAATCGGCTCATCGAGCGATAGGGGACCATCCCCGGAGATGGGGAGGGACGGAACCCCTCCCGCCCGTCTCCATCATCGCAGCTCCGCCAATGCGATCCGGCGCACGCGGCTCGCGGAGAGATGCTTGCCCGGCTCCTGCACGCCCGCGACATAGGCGAGGAAAAGAGCGTCGTCGGTGAACTCCATCGCGGTGTAGCAGTACCATCCCTTCGGATCGCCTTCGAGGACGCGGCCCTCGGACCAGGTCTTGCCTTCGTCGCGGGACAGGGCGAGGCTGAGAGGCGTGCGCACCTTGCGCTCGGCCGGCGGCAAGGCGGAATGGTCGTTCCAGACCATCACGAGCGGGCCTCCGTTCGGCATCCGTTCGATGGAGGCAGGGGACTCCGGCGAGGCCACTCCCATGGACTCGGGATCGCTCCAAGTCCTGCCCTGGTCGGAGGAATGGCTCCGGTAGAGCTCACCCGACCTCGTGCGGATGAACATGAGAACGCGCCCATCCTTGAGCTCGACGACTCCCGGCTCCTGCGTCGTGACCCGTTTCCCGGTCGCGTCGTAGGCCTTTTTCCAATTCTCCGAACGCGACCAGGTCGCGCCCTCGTCGTCCGAGAAATAGACGCCGACCTCGCCGTCCCAGTCGATCTTCTCCCAGTCGGGGCGGCGATGCAGGGCCAGGGGAGCGAGGAGACGGCCGCTCGAGAGCTGCACGACCCGGTCGTTGTTCAGCACGTAGTAGCCGGTCTCTCCGTCGGGGATGATCGGGGTCGGAGCACTCCACGTCTCGGCCTCGTCCGTGGAGAAGCGCACCACGGGACGGCAGTCGACGTGGGAGTTCTTTTCCAGATAGAACAAGGCGATGCGGCCGTCGCGCAGGCGCAGGAGGGAGACCGACATGACGTTGAAGCCGCTCTCGTTGGCGACGGCGGGCCGGTTCTCGCCCGACCAGGTTTTCCCTCCGTCGTTCGAGATCCTCGAAACGAGGTCCGCGGCGTCATGATCGTCCCCGCCGCCGGTGAAGCGGGTGTAGACGTGAAGCAGCCGTCCACCCTTCAGCGCGACGAAATCGCCTTCGGTGTTGCGCGGATTGCCCTCGGAGACGCCGAGTTCGAGGACGACTTCGTCGGCGAGGAGGGGAAGGGAGGAGGCGAGGAGCAGGGCGAGGAGCAGGGCGAGGAGGAACGGAAGGCGCATGGAAAAGCTTGTCGCAGAGTTCGGCGATGGGCTCAATCGCCTGTTCGCGCCACTGGATTCCGAAGCCGCCCCGTCCCGGGAAGCGTCCGACCGTCGCTTCCTCCGGGATTCGCGCAACGCTCAATGGCAGCCGCAGCCACCGCTGTTGCAGCAACCGCCGGACAATTCGTCCGGTTCGGGCAGGCGTCCCAGTTCAAGGCTCTTGCCCACGAGCCGCGAGACTTGGCTGACGATGCCGTTGAGCGTCTCCTCGGCGTCCATGAAGGCGGCGGCGACGGGATTGGAGCGGAGTTCGGTCTCGGCGGCATCGTATCCGTCGATGTCGGCCTGGGACAGCTCGCCATCGTGCTGCTTCTGATGAAGACGCTCGCCGAGCTTGGAGAAATCGCGGTAGGCCGCCTGGGCGGCCTTGTCGTTGAAGAAGGTGTCGATCTTCTCCACGTTGTCCCGATACTCGCTGGATTGCAGGATCAGCGTGCAGAGCTCGCGGGTTTTGTCGAGGATGGCGGAATTGGGAGAGAGGATTTCCATGAGGAAATCTCGCGCCATTTCCCCCGATCACAACCAGCGATTCGGCGGAAGAATACCGGGCCTCCCGTGGCGGAAGAGGTCCGTAGTTCACTCCCCCTCAGTTCGCTTCCGCCGCCGCCTTCGTCTCGATCGGGACGGTCTTTTCGCGTGGAGCCGGCCTGGCTTCGGAGATGTTCACGGGCTTGCCGGTCTTGCCGATGGCGATGAGATCCTGAAGGATGCGCAGGGTCTCGCGTTCGTAGGGATCGAGCTTGTGGGGATATTCGAGCAGCTTGTCCTCGGGGTCCTCCTCCTCCTCGGTGCCGCGGGACATGCCGCTGAGCTGCTCTTCGGAGAGATCGTCGCGCAGGACGAGCTTTTCGCTGAGGACGTTGTCCTGGGTCAGCTTGTAGATGGTGAAGAGATCCTTCTCCGCTTCGCGGACGGAGGCGAAATAGGCGATCTGCGCCTGCTTGCGGGCCTCGCGATCGGCCTCGGCCTTGGTGGTCTCCTCCTTGCGTTTGCCGAGATTGAGGGAGACGAAGTTCCGTTCGATGCGCTCCTTCTCGTCGGCGATGTCCTTCAGGATGTATTCGAAGTCGCGGCCCGAGGCGATGCGGTCGCCGGAGGCCTTCTGCAGGACCTCGTAGTCGATCGGCTTGTCGAAGAAGGGCAGGTAGCGGCTCGGCTCGATGGGATCGACGACGAGCGCGTTGGGCAGGGAGCTTTCGCCGATCTCGGCGACGTCCAGCAGGGAGGGCAGGCGGATCTCGGGAACGACGCCGTGGCGCTGGGTCGAATGCCCGTTGATGCGGTAGAAGGTCTGGATGGTCAGCTTGAGGGCCCCCTCCTGCTCGGGCTGTGCGGCGAAGGGCAGCGCGAGACGGCGCGAGGCGACGGGGCGGAGCTGCTGCACGGTGCCTTTGCCGAAGGTCGACTCGTCGCCGACGACGACGGCGCGTCCGTAGTCCTGCAAGGCGGCGGCGAAGATCTCGGAGGCGGAGGCGCTGGCGTGGTTGACAAGGACGGCGAGCGGTCCCCCGTAGACGGCCTCGCCGTTGCGCGAATACTTCTGGTCGCGGTTTCCGCGCCAGTCGAGGGACTGGACGACGGGGCCCTTGCGGATGAAGAGGCCGGTCATGTTGATGGCTTCCTCGAGGGAGCCGCCGCCGTTGTCGCGGAGGTCGATGACGAGGCCGTCGATCCCCTCGATGGTGAGGCGGACGAGGAGACGCCGGACATCCGCGGTGGTGCTCGTCTGGCCGCCGTCCATGTCGGCGTAGAAGGATGGCAGGGTGATCCAGCCCAGCTTCTGCTCGGCGCCGCTAGGATCCTTGGTGATGATGAGGTCGGCGGTGGCGAGGCTGTCCTTCAGGTCGATCTTGTCGCGCAGGATGTCGACGAACTCGACTTCGTCCGGCTTGCCCTTGGGGATCACCTTCAGCTTCACGACCGTGCCGATCTCGCCTCGGATGAGATCGACGATGTCGGAGAGCTTCATCTCGACGACGTCGACGAATTCGCCGTCGGCGCCCTGGGCCACGCCGATGACGCGGTCCTTCACCGCGAGCTTGCCCGCCTTGAAGGCCGGTCCGCCGACGACGAGGCCCTCGATCGTGGCCCCGCCCTCGTCCTCGTCCTTCTGCAGCATCGCGCCGATGCCGGTGAGGGACTTGTTCATCCCGATGCGGAAATTGTCGTACTGCTGCTGGGAGAAATACTCCGAATGCGGGTCGTAGGCCGCGGCGATGGACTTGATGAAGAGGGTGGCGACGTCCTCGGTCGTGTTCTCCTTGATCCGCTTGAGGATGCGGTCGTAGCGTTCGGAGACTTTCTCGTAGATGGATTTCTTCGATTCGGGATCCTCCTTGGCCGGCTTGGCCTCGCGTCCTTCCTGCTTCGCCTTCTCCGCCTCTTCGGCGTTCTTTTTCTCGACGGCCTCGGCGATGAGCTTCTCGCGGAGCAGGTCTCCCTCGATCAGGTTCCTCCAGAGCTGGTCGTGCGCGGCGCCCGCCTCGGCCCATTCGGACTTCTTGCGGGAGATCTCGACGCCACGGTCGGAGTCGTAGGCGAAGGAATCGGGCACGGCGAGCTTCTTCGCCATTTCCACGCGGTCGCGGACACGCTCCTCGTAGATGGCGAAGATCTCGAAGGCGGCGGGAATGCCGCCCTTGCGGACCTGGTCGTCGATGGCGGTGAGGAACTTCGTCCGGAAGCCATCGACGTCCTCCTTCGTGAAGTAGATGCGGCTGTAGTCGAGCGCCTCCAGATAGGCGGCGAGAGTGCGCTCCGACATCGTGTCGTTGAAGGGCTCGCGGAGGAAATGCTCGTCTTCCAGCATGCCGACGACGCGCAGGGCGAGGTCGCCGTATTGGGTTTCGTTCTGCGCCTGGACGGCGGGAACGGGGAGGATGGCGACGAGGAGAGCCGCCAAGACGAGAGAAAATTTCGCGTGGACCATGGAACGGAGGAGTCTGTGAGTGTCGTGTCCTTGCAGCGTCCGGATTCGACGGAAGGACGCCAAGAACCTTACACTGGATCAAAGGGGCCGAAAAGCCTTTTCAACTGGAAAGAACGGACCCGATCCCGCCATTCTTAGAACTTCGTCCGCAGGAGACGGGCCGGGTTTCGCCTCCGCTGGCCCCCAGGGCGGCTCCAGTGTCCGCCGCGTGGGGGCCGCTCCGCGTTTCGGGCGTCATGGCGATTTCCGGAGCTCCTCCGCCAGTCCGCGGGCGGCCTCCTGCCACCCCGCCTCCTCGCTTTCGCCGAAGGCGGTCACCATGCGCCAGAGCCCTTCGAAGCCGGCGGGAACGGTGTCGTCGGCAAAGCAGCGCAGGTAGTACTTCCGATAGGTGCCGGGCACATTCCAGAGCAAGGAGACATGGCCGCCCGCCTCCGGCGCCTCCAGCAGGCGCGAAACGGCAAAGCGGCGGCTCGCCGGTTCGTAGACCGCGACCCAATCGACCCGCTCCCCGATGCTGAAGGCACGGACCTCGCTCTCGCTGTCTCCCAGCGCGCCCGCGAGCTCCGCCCCGGGAGAAGCGTCCTTCCCCGCGAGGAAGGCGGACACCGTCGGCACCCAGGCATGCATGAAGTGGTAGAGCAGCTTCTGGGGCGTGTCCTCGTCGGCGCGGAGCCGGGCGGATTCGTACAGGCGGCCGTTCTTCAGTTCGACGACGCTTCGCAGCCGGAGGGAACGGACGCGGGACTCGCGTTCGAAGCGGAAGCTTTCCCCGGCGAGCGTTTCCCCCGGGGCCTCGACCGCCTTGCCGTCGAGGAAAAAGGCGATCGAACCCAGATCCTCGGGCTCGTTCTCATGATGGCCGGTGCCGATGAACCCGACTCCGGGAAAGGAAAAGACCGTGCCGTAGGCGCTGCTCTCCGTCGTCATCGGGGTTCCCCGGAAATCGATCCGTCCCGGCGTCCATTGGGAGGCCGCGCGCAGAAGCAGGGTCAGGTCTCCGCATTGCACCGTGATCCGGGGCGGCAGATCCGCCCGCGCCGCGGGAGGGAGGGCGAAGAGGCAAGCCGCGAGGAGGGGGAGGGGAGAGGCATTCATGGGGCTTGGACGAGGAGGGCAACTTGCGGGCGCTTCCCGTCCATTTCAATCCCGTCATCCGGCCTCGTCCGCGCTTTCCACCGGCCGCAAAGCTGTGGTAGCCTCCGGCCCGAACGACGCGATCCCATCACCCTATCCTCCTCCCATGGCCGCCTCCGACGACAGCATCGCCCTCCTCATCGACGCCGACAACGCCCCCTCCGCCAAAATCGATTTCATCATGACCGAGCTCGCCAGCCACGGGATCGCCAACATCCGGCGCGCCTACGGCAACTGGACGAAACGCGGCCTCGGGGGATGGTCCGAGGTGCTGCACGAGCACGCCATCGAACCCGTCCAGCTCTTCGACCTCGTCAAAGGCAAGAACGCCACCGACATGCGCCTCGTCATCGACGCCATGGACATACTCTACACCAAGGCCGTGGAGACCTTCTGCCTCGTCTCGTCGGATTGCGATTTCACTCCTCTCTGCACCCGCCTCCGCGCCGAGGGGAAGAAAGTGTTCGGGTTCGGCGGGCAGAGCACCCCGACGCCCTTCATCCACAGCTGCACGAAGTTCCTCTACCTCGACGACGATGAAAAGGCCGCCGCCGTCCGCAAGGCGCAGCAGACGTCCGGCAACCAGTTGAAAGGCAACACGAAATTGATCCAAACCCTGCGCAGCGCGATCGAAGCCTGTGCCGACGAGGATGGATGGGCCCCTCTCGGTCCTGTCGGCAACCACATCTCCAACCAAAGCTCCATCGACCACCGCACCTTCGGATTCGCGAAACTCAGCGGCCTCTTCGGCGCGATCGACCTCTTCGAGCTGGCGAAGGTGAGCAACGGCAGCCAAGTCTCCTATCGCGTCCGGCAAAAGCCGAAAGGGTCGGCGGCCAAGTAGGCGGGCCGCCCGGCGGCCTTCACCGGGTGGCGCTCTCCTCGCCCCGCTGCCGACTTTCCGGGAGGGGGCCGCTTCTCCGCGAAGGAGGCGGTTCGACGGAGAATCCGGCCTGGGCAGCCATTTCGTTCAGGAGGAGCCGCAACGCCTCGGAGGGGGAGCAATTCGCGCTTTCCGACTTTGCCACAATCAGGCGGACCACGGCAGGTGGGTAGTCGTCGGGATCGAAGGGGAGCTTCGCGGTCATTATTCCGATTGAGCAAGATTGCCTTCCGAATAGGAAGAGTCAATGGACAGTTGATTTTCTTCCGTTTCGGAAGACTTTTCCTCATGGATCCCACTTCTGAAAAATTCCGCTGCTTCATGGACGAGCGGCGGCTGAAGGCTTTCGAGGTGGCCCGTGCCTTTCATGTGGCGGAGCAGACCGTCCACCATTGGCGTTCCAGCGGCATTCCGGCGCGACGACGTCCCCAAGTCTCGGAATGGATGGCCGAACGCGAACGCGAGGAGTTCGGCGGCTCCATCGATTGGCACCGACCCCGCGCCTTCGTCCTCGAAGGCAGCCGGGAGGAGTTCGAGGCCTGGCAACGGGCGGCCTTGTCCGAGGGCAAGATCTTCGACGAATGGATCCGCGACGGCCTCAACCGGCTCGCGCGGGAGAGAGGGTATGCCACCGATCCCGCCTCTCTCCAAGCCCTCCCCCTCGTCGCCGAGAAACAGACCGGCTACCGCGCCACCCGGAGCGCCGACGGGTCATCCCGCGGGCGGCCGACGCCGCCATCCGAGGAGTGATCCGGGGGCTGCCGCCGGGGCGAATGCCAGGGGCGGGAATCGGAGAGGCGCGGCCGGGAGGCTTCAATTCCGCGTCACCGTCTCGTCCAGATTCAGCACGAGGTTCGCCACCAGGGTCCATGCCGCCGTCTCGACGGCGGGGGCGGTGCGTTTTGGAACCGATTCGCCGACTTTCAGGGCCCGTTCCGCCGCCGCTGGATCGGCCTGGGCGTGATAGCGCTGCTGGGCGAGGGCGTCGGCAAGGAGACCGGTCTCCCGTTCATCCGGCGTCCGGCTCAAAACCGTGCGGAAGAGCCAGCGCAGGCGTGCTCCGTCGTCGCCTCCCCCCTCGGTCAGGGCGCGTTCGGCCAAGGCGCGGGCCGCCTCGAAATGCTGCGTGTCGTTGAGCAATTGCAGCGCCTGCATCGGCGTGTTGCTGCGTTCGCGACGGACGCAGCTCTGCTCGCGGTTGGGTGCGTCGAAGTTCGTCATGAAGGGCGGCGGAGCGGTGCGCTTGAAGAAGCTGTAGAGGCTGCGCCGGTAGAGGGCGGAGCCGTGGTCCTGCAGGTAGTAGCGCGTGTTGCTGTCGCCGTAGCCGACCGGCTCCCAGATGTTCGGCGGCTGGTAGGTGCGGGTGCCGCGCCCACCCATCGTCAGGTCGATCAGGCCGCTGACGAAGAGCGCGTTGTCCCGGATCTGCTCGGCGTCGAGACGGATGCGCGGCGCCCGCGCGAGGAGCCGGTTTTCGGGATCGCGGGCGAGAAGGGCCCCGTCCGCCCGGTATTCCTGACGGAAGGCGCGGGACATGAGCAGCTCCTTGATCAGCCATTTCACGTCCCAGCCCTTCTCCTGGAAGGAGACCGCGAGCCAGTCGAGCAGTTCGGGGTGGCTCGGAGGCTCGCCCTGCGAGCCGAGGTCGTGGCTCGTCTTCACCAGACCGGTGCCGAATGCCTGCTGCCAGAAACGATTCACCGTGACCCGGGCAACGAGGGGATGCTCCGGCGCGACGAGCCAACGGGCGAGATCGAGGCGGGTGAGGCGGCGCGGCGTCTCCGGCGCGGAGAAAGGACCGAACGCCACGGGGATGGCCGGTTCGACCTTCTCCCCGAGCTTGCTGTATTCCCCGCGCTCGGCGACGAAGGTCTCGCGGGGTTCGGGCAGGTCGCGGTAGATGAAAGTGGTGGGGATGGCCTCGTCGGCGGCGGCGCGGGCGACGCGAGCCTCCTCCCAGCCGCGGCGCGGAGCGTCGAGGGGGCCGCCGTCGGGATGGGCGACGCGGCGGAGATAGAACGCGAGCAGGGCCTCGCGGGCGGCCGGGTCGCTGCTTTTGTCGGGACCGGCGACGAGGGTCGAGGCGAGAGGTTCGGGCAGGTCGCCCGGCTTCTTCGCGCCGTGGCTCCTCCACCAGAGCGCGAAGGAGGCGAGGGGATCCTTCGCCGGGCTCAGCTCGCCTTTCACGATACAGCGGTCCCAGGCGACCCGTCCGCCGATCTGCTGCACCGAAATCGTCGCGAGGCGCGAACCGGGGGCGAGTTCGAGCACGGCGGGATCGAAGGAGAGCGTCGTCCATTCGCCGGGCTTCGGCATCGGTCCCATCGAAACCACCTTGGCCGGGTTCCCCGCATTGTAGGCTTCGAGCGCGGCGGGATCGCCCCAGTAGGCGCGGCGCCCGTTCAGGACGATGGAGAGGATCTGGGGCGGACTGAGCGGATCGGGCCGGACCGCGATCTCGAAGCGGGCGTTCTTCTCCGGAACCGTCACCGGGACGAGCGCGGGAGTGACGATCTGCTCGAAGAGCTGCCCGTTGCTCTGCTCCAGCACACGGCGGCCCGAGGGAGCGGCGAACTCCGGCCGATCGAGCCAGACCGGGGCGTTGCGGGAAGTGTTGCGCAGTTCGGCACCGAGGGGGAAGGCGTCGTCGAAGATCACCTGCGTCCGCGCCACCGGCGCGGCGCCGGCGGCCGGTTCGGCATAGGGGGGAAGGGCGGCGGCCTCGAGGGCGGCGAGGCGGGCGGCCTCCTCGCGCCGAGCCGCCTCGAGGGCCTCCTCCTGGCCGGGGCCGGGCAGCTTCAGAACGGGCGCGGTCTTCGCGATGTTGCCGTCCATCGCGGGATCGGCCGCGCTGTAGAAGAAGGCGTAGAGGGAGTAGAAATCCTTCGTGCTCAGCGGATCGTATTTGTGGTCGTGGCACTGGGCGCAGCCGCCGGTGAGGCCGAGCCAGGCCGTGGTCACGGTGGAGGCGCGATCGACGGCGTAGAGGTGGCGGTATTCCTCGTCGATGGCCCCGCCTTCGCTCGTGGTGACGTTGCAGCGGATGAAGCCGGTGGCGACGAGCTGCTCGGTCGTCGCCCCGGGCAGGAGGTCGCCCGCGAGCTGCCAGACCGTGAACTGGTCGAAGGGGAGATTCTCGTTGAAGGCCTTCACGACCCAGTCGCGGTAGGCCCACATGTGGCGCTCGTTGTCGAGGTGGAGTCCATGGGTGTCGCCGTAGCGGGCCACGTCGAGCCAATGTCGCGCCATCTCCTCGCCGTAGCGGGGCGAGGCGAGGTAGCGGTCGATCATGGCCTCGTAGGCGGCGGGAGAGGCGTCTTTCTCGAAGGCCTCCACCTCCGCGAGCGTCGGCGGCAGGCCGGTGAGGGTGAAGGCGACGCGGCGGATCAGGGTGGCGCGGTCGGCCTCGGACTGGAAGGCCAGCCTCTCCTCGGAGAGCCGCCCGTCGAGGAAGGCGTCGACGGGGCTGTCCTTCCCCTCCGGAGCCGTGGGGAGGGCGGGGCGCTCGAGGGACCAGTGCGCCTCGTAGACCGCACCCTCTTCGATCCATCGCCTCAGAGTGTCTTTCTGCGCGTCGGTCAGAATCTTGTGGGACTTCGGCGGAGGCATGATCTCGTCGGGATCGGTCGAGAGGATGCGCTCCCAGGCCTCGCTTTTCGCCGGATCGCCCGGGACGATGGCCCGGTAGCCCCCTAGATCGGCGTAGGCGCCCTCGGCGGTGTCGAGGCGCAGATCGGCCTCGCGCTTCTTCGCATCGAAGCCGTGGCAGGCGAAGCAGTTCTCCGAGAGGATGGGCCGGATGTCGCGGTTGAAGCTCAGCGCCGGGGCCGAGGCCCCCGGCCACGGGACGAGAGCGGCGAGGCCGCCCAGGAGCGCGAAGGCCCGATGGATTCGGAAAGTCATGGGATCGGCATAATTCTACCCGAAAGCCCCCCTCTTCGCCAATCCCGCAAGTCCGGGAAGGCAGAGAAGCCGATGGCACGTGGATGCAACGATCGATCCCGCGGTGTTCATTCCTCCTTGCCAAGGCTCCGGCGAAACTGGAGAATCCGGTCTGCCTCGGCAAGCCAATGAATCCCACCCGACTCGTTCTTCTCGCTGCGATCTCCTGCCTCGGCTTCCCCTGTCCTCTCCCGGCCGCGGAGGACGCGTCCGCGATGGTGCTGCCGCCGGAGATCGGCGAACTCGACCTGCGCTTCCGAAACTTGCTGAAAGAGCGCGTTACCGGAGTCCACGCCGCCGAAGTCGAAAAACTGAATGCGGCCTATCTCGGTGGCGTCGCGCGGGCGATCGCGTCGGAGCAGTCCGCGGGACGTCTCGATGGCGTCCTGGCGCTCGAGGCGGAGAAGAAGCGGGTCGAAGACAAGGAGCCCATGCCGCCGTCGGACGAGGAAGGGATCCTCCCCGGTCTCGCGGAATTGCGCAAGGTCTACCGCGGCCAGCAAGGGAAGTTGGAAACCGTCCGCGCGGCGAACCTCAAGGCTCTCGTCGATCCGATGGAGGCCCGCCTCGCCCAGATGGAGACGGAGTTCACCCGGGCCGGGAGCCTGGACAAGGCGAAGGCGGTGCGGGTCTACCGCTTGGAATTGGGCGAGGAGATCAAGGCGCTCGGCTTTCTCTCCGCGGCCTCGGCGCCGGAGGAGGCGCGCCGTCCGTCCGGACCGCTCGGAGCCGCCGGGGATCTCGAAGGAAAGGAGCCCGGCGAGGCCCGCCGGATCGGGGAGGTCGAGATGGTCTGGTGCCCGGCAGGCTCGTTCACCATGGGCAGCCCCGAAAGCGAGGCGGGCCGGCAGAACGACGAAGAGCCGGTGAAGGTCCGCCTCGGCAGCGGATTCTGGCTGGCGCGGACGGAAACGCCCCAGAAGCTATGGGAAAGGACGATGGGGAGCAATCCGAGCTACTACCAAGGTGCCGACCGTCCCGTGGAGCGGGTGAGCTGGACCGACGCGCAGGCCTTCGTCGACCGGCTGAACGAGCTCGCTCCCTTGGCGGAGGGCTGGAAATGGTCCCTGCCCACCGAGGCGCAGTGGGAATACGCGTGCCGCGCAGGAACGGAGACGGCCTACTCCGGAGGAGAGGCGTTGGATGGGACAAAGGCCAAGGTGAAGGGGGTCGGCGCCGCGGAGACGGCCCCCGTGGGAGAAGACAAAGCCAACGAATGGGGCCTGCACGACATGCACGGAAACGTCCGGGAGTGGTGTCTCGACTGGCATTCCGCGAAGCTGCCCGGCGGAACGGATCCGACGGGCGCCGGGTCGGGTACGGTCCGTGTGCGGCGCGGCGGTTCGTGGAACCACGAGCCCGCCTCCTGCCGTTCCGCCTCCCGTCACAAGGGGCCGCCCGAGGACCGCAACTCCGACCTGGGCGTGCGTCTCGCCGTCGTGCGTGCGGATCCGTGACCGGGCGGGCCGGAGGGCTCCGTCCGAAATCCGAAGTCCTGCGATTCGGGTTTCGAGCTTCGGATTTCGGATTGGAAAAATCGAATCGGAGTTGCCCCCGGAACGAGGGTTCGCTATACAGGATGGAGCGGCGGTAAACACGACGTCCGATCCTTGCACGAGCGCTACATCACCTGCATCCGCGAATCCTACCGTCCCGTCCGCCATTCGGGAACGGTGACGATGCCCTTGCTCATTGCGGCGATTCTTGCCGCGCTGTCGGTCTTCTACTTCAGGAGCGAGCCGTCGCCGCCGGAGGAGGCGCCCCTCGCCGAAGCGCCTCCCATTGCCGTGGCCTCCGTCCCCGGGGCGTCGGCGGAAGTGGAGCCGGAGGTGGAAGTGGCCGAGCCTCCGCCCACGGTCATCCTAGCCGCGTCCTCCGTCGTGGCATCGTCCCCCGACCGTTCGCCGCGTGTGGTGGAGCGCCCCGGGCTTTCCGAGAGGGACTTCACTCCGTGGATGTCGCCGCTCGCCCTCGACACCTACATCCGGCAGAAGAACCGCGGCCACCGCGGCGGATTCTGGACGCGGGGGAACTGGATCCGGGCGATCGAGGGACGCTGGCGCGAAGGCGAGCGGGAATTCCGCATCGCCCTCGGGACGATGGACCGTCCCGGCGAGATCGACTGGAACTATCGCCTCGACCTCACCGAGGCCGCTTTCGCCGAAGCGCTCGATCGTTTCATCGGAGAAGGGTATGCGCTCGTGCAGAGCCAGGCCTATCGCCATCCCGACGGTGGGCTCCGCTATCAGGCCGTCTGGCAGCGCGACGATCCCGCGGAGGTCGCGGGGAATTGAACCACGGCACGCGATGTTCGAAGTCCTCCTCGTCGTGATCGTGGCCGTGCATCTCGATCTGGAATACCGCATCTGGATCGCGAAGCGCGAGGACGTCTTCGTGAAGTACCGCGACGCGACGATGGCACCGCTGACCGCGGCGAAGTGGGCCTATCTGGCGAAGGCGGCCTGGCTTCTCGCCCTGATCCTCCTCCAGTATTTCGGCGTCGGGTTCCGCAGCGCGGTGGTCTTCTCCTTCGCGCTCTACGCGGTGCTGCTCCAGGCGCTGCTACCCTTCAAGATCTACAATCTGCTCAATCTCGTCCTCGCCATCGCCTGTCTCGCGGAATGGTGGGTGAAGCGGGGGGCGGATCTGTAGCCGCGTCCATCGGGCGCGGATCGACCGTCCAACGACGTCCGACCGAGGCCAGCGGCCTCGGCTACAGCGGACCTTGCGGACGCAGCCTCGTTGAACGTCCTTGCCTCCGTAGGACCCTTCCGCAACTTTCTCCATGCCCCTCCTCGACCTCGGAGACATCGCCGCCTTCCTCGAATCCGCAGACTGGCACGCCCGCTTCGACGAGGCGGCGCTCGTGGCGGGGAAGCGTCTCGTCTCGGCGAAGCAGGTCGCGCAGATTTCGGGCGAACTTCTCGACACCGGCGACGCGGAGCTGCACGGCACGGTGACGGAAAAGGACGGGCGCTCCTTCGCTCCCGTCGTCGCGGTCTGGCGGGAAGGGGGTTCGCTCGCGCTGGAGGGCGATTGCGGCTGCGCCGTCGGCGTGAACTGCGCCCATGCCGCGGCCTTGCTCTTCCACCTCGGCAAAGGCAAAGGCGACCGCCTCGCCCGCGCCTTCGGCGGAGCGCCGCTGGCGGAGACGATGACGACCGGACAGACGCTCTCCCTCGACGAACCGGCGGGTGCCACCCCACCGGACAGGGTCGGGTCTGCGACCGCACCCTCTTTCCTCCTCCGCGTCCGCCGTCGTCCCGAGAGCGAACGCAGCGCCTGGCTCCCGGAGATTTTTGCCGAGGCCTTCGCCGCCTACGGCAGCCATCGCGCCCCGCTCTCGCCCGGCGGAATACTGCCTCCCCTCGTCACGCCCGAGGGCAGGATCCAGCGTTCCCGCGCCGGGGAGAGCAGCGCCCTGAACACCCTCTACGCCCTCGATCTCCAGCCCGGCGCGGAGGAACCTCCCGCGTCCCTACGCAAGCTCGACCGTCCCGAATGCGAAGGCACGCTCTGGGCGCCCGACGCGAAGAAATGGCCCCATCCCGAATTCTACTGGCAGCGCTTCCGCCACGACGGCGTCGCCGCGCTGGAGCGTCGCGGCTGGGAGGTGCGCTTCGCTCCCGAGGTCGGCCACAAGCCGCTCGTCTTCCGCACGCAGGGCTGGCGCGCCGAGATCGTCGAGGAGGGCAAGGGCTGGTTCCACCTCTCCGCCGGGTTCGAGATCGAGGGCGAGACCTTCGAGCTGCAGCCCATCCTCGCCGCCCTCGTGAAGAACCGCTTCCTCGAGGCGACCGAGGGAATGCCGTCGGGGCAGGAGTTCCTCGTCCTTCTCCCCGACGGGCGGGGCCTCGTCCTGCCGGTGGGTCGGTTCCGGCGCATTCTCACGACGCTGGGCGGACTGATGGAGTTCAAGTTCGACGGCAAGGGACCGCTCCGCCTCGGCAAGCTCGACGCCGCCCTGCTCGCGGGCGAGCTGGCCGAGGAATCGTTGCCCGTCGCCGCCCCGCGCGAGCTTGAGGATCTCGGCGGACGGCTCCGCGACTTCGGCGAGATCGAGCGAGTCCCCGTGCCTCCGGGCCTGCGGGCGGAACTGCGCGACTACCAGCGCGAGGGCTACCAATGGATGCAGTTTCTCCTTTCCCACGGACTCCACGGCATCCTCGCCGACGACATGGGCCTCGGGAAGACGCTGCAAACCCTGACCCATCTCCTCGCCGAGGTCGCATCGGGCCGCTGCGGCGGCAAGCCCTCCCTCGTTGTCGCCCCGACCAGCGTGGTCATGAACTGGCAGCGTGAGGCCGCGAAGTTCGCTCCCGAGCTCCGCGTAATCGTCCTGCAAGGCGCGGACCGCAAGGCGCGCTTCCGCCGGATTCCGGAGAGCGACCTCGTCCTCACCTCCTACGCCCTCCTCCACCGCGACCTCGATGCGTTGCTGGAGCACGAATTCCACCTCCTCGTCCTCGACGAGGCGCAGCAGGTGAAGAATCCCGAGGCCCAGGTGAGACACGCCGTCGCCGCGCTGCGGGCCGACCACCGCCTCTGTCTCTCCGGCACACCGGTGGAGAACCACCTCGGCGAACTCTGGAGCCTGATGGACTTCCTCATGCCCGGATGGCTCGGTCCTCTCGAGACCTTCCGGACGACCTATCAAACCCCCATCGAGAAGAACGGCAACGAGGCGAGGGGCGCCGCCCTCGTGCGCCGGGTCGGGCCGCTCATCCTCCGCCGCACCAAGCACGACGTCGCCAAGGAATTGCCCCCCAAGACCGAGATCCTCCACGAGATCGAGATGGGCGAGGCGCAGAAGGATCTCTACGAGACCGTCCGCTCGACCATGGACAAGCAGGTGCGGCAGGCCCTCGCCATCCGTGGACAGCAGGCGCAGATCGTCTTCCTCGACGCCCTTCTCAAGCTGCGCCAGATCTGCTGCCACCCGCGCCTCCTCGGCGAGGAGCACGCGGCGGGAGGGTCGGCGAAATTCGACTATCTGGTGGATCTGCTGGCCACCTTCCGCGAGGAGGGGCACCGGGTGCTGATCTTCTCGCAGTTCACCACCATGCTCGACCTGATCGAGGCGCATCTTGTCGCCGAAGGGGTTTCCTACCTGAAATTGACCGGCGCGACGAAGGACCGCCAGAGCCTCGTCGAGCGCTTCCAAGGCGGCGAAGGCGAGGTCTTTCTCATCTCCCTGAAGGCCGGTGGCACCGGACTGACTCTGACCGGGGCCGACACCGTGATCCACTACGATCCCTGGTGGAATCCCGCCGCCGAGAACCAGGCCACCGACCGCGCCTACCGCATCGGGCAGGACAAGCCCGTCTTCGTCCACAAGCTGATCTGCCGCCAGACCGTCGAGGAGCGCATCCAGCTCATGCAGGAGAAGAAGGACGACCTTGCCAGCGACCTGCTCTCGGGTGCGGCGACAGGACTGGACCTGACGCCCGAGACGATGGCGGGGCTGCTGGGGGAAATGGGGTGAGATTTCCAGTGGTTTGCCTCGAGCATGCAGTCTAAACTCCCAGCCATGTCCTCTTCCCAAGGCATCGCTCCGGCGCTGGCGGCGCTGGCTGGAATCCTCGAGCGCGAAAAAGGCCGCGGTCTCGAGACGGTGCCGTTCGAGCCGACGAGCGAGACCCTGCTGCGGGAGATTCCGGCCCGCCTCCGCGAGCGAAAGGCGGCCCCAGCCGCCTTCGTTGCCGAACCTTCCTCTCTCCCCGATCCCCTCCCTCCCCAAGCCTCCCCCTCCCCAAATCCCCCCCTTTCCCTCTCTCCCTCTCCGCACAGCGAAGCCGAACGCCGCCAGGCGCTGAACGCGATCTTCAAGCAGGTCAAATCCGCTCCCGAACCCCGCGCCCTCGGTTCGCTCTTCGAGACCGTCGTCTTCGCCGTCGGCAATCCCATGGCGGAGATCGTCTTCGTCGGCGAGGCCCCGGGGGCCGAGGAGGAGAAGCAGAAGAAGCCCTTCGTCGGTCCTGCCGGACAGAAGCTCGACCAGATCCTCAAGGCGATGGGCCTCGCCCGCGAGGAGGTCTACATCTCGAACATCGTGAAGTTCCGCCCGAAGATGGGCGACGGCCGTTTCCAGGGCTCGCGCAACCGTCCTCCCACGCAGGAGGAGATGGCCTCGTGCCTTCCCTTCGTCCGCGCCGAGATCGAGGTGCTGCGGCCGCGCGTCATCGTCGCTCTCGGACGGACCGCCGCGGAGGGTCTGCTCGAGCGCGGAGGCAGCCTCGCGAGCTTCCGAAACCTCGACCACGAGTTCTCCGGCATCCCCGTGGTCGTGACCTACCATCCCAGCTATCTTCTCCGGCAGGAGGCCGCCTCGCCCCAGGAGGGCAAGCTCGCGAAGCGCCAGGTCTGGGAGGACATGCTGCGCGTCATGGTCATCGCCGGCCTGTCCATTTCGGAGAAGCAGCGGAAGTATTTCCTGTAGACGAAACCCGATGAGCGACCCGACCGAGTCCGGCTCCCCGCCAGCCCCCGTTCCCCCAGCTGAGCGGAACAAGCGCCCCGGCACCGCTTTCTGGGTGTTCCTGACGCTGGTCGCGGCCGGGCTCGTGGGCTATCTGGCCTTCCTCCGACAGGTGGACCGCACCGTTTCCAAAGCCGCCGGCACCGTCGACAAGGTCGTCGACACGGCCAAGGAGGCGGCGATCCAGGTCGCGAAGGTCTTCAAGCCCGAGGAGGTCGTCGCGACCTTCCACGAATGGCGCGAGCTGACCGTCGCTTCGGGCACGGGGAGCCATCTCGAGATCGCCACGGCCGAGGCGAGCGAACGTTTCACCCGCACCACGAACTACCAGGTGAAGGGGTGGAGGCTGCCTCTGTCGACGAACGTCTCCGAGATCACCGTGCCCGCGACCTACCGCTTCCACATCGATCTGAACGACGAGTGGCAACTGGTTCCCGAAGGCAAACGGCTTCTCGTGCGCGCTCCGCGGGTGCGCCCGACCCTGCCCGTCGCCTTCGACACGGCGAAGGTGGAGAAGAAAACCTCGGCGGGTTGGGCGCGCTGGGACGTCGGCGAGGATCTCGTCGAGCTGGAGAAGGGCATCACCGAGGAGCTCGGCGCCCGCGCCGCCGCGCCGGCCACGATCGCGAAGATCGAGGACGAGGGTCGCCTCGCCGTGGCGCGTTTCGTCCGCGACTGGCTGCTTTCCCGGGAGGCCTGGGGCGAGGACCGCTTCGAGGAGATCGTCGTCGTCTTCGAAGGCGAGGAGGAGCGTCCCGACGTGCGCCCGCAATCGCTGCGTTTCGAGGTCGGGACGCAGACCAAACCCTGAGCCCGCCCGCGCCGCCGCGTCGCTCCTCGGGCGATCAGCCGCCCACCGGCAGGCGGTTGGTGCGTTTGCGCACGATGGCGTAGGCGATGAAAGCGGCGCCCGCCCCGAAGAGGAAGATCGAGTAGAACTGTCCCTTCGTCATGCCGAGGACGAGAGAGGAATCCGGTTCCCGGAAGTTCTCCACGGCGATCCGCCCCACCGCGTAGAGAATGAAGAAGATCCCGGTGAGAAAACCGTGCCAGGCATTCCGCCATTTCAGGCGGATCGCGAGCATGATGGCAAAGAGCAGCAGGCCTTCGACGAACGCCTCGTAGAGCTGCGAGGGATGGCGGGGCGTGAGGATTCCACCGAGCACGGCGCGGAAGGCGGGATTCTCGCGGGCCGTTTCCTGGACGAGCTCGACCACGGCGAAGTGCGCGTCGTAGCCGCTCGCGAGGGCCTTCGCCGCCGCCGCGTCGATCTTGGCGAGGAGGCCGGGGGCGGTCTCTCCGGCGTTCGCCGCGAGTTCCCGGAGCTGGGAGACGGGAAATTTCCACTCGATTCCGTTGGCGGTCCGTTCCAGTTCGTTGAGTTCGTCGGGAAACTTCATCGCGAGCGGGCTGTCCGTGGGCCGCCCGTAGAGCTCGCCGTTGACGAAGTTGGCGAGCCTGCCGAAGAACAGTCCGACCGGTGCCACGGTGACGAGATTGTCGCCGTGCCCGGCCCAGGAGGTTTTCGTGTAGCGGGCGTAGAACCACGCCACCAGTGTGATTCCGGCCATGCCGCCATGGCTCGACATGCCGCCGCCGAGGATGTCGAAGAAGCTCAGGGGATTCGCGACGAGTTCGTCGAAGTTGTAGAGCAGCATGTAGCCGAGCCGTCCGCCCACCATCGTTCCGAGCACGGCGCAGAGAGTGATGAAGTCGCCGACCTGCGACTCCTTCAGCTCGCTCGCGCCGATCCTGACGAACCAGCGGATCAGAAAGAAGGCGGCCACGAAGCCGGCGACGTAGGCGAGCCCATACCAGCGGATCCCGAAGGTCTCGGTGAAGCGGATCGCGAAGGGATCGAGATGGTGGACGTAGGCGGCGAGAAGAGGGTGCATCGCGGGCGGCCACACCAAACCCGCACGGCCCGCGAAAGCAAGCCCGCAAACGAAACGCCGCGCCCCTCCGCACCGGGTCCTGTCGGGACCGCGGCCCGAAGGCAGAGAGGCTCACCGGGCATTCCGCCGCGTCCTGCCCGGCTTGCCGCCCTTCGTCTCCTCCGGTTCGGAGCGGGGGACGTTCGGCGTCGGCATGGGAGCGCCGATCTCCTCGCGCCAGGCTTTCAGCTTTCCATGCAGCTCGCGCGCCTTCTCGGGATTCGTTTCGGCGAGGTTGTGCGTTTCGCCGGGGTCCTCGTCGAGGCGGTAGAGTTCGAGGCGTCCGTCCTCGAAGAACTCCATCAGCTTCCATTCGCCGGCCTGGACCGTTCCGACCGGGGTGGTGCGCCAATGGCCCTTCCCGGCGCCGAGATAACCGGGCATGTGCTGGAAGATCGCCTCGCGGTCCAGAGAGGCGGAGGGATCCTTCAGCAGGGGAGCGAGGCTCTCTCCGTCGACAGGTTGCCTCGGCACGGGGGCGGAGGCGAGGTCGATGAAGGTCGCGGGCAGGTCGACATGGATCGTCGGCGTGTCGCAAGCCGAGCCCGGCGGCACTGTGCCAGTCCAGCGGACGATCAGGGGAACCCGTACCCCGCCTTCGTAGAGGCTGCCCTTGCCGGAACGGAATGGAGCGTTGTCGGTGACGTCTCCGCCCTCTTTGAGGCCCTCGCGCACGTAGCCGCCGACCCCGCCGTTGTCGCTGGCGAAGACGACCAGGGTCCGGTCCGCGAGCTGGAGCTCGTCGAGCAGCGCCACGATGCGCCCGACGCTCTCGTCGACGCTGGCGATCATGGCGGCGTAGACGGGATCGCGGTGGCCGCCGGAAGGGGCTTTCCTTTCGAAACGGGCGATCCACTCCGGCTTCGCCTCGTGGGGCGAATGGACTCCGAAGTGGGGCAGGTAGAGAAAGAAGGGTTCGTCCCGCTTTCTCCGGATGAAGTCGATGGCCCGGTCGGTGAGGAAGTCGGCGAGGTATTGGCCATCGGGGACGTCGACCTTGGGATTCGTCTGGAAGCCGAAGTGCCGACGGCCCGCGACGATGGCTTCGTCGAAGCCGCGCCTCGCGGGATGGTGCTCCTCCTGGTCGCCGAGGTGCCATTTGCCGAACATCCCCGTCGCATACCCTGCCGCCTGGAGCGACTGGGCCACGAGAGTGCGGTCGAGGGGGAGCGCGGCGACATTGTCCACGGGGCGGAGGGGACGGCTGCGCCAGTCGAAACGGTCGATGCTTCCCACGGTGTAGACGCCGGTGCGGGGTGCGTATTGGCCCGACATCAGCGCGGCGCGGGTCGGCTGACAGTTCTGGGCGTGGTGATGGTTCGTGAAGCGCATCCCTTCGGCGGCGAGCCGGTCGAGATGCGGCGTCTCATAGTAGCCGCTGCCGTAGCAGGCGAGGTCGGTGTAGCCGAGATCGTCGGCGAGGATGAAGACGACGTTCGGCTTCCCGGGAACGGCGGCGGAGGCGGCCGAAGCGGCCGAGGTGGCCGAGGTGGCCGAGGTGGCCGAGGTGGCCGAGGTGGCCGAGGTGGCCGAGGTGGCCGAGGTGGCCGAGGTGGCCGAGGTGGCCGAGGTGGCCGAGGTGGCCGAGGTGGCCGAGGTGGCGGCAAGAAGGAGGATGGCGCAGAGGGGGTGGAAAGTCATCGTGTCATCGTGGATTTGGTCGGCGGCGACATGAAAAACCCCGTCCGTACCGCGGCGTTGCGGCGTGGGGCGGGCGAATCCCCTCTTTCCATTCCCGGATCCCGCACGAGATTGCCCCTCCCCGACCATGTCTCTCCAGCTCCGCTCCTCCCCGATCGACCGCCTCCGCCTCGCCTCGATTCTCGATGGGATTTCCTACCTGATCCTCCTCGGCATCGCCATGCCGCTGAAATATCTCGCCGATCTGCCCCTCGCCGTCCGCATCGTCGGATCGGTTCACGGCCTCCTCTTTCTCGTCCTTTGCGCCTGTCTTCTCGAGAGCTTGCTGCGGAAGCGGCTCTCTTTCGCCTTGTGTCTCGTGGTCTTCCTCTGCGCCCTCGTACCCTTTGCCCCCTTTTTCCTCGACCGGAAGCTGAAGAAGCATGGCGACGCCGGAGCGTAAATGCGTTTTGCGACGGGACGGACTTGCCACGATCCTTGGCATCGCCAAACCACGCTGCCCGACGGACGACCGATGAAAGACCGCTTTCCTCTCCTCTTGGCCGGGCCTGCCCTCGCGCTCATGCTCCCTGTCTCCGCGGACCAGCCCTCCACCGCCGCCGACCAGCCGCCCCTCCCGCGGATCACCGGATCGGGGGCGCTCCCGCCGCTGCCCGAGGGCGCCTTCACCCTCGTCGTCATACCCGACACCCAGCACTACACGGGACTCGGCTGCAAAGGACGGCTCGCCTCCGACGCTCCCGTGGAGAATCCCCATCTCGCCGCCCAGGTCGATTGGATCCTCGAGCACCGTGAGGCGCAGAACATCGTCTTCGTCACCCATGTCGGCGACATCGTCGAGAGGAACCGGGCCGAGGAATGGGCCGTGGCCAAGGTCCACCTCGACCGGCTCCGCGGCGTCGTGCCCTTCGCTCTGAACGTGGGCAACCACGACATGAGCCCGAAAGGCGACGCACGGCTCTTTCAGGCGCACTTCCCGGCGGCCAGCTTCGCGGATTACCCCTGGTATCTCGGCAGCTATTTCCACGAACGCTCCGACCCGCACGTCTCCGCGAACAACGTGAACAGCGCGCAGATCTTCCGCGCCGGTGGCGTCGACTTCCTCCACCTCAGCCTCGAATGCAACGCCCCCGACGATGTGCTCGCCTGGGCCGATGCCCTGCTGAGGCAGCATTCCGACCGCCGCGCCCTCGTCACCACCCACATGGACCTCGGCATCGTCGAGAAGCCCAAGACCGAGAAAGGCTACATCCACGATCCGAAAGGGCGGATGCGCTGGACGAAGAACCACGGCAAGCGGGGCAACAGCGGCGAAGCGCTGTGGGAGAAACTCTTCCGCCGCCATCCCAATCTGGGGCTGATCTTCTGCGGCGACCAGAGCCGCGTCACCGCCCTGCGCCTCGACACGGTCGCGGACGACGGGCACGTCGTGACCTCGCTGCTGAGCGACTACATGAGCGAACCCGTCCTGCGCCTGATGCGCTTTCTCCCGACGGAGAACCGCATCGACGCGATCACCTGGCACGTTCCCGGCGGTTTTCTCGTCGAGGCGACGAACCATGTGCCGGAGCGCGGACAGCACCGGTTCTCCATCGATTTCGAGATGGCACCGTAGTCACCGATGGTAGGGCTCGCCCTTCAGCAAGGTATGCACGCGGTAGAGCTGCTCCAGCAGCACGACGAGCGCGAGTTCGTGCTGGAGGGTGAAGCCGCTGAGGGCGACGACGTGATCGGCGGCTTCGCGCAGGGCGGGACTGTGCCCGTCGGCTCCTCCGACGAGGATGGCGGCGCGTTTCACTCCGTCGAGTCGCCAGGCTCTCACCCGGTCGGCGAAATGCGCCGTGGTCCAGGTCTCGCCGCGCTCGTCGAGGACGATGCGGACGGCTCCCGCGCTCGCGGCAAGCAGGGCCTCGCTGTTCTTCGCCGAACCCGCATCCTTCCAATCCGCGACCAGATCGACGGAGGCGTAGCGGACGAGGCGCTTGCGGTATTCCTCCACCCCGGCCTTGGCATAGGCCAGCGAGGGCTTTCCGATCGCGAGGATCTGCCACTTCATCGGAGGAATTTTCTCATCGGGCCAACTTGCAACCGTCCCTTCGGAAAAGCAAAGTGCGCGTCTTGAACGACGAACTCTCCGGCGACTATCTCGATCGTTTCTCCGGCCTCGCCCGTCTCTACGGGGCGGGAGCTCTGGAGACCTTCCGCCGCGCCCGGGTCGCGGTGATCGGCACCGGCGGGGTGGGCTCGTGGACGGCCGAGGCGCTCGCCCGCAGCGGCGTGGGCCATCTCGCCCTCGTCGATCCCGACGAGATCTGCGTGACGAACAGCAACCGTCAGCTTCCCGCCCTCGCGGGGCAATTCGGACGGCTCAAGATCGCCGTTCTCGCCGAGCGACTCCGCTTGATCAATCCGGAGATCGTCGTGGAGGAGCATCCGGTCTTCTTCACTCCGTCGAATGCCGCGGAGCTGCTCGACACCGAATACGACGCGATCGTCGACGGGATCGACGATGTGAAGCTGAAAGCCCTTCTCGTCGCTTCCTGCCGCGGCCGCGGCCGACCGCTCGTCGTCTCCGGCGGTGCCGGAGGAAAGTGCGATCCGGCTTCGGTGCGGACCGCCGACCTCGCCTTCGCCACGAACGACCGCCTCCTCCGTCTCGTCCGCAAGGAGCTGCGCCGCTGCTACGGTTATCCCCATGAATCGACCAGGGCGCCCTTCGGCGTCCGTGCCGTCTTCAGCGTCGAGAACGCCCGCTATCCCTGGTCCGACGGCAGTGTGCGCGAAGATCCGGAGCCGGGCAGCCATCTGCGTCTGAACTGCGAGACCGGCTTCGGATCGGCCACGCCGACGACGGGCGCCTTCGGCTTCGCGGCCGCCGCGGCCGCCATCGAGATCCTGCTCGCCGCGGGGGGAACGGACCGGTCTCAGTTCAGGGCGACCAGCACGCGAACCTGCTCGGCCTGAGCGCCGCCTTTGAAGCGCAGGTTCAAGGTGCGGCGGTCCTGGCTCAGGAGGATCTCGTCTTCGCCGGAATCCATCCCCCGCCGTCCGGTCTCCCCGGCGAAGAGCGATCCTACGGTGGCGTCGGAACTTTCGAGCCGTTCCGACGAGAAGATCACCCCGACGACCGGATGGTCGAAGGTCAGCGAGGTCTCCACCTCCTTCTCCTCCGCCCCGTCCTCCGAGGGAGTGAGCTGGAGGAGGTAGCTGCGCAGCTCGCCGCGGGACTCCAGCGGCTCGCCCGCGTTCGCGCCGGTCACGGCGAACTCTCCCGCGACGAGACGGTCGACCTCGAGGCCGCCGACGGGACGGAAGGACTCGTTCTCCACGAAGACCCTCACCTCGCCCGCGGCTCCGCCCGCCGCCGAGATGACCGATCCGGGCAGTTCCAAGCGCACGGGGCCGAGATTGTTCTCCACGCCCGCCATCATCGCCCAAGTCTTGGAGAAGGCCCGGGGATTGTAGGGTACGTCGACGAGCTTTTCGCGGAGATGGTCCGCCTTGACCGCCTCGAAGGTCGACAGTTCGCGGCATTTCCCGCTGCCGTCGAAGCAGATGCCGCCGCCGCCGTTGAAGACGATGGCCTCGGTCGCCCCTTCGGCGCGGGCGTCGATGCCGATGAGGCGGGCGGGTTCGGAGACGCTGAGCCCGCGCGAGCGCAGGGCGATCCCCGTTTCGTTCGTCGGCATTCGCGCGAGGGCGATGCCGGCGTGGACTTCGGCGGAGGCATCCGCGCCCACCTCGAAACGGGCCGGGCCTTCCACCGTCAGCTCTCCGCCGCCGGAGAGGCGCATCGAGACGACCCCGCTCTTCAATTCGTAGAGCCCGGGGCGGAGGGTGCCGTCGTCCTCCGGCGAGGCTCCTTCGGACCAAGCCACGTCGGGAGTCGCCTTCAGGACCGAGGCCAAGGCCGAAGGAGGGGGCGCGAGGCGGTCCGCCGCCGTCCGTCCGGCCACGAAGGCGAGCAGGGCCACGGCTGCCGCGGCACCGGCCATTTTCAGGATCGTGACGCTCCAGGAGCGGGGGAAGGCGACGACATTCTCCGCCGTGGGGGCGAGCTCGAGTTCAAGCCGCTTCGTGAAGTCCTCGACGAAATGATCCCGCTTCGTCTCCGCCCACATCCGGGTTTCCAACGATTCGACGAAGGCCTGTTCGCCCTTGGAGACGGAAACGGCCTGGCGCAGCCATTCGTCCTCGGCGAGGGTGCGGCGCAGTTCGCGGACGGATTCGGGCGATTCCCAGAGACGCTTCACGACCTGGGCGCATTCGTAGGCCGTCGCGGAGCCGTCGCGGACGCGGAGGAGGAGTTCGTCCGCCGGAAGGGAGGCGCTTTCGAGCGCGGAGGCGATGTCGAAGGTCCGCTCCGCGACCGCCTCGCGGAGCAGTTCGGAAAAGCGCAGCTCTCCCGCGAGGCGGCCCGCCAGGCCCGCGTCGGAGGAGGCCCGGACCGAAAGGTCCTCGACCTCGCCGGCATCCGCCTCCCCGTTCAGGAAGCGGTGCAGCAACTCGTCGTCTGTCGGTCCGGGTTTCATCGTTCCATCAGGGATCAAAGGGCGGGGATCAGCCCGATGCGCTGCTCCATGCACTCGCGCAAGGCGGTACGGAGACGTTCCAGGGCCTTGCGCACGGCCGGTGGATTCATCGAGAACTCCTCGGCGATGTCCTGCGCCGACCGCTCCTCCTCGTAGCGGCATTTCAGCATGCGCAGGCTCTTCTCGGGCAGCGCCCCGACGCATTCCTTCAGCGCGTTGAGGCGGGCGAGGGCATAGTCGCCCATCTCCTCCGGCTCATCGTCGCTCGCGGAGGAGGAGGCGAGGAGGACGTCGGTGAGGTTGTCCGAGAGGATGCGCTTGCGCCGCGCGTCCTTGCGTCGCTCGTTGATGACGAGATTCCTCGCGATGCCGCGGAGCCAGGCCCCGAAATCGCGGTCGCGATCGAATTCGTCGAGACGGTTGTAGGCGACGATGAACGCCTCCTGCGCCACGTCGTCGACCCAGAGCGGATCGACCCCGAGCGAGCGCACGAAGCCACGCAGCCCGGCGTGGTGCTCCCGGACCTGCTGAATGAATTGTTCGCGATCGCTCGACGTCATGTCGCGTTCCTCAAGGCTCTTGCCGCGACCCCGCATCGGTGTGACGCAGGCATCCTGGCTGCAATATACGCCACCGGCGCGGCGAACGCCAGCCGCGGTGTCGCGGCGCCCCGGCATCGAAGCCGTTGACACCGGAACGGGCTCGGTTAGAATTCCTCTCCCGTCCCTTCGGACGGATTCGAGATGCCGGAGTAGCTCAGGGGTAGAGCAACGCATTCGTAATGCGTGGGTCGGGGGTTCAATTCCCCCCTTCGGCTGCGGGTTCCACGGCAGGAGTCCGCAAAAAGCCGCCATCTTCGGGGTCGATCTTTCGGGCATCGCGGGATAGACTGGGACCGTCCCCCCGATTCCATCCCCATGACCACCACCGTCCTCGTCATTCTCGTCGTCCTCGCGATCCTCGTCCTGCCCGCGATCTTCGTCATCGGGCTCTACAACGGCCTCGTGCGCTTGAGGAACCGCTACAAGAACGCCTTCTCCCAGATCGACGTGCAGTTGAAGCGCCGCCACGAGCTCATCCCGAATCTCGTGGAAACGGTGAAGGCCTTCATGCAGCACGAGCGCGAAACGCTCGAAGCCGTCATCCAGGCCCGCAACGCCGCCACCTCCGCGCGCGAGCGGGCCGACGCGGGCGACGCCTCCTCCATCCAGACGCTCGCCGCCGCCGAAGCCGGCCTCGGCGGAGCCCTCGGCCGCCTCTTCGCGCTTTCCGAAAGCTACCCCGAACTGCGCAGCAGCCAGAACATGCTCCAGCTGCAGGAGGAACTGACCTCGACCGAATCGAAGGTGGCCTTCGCCCGGCAGTCCTACAACGACGCGGTGATGAACTACAACAACAAGCTCGAGGTCTTTCCCTCGAACTTCGTTGCCGGCATGTTCAACTTCGTCCCCGCCACCTCCTTCGAGGTCTCCGACGATTCCGAACGGGGAAGCGTCTCGGTGAAGTTCTGACGCTTCCCGCGGAATCCTCCCGCCATGGATTTCTTCGAGCACCAGGAGGTCGCGAGGCGGAAATCGCACATCCTCGTCCTCTATTTCGCCTTCGCCCTCGTCGGCATCGTCGCGGCGGTCTACGGGCTCGCCGTGCTGATCCTCTCCTTCGCCGACGACGTGCCGGGCCCTCCCCCGCTCTGGAATCCGACGGTCCTCCTCTACACGGCCGCCGGCACGGGCCTCGTGGTCTTCCTCGCCTCCTCCCTCAAGGCGATGCAGCTTTCCGGTGGAGGTGCCGTCGTCGCGCGGGAGCTGGGAGGGCGCCAGCTCGATGTGAATACCACGGACTTCCACGAGCGGCGGCTCCTCAATCTCGTCGAGGAGATGGCCATCGCCTCGGGCATGCCGGTGCCCGCCGTCTACGTGATGGACGCCGAGGATTCGATCAACGCCTTCGCCGCCGGCAAGACGGTGAGCGACGCCGTCATCGGCGTCACCCGCGGCTGCATGACGCTACTCACCCGCGACGAGCTCCAGGGCGTGATCGCCCACGAGTTCTCCCACATCCTCAACGGCGACATGCGGCTGAACATCCGCCTCATGGGCCTGCTCTTCGGCATTCTCTTCCTCGCCCTCATCGGCGAGTTCATCCTGCGGAACTCCTTCCGCAGCGTCGGCTCGGACCGCAAGGAAGGCGCCGCCTTCGCCCTCGCCATGCTCGTCTCCGGTCTCGGCCTGCTCGCCATCGGCTACATCGGGGCCTTCTTCGCGAACCTCATCAAGGCTTCGGTCTCGCGCCAGCGCGAGTTTCTCGCGGACGCCTCGGCGGTGCAGTTCACCCGCAACCCCGACGGCATCGCCGGAGCCCTCAAGAAGATCGGGGGCCTCTCCGCCGGATCGCGGGTCGAGCATCCCATGGCGAAGGACGCGAGCCACCTCTTCTTCGGCAGCGCTCTCGGTGCCTCGCTCTTCGCGACCCACCCGCCCCTCGCCGAGCGCATCCGCCGCCTTCTCCCGCACTGGGACGGAGCCTTGAGTGCCGCGGACCTTCGTCCCGTCACCGCGCGCAACGACACCCGCCGCGCCGCCTCCGGAGCGGTTTCCGGCTTCGCCATGGAGGAAGGCGCCGCTCCGCTGCGTCTCCGTCCGGAGGAGGCCATCGAAAGTCTCAAGACCGTTCATCCCGAGCAGGTCGATCTCGGTCAGGAACTCCACGAGCAGCTCCCGGCCCACTGGATCGTGGCCTGCCGCTCGCACACCGGCGCCCAGTGCATCGTCCTCGCTCTCGTCCTCGCGCAGGACAGCCGGCTCCGCGCCCGGGAGATCGGCCGCCTCCGCAAGGACACGGACGAAACGATCGCCCAGGCCGCCGCGCAGCTCTTCGAGGAGCTTTCCCCGGTCCATTCCGCCGTGAAGATCGGTCTCGTCGATCTGTGCATTCCCACGCTGCGGCATCTCGGCCCGGGCGAATACGGTCGCTTCCGCGATCTCCTGCACCGCCTCGTCGCGAGCGACGGGCGCGTCGATCTCTTCGAGTTCATGCTCCTGCGCATCGTCACGCGTCACCTCGACACCTGGTTCCACCGGAAAGGCCCCGATCCCATCCGCTACAAACGCATCCATCCCCTGCTCGAGGAAGCCGGGATCATCCTATCCACCCTTGCCGCGCTAAGCCATCCCGAGGACGAATCGGCCGCCGCCGGGGCCTTCGACCAGGCCGCCTCGCATCTGCGCGAACGCTACCGCGTCGAGATCCCCCGCCAGCCCGCCTCGGCCTGCGGCCTCGAACGCATCGAGCGCGCCCTCGACGCCTTCGCCCTCGCCTCGCCCGTGCTGAAGAGGGATCTCCTCGAGGCGTGCAGCCTCAGCGTGATGGAGGACGGAGCCGTCTCCAGCCGCGAGGCCGAGCTGATCCGGGCCGTCGCCGACTCCATCGGCTGCCCCATCCCCCCCTTCGTCCGGGCGGCGAAGAGGGTGTAGCGTCGCCTCCGACCGGGTTGGGTGCGCAAGGGGGGCGTCACGAGGATTCGGCCTTGCGCGGGAAGGGGGGCTGTCCGAATTTCCCGCGTGACCGAGGTCAACTACAAGATCGGCAACGAGACGCTCATCCGGGTTCTCGATGGAGCTTCGGCGAAACTGCGCTCGCTCCTGAAGAAGCAGGGACGGCTGGAGCACGGCGCCCTGCGCGTCGCGGTCATCGGCGGCGGCTGCTCGGGGCTGCAATACAAGATGGATCTCGTCGACGGGCCAGCGAACCGCGACATTCTCGTCGAGTCGAACCAGGTCCGCGTCGTCATCGATCCGAAGAGCGCCCTCTTCGTGACCGGGTCGGAGCTCGATTACAGCGACGACCTGCAGCAGGGCGGCTTCAAGGTGACGAACCCGAACGCCGTCGTCACCTGCTCCTGTGGCGAGAGCTTCGCCGCGTGAGGGAATCGCAGATCGATCCCAGCAGCGCGGCCATGCCGGCGTGGGGCAGCATCGCGAGGAGGCGGCAGAGCCGCCGCCGAAGCCAGGAGGGTTCGGAGAGGGGTATGAGGATCGTGGCTCAGGCGATCAGTTCCCGCCACACGTGCCCGTGGACATCGGTCAGCCGCACGTCTCGCCCGGCGTGGCGGAAGGTGAGGTTCTCGTGGTCGATGCCCATGAGGTGGAGCACGGTGGCCCAGAGGTCGAAGACGCCGGTTTTCCTGTCGACGACATGGTAGCCGAGTTCGTCGGTTTCACCATAGACCGTGCCTCCCTTGGTCCCGCCTCCCGCAAGCCAGATGCTGAATCCGAAGGGATTGTGGTCGCGGCCGTCGCTGCCTTGGGAGAAGGGTGTGCGCCCGAACTCGCCCGCCCAGATCACGAGGGTCTCCTCGAGGAGACCGCGCTGCTTCAGATCGACGAGCAGCCCGGCGATGGGTTGGTCGACCTGGTTCGCCATGTTGCGGTGGCCTTCCTTGAGTCCGCCGTGCTGGTCCCAGGGATTGGCGTTCTGGCCGCCGCCGGGTTTCTGTGGCAGGCAGGTGAGCTCGATGAAGCGGACGCCGCGCTCGGCGAGACGCCGGGCGAGGAGGGCCTGGTGCGCGTAGGCGCGCGTCATGGGATTCGCCGCCTCGAAACCGTAGAGCCGCTTCGTCGCGGCGCTTTCGCCGGAGAGATCGCACAGCTCGGGCACGGCGGACTGCATGCGGTAGGCGGTCTCGTAGTTGCGGATGGCGGCTTCGACCGCCGCCGCCTCGCGCGTCTCGACGGCGAATTCGCGGTCCACCGCGCGGATGAAGTCGAGCCGCGACCGCTGCGCCGTGCGGCGCTCCTGCGGGCGGATGTTGGGAACCGGGTCGGCCGCGTCGACGCGGAGGACGGAGGCCTGGTGCTGTGCGGGGAGGAAACCGCTGCTCCACTGCCCGACTCCGCCGTGCGGCGTGTCGGCCTCGCCGCTTTTGAGGACGACGTAGGCGGGGAGGTTGTCGTTCTCGCTGCCGAGCCCGTAGCTGGTCCAGGCGCCGGCCGAGGGATGGCCGATGAAGGGAAAGCCGGTGTGGAAGAAGAAATTGCCCTGGGCGTGCTCGTTGACGGGACTGGTCATCGAGCGGACTACGGCGAGCTCGTCGGCGCAGTGCCGGCGGAGATGGGGGAAGAGGTCGGAGATGGGGAGGCCGCTCTCGCCGCCGGGGGCGAAGTCGAAGGGGCTGCCGTAGATGTTGCCGTTGTCGTTGAACTGGGTCCGCTCGACCTTCACCGGCATGGGCTTTCCGTGCAGTTCGCGCAGCTTCGGCTTCGGGTCGAAGGAGTCGAGATGCGAGACTCCGCCCGACATGTAGCAGAAGATGACCCGCTTCGCCCGGGGCCGGAAGTGTGGGGGCGGGGCGGCGGCGAAGGCGCGCGATCCGAGCAATCCCGACAAGGCCACCATTCCGAAGCCGGTCGAAGCCCGGCTGAGCATTTCTCTACGGCTGAGCGTCATGGGTCGGAGGTTTGGGTGAGGGTTAGGCGGTTCATCGCAGGTAGATGAACTCCTTCAGGTTGAAGAGGGCGTGGGCGAGGTCGCGCCAGCGGCGCTGCTCGGGATCTAGACTGGCGCCGTGGATTTCGAGTTCCTTGGCTTCGGCATCGAGTTTGGCGAGGAGGGCCTCGAGTTGCCGCCATTCGGCGGTGCCGGATTCGCCGAGGGCGGCTTCGAGGTCGCGGTGCGTGACCGGCGCGGGACCGCCGAGATAGGCGGCGCGGGCTTCCTCGGCGGTGAGCTCGCGGTCGTAGAGGCGGGCCTCGAGGATGCGGCCGCGCAGCGTCTTGCCGCCCGCCGCGCCCGTGCCGTGGCGCAGGCCCAGGAGGATCTCGCCTTCGCCCTTGGCGTAGGTCCGGAGATCGGCCTTGCGGATGGGATCGCCCCATGGCTCGCCGTTGCGGAAGCAGCGGATCGTCCCGTCGGCGGCGTAGGCGACGAGGAGATGGACGGGAGCCCCCACGGCATCGGTCTCGGGCGGAGCGTTGAAATCGAGGGTGCGGCGGAAGAAGTCGCTCCCCGCGAGCCATTCGTCCTTCCGCCGCTCGGCGAAGACGATGCTGTCGAAGACGCTTCCCCGTTCGCTCTGCACGGAGAGGACGCCGCCGCCGGCTTGGTCGAGGGTGGCGAGCTGCACGGTCGCCTCGAGCGTCTTCGCCCCGAGGGCGAAGGGGAGCGGTGGACTCGAGGCCCAGCCTTTCCCATCGACGACAAGGGCGCCCTGCTCGAGGCGCGCGCTGCCGTGAAGGGCGAGGGACAGGCCGCCGACCCGGTCGCCCGCGTCCTCCTCGAAGTCCCAATGTGCCACGGGTCGGAGGGAACGGCTCGCGACCTGGCCAGCCTTGTCGCCAAGTCTCGCGGCGAAGGCGGCGGCGCGCTCTCCCTCGAGGCGCGCACGGACCGGATCGAGAAGCGCGGCGAGAGCGGCCTGGGTCTTCTCCCTTTCGCCCGCGACGGTGGCGAGACGCTGCGAGTCGGAGCGGTGCTCGCCGTCGATCGCGGCGAGGAAGGATTGTGCCCCGGCGAGTTCGCCTTCCGTGGGCGGGCGGTTCAGCGCGGTCTCGAAGAAGGCCCGCAGCCTCGCTCCATCGTCGGCCTCCGGCGTGACGGCGAGGAGGCGCTGCGACCAACGGCTGGCGAGATCGTGGAGGAGGGGGGCGTTCAGCAGGGCGAGGGACTGCGCGGGCACGTTCGTGACGTCGCGTTTTCCCGTGGTGGAGGCAGGCGTGGGGAAGTCGAAGGTGGTCAGCAGAGGGGGGAGATCGTTGCGCTTCACCCGCAGATAGAGGGAGCGGCGTGGCTGGCTCTCCGCGACGGGCGGTCCGTAGCGGGCCGGATCGAGTCGACCCGAGACGACGAGCAGGGCGTCCCGGATGGCCTCGGCCTCGAGACGGCGGAGGGGGTGGCAGGAAAGCAGGCGGTTGTCGGGATCTTTTTCGATCGCCTCGGGCGCTGGCGTGCTCGCCTGGCGCCACGTTTCGGTCAGGACGAGCTCGCGCACGAGCGCCTTCAGCGACCAGTGCTGCTCCTTTCGGAAGCG
Organism: Verrucomicrobiales bacterium; assembly: GCA_037190325.1. Classification (GTDB taxonomy): domain Bacteria; phylum Verrucomicrobiota; class Verrucomicrobiia; order Verrucomicrobiales; family DEV007; genus Arctic95D-9. Next base: position 38,839 of record JBBCIU010000006.1, on the reverse strand, counting down.
GTGGGCGAGATAGTCGAGCAGTTCGGGATGGCTCGGTGGCTCGCCGAGGCGGCCGAAATTGTCCGGCGTCGCGACGAGACCGCGGCCGAAGAGATGGTGCCAGACGCGGTTGACGAGGACGCGGGTGGTGAAGGGATTCTTCTCCGCGACGAGGTCGTGCGCGAATTCGAGACGTCCGGTGCCCGAGGTGGCGTAGGGTGTCGCATCGATCGCCTCGAGGAAGCGCCGTGGCACGGGATCGGCGGGCTGCTTGTGGTCGCCGCGGACATAGAGGGCCTGGTCCGTTCCGGGGCGCTCCCACACGCCCGGCGCCCGGGTGGGGGAGGGAATCTCCGCCTCGAGGGTGCGGTAGCGGGCGACGAGGTCGGCGAGGCCGGAAGGCAGCGAGGCGGGCTCGTCCGGGAGCCAGTTCGCTGCGAGCCCCTCGTCGAGGAGCGCCGCTTGCGCGTTTGTCAGGGGTTTCCCGGAGCCCCAGGCCGGGACGAGTTCGCGCAAGGTGCTGTCGAGATGGTCGAGCACGGCGGGGAACCCAGGCGTTCCGCCTGCGAGGGGAGCGAGGACGGCGGAGAGGGCCTCACGGTCGGCGGGCGGGGTGGGGGTCCCCTTCGGCACGAGCACGGCTTCGCGGAGGCCGAACCAGGAGCGCTGCGCCTCCTTCACGAGGATCGGCGCGTCGCCGGCGGTGGCGAGTTCGAGATGGAGCCGGTCGCCCGTCCAGTAGGCAAGGTCGTGCCTCACCCAGCGCCAGCGGTCGCCTTGGAGGTTGGTCACCGGGAAGATCGTGCCGCTGCGCGGGTAGTGCTGCACGGCGTAGCGCAGCGAGCTTTCGTCCCCGGCGGCCCTGACAAGGAGATCGTATTCCCCATCGAGGTCGAAAGGAGCCGAGGCGAGAACCGCGCGATGCCGGTCCGAAAGCAGGTTCGAATGCACGCCCGAGGGCAGGATGCGGGCGACGACGCGGCCGGAGGATGCGAGGACGAAGTCGCCCGCCGCCGCCGGCTCCTGCGCGGCAAGCCCTTCGCCGTAGCGGCTCCACGTCGGGAATTCGGCTGGATCGGAAAGATTCCAGCGTCGCACGACGGCCTGGTCGAAGCGCTCCTCCGCGAGCCGGGACTGCTCCAGGCGGGCGAGGGCCTCCTGCCAGATCCTGGCAAAGGCTTCGGGCTTGTCCTTCGCCGAGCGGAGGTTCCTCAGCAGGGTGAGGACCGTGGTGCTTCCTTCGGGTTTCGGTTCCGCGATCCGGGCGTCCCAGGCAGCCTCATCGCGGGGCAGCGTGGCGAGCCAATGTGCGGCGAGCTCCCTCCGGATCGAGGCCTTCAGGGCGGCGAGTTCGTCGCGGTTCTTCTCCAGGATGCCCGGCGCATCCACCGCGACCGTCGCAGGGAGGGCCGAGGTGAAGATGCCGAAGAGGGCGTAGTAGTCCGCCTGGCTGATGGCGTCGAACTTGTGGTCGTGGCAGCGGGCGCAGGACACGGTCAGTCCGAGGAAGGCCTGCGTCGCCGTGTGGATCTGGTCGTCGGTGAAGCGGACGCGCTCGTCGAGGGCGTCGGTGGGGGAGAAGCCGTGGAAGACCATGCGGAGGTGGCCGAGGCCGAGAGCGCTCTCGTTGAGCTTCCGCTCTCCGTCGAGCCGCGGCTCCTCCAGGAGATCGCCTGCGAAATGCTCGACGACGAGCCGGTCGAGGGGCACGTCGGCGTTGATCGCGCGCACGAGGTAGTCGCGGTAGCGCCAGGCGTGGGGGATCGCGGGGTCGCCTTCGCTTCCGTGGGAGTCGGCGTAGCGGGTCCAGTCCATCCAGTGCCTCGCCCACTTCTCGCCGAAGCCGGGATCGGCGAGGAGCCGGTCGACGAGATCGGAGGTGGCTTTGTCGGGATCCCCTGCCCAGGCGGAGAGAAAGGCAGCGGTGTCCTCCGGCGTCGGGGGCAGGCCGGCGAGATGGAAGTGCAGCCGACGGGCCAGGACTCGCGGGTCGGCCGGGGGCGAGGGCGCGAGCCCCTCGGCGGCGAGGCGGGCGCGGATGAAGCGGTCGACGGGATGGGCGGTGCCGTCGACCTCGGGAACCTCCGGCCGCTTCACCGGCTGGAAGCTCCACCACTGCGCCCGTCGCGCGGAGACCGCGGTCCAGTCGGTGTCCTTCTCCAACTGCTCGGGCGAGGGTGGCGCGTCGCGCGGATCGGGCGCGCCCATGGCGATCCATTCGCGGAAGTCGGCGAGGATCCGGGCATCGAGCTTGGCCCCGGCCTTCGGCATCCTGAGATCGGCGACCGCGTGGTCCATGGCGAGGAAGAGCAGGCTCTCCGCGGGATTCCCCGGCACGATCGCCGCCCCCGAGTCGCCGCCCCGCTTCCAGCCCTCGCGCGAGTCGAGGAGCAGGCCACCCCTCGCCTTGGTCGCCTCGGAATGGCATTCGTAGCATTCCTGCGCAAGGATCGGGCGGATGCGTTTTTCGAAGAACTCGACCTGCCGGGGCGGCAGCGGCTCGGCCAGCGACGGGAGGCAGGCGCCGAGAAGGAGGAGGGGGATTCCGAGGGACGCAATTCCCCTCAGGCACGCAGGCGCTTCTCGATATGCTGTTTGGCTTCGATGCATGATTCGGCGAAACGGGGGAAGGTCTCCTCCGGCATCCGCGAGGCGGGGGCCATCACGGTCAGGGCTCCGATGGGCTGGGCGTATTCGTCCTCGATGGGAACGCCGACGCAATGGATCCCCTCGATCCCCTCGGCCCGGTCCACGGCATAGCCGAGACGACGGACCGTCTCCAGCTCGCGCAGCAGGTCCTCGCGCCGGAACAGGGTCGTCGCGGTGAACTTCCGGAGCTGCTTTCCCTTCCCGCGGAACCACTCCGAGAGCGCTTCCTCGCCCCAATGCGCGAGGATGGCCTTGCCCGGCGCGCAGGAGTAGAGCGGCACGCGCATCCCCACCTCGCCGCAGACCTGGAGGGCCTGTGTGCCCCGGAACTGCTCGAGGACGAGCGCCTTTCCGCCCGCGGCGATGACGAGCTGCACCGTCTCGCCCGTCCCGTCGCGCAGACGTCGCAGGGCCTCGTGGGCGCAGAGGGCGAGGCTGCGCTCGCCGGCGCGTGGACTGGTCAGTTCGAGGAGGCGGTTCGTCAGGACGTAGGCCTTGTTGTCCCGCTGCGTCGCATAGCCCATCGCGACGAGGGTTTTCAAAAGCCTGAAGACGAGGTTCTGCGTGAAGCCGGTGCGCCGCGTCGCTTCGGCGACGGTGAGCCCTGCTCCGTGGCGCGAGAGCAGGTCGAGCAGGGCGAGGGTCTTCGCCCCGGTCGGGGAGGGCATCCCGTCCATCGCGGACGCGGTTCCGGGCAAGGACGCAAGAGAGTTCATCGTCTTATAAAAGAGTGTAGTCTCAAATAAGAAGATTTGTCACTGGCGTTATCGTGGCTTGGAGAACGGGGAGCGGCTTGCACTCCGATCAAAGTCCGGCGACGATCCCGGGCATCGCGCGAGTGCTCCAGCCGCGTGCCTCCCTCCATGATCTCCGCCGCCGTACGTCCCGCCTCACTCTTCCTCCTTGCCTCCGCTGCCGTGCCCCTTTCCGCTCAGGATCCCTCCTTCGACCGACTGCGCGAGGAGGCCCGCCAGATCGCCGCCGCGCCCTCCGTGGCGCCGGTCGATGGGCTCGACGACTACTGGAAGAACCTCGACTACGACGGCCACCGCGACATCCGCTTCCGGATGGAGTCGGGTCTCTGGTGGAACGGGGGACCCTTCTCCATCGACTTCTTCCACCCCGGCTGGACGGCGCGCCAGACCGTCTCGATCCACGAGGTCGCGGACGGCATCGCCAGACCGCTCGCCTTCGACCGCGGGCTCTTCGACTACGGCAGGCGAGGCGTGCCCGAGGGCGTTCCCGCCCCTCCCGGCTACGCCGGCTGGCGGGCGCGGGCGAAGCTGAATTCGTCCGACTACATGGACGAGTTCCTCGTCTTTCTCGGCGCGAGCTACTTCCGCGCGGTGCAGGCGAAGGGCCACTACGGCCTCTCCGCCAGGGGTCTCTCGATCAACAGCGGCCTGCCCGGCGTGACGGAGGAGTTCCCCAATTTCACCCGTTTCCATCTGGAGAAGCCGAAGCCCGGCGACACTTCCCTCGTCGCCCATGCCCTGCTCGAAGGCGAGAGCGTCGCCGGAGCCTATCGCTTCCGCGTCACGCCGGGCGAAACCACCACGATGGACATCGAAGCCGAGATCACCCTGCGCCGTCCCGTGCGGCAGCTCGGCCTCGCCCCCTTCTCCTCCATGTTCTGGTACGGCGAGGGCACCCATCCGAAGCCCTACGATTTCCGTCCCGAGATCCACGACAGCGACGGGCTGCTCATGGAGACGGCCGACGGGGGGTGGCTGTTCCGTCCTCTCGAGACGACCCAGGACCAGATCCGCCACTGCGTCTTCTCGCTGGAGAATCCGCGCTCGTGGTCGCTCCTGCAGCGCGACCGCTCCTACGCCTCCTACCTCGACGTCGAGGCCGCCTACCATCACCGCCCCAGCGTGAAGGTCGAGCCGGTCGAGGGCTTCGCGAGCGGCGGGCTTCACCTCATCGAGTTGCCCACCGCCGACGAGACCAACGACAACATCATTCTCGCGTGGGAGCCGCGGACGCCGCTCGAAGTGGGAAAACCCCACCGTTTCCATTACCGCCTCCACTGGCTGCGCGATCTGCCCGCGACGGGGCTCTTCCAGGTGCGCTCGACCCGCTCCGGCAATCCCGTGCAGCTCCCCAGGCAGGTCCTGATGACTATCGAGTTCGCGAAGCCCCTCGTCGCCGAGCCGAAGGTCGGCGATCCGAAATGGGACGACATCGCCGGATGGGAACCTGTCGTGACGATGAACCGGGAGGACGTGGAGCTTCTTCACGTCGGCCTTTCCGACCTGAGCATGGCGAACGTCGACGACCTCCCCGCCGGTCTCGGCCGCCGCCCCGAGGTCCACATGCCGCAGGTGCTGCGCGCCTTCTTCGTGTTCGAGCCGGCGGATGGGGTGGACGAGATCGACTTCGCCTGCGAACTGAAGGACAAGGACGGGAAGCCGGTCTCGGAGAAGTGGCTGTATCTGTGGCGGAGGACACCCTGAGCGGGGCGAGCGCCATCCGCTTCAATCGCGTTTCCGTATCTTCAGCACGACCCATTTGGAGGGCGTTTTCGAAGAAGAGATCGCCCGGACCTTCACGGTCGTGGTCGGGCGGACGAGCTTGACGCGGAAGTTGGCGGTGCCGTTGCTTTTGGTCGCGACCTTCCGGGGAGCGGTGCGCGTGGCCCGGTACTCGACGGTGGGGGTGATCGGGATCGCCCCGACTTTGGTCTTGACTCGATGGGAGGAGGCGCGGGTGGTGATGTTCTTCTTGCCGAGAACGCGGAGCGAGGGGCGGCGCTCGAGGATGGTCCAGATGCCGGCGAGGTCGATGGTCCGGGGATGCGCGTAGAAGGCCCTCACCTGGGCGGGGGTGTTGCCCGAGGTGCCGCTGGGGGCGGCGCCGTAGTAGGTGTTGTCGAGGTCGCCGCCGTACCAGACCAGGACCCAGGGATAGCGGGCCTGCTTGCCGCCGGGGTAGAGGATGCTGGAGGAGGGTAGCCTGCCGGTCTCCGTGAGGGCGGCGGGTCCGACCCCGAAGCCCGTCACGGTCTGGGCGCGCGAGACGAAGAGGGGGTCGGAGGGATTGCTGGTGTAGAAGTCGAAGCCGGCGAAGTCGACGTAGGCCTTTCCGGGAAAGGTGGGCGCCTGGCCGGGATAGGCGGAGGCGTAGACCCAGACGATGTTGCCAAGGGTGTGGCCGGGGGAACCGGAGAGGTTCTGGAACGCTCTTTGCCAGAGGGTCCGGTAGTTCCCGGGGGTGTTGTGGGTGGTTTGGCCCCACCAGAACCAGTTGCCTTCCGGTTCGTGGAAGGGCCTCCAGAGGACGGGGATGTTGCGGTCGTTGAAGCCTCTGATGAAGTCGGCGGCATAACCGAGATGGTTGTTCCGCCAGGAGTAGAAGGTCGGGTGTTCGGTGGTCAACTCAGTCCATTCAGCGGCGGTCAGCTGGGAGTAGGAGCTGTTCGGAGCAACGGCGTCGGGATTGGGCTGCGTGGGCTTCGCGTCGTGCCAGGAGAGCGAGACGATCCCGCCGGCGGCGGCGTGGGCTCTGGCGAGGCGCTTCAGGCTTTCGCCGCGGGCGGGGTGGTCGAAACCGGTGTTGATGTCGATGGCGAGGATGGCGGGCCGCTTGCCGGTGAGCTGGCGGACCCGGTCGTACTCGTGCATTCTCTCGCCGGGCTGGCGCTGGTCCACGATCCAGGGCTCGAATCCGATCTGCTGGCCTGAGAGGGTGTAGCCGGCAGCATGGAGACGATGGATGCGGTCGATGAGGCGTTTCTTCGCCTCCGTTTGCCCGGAGGCGGGGACGGCGATCAGGAAGGAGAGAAGGAGGAGGGGTCGGATCGCTTTCATGGTCAAGGCGGGGGCTGTTGTCTGGAATTTCCCGCTACAGAAGGATGCTCCATCCTTCGGACTCCGCAATAGCTCCAAGGGATCAATATCGATGGCTTGGACGTTGCAACGCGTATGGAAGCGGTCGCCTCTCTGGCTCCCTTGCGGCGTTGCACTTCGGGTGGCCTCAATTTCCGCTCGGTCGCGAAAGCCTGACGTTGCGCTTGGCCACTTTGGAGACCAGGCCGCTCGTGTCGTAGGCACGGACCTGCGCGCGGTTCCTGCCGGCCTTCACCTTGCCGATGCGCTTCTTCCACGCCCGCGACTTCCCGGAGAGATTTCCTCCCTTCTTCCATTTTCCGTTGTTGAGCTTGTACTCCCACCGGGCCAGTCCGGCGTTGTCCGTCGCCTGTCCCTTGATCGCGATCTTCCTCGACGACGGATAGTTCCCGGAGGTCTTCGGTCCGGTGATCCGGATCGAGGGAGCCTTCCGGTCTCCCTTCAAGGCCAGATTGTGACCGCGTCCTCCCGCGATGGCCGTCACCCCGGATGAAAGGCTGGCGGGAACGTTGGTCTTGTTTTCGTCAGGATCCCCCCATGCCGCCACGGAGCCGTTCCCTCTCAACGCCAGGCTGTGGTAGTAGCCTGCCGAGATGGCCACGACGCCGGAAAGGCCCAGGGGGACGGTTGACTGACCGAAGGCATTGCCTCCCCAGGCCTCCACCATGCCATTCTTCTTCAACGCCAGGCTGTGCGTTCCCCCCGCCGCGATGGCCATCATGCCGGAAAGAGGCGCGGGGGGAGCGGCGGCGGGGTCTCCCCAGAACACCACGCTGCCGTCCCCCTTCAAGGCGAGGCTGTGGCGCCCTCCGGCCGCGATGGCGACCACGCCGGAAAGGCCTGCGGGGACGTCTCTCTGGCCGTGGTTGTTGTCCCCCCAGGCCACCACGGTGCCGTTCCGCCTCAGCGCCAGGCTGTGGTGGTCGCCTGCGGCGATGGCCACCACGCCGGACAGACCGGCGGGAACGCTCGTCTGGCCGCTGGCATTGCCTCCCCAGGCCATGGCCGTACCATTCCTCCTCAAGGCCAGGCTGTGGAGCATCCCTCCCGCGACGGACACGGCGTCGGAAAGGCCCGCGGGGACGTTTGTCTGGCCGACGCCATTGTTTCCCCAGGCCACGACCGTGCCATTCCCCCTCACGGCCAGACTGTGGTCGAAACCTGCCGCGATGGCCACCACGCCGGAAGAAAGGCCTGCGGGAACGGTTGACTGGCCGTCGATATTGCCTCCCCAAGCCACGATGTTGCCAGTCTGGGCGATTGCGAACGGCGTTGCCGCCATTCCGACAGCGACCAGCAGGGGGACCAGGCAAAGGCGATGCCCTTTGCGCGACGGGCGGGTTTGCCTTGCGATCGCTTCGACGGAGGAACGGCGGTTTGTCGGGATGGAGTCCATAGGGTATCGGGCGTTCGATGCGGGGTGGTCCGTCATGGTTGTCATCTTGGGCTGCCGGATTCCACCAAGGCCGCTTTCGTGCCTTTTCGCGACAGGCCTTCCTGAAGGATTCTCCGGCCTTTGGGTTCCGCAATAGCCCCAAGGGGCCAATTGATGGCTTGTCAGGCTTGTCTTCCGGCGGAAAAGGACCATAATCCAAGCATGGTCCGGTTGTCGGATGAGAAGGTGCGCGGCGAGGTGTCCCGACTCGCCCGGCAGCTCTACAGCCTCGCCTCGCTCCGAGAAATCGGCGAGTATCTCGGCGACGAGATCGCCCGCCTGATCGGGCACGATTCGATGGTCTTCTGCGAGGCGGACAAGCGGACCGGGATCTCGACCTACCACTCCCAGACCGTCGGCGGGCATTTCGAGCGATACCTGGGCATCGTGCATCGCTATCTGCATCAGACTCCCTTCATCCCCCACTATACGAAGCATCCCGGCGGCACGGCGACGAGGACCTTCGACATCGTCAGTCCTGCCGCCTGGAGACGGACGGCGCTTTGCAACGAGGCGTTTGCCCCGCTGGGTTTCACCGAGCAGCTCGGTGCCGAAATCCCATCCGGTCCGCATGTGATCCGTGGCTTCCTCCTGAACCGCGAACAGCGGGGCTTCTCCAGCCGCGACATCGAAGTGCTCAACCTGCTGAAGGAACACATCGCGGCCACGGCCGCCATCGCCGATCAATGGCGACGCCTCGACGAGGGGCATCGAAGGCCGGACCACGGTGTCGCCGAGCGAAGAGGCTCCATCGTCCTCGACCCGCGGGCCCGCGCACTCCTCTGGAGTCCCGAAGCCCGATCGCTGCTGAACGCCTATGCTCCCGTCCCCGCGGCCCTCCCTACCCCTCTGCCCAGTCGGGTCGAAGCGTGGGCGCTCCGTGCCATCGCAGCGCATGGAAGCCGGGATCTCTGGAAGCTGCCGCGTCAGCCCCTGCGGTTGCGGGCCGAGCGCCGCGAGCTCACCCTGCGGCTTTCCAGCGCGGCGGAGGCGGGCTGCCACCTCCTCCTTCTCGAGGAAAGCCACCCTTCCCAACCGTGGCACGATGGTATCCGTCGACTCAGCCGCCGGGAGCAGGAGGTGCTCGCCTGGATCGCGAGGGGAAAGACGAACGACGAGATCGCGCGCATCCTCGGCATGAGCGTCTACACCGTGAAGAACCACGTCAAGCGCATCCTCGACTGCCTCGGCGTCGGCAACCGGACCGCCGCCGCGACCCTATGGCTCCAGGCGGGCGATGCCTGATTCGGCGGACGCCCCGGCGGTGCGTTCCTGCCACGTATCCGCCGAAGCCGGGACCGCCGCCCTGTTTCACTTCGTGCCGTTCCTCTCCTAGGCGGAAACGCGCCGGATCGTGACCTTCAGCACCTTGGACTTCAGATTGCCCTGCTTCGCGCGAAGCTGGACGACGGTCTTCGGTCGGGCGAGGCGGACGGTCACCCTCCAGTTGGCGGGTTTCCCCTTTGCCGCCTTGTACCGGGCACCGGGGACCTTGTATTCCACGGCGCTGGCGTTCTTGGATTTCCCTCGCAGGACGATGCGGGGGCGGGACGTGGTGATTTTCTTCTTGGTGGTGGTGATGGTCGGCTTTGCCGGACGGGGCGAGACCCAGCCCGCGTCGAGGTAGGGCAGCAGGTAGGTGCGCAGGTTGTGGTTCGTCCCGTTTGGCTCGTTTTCCCAATGGCCCCCGGGTTGTTCGATCTTGTAGACGGGGAAGCCCTTGGCTTGGAGGGTGGCGAGATTGGCCCTCACTCCGGCGATGGGATAGGTCATGTCCCCCGTGTGCGCGAGATGGGCGACGTTGATCTTCCACGAGGCGGCGGCCATCAGGGTCTGGCCGGTCTTGCCGGTGTCGCGGAAGGGGTCGCTGTTCACCGCCAGCAGTCCGGCGAACCGCCCCGCGTTCTCGAAGCCGACCCGGTAGGTCATGTCGCCGCCGGACGAGTAGCCGCCCATGTAGACCTTCCGGGGGTTGATGTTGAAGTAGCGCGAGACGTGGTCGATGGCGGCCAGCACCTTGGGCGCGTCCGTGTTCGTGTTCCAGCATTGCCCGTCGCGGCCCCCGATGGAGATGACGATGTAGCTCTGGTTCGCACGGGTGGCCCAGGGGGCGACGGTGTAGAGATCTCCGTAGGCCTGGCCCCCGCAGCCGTGCATCCACACGAAGAGGCTGATGGGAACGGCGGGATTGTAGGTGTCGGGGGCATAGCCGTAGTAGAGGCTCTGCCCGCTGTTCAAGGTGAAGTAGCCCTGGCCGTCCACCGGGGGACGGGGTTCGAGCGCGAGGAGGGGAGCGGAGGAGGCGAGCGCCAAGGCCAAGATGGCGAGGCTCCGCCGGAGGAAGGGGAGGGAGAAGGGATTCATGGGAAGGAAGACGGATGGATGGTTCCCTCCATGCTAAGCCACGTTTCGGCTGTTTCGCAATAGCTCCAAGGAGCCTGTTTAGGGAAGGGGGCGGAACTGTGCGGCCCCAGGGTCCAGGCATCATTCGTGCAGGTAGGCCCACTCGTGCATCCGCCGGAGCCATCCTCCATAGCCGTCCTCAGGATAGTTCTGGAGGGGGAAGTAATAGAAACGGTCGAAGTTGATTCCCCCGCTCGGGCAATCGACGAAGAGCAGCCATGGATTCCCCTCGAACTCGGCGGCTTTCGGCCCGTGAAGATAGCGGTAGTCCGGGTAGGCACGCATCCCTGTCTTGGGAATCACGTGGAGGAAATCGGGAATGAGTTGCTCCAAGGACTCGGGCGGCGAACCCTTGGCGGCGACGTAGTCGTGGATCGCGGCGACCAGCGGCCTGCTGCGGAGCGCGAGATCCTGAAAGGCCTCGGATCGGATGGAGTGGCTTGCACGGATCGCTCCGATCCCCAACGGGGTATATGCCAAACAGACCAGCCACCAGGCGAAGGCGATGCCCCTGCGCTGGCGGCTGAGGAACCGGAAGGGAAGCAGGAACACGGCGGGAAGCGCCGCCAGGAGAGGGATTGCCAGATAGGTGGCGAGGAATGGAAACGTCTTCGACCCCCACGGTGAAACGGCCAAGGTGTTGAGCGTGACATCCGCCAAGGGCAATCCGAAGACCGGTCGCCACACAGCTCGGATCGCGGTCGATTTTAGGACGGAGGCGAGTCGCTGGAACAGTGCGGGAAGGGACATGGCAGCCGGACGCGATGAGTGGAGCTCCGCCGTCTCCGCGCTCAGAATAGCAGGCCCGTGCCCTCCCGCTCAACTACGAAACGATCCCGCCGTCCGAACCCGCCGCGTAAAAGGTGGGCAAAAGTGCCCGCTCTCCTTCTTGTCGTTACCTGGAGGCTTCTTCAAAATCCACCTCTGGGCGCATCCAAAAACCAGTGTCAATCAGCGGTCGCCCGTTCACCCCTACTTCGCTTTCAGACCCGCCAGGAACTCCACGACATCGCGGATCTCGCCCTTCTGCAGGATGTAACCCATCGGCGGCATGGTCGAGACCACGGGGGTGCGCTCCTGGATCGACTCGACCGGCACGGCGGTCTCCTTGCCCTCGGCGTCGCGCAGCAGCACCTTGCCGTCCTTCTCGCTGCGGAACTGCCCCGCCACGGTGCTGCCATCCTTCAGCGTCAGGGCGATGTTGCCGTAGCCGGAGGCGACGACGGCCTGCGGGTCGACAAGTCCCTGGAGAAGATAGAGCCGATCCCTCTTCGCTCCGATGTCCTTCAGGTTCGGTCCCACATTGCTGCCGGCCCCGTCGGCGATCTTGTGGCAGGCGGTGCATTGGCCGGCGGGATGGTTGAGGAGGACGTTCCTGCCCCGTTCGGCGTCGCCCCCCTCGAGGGCGAAGCGGAAGGGGGCGAGAGGGTCGGTGGCCGATTCGGTCTGCCACAAGGCCTCGAGGGAGGCGACGGCGGCGGCGAGTTTGGAATGGTCGGCGAAGACGGGATCCTTCGCGGTTTCGTAGACGTCGAGCTGCAAGGGCGGGGCGATCGTTCCGGCTTCGAGTTCGGCGAAGAGGGATTGCGCCATGTCAGTGGCACCGGCGGCGGGGAGGGTGCGGATGGCGTGCTGCTTCACCGCGACGGAATCCTCTCCGTCGAGCCGGCGGGCGATCTCCTTGGCGGCTTTGCTAGGATCGGACTGGGCGAGCAGTTCGAGGGAGGCGGTCCTGACGGCGTCGTCCCGGTCGTCGAGGGCGGTGGAGACCAGCGCGTCGAGCCCGTCCGCGTCTTGCGCGGCGAGAGAACGCAGGGTGGTGGCGCGCAATGGACTCCCCGCGCCGGGATTTCCGAAGACGGCCAGGAGAGTTTCGTTGGCGATGGGGATCTTCAGTTCCGTGGCAAGCTCCATCGTGGTGGAGCGTACCGTGGCGGATTTCGCGGTGAGGAGGGCGTCGAGATGCGGCTTCAAGGCCCCCGCGAGCAGGGCGGGGTCGCGGGAGTCGAGAGGCCGGTATTGCCCGGTGACCAGATCGAGCTTGCCGGGTTCGGTCCAGTGCTGCAGGGCCTCGAGCCCGGCTTCGAGGAGAGGTTCGGGAGCCTCTCCTCCGGCAACGAAGGCGACGACGCGAGCGGCGGCCTCGGGCGTGCCGAGCCGGTGGTTCGCGTTGAGGGCGCGGCGGGTGAAGGGCTCGTGGTCGAGGTGCTTTCCGAGCCGGGCGGCGAGGGCGGGCAGGGCCTCGGGGACCGTCCAGTCGTCGTGGATGGCGCGGGCGGCGTCGGCGGCGAGAACGGGGTCCGCGTCGTCGAGAAAGGCGGCGACGGCGGCGTCCCCGCGTCGGCCGAGGGCGAGGGCGGCGCAGGTGCGGACGAAGGTGGACTCGTGCTTTGCGAGGGCGGCGAGATCCGCGGTCGGCGCGGCTCCGGCGAGGGCGACGGTCCCGGCGTGGCGAAGGTAGGTCAGGCCGACGTGGTGCTCCTTGCGGGCGAGGAGCTTCACGATGGCCTCGCTCGCGGCGGGATCGCGGAGGCGTCCGAGTCCGAGCAGCGCCTGGATGCGGACGTGCTGCGAGGGATCGTCGAGATTGGGCAGCAGGGCCGGGGTCAGGGGATGGCTTTCGCCTGTCGGCGCGGGCACGATGTCCAAGCCCAGCAAACGCCCGTAGCGGTCCGTCGCCGTCTTGATCGCCTGGGCACGCGCCTCGGGATCGGGATCGTGAAACAAGCCGGCGAGGAGGGCGTCGTCCGCTTTTCCCTTCCGGAGAAGCTGCCCGATGCCCCAGATCGAGTGGAGCCGTGCGAGGGCGGGGGCGGAGACCTCCGAGGCGACGGATTGGAGTTCTGTCAGGGCCTCGCGCTTCACGAGTTCGAACTGCGCCTTCATGCGCACGCGCTGGTCGGCGTGACCCAGGAGGGTTTGGAGCGGGACCAGCCCCTCCTGGGTGAAGTCCGCGGCGATGAGCTTCCGCGTCTCCTCGCGCAGGGGATGGGCCTTCTCCTCGGCCACGTCGATGCGCCAGATCGCGCCCTTTTCGTTCAGCGGGTAGCCGCCGCCCCAATCGACGCCGCAGAGCGCACCGTCGGGCGAGAACTGGAGTCCGACGAGGGGGATGCCGTCGCCGATCTGGTGGTCGTCGACCATGGCGAAGGAGTCGCCGCGCGGTTCGGCACGGAAGGCCCATTGCTGGCCGTTCGGGGCGCTGGTGAGGAAGAAGTAGCCCGCATATTCCGGCCCGAGACCGGTGCCGGGATTGTGTTTGAAACCGGCGGGGCCGTTCTCGTAGAGCCCCAGCGGCGGGGTGAACCATCGGGGCTGCCCGTCGTGCCAAGGCACGTGCATGGCTTCGTCGTCCCAGGGATTGTAGTCGGCGCGGAGGTATTGCCAGTGCGAGCGCCAGCCGAGATCGGTGTATTGCTCGATGTGGACGAAGCGCTCCTTCTCCCCGGCGAAGTCGGCGTCGTTGTCGACTCCGAAGAAGTTGCCGTGGGCGTCGAAGGCGACCTCCTGGATGTTGCGCTGGCCTCGGGCGAAGACCTCGAAATGGGAACCGTCCGGCTCGCAGCGCATCAGGCCGCCCTGGTGGGGGAAGCGGTAGTCGAGCCCGTCGGCGGTCTTCACGCGGATGCCCTTGTCGCCGATGGACCAGTAGATGCGCCCGTCGGGACCGAGGGTGAGCCCGTGCATGTCGTGTCCGGCGTAGGCGAAGTGGACTCCGAAGCCTGACGCGACCACCTCTTTCTCATCCGCGACGCCGTCGCCGTTCGTGTCGCGGAACTTCACCAGCTCGGGCACGGGGCAGACGAAGACCTCGCCCTCGTGCCAGAGCACCCCGCCGGCGACGCCGCCGAGAAGGTGGTCGAGCTGCTCGGCGAAGATCTTCGTCGAGTCGGCGAAGCCGTCGCCGTCGGTGTCCTCGATGAGGTGGACGCGCTCGCTCAGGGCGGTGAGGTCGCGCAGGTCGTGGAGTCCGTCGCCGTTGAAGTCCGCGACCCGCTTGGCGTTCGCGGCGCTGTTCTCGGGGGTGAACTGCCGGCGGTAGAAGGCCTCCTTCTCCTCCGTCGAGGTGAAGCTGAGGTCGTCGGGGATCCAGTCGGTGTTGTCGCGGATGTCGAGGTCGTTGGCCTTGCGCCGCATCGTCTGGGTGACGTAGGCGCGGCCTTGCGGATCGAAGCTGATGGCGACGGGGTCGGGCACGAGGAAACCGGGCGTCCACTTCGTGAACTTCAGCTCCTTCGGATCGGGTCGGCCCGCCACGGGCGGATCGACGGCGACGCCGCGCAGCTCCACATCGTCCCACAGGCCCATGTCGTCGAAAGTGCCGATGCCGACGCGACCCCAGGCGAAGGTCTTGTCGTGGGCGACGTGCGAGGGCGTCTCCATGTCGTCGAAATAGACCTCGATGAGCCCGGTGGCGACGGTGCGGACGATTTTGATCTGATGCCATTTGCCCGTCTCCCACGGGGTGCCGTCGTTGGTCTTCTCGGAGATGGCGACGCGCGGGGCTTCGTTGACGAGGAAGATCTGGTTCGCGTGCGGGTCGGTCTCCTGTCCGAGGTGGATGTAGTAGAAGTTCGCCGGGTTCTGGTAGCCGAAGACGAGGCACATGTCGCGGTGGCCGCGCGGGGTCTGCTTCGTCTGGACGCGGGCGGTGAGGACGAAGTCGCCGACAGTCCCCCCCTTGCGGATGGCGAGGTTGATGGGGCTGCGGTGGGGCGGCTCGTATTTCGATCCTCCGAGAATCTCGTAGGCGGGGTCGCCGTCGATCCCGGTGATCTTCCAGGCGTTCGCATCGGTCGGCTCCCAGGCCTCCGCGCCGCCGGAGAAGTCGTCGCGGAAGACGAGGGGCAGCTCCTCGGCGGCGAGGAGAGGACAAAGGGCGAAGGGGAGCAGGAGAAGGGGGAGTTTCCGCATCGGCAAAGGTGTCATAAAACGGGGGATGCGCCAGTGGGGGGAGGGCGAGGGGAGCCACCTCAAGGAAAAGATCGGCATTCCCGGAGATTCGCGCTATCCTCGCCGCGATGGGTCCGGCCGCCTCGATCTGGAAACGCGCCAGCATGGTCCTTGTCGTGCTGCTGCTGACTTGGCTGCTGTTCGCGTGGTGCTTCGACTGCGCATCCGTCGATGACAGCGATCTCGCCTTCGTTGAACGCGCGGTCGATCCCTCGCGAAACCCGTATCCCGAGATCCGGGAGTTGGAGTGGACGGAAGAGGAGAAGGAGGAATTCAGCCGCGTCTCCAGAATGCTCGGTGGACGCGAACCCATCGACATCGCCTTCCTCGAAGGGATGCTACAAAAACACGCCCCGGTTCTTGAGCGATTCTCCCGCTATGCGGCGATGGACGACTGGCGGATGGATGAGGTAGCGGCTGGACGCGAACCAGGCTCCGATTACATGATGGATTGGCGCACTCTCGCCCCGCTGATACGTGTGAAGGCCGCTTCCTTAGCGGCTCGCGGCGAAACCCGGGCCGCGCTCGAAAGGGCCGTTTCGATGTTGGATTTCGCCGCTGCTCACACGAGGGTGCGCGAGTCCTCGGTGCTTATTGCCAGATTTTTCACGAGTGATGGTGGCAAATGCCTCTTGGAATTGCTCGAACATCACCGCATGGATCGCGAAACCCTCGCTTGGCTTGCTGGCCGTCTTGAGGGTCCGAATCTCTCCCGAGACGATCTCGAACCCGTTTTGCGGTCGATCTATCCGCGTGGCAAGGCGAACCTTGTCGAATTCGAGGAAGCTTCGAAAACGGGGCAGCTTGCCAACTGGCGTGGCTACCGGAGGAACTACGAAATGCCCAAGTCGCTTCACTCGCTCGCCTTCAAACGCTACCGGACCCATGCGATGCTGGCGGACATCCATCGTGCCGCCATCCAAGCGAGCGGAGGGAGTGCCAAGGAGGTGGGCGATTCCGTGTATGCCGCCGTCCCGCGCGATGCCCGCGCCCGATGGGGCCATCGTTTGAGCGGGAATTCGCACGGGGTTGAATTCGCAGCCTATTGGCAAAGAATTTTGGTCAACGTCGTGGTGAAGCTATGTCGGGCGAACCAAGCCGACTTGCACCTCCTCCGCCTGCGCGTCGCCTTGGAACGCCATCGCCTCGACCACGGGGCATGGCCGGACGATCTCGGCGAACTCGTGCCCGCTTATCTCGACGACCTGCCCCCGGATCCTTTCGACGGACGCCCCTTGCGCTACGACAGAGCCAAGCGGGTCGTCTACAGCATCGGTCCCGACTTGGGGGACAACCGAGGAGTTCCTCTGAAAGACCTCTTTGGGTCAAACGAGACCGGAGACATCGTCATCGAACTGGAACCGGGGAAACCCACGCCTTGGCCGGAGTTTCCCCAGCCTTGACGCAATACCTCCCTCGGTGGACCCTTTCCCATGGACAAATCCCTGATCGAGGAACTCGTCGAAGCGAACCGCCCTTTCCGCATCGAGACGGCAGCAGGACGGGTCTATGACATCCCACATCGGGACTTTGTTTCCTTCTCCCCGCGCAAGACGGCCTTGATCGTGTCCTTCGAGGAAGACGGAGAGGAGCATTTCTCGATCGTGCCCCTGCTGACGATCACTTCGGCATGGGCTGCCGTGGGGGCTTGAGAAGATTTCCCCGAAAGCTTCCCCTTGGAAAGCGCGTCCGACCGCTTACTTTCTTCGTCTCCATGGACTGCGCCCAGCGAAATCTCGTGAACGCCCTTCTCGACTCCTACCACGAAGTCGGAGGCATCAACCGCATCGACAGCGCCAACCTGCCGTCGAAAGGGACGGTCACGTCCGTCTGCGAACAGTTGCTGCAGCTCCTCTTCCCCGGCTACCACGACGAGGAGCCCATCCCCTCGGACGAGCTGGAGCCGATCACGAGCGAGCGCATCGCCACCCTCGTCGACACCCTCAAGGCCGAAGTGGCGAAGACCTTGCGCCTCCGCGACGACGAGACCGGCGAGCACCACAACGGCCATGGCCAGCAGGCCCGCGAGCTGGTCTGCGAGTTCCTCGGCAAGCTCCCGCGCATCCGCACCCTTCTCCAGAGCGACGTCGAGGCGGCCTACGAGGGCGATCCGGCGGCGAAGAACTTCGACGAGATCATCCTCGCCTATCCCTGCATCGAGGCCATCGCGATCCAGCGCTGCGCCCATTGCCTCTACGAGCTCGACGTGCCGCTGATCCCGCGGATCATGACGGAGTACGCCCACAATCTGACCGGCATCGACATCCATCCCGGGGCGCGGATCGGGACGCATTTCTTCATCGACCACGGCACCGGCGTCGTCATCGGCGAGACCTGCGTGATCGGCAACCACGTGAAGCTCTACCACGGCGTCACCCTGGGAGCCCGCAACTTCCCCAAGGACGAGAACGGACGGATCGTGAAGGGCAACAAGCGCCATCCGAATGTCGAGGACCACGTCGTGATCTACCCCCACGCCACCGTCCTCGGAGGGAAGACGACGATCGGGGCGCGCTCCACCATCGGGGCGAACGTCTTCCTCCGCGAGAGCGTCCCACCGGATTCCTTCGTCACCAACGCGGGCGAGGAGCTGACCCTCTTCAACAAGGTCACCGGCGAGGCGGTCGAGCCCATCCTCGCCTCGGCGGATTCCTGAGGATATGCCGGAGCCGGAGCATCCCAGCGAAGCCTCCGTACGTCCTTGGGCGCACCCGCGTTCGGGCCGCGACGCGGTCCTCTCCCTCGTCGCCGCCGACCTGTGCCGCGAGCGCGGTCTCGAAGCACTCGCCAAAACGGTGACGGTCTCGTGGAATCCGCGCATGCGCACGGCGGCGGGCCGGGCCCAGGCAAGGGACTGGTCCATCGAGCTGAACCCCCGCCTCCAGGATCTCCCCGACGGCGTGCGCGACGCCGAGCTGCGTGCCACCTTCCTCCACGAGCTCGCCCACCTCGTCGCCTTCGCCCGCGCCGGGAGGCGGCGCATCGCTCCCCATGGTCCGGAATGGCGGGAGGCCTGCCGGGATCTCGGCATTCCCGGCGAGGACCGCTGCCACGCCCTCGACTTCCAGCCCCGCCGCCTCGAGCGGAAATACGCCTACACCTGTCCGCATTGCGAGGCGGTGATCCATCGGGTGCGCCGCATCCGGCGCCGGGTCGCCTGCCTCCCCTGCTGCCGCCGCCATGCCGGGGGAAGGTTCGACGCCCGCTTCCAACTGAGGGAAACGAAGCTCGCCTGAGCGCCCGCCTCCTCGATCCCGCCATGCCCGCATCCATCGAAATGAAGTATGGAGATCGAACGATGCACCTGCCCCACCCCATTCTCCTGACGGTCGCCGTCCTCTTCGCCTCCTCTCTCGTCGTCGGAGACGACTCGCCCTTGCCCCCGCACCTGAGCCCCCTCTTCGCTCCTCCCGCCGAGTTCGCCGGCGACCTTGGCGAGTTCCGTTCTCCGCTGCGCTTCGCGGACGGTTCGGAAGTCCGGGATGCCGAGGATTGGACGAAACGACGCGAGGAGATTCGCACCCTATGGCACGAGCGCATGGGAGCCTGGCCACCGTTGATCACCGAACCGGTCGTGGAGACGCTCGAATCGGCGAAACTGGAGGGCTTCACCCGTCACCGCGTCCGCTTCCTCTGGACGCCGGACGAGAAGACGACCGGCTACCTCCTCGTTCCCGAGGGCGCCGGGGACAACCCCCGGCCCGCCGTCCTGACCGTCTTCTACGAACCGGAAACCGCCGCCGGCATCGGCGGCAAGCCATACCGCGACTTCGCCTACCAGCTCGCGAAGCGCGGCTTCGTGACGCTTTCGATCGGCACGACCGAGGCGAGCGAAGCGAAGGAATACTCCCTCTACTGGCCCTCCCTCGAAGACGCGACGGTGCAGCCCCTCTCCATGCTCGCCTATGCGGCTGCGAACGCCTGGCACGTCCTCGCGGCGCGTCCCGAGGTCGATTCCGAACGCATCGGCGTCACCGGCCATTCCTTCGGGGGGAAATGGGCCATGTTCGCCTCCTGCCTCTTCGAGAAGTTCGCCTGCGCCGCCTGGTCCGATCCCGGCATCGTCTTCGGCACCCGCCCGAGCGTGAACTACTGGGAGCCTTGGTATCTCGGCTACCATCCCAAGCCTTGGCGCGCGCGCGGCGTGCCGACCGAGGACAACCCCGCCCGAGGCCTCTATCCGAAGCTTCTCGAGGAAGGGCGCGACCTGCACGAGCTGCACGCCCTCATGGCTCCGCGCCCCTTCTTCGTCTCCGGCGGCAGCGAGGATCCTCCTTCCCAATGGCGGGCCTTGAACCACAGCGTCGCCGTGAACCGTCTCCTCGGCTTGGAGAACCGGGTCGCCATGCACAACCGCCCCGAGCACGACCCGAATCCCGAATCGAACGAGGCGATCTACGCCTTCTTCGAGCATTTCCTGAAGCCTTGAACGGGGCGACAGCCAGGTTGGCAAGCGGGGCGCCCGCCCTACGGCAGACACCCGGATCGATATCTGTGGGACGGCCGCTCCGGCTGCCCTGTGGCCCGCGCCCGGACCTCGCTGGCGCATACCCGACCCGACCGGGTCTTGCCGCGAACCCGACCCTCTTCCATCTTGGCGGGATGACTTCTTCCACCCGCCGCTCCTTCTTGAAACGCTCCGGCGCCGCCCTGATCGGTGCGTCCGCTTCTCCCGCGATCCTTTCCTCGGCCTCGCCGAACCGCAAGCTCGCCCTCGCCTGCGTCGGCGTCGGAGGCAAAGGCTGGAGCGACATGCTGGAACTCGCCCCCGGCAACGAGATCGTCGCGGTCTGCGACATCGACGAGACCCGTCTCGCCAAGGCCAAGGCCCAGTTCCCCGCCGCGCAGGCCTACACCGACTGGCGCAAGCTGCTCGAGCAGAAAGGCATCGACGGGATCATGGTGACGACCCCCGACCACACCCACGCCCCGGTCACGGCCACGGCGATGCGCCTTGGCCTGCACTGCTACACGCAGAAGCCGCTCACCCATACGATCCACGAGTCCCGCGTCCTCGCCGGCATCGCCGCCGAGACGGGAGTGATCACCCAGATGGGCATCCAGCACCACGCCACGAAGCGGCTCAAGATCGCGATCCATGCCCTGCGCGAGGACAAAGTCATCGGCAAGGTCCGCGAGGTCCATGCCTGGACCGACCGCCCCGGCACCTACTGGAAGCAGGGGCTCGACCGTCCCGCGCCCGGAGGCAATCCGCCCGCGACGGTGCACTGGGACCAATGGCTCGGCACCGCGCCGGAGCGTCCCTGGGTGGACAAGACCTACCACCCCTTCCACTGGCGCGGATGGTGGGATTTCGGCACCGGCGTCGCCGGCGACATGGGCTGCCACATCCTCGACCCCGTCGTCGATGCCCTTCGCCTCGGCCCCCCCTCGAAAGTGAAGGCCGAAGGACCGCCGCCGCATCCCGAGTCCGGTCCGGAGTGGGCCGAAATCCTCTACACCTTCCCCGGCACCGAGCTCACCACCGAGACTCTGTCGCTGCGCTGGTACGAGGCCGGACGCCAGCCCGACCGCTCCCTCTTCCAGGCTCCCGCCGACTGGCCGGGCACGCTCAACGGCCTTCTCTTCATCGGGGAGAAGGGGAATCTCTTCCTCGGCTTCCCCGAGATGCCCGAGCTCTTCCCGAAAGCGGACTTCGCCGACTACCAATGGGCGGACTTCGAGGACGGAAACCACTACCAGGAATGGTGCACCGCCGTGCGCGAGTCGCGCCAGCCCTCGACGCCCTTCAGCTACGCCGGGCCGCTCACCGAGACCATGCTGCTGGGGAACATCGCCTACCGCAGCGAGGCGGAGATCGAGTGGGACTCGGAAAAGCTCGCCGTCGTCAACGTTCCCGAGGCGAACCGCTTCCTCAAGCGCGCCTACCGCGCCGGGTGGGAAGTGCCCGGGCTGGGGTGAGATCCAGCGGAATCTCCTCCGGCTTCAGCGAGCTGTCATTCTCGCCTCGATCTCCTCGGCCTCGATGGGGACATGGGCCATCAGATCGACGTTGCCGCCGCTTCGCACGACGATGTCGTTCTCGAGGCGGATGCCGATGCCTTCCTCGCGGATGTAGATCCCGGGCTCGACGGTGACGACCATGTTCTCGACGAAGACGTTCTCCGCCGGAGAGACGTCGTGGACATCGAGGCCGAGACTGTGGGAGACGCCGTGCATGAAGTATTGCCGATAGGCGCGCTTCTCCTCGGGCAGGTCCTCCTGGGCGCGTTCGTCCGCGACGGTCTGCGGATCGAGCAGACCCAGGCCGATCAACTCCTCCTCCATGGCGCGGGCCGCCTCCTTGTGGTAGACCTCGCGGATGGCCTTGCCCGGCACGACAAGCTCGTCGATACAGAGGCGCAGGATGCGGAGGACGGCGTCGTAGACGGCCCGCTGGCGCGGGGTGAATCTCCCGTTCGCCGGGATCGTGCGGGTGAGGTCGGAGTTGTAGTTCGCATACTCCGCCGCCACGTCGAGGAGGATCAGGTCGCCGTCGTGGCAGGCTTGGTCGTTGGCCACGTAGTGCAGGACGCAGGCGTTCGCCCCCGAGGCGACGATGGGCTGGTAGGCGAAGCCACGCGAGCCGTGACGGACGAACTCGTGCAGCAGCTCGGCCTCGATCTCGTACTCCTTCACGCCGGGCCTGACAAAGCGCAAAAGCCGCTCGAATCCCCGCGCCGTGATGTCGCAGGCCCGCTGGATCAGGGCGATCTCCGCCTCGGATTTTTCGGTGCGGAGACGGTGCAGCAGAGGCGCGAGACGTTCGTAGCGGTGGTGCGGATGGCGTTCCTGACAAAGCCGCCGGAAGCGGTCGTCGAGGGAGAAATTCACCGGCGCCCCGGAGCGGGCGTGCTCGTTGTGGTTCAGCCAGAGCGAGCACGCCTCGCGCACGAGCGTGCGGAAGACGGCGTCGAAGTCCTTCGTCCATTGCACGTTGGAGATTCCCGAAAGGTGCGCGGCCTCCTCCCGCGTCGCCTTCCGGCCCTCCCAGATCGCGATCAGGTCCGAGGTCTCGCGGACGAAGAGGATCTCGCGCAACGCCGGATCGGGATGGCCGGGAAAGAGCAGGAGGACGGTCTCCTCCTGGTCCATCCCACTGAGATAGAACAGGTCGGAACTCTGGATGAACGGTTGCGTCCCGTCCGCGCTGCGCCAGGGGAGGTCCGCGGAATGGATCACGGCGAGGGCCTTGCCGGGCAACGAAGAGGCGAGTCGGACCCGGTTTTTGATAAATAGATCCGAAGGAATTTCATCGTACTTCATCGTCTAAAAAAGCGGGCAGATGGCGGGATTGTGTTATGGTCTTTCCCTCCTGTCCGGTGGGTCGGCAAGCAGGCAAGGCCGGGCTCCGGAGGCTCAACCCTATATGGAAGAATTCGAAAAACAAACGGTCGTTATCGCGGACAACGATCCGGATTTCCTTGAATGGGCCTCCCGGCATCTCGATGCGGAGTCGGTCGAGGTGGCGACGACGCGCTCCGCGGACGAAGCCCTGAAACTCTTCACCGAACGCCGAGCCGACCTCCTCGTGGCGGATTTCCAACTGAGGCCCTTCGACGGGGTCGAGTTGCTCAAGCGCGTCCGCATGGCCAACCCGAACGCGATGGTCATCCTCAATGGACGGGTCCATTCGACGAATGCGGTGATCGAGGCGATGCGCCTGGGAGCCTTCGACGTGCTGCGGCGCGAGTCGGTGAATTTCGAGCTGCGCCAGGTCGCCGAGCGTGCCCTCTCCGCCGCCGAGCAGATGCGGGCGGCCGAGAACCGTTCGGATTCCGAACCCATCGTCCCTCCGCAGCCGACCGACGACCTCATCATCGGCCGTTCCCCGGCGATGCAGGACGTCTACAAGCTGATCGGCCGCGTCGCCCGCGCCGACGCCCCCGTGCTGATCACCGGCGAGAGCGGGGTGGGCAAGGAAGTCGTCTCCAACGCGATCCACAAGTTCTCCCGCCGCGCCAAGGCCGAGTATGTCGCGATCAACTGCGCCGCGATCCCCAGCAACCTGCTCGAGAGCGAGCTCTTCGGCCACGAGAAGGGCGCTTTCACCGGCGCGGTCTCGCAACGCATCGGCCGTTTCGAGCAATGCCACGGGGGCACCCTCTTCCTCGACGAGATCGGCGACATGCCCATGGAGGTGCAGAGCAAGCTGCTGCGCGTGCTCCAGAGCGGCGAGTTCTCCCGCGTCGGCGGCAACCAGACGCTCCACAGCGACGTCCGCATCCTCGCCGCGACGAACAAGCGGCTCGAGGAGGAGGTGGAGCACGGCGCCTTCCGCGAGGATCTCTTCTACCGGCTCAACGTCGTCCGTATCCACATCCCGCCACTGCGGCAGCGGCTCGAGGATATCCGCCTGCTCGCCGAGCATTTCCTGCAAAAGCGCACCGAGAGCGGGCGCGGTCGGCCCATGCAGTTCTCCAAGGACGCCGTGGAGATGCTGGAGGGCTACCATTGGCCCGGCAACGTGCGCGAGCTGGAGAACCTGATCCAGCGGGCCTGCGTCCTCGCGAGCGGCAATGTGATCCTCGCCACCGACCTGCCCTTCGATCAGGCGGGCCGCAACGAAAGCGAGTGGGCCATCCTCGAGCGGGCGGCGAAGCGTTTTCTCCAGGCGGCGGAGGAGGCGGGAGTCTCCCCCATCACGCTGGCTCTCCGCGTGCTCGCCGAGACCGCCTTGCAGGAGGCGGGCAGCGACGAACGGGCCGCGGCGCTGCTGCGGATCTCGACCGAGGAGCTGATCGACCATCTCGAAGGCCGCGGCGACACCGCCGATGTCCCCGCGAAAAAGGGTCGCGGCGCGTCGAAGGGTTCCACACGGCCCTCCTGAGGGGAGAGCCGGCGCGGGGGCGAAAGTCAATCGCCGGCCGGACCCGCTTGCTCCGCGAGCCATTCCTCCACGATGCCGCGGAAGGCCGTCACCGCCGGGTCGTCGCCTTCGCGCGACCAGACCATCACCACGGGCAGGGTCTCCGTCGGGACGAGAGGGATCAAGGTCACGTCCGGCGTTTCCGGCGTGACGCTCTCGGGCACGATCCCGATGCCCGATCCGGCCTCGACGTAGCGGAGGATCGTGCCGATCACGCTCGGAGTGTGGGCGATGCGCGGGGCGAAGCCGGCGGCGGCGCAGGCGGCGAGGATCGTGTCGTGGGAGCCCGCTCCCTCGCGGCGCGCGAGGAGAACGATGGGCTCGTCGGCGAGCTCGCCCCAGGCCAGCGTCTCCGATCCGGCGAGCGGATGGTCCGCCGGCATCGCCGCGCAGAGCCGCTCCCGGCAGAGCAGGAGGGATTGCAGACCGAGAGCCTCGTGGGCGAGGACGGGACGGGTCAGGCCGACGGAGAGACGCCCTTTCGACACCATCTCCCAGACCCGTTCGGGAGTGCGCTCCTCGAGGACGATGGTCACGCCCGGATAGCGGCGATGGTAGGCCTTGAGAATTCCGCCGAGAAAAGCCCGCGTCGGCGGTCCGATGTAGCCGAGTCGCAGTTCCCCGTCCTCCCCGGCGGCGGCGCGGCGCACCCGTCGGACCGCGTCGTCGAGCCGTTCGAAAAGAAAGCCCGTCTCCCTCAGCAACACCTCGCCGCCCGGAGTCAGCCGCATGGCGCGCCGGTTGCGCTCGAGGAGGAGGGAGCCGATGTCGGTTTCCAGTTCCTGCACCGCACGGCTCAGGGCGGGCTGGGCGATGCGAAGGCGTCGCGCCGCCTTGGAGAAGCTCAGCTCCTCGGCGACGGCATGGAAATAGCGGAGGTGGCGGAGTTCCATCGATGCCCGATCGGCATGGAAGCGATAGCGACAATCCATTTACGTTACAAGTGAAATACGAATTCTCCTTCGCATTCCGTCCCGTCCGCGGGACATGGGCAATCTCGATCTGGCCATCCAGTTCTTCCTCCAGGTTGCGGCCATCATCGGCGTCTTCTCGGCCCGTCGCGGTTCGGGCTTCCCGCTCTTCTATAGGTTCCTCGTCGGCAGTCGCAGGCGCGGGCAGGGGAAAGCCCCCGGGCCCGACCCGGCCGGGTCATCGATCTGACCCTTCCGCGCCGGGCCTCGCGGAGAGGAACGGAGGGCTTGAAGAAGCGAGCCGGCAGCCGTAGGGAATCCCTGCGCATGAAAGCCATCTCCCTCCTGCTTGCCGCCTCGGCCTTCACCGTATCGGGCAGGGCCGATGGGGAACCGCCTGTCCTCAAGCCCCGCGTCGTCACCGAGGCCAGCAGGAAGGACACCGACGATCCGGCGCTCTGGATCCCCGCGGACCGGAGCCGGACGCTCGTCGTCGGCACCGACAAGCATTCCGACGGCGCCCTCTACGTGTACGACCTTCAGGGGAAGATCGTGCAGCGCGTCGACGGCCTCGAGCGCCCCAACAACGTCGACATCGCCTACGGTCTCGCGCTTGGCGGCCAGCCTGTCGACATCGCCGTCGTCACCGAGCGAGAGAGAGGCCGCTTGCGCGTCTTCGCCCTGCCCGACATGCGTTGCGTGGACAAGGGCGATCTCGTTGTCTTCGACGGAGACAAGAAGCGCGCTCCGATGGGCATCGCCCTCTACACGCGGCCGCGCGACGGTGCCATCTTCGCCATCGTCGGCGGCAAATCCGGCCCCGCCGAAGGTTATCTGGGCCAATACCTTCTCGAGGACGACGGCTCCGGCCACGTGAGGATGACGCTCGTCCGCCAGTTCGGGTCCTATTCCAAGGAGAAGGAGATCGAGGCCATCGCCGTCGACAACGAACTCGGCTACGTCTATTGCTCCGACGAGTCCGTCGGCATCCGCAAATACGCCGCCGATCCCGAGGCCCCCGACGCGGACAGGGAGCTGGCCCTGTTCGGCACCACCGGCTTCGCCCTCGACCGCGAGGGCATCTCCATCTACAAGATCGACGACGGCACCGGCTACCTCCTCGTGTCCGACCAGCAGAACAACGCCTTCCGCCTCTTCCCGCGCGAAGGCACGACGGACGACCCGCACGACCATCCCCTCATCAAGACCGTCGCGGTCTCCACCCTCGAGAGCGACGGCAGCGAGGTCACCAGTGCCTCCTTGCCGGGCTATCCGAACGGACTCTTCGTCGCCATGTCCAACGGCAAGGTCTTCCACTACTATTCCTGGGACGATATCGCCGGGAGCGACCTGAAGAAGGCGCCCGACGGCGTGCCGCCTGCCGAATGAGGTTCGCCCCGTTCCCTCCCTTCATGAAAGCTCCGTCCCTGCGCTGCGTTCGAGCGCCCGCTTCGCGAAGCGGGCCACGACGAGGGTGGAGACCACGCCCGCGAGCATCGCCGCCGCTGTCGCGGCGTGGAGCCAGACACCGCCCTTGGCCTCGCTTTGCTCGGCGGCGAAGTCGGTGAGCGTGCCGAGGGCGACAAGGAGGAGCGTCCCCGGCAGCATCCCGAGAAAGGATCCGCACGCGAATTGAATCCACGCCACCTGGGTGAGGCCAAAGGCGTAGTTGATCAGCGAATACGGGAAAACGGGCGTCAGGCGCACGAGGGCGACGAGGCGCCAGCCGTCGCGCCCCACGGCACGGTCGAGGGCGAGGAAGCGGGCATGGTTGCGCGCGCGCCGCTCCACCGCGGCGCGGGCGAAATGGCGTCCCGAGAGGAAGGCGAGATTCGCCCCGAGGTTGATGGAAAGGAGCGCCAGGATCGCCCCCCAGCCGAACCCGAAGAGGAATCCCGCCGCGACGGTGAGCACGGTGCGGGGGACAAGGAGCAGGGTGCAGAGCGTGTAGAGCGCGACGAAGGCCGTCGGCGCCCACCAGCCGAGCGACTCGATCCAGAGCGTGGCGCGTTCCAGCGCGGCTTGGACGGGGAGAAAGCGAAGGGCGAGCAGCAGCCCGGCGATCAAGAGGCAGAGGACGGTCCATTCCAGCGCGGGGAGCCTCGCCAATCTGCCTTTTCTTCTTCCGTCCATGGATCCTGTTCCCGCCGCTTTCAGGGTGTATCGCCGCCTCCCCCTTCCGCGGCGCCGGCCTGGATCCCGGAGACGATCGCCACCCCGTAGAAAACGAGCACCAGCAGCGAGAGGACGAGGCCGATGTAGCCGGTGACGAGTCCGGCGAGGGCGAGGCCTCCGTTGCTGGAAGGGAGGTTCTCCCCTTTCGCGCGACGGCGGGCGATGTGGCCGCAGACGACCGCGGGAACCGCGAGGAAGGGACCGCAGGCGAAGATTCCGACACATCCCAGGGCGAGGGAGATCACCGCCAGGGGATCGAGGGGAGCCCTCTGCCCGGCGTAGGGCGCGACGGGGGCATGGAGGGCCTGGCGGCGCTGCGACCCCGTGAGGCTCGGGGGCGCCACGTGGGGAAACCACTCGGCGCAGGTTTCTCCCGCCATCGCCCATGCCTCCATCGTCTCGTTCCAGACGAGGGTTTCCCGCCTCACAGCGCCGGAGGCGACGAGAGCGGGCAGGTCCGCGGAGGACACGGCATGCTGGTTCCCGGAAGCGTCGGCGTAGTACCACTCCATCGCCTGCGAGAGTAGGGCGGAAAAACGCCGGAATCGAGCGGATTCCTCAAGCGAAGCCGCAATAGCGGCGATAGGTCGCGAGCCGCTCCTCGAAGCGCTCGGCGGTGAGACGTTCGAGGGCGTGGGTGCTGAAGCTTTCGCAGGTGAAGCTGGCGAGAATGGTGCCGCGCGCGACCGCGCCGGTGAGATCGGTGAAATCGTAGGAATCCTGAGCGAGGCTCGCGAGGTAGCCGGCGAAGCCGCCGATGAAGCTGTCGCCCGCGCCTGTCGGATCGAAGACCTCGCTCAGGGGATAGGCGGGGCAGGCGAAGAAATCGCTTTCGCCGAAAAGCATCGCGCCGTGCTCGCCTTTCTTGACGATCACGTATTTCGGACCCATCTCGCGGAGGCGGTGGCCCGCGGTGACGGCGTTCGACGTGTCCATCATCAGTTTCGCCTCGCTGTCGTTGAGGACGAGGAGGTCGATGCGCCGGAGGAGCTGCTCCAGCTCCGGCCGCGAAATCTGGATCCAGAGGTCCATCGTGTCGGCGATGGTGAAGCCCGGTCCGCCGCCGAGCTGGTCGATGACGCTGTGCTGGTTCAGCGGATGGGAATTGGCGAGGAGTGTCACTTTGGTCGTCGCCTTCTGCGATTCGGCGACGGTGGGCTGCCAGGATTCGAGCACGTTCAGTGCGACCTCGAGAGTCTCGCGGTTGTTCATGTCCTCCGCGTATTCGCCCGACCAGCGGAAGGTCTGGCCCTCGGAGAACTCGACGCCTTCGAGGTTGATATTGCGCTTCTTGAAGAGATCGAGGTGATCGGTGGGGAAATCGCGTCCGACCACGCCGACCATGCCCACCGGCGAGAAGTAGCTCGCGGCGATCGCGGCGTAGGAGGCGGAGCCGCCGAGCAGGTTCTCCTGCGAGGCCTTTTGCGTTTTGACGTGATCGAGGGCGATGGAACCGGAGACGAGGACGCTCATTTTTCGGAGTAAAAGGTAAAAGGTGGGAAGGTAAAAAGTCTTATCAGGGGAGGAGAGCCCTCGCGGCCCGGACATAAGCAGCGATATCGGGCGCTTGCAAGATGCCGGACACGATGACGGCGCGCTTCATTCCCGCGGCGACGAGTCCGGGAAGGTGCTCCTTCTTGATCCCGCCGATGCAGAAAATGGGCAGGTCGGGATGCCGATCGTGGACTTCGCGGATCTCGCGCGTCCCGATGGGCGTGTAGTCCGGCTTCGTCGGTGTCGCGAAGAGCGGGCCGAAGCCGATGCAGTCGGTGCGCGGATCGGACGCCGCGGCGGCCGCCTGGGCGAGACTGTGCGTCGAGCGCCCCACGAGCAGGTCCGGACCGACGATCCGGCGGACCTCGTCCATGGAGGCGTCGTCCTGGCCCACATGGACGCCGTCCGCCCCGACGGAGACGGCGATGTCGGCGTGGTCGTTGACGAAGAAGGGCACGCCCGCCTCGCGGCAGATCGGCAGCAAGGTCGCGGCCCAGCGGCGGACTTCCTCGGACGCATGGCCCTTGGCGCGCAACTGGATCACGTCGATGCCGCCTTCGACCATCTCGGCGGCGACCCGGACGAGGGAGGACGGCGCGGCGTAGCCCAGATCGACGATGCCGTAGAGTTTCGCTTGGAGAAGGGTGGTGCGAGGCATGGGAGGAGGGAGGAACTCAACAGGGTCGGGCGGGGGAGTCAACCGGGTTTCGCGCGCGGCCCGCGCCGGGGAGCCCCTGCACTCCGCCCCCTCACTCCTCCACCCGGTAGAGATGCGTCTTCGTGCGCAGGATCAGCGCGTCTCCGCTCACCGCGGGCGAAGCCATGAAGCCGGCGTCGAGCCGGTTCTCGGCGAGAACTTCGAAAGTCGGGGAGGCCTTCACCACGGTGCAGAGCCCGTCTTCGTCGAAGCAGTAGACGCGGTCCTTCGCGGCGAGAAGCGAGGCGGAATATTCGCCCCCGGCGCGCTCCGCCCAATGGGCTTCCCCGGTCTTCGCGTCGACGCAACTGAGGACGCCGTCGTTGGCCATGAAGATCAGGCCGTCGACGACGACGGGCGAGGAGCGTTTCGGCGTGCGCTTGAGATAGGTCCAGGCGACGTGGCTGTCCCTGACGTTGCCCTTCATTCCCGGTTCGAGGCGGATGGCCCAGATCTCGGCTTTGCCGAGGCCGGTGTTGGTGTAGACCATGCCGGTCGGAGCATGGTGGACGCTGCGCGAGGAAGGGGAATGCGTCTCGTAGGGCACCTGCCAGATCTCCTCGCCGGTTTCCACATCGTAGGCCCAGCAGGCCTTGGAGCTGTTGAGGATCATCTGCACGGTGTCGCCGACGGGGACGAAGATGGGTGTGCTGTAGGCCTTGCGGAAGTCGCCGCTGTTCGCGGGGATGCCGTCCTTTTCGTCGTTGTAGTCGGTCGAGCGGTCACGGCGCCAGAGGGTTTCGCCCGTGTTCTTGTCGAGAGCCGCGCTGTACTGCTGGTCGGCTCCCTCGTGGGTGACGATGAGCTTGTCCTCCCACATCGCGAGGGAGGAGGCGGAACCTCGCCAATGGCTGCAGGTGAGGTCGCGGCGCTGCCACAGGGTTTCGAAGGTTCCGGTGTCGAGGCAGAAGGTGCCGTAGCTGCCGAAGCTGAGCCACACCTTTCCCGGCCCGATCGTTCCGCTGGGCGAGGCGTAGGTGTTGAGGTTGTTGGCGAGCGGCTCGGGATTGTCGATGGTGACGAGGACGCGGTCGAGGAGGATCTCGCCGCTGTTCTCGTCGAGACAGAGGACGGACATGCGGTGCCCCTGCTCCGTGGCGGTGGTGATCCAGATCTTGCCCTCCGCGACGAGCGGGGTGGACCATCCGAGACCGTGGATCGCCGTCTTCCACTTCACCTTTTCGCCCTCGCCCCACTTCACCGGCAGATCGGCGTCGGTAAGGCCGTCTCGGGTCGGACCGCGGAATTCGGGCCATTCCACCTGCTGGGCGAAGATCGGGGATAGCAGCGCGGCGCAGCCGAGGTGAAGGAGAGATCTCATCGAGGAAAGGTGGAGAAGGGACGGCCTCCGGTCAATGGACGCAACACGGGACGGGTTTTCGGGACATTCTCATTCGAGACTTTCTGGATGATGGGCCGACATGGACCGGGCCGCAGCCGTCTGGCTCCGAAACGCCCGCCCCCAAGGAACTCATTCGGGTCGGAAAGACTTGACGGATGGCACCGAATAAAGTCATTCTCGCGGAATCCCATCGCCCCCCCTCCCGGTAGTAGTCGGGGGGCGAACCGGTTTTCGAGAGGAAGTTTTACGGGCTCCAAATGATGAAATTACCGCAGCTTTTTCTCGTATCGTGTTTCTTTCTCGTTCCTGCCTCAGTGTCGAGCCAAATCTCCGGCGACCGGATCGTGCCGCCGGATTCACTATTTGGCGACAGCTACGACCGTTCTGAAAATGAACCGGAGTGGAATGAATATTTGGATGGCAAAGCAATTGATCTGAGCGATTCGCATGTCGTCATCCTGCTGTCTTTCACCGATGCTTCTCTCGCCACCCTTTTGATCGTAGCCTACCCGACGCCGGAAGGCTCCCTTGGGAATTTCCTCGATGGTCGGCAGGCGATGGAGAAAAAACAACCTTTGGTAAAGTTGTCACCGGTCATGGAGACCGAAGGAGGAAGCTACTTCACAGGCGAGGTGCTTGGACGCCATACCTGCTCCATGGTGATCTCGAACGTGCATTTTGTGATAAATGATCCCGGCGGGAATCTATCAAAGGAAACTGTGATGGAATGGTCGAACCGGTACGCGGAGTTTCTCAGGAAATCCGGGGATGCCAAAGGTTCGATTCCGTCGAAGAGAGCCGGGAGATGATTCTGAAATCTGACCAGACTTCTATCAATCCTTCCGCGATGAATTCCACTCTCCGCATGGGCTGGAATCGTATGCCACATCAGCAGCAGGCTTTTGGCCGCCATCGGCCGATCAGGCCAACGAATGGAGGCCGATGGTATTGCCTTCGGTATCGGCAAGGAGGGTGATGAACCCGTATTCGCCGATGGAGAATTTGGATCGGTAGACGCGGCCGCCGGCTTCGGCGGCGCGGGCTTCCTCCACCGCGCAATCGACGCAGGAGAAATAGATGATCGTGCCGCCGCCGCCGGGAGCGCAGCCCTCCATCCTGGCAAGGGAGCCGCAGGCACCGGGCTTGTCCGGGCTCATGGGGAAGGCCCACATCTCGATGGTGGCGTCGGGGCTGGGCAGAGGGTCGAGCTTCACGCCGAAGGTGGCTTCGTAGAAGGCTTTGGCGCGGGGCATGTCTTCGACGTAGATTTCGAACCAGCCGACAGGATTGCGTTCCGTGTTCATGGTGTGGGATGGGATGAGTGGATGGACCGGCTGAGAACAGGGCTGCCGGAAAAACGATCTTCGCTCCGGGCGGCTTTTTCGGTCAAGGGTTTTCGGATCCAATCCCGCCTTCAAGATACGGACAAGGGCGCTTCTCACCGCTTCGGCGAGAAGTCCCAAGGCTCGGTCGGCATGCCCATCTGCTTCAGAAAAGCCCCCGACGAAAAGGAGATGAACTGTGGCCCGACGCCCTCGGCGAAACGGTTCCGCGCGTAGAGGGTCTCCATCACGGGGAGGAGGGCGACGGCTTTTTCGCCGAGCAGCTCGACGGCGCGGCAGGCGCGCAGCACGGTCCACCAGTCCTCGCCGACGAGTTCGCGGCCCAGCACCTGGACGGCCTCGGCGCGATGTTTTTCCGAGACCTCGGCCATCCAGGCCGCCGCCTCGATGCGCACCGGCGCGCTGATGTCGTCCGTGGAATCGTAGAGCTCCTCCAGCAGCGCCTCGTCCTGCGGGAAAGCATGGCGCAGGCCGACGATGGCCCAGTAGCGCACCGCCGCGTCGCCGTCGTGGACGAGGTCGAGCAGGTCGGCCCGCGTCCCCTTGCCCACAAGGTCGGCGGCGGCCCAGATCCTCGCGAGGTCGGGACGGTGGTCCGTTTTGCCGAGGGCGATGTCGCGCAGGGGACGGTCCTCCTCGGCGAGCCAATCGACCATGACGGTCTCGGGCAGGACGCCGAGGTCGAGGATCTCCTCCCGCTTCGCGACGTAGGCGGCGCGGTGGGCGTCGAGGGCGGCCTGCTGCTCCGGGGAAAGGCTTCCGTCGAGGAGGTTGACGAGATTCTGCGGGTCGGCCTCGACATCGTAGAACTCCTCCACCGGACGGGTCGGCGAGACGTAGGCTTGTTGAGGCTTTGTCAGGGTGTCCGGATGGGCGGCGGCGTGACGGAAGATCTCCTGCTGGACCTCGCCGAGATCGGAATAGACGCTGCGCTGCCCCCAGGAGAGATAGGGCATGTGGTTGCGGATGTAGAGGTAGCGCTTGCTGCGGACGGAGCGGGAAAGATCGAAGACCTCGTCGATGCGGTCGCGGAAGCCGTAGAGGTATTCCGGCTCCGGCGTGGCCTCGGGACCGAGGAAGACCTCGCCCTGCAAGGCCTCCGGCACGGGGACGCCCGCGAGGGAGAGTACGGTCGGCGCGAGATCGACGAAGGTGACGAGACGATCGACGGTTTCTCCCGGCGTGGCGGGCGCGAGATGCTTGAATTTCTCCGGGAAACGCACCAGCAGCGGCACCCGCATCCCGCTGTCGTGGAGGAGGCGCTTGTGGCGCGGCATCCCGGAGCCGTGGTCGGAGTAGAAGAAGACGATGGTGTCGTCGGCGAGGCCGTCCTCCTCGAGCTGCTTCAGCAGCCCTCCCACCTCGGCGTCGAGCGCCGAGACGCAGTCATGGAAGCGGGCCAGCTCGCGACGCATCACGGGGGTGTCGGGGTAGTAGGGCGGCAGCCCGATCGTCGCGGGATCGTGGATGTGGTCCTGCGGCAAGCCCGCCTGGACCTCTCGCTGGAAGACCTCGTAGGGCCAGACCATGCTGCGCGACTGGTGCGTGACCATGTGGTTGAAGACGGCGAAGAAGGGCTGGCCCTCCTTCCGCACCGCGCTGCGCCAGTGGGCCCGGCCGGTACTTTCGTCCCACGACTCCTTGATGAGCCGTGCCTCGTCGACGGTGTTGTAGTCGGTCTTGACGTTGTTGGCGGTGAAGTAGCCGTCCTCGCGCAGGTAGGTCGGAAACCCCTTCACGTCGGGCGGCAGGGGGAAGGTCGAGCGCATCTGGCTGATGCCGAGGCTGGGCGCCCACATCCCCGTCACGATGGACGCGCGCGAGGGCGAGCAGACCGGGGCGGCGGCGAAGGCGCGGGTGTAGCGCACCGACTCCTTGGCGAAGGCATCGAGGTTCGGGGTCTTCGCGTCGGGATCGCCGTAGCTGCCGAGGGCCGGGCTCATGTCCTCGGCGGTGATCCAGAGGATATTGGGCCGGTCCACGGCGGACAGGGGTAGGGCGGCGGCGAGGAGAGGAAGAAGGAGAAAGCGGAATGTCATGTCGGAGAGTCGCGGGGATCACTCGGCGGCGGACGCGCGGGGCGGGCGGGTCGTGAGATGCACGATGGCTTCGAGGGCGCGGGCCTGCTGTCCGGGGGTCATCGTGAGGAAGCGGTCGCGTCCGCTCTTTTGCCCGCCGCGTCCCTGCGGGGTGAAGCGGGTGAATCCATCGTCGCCGACGGAGACGCGCCCCGGCGCGGAGAGACCGAAATAGCCGCGTTCGGGAAAGACGGCGTAGAGCACGCTGCTCTGGTCCCAGCAGGGCCGGTCGTGCTCGGGGCCACTGTGGAGCAGGTAGGCCTCGCGTACGAGATGCGGCGTCCGGTAGCCAAGGTCCTCGACGATGCTTCTCCTCGGAAAGGGCAGGTTCTCCCCGATCTCGTAGCCGCTCCAGACGACGGGGACTTCCTCGGGCCATTCCTTCGCGACGGTCTGCATATAGCCGATGCCGTTGATGACGTTGGCCTCCAGATGGTGGTTCGTGCCGTTGGCGAAGGTGAAGGCACCGGCCATGATGGAGAGAAGCTCCACCTTTTTCCGGACCAGTTCGGCTCCCCCGAGAGGTGAATGCGCGTCGCCGGGCGACTGGAGGAGGTTCGCGAGATTCGAGGCGATGCCGACGGAGACGATGACCACGCCGCCATCCTCCTCGCCCGCGAGCAGTTCGCGGAGCAGATCGACGGCTTCGCGGGCCTCCTCGTTGCTCCGCAGGTCGTGCGGGTAGTCGGGCGAATCGGCGAGGGAAAGGTAGCGGCTCTCCCGCTTCTGCGCGGCGGGGTCGCGGACGACGCCGACGGGCAGGTCGGGGCGGCCGTACCAGGTGTTCTGCGCATCGACGAAGGAGGCGGTGAGCGGGTGGTCCTTCGAGACCGTCACGCCGAGCAGTTCGCAGGCGCCTTGGTCGGCGAGGGTGTGGCACATCGCGAGGGCGAGCACGTCGTCGACGTCGCCGGTGATGTCGGTGTCGAAGATCAGTTTCACCGATTCCCCGAGAACGGGGGACGCGGCGAGAGCGCAGGCGAAAGCGGCGGGGAGAAAGGCCTTCATGTCAGGGTCGCAGGTCGGCGACGCCGTTCTCCAGCGCGTGGAGCTTCGTCACCTCCTCCTCGGTGAGGGCACGGTCGAAGGCGGCGAGATCGTCGATGTGGCCGACATAGGCGGCCCCGAGCACGAGGAGCACCGCCGCCGGATCCCAGCCGAAAGTGAGGTCGAAATTCTCGATGCGCCCTTGCTTCTTTCCATCGAGATAGAGGGTTCCCGCCGAAGTCCCCTTGCCCGCGTTGATGCGCTCCAGGGTGAAGACGGCGTGGGTCCAGCGGTCGCGGGAGAAGGGGGCCGCCTTCAGCTCCACGACGGGGCGAGTTTCCTTGGGAACCACCTCCCAGCCGAGCCCTTCAGGATCCCAGAGCTCAATGAGCGGGCGGATCGCGTAGCGGAAGTAGCGCGGGCTGTGGTCCTTCGACCATTCGAGGAAGACGAAGCCCTTCTTCGTGTCGTCGCCCACGATCTGGATCGGGTCGCAGTAGCCGGGCTCGAGGTCCTCGTCGGGGGTGAGGCGGAGCCAGAGCGAAACGGTCGCGCTCCAGTCCTTGTCGTTGTATCCCAGCACGCCCTCGCCGCGGTAGCTGGGCCGGGTCGTGCCCTTCTTCGGGAAATGGAGCGCTCCGCCGAAACGTCCGCCTTCAGGCACGAGGACGACCTCGTCGTTCTCCGGCACGGGGACGAGGCCGGCGGAAGTCTTCACCACGGCGGCGGGATCGCCTTTCGAGAAGTCGGCGTCGAGCCCTTTGTCGAAGGAGGCGTGCAGGACGAGGGAGCGTTTCAAGGCCTCGTCGGCGAGCGCGGAGGAGAGGCAGAGAGAGGCAACGAGGGCAGCGGGGAGGAATCGGGCGTTCATCGGTCGTGCCATCATGTGGGAAAGCGCCACCTCTCCGCAAGCCCTTTTCAGGACGCCCTTGCGCCGGGACGGAAGGGTTCGGCAAGGCGGGCATCCCTTCGAGCAAGGCGAGACAGCGACCGTCCGACCTCACGCGGCAGAGGCGATCGATCCTCCCGGGATGGGCTTCTTGTCGCTCTTTTTCCAGGTGATGTGCCCGAGGAGCCGCCGCCCGGTACCTGACAGATCAACTTCCCCTCCGCCGGATCTCCTCCGCACTGACAATCCTAACAAACCCACTGTTCATCGTTTCCAGCAGCAGCTCTCCGTCGTCTCCGATCCCCGCGGCCACGCCCTCGAACCATTCGCGCCCGCTGCGGACGGCGAGGGTCTGTCCCATGAGGAAATCGCGGGCGCGGATCCACTCGAGGACCGGGGAGAAATCCTTCGTTTGCCCGGGATAGTGTCTCAGGAAACCCTGGAGGATCTGTCCGAGGAGGAACCAGCGGCTCGATTCGCAGCCGATCCGTTCGTAGAGCGACGTGGCGATGGGCTTCAAATCGGGAGGCAGCTCCTCGTCGCGAAGGTTGACGTTCAGTCCGATCCCGACGACGGCGAAAGGGGTGGGAGCGAGAACGGTCTCGACGAGGATGCCGGCGAGCTTGCGTCCTTCATGGAGGAGATCGTTGGGCCATTTCGCCTGAAGGAGAGGGCCGGGCCCAAGAACGGACTCGACGACGGTGCCGACGATCCACGCCGCAAGGTGGGGCAGCCGGGGCCAGAGGTGCCTGTGCTCGTCCAAGGGGAGGGCGAGGGAGAAGAGGAGGTTGCGCCCCGGAGGGGCCTCCCATCGGTCGCCCCGGCGTCCCCGGCCCTGGGTCTGGAAATCGGCGGAGACGAGATCGTAGGGTTGCGCCCCGCCCCCGCGGACAAGGGCGAGAAGATCGTCGTTGGTCGAGCCGGTTTCCTCGACATGGCGGAAGCGCTCAAGGGGGAAACGGGCGGCCTCCTCCACGGACCAGCCCCGGATGATCTCGGCGTGGATTTTTTCACTCATCAGGGACCTGGGTCGACGGAGGGCGGTGACCGTCGTGAAGTTCGTGGGAACCTCGCCCCGGCGTTCACGGAGAA
The DNA here is from genome assembly GCA_037190325.1 of Verrucomicrobiales bacterium. Lineage (GTDB taxonomy): Bacteria > Verrucomicrobiota > Verrucomicrobiia > Verrucomicrobiales > DEV007 > Arctic95D-9. The sequence goes on along the minus strand of JBBCIU010000006.1, from coordinate 1,692 downwards.
TGATGGTCTTCGCTCCTCCGCTTCGTGTGTTCTCACGGGTTTCTCTACCCCTCTTCTCGGGGCTCTCAAATCGAAACCAGATCCAACCCCAGATCGACGGAGCGCACGGAATGCGTCAGCGCCCCGACGGAGATGAAATCAACCCCGGTCTCGGCAATCCCGGCAATGGTCGTCAGATTCACCCCGCCGCTGGCTTCGAGAAGGGTGCCGGGGGAGAGCTCGTCACGCAACGCCACCGCGCGGGCGAGCTGCTCGTTCGTCATGTTGTCGAGGAGGATGCGGTCGATGCCGCCGAGCCGGAGAAAGACCTCGACCTGATCGAGACGGTCGGCCTCGAACTCGATGAGAATGCCGGGATGCTCGCGCCGGACTTCGGCGAGCCGAGCGGCGAGATCGACGGGATCGGAGTTCGCGACGAGGTGGTTGTCCTTCACCATGATGGCATCGTGGAGGCCCATCCGGTGGTTCGCGCCACCCCCGTGGACGACGGCCGCCTTCTCCAGCTCGCGCCAGCCGGGGGTGGTCTTGCGGGTGTCGAGGAGCCGGGCTCGGGTGTGGGCGATGGCCGCGGCGTAGGTCCGCGTGACGGTGGCGACACCGCTGAGGCGCTGGAGGAAGTTCAGCAGGGTGCGTTCGGCGGCGAGGATGGAGCGGGTCGGGCCATGGATCGTGGCCACGGGATCCCCTTTCTCCGTCGAGGCGCCGTCGGGTAGGTGGATCTCGTAGCGGAGGGAAGGATCGACGGCCGAGCAGACGTGGTGGGCGATCTCCTGGCCGGAGACGACGCAGGATTCGCGGCTGACGAGGCGGCCGAGGGAGCGATGCCCGGCGGCGACGAAATGGCGGCTGCTCAGGTCGCCCTTGTCTCCGAGGTCTTCGGCCAGGGCGAGTTCGACGAGAATGCGGCTGAGGCGGTTCATGGCTCGGGGGTGGAGGTGGGGCCGAGGGTGAGTCGGCGGAAGAAGAGGCGGTCCATCCTGGGATCGAGACGGCGGTAGAAGTCGACGAGGACGTGGACCTTCTGGTCGATGCGGGGGTAGCGGCGGCAGTAGTCCCAGAGATCGGGATTGGTGAAGAGGTGGGCGGCGGTCTCGTTGAGGTCCTGCTCGATGGAGACGCGGTTGTAGGGGGTGAGGAAACCCAGCTTCATCAGTTCGGGATCGAGCTGAAGGAGGCTGCTTCCGGAGCCGCCCGTTCTCTCCTGTTCCGCGGCCAGGACCCGGGTGGCTTCGCTGCGGTCGCCATCCTGCTCCTCGACGACGCCCCCGGCGCGGTAGGCGAAGGCGGGATCGTTCGCCGCGATCCAACGCTCGCTTTCGAAGAAGTTTTCGTTCTGCTTCAGAAGGATGGAGGAGAACTCGTGATGGAAGCGCTGCTCGAAACCGCGGGCGTCGAAGCTTTCGCGGTAGACGAGGACGATGCGTCGGCTGTTCGCCATATAGGTGCCCCCGTAGCCGACGTCGTAGAAGCGCAGCGATCCGACCACGGCGATTCCGCCGAGGTAGCGCTGGCGGATCTTCTCCGGATATTTCGCGACCGCGGCCTCGAGGATGCCGAGGGCGGCGGGACGGAGCTTCGGGCTGAGGGATTCGATGCTGGCGTGGATGGGGGCTTCGGTCCAGCTCTTGGGAAGGAAGGCCCGATCCTCGGGAAAGGTGACCAAGGGTTCGGCGGTGGCGGGGGGCACCCCGC
>JBBCIU010000005.1:0-172003 GCA_037190325.1 Verrucomicrobiales bacterium | reverse complement strand
GGGTCTCCCGGCCAGCGTCCAGGTCGTGACCGGCGGACCGAGCTTCGGAGGGAACGACTCCGTCTCCCTCTTCGATCCGGCGGGCGTGGAGGTGCGCTATCTCAGCTATGCCGCAGGCGGGTTCACGCGCTCGGACGGAAGCCCGTCGACGGGCGGCCATGCCGGTCTTTCAGCCGGAGGCAGCGCGACCCAGTCGATGATCTGGGATTCCGTCCACGGCACGGTCAACCCGCACTACAAGGCGGCGACGGTGGGCGACACCGGAGCCTTCGCCTCGGCCGAGAGCGCCCTGGATGTCGGCTCGCCCGGCTACAGCGGATACAGCATCGCTCCGAGCCTGACCTTGCGCCTCGGTGGCAGCACCATCGCGAGCGGAGGCGTCGCCACTCTGCAAGTGGAGGCGTCCGGACTCCCCGAACCGACCTTGCAATGGTACTACGGGGCGGCGGGCGACACGGGCAATCCCGTCGTCGGAGCCACCTCTCCGACTCTCGTCACCGGTCCCCTCGGGAGCACCACCGAGTTCTGGGTGCGCGCCAGCAACATCGGAGGCGACTTCGACAGCGGGACGATCACCGTCACGGTCGTTCCGAAGGCCGTCTCCATCGATCTTTCGAACTATGTCAGGGTGGGGCGCTACGGGCTGCCCGAGCCCATCCGAACCGCGCTGCCGTCCGGGACCCCCGCCCACAACCTCCTCTGCCAGGAGGCGTCGGGCGTCGCCTACAATCCCGACACCGACACCCTCTTCATCGTCGGCGACGGCGGACGCTCCGTGACCCAGGTCTCGAAGACCGGGGTCCTCATCGACACGATGACGCTGGCCCTCGGGTCCAGCCCGCAGGGCACGGAATTCTACGACATCGAAGGCATCGCCTACATCGGTGGCGGCGAATTCGTCATGAGCGAAGAGCGCGACCGTCGTCTCGTCAAGTTCACCTACGCGGCAGGCACCACCCTGACCCGCGCCATGACCCAGGGGGTGAAGATCGGAACCTACGTGGACAACACGGGGACGGAGGACGTGACCTTCGATCCGATCACCGGCGGATACATCTGCATCAAGGAGATCTCTCCCCTGGGCATCTTCCAGACCGACGTGGACTTCGCGGCGGGGACCGCCTCGAACGGATCGCCCTCGACGGTCAACTCCACCGACCTCTTCGATCCCGCGCTTGCCGGAATGAGCGATTTCGCGGGCGTCTTCGCCCTCGCCAACCTCCCCGGCTTCGCCGGCCAGCCCCAGGAGAGCCATCTCCTCCTCCTCGGTCAGGAGGACGGACGGCTAGTGATCATCGACCGGGCCGGGGCAATCTCCTCGACCCTTCAGATTGCCGTTTCTTCCGGCGATACGGTGAGTGTCGGCGAACAGCAGCACGAAGGCGTGACGATGGATGCGGCCGGGTTCCTCTACATCGTCAACGAGAACGGCGGAGGCGGGATCGACTATCCCGAGCTGTGGGTCTACGCTCCTTCGGATTCCCCCAACAGTCCTCCGACGGGCCTCACCCTGAACGGCGCGGTGACCGAACTGATGGAGAACACGCCGACCCTGGCGCCGATCCAGTTGGGCGTCATCGCCGTCGAGGACGATGGGCTGGGAGTCAATGGGCTCAGCCTCGCCGGACCGGATGCGGCCTTCTTCGAGATCGTCGGATCGACGCTCTATCTGAAAGCGGGAACCGTCCTCGACTTCGAGACGAAGAGCAGCTACAGCATCACGATCCAGGTCGACGATCCGAGCGTGGGTACCTCTCCCGATGCGAGCCACCCCTACACGCTGACGGTGCTCGACCAGGAGCCGGAGTCGATCCCGCTGCCTTCGCTCCTCATCACCGAAGTCGCCCCGTGGTCGAGCGGCGACAGCCCGGTCGGAGCCGATTGGTTCGAGGTCACGAACGTGAGCGAAAGCCCCATCGACCTTTCCGGGTGGAAGGTGGACGACAGCTCGAAGAACTGGGCGAACGCCGTGGCCCTCAACGGCGTCGCCACCATCGCCCCCGGCGAATCGGTGATCTTCATCGAGACCGGCAATCTGGCCGCCACGAGCGCCGCCTTCCTCGCCAACTGGTTCGGCGCGAATCCGCCCACCGGCCTCCAGATCGGCAGCTATTCCGGTAGCGGCATCGGCCTCAGCACCGGCGGCGACGAGGTCTGGCTCTTCGACGCCTCCGGCCAACTGCATTCGGGAGTCGCCTTCGGCTCCTCGCCCTCCGGTCCGCAGCTTCCGACCTTCGACAACACCGCCGGACTGAACGACACGACGATCGGCAAGCTCAGCGTCTCCGGAGAGAACGGGGCCTTCCGCGCCGCCGGAAGTCCCGCCGAAGTCGGTTCTCCCGGCTACGCCGCGCCCGGCAGGCTGATCATCACCGAAGTGGCCCCTTGGTCGAGCGGCAACAGCCCGCTCGGAGAGGACTGGTTCGAGGTGACGAACGTCGGAGCCCGTGTCGTGAGCATCGCGGGATGGAAGATGGACGACAGCTCCGAATCTCCCGTGGCCGCCGTTCCCCTCCAAGGGATCTATTCGATCGCTCCGGGTGAATCCGTCATCTTCATCGAGACCAACGATCTCGCCGCCAAGTCGGCCGCCTTCCTGGATCTCTGGTTCGGGACGAACCCGCCGGCCGGCCTCCAGATCGGGAGCTACTCCGGCAGCGGTGTCGGCCTCAGCACCGGTGGCGACGCGGTGAACCTCTACGACACCAACCACGTGCGCCGTGCCAACCTCTCCTTCGGCCAGTCGCCGAGTTCGGCTCCCTACGGAACCTTCGACAACTCGGCCCTGCGGGAGAACGCGACCGTCGCCCTCTTCAGCATGTCCGGAGTCAACGGCGCCTTCGCCGCCGCGAACGATCCGAGCGAAGTGGGGTCTCCCGGCTCACTACACCTTTCGCTGGAGTCCATTCTCGTCGAGAGCAGGGGAGGGGAGGTCACGGCGAGCGGCTCGCTCGCGATCGGTGGAACCGCCCACTTCACCGCCACCGCCTCTCCCGGATTCACCTTCCGGGGATGGCGGGTGAATGGGGAACTCTCTTCGGAAACCTCCTCCACCCTGAGCACCACGGTGACGGCGGGGCTGCAAGTCGAGGCGCTCTTCGCCTACACCCTGCAGCTCCTGCACCTCGCCGACGGCGAAGCCGGGCTGCTCGCCTCGGAGACCGCGCCCTATCTCGCGGCGCTGGTCGAGGCCTTCGAAGGTGACCACGACCACACCCTGATCGTCTCGGGCGGGGACAACTTCATTCCCGGTCCCTTCCTCGGAGCGGGCACCGATCCCTCCCTCGACACGGTGGCCGCGGTCGGCAGGACTGGCTTCGCCCGTCCCGACATCGCCATCCACAACCTCATCGGTGTCGAGGCCTCGGCCATCGGCAACCACGAGTGGGATCTCGGCTCCAACGTCTTCATGGACGCGATCCGCAACGACGGCGCCTGGATCGGCGCCCAGTTCCCCTACATCTCGAGCAACCTCGACTACTCCGGGGATTCCGCCGCGAACGGGCGCTTCACCGACGTGCCCCTGGACGGTGCGGCGACGGCCGTTCCCGACGCGTCGGATCTGAAGACCCGGCTCGTTCCCGTGGCCGTGGTGGACAAGGGCGGCGAGAAAATCGGCCTCGTGGGAGTGACGACGCAGATCCTGCGCAACATCTCCTCGCCCAGTGGAACGCTCGTGAAGGGTTACCCCGCCGGGACACCGGGAGCGGACGACATGGACTTGCTTGCCACACATGTGCAGCCCTACATCGACGAGCTGATCGCCGAGGGGATCGACAAGATCGTGCTGCTCTCGCACCTCCAGCAGATCGCCAACGAGCAGCTTCTTGCGACCAAGCTGAGGGACGTGGACATCGTCCTCGCCGCCGGATCGAACACCCGTCTCGGCGATGCCGACGACGTGGCGGTGGCTTTCCCGGGGCATGACGCCGACTTTGCGGGCTCCTATCCGATCCTCACCTCCGGTCTCGACGGGAAACCCACTCTGGTCGTCTGCACCGACAACGAGTACACCTATCTCGGCCGCCTCGTGGTGGACTTCGACGAGAACGGCGAGATCCTCGTGGACAGTCTCGACGGACGCCTCCCCGTCAACGGCGCCTATGCCTCCACGGCGGAGAACGTGGCGACGGCCTGGGGCGTGGCCGAGGCCGCGCTCGGTTCCACCGCCTTCGCTCCCGGCACGAAGGGGGCCGCAGTGAAGGAGGTCGTCGACGCGGTGCAGTCGGTGATCCATGCCAAGGATGGCGACATCAAGGGCTACACCTCCGTCTACCTCGAGGGCGAGCGGAACCATGTGCGCAGCGAGGAGACCAACTTCGGCAGCCTCACCGCCGATGCCAACGCTTGGGCCCTGCGCCGCATCCTCGACGATGGGACGCCGGTGGTCTCCCTGAAGAACGGCGGCGGCATCCGCGCCCAGATCGGATCGATCGACGTGGCGACCGGCGAGAAGCTGCCTCCGGCGGCCAATGCCGCCGTGGGCAAGCCCTCCGGGGCGATCTCCCAACTCGACATCGAGAACGCGCTCCGTTTCAACAACCGGCTCATGGTGTTCGACACGACGCCGCAGGGGCTCAAGGCACTTCTCGAGCACGGAGTCGCCGCTGGCACCCTGCAAGGGCGCTTCCCGCAGGTCGGAGGCGTGATCTTCGCCTGGGATCCGGCCTTGCCCGCGGGCGAACGGGTCACCTCCATCGCCTTGGCGGGCGAATCGGGACAGCCCCGCGAGGCCGTCTACGGCGATGGCGTCTTCTCGCCCTGGGCTCCCCCGGTCATCCGCCTGGTCACCCTCAACTTCATGGCCAACGATGGCGACGGCTATCCGTCGAAAGCCAACGGGAGCCACTTCCGCTACCTGCTGGACGATGGAACCCTGAGCGATCCGGTGGACCCGTCCGAGGACTTCACCGCCGCGTCCACCCTGCCGGGCAACACGATGGGCGAGCAGCAGGCCTTCGTCGAACTGCTCCAGGACAGGCACGCCACGCCGGAAGAGGCCTTCGACGTGGCCGACACCGCGGCGGCGGACGACCTGCGGATCCAGAACCTCGCCTTCCGCACCAATGCGGTGCCGGTCGATCTCAGCCTGCTGCTGGGTGGCGATGGAACGGCGGGCGTCGGTCCCGAGGAGATCGAGGCGGGAGGCAGCCGCGGCTTCCGCTTCCAACTGTCCGATCGTCGCCTGGTCGGGATCTCCGCACCCGGTTCGGAGGGCCTTGTCGCCGAACTGCTCGACGCGGCGGGGAACGTCGTGGCCACCTTCCCGGGCAACGGGCCGATCGCCTTCAACGGCATCCTCGGTGCGGGCGACTACCTGCTGAGGATCACCAACCCGGGCGGGCAGTCGAAGAGCCTTTCGCTGGCGATGGCCGCGGGAGCGGTTCCGACACCCCGGCCCGACGTGGCGGTGGGCGCTTCCCTCGGGAAGCTCCGTGGACGCGGCGTCTACAGCCCCGCGTCGCAGCGCGTGACGCTGGCTTCGCGGAAACTGCGCGTCGTGCGTGCCGTGGCCGAAGTGACCAACCGGAGCACCCTCCCCGACGCGATGAAGGTGAAGGCGTCGCGCAGCAACAAGCTCTTCCGCGTCGCCTACACCAGTGGTGGGCGCAATGCGACCGCCGCGCTCGTCGCGGGCAGCTTCACCACGGCGGGGCTCAAGGCGGACAGCGCGTCCGTGGTCGTCTCGGCCAAGGTCGCTCCCCAGAAGAAACGTCTCCAGGTCAAGCGAGGCGGGAAGTCGCGGATTCTCAAGAAGACCTATGCGGTCAACGTGAGTGCCGTATCGGTCTCCTCGCCGGGTCTCTCCGACGCGGCCCGCCTCCAGGTGAGGACGCGGTGAGGCATGGTTTCACGGACGGTCCGACCGTCAGGCACGGAGGGGCTTCGCGAAGGCGGAGCCCCTTTTCGCGTTCCGAAAAGGCTTCCGAAGAGCAGAGGGGAGGATGAAACGGAAAGGGGCCGTCCGCCGCGCGGGCGGTCGACCGTTCAGGCGTGCTCGAGGAAATTGCGCATCAGCCGCAGTCCCGCCTCCTGGCTCCGTTCCGGGTGGAACTGGCCTGCGAAGACGCGGCCCTTCGCGATGCTCGAGGCGAAGGGAGCGCCGTAGTCGGTCGTCGAGGCCACGACCGACGGATCGGCGGGCACCGGATAGTAGGAGTGGACGAAATAGAGATGGAGCGGATCGGGCAGGCCCTCCCACGCGAAGACGTGACGGTCCACCGGGACCACTTCGTTCCATCCCATGTGCGGCACCTTCAGGCCGCGGTCCTCGGGGAACTTCACGACTTCGCCCGGAAAGACGCCGAGACCCTGTGCCTCCGGGCTTTCCGAAGACCGCTCGAAGAGCACCTGGTAGCCGAGGCAAATGCCGAAATAGGGACGGTCCGACGCCACCCACTCGGCGACGGGCTCGCGCAGGCCGCGGCGGTCGAGCTCGGCGGCGCAGTCGCCGAAGGAACCGACGCCGGGGAAGACGAGCCGCTCGATCCTTGCCAGATCGCCGACGGAGGAGACGAGGACGCCTTCGTGGCCGAGGAACTTCAGCACGTTGAGGACATTGCGGAGGTTGCCGCCTCCATAGTCGATGACGCCGACGCGAATGGACATACCGTTTGCGGAGGATTCGGTGGGCGGGATCACAGCACGTCCTTCGTGCTGGGGACGATGCCGGCGATGCGCTCGTCGATGCGGGTCGCGTCGTCGAGGCTGCGGGCGAGGCCCTTGAAGACCGCCTCCGCCATGTGGTGCGGATCGCGGCCGTAGAGGATCTCGACGTGCAGGTTCATCGCGGCGTTGAAGGCGAGGGCGCGCAGAAACTCCTCGACGAGAGTGAAGTTGAACTTCTCGCCGACATGGGGAACCCCTGCCGGGGCGCGGTAGTCGAGGAAGGGGCGTCCGCCCAGGTCGAGGGCGACGCGGACGAGGGTCTCGTCCATCGGATAGTGTCCCGAACCGTAGCGGAAGAGGCCGCGTTTCTCCCCGAGAGCGGTCTGGAGGGCCTGGCCGAGGACGATGCCGGTATCCTCCACGGTGTGGTGGTAGTCGATCTCGATGTCCCCCTTGGCCTCCACGACGAGGTCGAAGCGCCCGTGCTTCGCGAAGAGCGTCAGCATATGGTCGAAGAAGGGCGCCCCGGTCGAGACCGAGGAGACGCCGGTGCCGTCGACGAGGAGTTCGAGCCGAATGTCGGTTTCGGCCGTTTTGCGGTGGAGGCTGTGTTTTCGGGAGTCCGGCATGGAGGCGGCGCGGTTTGGGAATGACTTCGCAGCCGGAAACATCTACCTTCCTTGCGGCCTGCTCAACCGCTTATTCGGCGGATGGCGGGACCTGGAACGATGGACCTGCCTTCCGACGCCGAGTTCGCTCCCTGCCGGTTCGTCCGAGATGCGTCGGGCGAGCCTGTGGCGCTGCCTGCGCCGGAGGGAGCGGGCGGCACGGTCCATCTCGTGCTCGACGGCGAGCGCTGGGGGCTGGCCCGGCTGCACCGCTTTGCAGGAGCGGCCCGACGGGAAGGTATTCCCGAGGCGTTCGAGGAAGAGATGCGTTTCTTTTCCGAGCTCGATTCCGATCGGGTCGCCCGTCTCTTTTCGTGGGGACGGGAGGGCGAGGACCTCTTCTACGCGGACGCGATGTGCGACGGCGAGCCGCTGCCCGCCTATCTGGGTCGCGTCGGGAAGGTGCCTGGTTCGGTTGCGTCGCGATGGATCCTTGGATTTCTCGACCGTTTCAATGGGATGGGGACGCTGCCGGTTTCTGTCCGGATGCTTTCGACAGCCAGCTTTGAAGTGGTGTTAGGACGGCGCGGGGGAACCGAACTCGTTTTTTCCGGATTCCGTGGCTGGAGTCTGTCCGACGCCCCGGTTCGCGAATGCGGTCTCGAGCGGAGCCTGGCCCGTGTCTTTTTCGAACTGGTTGGCGGAGAGGATGCCTTGCCCTCTGCGGTCCGCGGGGCCGTTGCGGCCATACTCTCCGGCGAGGGCGGTGGAGACCCAGCGACGTTCCGCGAGGCAATGCTCCTCGGAAGCGGAGAAGGGGAGGAGGAAGCCCCGTTCCCGCGGATGCCTTGGCGCGAGTGGCTCCGGCTCGAATTGGAGCGGGTGGCGTCGTCGGAGCACCGCCTGCCCGAGTGGCCGGTGCCGGGCGAAGAGGTCTACGCCATCGCGACGACGGTGCGGGGAGCGGCCACCCATCTGCAACTGCTGCCGGGACCGGTTTCGCTCCCGCGCGAAGGATGGCTGGAGCAGCATCACGACGCGACGAGGCGGCCGGGACGGGGCAAGGCCCAGCAGCTGCACATCAACTGGATCGAGGATCTCGATTCGATCACGCTCGTCGGAGAGGAGCGGGTCGAAGGTGTCGATCTCGCCGCCTTGGTGGACCACCTCGGACCGCTCGATGGGGAGGTGGCAGGCGTCCTCGGGGAACGGATCGACTCCGCCCTCGAAGGCTTGGAGAGCCGTGCCGGGGCCGACTGGATCTGGTGGTTGCCGCCGGAGAACGTGATCCTCCTCACCGGTTCGCGTTCGGTTGCCGAATCGGCCGGGCGAATCGATCGGGAAGGAACTGCGATCTGGTCGGCATGGCCCTTGAAGCTGCGCCTGCACCAGACGCTCGCTTCCCTCATGGAAGGAGTCGGGCTGCCCGCGACGCTGCGGGAAGGCGTCCTCGGTTCAGGGAAGGCGTCGGAGGCGGTGCGGCGCTCCGTCGTGGGCTTGCCTCTGCTCTGGCAAGTGCTGACGGGAACCCGGTTCCGCTGGCACCGGCCTGTCCCCCGGAATGCCCTTTTCCCGGATCTGTCGGCCCGCTTCGAGGCCTGCCGGGTCGCCCTGCTCGACGATCCGGAAGCGGTGGAGACCAATTTTCTCCGCGACTTTGCCCGATGGCCATTGGAGGAACCGGCCCCGGCCTTGCCTGTTTCTTTGGAGAACGGAATGGTCGGAGACTTGGGGGAGATGGGTTCCGCGGAGGTGCTTCCCACGGACCCCGAGCCTGCCGAACCGTTGGATCGCGAAGGGACCGAGGGATCCGAGGAGGTCGGGAACGGGATTGTCCCAATCGGTCCGATGGAGAGGTTGGAGGCTCCGCCTGAGGACGCTCCTTCTGTATCTGCCGAATGGACCGGTGACCAACCTGTGCAAAGGAACGTGGCACCGCCTTGGCTCTGGATTGCCGTGTCCGCTGCACTGTCCGCCGCAGCGGTCGGATATGCCCTTTCCGGCTGGAGCCGGGAGCTTGGCCCGTTCCGCACCACGGGCGGCGCGGTCTTTGCCTTGCCGGAACTCCGGGCCGATGGGGCCAGCGATGGGCGCGAAGCGAAAGAGGCGCTCGGGTCGTTCCTGACCGCCGAGGGCAGCGCCCGCTCCCTGCGCTTTCTCGCCGTGGTCGAAAGGCTCGACCACGAAGCGGACCGGAGCGAGATCGAGGCTTGGCTCCGTCGCCTTTCCTCGGAGGGGGATCCCGCCGCCGCCCGCGTCATGGGCATGCTGGCGCTCGCTTCCGGCTCGGCGGCAGGAGCGTCGGCGGAAGAGTGGTTCCTCGAAGCCGCCCGAAGAGGCGACCCCGAGTCGTGCTACCGCTATGCCCTGTCGGGCTGGGATGCGACGGGCCGCGTCCTGTCCGATGCGGAAGCGCGCCGCTTGCTCGACCAAGCGGCCGCCTCCGGCCATTCCGCCGCCCGCGTGCTGCTGGCGCACGTCCTCGCCGGAGAGGGGGATGTCAAGGGAGCCTTCCAGGCGATGGAGCGCGCCACCGCACAGGGCTGGAGGCCCGCGATCCACCAACTGGGCACCTTCCATGCCAACGGCCTCGGCTGCGCGCCGGATCCCGCGCTCGCCGCCGAGCAATTCCGCCGTGCCGCCGAGCTCGGCGACGAGCACGCCATGCATGACTACGGCCTCTGCCTCGCCGAGGGTTTTGGAATTCCTGCCTCTTTCTCCGAAGCCACGCGCTGGATGCGCCTCGCCGCCGCCCACGGCCACCGCCCTGCGCGCTGCTGGCTCCATGCTCATCGCCTTGGCTCCGTTTCCTCGTCGGAAAAAGAATAAAGGGCAGTTCTGTATCCCGCCGAAAAGACCTTTGTTCGCCGGAAGATCCGGTAGGGACGGCTGGCTCCGCCGTCCGCCCTCAGGCATGGGCGCAACCTTCCGGCGGACGGCGGAGCCAGCCGTTCCTACCGCGCTTCGTGTCGTTCCTGCTTCATCGAAAACAGGCCTTGATCCCGTGCCGTTCGGGTCAGGCTGTGTGTCCTGCGCGATCTGCAAGTGCGCGGGATTGAACCGCCGAGATGAGGGCTATTGAGCAGCGATTACCTGCACCTGTCCGTCGACATATCCGACCGCGCGTTTCCCTTCGAAGGAGAACGGATGTTCGATCAAGGGAAGCTTCGGATCCGAATGCGTTGTCAGACCGGGATGGTAGATCATTTCCACGCGACTGCCTTTGGGGCCTTTTGCGTAAAAAAGTTCGTCCATGTCCAAATAGTCTGGATGCAACGCGGCGAGGGTCGGAGGAAACTTCCCCTTATGGTTCCCCGCATAGGCAAGACAACCGAACGTCAAAAATTTGACCTGGCTGACCGACCATTGCGCACGCTGCATTTTCACTTGGTCCCAAACGAACCAAGACACGGAAATGACGGAGCAGACGGCGATCAGCGAAAGGATGATCCGAGTGCGGCGGCTAAGGCGGCCTTTCACAACCTTCCTCCTTTCGGGTTCCATCTCCCTCACAACTCCGCAAACACCCGGTCCAGCAGCGCCTTGGTCTTCTTGATTCCCTCGACTTCGCCGAGTTCGCTGCCTTCGTATTCGATGCCGACGAAGCCCCGGTAGCCAGACTCTTTCACGATCTCCATCACCTTGACGTAGTCGGTGTGGATCTCGTTGCCCTGCTCGTCGAAGTCGTGGGCCTTGGCGGAGACGCCCTTGGCGTAGGGCATCAGGTCCTTCATGCCGAGGTAGCGGTCGTAGTAGAGTCCCTTCTCGTCCTCGGCGTAGGCGGGGTCGCCGGCGTAGAGGGCCTTGTCCTTCTCCCACTGCTCGGCGTTGCCGCGGTTCCGCGCCACGTAGAAGTTCCCGAAGTCCGGCAGGGTGCCGCAGTTGTCGAGGCCGACGTTCTTGATGACCTGCGCGAGCCAGGCGCCGTTGGAGGAAAGGCCGCCGTGGTTCTCGACGATGACGTTGAGGCCGTAGGTCGCGGCCTTTTCGGAAAGGCGGCGCAGGCCTTCGGTGCAGAGGTCGGCCTGCTTCTCGGGATTGAGGCTCGCATCGGAGGCGGCGTTGACGCGGAGACTGTGGCAGCCGAGGAACTTCGCGGCCTCGAGCCAGGCGTAGTGCCCTTCGACGGCGGCGGTGCGTTTCGCCGCGTCGGGATGGCCGAGATTGCCGACGCGGTCGCACATGATGAGAAGGCTCTTCATCCCGAGGTCGTCCACGCGCTTCTTCATCTCGGCGAGGTAGGCCTGGTCCTTGGGCTGGTAGCCGAGGGTGTCGTGCTCGACGAAGAAGAACTGGTTCACCCACTCGACGGCTTCGATGCCGAAGGTCTCCTTGGTGAACTGGGGCCAGTCGAGGTGGTCGAGCCCGCCGGCCTTGAGGGCGCGGTGCAGCGACCATTGGGCGAGAGAGACCTGGAAGAGCGGCTCGTTCCCGTCGGTGCCGCCGGCGGTTTCCTCCGGCTGCTGCGAGCAGGCGGTGAAGAGCGACCCCTGGGTGGAGGCGGCGAGGGCGGCGGCGGAGGTGGCGAGGAAACGGCGGCGGTTGAAGTTCATGGGCGCGATCCTAACCCGGTCGGGACGTCGGCTCAACCCTCTTTGGTCCTTTCCTTCAGGAGGCTGTTGAAAACCCCGTGATGAAAAACGGCGAGTCCTTTTCCTGTCCAGCGAGGCGCAAGGAAGGAGTGGAGCGGGCTCCATGACTGACGAGCAACGAAGCCGGACGGGGAAAGGGCCGACGCCCGCAGGGTCGGTCCACAAGCCATCCGGCGAAGCCGCTGGCCCACCAGCCGAAAAAACAATCAGATTTTCATTGCGGGGTTTTTCAACGGTCTCCTAGTTCCTTCATCGCGGCGGCCTGGCGCAGCCGCCCGGCGAGGCCGGAATGGCGGCGCAGCCTTTCGCGGTTGCGAACGGCCATCTCCAGCGCCCGGGATTCGCCGACGATGACGACGAGGCGTTTCCCGCGGGTGATGGCGGTGTAGACGAGATTGCGCTGGAGCATGGGGAAATGCTGCGAGGCGAGGGGGACGACGACGGCGGGAAACTCGCTCCCCTGCGCCTTGTGGATGGTGACGGCGTAGGCGAGCTGCAGCTCGTCGAGCTCGCCGGGCTCGTAGCGGACGCGGGCGTGGCCCTCGAAGGCGACGTGGATGGAGACGGGCTCGTTCGTGATCTCGGCGATGTGGCCGATGTCGCCGTTGAAGATCTCCTTCTCGTAGTTGTTCCGGGTCTGGATGACCTTGTCGCCGGTGCGGAAGAGGCTGCCGAAACGCTCGATCTCGTTCTTCAACTGGTTCGGCGGATTGAGGGCCGCCTGGAGCCGGGCGTTGAGCTCGCGGGTGCCGAGAGACTGCCGGTTCATCGGCGAGAGCACCTGGATGCCGTCGCGCGGGTGCAGGCCGAAGCGCTCGGGGATGCGCTCGGCGACGAGGTGCCGGACGGTCTCGACGATGGCCTCGGGGTCCTGCCGGGGCAGGAAGAAGAAGTCGGCGTCGGGCGGGTTGTCGAGCGGGGGGAGCCGACCCTCGTTGACCTCGTGGGCGGCCTCGACGATGCGGCTGCCCGCGCCCTGGCGGTAGATGCGGGAGAGGCGCGCCACGGGGACGGTGCCGCTCTCGATGAGGTCGGCGAGGACGCGGCCGGGGCCGACGGAGGGGAGCTGGTCGGCGTCGCCGACGAGGAGGACGCTGCCTTTCGGCGGGACCGCCTCGAGGAAGCTGGCCATGAGGCGGAGGTCGATCATGGAGGCCTCGTCGACGATGAAGAGGTCGCCCGCCAGGGGGCGCTCCCCGTTGCGGGCGAAGCCGGAGACGGGCTGGTATTCGAGGGCACGGTGGAGGGTGGAGGCCTCGCGCCCGGTGCTCTCGGCCAGACGCTTGGCGGCGCGGCCGGTCGGGGCGCAGAGGACGGGGTTGACCTTCTTCTCGGAAAGGAGGGTGACGAGGGCCTTGAGAATGGTCGTCTTGCCCGTGCCCGGCCCGCCGGTGAGGACGAAGAGGCGGTGGCGGGCGGCGCTGAGGACGGCCTCGGCCTGCTCGGGCGAGAGCTTCAGGGAATGCTGCCTCTCGAACTGCGGAATGGATTTCTCCGCGTCGAGGGGCGGCAGGGCGGAGGGTTTCGCCAGCATCGCGGCGATGGCCTTGGCGACCGCTTCCTCGGCGTGGTGGAGCTCGGCGGCGTAGACGAGCACCTCGTCCCCGTCGCTCTCGACGACGACGCGGCTTTCGAGGATGAGCTGGGTCAGGGCCAGCTCGACCTCGCCGGGGGAGGCCTCCAGCGTCTCGGCCGCCTCCGCGACGAGGGCGGCACGGGGCAGGGCGGCATGGCCCTGGCGCTCGGCCTGCCCGAGGACGTGCTCGATCCCGGCGGCGAGGCGTTTCGGCGAGCCGGAGGCCAGACCCATCTGCCGGGCGATTCCGTCGGCCGTGCGGAAGCCGATGCCGGGGATGTCGCGGGCAAGGCGGTAGGGATCGGCGCGGAGGACGTTCGCCGCCTCCTGTCCGTAGATCTTGTAGAGGCGCAGGGCGCGGGCCGTGGAGATGCCGTGGTGGTGGAGGAGGATCATCAGGTCGCGGACCGACTTCTGGCGTTTCCACGAGTCCTTGATGCGGTGTCGCCGCGACCGGCCGATGCCGGCCACCTCCTCGAGGCGCTGCGACTCCTCCTCGATGACACGGAAGGTGTCCGTGCCGAAGGCGGCGACGATGCGGTCGGCGTAGGCCGGGCCGATCCCGTCGATGAGGCCGCTGGCGAGGAAACGGCGGATGCCCTCGGGCGAGTCGGGCGGCAGGGCGTTGATCCGGTCGGCCTCGAACTGGCGGCCGAAGCGGCTGTCCTGCCTCCATTTTCCCGTGGCCCGGATGCGCTCTCCCGGCGTGGCGGAGGGCAGCCTCCCCCGCACGGTGAAGCGGCCCCCGCGCCCGTCCTCGACCTGCATGATGGTGTAGCCGTTCTCCTCGTTGTGGAAAACGACGGCCTGGACGATGCCTCCGATTTCGGAGTCGTTGTCGGAATCGTGCATTTCGACGGTTCTCGGGGCGGGGAGGAAGGGAATACTGGCTCTTTACAAGCCTTGACCTGTGTCGCATATTCGCCGCCCCATGGCAATTCTATCCATTTTGTTGACGGTGATCATCGTCGTCGCCAGCATCCTGATGGTGCTGATCGTGCTGATCCAGCGTCCGAAGCAGGAAGGTCTCGGCGCTGCCTTCGGTGGTGGCGCGCTGGATTCGGCGCTCGGTGCCCACACCACCGACATTCTCCAGAAGTTCACGACCTACCTCGGTATCATTTTCTTCGTCTCCGCGATCGCCTTGGCCATGGTGAAGACCCGGCAGTTCCGTGCGTCCGCCGCGAGCGACCTGCTCGACGGCGTCGAAGCGAAGCAGGCCGAGCTGCCCGGATTGCCGCCGGAGATCTCGAGCCTTCCCGGCCTCGAGGGGCTTTCCGTCGAGCCGGTGACCACTCCGGCGGACGAGACGCCTGTTCCCGCCGAGGAAGACAAGCCGGCGGCGGAAACCCCGGCCCCCGCCGAAAGCCAACCCGCCGCCGAGACGCCCGCGCCCGCTCCTGCGGAACCAGCCCCGGCCCCGGCGACACCCGCCCCGGCCACTCCTGCTCCTGCAGTCGAAACTCCGAAACCGGAAGCGGCCCCTGCACCTCCGGCCCCCGCCCCTGCGGCGGAAGTGCCGAAGCCTGCGGAAACGCCCACCCCGGCGGTCCCTGCCGCCGAGGAGAAGGCGAAGGAGCAGTGAAGCGCGCGAGCGGCTTCCCGCCAGAACCGACCGTATCGAACCGGCGCGAGACGTCGGATTCCTTCAGCCATGACCTCCGCCGGAGACCCATCGAACGCGGAAGCAGGGGCTTGGTTCGGCAAGAGACGTTGGCTCGTCCGGTCTCCCAATCCCCTCGGCGACGCCTGCATGTCGCTGCCGGCGGTGCGGGCCCTGAAGCGGGCCTGGCCGGAGGCGACCGTCGCCGTGGTCTGCCGCGAGAACCTCGCGCCGCTATGGCGGGCCTGCGACGCGGTCGACGAGGTGATTCCCTTCGCCAAGGGACTGTCTCCCTGGGCGGTCGGCCGGATCCTGCGGGAACACGGCCCCTTCGGCGCGGGGCTGCTTCTGCCGAACTCCTTCCGCTCCGCGCTCGAGCTGCTTCTGGGCGGCGTGCGCTCCCTCGTCGGTTACGCCGGACACCACCGGCGGCTCCTGCTGAAGCTCGCCGTGCCCGAGAGGCCTGCCACGGAAGGTCCCCGGCATCATGTCCATCGCTATCTCGACCTTGTCCGCCCCCTGGGCGTTCTGCTCGAGCCGCTCGACGAGGTCCTCGCCCTTCCGCCGGCACCGACGCCGATCCCGTCCCGGCCCCGCGAAATCCATCTCGGCCTCTGTCCCGGCGCGGAATACGGCAACGCGAAACGCTACCCCGTCGAGCGCTATGCCCAGGCCGTCGCCCTGCTGCGCGAGCGACGGCCGGAGACGATCTTCCGCGTCTCCATCTTCGGGAGTCCTGCCGAGCGGGGCATCGGGGACGAGCTCGCCGCCCGGCTCGCCGAACCGCGCTTCAACCGGGCGGGGGAGACCAGCGTCGCCGGTCTCGTCGACGAGCTGCGCACCTGCCATTTCCTCGCGACGAACGACACCGGGACGATGCACCTCGCCGCCGCCCTCGGCGTGCCCGTCGTCGCCATCTTCGGCTCGACCGAGCCGGATCTGACCGCTCCGATCGGCACGGTCCACCGCGTCATCCGCGAAAAGGTCGATTGCAGCCCCTGCTTTCTCCGCGAATGCCCCGTCGACTACCGCTGCATGCTGCGGATCGAGCCCGAGCGGGTCGCCGAGGAGATGGAGGCGCTCCTCGCCCACGCCATCCGATGAAAGCCATCCTCACCCATCCGGGAAGCGCCCATAAGGACGACTTCCTCGCCTGCTGCCTCCTCGCCGCGAGGTATGCCCTGCCCGTGTGGCGGCGCGAGCCGACCGAGGACGACCTGCGCGATCCGGGCATCCTCGTCGTCGACGTCGGCGGCGAGCACGATCCGGAGCGGGGAAATTTCGACCACCACCAGTTTCCCGCCGAGCACGAGCCGGTCTGCTCGCTCTCCCTCGTCCTCCAGCATCTCGGGCTCTACGAGGATGCGAAGGTCTTCTGCGAATGGCTCGAGCCGACCGAGTGGTTCGATTCGCGCGGGCCCTTCGCCACCGCCGACTGGCTCGGGATCGACCGGGCCGTCGTGAACCGGCTCAATTCCCCCGTCGACATCACCCTGCTGCGCCGTTTCGCCCAGCGTCGCGAACTCGAGCCCGGCGATCCGGTCTGGGAGGTGATGCGCATGGTCGGAGAGGATCTCTTCATGTATCTGCGCACCCTGCGCGAGCGGCTCGATCACGTCGCCGCCCATGCCCGCTTCCTCGACGTCGGGGACGGGGACGAGACGGTTCGGTTGCTCTACATGCCCCGTACCGAGCCGATGCCCGACGATCCCTCCTCCGGCCTCGGGCGCTACATCGCGCAGCTCGGGGAGAAGGTGGACGGACTCGTCTACCCCGACCGCCGCGGGCCGGGATTCGGGCTCTCGCGGCACGAGGACAGCGCCCGCCTCGACTTCACCCGCATCGCCGGCGAGCCCGACGTCCATTTCGCCCATGCCCGCGGTTTCGTCGCGAAGACGAGCGCGACGGATCTCGGACGGCTCCTCGAACTGGTCGCGAGGGCCAGGGTCTGAGCACTTCCTTGCGCCCCTCCGCCGCCTTGCAAAGCGTCCTGGCCGCCTTAGGTTTCCTTTCCTGCGGTCACTCGATGGACCTCCTCCACCTCATTCTCGCGACTCTGGCCTTCCTCGGCGGGTTTGTCCTCGCCGTGGTCTCGTGGCGTCGCGAAAGCGACCGGCCCCATGGGTTGAACATCCCCCTCGCCGTCGCCGGCCTTGTCTTCCAGACCCTCTTCCTCCACGAGCGCGGCCAGCTGCACGGACGCTGTCCCATCACCAACGGGGGGGAGGTCCTCGTCTTCGTGTGCTGGAGCATCGTCATCCTCTACCTCGCCCTCGGGCGGGCCTTCCGCCTCTCCCTTCTCGGCGTCTTCACGATGCCCATCGTCTTCCTTCTCCAGCTCTTCGCCATCGTCTACCTCGTCCTCGCGGATCCGGGCGCGCGCCCTCCGACCCGGCTCGACCCCTGGCTCGAGCTCCACGCCGCGATGTCCCTGCTCGCCTACGGTGCCTTCGCCCTCGCCGGCATCGCCGGGGTCATGTACCTGGTGCAGGACCGGCAGCTCAAAAGCCATCGGCCGAGCCGGCTTTTCTATTCCATGCCCCCGATCCGCTACCTCTCCACCGCCCTCGTGCGGCTCCTCTCCATCGGGACCGCTCTCCTCAGCATCGGCATCGTCGCGTCCTTCTTCATGGATGTCCGTCCTGCGGCCCTGCACCTCTTCGTCTCCAGCGCGGTCTGGCTCGTCTACGCGCTCCTCCTCGTCGTCCACGCCTGGAAACGGCTCCCGCCGAAGCGGCTCGCCTTCTCCGCCATCGCCTCCTTCGCCTTTGCGCTGGCGGCGCTCGCGGCGCTTTGATCCCGAACCCTCGTGTCTCCCGTGTCCATCTTCTGTCTCGGCGTGAACCACAAGACTGCCCCGGTCGAGCTCCGGGAGCGTCTCGCCATTTCCGAGCATTCCGTGCCGGGACACCTCGGCGAGATCTGCGGACTCGATGGCGTGGAGGAGGCCGTGGTGCTCTCGACCTGCAACCGCGTCGAGATCTACGGCGGGGCGGGCGATCCCATGGCCGCCCTCGACCGGCTCGTCGCCTATCTCGAGAGCCATTTCGCCGTCGCTCCCGGCGAGGTCGAATTCTACCGTCATGCCGATGCCGCGGCCGCGCTGCATCTCTTCGAGGTCGCCAGCGGACTCGATTCCATGGTCCTCGGCGAAACCGAGATCTTCGGCCAGGTGAAGAAGGCCTACGCCCTCGCCCAGTCCACCGGCACCACGGCGCGGCGGATGAACAAGCTCTTCCAGCAGTCCTTCTCCGTCGGCAAGCTGGTGCGCTCGGGGACCAGCATCCAGCAGGGCTCGACCTCCGTCGGCTCCGCCGCCGTCGATCTGGCGGAGAAGATCTTCGGCCGGCTCGACGGTTGCCGCGTCATGATCATCGGCGCGGGCGAGATGAGCCGCATCACCGCCCAGAGTCTTCTTTCCCGGGGCGCCCGCAGCATCATCGTCTCGAACCGCAGCTACGACAAGGCGCAGGAGCTCGCCGCCGAGCTGAAGGGCGAGGCCGTGCGCTTCGACGACTGGGAGAACAAGCTCGACGAGATCGACATCGTCATCTCCTCCACCGCCGCCCCGCACGCCGTCGTCCACGCTGCGGCGATCCGCCGCGTCATGGAGCGCCGCCGCGGCCATTCCCTTTTCCTCATCGACATCGCCGTGCCGCGCGACATCGAGGAGGAGGTGAACGGCATCGACAACGTCTACCTCTACAACATCGACCAGCTCCAGCAGATCGCGAACGAGGGCAAGGCCCGGCGCGAGCGCCAGATCGCGATCTGCCGCGAGCTCATCGCCGGCTTTTTGCGGGAAAAAGGGATTGAAGCCCTCGCCGCGCTGCCCGATGGACGGGGCGGCGAACCCGGTCGGAACCATCCCGACCCCTCGGGCCGCCCCCTCACCCATCCATGAACCGCCCCCTTCTTCTCGGCACCCGCGGCAGCGAGCTCGCGCTCGCCCAAGCCACGATGACCCGCGACGCCCTCGCCGCCGTCGGCGTCGAATGCGAGATCCGCGTCGTCCAGACCATCGGCGACAAGCGGCCCGACCTGAAGCTGAGCGAATTCAGCCAGGGCGAGAACGCCGTCGTGGACAAGGGCATCTTCACCAAGGAGCTGGAGGAGGCCCTCCTGCGCCGCGAGATCGACTTCGCCGTCCACAGCCTGAAGGACGTGCCCACCGAGCTGGGGCCCGAGTTCGAGATCGCCGCGACCCTGCCTCGTGCGGCGACGCCCGACGTCCTCCTCTCGGTCGAAGCGGGTCTCGGCGCGGACCTGGCCCTCCTGGATGGCAGGACCATCGCCACCAGTTCCGTGCGCCGCGCCCGCCAGTTGAAGTGGCTTTGTCAGGGCGTGGAGGTCGTCGATATCCGCGGCAACGTGCCCACCCGCATCCGCAAGCTGATCGCGAACGCGGCGGGTGGGGAATGGCATGGCATCCTTCTCGCCCGCGCCGGACTGGAGCGGCTCGGGATTTATCGTCCGGGAAAAAGCTCTTTTGAATTCGAGGGCACCACCGTCTACGCCCGCGAGCTGGAGGAGGGGCAGTTCCTCCCCGCCGCCGGCCAGGGGGCTGTGGGCATCGAGATCCTCAGGGAGAGCGCCGGAG
Source organism: Verrucomicrobiales bacterium (assembly GCA_037190325.1). Lineage (GTDB taxonomy): Bacteria > Verrucomicrobiota > Verrucomicrobiia > Verrucomicrobiales > DEV007 > Arctic95D-9. Next base: position 152,415 of record JBBCIU010000005.1, on the reverse strand, counting down.
TGCGCGAAATCCTCGGACAGATCAACCACGCCCCCACCTTCACCCGCGTCGCCGCCGAACGCGCCTTCCTCGCTGCCCTCAAAGCCGGTTGCCAGACGCCCGTCGGGGCGCGCACCTGGTTCGAGGACGGCGACACCACCCTCGCCATGGCCGTACGCGTCTTCGACGAGGACGATCCGGAAGGCGAGCCCTTCGTCGCCGAGGTGCGCGGGGCTGCCAGCGAACCCGCCGCCCTGGCGGAGCGGCTGATGGAGATGAAAAGCCTTCGGAAATCCTGACATGAGCAAAAAGAACGGCATCTGCTACCTCGTCGGAGCGGGCCCCGGCGATCCCGGCCTGATGACCTTGCGCGGCAAGGAGTGCATCGAGATGGCCGACGTGATCGTCTACGACTACCTCTCCAACGCCGAGTTCCTCCAATGGGCCAAGCCTGGGGCGGAGAAGATCTACGCGGGCAAGAAGTCGAAGGACCACGCCATCCCCCAGGGCGGGATCAACCAGCTCCTCGTCGAGAAGGCGAAGGAGGGCAAGATCGTGACCCGTCTCAAGGGCGGCGACCCGCTCATCTTCGGGCGCGGCGGCGAGGAGGCCGAGGAACTGCGCGACGCGGGCGTTCCCTTCGAGATCGTCCCCGGCATCAGTTCCTCCATCGCCGGACCCGCCTACGCCGGCATCCCTGTGACGCATCGTGCCCATTGCACCCAGCTCACCATCTTCACCGGACACGAGGACCCGACGAAGGAGGAGTCCTCGCTGGACTACGCCCAGATCGCCAAGGCCCCCGGCACGAAGGTGATGCTGATGGGCGTCGAGCGCCTCCCCATCATCACCGAGGCCATCCTGAAAGAGGGCGGCGACCCTGCCCTGCCCGTCGCCCTCGTGCGCTGGGCCACGACCGGGCAGCAGCGGACCCTCACCGGCACCCTCGCGACCATCGCGGACATCGCGCAGCGCGAGAATTTCCAGGCCCCCGCCGTCGCCGTCTTCGGCACCGTCGTGAACTGCCGCGAAAAGCTGAACTGGTTCGAGGAGCGCCCCCTGCGCGGCAAGCGCGTCGTCGTGACCCGCACCCGCCCGCAGGCGAGCGGACTGAGCCGCCGTCTCCGAGAACTCGGGGCCGATGTCCTCGAAATGCCGACCATCCGCATCGAGCCCTCGCAGGGTCAGGAAGCCCACGAGTTCGCCCGCATGGTCGTCGATGCGCACACCTACGAGTGGCTCATCTTCACGAGTCCCAATGCCGTCGAATATTTCTTCGACGCCTTCTACAAGATCCGCAACGATGCCCGCGAGATCGGCGGAGCTCGCATCGCCGCCGTCGGACCCGGCACCGCCGCGAAGTTGAAGGAATACCACATGGCCACCGACCTGATGCCGAAGAAGCACGTCGCCGAGGCCCTCGCCGCCGCCTTCCTCGAGGACGTCGGCTCCATCGAGAACACGACCATGCTCTGGGTGCGGGCCAAGGGCGCCCGCGACGTGATCTCCACGACCCTCGGCAAGGCCGGCGTCATCCTCGACGAGGCCATCGCCTACCAGACCGTGCCCGAGACCGGCGATCCGACCGGGGCGGTGAAGCGTTTTCAGGAGGAGGGTGCGGACATCGTCACCTTCACGAGCGCCTCGACGGTGGAGTGCTTCCTCGATCTCGGACTGTCCATTCCCGAGGGCTGCAAGATCGCGAGCATCGGTCCGGTCACCACCGAGGCCATCGAGGAGAACGGCTACACGCCCGACATCGAGGCGAAGGATCACGACATCCCCGGACTGGTCACGGCGGTGCTGAAGCTGGCGAAGGGGTAGCCGCTGGCAACCATGGACGGCGTTGTGATGCCAGCCCGCTCGTGGAGATCATCGACATTCTGCGTCACGAGGATGACTTCGTGCCGGAACCGAGCGATGGCTGCTCGGTGCGACGGACTGCAGTTAGTGGCGGCGCTGGTTGTAGAAGCGATGGACGAGGGCAGGATCAGAGGCGAAGCCGTCGGGCGAGGCGACTTTCTCGACGCGATGGCCCTCCCGCAAACCACCGCACTGCGGAGGTTGAGAGGCCCGACCCGGCCGAGACGCCAGCGCCCGTGAGGAGGAACAGATGCGAGGGGCGGCGCATGCGGTGGAACTCGGAGCCAGTCGATGGTCCATGTCCAGCCGAGCAGCTATCCCGCTGCCGGATTCAGCCTTGAGCCTTCTCCTTCTCCACGGCCCCGCCCGGCACGATCAGCCCGACGACGAGGATCAGCGCGAAGAGCGACATGGCGACGAAGGGCGGCGTCCATAGGAGCGTTGTGGAAAAGAGGGACACTTTCGCGGCGAAGAAGGCGAGTCCGGCGACGAGGACGGCGGGAACGAACTTGCGGCGGGGAAGACGGAAGAGCAGCGCCGCCAGCGCGACGAGCACGGCGACGGCGGCCCAGCGCGCCCACGAGGGCCACCAGTGGATGTGCCGTCCGCTCTGGATCGTGGCGATGGCACGGGCGATCAGATTCGTCTCGGAAAGCATCTCTCCCGTCTCCGTGGTCAGGCGGCGGTCGGCGGTGCGGTCGAAGCCGATGAGGACAAGGTTCTCGCGGAGCGAATCGAAGCGCGACTGGAAGCTGGCGAGGATGCGCTTGGCGACCTCGTCGTTCTCCTCGCCGGTGTAGGCGAGTTCGTCGATGGTGAGGCTGGCGAGGTGCTCGACCTCCTTCGTCGCGCCGGCCTCGTCGCGCCGCGTGCCTTTCATCGAGGCGGCGAGGCCCGCGCGGGCGGGTACGACGAGGGTGCCGTCGGGCTGGATCGGGATGGCATAGGCCTCGCCGACGAGGATCTTCGCCTTCCCCCCATCGAGCTTCACGACGACCTGGTCGAGAGGAACGCCGGCATGGTCGGCGACGGCGGCGAGGACGATGGAGGGAGCGATCTGGTCGCCGCGCTTCGCGACGAGAGGCACGCGCAGAAGCGGACCGGAGGCGAGGTCGCGGGCCGCCGACTCGACTGTCTTGAAGGCTGGCCTGCCGTTCGCGAGGATCTGCGGGTCGGGATAGCGGACGGTGCGGGTGAAGGTCAGGATCGATGAGGCGTCGCCCTCGACCTTCACCGCCGGGTAGGCGAGGGGGGCGGCCTCCTTGGCTTGCTCGCCGTCGTTGGAGACGGTGGAGGCGGCGAGGAACTTCGGCAGCTTCAGGGCCGCGTCCTTGAGCGGGGCGATGTCCGTCTTGTTGAGGACGATGCTCTCGTCGAAGGTCGGGGTGGGAAGGAAGGCGACGGAGCGCGGCTGGAACTTCGCGACGAAGGCGAGGATGGTGGCGTAGTCGAGACGGGAGAGGGTGCCGTCGTTGGGCAGGTTCTCGTCGCCGCCGATGCGGAGGGGCTCGTAGCCGTCGTCGATGCGGACCACGGTCACGGCGGGAGGCTGGATCCGCTCTCCGGCGTTGCCGACGCAGAAGTCCAGCCAGAAGCGGTCGAGGGAGGCGAACTTGCCTTTGCGGAGGCCCCATTCCCCGAGGACAACGAGGACGATACCAAAGACAGCAAACGTGATCAGGCGTTGACGCATGACAGGGGGGTAGGGGTTCCTTCGCGGCGAAGAAACCCGGCCGTTCCTCACGGTTTCTTCACGTGGAACAGGTGGACCGGCTTGGTGCGGGGGTCAAGGGACACGAAATTGGTGGAATCGCGCCATGTGTAGGTCTCCTCAAAGAGTACGTCCTCGACCTCGTATGCGGTGCCGTTCGGGATGCCGAGGAGTTCGAGGGGGAGATGCACGTTCGATTCCTGCCGGCGGTGGGGATCGAGGTTCACGACGACGAGGACGAGATCGCTCCTGTCGTCCGACCATTTGCACCAGGCGAGGATCTGGTCGTTGTCGGCGGGAACGAACTCGAGGTTCGCGTAGGACTGCAGCGCGGGACGCTCGCGGCGGATGCGGTTCAACCGGGAGATGAAAGGCTTGATGTTCCCCGGCTTGTTCCAGTCGCGGGCCTTGAGCTGGTACTTCTCGCTGTCGAGGTACTCCTCGCGGCCGGGGAGAGGGGTGCCCTCGCAGAGCTCGTAGCCCGAGTAGATGCCCCAGGAGGTGCTGAGGGTCGCGGCGAGAGCGGCGCGGATCTTGAAGGCGGCGGGATTGGCGTGCTGGAGGTGGCGGGGGAGGATGTCCGGTGTGTTCGGCCAGAAGTTGGCGCGGTAGTAGTCGCGCATGTGGCCTTTGACGAGTTCCTCGACGTATTCGCGCAGCTCGGCGGCGGTCTCGCGCCAGGTGAAGTAGGTGTAGCTCTGGGTGAAGCCCGCCTTCGCCAGAGTCTGCATCATCTTCGGCTTGGTGAAGGCCTCGCTGAGGAAGACGACGTCGGGATCGATCGCGTGGACTCCGGCGATGAGCCATTCCCAGAAGGCGACGGGCTTGGTGTGGGGATTGTCGACGCGGAAGATCCGCACGCCCTTGCCCACCCAGAAGAGGACGACGTCGAGCAGCTCCTGCCAAAGCTCGCGCCAGTCGTCGCAGTGGAAGTCGAGGGGGTAGATGTCCTGGTATTTCTTCGGCGGGTTCTCGGCGTATTTGATCGAGCCGTCGGGACGACGGTAGAACCACTCGGGATGCTCGCGCACGTAGGGATGGTCGGGCGAGCAGTTCAGGGCGAAGTCGAGGGCGATCTCGACGCCGCGGGCGCGGGCCTCGCCGAGGAGCCAGACGAAGTCCTCGAGGGTGCCGAGGGCGGGTTCCACGGATCGGTGTCCGCCGGCCTCGCCTCCGATCGCCCAGGGCGAGCCGACGTCGCCGGGTTCGCAGGTCACCGCGTTGTTCTTTCCTTTGCGGTGGGTGGTTCCGATGGGGTGGATGGGGGGGAAATAGACCACGTCGAAGCCCATCGCGGCCGCGTCCTCGATGCGGGGAAGGCAGTCGCGGAAGGTGGAATGGCGGTGGGCAAGACCTTCGGAGCCGCGGGGGAAGAACTCGTACCAGGCGGAGAAGAGCGACGGCTTCGTCTCGACGACGAGGGGAAGCCGAAGCTCGCCGACGGTGGCGAGGGACCGGTTCGGCCAGCGCGCGAGGAGGGCGTGCACCCCCGCGGTGTCCATGAGAGGCGGCACCTCCGAAGGCTCCGCCCGCATGAGCCGGGTCGTCAGCGCCTCGATCGCCTCGGCGTCTTCGGGGGCGCGGCCGCCGGCCGCCCGGATCGCCGTCTTGTTGAGGATGACGCGGCCTTCCTCGATCTCCGTGCCCAGATCGGTCTGACCTCCTCCGAGGCGGCGCTCGAAGTCATGCAGCCAAGTGAGGAAATCGTCGGCCCAGGCGGTGATGGCGATCTCGTAGCGGCCGGTTTCCCCGAAGGAGAGCTCCGCCGCCCAGCGGTCGTTGTCGACGGGCCGCATGGGGACCTCCGTCCACGCGTCGCTGTCCGCCCCCAGCCTCCGCCAGCCCAGCACGGCGACGGTCTGGTCGTGCCCTTCCTTGAAGATGTCGGCTTCGACGCGGAGCGTTTCCCCCACGACCCGCTTCGTCGGATAGCGCCCCCCCTCGACGAGGGGGGAGAGGTTGGAGATGACGACGGTGGGAAGGCGTTGTCCGGGAGGCAGCATGGCAGGCACTAAAGACTCTACGGTTCCAGGTTCAAGGTTCCATGTTCGAAATCCGAAGCCCGTGACCCGTGACCGAAATCATTCGCTCACCTTCCGGCGGGAGGATTTCCGTTCGGCGCGGTGCTCCTTCGCGACGCGCAGTCTCGCTTTGGCGGCCCGGGAGGGCTTTCGTTTCTGGTAGCGGCGCCGCGCCCGGGCCTGGGCGGCTTCCAGCTTTCTGGTCTCGGCGAGCTTCTCGAAATGCTCGCAGAGGCGCCCGCGCGCGATCTCGCGGTTCTTCTCGCGGGAGCGGGACTCCTGGCAGCTCACCTCGTGGCCGCTGGGAAGGTGCTTCAAATAGACGCAGGAGGAGGTCTTGTTGATCTTCTGCCCGCCGCTTCCCGAGCCGAGGATGAAGCGCTCCTCCAGATCCTCCTCGAGGATCCCGAGGCGGGTCATGCGTTCGGCGAGGGGTTCCATGGTAGGTGGCAGAAGGGGGTTGACTGGAGGACTATACCCTCTTGATTGCCGCAATTCCATGAAAGCCGGATTGTCAGACGTGGATCGCGCCCACGCGATCTATACGAAGCGGAATCTGGCCTTCTACGACTGGTGGGTCTTCGGGGTCTCGAACCGATGGTTCTGGAAATGCGGGACGGAGAGGCTCCTCGGCCTTTTCCGCGACCATCTCACCGCGAACCACCTCGAGGTGGGAGCGGGCACAGGCTTTCTCCTCGCGAAGGCGATGCCGCCGGGGGAAGTGAGGCTCGTCCTCCTCGACATCAACCGCAACTGTCTCGAAAGGGCTGCGGAGCACCTCGCCGCCTTTCGTCCGGAACTCGTCGGGGGCAACGTCCTGGAGCCGCTCGACCTGCCGCCCCCGCGTTTCGCTTCGGTCTCGCTGAACTACGTCCTGCATTGCCTGCCGGGCCGCATGGAGGAGAAGGCGGCGGCGGTGCTCGACCATCTCCTGCCGTATCTCCAGGAGGAAGGCACGGTGTTCGGATCGAGCGTCCTAGGCAAGGAGATCCAACGACCCCTGCTGGCGCGGATCGCGATGGCGCTCTACAATCGCCTGGGGGTGTTCTCGAACGACGAGGATTCCCTTGGCGGTCTCATGGAGGCGCTCTCGCAGCGCTTCCGGACGTTCAACGTCGAAGTCCGCGGCTGCGTGGTGCTCTTCTGGGGAAAGGGATTGAAGGGAGTCCGCCGGGACGCGCTCGTCCAGGAGCAGTGATCAATGCCCCGGGCAAGTCAGCGACTTGCCGTTGTCGCGTGGTCCGAGCGCGCCGAGAAAGGGAACGGCGGCCTTGGCCCAGTGCTCGGCGTCGGGATAGTGCTTGGCGGATCCGCCGAAACAGCGGCGGAGCATCTCCGTGTCGATGATGCCGGGATTGAAGGCGACGGCGGCGAGCCCGGTCGGCAATTCCTGGGCGAGGGCTTGGGTGAGTCCTTCGATGGCCCATTTGCTCGCACAGTAGGGAGCGACCTCGGGCGAGGTGGAGCGGCCCCAGCCGCTGGAGAAATTGACCACGACGCCGGAGCCGCGGGCGATCATCGCCGGGAGAAAATGACGGATCGTCCGGACGGTGCCGTTCACGTTGATGTCGAAGAGGGTGGCGGTCTCCCTTTCGGGCAGTTCCCAGAGCGGTGCGGGAGAGTGGACGACGGCGGCGTTGTTGAGGAGCAGGTCGGGAGCGCCGCACGTTTCCAGCGCTTCGTCGGCGAAGTGCGCCACGGAGGCGTCGTCGGCGACGTCGAGGGGACGGATGAAATGCGCACCGCCCAATTCGGAGGCGATCGCGTCGAGCGCGGCGGAAGGGCGCGCGCCACCGAGAATGCGGCACCCGCGCGCGGCGAAGCCTCGGGCCATGGCCGCCCCGAGACCTCGGGAGACGCCGGTGACAAGGACGAGGGGAGTGCCGCTCATGTCTCGGAAAGGAGGCGGGCCCGGAAAGGAACGATGGATCGTTCTCCCCGGGCCCGATGGAAGGATTCGAATTTCCCTGAAAAATTCCGTTCGTTGAAAGGCCCTTGGATCAAGCCTTCTTCTTGGCCGGAGCCTTTTTCGCGGGAGCGGCCTTCTTCGCGGGAGCGGCCTTCTTCGCGGGAGCGGCCTTCTTCTTGGCCGGAGCCTTCTTCGCAGGAGCGGCTTTCTTCGCGGGAGCGGCCTTCTTCGCAGGAGCGGCTTTCTTCGCGGGAGCGGCCTTCTTCGCGGGAGCGGCCTTCTTCGCGGGAGCGGCCTTCTTCGCGGGAGCGGCTTTCTTCGCGGGAGCAGCCTTCTTCGCGGGAGCAGCCTTCTTCGCGGGAGCGGCTTTCTTCGCAGGAGCAGCCTTCTTGGTCGTGGCTTTCTTCATGGTTCTCTTTTTTGTTGGTATTTGTTTTGTTGGTGCTTTTTCAGCGGGAATTCTCCTCCGGCTCGCTTCGTTGGCTTTGGGGATCGCCGCCCTTGCGGGCGGCTCAGGCTTTTTTGGCGGCTCGGAACGGGAAAGAGTGGCCTGCGTTCGCTCTTCGATTTCCTCTTGCTCGGCTTTCGAGATTCGGGAGACTCGGTCTACAGGGTGTTTTGTTAGGATGTTTCCCTTTGCCCCTCGACCTTTAATATCTAGATTCGCGAATCTAAAGTCGATCTGAAAATTCCGCAATTTCAAATCGGATTTGAGATGCACCCTGACGATGAGGTTGGCGTCCTCTTCGGTATCGTGCTCCGAGAACCAGAGAACGCGCGTGCCGGCGGCGCCGGAGGTGAGATCGTAGAGCTTCTCCCGCGTGACGCCCTCGACCCGGAAGCGTTTCGCCATGGCACGTCCGCCGCGTCCGTCGCGGTAGATCATGTTGTAGATCTTCGGCGCGTCGCGGTTGAAGACGGCGACGTGGAGGTTGTCCTTTCCGATGAAGACCTTCTCCGCGACTTTCACCACGCGCATGGTGCCGTCGCGGGAGAAGGCGATGATGTCGTCCATCCGCGAGCATTTGCCCACGGGCTCGTCCCGCTTCATGCCGTAGCCGGCGAAGCCCTCCTTTCGGTCGACGTAGAGAGTGTCGTTGGCGACGACGACCTGCTTCGCATCGACGCGGTCGAAGGTGGCGAGCTGGGTGCGGCGCTGCCGGCCTTTGCCGTGGCGCTCCTTGATCCCCTCGAACCACTTGATCGTATAGGCGGTGAGGCGCTTGAGGTTCTTCCTCGTCTCGGCGATCTGGTCCTCGAGGCCGCGCAGATGTTCATCGGCCTTGAAGGCGTCGTATTTGGAGATGCGCTTGATCTTGATCTCGGTGAGGCGGACGATGTCGTCGTCGGTCACTTCGCGGCGGAGCAGGCGGAGATAGGGACGCAGGCCGGTCCAGATCTCGTCGATGACCGCTTCCCAGGTTTCGCACTCCTCGATGCGGCGGTAGATGCGCTTCTCGATGAAGATCTTCTCGAGGCTGGAGAAATGCCAGCGCTCCTCGAGTTCGTTCAGCCTGATCTCCAGCTCCTGCCCGATGAGGTCGCGGGTCTGCCGGGCGCTGTGGCGGAGGATCTCGGAGACGCCGAGGAAGCGGGGCTTGTTGTCCTGGATGACGCAGGCGTTCGGCGAGATGCTGACCTCGCAGTCGGTGAAGGCGTAGAGGGCCTTCAGGGTCTGGTCGGCCTCGGTCCCGGCAGGCAGGTGGACGCGGATCTCGACGTTCTCGGCGGTGCAGTCCTCGAGACGGGCGACGCGCACCTTGCCTTGTTCGTTCGCCTTCAGGATGGAGTCGCAGAGGCTCGAGGCGGTGGTCCCGAAGGGAATCTCGCGGATGACGAGCTCCCGCGACTTGACCTTCTCGATGCGGGCGCGTACCTTGATGCGGCCGCCGCGGAGACCGTCGTTGTAGTCGGCGACGTCGGCGATGCCGCCCTGGGGGAAGTCGGGGAAGATCTCGAAGGGCTCCTTGCGCAGCACGGCGATGCAGGCGTCGACGATCTCGTTGAAGTTGTGCGGCAGGATCTTGCAGGCGAGGCCGACGGCGATGCCCTCGGCCCCGTGGGCGAGGACGAGGGGAAACTTCGCGGGCAGGGTGACGGGCTCCTTGTTGCGCCCGTCGTAGCTCGCGGCCCAGGCGGTCGTCTTGGGGTTGAAGAGGACCTCGTTGGAGAATTTGGAAAGACGCGTCTCGATGTAGCGCGGCGCCGCGGCGGAGTCGCCGGTGAGGATGTTGCCCCAGTTCCCCTGGGTCTCCACGACGAGCTCCTTCTGCCCCATGTTGACGAGGGCGTCCCCGATGGCCTGGTCGCCGTGGGGGTGGTACTGCATGGTGTGGCCGATGATGTTGGCCACCTTGTTGAAGCGCCCGTCGTCCTTCTCCTTCAGCGAATGGAGGATGCGGCGCTGCACGGGCTTGAGCCCGTCGTTGATGTGGGGCACGGCGCGCTCGAGGATGACGTAGCTGGCATAATCCAGAAACCACTCTGAATACATGCCCTTGAGCGGTGTCGACGTTTCGTCCATGCAGGGGGCGGCGGAGATCTCAGGCGGCGACGGCGGACTCCTCGAGCTCCGCCCGTTCCTCGGGCTCCTCTTCGATGAGGTCGGCCTCGACTTTGAGATTCTTGATGATGAAATCTTGCCGCTCGGGGGTGTTCTTCCCCATGTAGAAGTCCAGGAGATCCTGGATGGTCTTCGGCCGCGCCGGCATCTCGACCGGCGCAAGGCGCATGTCCGCGCCGATGAAGTGCTTGAACTCGTCCGGCGAGATCTCGCCGAGTCCCTTGAATCGCGTGATCTCCGGATTCCTCACCTCGGCGAGAGCACGCTGGCGCTCCTCCTCGGTGTAGCAGTAGCGCGTCTCCTGCTTGTTGCGCACGCGGAAGAGCGGCGTCTCGAGGATGTAGAGATGGCCTTCGCGGATGAGGTCGGGGAAGAACTGGAGGAAGAAGGTGATGGCGAGGAGGCGGATGTGCATCCCGTCGACGTCCGCGTCGGTGGCGAGCACGATCTTGTTGTAGCGCAGGCCATCGAGCGTCTCCTCGATGCCCAGGGCGGCCTGGAGCAGATTGAACTCCTCGTTCTGGTAGACGATCTTCCGCGTCATGCCGTAGGAGTTGAGCGGCTTGCCGCGCAGGGAGAAGACGGCCTGGGTCTCGACGTCGCGCGACTTCGTGATCGAGCCGCTCGCCGAGTCGCCCTCGGTGATGAAGAGGGTGGACTGCTCCTTGAGCTTGTGGTTCGAGTCGTAGTGCGCACGGCAGTCGCGGAGCTTCTTGTTGTGCAGCTTCGACTGCTTCGAGCGCTCCTTGGCGAGCTTCTTGATGCCCTTCAGCTCCTTCCGCTCGTGCTCGGAACGCTGGATCTTGTCGAGCATCCCCTCGGCGACCTCCTTGGTGCGGTGGAGGTGGTTGTCGAGATGGAGGCCGAGGAAGTTGCCGACGAAGGTGCGGACGCTCTCGCCGTTCGGAGCCATCAGGGTGGAGCCGAGCTTGGTCTTCGTCTGCGATTCGAAGACGGGATCCTCCACCCGCACGCTGATCGCGGCGACGATGCCGGAGCGGACGTCGGCGGCGTCGAACTGCTTCTTGTAGTAGTTGCGCACCGTGTTGACGACGGCCTCGCGGAAGGCCGCGAGGTGCGTGCCGCCCATGGTGGTGTGCTGTCCGTTGACGAAGCTGTAGTACTCCTCGCCGGCCTGCTCGGTGTGGGTGAAGGCCACGTCGATGTCGCGGTCCGAGAGGTGGACGATGGGATAGAGCGGCGCCTCGCGGCCGGCGAGGTTCTCCTCGAGCAGGTCGAGGAGGCCGTTCTTCGATTTGAACTTCGCTCCGTTGAGGGAAAGGGTCAGCCCGGTGTTGAGGTAGGCGTAGTTCCGCACCATCGCCTCGACCGTCTCGAGATCCCAGTCGTACTCGCCGAAGATCTCGGCGTCCGGCTCGAAGGCGACGACCGTGCCGTTCTCCTCCGAGGTCCTGTCGGGCTTCTTCATCTCCGCGACGACATGGCCCTGGCCGAACTCGATCGCCATGGTCTGCCACTCGCGGAAGGACTGGATCTCGAAGAAGGAGGAGAGGAAGTTCACCGCCTTGATCCCGACGCCGTTGAGGCCGACGGATTTCTTGAAGGCTTCGCCGTCGTACTTCGCGCCGGTGTTGATGACCGAGGCGCAGTCCTTCAGCTTGCCGAGCGGGATGCCGCGTCCGTAGTCGCGCACTCTCACGAAGCGTCCGTCGATCTCGAGATCGATCTGCTTCCCGTTGCCCATGACGTGCTCGTCGATGGCGTTGTCGATGACTTCCTTCAGGAGGATGTAGATGCCGTCGTCGGGCGAGGAGCCGTCGCCGAGCTTCCCGATGTACATCCCGGGACGAAGACGGATGTGTTCGCGTGGGTCGAGGGAGCGGATGTGCTCTTCGTTGTAGTCGGCGGCCATTCAGGCGGAGCGGTCGGAATGGCGGTAGTATTTAGGAAAAGTGAAATACTTTCAACTCCTGATTGTAATTTTTCCTTATTTGTTCAGTGTCCGCTTTTCCGGTCGATCGCGATCCCGATTGAAATTATTGTTGTTATGTTAGTGGAGCGTCGGATTGGCTTCCGATGATGCCGCCGAGCCGCGCGGCGTGGCAGGGACGGCTCGCCGAGCCATCCGCCGGAAGATCTCGCACGGCAGCGAGGTGGACGTCCGGGTGGTGCGTTCACGCCGCGCGGCTCGGCGGCGTCATGCCTCGTTCCGTCGAAGACCCGCCTCCGTCGAAACCGTGCCGTCGCCGCTTGCCGTTCCGACCGGCCTGAAGCTCCCGTCCTCCGTCTCCGTTGCCTTCGCCGCGGAGGCGGTGCCCTTCGAAGCGCTCCTTCCCAACGACCACAAAGGGCGGGGGAGGGGCCAGCATTGCGAAAACTGGACGCCGTCGTTTTCCGAATCGAAAAGGTTCATCGCGTTTTCAGTCCGTGGCTTCAGAGAGGTTGGATCATCCGCCGCCAGAGCGGGTCGAGGTGGAGGGTGACGAGCTGCATCGCTCTCTCCGCTTCGGGGGTGTCCTCGTAGTCGTGCAGGGTGCGCTCGGCGGCGTAGATCATCGCCAGTTCGCGGTCGTTCATGCCGATGACGTCGATCCGTCCTTGGATGACCGCGGGGCTGAATCCGAAACTGGCGAAGAGCGAGGGGTCGAAGGGTTCGGAGGGGTGGGAAAAGGCCGCGATCTTCTCGTGGCGGTTCGAGGCGAGCGACTGCTGCAGGAGGTTGTTCCAGAAGTAGGCGTTGCGGGGCGATTCGAAGCCGGTGAGGACGGAGTGGCCGCGCGCGCTCCACCGGAGACAGATCGTGCGGCTGCTGGGATAGCGTTCCTCCCGCTGTCCCAAGGCGGGGTGTTTCGCTCCGACGGCGCGGATGAAGCGTCCGAGGCGTTCGAGGTCCAGCGTCAATCCGGCCCCCGCGAGCAGTTCCCTTTCGCGCTGGGCGAGGATTTGCTCGAGAGCGGCACGCGTCAGCGGCGCAGGGGGAGGCGCCACCGTCGAGGGGGCCGAGGAAGCGTGGAGCCCGGCGAAGAACGAGCTCGGGATGGGAAGCGGGTCGTTCGCTGGCGGGGGCGGTGCCGGAGCGGCCGGGGCGGAGGTTTTCGGCGGAGCGGCGGCCTCGCTGAAACGCTGCTCGGGCGATTCGCTGACGACGGTTTTTCCGGTACCGCGGATATCGTTGATGATGGAGTCGATCCCGGCGAGATCCATGTCCCGCGCTTGCGCGGGAGGAGCGGCGAGGGATGGCTCGGAGATCGGAGAGGCGGGGAGAGGGGGAGGCATGGGGGCGGACGTCTCCTGACGCGGGGGAACGGAGGCGCCCCTGTCCGCGAAGCGTTCGTCGGCCACCTCTTTCTCTTTGGCGGGAGAGGGGAGGTCGTCTTCTTCGGCGGGATGCTCAAAATAGCTCTTCGCTTCGCGATTCCACAGTTCGCTCGCCTGCCGGAGCGCCTTCCGGGGGGAGAGCGGCGTTTCTCCCTCGCTCCAGCGGAACTCGTCGGCGACGCGTTTGGCGAAGCACGCGGCCGCTTCGTCGGAAAGGCGCGTCCGGCGAAGCCGGAACCTCACCAGATCCATCGCCGCTTCGGAGCCGATGGAATGAAGGCGGAGCGGTTCCCCATCGAGGCGATCGCGCCACGCCGAAGGCAGCTCGCCGGCGAAGACGGAGGACCAGATGTCGTCGTTCACGCAGACGAGCGTGATGGAACGGGGGACTTTCTCGCGGATGCCGTTGACGATCTCCGCGATCTCCATGCCGGCGGTGCCGGAACGATGGAATCCGTCGAGGCCGTCGGCCACGAGCATGACGGGACGGTGGAGCGTCGCGATGCGGAGCAGTTGCAGAAGCCGCTCCCTCGCCTCCCCGTTGGACAGGCCGCGAAGCCGGTCGAGGGAACTCTCCTCCCGGAGATTCACGTCGATGGAAAGCCGGACCCAGAAGCCGAGCTCCACCGTTCCCATGCCAAGCCGCCTCGAAAGCTCCGGGTCGGAGGCATGGGCCAGATCGGGGGCGTGCTGGTCGAGCCAGGAGAGCAGCTTGGAGTCGGAATGGGGGGAGAGGAGATGGGGATACTCCGCTTCGATCCGCGCGGGTTCCTCCGGGCAGTCGCGCCGTTTCACCGCTCCGCTCGCGAGCCCGCCGAGGAGGAGGCGGGCAAGGAAGAAGCGCGAGAGCTCCTCCAGCAGGGACATCGGGAGATGGCGCGAGCGGCTCAGCGTCGAGAACTGGCGCAGGACCGACGAGAGCGCCACCGGCCACGTCGCCGGGCGCGAGCGGTCGAAGGGTAGAAACAGGGTCGAGGCGACCGTGCCGAGCTGGTCCCGGGCGCGGGCGACGAGATGGGATTTTCCGTAGCCGGCTTCTGCGGCGGTCACGAGGAAGACCCGGCCAAGGCCGGGACTGGCCGGATGGCCGCCGTGGGACAGGAGCGCTTCGATGGCCTCGCGGATCTGCACGAACGCGCCGTGATGGATGCGGCCCGCTCCGGGGAGATTGGAGGGCTGGTCCACGAAGAGATCTTCGAGGAAAGGGTTGGCGGCCGTGTCATCCATGGGGCGTGAGCAGGTGAAATCTCGCATGAGGCGAATGGCAGGAATAGCTGCAATTTTTAGACAAATATTTCAAAAATGCAAGATTTAATATTTTTGAGAATGGAAAAATGAGAATTTTGCCTTCCTCGTGAGGAAAGGGAGGGGATTTCCCCACAGGATTCGGCGTGGAGGGACGCGATTTTGTCCTCATTTCTTCTTGTGGAACCTGATCGGTTTGTTAAGAAAGCCCCGCTTCCCGGTGTCCGTCAATCGCGTCGGGATTTTCGATCTCCACCATCATTCCCCCATGAGCGACCAAAAACCCTCGAAGGCCCTGTTCTGGGGCTGTTTCATCGCCCTGATCACCACCGCCTTCGGCTTCATCACCCGGATGTTCCTTCTGGACGACGTCGCGATCACCGAAGGACTGCTACACCTCGACCCGGCGGAAGTGGGCCGGTTCAAAGGCATCCAGATCTGGCCGTTCGCCGTCAGCATCATCCTCTTCAGCCTCATCATCGACAAGGTGGGCTACAAGTTCTCGATGATCTTCGCCTTCGTCTGCCAGTTCATCTGGGCGGTGGTCGGCTTCACCGCCTTGAAGATCGCCGGACAGAATCCGGAGCTGGCCGGCCGCATGATCTTCTGGGGCGGCCTCGTCCTCGCCCTCGGGAACGGCACGGTGGAGGCTTTCATCAACCCCGTCGTGGCGACGATGTTCGACAAGGACAAGACGAAGTGGCTGAACATCCTCCACGCCGGTTGGCCCGGCGGTCTCGTCGTGGCGGGAATCATCACGATCCTGCTCGGCAACACGCCTTGGGAGATCAAGCTCGGCATCATCGCGGTGCCGGCGGTGATCTACTTCCTCATGCTGATCAAGCAGACCTTCCCCGTGCAGGAGCGCGTCGCCGCCGGGGTCAGCTATCGCGACATGCTTTCGGAGTTCGGAACCCTCGGCGCGGCGGTGGTCGGTTTCCTCCTCACGCTCCAGCTCATGGACTTCTTCCCGGAAGGTCCGAAGTGGCTCTTCGTCGCGATCGGCGTGGCCCTCGTCGCCGCCTTCGGTATCTACACGCGCAGCCTCGGACGTCCCCTCATGGTCTTCCTCATCCTCATCATGATGCCGCTCGCGACCACCGAGATCGGCACGGACGGATGGATTTCGGGAATCATGGCCCAGGCCGTGACCTTCCACGGAGGATGGATCCTCGTCTACACCTCCGTCATCATGATGGTGCTCCGCTTCTTCGCCGGTCCCATCGTCCACAAGCTCTCCCCGCTCGGCCTCCTCATCCTCAGCGCCGTTCTCGCCATCGCCGGCCTCTTCGCCCTCTCCGGCGCCAAGGGAGTGGCGGTCATCTTCGGCGCGGCCACGCTCTACGCCCTCGGCAAGACCTTCTTCTGGCCGACCATGCTCGGGATCGTCTCCGAGCAGACTCCGAAAGGCGGCGCTCTCACCTTGAACGCCATCTCCGGAATCGGGATGCTGGCGGTCGGCCTGCTCGGATTCCCCTACATCGGCGCCTTGCAGTCCGACAAGGCGATCGAGTCGGTCGCCACCGCACCGGAGGCGGCGAAGGTCCCCGGCCTGGTCCAGAACGGCTCCCTTGCCGAAGGGGTTCTCGAGAAGAAGAGCATCTACGAGATCATTCACTACAACACCTTGAACAATACCGCTCTCGACGGGCTGGTCCAAGGAGCTCCCGAAGGGGAGCGGGCGGCCATCTCCGAGGCGCTCGACAAGGCGCAGGCCGGCAGCGCCCAGAAGGCGCTGGCGAGCATGACGATCTTCCCCGCCTTCATGCTGGTCTGCTACCTGCTGCTCTTCTTCTACTACAAGTCGAGGGGCGGATACAAAGCCCAGAATCTCAGCGGGCACTGAGTGGCCCGTGGCGGATCCATTCCGTGAAAAGGGGAGGCGGAAGTCTCCCCTTTCTTGTTCCATCACTTCCCATGCGCATCCACACCTACGCCAAGTGCGACACCTGCCGGAAGGCCGTGAAATGGCTGAAGGCCCGAGGTCTCGGTTTCGAGGAGATCCCCATCCGCGAGCAGCCGCCGACGGAGGCGGAGCTGCGCCGGATGCTCTCCATCTACGGCGGCGAGCTGAAGCGTCTCTTCAACACCTCGGGTGGCGACTACCGGGAACTGAAGCTCGGGGAAAAGCTGCCGTCGATGAGCGAAGACGAGGCCATCGCCCTGCTCGCCTCGAACGGAAACCTCGTGAAAAGGCCCTTTCTGCTGGCCGACCGCGGCGGGCTGGTCGGATTCAAGGAGGCGGAGTGGGAGGCCTTCTTCGGGTAGCAGGTAGAGAGGGGCCTCCGGCTTTCCGATTGCATCGAGAAGAGGCGCTGCCCACTCCTTGGTGGCGTTCGACAAAGATGCCATCTTCCGCGTCTTCCGTAGGCCGTTCCCTACGGCTTCCCGAGGTGCTTCTCCAGAAACTCGAACGTCCCCACGCCGTGGATCGAGTGGCCGCCGTGGAAGAACTCGATCCCGGTGCGGTCGGCGAGGCCGAAGCGGGCGTAGAGATGGCGCACCTTCGCATACTCGTGCGCGACCCAGGCGTCGGTGGAGACGAGGTCGTGGTGGCCGCGCTCGACGAAGAAGGGGCGGGGAAAGATCATCGCCGCCATCTCGGAGTAGTCGTAGGTCTGGCCGAGGTTCCAGTAGGGCATCTCCCACTCGACGCTCTTCATGAAGCTGCCAGGGAAATCCGGATCGGCCACCTTCCGGGTCCATTGGTTGAAGTCGCCGGAGCAGATCGAGAGGCAGTAGCCGGGGATCACGGGGGGGACGCGCACGGCCGTCTCGCCGCCGTAGCTCAGGCCGTAGAAGGCGATGCGCTGAGGATCGACTTCGGGCAGGGTCGCGAGCCAGTCGAGCCATTGCCGGTGCGAGGCGACGATGAAGGTGAAGAGGGTGCCGCCGACGAGGTTCGCCTTGCGGTCGAGCCAGCGGTAGCGGTCCTCGTGCCGGTAGAGGTTGTGCGGGGCGAGGGCGATGTAGCCGCGTTCGGCGAGGCGGGCGGCGAAGTCGCTGTAGGCGGGCTTGCCCACATCGACGCAGTCGCGGGGGACGCCGTTGCGGCCGTGCTGGCAGACGACGACGGGACGGCGCTCTCCGGGCTTGATGTCCTTCGGCAGCAGCAGCACGCCCCAGGCCTCGAAGCCGGGATGGACGTCGAGGCCGACCTCCCACATGGTCCAGGCGTCGGTCTCCCTCAGCTTGCGCGTGCGCGGGTTCGCGGGGAGCCGGTCCTCGTCGAAGGTGCCGAGGATCTCCTCCTCGAAGCGCGTCCGCCACTCCTCGCCGCGGGCGACGAAGTTCGCCGGATCGAGCGTGGGATGCTCCTTCTCCGTCGACCATTTGCCCGGGCGCAGCCCCGGTTCGGTGGCGAAGAGGAAGGCCTCCTCCCGCACGCGGTCGGAGGCGTCGACGAGGCCTTGCACATGGCTCTGGAGACCGAGGAAGATCCGGCGGTGCCGCGCCGCGGGATCGAATCCCTCGCGTCCATCGACGACGAGGGCGAGGGGAGGGACGCGGTCGATCTCCGGCTCGCGCCCCATGGCCTGGAGGAAGCCCGCGACCGAAGGGTAGTCGCCGCGGGCGCCGTCGTGGGCCTCGGTCAGGAAGAAGGAGGGCGGCGCGGCGAAGGCGTTCATCGCCTTCTCGATCCGCTTCCATTCGCGCTCCACCTCGGTGAAGGGCGGGGTGGAGAGCTCGCCTTTCTGGTCGCTCACCTCGGGAAAGGCGGTGTGCTCGACGAGGAGGACGCGCGGAGCGATCAGGGCGGCGACGGAGGCGTCGCCGTGTCCGGGCAGCAGGCCGAAGAGATTGCGGTGGATGGGCTCGGCCCAGGCCGCGTCGCGCGGGGCGAAGGCGCCGCTGACGAAGGCGTGGTCGATGCGCGGATCGAGGGCCGCGGCGTAGAGGGCGGCGCGGCCTCCCTCGCCATGGCCCGCCACCGTGGTGCCGGCGCCGGGAAAGGCCAGATCGAACCAGTCGATCGCGGCGAGGATCGTCTGCACGTCGTAGCCGAGGGGATGGCGCCCCATCTGGAAGGCCTGCCGGTAGATCCATTCGCGGTGGCTCTGCTTCGTCCTCAGGATCGCCTCGTCGTCCCCTGACAAGCCACCAAAGGGTTTCCGGTCGAGCGGAGCGGGGAGGAGGATGCGGAAGCCCGCCATCGCGAAGCGCAGGGCGATGCGCTGCTTCGGCTCGAGGCGGGGCGTCAGGCCGAGGAGATCCTCGGGCGTCTCGTCGGCGTCGGGCATCAGGACCATCAGGGGAGGCGTGGCGAGCTGTCCTTCTTCCTGAATCGGATTCACGTAGAGCCCTTCGGCGGCGTATCCCGGCAGCACATTCCAGCGCACCTGATGGATGCGGAATCCCGGTCCTTCCGCGACGAGCGTACGACCGGGTTCGCCGTCGTAGGAGACAGGGTCGTCCGCGACGAACTCGAGCGCCGGGGCGGAGCGCTCGTCGACGACGCCGAGCCTCCTCGCGAGGTCGGCGCGCGAGTCCACGACGAAGGCCTTCCGGGCCTCCTCGTCGAGGGGGAAGGCGGGCGTCTTCGCCGCCGTTTCCGCGATCTTCCGGTCGATGAAGGCGTGGGCCCCGTCCATGATCCGGACGGAGGGATCCTCCTCGGTCCAGTCGAGCGGCGCGGTGCCGGGGAGCGTGGCGGAGTCCTGGCAGAACGCCCGGGAGAGGGCCGTGGCACAGAGGGCGGAGAGGAGCAACGGGCGGTTCATGGAGCCTTGTCGCGCTTCAGGTCGAGGCGGTTGATGCGGGTGCTCATGTCGCCGGTGGCGCGGACCACGACGACGATGCCCGGGTCGGGTTCGCCGCCCTCGACGTGGCGGGTGATGGTGTAGATGTCGACGAGATGGACGTCGAGATTCCTCAGGGAGACGTCGATCCCTTCGGGCAGGTCGGCCTTGGCGATGGCCTTCTGCACCTCCTCGTCGAGCTCGGCCTTGTAGTCGTTCAGATCGACGCGGAGCTGCGCCTCCAGCCCCTTCACGAGGAGGCCCTCGAGCAGCCAGGCCGCCGCTCCGGTGAGCTTGTCGCGCGTCTCGACGGTCAGCTCGACTCCGCTGAATCCGAGGGTCTGCTTCTCGTAGTCGATCACGGGCCGGCCGCGCACCCAGATCGTGCCGGCGACGCCGCGGCCGAGGCGCGACTTGTCCGCCTCCAGGTCGAGCTTCAGGTTCAGGTAGCCGCCCTGCCCGACCTCCGCCGCGAGGCCGTGGACGCGGACCTTCGTTCCGATGCCCGTGTCGATGTCGAACTCCTCCTTCGCCAGCACTTCGTTCAGCTCCGTCATGCTGACGACGACGGGCAGGCGCAGGTCGGTGCCCGCCGCGCCGGCGAGCGGACTCAGTTCGGGGAGAGGCGCCTTCGCCGGCGCCTCCGGCGCGCGGTTGACGAGGTAGGTCTCGGTTTCGATCGCCACGGCGAGCGAGATCTGGTCGGGCGTGCCGTAGTCGATGGGACCGAGGAGGAGCCGTCGCGGCGTCACCTTCGCCCAGACGGGCGGGTCGTCGGAAACCTGCTCGACGAGGTGCGCCTCGTTCCAGAGCTTCGTCACCTCCCGCCGCAGGTTGAGGCTTTTGCGCAGGGCGGGCGTGATCTTGCGCGCTTCCTTCTGGAGGTATTGCCCGAGGCTGCCGCCGAGGAAGTCGCCGATGTCGATGCGGCCCAGCTGGCCGAGCTGGAGGGACGCCTTGTCGAGCTTCAGCTCGGGGGTGAAGGTCGGATTCACGCTCCAGTCGGCCATCACCTCCGGCGCGAGCGTCCCCCCGGCGGTACCCGCGACGTCGGCGTTGCCGTCGAGGGGGATCTCGACGATGGCGGCGTCGAGATTTCCCTGCAACTTCGCCTTGCCCTCGAAGGGCACAGAGAGGGCGAGTCCGCTCCCCGTGTTCCGGAAGCGGATCTCGCCGCGGACGACGTCCCAGGCGTAGGCGCCGTTCCGGATGCGCTTGTGGAAGTTCTTCGCCTCGCTGCCGGTGAAGTTCTGCGGCACTTCCGCGTTGGCGATCTCGTCGAGCAGGCTCGTCGGCACGGCGATGGCGAGGCCGAGGAAGGAGGTCTCGGGACGCGGTGCATCGTATTCCCCGATCGGATTCCCGCTCGGCGGGGCCACCGAGATGAACCGGGGGCCGAGAATGCGCGCGCCCACGAAGACAGCGAGGAGTCCCAGCATGACGAGGAGGGCGAGGACGATGAGAAGTTTCTTCATGGCGGAGGACTGGAGGGGTGGGACGCGGAGGGGCGGTGCCGTTGACCGCCCGCCACGGATCATGCGACATCTTGCCACGATGTCGGTGAAGAGGAAACGGTCAATTGGGAGCTTGCGTGGCGTCGACGGCACCTGGGGCATCTCTTCATCGATCCCCCGAAAAGGAAAAGGGGAGCACTGATCCATGGGGATCGACGCCGAGTCACTGCCGCACCGAAAATCCGCGTGCATCGGCACCCGTCGGTGGTGTAAGCATTCTCCGCCGCCACCTCGATGAATGCCACCGCCCCTCTATCCGTCCCGCGTCCCCGTGCCGCGCTCTTTGGCGGATCCTTCGATCCCGTCCACCGCGGGCATCTCGCCATGGCGGTCGCGGCGCGGGAGGCGGCGGACCTAGATCGCGTCGTCTTCGTGCCCGCCGCAGTGTCGCCTTTCAAATCCGGCACGGTCGCGACGGGAACGCAGCGCCGCGAGATGCTGGGGATCGCCTTGGCGGAGTCCGGGACGGCTTGGGCCGAGATCTCCGATTTCGAGCTGAACCGTCCCGTGCCGAGCTACTCGTGGGAGACGGCCCGCCATTTCTCCGCGCTCGTCCCGGAGACGGAATGGTACTGGATCCTGGGGACGGACCAGTGGGATCAGATCGAGCGCTGGGCCGAGCCGGGGCGTCTCCGGCAATGGCTCCATTTCCTCGTCTTCACACGCCAAGGCCAGACGGTGCGCGAGCGTGCGGGGTGGCGACACACCGCCGTGGCCTTCGAGCATCCGGCGTCGTCCTCCGCGATCCGCTCCGACTTCACCGCGCACCGCGACTGGCTCACCCCGGGGGTGGCGGCCTACTGCGAGGAGAGAGGGATTTATGGCGGGGAGCGGTGACGGCTGGGGCCGTCGCCGGAAAGTTCACCCCAATCCCGGTCCGTTCATGGAGCGCCGAGGCGTTCCAGAGCTTTTTCTTGGCGCGGAGAGAGTTTTATGCAAATTTATATAGTTTTTATTAATAATTGGGATTTATGGGATTTTTTCCAACGAGAGCACGTGTGTGGGTGGCCGTTTTTCTGGGAGGGCTCCTGAATGAGGCACGGGCGACGCCGACGGTCGGCAACCTGGTCGTTTCGCAACGGCCCGGCACGAAGTGGGTCGATCTCACCTACGATCTGGATGGCGGCGGATATGGATTGGTGAAGATCGTTCTGGAGATCTCCGGCGACGGAGGCGAGACCTTCGATGTTCCGGCGTCGTCCGCGACCGGCGCGGTCGGGGACGGCATCGCTCCGGGCGGGGGGAAGCAGATCGTCTGGGATGCGGGGGAGGATTGGGGAGGGAACGTCGCCCAGGAGATGCGTTTCCGTCTCGTCGCGGATGCGGGCTTTGCCGAGATACCGGGCGGCGGTTTCACGATGGGGCGCACGAGCGGCGACGGGGACACGGACGCGCCTCCGGTGGCGGTGACGGTGAGCACCTTCTTCCTGCAGAAGACCGAGACGACGAAGGCGCAATGGGATTCGGTCAGGGCGTGGGCGCTCGCCCGCGGCTATTCCGACCTCCCCACGGGGGCGGGCAAGGGACCGGACCATCCGGTGCATTCGGTGACGTGGTCCGACGCGGTGAAGTGGTGCAACGCGCGCAGCGAGAAGGAGGGATTGACGCCCTGCTACACGTTCGGCGGAGCGGTCCTGCGTACGGGCGCAGCAGTGCCGGAGGTGGACTGGAGCGCGAACGGCTACCGCCTTCCGACGGAGGCGGAGTGGGAGAAGGCGGCGCGCGGCGGGATCGAGGGGAAGCGCTTTCCCTGGGGAACGGACGCGATCTCGCATGGAGAGGCGAACTTTCAAAACAGCGGAGGGGAAGGCTACCAGAGCGGGACGGAGGGATATCACCCGTCTTTCGCCGACGGCGTCGCCCCCTACACCGGTCCGGTGGGGAGTTTCGGTCCGAATGCCCGCGGGTTGGTGGACATGTCAGGAAACGTGCTCGAGTGGTGCTGGGATTGGTACGATGAGGGATATTACGCGGCGAGCGCCGGTTCGATCGACCCGCGCGGCCCGGGTTCGGGTTCGGCGCGGGTGTGCCGCGGAGGCGCGTGGAGCACGCTCGCGAGCGACGGACGCGTCGCGAGGCGCTTGGCCAATTCCCCCATGGGCCGCGACGACGATCTCGGCTTCCGCGTCGCGCGGGGCCGCCTCGTCGATGGCTTCGCCGCGATCCCCGGCGGGACCTTCGCGATGGGCCGCACGAGCGGGGACGACGACACGGATGCTCCCCCGATCCTGGTCGCGGTGGGCGCCTTCTCGCTCCAGGAAACGGAGACGACGAAGGCCGAGTGGGACGAGGTACGGAGCTGGGCGGTTGCGAACGGCTACACCGATCTTGCGGCGGGGGCAGGCAAGGCGGCGGGTCACCCCGTACACATGGTGAACTGGTTCGACGCCGTGAAATGGTGCAACGCCCGCAGCGAGAAGGAGGCGCTGACTCCCTGCTACGCCGTCGGCGGGGAGACGATGAGGACAGGGACGGCCCAGCCGACCGTCGATTGGACGGCGAACGGCTACCGTCTCCCCACCGAGGCGGAGTGGGAGAAGGCGGCGCGCGGCGGGATCGAGGGGAAGCGCTTTCCCTGGGGCGGGGACACGATCGCCCATGCCGCGGCGAACTACAGTTCGAACGCATCCATCGGATACGACGGGAGTCCCACGAGAGGGCATCACCCGCTCCATGCGATCGGCGACTTTCCCTACACCGCTCCGACGGGGAGCTTCGCGCCGAATGGGTACGGTCTGCGGGACATGGTCGGGAACGTGGCCGAGTGGTGCTGGGATTGGTACTCCGGCAACCACTATGGGATCAGCCATGGAACGGCCGATCCGAAAGGGGCCGTTTCCGGCGTCTACCGCGTGCAGCGCGGGGGGGATTGGGATGGCTACGCCGATTATTCCCGCGCCTCGGCCCGCTGGTTTTCCCAGCCGGGAACCCGTCGCGACACTGCCGGATTCCGGGCAGCCCGCGCGCTCTCGTCGTCGGGAACCGCCGACGGGATCGGCTCCACCCTCTCCGGGGACGTCGCGGTCGACACCCGCGAGCTGGCCTCCTTAGCCCTCGGCGGCCTCAGCCAGGTCTACGACGGCCACCCGCAATCCGTTTCCGCGACGACCGATCCGCCGGGCCTGGCCGTCGCCTTCACCTACGACGGATCGCCCGACGCGCCGGTCGGCGCGGGCAGCTACGCGGTCGTCGCCAGGATCGTCGACGCGACCTACCAGGGGCTCGCCACCGGCACCCTCGTCGTGGCGAAGGCGGAGCAGAGGATATCCTTCCCCGCGATCCCCGACCAGGTCGCGACCGCTTCGGTGAGCCTCTCGGCCGCGGGCGGAGCTTCGGGAAGTCCCGTGACCTTCTCCGTGGCCGGCGGTTCCGCCCAGATCGAGGGAACGACCTTGACCTTTGCGGGGGCGGGACCTGTCAGCGTCGTCGCCTCCCAGGCGGGGGACGACAACCACGAACCGGCTCCCGAGGTGGCGCGTACCTTCCACGTCGCCAAGGCGGCGGCGACCGTGAACCTGACCGGCTTGCTCCAGACCTGGGACGGCACGCCGAAATCGGTGGGGGCCGAGACGATTCCGGCCGGTCTGCCGGTGAGCTTCACCTACGACGACTCGTCCGCGCCGCCGACGAATCCGGGGAGCTACGCCGTCGTCGCCACCGTCGCCAGCCAGCTCTACGAAGGCGGCGCGAGCCGTGCCTTCGTGATCGCTCCGGCCCCGCAGAGCCTCGTTTTCGCGACGCCCGGCGACCGCTTCGTCGGCGAGACCGTGAGTCTTGCCGCGGTCGGCGGGGCCTCCGGGAAGCCGGTCAGTTTCGCCGTTCTCGAGGGGCCGGCCAAGATCCAGGGAGGAACGCTCGTCTTCACCGGAGCCGGTCCGGTGAGGATCGTCGCGACGCAGGGAGGCGACGACTACCACGAGGCGACCTCGGTCGAGCGGAGCTTCCAGGTCGTGCTGCCGAGGCCGGATGTCGCCGTGGCCGCGTCGCGCGGCGGGTTCCGGGGCGTCGGGGTCTACGCCGCGCCTTCGGGGCAGCGGGTCACGCTCGTCTCCCGCAAGGCCCGCCCGGTGAGGGGACGGGTGCTCGTCGCGAACCGGGCCATCGTCCTGCCCGGCCGCCGCGCCGCCGAACGCCTTGCGGTGAGGGGGCCGCGCGGCAATCGTCACTTCCGCGTCGCCTATGCCGGTCCCGGAGGGAACCTCACCGCCGCGATCGTGGGCGGTACCTACCGCACCGCCCCGATCGATGCGGGCGACGCCCCCGTCGCCCTGCGCGTCGTGGTGAAGCCGAACCGGAAGAGGTTGAAGGGAACCGGGGAAGGACGGACCGTTGCGCCGAAGAGGCGCTACGCCGCGTTGATCCGGGCGGGTTCCACGGTCTTTCCCCTCGCCACCGACGGCGGTGTGATCCAGGTGAGAAATCGCTGAGAGCCTGTAAGCATCGGCGCTCCGTTCCGTCCCATCCCGTAGACAATCCCATGAAAGCCATCCACCTCGATTCCTCCAATTTCGACTCCACCCTCGCCGGAACCACCCTGCCGGTTCTCGTCGATTTCCACGCCGAATGGTGCGGCCCGTGCAAGATGCTCGGTCCCATCGTCGAGCAGGTCGCCGAGGCCAAGGCGGGCGAGGCGGTCGTGGCGAAGGTCGACATCGACGCGGCCCGCGACATCGCGACGCGCTACCGCATCACTTCCGTGCCGACCCTGATCGTCTTCAAGGACGGCCAGCCGGTCGTCGGCACGCGCGGCGTCCAGACGAAGGCGGCGATCGAATCGATGATCGCCGAAGCGGCCGCGAAGGGCACGGCCTGACTCCTCCCCGGGATTGCCCGAACGGGTGCCTTTCGCCTACGTGAAGGCGTCATTCGGCGGCGACTGAAAGAGGAGCGCTTCTGTGCGAATCTGATTCGAATCGTCACCCATGATCCGCTCCCGTCCACACGCTCTCCTGCTGGCCGCCCTCGCCGCGGCTTGGACTCCGTCGCGGGCGGCCGAGAAGGCCTACGAGGCGATCGAGCCTCTCCTCGTGACCCACTGCTACGACTGCCATGGCGATGGGATGGACAGGGGCGATTTCGCGATGGACGACTTCGAGAGCGTCTCGGACCACCTGAAGAACTTCGACGTCTGGTACGAGATCTGGAAGAACGTCAGGAGCAACCTGATGCCGCCCGCGGACAAGCCGCAGCTCAAGAGCGAGGAGAAGGCGGCGCTCCTCTCCTTCATCGAGTCGTCCGTCTTCAAGATCGACCGGGCCAACCCCGATCCGGGGCGGGTCACGATCCGCCGCCTCAACCGGGAGGAGTACCGGCATTCGATCAAGGATCTCCTGAAGCACGACTTCAAAGTCGAGGACATTCTCCCCACCGACGACACCGGCTACGGCTTCGACACCATCGGCGACGTGCTCAGCATCTCCCCGCTGCTGATGGAGAAGTATCTCGAGGCGGCGACGCTCGTCGTCGAGCGGGCCGTGCCGACCGACGGACCGGGGATCGTGGAGTGGTGGTTCGACCTGAAGACCTTCCGCGACGAGCGGAGCAAGGACTGGTCGGTCGACTGGATGCCCTTCGACCACGCCCGGAAGATGCAGGCCCATCCCTGGGTGAGCCATGACGGGGAATACGAGATCATCCTCGACTTCCGCATCCGCGGATCGGACGAGGCGACCTCGCACACCGCCACGCTCAAGCTCGGCGCCGGCGACCAGACCTTGGCGGAGCGGAAGCTCGGCTGGGACAACTCCGAACGCATCACGCTGAAGGCCAAGTCGGTGCTGAAGAAAGGCAAGGACGTCGCCTTCTGGGTCGCGACCGAGACCGGCGAGCCTCCCCGCGAGGGGGAGAACAAGCTGGCCGTCGATGTCGAGAGCTTCCGCATCCGGGGACCGCTCGACGGGAGCAGGAAGGACTATCCCTGGAATGCCCGCCACCTCTTCTCCAAAGGGCCGCCTCCGGCGGACGAGAACCAGCGCGATCCCTATCGCGAGGAGATTCTGAGGAAGTTCGCGACCCGGGCCTTCCGGCGCCCCGTCGACGAGGCGACCTTGAAGCGGCTCGTCGGTCTTGCCCGCGAAGTCGACCTGCAGCCGGACAATGGGTTCGAGGACGGCATCGCGGAAGCGATCGTCGCCATTCTCGTGAGCCCGCGCTTCCTCCTCCGCGCCGAAGTCCAGCCCGAGCCGGACAATCCCGGCAAGATCGTGCCTCTCGACGAATACGCCCTCGCCTCGCGCCTCTCCTATTTCCTCTGGAGCTCGATACCGGACGACGAGCTCCTGGATCTCGCCGGCGAAGGCAAGCTGCGGGAGAATCTCCGCGCCCAGGTGGATCGCATGCTGAAGGACCCGAAGTCCGACCGCATGATCGAGAACTTCGTCGGCCAATGGCTGCAGGCGCGCGACGTCGAGACGATGAGCTTCAACGAGCGGGTCGTCGTCGGCGAGAAGGACTTCGAAAAAGCCCGCCGCATCTTCAACGGGCGCCTCCGGCAGTCGATGCGGCTCGAAAGCGAGCGCTTCTTCGGCCACGTCCTCCGCGAGAACCGGCCCGCCACCGAGCTCCTCACCGCGAGATACACCTTTCTCAACGAACCCCTCGCCGAATGGTACCGGGTCGAGGGAGTCAAAGGGCAGGAGATGCGCAAGGTCGATCTGCCGGCGGATTCGCCTCGCGGCGGCTTGCTGAACCAGGCCACCATTCTGCTCGTGACGTCGAATCCGACCCGGACCTCGCCGGTAAAACGGGGGCTCTTCGTCCTGGAGAACCTGCTCGCCACCCCCCCGCCTCCGGCCGCGCCCGACGTGCCGCCCCTGGAGGCTTCGGCGAAGGGCGAAAACAAGAACCTGCCCTTGCGCGAAATCCTCAAGATCCACGCCGAGGAGAAGGTCTGCGCCTCGTGCCACATGCGCATGGATCCCATCGGTCTCGCCCTCGAGAACTACAACGCCATCGGCCTTTGGCGCGACGAGGAAAAAGGGCATCCCATCGACGCGGCGGGCCAGCTCATGACCGGCGAGAAGTTCAACAACGCCCGCGAACTGAGCGAGATTCTCGCCAGCGCCCGGAAGGGGGACTTCCACCGCGCGCTCGCCGAGAAGCTCATGACCTATGCGGTGGGCCGCGGGATCGAGTATTTCGATGCCCCCACGATCGACAGGATCGTCGCCGACGCGGAGAGGAACGGTGGCTCGCTGCGCGAGATCGTCTACGGCGTCGTCGAGAGCGCTCCCTTCCAGAAGCGTCGCGGGGACGGCGGGCTCGTCGCCGGGAAGGCGAAGGAGGAAGGAGGGGAATAGCGGCAATCTCCGCGCGCCGCCGCCGTTTCCGTCCTTGCTTCGCTCCCGATCCGATCCATCTTGACGACATGAGCGATTCCAAACCTTCCCCCATCTTCAGCATCGCTTCGATCCTCTCCGTCGTCTGCGCGGTCGGAAGCTTCATGACCGGTGCGATCTTCGGACTCGTCCTCGCCGTTCTCGCGATCCTCCTCGGTTCCTTCGGGGCGCTGCTCTCCCTCTCTCCCCACCGCCGGGGCGGGGTGCTGAGCACCTTCGCGATGGTCGCCGGCGTCATCGGGATCGTCGCGGCGGTCTTCAAGGCGATCTTCTTTTTCTTCTGACCCCACCGGGCAAGGACCGGAGAGAGGCCTGATGGAGACGTAAAGGAGCGGAGACGTAGAGGAGCCTGCTAGGCGTCCGTCGGAAGGTTAGGCCAGGGCCGCGAGGCGGACGCCCTGGTGGACGCGTGAAACCGCTGTTGCGGACGGCGCGCGCTGCGCTTTGCTCCGGGTCATGAAATCCGCTTGGCCCGCCCTTGTCCTTTTCCTCTCCGCCGCCTCGCCCCTGGCCGCGCAGGAGGAAGACTATCCCGTTCCGCCCGAATCGACGAAGCAGGAGGGCGTTCCCTCCGGCACCGTCACGAAGGGCGTCTTCGCCGACAGCGCGGTCTTTCCCGGCACGACGCGCGAGTATGCCGTCTACACGCCCGCCCAGTACGACGGCACGCAGCCGGCCGCGCTGATGGTCTTCCAGGACGGGCTCGGCTATCTGAACAACGTGCCCGTCACCTTCGACAACCTCATCCACGCGGGCGACATGCCGGTGACGGTCGGGCTCTTCGTCAATCCCGGCGTCGTGCCGGAGGCGAACGAGGACGCCCTGCCCCGCTACAACCGCTCCTTCGAATACGACGCGACCGACGGCCGCTATGCGCGGTTCCTCGTCGAGGAGATGATTCCCCATGCGCTGAAGGATCTCAACGTCACGGGCGACCCGAATCTCCGCGCCCTCTGTGGATCGAGTTCGGGAGGCATCGCCGCCTTCCAGGCCGCGTGGGAGCGGCCCGACCAGTTCCGCCGCGTCTTCACCACCGTCGGTACCTACGTCGGTCTGCGCGGAGGCAACGAGCTGCCCGTGCTCGTCCGGAAGACCGAGCCGAAGCCGCTGCGGATCTTCCTCCAGGATGGGAGAAACGATCTCGACATCTACTGCGGGAGCTGGTGGGTGGCGAACCAGGACATGCTCGCCTCGCTCCAGTGGGCCGGCTACGAGGTGAACCATGCCTGGGGCGAGGGGGGCCACAACCGCAAGCATGGGAACGCGATCCTCCCCGAGGTGCTGCGGTGGCTCTGGCAGGACTGGAAAGGGGAGGGGGCGGTCGTCCGCACCCATCCCGACGCGTCGAAGAGCAAGGCGAACGAATTCCTCGTCGCGGGCGAGGACTGGCAGCTCGTCAGCGAGGGACATGGTTTCACCGAGGGACCGGCGGTGAACGCGGCGGGCGAGCTGTTCTTCTCCGACCTCGAGCGGAGCAAGGTCTGGCGCGTCTCGGCCGATGGCCGGGTCTCGCTCTTCCAGGAGAACACCGGCGGCGTCAACGGCCTCGCCTTCGCCCCCGACGGCAGGACCCTCTACGCCTGCGAGGCGGATCCGGGGCGGATCGTCTCGTGGAACGTGGAGACCGGGGAGAGGAAGGTCCATGCCGAGGGCGTCAAGCCGAACGACCTCGTCGTGGCGCACGACGGCACCGTCTACTTTTCCGAGCCGCGCACGAAGTCGATCCACGCCGTCACCCCCGCCGGCGAGGTCAAGGTCGCGTCGGCGGAGTTCTCGGGGGTCAACGGCGTCGTCCTCAGCCCCGACCAGAGCCTCGTCTACGCCGCCGACTTCGGCGGCCGCTTCGTCTGGTCGGGACAGCGGAAGCCCGACGGCACGCTGGCCCATGTGCAGCCCTACTACCATCTGCATCTCCCGACCGCCTCGGTCGACGTGCGCAGCCAGGCCGACGGCATGGCCGTGGACAAGGCGGGCTGGCTCCTCGTCGCCACCGCGATGGGCGTGCAGATCTGCGACCAGCCCGGGCGCGTCCATCTCATCGTCCCCAGTCCGGTCGGGGAGCGGCATCCCTCGAACGTGGCGCTCCACGGGAACACCCTCTACGCCACCTGCGGAGGAAAGGTCTTCAAGCGGCAGGTGAAGCTGGAGGAGGCGCGCGCCTGGGATGCGCCGACGAAGCCGGAGAAGCCGCGCTTGTGAGGGGAGGAAGTCCGCCCGCCGCCATCGTCTTTCCGATCCCGATCCGGTCGAGCGGACTGGCGACACCGCAGGCGCCGAGGTTCCGCGCGACGTGGGTGTAGATCTGCGTGGTCTTCACATCCGCATGCCCGAGCAGCTCCTGTAGCGTCCGGATGTCCGTGCCCGATTCGAGGAGGTGCGTCGCGAAGGAATGACGCAGATCGTGAGACCGCACCCGCTTGCCGATCCCCGCCGCCGCGCCGGCCTCTCGAAGAGCCCGCGAGTAGGTCTCCTGGTGCAGGTGATGCCGTCTGCGAATACCCGTTTCCGGATCGACCGAAAGAGGGTCGCCGGGGAACAGCCAGGCCCATTCCCAACGCTCGCCCGCCCCGGGCAGCTTTCGCGCCAGGGCGCCCGGCAGGGAGACCCCCGGCACGCCGGCGGCACGGTCGGCTTCGTGCAGCGCGCGCAATTGCTCCTTCCAGGCCCCAAGCTGCCTGGCCACCGACAAGGGCAGCACCGTGACGCGGTCCCGGTCGCCCTTCCCGCCGCGCACCGTGACCTGCCGACGCTCCACGTCCACATCCTTGATCCTGAGGTTCAGCAGCTCGTTCAGCCGCAGGCCGGCCCCATACTGCAGTTCCGCCGCGAGTCGGCATTTCGAGGGCAGCTCCGCGAGCACCGCCGCGACTTCGGCCAGGCTCAGCACCACCGGCATCCGCTTCGGCGTGCGCCGCATCGTTACCTGGAGATCGACTTCGGCCTGGCCGCAGACATCGCGGAAAAAGAAGGAGAGGGCGTTCAGCGCCTGCTTCTGAGTGGAGAAACTGACCTTCTGGTCCGAGACCAGTCAGCCCAGCTTCGCCGGATTCATGACTTTGCGCCCGTCCCTGGCCCATCGGCAGAAACGTCCCGCCCATCCGGCATAGGTTTGGCGGGTTCGCCGCGCCAGTCCGCGGCGGGATCCGGCTCGGTCGACCGCGTCGCGCACGCGTTCCTCGAGGCTCCGTGTCTCGCCATCGGATTTGGCATGGCGAAGCCATTTCAGCAACCAGCGAAAGGCCTGCGCCCATTGGTCGAGCTGCCATGGCTCGCGTTTTCTCCCCATCACCTTCAGCCGCCAGAAGGTCGCCGCCGATTCCCGCTCCGCAGGCAAGCCCTGGGAGACGCGCCATTTCTCATACCAGTCAAGAATGAGGGCGAAGCCTGCCTTCTCGCTACGGCTTAAGTCACGCGAAGCAGCGAGGTCGGCTTTCCACGGAGAAGTGTATTTTTGATCGCTGTTCATAAATTCATCTATTCTGAATTTAGAAGAAACGCAAACGGAAAATCTAGATTTCGCTTTCGGCGAAAATCAGGAGATATTGATAAGGTGATAGGATAAAAAACCTTGCCGGAAAATCTTCCATCCTTGACTATCAGGCTATGGAGCGAGGTGTGAATGCGCATAAAAAACGACCCGAAAAAAGTCGAAATCCTTGACGCCATGCGGCAAAAACGGTTTTCTTGAGGAAGTCCGCATGGCGGCGGCTCGTCTGCGAGCGCCGATATGAAAGTGGGCTAATATCACTGTTCTGCCAAGACATGAAGCCCGTCCTTATTAGACAAGCAATCGCCGGAGCATCAGCTCTTCTCGGTATTTGTTGGATCGGGATGGTCATTTACCCGATTTGGAAGCAGCTTGGAGGCAATGAACGCCAGTTCGATTATTTATTCACACTGACAATCATTCCAATGATGCTTATTCCCGGCGTTTTGGCTCTAATTTTTGGCATTCGCCTTTTCCGCTCAATGAGCATTGAAGCCCTAAAATGGGTAGTAGGTATTTTTGTTACATTTGGAGCTTTTTACCTTTCTTCGACTTTACAGGGAATTTTACCAAGCATTCTTCCCGATCGAATTGCTTCAAACGCATTTCTCTTCGCAAGTGGTCTGATTGCATTACCTTTCTATTTATATGTTTTACGATTCATTCTTCCACATGTGGATTCGAGCGAAGATTGTTCATCCGCCTCAATAGGAAAAGGTGTTCTGGTATTACTTGCATGGATATTGTGGATGCTTCTATCCGCAATTTTTCATGAATATTCACCAATCGAAGAGGGATATACTCATGTCCCCAGAGAGCCATGGGGGTTACTTGGACTATTCGTCCCGATCATTGTCGCATATTCATCTTATCGAGTTGCAGCATCGCTACTACTAAAAACCAAGGCAGGACAAGGCGGTGCAGGCAACCCGGCGAAGCCGGGTGTCTGACCTTTGACGTTCGACTAAAAGTCAATTCTCAGTATGGAGATTGCCCAATTAATTCTAGAATACTTGAAAGTTCTAATTTGGCCAATTACCGCACTTATAGCGTTATTCACGCTTCGCAAACCAATAATAGGAGTCATCAATAGAATAAAGAAAGCAGACCTTCCTGGCGGAGTGTCAATCGACATTGGAGAGCAAATTGCCACAGCCCACGAATTAGCAGAAAAAGCTCAAGCTTCCGTTGATCCGAAAAAACACAATGCGCCCACCCTGCCTTTGACCGAAGCTAACACTAGAATGGTGCAACTCGGTTTACAGCCTACACCTAGCGGGCTTGATCTTAATTATTATTACGGACTGGCTTCCCAGAACCCAAGTCTTGCTTTAGCTGGTCTACGAATGGAGCTTGAGATTATCATCCGCAATTTGCTCAAAGGTTTCAATTTGGAGGTAAAACCAAAAGAGTCCATTCGAAGGTCCTTAGATCGTTTACTTTCATCTAATTGTATAACAAGTGAGCAAGGTGATTTCTTAATTCAAATACTCTCAATATGCAATGAGGCAATGCACACGCAGTCAATCTCTAAAAACAAGGCTGATGAAGTAATAGACTTGGCGGGAATACTTTTGGGAGACTATCTATCTTGGCTTGAATGGGGTTTTCAAAAAGAATGAAACATCAACAGCATCACAAGTCGAACAATCGGGTGCAGGCAACCGGCGTTCCGCCGGTGCCTGACCCTTGACGTTCGCTCAAATAAGATGTCACTCGTAATCGCTAACGTTGTTTGGCCAGCCCTATATGCCGAAGCCAAGATCAGCTCCCTACCTATCATTGCGCTGAGCCTTGTCATCGAATTTTTCTTCTTCCGACGCCTATTTAGCCTTTCCAGCAAGAATACACTCCTATACGATCTAGCTGCTAATTTGGCTTCTGGCCTTGTCGGCCTTATCGGGAGACCTTTATCCGGCATTTTATACGAACTCACCATCGGAATGCTTGTGATGTGGATTTTCGACTGGGGCACATTCAATCCCGTCACATGGTTCTCCGTGCCGATTCTTGGAGGCGGCTTGAATGCCATTATTGAACTATTCACGATCAAAATGATCTGGAAACACAAGATCACCAAAAGGAACTTCTACTGGATTTGGCTTGCGAACATCATCACCATCTCAATAGCAACAGCATGGGTCGTCACACACCCCACAAGCCACTAAAAGCGAACAAGATTAGATGAGAAGGCAACGACAGCGCCCGGCACTTGATACGTCGGATAGTCTGACACTGCCATGAATACACTCATGCCATCCATCACCATCGGCCTCGACCTCGGGGATAAAAAGCACGCCATCTGCGTCCTCGACTCCGCCGGGAACATCATCGACGAGCGCAGCATCACGAACCACCGGGAAAGTCTGCGCCGCCTCTCGCTCAAATACCCCGGCGCGCGCATCGCCTTGGAAGTCGGCACCCACTCACCTTGGACCAGCCGCTTTCTCGCCTCCCTCGGCCACGAGGTGCTCGTCGCCAACGCCCGGAAGCTGCGCGCCATCTACGCCAACCATCGTAATAGCGACCAGACCGACGCCCGCATGATCGCGCGTCTCGCCCGCGTTGATCCGGAATTGCTCCACCCCATCCGGCACGGCTCCGAGGCATCCCAGCGCGCCCTGCTCCAGGTCAAACTGCTCGACAACCTGGTGCGCCAGCGCGTGGACATCATCAGCTCGATCCGTTTCACACTCAAAAGCCTGGGCATCCGCCTGCCCTCCCCGAACACCGCCTGCTTCGCCAAGCGCTGCCGCGCCCTTCTGACGAAAGAACACGCGGAAATCCTTGCGATGATCGGGCCTTCGCTGGAGGTCATCGACCTGCTCACCCGAAACATCCGCGAACTCGAACGCCGCATCGAAACGCTCTGCGGGGAACGATACCCGGCGACGCAGCGCCTGTGTCAAATCCCCGGCGTCGGGGCCATCACCTCGCTGGCCTTCGTGCTGACCGTCGGCGACCCGCAACGCTTCGAGCGTAACCGGGACGTCTCCGCCTATCTCGGCCTGATCCCCAAGCGCGACCAATCCGGCGGCCTGGACAAACAACTGCGCATCAGCAAAGCAGGCGACGCCTACCTGCGCCGCCTGCTCGTCGGGGCGGCACAATACATCCTCGGCCCCTTCGGCCCGGACTGCGACCTGAAGCGCAAGGGCCTCCAGTTCGCCGAGCGCGGAGGCTCCCGGGCGAAGAAGAAAGCCGTCGTCGCCGTGGCCCGCAAGCTGGCGGTGCTGCTGGTGGCCCTCTGGAAAGGGCAGGGCGACTACCAGCCCGACCGCCGAGCGCAACCATCCGCCGTCTGACTTCCCCGTCTTTCCCCCGCGCGATGAAACAACTTCGAAGATCCGGTGCGACTGCGATGCATCCACGGCACTCCCCTTTGGAACGACTGCGCTGCACCGACAGCACCGGCCCCGAGGGAACCGAGTGCGGCAACAAGATGGCAGCGTTCCACCCCTTTTCCTGAGACCGGGAAGCGACAACGGAAACAACGGATCCAATCATGCACCCGGCGAGCAACGGAAACGCCGTCCAGGAGTGCGAATGGAAGCGAGAATCCCTGTTTCGCCCGCGACCAGCCACGAACCCGGGCCCCCAGTGCGGTCCCCGTCGCCCCCGAAATGAAAACTTGAAGTGAACTTCAATTTCTGTTTGACTGCCTTCTCATGGAAGGCGGTGGAGGCAACCGGCTAAAGCCGGTGCCTCACCTCTGACGTTAGCCCAAGAACTTAATCATGACGCCTCCGCATTTACCCAAAGATGTTGTTGACTGGGTCCGGGAAGTATTCCGGGACTGTAACGAAAGGCTGGCCCGGAAGCTTTCTCTAGTTCCACAGTGCTCTGAGCCCTCTTTAGACACGACCTTCATCGAGCATCTATCCCAACACTCTTCACCACGAAAGCTTGAGTCAGGCTGGACAGTCAGAATTGACACCCATTTTCTCGGAGGGATGCGACACTACTACGGAAAGTGGGAGATCGGCGACATTGGGGTTTTGATGCACTTTCGCCATAACGGAAAGACGATCCGTTCCAAGGCTGCGACTCTTCAATCGAAGCGACTTTACCCTAAGGGCCGTCAGGTGACTGAGGATCTAGAGGTTGACTATGAGATAGGTTTTGGACGCCTCCATGACCCGGAGGATGCCAAGGTGCCCCTCTACCATACCACGAAGTTTGCTTTTGATCTGGAGAGCAAGTATGGCGCTTTGGAGGCGCATAGTCATCAAATTGAAGCGATTGCTGATTACTCCAAAAAGAGCAAAGTTCCTGTCTTTTACCAGTTCTACAACCCGCTAATTCTTCCGTTTACTCAGGAGGTACCACTGCTGTCCGACGATTGCACTCACAGCTTGCAATTCGGGACACGTATTGTGCCGTCGGCAGAAGTTCATGCTCTATTGCGAGACAAGGCTAAAAACTATTCACCGAGCGTTTCTGATTTTCCGGTAGATGGCGACGGCCCATTTGGCTGGAGTCTAGAGTATTTTGTTGCGGATTTGATGCTTCTTTGTAAGGAGGGATATATATACGAGGACCTTCGCGATGAGAACATCTTCAATTTATTTAACCGAAGAACGGGTGTCATCGCTGCGGCATTTGCAGTCGTAATTGAACAACCTGAAGAGGGCTAACAAGTCGGTGGAGGCAACCGGCTAAAGCCGGTGCCTCACCTCGGGCGTTAGGCAGACAGACATGAGAACTGCTATCGACAAGATCATTCGCATCACGGATGCGCAATCCACCTTCTGGAGGGCATCACACGGCTGGGCACCGATCGAAGCTGCCAACTTGCTATCGAAGTCTAGGCTTGATCGACAAACCTCTCTAGCTCGAACGCTGCACGACTACGCTGCTCAGCCCAATGCTGCTATTCTTGATGCACGCCTTATACTAGGCTATGTTACGCTCCGCTCGCTATGCGAGGGTCTTATAAAACTGACTTTCAGCGTCCATTACCTCGATTACCAGAAGGACGTGAACGCCATTAGGCGCAAAGGAGCGATTGCGGACCCAGATGAGATGACTCTCGATCCACTGATAGGTTTATATGATAAGGTTTTCTCCGACCAGTGGGTGCCATATCTTCGGTGCGTGCAGGCTAAGGGGAATGCTATTCACGGCTTTAAGGATCGCTCATTAGGAACGTTCGCGGAACTACAGTCCTGCATCACCCAATATCGAGATTTCTTGATTCAGTCCGACGGCAAGCTCCCATATCCCGATGAAATTTGCAGACCAAGCCTGTATTAAGAAGCCTAACAAGGCGATGGAGCCAATGCCTATGTCTGTCACAGATCGTGCTTCCGCACGCTCTGCGCCAGCCATAGTCATGGCTCATCTTTGACGTTCTCCCAAAATGAAACTACACGCCGTGACAAAACAGCAACGCATGGAGATTCGTAAAGCTATCGGCAACCGCGTGATCTTGGCGCCCAAAGTCCCATCATCTCATCGAGGGCCTGAATACCTTTCCCACTTTGCTTGCTTTTCATGCCGCAAGAGCTTCAAGCAAGATCCTCTTTCACCCTCCCATCCGCATTCGTGTCCAGAGTGTTCATGCGAATTGAGTGACATGGGAAGGAATTTCAGACCACCAAAGAGGCTGGATAAAGACGCATGGGAGATTGCGTGCCGTCTTTACAAGGCAGGATTCAGATTTTTTGGTAGTGGTGCTCATTCAGACCCCTCCTTTCCAACCTCTTTGAGAGAGGTCGATCAATTCATCGCTGACAATCCCAATCATTACCTTCGCATCAACAAAACAACCAATGGAGAACAAGCGGATGCAGGCAACCGGGCGAAGCCCGGTGCCTGATACTTGACGTTAGGGGAAAGAATATGGCTTCGTCATTCAGCTATCCGTGCTTGCGAGGTTTATACA
This sequence comes from Verrucomicrobiales bacterium, assembly GCA_037190325.1. Classification (GTDB taxonomy): domain Bacteria; phylum Verrucomicrobiota; class Verrucomicrobiia; order Verrucomicrobiales; family DEV007; genus Arctic95D-9. The sequence goes on along the minus strand of JBBCIU010000005.1, from coordinate 114,881 downwards.
AATCTCTTGGTCGGTTCGACGCGATCTGCGGATACGCCACTATCGCCGTGGACTTTTTCACCGAAGAATACGAGCAACACCCAGACGGATTCGATTGGGTTACCCGCTATTCAAAAGGGCATGGAGTAACTCTGCATGATGTCCATTTCGAATCAGTTAGCCCGAGGCTGGCGGAAATGTTTGTGCTTCTTGTCCACGCCCAGTTCGAGGACTTCATCCGATCGTTTTTGCAGGAACATCATGCATCGAAATCTTGGGCTCATAGAGGCGATCAGGGATTGTTTGAATACATAGTAAAGAACCTGAGGCATTGCCAATGCCGCTGCTAGTTCAGCAGATCGAGAAACGATTGAATACTACCATCTCGCACGAAACGCGATTTCCCACCCTAGCATTAAGAGAGGGCGACTGGAAAACCAACGCGTCAAACTTCGAGGGATTCTCGGTGTCACGGAGGAATACCTTCCTCCTAAGGCGCTTGGAGAGTTCGACTATGGAGATTTCGATTTGTATACACGTGCGGTAAAGTCGTATGCTGCCACAATCTGCGCTGTTGCCTGTCCATCTGACGCAGTCCTCGCCAGCCTTATCGCGCCAGAGATTAAACGCCTAAATCGTTTCCGAATCAAACCGACCCGATTTCGAAATGCAGTTCGTCAGGTTCTTCACATGAAGTATCGGCTGGACACTGCTGAATCAGATGCTATCATTGATCTCCTTGAAGGGTGTTAGCTTATTGGAAGAGCGGCGGCTTCAATCAGGGAAGACAGCACCATAGCTTCCTTGATTAATGCCGCAGACTGAGGTTCGAATCCTCAACGCCCACAATCCCCTAACAAGCGGATGCAGGCAACCGGCTTCCGCCGGTGCCTGATCCTTGACGTTCAGCAATGGGAAACTCATTTTCACTTGATCTCGGAGTGACTGATTTGTTGCGTCGAGCAAAGCTTATGCGGCAGATTCATCTGGCCCGACAGTACCCGAGTGGAGCAAGTGTTGCAGTGTTCTCTGCGCTAGCTTTAGAGGCCTATCCGAACGACCTTTTGCTCATAATTGATCAAATTAAGGATCACGAGCTTCCGGAAGGAGTTTCGGAGGCTCATTTCATCCTAAAGCAGCTCGAAAATGATCGAGCGCAACTGAAAATCAAATATTCACTCCTATATTACGCTCTTACCGGTTCTGCGCTCGATAAGGGTTCTCAGATTTTTCAAGACATTGCTCTATTGACTGATATTCGTAATCAGATCGTTCACTTTAAACCAACAGTAAGTGAATTTATCCCTGGAGAGATGGATCGCTCTGAAGCTTTGAAGAAACTCCTGCATAGGGTTACACGCCGGGGAATCATCGATCGTGATCTAGTCAATGAACCAGACATTCTGACACAGACGTGGACGATGGTGTTGGATGAGTCCGACACTTTCGTTGAGTGGGCATTAGATGTCGTTTACAACACGATCAAGTTTTATCATGAAGCGATCCCTAGTTTCCCACTTAAGGATTCCTTTCTTAGCATAATGATTCCTAAACTCCCGCGTAATCAGCTCTAGCCGGTGCCAAACACGCCGGCGATGGCAAGCCCGATCCCGTTTCGAGTCGATTGACATTCCTGATTCGAATCCTTACCCTGCCATCGAGGCCGGGCTCCCGCATCGGGCTCGCCATGCCTCAAACGTTAACCGTTTCTTCGCTTCTCGCGTCTCATGGAAAAGAAACCCCAGGAGGCCATCCATCCTGTCCGTCCAGCCCACCACGATCATGAAAACCAAACTCCATCTCGCATGTCTCTTCCTGTGCTCCGCCTTGGCATGCCCATGCGTTCGCCGCGATCAGCCATGTCAATGAGCCTGCTCTTGCGTTCCCCGACTCATTCCCCGAGGCCGCCCGCGCAAAAGTCATGGATGCGCTTCGGCGGCCTGATTGCAGGTTCCTGGGCGGAACTTCCTACAACACTGGAACCACCCTCAGATACGAGGGGGAAACAGTGCCTTTGAATCTCTTCCTGGAGAGCCTGGCCGCATGCCCGGGCATTACCCTCTCCATTCGGTTCAACAATCCGGAGAATGCCGACTACGACTGGACCGTGGAGCAGGACGGGATGCAGCCGGACAGGCTGTGCGTCCGGATAAATCTCAAATCCCCGCGCATCACGGTCGAGAACCTGGTGGTGCCGGACAGAACAGGCCCAGCCCTGCCGGAAAGGAAATGACCGTCTTCACATTTCAACGCACAGGTTCAAGACTGAGGTGCAGCGTCAATAGCTTTTTCGGAGAGTTTGTCCGGTAGCCGTGCCGTTCGCCCCGGCGGTCGGCCGACCTTGATCGATCGGCAAAAAAGACCACGTCACATCACATGGAAAAAGTTACCGGAATTGGAGGATTCTTCTTCCTTGGCAGAGAGGCGGATACGCTCAATGAATGGTATGAAACCCATCTGGGGATCACAAGGACTGGACAGGAATACGAGGATGGGTCTTGGTGGCAGGATGAGGGGCCGACAGTCTTTGGTGCGGAATCGCAACAGGATCAGATCGGAGAACCGGGATACACATGGAGAATCAATTTTCGGGTGCGCGACCTTGATGCCATGGCAGACCAGCTCAGGGCGGCCGGTATTCCTGTAGTCGTGGAGCCGACGATCTATCCCAACGGCCGTTTCGCCCATCTCCATGATCCGAACGGCAATTCCATTGAATTGTGGGAACCTGCCGGAACGGACTTGGTGAGACCAACCGAGCAACGATAATCGAACCAAGCCGAACAAGTCCTTGGGGGAAGCCGGTGCTTCACCTTCGCCGTTGGCCAATGCAAGCAATCGGAGCATAATCGTCGATGTTTCATCGTTTTGTTAGAACCCATCCACTGGTCGCGTATTTCTCGTTTGCCTATGCGTTTTCGTGGCTCATGTGTCTGCCGTGGCTGGCGGTGGGGCCGGTTGCATTCCCGGTCGTGTTCTTCATCGGCGGGATGGGGCCATGCGTCGCCGCCATCGCGGTGACAAGCCTTCTGGAAGGTCGTGCCGGAGTAAGGAAGCTGCTCGCGGGCGCATGGCGCTGGCGTGTCGGGTTGAGGTGGTGGGCTCTCGCGTTGCTTGGTTTTCCCCTGCTGGCGTTTACGGCCATCCTGGCCGGTCACTGGCTGACCGGAGAACCCCTCGCTTGGAAGCCGCCTGGCAGCCCTTCCGGACATTTGCCGTTGACGATGCTTGTCCTGGGCATCCCGTTGCTTGCCTTGCTGGAGGAGATCGGCTGGCGGGGATATGCCTGGCCGGCCTTGCTGAAGCGCCATCGGTTTCTGATGGCGAGCGCCATCCTCGGCACTCTTTGGGCCTGCTGGCATCTGCCTCTTTTCCTCGTCAAGGGAATGTCGCATGAAGGACTGCCATTCATACCCTACCTCGGCATGGCCATCGGGATTTCCATTTGGCTGGGCTGGCTGTATTGCCATACGCAGAGCATTTTGCTGGCAGCGGTTTTCCATGCCTCGCTCAACTACTCGGGATTGCTGCCGGGCAGCCAAAGCCTGCCGGCGCTTGCGACGTTGGGGGGACTCGGCTTGGTGCTTACAGTCGCCCTTGTCTGCGTCTCGCAGAGGAGCGGCGCCAGGATGCTCACCCATCGTCGGATCCTACCGGAATCCGGCGTCGAACAAGATTAGAAGAAGGCCGCGACGGCGTCCGGACGCTCGATGCGCGCCTGGTCGTCTGAAACCGCCATGAACGGCATCATCCCATCCATCACCATCGGCCTCGACCTCGGGGACAAGAAGCGCGCGATCTGACGCGGGCCGCCCCGCCCGCGGCTTCCTTGGAATTTGGAAGCCCCATCCACCGCGAACTCCGTCCCGGCTCCGGCGACGGGATTTTCTTGCAAGAGGCTGTCGTTTCGTCCGTATTATAGAGGCGACCCCGCCACGACCCCATGATTCGACGTTTTGCCCTCCTCTGCCTGCTTTCGGCAAGCCTTCCCGTTCCGGGTCTCTTCGCCCAGGCGACGTTCGACGATATCGCCCGCTTCGTCGCCGGGCAGCCTCTCAACCCCGGCAGCCCCCTCCGGGGGTTGGAGGGATTCCCCGCGGTGCGCCAGCACAATGCCAACTCCGCCGCCCTGTCCAAGACGTGGAACGAGCGCCGCCTCGGCACTCTCCGCGACTGGGCCAAGGCGGAGATCCATCCCAGGATCACGCGGCCGAAGGTGGTCAAGTATCCCTTCGGGGGGCCCGACTTCGTCCATGCGGCCACCTTGTTTCCCGGGGTCGACGAATACATCCTCGTCGGTCTCGAGTCCCTCGGCTCCCTCCCCGACTTCCTCTCGATGCAGGACGGACAGCTCGGAACCTACCTCTCGCACCTGAACCACACGCTCCGCAGCATCTCGCAGCGGAATTTCTTCATCACCACCGAGATGCGCGAGGATTTCGGCAAGGGGGGCGTGGACGGGGTCTACCCGGTGCTGCTCTACTTCGCCGCCCTGACCAGCCACGAAGTGCTGAACGGCCAGTTCATCCGGCTCGACGGCTCCGGCAACGCCGTCGCCGCCGACGCCTCCTCGGCCGAGGGGATCCGTCTGGAGATCCGCGCCCTCGACCGGCTCCCCGACTTCCCGCCGGTCTCGAGCCTCTACTACTTCAAATACGACCTCTCCGACAGCGGCTTCAAGGCCAGCAGCAGCCTGAAGAAGTTCTTCGACCAGCGCCCCGGCGGCATGGGCTATCTCAAGGCGGCCTCCTATCTGATGCACCAGGACGGGTTCGTCAACATCCGCAACTACCTCGTCGGCGACTGCCAGTACATTCTCCAGGACGAGTCGGGAATCCCGGCGGAATTCTTCGCGACCTACTTCGACGTCACCTACTTCGGGAAATACGCCGGTCCCATCGACATGTTCAAGGAATACGACCAGCCTTTCCTCCGGCAGGTCTACGCCTCGGGCGTGGCCCGTCCGCTGCCTTTCGGCACCGGCTACCGGATGAGGGACGAGGACTCGATCCAGATGTTCGGGGTTCGGAAGTAGTTGATCGGGGAATCGTCGGCGGGGTAGGGTGGGCTTCATGAGACTCCTCCCGCTCCTCGTTCTCTGCTCCGCCTTCGTCGTCATCGCCGCCTCGGCCGAATCCCGCCGGCCCAACGTCCTGGTCATCATGGCCGACGATCTCGGCTATGGCGATCTCTCCTGCTACGGCGCGAGCACCTACCGCACTCCCCACATCGACCGGCTCGCCGCCGAGGGGCTGCGCTTCACGAGCGGCTACAGCAGCGCCTCGACCTGCACGCCGACGCGCTACTCGCTCCTCACCGGCGTCTACGCCTTCCGCACGAAGGGGACGGGGATCGCGCCGCCGGCCGCTCCCGCGATCCTCCTGCCCGGCACGCCCACGTTGCCCGCCATGCTGAAGACCGTCGGCTACCGGACGGCGGTGGTGGGGAAATGGCACCTCGGTCTCGGGGGACCGGAGGGGCCCGATTGGAACGGGGAGATTGCGCCCGGACCGCTGGACATCGGTTTCGACCATTGCTTCCTCCTCCCCACGACGAACGACCGGGTGCCGCAGGTCTACGTCGAGGACCGCCACGTCCTCGGCCTCGATCCCGCCGACCCGATCCGGATCTTCGCGGAACCGCCCTCGCCGGACCATCCCACCGGCCTGACCCATCGGGACCGCCTCCGAATGGACTGGACCCACGGGCACAACGGCACGATCCACAACGGCATCGGCCGCATCGGCTTCTACACCGGTGGCGAGAAGGCGCGCTTCCGCGACGAGGACCTGGCCGACGAATGGGTGAAGCGCGCCGTGGCGTGGATGGAGACGGGCGGGGAGGAGCCTTTCTTCCTCTTTTTCGCTTCGAGCGATCCACATGTGCCGAGGATGCCGCACGGGCGGTTCCAGGGAAAGACGCCGCACGGCTTCCGCACCGACAGCATCGTCCAGCTCGACTGGTGTGTCGGCGAGCTGATGGCCGCTCTCGACCGCCTCGGCATCGCCGGGGAAACCCTCGTCGTCCTCTGTTCGGACAACGGCCCCGTTCTGGACGACGGCTATGCCGACGGCGCCCTCGAGAAGGTCGGCGGGCACCGCGCCGCCGGTCCCTTCAAGGGCGGGAAATACAGCGTCTACGAGGGCGGCACGCGCACGCCCTTCCTCGCGCGATGGCCGGGGACGATCGCGCCGGGGGTGTCGGATGAAATCGTCTCGACGATCGATCTCTACGCGAGTCTCGCCGCCCTGACCGGGGCCGGACTGCCCGCCGGGGTGGCCGGGAGCCTGACCGAAGGTCCGGTGGATTCGGTGGACCTCTCGGGCGCCTTGCTGGGCGAGGCGGGGGCGAAGGGCCGGTCGGAGCTGGTCCAGCAGGACAACGGCGGATCGGGGAACTTCGGCTTCCGCTCGGGTCGGTGGAAGCTCGTGCGCCACCGTTCGGGCAAAGCGCGCCACGTGGTGGTGGAGGCTCCGCTCGGGACGACGTCGGTGCCGCCCTTCCAGCTTTTCGACCTCGAAGCCGATCCGGGCGAGACGGAGGATCTTCTCGAGCGTCGGCCTGAACTCGCGGAGACGCTCGGGAAGCGGCTCGAGGAGATCGTCGGGCCGGAGCGGATGAGATAGGGAGTCGGGGAGGGGAGGAGCCGGTCAGCTCCCGGCCTGCTGCGGCACCGTCTGCGCCACGATCAGGTTCGGCGCGGCTTGCGGCGCAGGACCGCTCCACGAATCGACGATTTGCACCGCCACGCCGCTGGCGGTGTTCTCGAAGAGGATCGGGGCGATCGATTCGGGCAGGCGGATGCAGCCGGCGGACGCGGGGTAGCCCGGCAAGTCGCCGATATGGAAGCCCACGGCGCTCTGGTCGAGGCGCTGCCAGTAGGGAAGGGCGCAGCCGTAGATCGTGGAGGTCTTGCCCGTCTTGACCCGTTCCGTGATCTTGAACTCTCCCCGGGGGGTGTATTTCCCCGAGCGGGCGGTGGAGACGGCGGTATCGATGGCGATGTTGCCGTCGACGAGCAGGTAGGCGCGCTGCTTCGAGATGTCGACGACCACCTTCTTCTGGCCGTCCTTCCTCGCGGCGAGCAGGTCGTGGTTGATGTAGGCATCCCGGTGGACATCCATCCAGCCCGATTGCTGCGTCTGGACCGGGGCCTTGGTGGGGCGCACCGCCGACTTCTGCGAGAGCTGGTGAATGCGCATCTCCTTGTTCTTCGCGGAGCTTTTGAAGATGCCGGCGTCGGCCTTGCCGACCGAGCCAAGCGTGACGCCGAGGAGGACGAGGGCGGTCAGGGCTTCCCGCACGCCGTGGGCCTCGACCTCGGCATCCTCGAAGATGAAGCCGAGCTCGCCCGAGTGGTTGCGGCAGAACTCCTCGAAGCGGCTCTCGTCGGCGAGGAGGAGACCGAGGAGCTGGACTTTCGCCGAGTTCCCGTCTTCTCCGGGCTGCCATCGGATCAAGGGGAGCGGAGACCCCTGCTCTTCGATGCCGCCGTCCTTCAGCGAGGAGCCGAGCGCCTCGAGGAAGCGGCGGACGAAGTCCTCCGGCTCGGAGGCGTCGGAAAGCGTTCCGAAGGCGGAGGCGTCCGGGAAGAGTCCTTGCAGGGAGATCTCGTAGGCCCGGTCGGCCCAGGCGGGCGCGACGCCCGCGTTTTCGTTCACCTCGAGGGTGAAGAGTTGGAAGACCTCCGTCTCCTGCGGATTCGCGACGAGCGTGACGCCGTCGACGGAGACGTCGAACCAGAGCGGGGAGTCGGCGAACATCGAGGCGCAGACTTCGGCTTCGCTGCCGCCCGAAGGCGTGAAGTCGCTCCCTTCGGCGGGGAGATGGTTGACGGGTCCAAGGAAGGAGGCGGTCGTTTTCATAGAGGCGTGGTCGGGATGATGGGAGGCTTCGGGTTTCGTGGAAAGGAAAAAATCACCAGTCGGAACTGAGGCCGGGATGCCAAGGTTCGGCGATGGAGGAGAGGATCTCGTGCATCATGGGCGGGCGCATCTCCGGGAAGACCGAGAGGATGCGGGCGACGATGCCCGCGACCCGCGGAGCCGCGAAGCTCGTCCCGGTCTGGCGCTGGATGCCGCCGCCGATCCAGGCGACCTCGACGTTCTCGCCGCGGGCGGAATAGCCGACGAGGTGGTCGTGGCGGAAGTAGAGATCGTCGGTGTCCGTCTCCGCGAGATCGACTCCGATGACGGAGGCGAAGTGCGAGGGCCACTCCGTCTGGCTGTTGTCGAAGTTGCTGCAGGCGGCGACGACATGGACGCCGCGCAGCCAGGCCGCATCGGCCCATTCCTTGTAGGGGAGGATGAACTTGGCCAAGCCGCGGCAGCCGAAGCTGCAGTTCAGCACGTGGTAGCCGCGCGCCAGCGCCTCGTTGACGCCGGCGCAGATCAGGTGGGTGCGCGAGGCGCTGCGGGCGTCGATGACGCGGAAGCTTCCGATTTCGGCGAGCGGGGCGATTTCGTGGACGATCCCGGCCACGGCGGTGCCGTGGCCATAGGTGTCGTGTCCGGCGCCCTCGACGGCGCGCACCGATCCCCCCGCCTCCTCGAAGCCGACGGAGTCGCGCAGGCGCAGGTTCGCGAGACGGGGATGGCCGGCCTCCACGCCGGAGTCGATCACGGCCACGCGCACGCCTTCGCCCGTTCCCGAGCGGGCCGCTTCGCGGACCTCCTCGAGTCCGGGCCAGCCTTTCGCCCGGGCGGCGTTGGATGGAGAGGCATGGGCCATGGCGACGAGGGTCTGCTAGAGTTGCAGACCGAGGATCCGGGTGAGGAGCTTGTAGTTCACGAGGCGTTCCAGAACGGAGGAGAGCCGGCGAACGCGGTTCAGCCCCCGGGCGGTGAAGCCGGACGGATCGGGAGCGTCGAGGCGGTTCTTCAACTGCACGCAACTGATCACGCCCTGCACTTTGCCCCCGAAAAAGAAAGGGGCGGCGATGAGGGCCGCGGTGACTTGCTTCATCGCCTCGTCGGCCCGTTTCGAATGCTGCGCGTTGAGGTAGACCTGATTCTCGCAAAGGCACTGCTCGGAGGCGTAGACGAGGCTGGTGAGCCCCTCCGAGAGCGACTGCGACCATCCGACGAAGGCGGGATCGGGCTCCGAATGGGTCACGACCAGCTTCGTTTCCTCGACGTCGGCGATCCAGACGGAGATGGAGTCGGCCGAGAGGCTTTCCATCACCATCCGCAAGGTGGTCTGGCCGGGATCGCCGATGAGGCTGGGGAACTCCTCGGGAGTGACGGCGGCGGCTGCTCTGGAGAGGGCGCGCTCGATCGCCGGAGCGTGCTCGGAAAGCTGTGGGTCGGGCGTGGTCACGATCGGGTGGGGAATCGGGTTCGGTTCGTCGCACGTCGCCGACGCGCGAAAGGATACCCGATGGACGAGCGGGCGGCAATCCGATTCAGGGTTTTGCGAGGGAGCGGCGTTAAACTCAGCTAGAGCCGGATGCTGAAGACGACCAGAGGACCGTGGCTGACCGTGTCCAGTCTGAACCCTCGGCGGTCGTAGTCCATGCCAAGAGCGCGGTAGCCGGCGAGGAGCGACGCGTTTGGTCTGAAGGCGTAGGCCACTCCAGCGATGCTCTGCCATGTGAGTTCGGAGGAGGAGCCGAAGCCGCCGATGTCGCCCTCGAGGCGGAGGGACCAGTCCGGATGGATCTGGGCGACGCTCCGGAAGCCGAGCACGGGGTCAACCCAGTCGCTTCCGATGTCGAAGCGGCGGTGGCGCTCCCGGTTGAACTGCTGCAATGCGGGCCGGTCGAAGCTCAGGGCGATCCGAACGTCGCTGTCGATGTCAATGTAGGACCAGCGCAGTCCGCTGAAGACGTCCAGAGTATGGTTCTCCGACTGGCTCACGCGGTATTGTGCGCGGGCAGTGAGGAAAGCTTGCTCCTGATCGAGAGCGATCCTTCCGTCAATGGGACCGAAATTGAAATGGGTGTTCTGGGAGAGCTTCGCATAGATGACGTCCAGTCCGACGCTCCATCGGCCGCGACCGAACTCGGCATAGCCCATGTAGGCGAAGTCGAGATCGCCCAGCATTTCGCCGATGCTCATGTCTGCCGAAGCACTCAGCCCGCGGATGCCGATGTCTCCGTCGACCGCGCTCAGCCAGCCGTTGCCCTCGATTGTGATCCATTGATCGTCCTCCAAAGGTCGAACCGAGGGGAGAACGGCTTTCTCCGAAAGAGTGTCGGCGACGGCAGTGAGGGCGAGCAGGCTGGAGACGAGGGAAGCGAGGCAAATGGCTTTTTGCATGAGGATATGATGGGTGAATGACGATGGAGAGGGTCATCTCAGCAAGGCAGCGATAACCAGATTGGCGACAGGACCTCCGGAGGCGGGGTTCTGTCCGGTGACGAGACGGTTGTCCTCGATGGCGAAGGGTAGCCAGGGGGCATCCGCCTTAACATAGCTAGCTCCGCGGGCTTTCAGTTCGTCTTCCGTGAGGTAGGGAACGTGTTGGTCGAGTTCGGCGAGCTTCTCCTCCTCATTGGAGAAGCCCGTTACTTTCTTCCCTTTGACGAGAAGCGAGCCATCGGAAAGCGCGAGATTGAGCAGGGCTACGGCACCGTGACAGACCGAGGAGACAATGCCGCCGGATTCGTATATGGTCCTGGCGATGGCTTGCAGCACTTCGTTATCAGGGAAATCCCAGAGGACCCCGTGGCCTCCGGCATAGTAGATGCAGCAATAGTCGGAGGCGTCGATCTGCTCGGGCGGCAAGGTCGCGCCGAGGCGGTTCATGAAGCGTTTGTCCTGATACCACTCCCAGTCTACCGGCTCGGCCATGGCGAGGCTGTGGGGATCGATCGGCGTGTAGCCGCCCTTAGGGCTGACGTAGTCCACTTCGTAGCCGGCCTCTTCCACTCGCTTGACGAAATGGACAGCTTCGCCCAGCCAGAGGCCGGTGGCGCGGTCGATCGTGGGGTATTTTTCGATGCTGGTAAGGACGACGAGAATCTTCTTCATGATGGCCGTTGGATGGTTTGGTAGGGTAGCTTCGAAGAAGCCGGATCTGGGGAGGGGAGAGGTGTGCCGCCCATCGGTTGATCTTCCGTAGTGGGACAGCAACCGGTCCATCGCCGTCGCAGCATTTCGTCGAGGGCGAGATTGCCGCGAAGCTGGGTGACGACCTGGATCCGGTTCCTCGGAGGCGATTCCGCGTAGTCGCCGGGCAGGAGGTTGGATGGGAATTGGATGCGTCGTCTAGGAAAGAGGATGGGAGCGAGGGCACGCATCGTCATCGGAAAGAGATGCCGAGCGCGGAATGCCATACCGGCATAGCCTTCCGCGCCGACGTGAGGAGGATCATTCCATGGTGGTGCTCTGTCGGAGCGCCTCCTCTTTGATCTTCTTCAGGCTGAAGCTGCCAGGAGTCTGACTCGGCGGATACTCCTTCAGCGAGGCGTAGAAGTTCGCGATCAGATGCTGGACCGGTACCATGATGAAGACGCGGTCCAGACCCCAGTCATTGACAGTATTGGAATTGTGCTGTGCGAGTTCAAAGGGGTCGCGGCGCAGATTCGCGATCATCGGCGCACGCAATTCCACGAAAGGCTCGCGCCATACGCCGAGAGCCTGGCCTCGGTTTTCGAGGAACGTCATTTTCCAGTCGCCGTAGCGGACGGCCGCGATGTCGCCTTCGTCGGTTAGGTAGAAGAATTCCTTGCGGGCGGATTCCTTGGTTTTGCCCATGAGGTAGTCGAGTTGGTTGTGACCATCGATGACGTTCCTGTAGCGGCGGCCGTTGAGATCCACGCCTGTCTTGAGCTTCTCCACGATCTTGTCTTCGCCGGCAGCCGCCGCGAAGGTGGGCAGCCAGTCTTCGTGGGCAAGGATGCCGTTGAGGGTTTCGCCAGCTGGGAACTTCCCAGGCCAGCGCACGAAACAGGGTACACGAAAGGCGCCTTCCCAGTTGGAGTTCTTTTCGCCGCGGAAGGGTGTGGTGGCAGCGTCGGGCCAGGTGTTGAAGTGCGGGCCGTTGTCCGTAGAATACTGGACGAGAGTGTTGTCGGCGATGCCGAGTTCGTCGAGAAGGGTGAGGAGTTCGCCGACGTGTCCGTCGTGCTCGACCATCCCGTCGCTATACTCGTCCTGGTCGGAGATGCCGCGGTTCTCCTCCTTCACGTGGGTACGGAAGTGCATACGAGTTCCGTTCCACCAGCAGAAGAAGGGTTTGCCAGCCTTGTGCTGGCGGATGATGAAGTCCTTCGCGGCAGCGAGGGTTTCCTCGTCGATGGTCTCCATGCGCTTCTTGGTGAGAGGTCCGGTGTCCTCAATCTTCCCGTCCGCACTGGCCTTTATGACGCCGCGTGGGCCGAATTTCCTGAGGAATTCGGGATCCTTGGGGTAGTCTTCGTTCTCGGGTTCCTCCTCGGCGTTAAGGTGGTAGAGGTTTCCCATGAACTCGTCGAAGCCATGCTGGGTGGGTAGGTGCTCGTCCAGGTCACCTTGGTGGTTCTTGCCAAACTGGCCGGTGTTGTAGCCGAGGCTCTTCATCACTGTAGCCATGGTGACGTCAGTCTTCTGCCAGCCTTCCTTCGCTCCGGGGAGGCCCACTTTGGTCATGCCGGTACGCAGGGGGATGTTGCCTCCGATAAAGGCGGCGCGGCCGGCGGTACAGCTCTGCTGGCCGTAATAGTCGGTGAAGGCGAGGCCTTCTTCGGCGATGCGGTCGATGTTCGGCGTCCTGTATCCCATCATGCCGCGGCTGTTGTGGCTGATGTTCCAGGTGCCGATGTCGTCTCCCCAGATTACGAGGATGTTGGGCTTCTTCTCTTCTGCCGCTGCGGGGACAAGGAGGCCGAAGAGGCATGTGGCTGCCAGAAGAGACAGTGCTATACGGTATGGGTGTGGCTTTGTTTTCATGGTTATTGGGCTTTCATTTTGCAGGCGGAGGAGGTGCATGCAGGGAGGGGTCTGGTCAGGGCTTGGCCCCCGGGTGGACGGTATTCCAATCGTCCTTGATGCTGACGACGATCCAGCCTTTGGAGGGAGCGGCATCCAGGGACCTGTCGAGCTTTCCGATGTGCGACTCGCGGTCATAGGCCCATTCGCGTTCAGAATCGGTATGGTGGAGAACGAGGGCAAGGCGGGCTCCCTTGCCGGAAGTGGTCCATTCGAGCATCTCGAAATCCCCGTCGGAATTGCCGAAAGCGACAGTGGGACGGCGCCCGATGAAGGTTTGAATGCCGATGGGTTTCCCGGCTTTGTCGTTGTTGAGAGCGAGCTCGGGTAGTTTGACGATGACGGGATGGCCTTCGCGGATTTCGTATTCCATGCGACCGTAGGTGCCGACGACCTGCTCGGGTGGAATGCCGTAGACTTGTTCCGCCCATTGCCGGACGAATTCCGCACCCCCGCCGGAGACGATGTAGGTTTTGAACCCGTTGGCGCGGAGATAGGAGAGGAGTTCCAGCATCGGCTGGTAGACCATCTCCGTGTAGAGCCTTCCAGTCGTGGGATGTTTGGCGGTGGCGATCCATCGGGAGACGGATTCCGCAAACTCGTCCGTGGTCATACCTGAATGCGTAACGGAAAGCAGTTTCACGATCCCCTCCTCCCCTGAGGCGAGGACTGCCTTGGCGTCGTCCCTGAGAACCGAAGCGAATGGCTCTGTTTCGCGCCATTCGGGACGCTCGTCGGCCTTGGCCTTGATGACGTCGAAGATGTAGAGAAGCTGAAAGTAGAGCGGTTGCTCGGACCACAGCGTCCCATCGTTGTCGAACGTGGCGATTCTTTCCGCAAGAGGGACGAAGTCGGGGGAATCTTCCTTAGTGACACGCTCGACGAATTCAATAATAGCCTTCTTAGGAGCCGTGTCGTTCCATGAAGGAAGCGAGTCGGCGTGTACAAATGGAGAGATGAGAAAGGCGAGCAAGTATGAAGCGGTGAGTAGGCGACGTTTCATGACAGGGGCTTTTATTTAGGGTTCGTGGTGCTGAGAGAGATGCTCGGCTTTCTAGGACTGTGGATCTCCGGGGGATCATTCCACCGCGGCAGCGACGGGGAATCTCCATTCGCCGTTAAGAATCTCCGAAGCCGGACGGTAGAGGCGGACCATGTAATTCCAGCCGGACATGATGGGGATGACGTTCGGAGCCTCCCCTTGCTTCCCGCCAAATTGGATTGTGACACTGCCGTCGGCGTTCTTCTTGGCTGTGAGACTATTGAAGGTGTAGATACCCTCGTCGTTTTTCTCGTAGTAACCCTCTTCGTTATAGACGCTGATGGACCAGAAATCCTTCACCGGCACATCCTTGACGGTGATCCGATGAACTGTCTTTCCGTCATTCTTTTCTGGATATACACTCAGGTAGATAGCCTCCTTGTCGGGATTGCCACCCCATGCCGAAGCGGTACCGAGCAGGAAGCGAACGGGATCGACCTCATCCTTCCTGCCGAACATGCGGTTTTTGTCAGGAAGGGTTTCCGCCAGTTGGTTCAGGGCGTCCCTCACCTTCTTCTGGCTCGTTGGATCCCATTCCGGGATTTCGAACGCGCCAAGGCTATCCTGTTTCACGGCGATAGCGTCCTGCAATCCATGCACCTTCCTCAAGTCATCGGAGTCGTTCGGATCCACGAGGATGCGCACTGCTGCGCATACGTAGCGGGTGCCGACGCTCATCCTCGTCAGCTTGTAGTCGCCGGGGGTATGGTGAACCCCGTGCGTGTAGTGGTCCTGGTCGATGATATGCAGGGAGATGAAGCGCCCCTCGGTCTCGGGAAGGGAGACGACGACGGGGCCAGCGTCGAGATCGAAGACTGCCGACGAATACAGAGTGTCACGGTTAAGACGGATGACGGTCTGCTTGTCCAGAGGGGCTAGTTCGCGAGTGTGGCTGAACTTGCCGAATCCGCCAAGTTTGGCGACGCCGGAGAAGTAGAGGTCACTCTCGGCGCGATTGAAGTTCTCGACGGTGACGGTGTCTGCCTTCGCCGACATTTGGGGCCAAGCCAAGAAGGCAAGAATGCCGAACACAAGATGTTTTTTTTTCATGGGGATACGGGACTTGACAAGAGGGAATGGATGCGGTCAGCAGGTATGTCGTTGCGAGTGAACTGCCTATTGTGGGAAAAGGAACGTCAAGCCCGCCCGGATTCCCCACTCGGGACCGCCATCCGGACTTTCGACATACCAGCGTCCGCCGAGGGCGGCCTGGACAGGCTGGGCTCCGAGCATGAACATCTGGGAGACGACCAAGTTGATCGGCATACTCCATTGCCCGTCGATCCAATCGTAGGTGGACTCGCTGTTGACGGAGAAGGTGGTCTTCGTCTCTGTCACGTAGGAGAGGAATGGTTGGATGAAGGTAGCGCTCACCTCGTCGCCCGCATCGTCGCCCGCGTAGGACCAAAGGTGGTTCGTCAGAAAGCCGTAGGTCCATGGCCCGTTCTGCTTCAAGCCGATTCCAGTGGGCCCCAGAGCCCATTTGTCGCCCCCGAGAAGCGGATCGGTCGCGGTTGGCCACAGAGTGGCGGGACCGGCCGCCACGATCCACCCGTGGATAGGATTCTTGGGAGAGATGAAGAAGCTTTGCAGGGTGTCGCTGAGGCCGAAGACATCGTCGATGCCGAGTGCGGGTGACTCCGCATCGATCACGGGCAGGATGGTGCGCATAATGAGGTTCCAGTCTTCGCTGATTTCGATGGGCACGACCGGTTGGATGTTGAGAGTGAAGCGCGAGGCCTCATTCGGCCCGATGCCGAACTCCCAAGTTCCCTGGAACGGAACGCTGATGAGGTTTGAAACTGGATTGGCGAGCTGCTTGGCGAGGTCTCCATGATTGTCTCCTTCGCTCTGGGTGATCGCTCCCCAAGGGGAGACGAGAGCGGCCAAGGCGAGAGCGGTGGCGGGTCTCATGGACATGATCGTGTGATGGGTCCCAAGGATGGTAAGTATTTAATAATAGCTTGTTCTGAGAGACGTTGTTATCTGCCCATGATGAGTTTGTCGAATTTGAAATATGGTTCGAAATTGATGAGCGTTGGCGCAGAATGCATTCTCTCTTGGGAGAGTGTTGACATCGCTCGGGAGCGAAGGGATGTTTTGGCGATGGCGACGGATCGATGCAAGATGAGACTGCTCAAGCAATGTGTTCAGTAGCTGTTTTGCCATAGTTTGGATGGCTCGACGAAGAGCCGTCAACACGGCTGCGTTCGATCGATAATTACGCGCTAGATAGCAAAATTCTTTATGGGTGGCAACCTGTACCAAGGTGATGTGTTCAAAAATGCATCCATTGAGTGGATGGGAAGACAAATCCCGAACGATCCAGCATGGAGTGGTTTTTTCCGCGATTTTCCATTGGTTCAAACTTGAATCCGGAACGTTTCGCGTCTTTGAATGAGCGATGCAATACATGGCGGGACATGCGTTTCTTGGAGAGGCTTGGAATTGTGGGGCGGCCGCTGGCCTCCGCGAATGGTACGGCGTTGTGGATCGAGTCCTCGTCGCGCTCCCCGGCCCTTCTAGCGGAGAGTGAGCGGAGTGGACAGGGACACGCTATGGAGAACGATCCTGTGTGGCACATGGCTCCAGTTGGAACTGGAACCTCTCGGGGGGGATCGTTTTTCCGGATGGAGGCATGGCTGGCGTTGACGGCCATTTGTCTGCTCTGGCCGTGTTCCGGGCTTTCTCAGGGAGGGCAGCGCCAGGTCCTGGTGGTTAACAGCGAGAATGTGCTCCTGCCGATGGTCACGCTGATGAACGAGTCTCTCTTCGAAGCAATCAAGTCCCACTTGGGGAACGACGTCGAGATCCGCGTGGAGTGGCTGGATCTGAACCGTTTCAACAGTCCCGCTCTGAGCGAGCATCTCGCATCGGCAATGGAGAACAAGTACCGGAACGAACGCGTCGTCGGGGTGGTCGCCGTGACGGAGGGAGCCCTGGGGTTCCTGGGACGGCACCGGCAGCGCCTCTTTCCCGAAGTTCCCATCGTCCACATGGCGGTGCAAGACTACCGCATCCCCCATTGGAATGGACAGATGGACATCTATGGAGCCGGTGCGAACTACGATCCGGTTCCGAATTTCCGGTTCGCCCTGAAGGCGCATCCCGGGACGAAGCGTTTCGTGGTGATCACAGGAGTTTCGCCCATGGACAAGGCTTGGGAGGCATACATCAGGGAAAGGGCCAGAACCATGCGGGAGGAAGTGGAGTTCGAATTCTGGGCGGAGTTTCCTATCCGTGAGATACTGATGCGCCTGCCGAAACTGGGGAAGGACACGGTCGTACTGACTCCGGGAATCTTCTGCGATGGTGCGGGAGAATGGATGATCGGGGCGGAAGCGATCCGGAGATTCGCCTCCGCATGCCGATGTCCTCTCTACTCGATGTTTCCAGAGACGGCGGTTCAGAAGGGGTGTGTGGGAGGGATTGGGCCAGACTACCGCGCAATGGGGCCGCAGGCGGCGCGCATCCTGGCTGAGGTCCTCGCGGGGCGGGAGCCGGCGGAATCCGGAACCGTGTCGCCGTTGCAAGGCTTCTTCGACTGGAGGGAGCTGCGCCGTTGGGGGGTGAGGGAAGGGGATTTGCCCGGTGGCAGCGTGGTGGTGAATCGGGTGCCCGGATTCTGGGAGTCCTATTGGCATTGGATACTGCTCGCGGCTGGCGTCATCCTGATGCAGAGCAGCTTCATCTCCGCTCTGCTGGTGCAAAGACGTCGCAGGGCGCTTGCCGAGAGGGAGTTGGCGGAGAAGAGACGAGAGCTGACCCACCTGACCCGCGTGTCGATGCTCGGCGAACTGGCGGGCACCCTCAGCCACGAGTTCAGCCAGCCTCTCGCCACTATCCTGACGAGTGCGCAGGCGGCTCAGAGTTGCGCGTCGCATGGCCGCTATGCGCCCGAGATCCAAGTGTTCCTCCAGAGCATCGTCCGTTCGGGGAGACGGGCAGCAGACCTGCTCGACCGGCTCCGTGCAATGATCCGCCGCGAAGAGACTCCGAAGCGCTTGGTGGATCTGAACGAAGTCGTCCGGGAAGTGCTCGCTCTGATGCGTGGGGAGTTGTCCGTCCGCCGCATCCCCTCCGAAGTCAGTTTGAGTGAAGAGGAATTGATGGTCAAGGCGGATCCTATCCAGCTCCAGCAGATCGTGGTCAATCTCCTGTTTAATGCCTGCGAGGCCATGACCACGGTTCCACCAGCGGACCGCCGGGTAGAAGTAAGTACTGCGTCCGATCCGAAGGGCATAGCAGAGCTTCGGGTTTCTGATCAGGGGACAGGATTCTCCCAAGGTGAATTGGAGAGGATATTCGACCCTTTTTTCACCACTAAATCTACGGGCATGGGGATGGGCATGGCGATTTGTCGACAGATTGCGGACGAGCATGGGGCCTCGATCGGAGCTTTCCATCGCGATGGTCGCGGCGCTACCTTTGTCCTCCGGATTCCCCTCCATTCTCTCTCCAAACCAAACGCATGAAGTCGGATGCCACAGTCTATCTCGTTGACGACGAACGCGAACTCCTGGATTCCCTCGGGCATCTCCTCCGCATGGAGGGCTTTTCGGTGGAGCTCTACGAATCGCCCTGCCGATTTCTGATGGACCATGATCCGAGTCGGCCAGGCTGCGTAGTGCTGGATCTCGCTATGGAGGAGATGGATGGTCTCCTGCTTCAGGGGGAGTTGCTGGGCCAATGCGAATCACGGCAGGTGATCTTTCTCTCCGGGCGAGCCACGGTACCGGACTCGGTAGCGGCGATGAAGGCAGGGGCCGTCGATTTTCTGACGAAACCCTTTGAGGGCACGGCTCTGGTCGCCGCCGTCACCCGGGCCATCGAGCGCGACCGGGAGAATCGTCGGCGTGGCGCGAGAGTGGAGGATCTCCGCAAACGCTTCGCCTCCCTTACCCAACGCGAATGCGATGTGCTAGGGCTCGTGACTGCCGGGCGAATGAACAAGGAGATTGCGGAAGTGCTGGGCATCGCGGAGCGAACGGTGAAATTCCACCGGTCGCATCTGATGCGAAAGCTCCGGGTGGCGTCGGTGGTCGATCTCGCCCATCTCACCCATGAACTGCGCGATGCTCCCTAGCCAGGGGGACTCCTGCGGAACCTCGTGCTCATTGGTTCCGATTACGCTCTTCCGTAGGTGTGTGAGGGGCTATGGATGGCTATCCTTGGGATGAATCTCTTCGTCAAGCCATGCGTTTCATCGTCCCTAGCGCTCTCTCCGCCTGCGTCTTCCTCGGAGCGGCGGCCTCCGCCGAGCTCGCCGGAACCAAGCCGAACCTTCTCCTCGTCATCACCGACGACCAAGGCTATCCCGCCATCGGCGCCCACGGCCATCCCTGGCTGAAGACGCCGAACCTCGACCGGCTCCACGGCGAGAGCGCGCGCTTCGAGCGCTTTCTCGTCGCGCCGACCTGCGCGCCGACGCGATCGGCGATCCTGACGGGGAGGCATCCGGAGAAGAACGGCGTCACCCACACCATCCTCGAACGCGAGCGTCTCGCGCCCGAGGCCACGACCCTCCCGCAGGTGCTGAAGGCGGCGGGCTACACCTCGGGGATCTTCGGGAAGTGGCACCTCGGCGACGAAGCGGAATACCAACCGGAGAACCGGGGCTTCGACGAGGTCTTCATCCACGGCGGCGGCGGCATCGGGCAATCCTACGACTGCTCCTGCGCCGACGCGCCGGGAAATACCTATCGGAATCCCGTCGTCCGGCACAACGGGCGCTTTGTCAGGACGGAGGGGTACTGCACCGACGTCTTCTTCTCCGCCGCGCTCGGCTGGATGCGGGAGAGGGCGGCGACGGCAGAACCCTTCTTCTGCTATCTCTCGACGAATGCGCCGCACAGTCCCTACCTCGCTCCCGAGAGCAACGCGAAGCGCTTCGCCGATCTCGGCTTCGGCGAGGAGCAGGCCGGCTTCTACGGCATGGTCGAGAACCTCGACGAGAACATGGGGCGCCTGCTCGGGAAGCTGGCGGAATGGGGACTCGACGAGAGCACCGTGGTCGTCTTCATGTCCGACAACGGCATGACGGGTGGCGGATCCGGGAAGCCGGGCGAGGATCTCGCCCCCGGCCATCCTTTCTACAACGCCGGCATGAAGGGGCTCAAGGGCTCGACCGACGAAGGAGGCGCGCGCGTGCCGTTCTTCGTGCGCTGGAAAGGCAGGATCGAGGCCGGTCGCGAGATCGACCGCCTCGCCGCGCACATCGACGTGCTGCCCACCTTCGCCGCCTTCGCCGGGGCCGCGTTGCCGGACGGGCAGGTCGAGGGGCGGAGCCTGCTGCCCCTGATCGGGAATCCGCAGGCGGAGTGGCCGGACCGCCATCTTTTCAACCACGTCGGACGCTGGCCCACGGGAGCGGATCCCGACGAGTTCCGGGAGGTGAACTTTTCGGTGCGCAACCAGCGTTGGCGCTATGTGGGCACGCCGCAGGCGATGGGGGGCATCGGAGGCCGGGCGCGGCCAATCGCGCCCGGCGCCGGGCCGGCCCTCTACGACATGGCGGCCGATCCGGGGCAGACGGAGAACGTCATCGACAGGCATCCCGAGGTCGCCGCCGCCATGAAGGCCGCCTACGACCGGTATTGGAAGGAGGCGCGCCCGCTGATGGTGAACGAGGACGCGCCCATGTCCCCGACGAAGCCCTATCACGAATGGTATCGCGAGCAGGAGGCGGCGGGAGGAATCCCGACGTGGAAGAAGCCTGAGAACCCATGACCTTTCCCATGCGTCCCGTCCTCCTCGCCGCGGTCCTTCTGCTCGGCCTCGATGTCTCCGCCGCTCCACGTCCCAACGTGCTTTTCCTCTTCGCCGACGACCATTCCCACGAGGCCATCGGCGCCTTGGGAGGGACCGAGGTCGAGACGCCGAATCTCGACCGCCTCGTGGCGGGCGGCGCCGTCTTCACGCATGCCTACAACATGGGGTCGTGGAGCCCGGCGGTCTGCATCGCGAGCCGCGCCATGCTCGTCACCGGCCGCAGCGTCTGGCGGGCGCAAGCGATCGGCGACGGAATGGAACGGGAGCGCGAAGCGGGACGGCTCTGGCCGCAGAGGATGGCGCGGGCGGGCTACGGGACCTGGCTCACCGGCAAATGGCACGTCAAGGCCGATGCGGCGAAGTCCTTCGGACGGGTCGCGAACGTCCGGGGCGGGATGCCGAAGGATGGCCCGACCCACTACAACCGTCCTCTCGAAGGGGTGCCGGATCCCTGGGATCCGAGCGATCCGCAATTCGGTGGCTTCTGGCAGGGCGGCAGGCATTGGAGCGAAGTCGTCGGCGACGATGCCGTGGGATTTCTCGGCGAGGCGGCGAAGGCGGAGAAACCCTTCTTCCTCTACGTCGCGTTCAACGCGCCCCACGATCCCCGCCAGTCTCCCCGGGAATATGTGGACCGCTATCCCCTGGAACGGGTTTCGCTGCCGGAGAATTTCCTGCCCGACTATCCCTACAAGGACGCCATCGGCTGCGGTCCGGATCTCCGCGACGAACGGCTCGCGCCCTTCCCCCGGACGGAGAGGGCCGTGAAAGTCCACCGGCAGGAATACTACGCGATCATCACCCACATGGATGCGCAGATCGGCCGCATCCTCGACGCCCTCGAGGCTTCCGGGCAGGCGGAAAACACCTGGATCTTCTTCACCGCCGACCACGGGCTCGCCGTCGGCCGGCATGGTCTCTTCGGAAAGCAGAACCTCTACGAGCACAGTCTCCGCGTCCCCTTTCTGGTGAAGGGGCCGGGCGTGGCGGCCGGGGCGAGGATCGGCTCGCCGATCTACCTCCAGGACGCCATGGCCACCGCCCTCGAGCTCGCGGGGGCGGAAGCGTCGCCGCACGACGATTTCCGCAGCGTCCTGCCGCTGCTGCGGGGCGATCCCGAGGCTCCGGTCCGCGAGGCGATCTACGGCGCCTATCTCGATCTCCAGCGCGCCGTCGTTCACGAAGGGTGGAAGCTGATCCTCTATCCGGAGGCCCGTGTCGCCCGTCTCTATCGTCTGGCGGAGGATCCGATGGAGAAAATCGATCTCGCTGGCGATCCTGCGCACGCGGCGAGGAAGAAGGCGCTTTTCGCGAAACTGCGCGAGCTCCAGAGGGAATTCGACGATCCCCTCGACCTCTCCACCGCTTTCCCCCCTCTTTGACCCCATGAGAAGACACCTCGCCCTTTTCGCCTTCGCCCTCGCCCTTTTGTCATCCGGATTTCGTTCTTCGTCGTTCGCGGCGGAGCCGCGTCCGAACCTCGTCTTCCTCATCTCCGACGACCAGGCATGGACCGACTACGGATTCATGGGCCATCCGCAGATCGAGACGCCGCACCTCGACCGGCTCGCCTCGCGCAGCGCCCTCTTCTCGCGGGGCTACGTCCCCACCGCCCTCTGCCGTCCCGCCCTTGCGACGCTTGCGAACGGTCTCTACGCCCACCAGCACGGCGTCACCGGGAACGACCCCACGCCTCTCGATGCCGTCCCGCCGACCCAGAGGAAAGGCAAGGGACGGCCCGTGGAGTCGCGGGAATACGCCGCCCTGCGCGAACGGCTCATCGCGAAGATGGATGGGCCTCCGACGATCATGAGGCTCCTCGGTGCGGAAGGCTACCTCAGCCATCAATCCGGCAAATGGTGGGAGGGCAGTCCCGCGCGCGGCGGCTTCACCGCGGGAATGACCCGCGGCTTCCCCCAGCCGGGCGGCCGCCATGGCGACGATGGCCTGAAGATCGGCCGCGAGGGCATGGAGCCCGTCTTCGAGTTCATCGACCGCGCCGTCGCGGAGGAGAAGCCCTTCTTCCTCTGGTACGCCCCTTTCATGCCGCACACGCCGCACACCCCCCCGCAAGCGCTCTTCGAGAAATACAAGGCGAAGGGGATCGCTTCCGACCACGTCGCCCGCTACTACGCCATGGTCGAGTGGTTCGACGAGACCTGCGGCCGGCTCCTCGACCGGCTCGAGGAGAAAGGTCTCGCGGAGAACACTCTCGTCGTCTATCTCGCCGACAACGGCTGGATCCAGGATCCCGATTCCCCGGCCTACGCGCCGAAGTCGAAGCAGTCGGCCAACGAAGGGGGGACGCGCCAGCCCATCCTTTTCTCCTGGCCCGGGGTGATCCGGACGGGCGACCGGAAGGAGCAGCTCTGCTCCAGCGTCGACATCGTGCCCACGGTCCTCGCCGCCGCCGGCGCGAAGGTTCCCGAAAACCTCCCCGGGCTGAACCTGCTCCCCATCCTCGAATCCGGCGAGCCGACGCCCCGGAAGGAGGTCTTTGGCGAGACCTTCGCCCACGATGTCGCCGACCTCGACGATCCCGAGGCGACCCTGCTCTACCGCTGGGTGGTCGAGGGGAAATGGAAGCTGCTCCTCACCTACGACGGCCAGCTCGGCCGCCACGCCGACTCCCATCCCCGAACCGAGATCCGGCCGCAGCTCTACGACCTCCTCGCCGATCCTCACGAAACCACCAATCTCGCCTCCGCGAATCCCGAACTCGTCGCCCGTCTCGCCGCCCGCCTTCAGGAGTGGTGGCCGGTGACGAAGCGGCGGGTCCTCACCGAATGGACCGACGCGCCGGGGGGTGGAAGTGACCTCTCCGCACCGAATCCTCTCCCATGAAGCGCCCGATTCTCCTCGCCCTCGTGCTCTGCTGGCTTGCCCCTGCCGCCGCCGGGGAAGGAAGTCCCAACATCCTCTTCCTCTTCGCCGACGACTGGGGGAGACACGCCTCGCTCCTGCGCGAGACCGAGGGACCGGGGACGATTCACGATGCCGTCCGTACCCCGAACTTCGACCGCATCGCCCGGGAAGGCGTCTTCTTCCGCAACGCGCACGTCAGTTCGCCTTCCTGCACGCCCTGTCGCAGCGCCCTCCTCACCGGACAGCATTTCTGGCGCACGGGCACGGGCTCCATCCTCCGCGGCGCGGTGTGGGACGCCTCGCTGCCGAGCTTTCCCCTGCTGCTGCAGGAGGCGGGTTACCGCATCGGCTACACCTACAAGGTCTGGGGACCGGGCACGCCGGCGAATGCGCCTTTCACCAAGTCCCAGGCCTGCATGAAGCGCGGCAGCCGGTTCAACCAATTCTCGCAGCACGCGACGCGCAGGGTGGCCGAAGGCCTTTCCTTCGAGGAGGCCAAGGCGGAGCTGCTCGCCGAAGCGCGCGGCAATTTTCAGGACTTCCTGGACGCGCGGACGGGGGACGGGCCATGGCTCTACTGGTTCGGTCCGACGAACGTGCATCGCCAATGGACCAAGGGCAGCGGCAAGGCGCTGTGGGGGATCGACCCCGATTCGCTCGCGGGCAGGATGCCGCCCTTCCTTCCCGACGTGCCCGCGGTGCGGGAGGACTTGGCCGACTACTTCGGCGAGATCGCGGCCTGGGACGCCGCCATCGGCGCGCTGATCGAGGAGATCGACGCGCGGGGCGAAAAGGAGAGGACGCTCGTCGTCGTCAGCGGCGACCACGGGGCGCCGGGATTTCCCCACGGCAAATGCAACCTCTACGGGTTCGGCACGAACGTCTGCCTTTCCGTGACCGGGCCGGGGGTGAAGGGCGGGCGCGTCGTCGATGATTTCGCGAGCCTGACCGACCTCGCCCCGACCTTTCTCGAGGCGGCGGGCCTGGACGTGCCCGAGTCCATGACCGGGCGCAGTCTCTGGCCGGTGCTGGAATCGGAGAAGAACGGCCTCGTCGACGCGGAGCGCCGCCGGGTCTTCACGGGCCGCGAAAGGCACGTCGAGAACGCGAGAGCCGATTTCACGCCCTACCCTCAACGGGCCGTCCGCACCGCCGACCATGTCCTGATCGTGAACTTCCGCCCCGAGCGCCATCCCATGGGAGATCCCTACCGCCTCGATGGCGACGAGGCTCCTAGCGTCGAGGAGCTCGAGAACGAGACCCGCGCGACCCTGCCCGACGAGGACGCGGGCCCGACGAAGGCCTGGCTCGTCGGCGTGCGCGCCGACCCGGAGTGGAAGGCCCATTTCGATTGGGTCTACGGGAAGCGTCCGGGATACGAGCTCTACGATCTGGTGAAGGACCCTCACGAAACCACCAATCTGGCCGACGATCCCGCCTATGCCGGGGTGAGGGCCTCGTTGGAGGAGGCGCTGATGGGCGAGCTTTCCCGCACCGGCGATCCGCGCGTGGTCGACGGCGGCCGCTTCTACGAAACCCCGCCGATGGCCGGTCCCTTGCCCGGCGAGGAGGGAAAAGGGAGAGGGCGGTAGGCGGCATGGACGGAGACCGAGGGCATCGAATCCTATCGGGCGGAGCGTCGGATCAAGGAGGGTCGGATGCGGCATTCAACCCTCTTGCGTCCACCGCTTCCTCCGCCGTGGGCGAGAGCAGGCGGTGGAATTCGTCCCATTCGGGCATGCGTTCGTTCGGCGGCCAGAAGATTTCCTGGCGGATCGCTTCGACCACGCCGACGGCGCAGTTCCGTGCGGATTCCAGGGTCGCTTCGTCGAGACCGGCCCAAAGGTCGAGGCGCACCTCCTCGGCGGTGCGGCCGAGAGTGACGTAGCCCGCCGCGATGGCCTCGCCGGGAAAGCGCTCCGACAAGGCGAGATGGTAGAGCGGCACCTGCAGATCGGTCCATCGGGACCGCTTGCCTTTTCCATCCTCCAGCAGCGCCCAATCGGGGAAGGAAGCGGGATTCTCGGAACGCCTCAAACCCGCGAGATGGTAGCGGTCCACGGTCTTGATCCGGCCGCCCTCCATCGGCGAGAGGGTTTTGAAATCGACGACGCGCAGCCCCTCGGCCGGGTGGCGCTCGATGCGGTCGATGCGTCCGGTCACGGGCATGCCTCCGATCTCGAAGGGCCAGCCCTCCTTCCCGAGTTCCGCCTCGACCTCGAGGATCTCCCATCCGGCGGCGCGCTGGGCGGCCTCGATCGCGGCCCAATGCGCGAGCCGCCGCTTCGCCGCCTCGCGCTGGATGAGCAGCGGAGTGGAGAGGCGTGGCCCGAAGCGCTGCGCCAGCCAACGGTCGATGCCGCTCTCGAAGGCGGCGGCGATGGCCGCCGCCTCGGTGGAGCGGCGCAGCGACTCGTCGCCGCCGTAGACCTCGAGGGCGGCGTGGACGAGATTGCCGAAATCGAGGGAATCGAGTTCGGCCTTGTCCGTTTCGACCGTCTCCATGCCGAGGCCGTGCTTCAGGTAGAAGCGGAAAGGGCAGGCGAGGTAGCCCTTGAATCCGGTGACGCTGATCCTCTGGAAGAGGCGGTGATCGGACGGCAAGGGGGCGGGCTTCAGCCGCCAGGCGACGGTGCGGGCGGGCGGGATGCGCGCTCCGTCGCTCTCGCGGAAAAGCCGCAGGGTGCGGGCGGCGAGCTCGTCGTCGCGGCACTGGAAGAGGAGGCGCGAGGGACGCAGGGGATCCCCGGAGGCATCGAGGCGTCCGAAGAGCAGGTCGAGGCGTCCGCTTTTCCGCCGGGTCTCGACGAGAACGGTGAGAAGGAAGGCGTCGCGGGCGAAGCGGGCCTCGTTGTCGGGCACGCCGAGAAGCGTCCTCGCCGTGTCGGGGAGGAAGGCATGGCCGACGAGCGCCTCGGGCACGGCAGGGTCGTTCATCCCCGCGACGACGAGGTGGGGAGCATCCTCCCAGAGAAGCTCGAGCCACCCCTGCAAGTCGAGGGCGAGAGGGGCGCGCTCGGGATGCACGCGGCGCTCGGCGAGGGAGTCGAGGAGAAGGCGGAGGCGGTCCTCCGCTGCCGGCAGGCGAGGGAAAGCGGCGGCGACGGAGGCGAGGTCGCTTTCGAGCGAATGGATCGCGTCGGCGGTTTCGACGAGGACGGCGGTGGCGGGATCGTGCGGATCGAACCGTCTGCTCCCGAAGACGGCGGAGAGGAATCGGCAAAGCTCGTCGGTGAAGCCGTCCTTGCGGAGGCGGGCGAGGAGGGTCCGGACGCCCTCCAGCGCGGCGGCCAGAAGGGGGGCTTTGCTGGGATTCCGGCGGAGAATGGCGAGGGCTCCGTCGAGGTCGGCGGGAAAATGGTCGCAGGCGACCCGATCGGAATCGTTGAGGAGCCAGCCGCTGCGGAAGGCCTCGCGGTCCTCCTCGGGCAGCACCGCCTCGGCGAATCCGGGGCAGCGAAGGAGCTGGCGGAAGGTCGTGTAGCGCTCCGTCGCGACGAGTTCGTGGAGGAGGCGCAGCAGGTGGACGACGCCTTCGCGCGAGACCGGCCGGCCGGCGGGGTCGTAGGTGCTCAGTCCGGCGGCGGCGAGCCGCTGCTCCAGGGTCGGGGCGACCGCCGGATCGGGCAGCCCGATCGCGGCGCAGGCGGCGGGGTCGGCGTAGGGGGCGAGGAGGTCGCGGCAGCGCTCGGCCTGGGCCGCCGGATCGGCGCAGGGGTGGAGGCGACGGTCGGGATCCTCGAAGGCGATCTCGCGCTCGAGCCAGGCGTCGGGGAGGGGGCGTCCGAAGGGATCGAAGGCGTCGGCTTCGGACGCGGGCGCGGAGACCAGGACCGCGACCGGAACCGCCTCCGCATAGTGAGCGAGGGCACGGGTGGCCAGAGGGCGCAGATCGGGGACGGCGGCGACGATGAGACGCTTCACGGTTCCGGGGTGCAGACCGGCCTCCGCCGCCTGCAGCGCGGCCTGGCCGGGATCGGCGAAGCCGGCGTCGCGGAGGTGGCGGAGAGCGGCGGCCTCGAGAGCGGCGAGTTCGCGCCAGCGTGTCGCTTCGATGTCGACCTCCGCGAAACGCTCCGCCGCCCTGTGGAAGTCGAGTCCCGACTCGACGAGCAGATCGCGCACGGCGAGCAGCTCGCGGGCCTGACCCGCCGCCCAGGGGAGGTCGCGTTCGACGGGATCGACAGGGAAGACGCGCCGGTAGTCGTCCAGGGATAGGCGCAGCAGCAGGGCCGTCCAGAGCAGGTGGGCGGTCTGCGGCGTGGCGACGGGGAGCCCGGCGTCCTCGAGACGGGAAGGGGAGAAAAGATAGTCCGGCGTGACCACCAGCGGCGGCCGTACCGCCGCCTCGCGTGTCGCGGCGTGCCGGGCGAGGGCTTCGCGGAGACGGCGTCCCGCCTGCCGCGTCGGCACGACGACGAGCTGGTCGGAGAGATCGAGCGCGCCGCCGTCCTGCCAGCCTTGCGCGAGGAAGGCGACGGTCGTTTCGAGCACCGGCTTGTCCCAGCCGAGAAAATGGCGTGCGAGGGTGGACATTGCCCCGAATCGTGGACGGCGAAGCGGGGGCGGTCCACTGTTTTCACCGGATGGAATGGCCGCGAAAAGGCCCAAAAGGCGCGAAACGTTCTGGAAAGGGAAGCGACAGGTTGCGGGCATGCCCGAATGGCAGGGGAGGGAGGCCTGCTTCGACGAAACAAGGGATGGCGAACAGCCCGGGGCGCGGCGTGCGATAGGGACGTCTCCAATCCCGTCGAGGCATGGTCCGAAACCTCCCGGCGCGTTGCTCACTTCTCCAGCAACAGCCCCGAATACCCACCCGGCAGCACCACCCGCCCCTTCCAGAAAGTCGGCGCGTAGGGATTGCTGTCGAGATGGATCGTTTTCAGGA
This sequence comes from Verrucomicrobiales bacterium, assembly GCA_037190325.1. Lineage (GTDB taxonomy): Bacteria > Verrucomicrobiota > Verrucomicrobiia > Verrucomicrobiales > DEV007 > Arctic95D-9. Next base: position 86,425 of record JBBCIU010000005.1, on the reverse strand, counting down.
GAACGGGATGGTCCGGGTCGGAGAAGTCGAAGATATAGACGATTTTGAAGATGCGGTTCAACAGCGCCAGCTTGCCGGATTCCGGATCGTAGTCGGGCAGCCCCTCCCACTCGGTCTTGGGAAACATCGACCGGCTGATGGCGGAATCGTCCTTCACATCCTCCGGCAAGATGTCCTGGCCGGGAAATTTGTGGATAGGCAGTTCCGCCGTGGCCACTGGATTCTCGGGATCGAACCAGGCGTAGCCGCCGCCCCGGTTCAGAAAAATGCGGTCCTTCACCACGGTGGCTCCGCCGGTCTGCGAACTGAGGGGGAATTTGTCAAACCAGATCTGCTCCATCGGCTCCTTGTCCAGATCGAACACCATCAGCCCTCCGACATGACGGGGTTGGGCGAGGTATCTGCCTTTCGCGAGACGTGGCGAGGTATAGGCGCCGTACAACAACTGGGGACCGCTGAAACTCGCCGCCACACGGGGAGCGGCCGGGTCTCCGAAATCCACCAGGGTGGTCCGGGTATGGGCACAAGTGGCGGCCACGACGTCCCGCCCCTCGAAGGCCCAGACAAACTGGACAAAATTCAGGGCGCCTTTCTCCAGCACGGGAAGACGGCCGATTTCCTTGAGCACGGTTGGGGATTCGATCTGATACACGGCCAGTCCATTCTGTCCCTCCGCCACGTAGAGCTGGTCGCCGCTGCGGGACACATCGGCCGCATACTCGACGTCGATGTGACCGATCTGCTCCACGCCGTCCTCGCTTAGCCGGTAGATCTTGACGCCGTCCCACACGTTCGCGGTGTAGGCGATATCCCCATGCACGGCGACGCCTCGCGTCGGGTTGCTCAACTCCGCTCCCGAGGAGTGGAAACCCTCCTCCTCGCCGGAAAACGGCTGTTCCGGCAAGGTCGGCAGGGTACCGAAATCCCGCGCTTCGGGTCGGGCGATCCCCGGTAGTTCGGCCAGATAGATGCCCGTGAAATTGCCGGCGATGTAGAGCACTCCGTCGCCGACCACGATGGAGGCGACCGCGTCGCCCTGGGGGATGTCGGGATCGGTGATCTGCTTGTAGGGCACCTTCACCCCGGGGTTTTCGGGATCCGCCTTGGGCAGCACCAGATTGCCCAGGATTCTCGGCTGCTTCAAATCCGCGATGTCCACCAGAAACAGTCCGTTGACCGTATCGGACGCGATGCAGTAGTCACCCGAGAGGCGGGGCGTCCAAAAATCGCAGGGACCGAAGTAATAGTTGGGAAAGCTGAGTTTCGACAGCTTCACCGGATGGAGGGGATCGGACACGTCGAAAATGTCGAGGCCATGTCCTGCCCCGTGCCGTTCCTCTTCAGGACCGCTCTTCTTGTGCTGTCCGGTGGAGGCGAAGAGGATGTTGCCACGCATGGCCATTCCGTCGCCATACCCATCGAGCTGGATGTGGGAAAGGGCTTTGGGTTGGCTCAGGTCGGAGACATCGATCACCGTCACCTCTCCCTTGGCCCAGTCGCCGCTGAAGAGCAACCCGTTTCCAAAGTATGCCGACTGCGATTCGTCCGTGCGGTAGGACGAGATGTGCTTCATGTTCGACGGGTCGGACACATCGACGCATTGGATGCCGTAGACGCGGTTGCCGATGAAGGCCACGTCCCCCGCCACGTCCAGACCGGTGGCCATCTCCACCGCATCGAAGTTGGAAAGGATGCGCGGCGCGGTCTCATCCGACACGTCCACCGCCCAGAGGCCGCACTGGCGCGAGGTGAGAAAGGCGGTCTTTCCCCGAACCGCGAGCTGCCGCACATTGCCCATGCCCCCCACATGTCCGAGGCGTTCGGGCTGCTTCGGATCGGAGAGGTCGTAGATGGACAAGCCGGAGTCCTCGAGCGCGTAGAGCCGCTGATCCACGATCTCCAGCGCGAGCGAACCCTTGGTGCCCGGCACTTTGCGGAAAGGGATCGCCTCTCCGTATTCCGGCTCGGGATGGGCGTTGGTGAGGAGGTCTCGATCCGTATCCTGCCCGCAGAGAGAGAAGGAAGCGGCGAGGATGAGAAGGGAAAAAACGACGATAGGTCTCATGGAATATTCATATTGAAAGCCACGCTCTCCCAATCAAGGTGGCAGTTTGGCGTGATTGGGGGCGCGGCCGCGCTGGCCTCGAGGCCCCGCGTCGGGGCGGAACGCTGAGTCGCGTAGGACACCCCTCTCGCCCTGCGCCGGCGCGGCGCACGTCAGTTCTCCCACCGCGGCCGCTTCGTCCCGACGTAGGCGACGAGGAGGCCGAGGGCGATGTGCGCGAGGAGGACGAAGAAGCTCAGCGACATCGGCCCCAGCCAGGTGTCGGTGACTTCGCGGATGTAGCGGAGATAGTCCTTCTCCATCCCGTCCATGATCCCGGCCCAGCTCCAGTAGGCGGAGATGAAGGGCCGCGTCAGCCAGCCCGCCCATTCGGGAAGGGCGAGGACCGCACCGGAGAGCGGGAGCTGGAAGCCGACGAGATAGATGCTCAGCAGCGAGGCCTGGTCGGCGGTGCGGGCGAGGGAGGAGATGCCGAGACAGACCGCGGTCATGGCCCCGTTGACGAGGAGCAGGAGGAGGAAGTGCGGCCCCATCGCCCGCGAGGGGATGTCGCAGATGCTCTGCACGAAGACCGTCATCCAGAGGGATTGCACCAGCACCAGCACGGCGAGGAAGGCCACCTTGCTGGCGAGATAGGCCGAGGGACGCACGCCGCCGAGCTTCTCCTTCTCGAAGATGGAACGCTCCCCCGCGATCTCGCGGGCGGAGTTGTTCGAGCCCATCAGCGTCAGGAGGATGACCTGGAACATGACCAGGCCCGAGACGAGTCCACCGAGATTGAGATTGAAGGTCATCGCCTCGCGTTCCGCTTCGTATCCGGCCAAGCTGGAGGGGAGGGAGTCGGAGAGGCGGCGCGTCTGCTCGACGCCGTCGAGTTCGAAGACGACGACGAGGAAGGGGAAGACGAGGAGGATGGCGATCTGCAGAAAGATTTGGCCTTTGTCGCGGAAGAAGAGCCGCCAGCGCCTTTGGAAGAGCGCGAGGAACTGCGCCATGGCTCCCGGCGTGGCGGCGGAGACGGAGTCCTCCACGGGGGCCGGGGGAGATGGGAGCGCCGCGTCGTAGGCGTCGCGGTGCTTCGCCCAGCTCGAGGCCCATTCGTCCGTCCTGCGCTTGCCGAGGCGGAGGTAGATGTCCTCCGCCTTCTCGACGGAGAAGTAGTGCTCCAGCGCCCGCGGCGGTCCGTGGTAGACGATGCGTCCGGCGTCGAGGACGAGAACGGAGTCGTAGAGATCCAGGTTCGCGAGGCTGTGGGTGACGTTGATGACGAGGCGGTGCTCGTGTCGGCTGAGCTGGTGCATCAGCTCGACGATTTCCTGCTCGCTTTTCGGATCGAGGCCGCTCGTGACCTCGTCGCACAGCAGCAGGACGGGATCGGTGACCAGTTCGAGAGCGAGGGAGAGGCGGCGGCGCTGTCCGCCCGAGAGCACTCGCACGGGGCGGTCGCGGAGATCGTCGAGCCCGGTCGAGGCGAGGACTTTGTCGACGAGACTGCGAAACGCTTTCCGGCTTTCCGTCGCGGCGCGCAGTTTCACGGCGGCTTCGACGTTCTCCTCCACGGTGAGCGGCTCGTAGGCGATGGAGAACTGCGGCACGTAGCCGATCTCGGCGGCTTCCAGATCGCCCTCTTCGGAGAGGTTGCGGCCTTTCCAGCGGATGCAGCCGGAAGTCTCCTGGTTGATCCCCGCGATCAGCTTCAGCAAGGTCGACTTGCCGCAGCCCGAGGGGCCGACGATGGCCATGAAGTGGCCTGTGGGAACGCGGAGGTCGATCTGATCGAGGAGGGCGGCCTCGTCCTTCCCCTTTTGGATCGCGAAGCGGATGTCTTTGAGTTCAAGCACGCGGAGGTTTTACGGGAGATCGGGAGACGGTGCAATCCTGGAATGCGGGCGAGGTGGGAGCGTTTCCGCCAAATCCTCCCGATTTCCCCTTGTCCGGGTGCCGCCATGGCGTTTCTTTGCGGCCATGCCTCCGAAACGCCGGAAGAAAGCGAAAGGCTCCTTCCATCCGCTCAAGCTCGTCCTGATCGGTGGAGGCGTCTTCCTTGTTCTTCTCGTCGTCGCCCTGCTCGCCGCGAAATCGATGCTGAACGGCTGGCTGCGCGGCGAAGGCTTCCGCGACTGGCTCGCCCAGCGCTCCGCCCGGACGCTGCAGTCCGAAGTCGCTCTTTCGGAGCTGGAATGGAAGGGTTCGGAGATCTACACGAAACGCTTCGAGGCGCTCGGGAGGCCCAAGGCCTCCTTCTCCGGACTCGTTCTCGACGGCGTGCGGGCGAGGACGGGCGGAATCGCGGACAAGGCCGTCCAGGTGCCGGAGATCGCCGTGAACCGGCTCGACCTGCGCTTCTCCCCGGAGAGGAAAGCGCCACCGCTCCCGCCAACCGAGACCGTATCCGAGACTCTTCCAGCCGCCTCCGGGCGGGCGGGAGTGCCGGACTGGCTGGCGAAACACCTGCCCAACCGCGTCGAGGTGGGCGAGATCGAGGTGGCGACGGCGCGAATCTCGGTGGAGAAGGCGGAGGGCCAGGTCTTCCTCCTCAATGGAGCCAAAGCCACCCTGACGCCGGATTCCCGCACCGGCTTCTGGGCCGTCGAAGGAAGAGGGGGCAAAATCGCCCTCCCCAACCAGCCGGAGATCGCGATGAAGGATCTCCGTCTCCGCTGGAAGGGCCGCGAGCTCTTTCTCGATCGCTGCGCCCTCGGAATTTATAGAAAAGGCCATGTCGACGGTCGCGGGGAGATCGGCTTCGACGATCCGGGCCGCTTCGATCTGGAACTGGAGATCTCCTCCATCGACATCGACGAACTCGTCCAGGGCGATTGGCGCGACCGCCTCGCCGGCACAATCCATGGCCCGGTCCGCGTCGTCGGCGCACCGGGGGCGCTCGTCTACGAGGGAACCCTGAACGTGACGGACGGCGTCGTCGAGTCCATCCCCGTGCTGAAGCGCATCGCGCAGTACACCCGCTCGGAGCGCTTCGAACGCCTCGTCCTGAACCAGGCGAAGACGGATTTCAGACGCGAGGGCGAGCGGCTCGAGCTGCGCAACCTCGTCCTTCAGTCCGACGGGCTCGTCCGTGTCGAAGGCCGGGTCGACCTCGTCGGCGAACAGCTCGTGGGCGATCTCAGCGTCGGCGTCGTGCCGGGGACGATGCGCTGGATCCCCGGAGCGGAACGTCTCGTCTTCACGGAGGAGCGCAACGGCTTCCTCTGGGCTCCGCTGAAGCTCGCCGGCACGACGACCTCCCCCCGCGAGGATCTCAGTGCCCGGCTCATCGCGGCGGCGGGCGAAACCGTGGCCGGCGAGCTGCCGGAGGGGCTGATCGACGCCGCCAAGCAGTTGCTCGGTCCCTCGGGCAGCCGCTCCGGCGCCCCTCCACCGTCGGAGGAACTCCTCGATCAAGGCAAGCGGGTGCTCGATCTCCTCACCCCGTTTCTGAAAGCTCCCTGAAAGTCTTTTGCGCTCCGTGGCACAAGGCTGGCGGGAGCTTGTGAAATTTTTCACAAATTCATCTTGCGCGTCCCATGGCCGTGTTTAGGATGGGCGCGCGCAGGAGTTTGTCCTCTCTCCCGGCATACCGGAGCGACCCCGTGCTCCTCTCTCACGATGGCCTTTTCCCCCACCATGGACTTTTTCGGTCAAGCCCTCCCTCTGCTGGCGGCGGGCGGCATCGGCGCGCCGAGCATCCCCGATCTGGGCTGGTTCACGAACTCGATCTTCGTCGCCATCGTCGTCACCGTGAGCATTCTCCTCTTCACCCGCATGGCGACGAAGCGGATGGAGCTGATCCCCGGGACGAAGCAGAATTTCGTCGAGTTCCTCATCGAGTTCCTCTACGGACAGGTCGAGGGCATCGTCGGCAAGAAGGTCGCCCCGAGGGCCTTCCCGCTGCTCGCGACCATCTTCATCTTCGTCCTCGCCTCGAACTGGTTCGGGCTCCTTCCCGGCGTCGGCACGATCGGCTGGGGCGAGAAGATCGCCTTCCTCTCCGTCGATTCCTCCCATGTCGATGCGAGCGGTCATCACACCTTCGTGCCGCTGCTGCGCCCCTCCACCGCGGACCTGAACATGACGCTCGCCCTCGCGGTGGTCTTCATGGGCGTCTGGCTCTATCTCTCGATCTCGGAGCTGGGTGTCTGGGGCACCATCGTCCACATCTTCGGTCCCAAGGGTGGCGTCCAGGGGGCTCTGAAATGGGGGCTGATGATCGTCTTCCTCATCGTCGGCGTCATCGAGGTGGTCTCGATCATGTTCCGCCCGATGTCCCTCTCGCTCCGCCTCCTCGGGAACATCTACGCCGGCGAGACCCTGCTCCACACCATGGGCGGGCTGGGGGCCGCGCTGGGTTTCCCGAAGTGGCTCGCCGCCCTGAGTTCCGTCCTCTTCCCGCTTCCCTTCTACTTCATGGAGATTCTCGTCGGTGCGCTCCAGGCCACCGTCTTCTCCCTTCTTTGCGCCGTCTACATCAAGCTCTCGACCACTCACGAGGGCGAGGAGCATCATTGAATCCCTTTCGAATTTGCCGTCGGGACCATGCCGCAGAGCGTGGGCGGCGGTAGCAACACCCAAAACCATCGAGAATAGCATATGAGCAACCTTGTCACCACCCTCGCCGCCGCCGTGGAAGGCGCCGCCGCCTCCACCTTCAACGGGAACTTCGCCCTCGCCGTCGCCGGTGCCGGCGCCGCGATCGCCATCGGCCTCATCGGCATGGCCTCGGCCCAGGCCGTCGGCCGCAACCCCGGCGCCTTCGGCAATATCCTCACCATCGGCATCATCGGCATGGCCCTTGCCGAGGCCATCGCGATCTACGCCCTCATCATGGCGCTCCGCTGATTTCCCTTCCTGGACGATCCACGGCTCCCGGAGAGCCGTGGATCTCCCTGGCTCCGGCCGCATCCCTTTCCGCTCCTTCCCAACTTTCAATTCCACCACGATGGCAAGCATCCTTGAAACGTTCGGACTCGATTGGCTGAAGTTCATCTCGCAGGTGATCATCGTCCTCATCGTCTACGGGATTCTTTCGAAATTCGCCTTCGGTCCCGTGCTCGCCATGCTGGAGGCTCGCCGCCGCCGCATCGCGGAGGGCGAGGCGAACCTGGAGACGATCAAGGCCGAGATGGGCAAGGCCGAGGAGAAGGTCCGCGGAATGCTGGCCCAGGCCAATGCGGACGCCGAGCGCCTCATCGCCGAAGCCCGCGACAGCGCCGAATCCATGCGCAACCAGAAGACGCAGGAGGCGATCAAGGAGGCCCAGCAGATTCTCGAGAAGGCCCGCGAGGCTTCCCGCCTGGAGCACGAGAGCGCCATGAACGAGCTGAAACGCGACTTCGGCCGCCTCGTCATCGACGCCACGTCGAAGGTCACCGGCAAGGTACTCGACGAAGGCGACCAGAAGCGCATCAACGAGGAGGCCGTCGGCCAGGTCGCTCTCTGATCCGCCAGCCCCTTTCGCCTCCACCGCCGCCCCATGAAATCCCGGAAAGAAGCGCTTCGCATCGCCAAGAAGATCTTCGCTGCCTCCATGAAGGATGGGCAGCTCGACGAGACGGCGGTGAGGAAGGTCGTCGCCAAGCTTTCCGAAACCCGTCCGCGCGGTTACCAGCAGGTCGCGGACGCCTATTGGCGCCTCGTCCGGCTCGAGACCGAGCGGAACCGCGCCATCGTCCAGAGCTCCGTCGCTCTCGACGAAGCGACGCAGGCCCGCGTCGTCGCCGACCTGAAGAGGAAGTACGGACCGCAAATCTCTCCCGAGTTCACCATCGATCCCACCCTCCTCGGCGGCATGAAGATCCGCGTCGGCAGCGATGTGTGGGACGGGAGTGTGAAGAACCGCCTCGAGCGCCTCGCCGAAAAATTCAATTGATCAAACACCGACCGAAACGATTCACCTGACGCCCCGTCATGAGCAACATCCTCCAGGAACTGGAATCCGAAATCGCCGCCCTCAAGACCTCTGTGTCGAAATCGAACGTGGGCATCGTCCGCGAGATCGGCGACGGCGTCGCCAAGGTCGAAGGCCTCAGTGACGTCATGCTGAACGAGATGATCGAGTTCCCCGGCGGACTCTACGGCCTCGCCCTCAACCTCGAGGAGACCGAGGTCGGCTGCATCCTTCTCGGCGACGGCCTCCACGTGAAGGAGGGCGACGAGGTCAAGTCCACCGGACGCCTCCTCTCCGTCCCCGTCGGTAAGGAGATGCTCGGCCGCGTCGTCAACGCCCTCGGCCAGCCGGTCGACGGCAAGGGCGAGATCAAGACCAGCGAGAGCTATCCGGTCGAGAAGATCGCTCCCGGCATCATTCCTCGGCAGTCCGTCAGCGTGCCGGTGCAGACGGGCATTCTCGCCGTCGACGCGATGATTCCGATCGGCCGCGGCCAGCGCGAGCTCATCATCGGTGACCGCTCCACCGGCAAGACGACCGTCGCGATCGACACCATCATCTCCCAGGCCCGCCAGAACCGCGCCGCGGAGGAGGGCACGCTGAAGAACCACAAGCCCCTCTACTGCATCTACGTCGTGATCGGCCAGAAGCTCGCCAACGTGGCCCGCACCATCGCCACGCTCGAGGCGGAAGGCGCGATGGACTACACCGTCGTGGTGGTCGCCTCGGCCTCCGATTCCGCGACGAACCAGTACCTCGCCCCCTACGCGGGCTGCGCCATCGGCGAATGGTTCATGGCCAACGGGATGGATGCCCTCATCGTCTATGACGACCTTTCCAAGCACGCCGTGGCCTACCGCCAGGTCTCTCTCGTCCTCCGCCGTCCTTCCGGCCGCGAGGCCTATCCGGGCGACGTCTTCTACCTTCACAGCCGACTCCTCGAGCGCGCCGCGCGTCTCAACGAGGCCAACGGCGGCGGCTCCCTCACCGCGCTGCCGATCATCGAGACGCAGGCGGGCGACGTGTCGGCCTACATCCCGACGAACGTCATCTCCATCACCGATGGTCAGATCTACCTCGAGACCGACCTCTTCTATCAGGGCATCCGCCCCGCTATCTCCGTCGGTCTCTCCGTCAGCCGGGTCGGTTCCGCCGCCCAGACCAAGGCCATCAAGAAGGTCTCCGGCACGACCAAGCTCGACCTCGCCCAGTTCCGCGAACTGCAGGCCTTCGCCCAGTTCGGCTCCGACCTCGACGACAAGACGAAGGCGCAGATCGAGCGCGGCCAGCGCATCGTCGAACTCTTCAAGCAGACCCAGTACGCCCCCCTCGCCGTGGAGGTGCAGGTCGCGATCCTCTGGGCGATGCAGAACGGCCATTTCGACGACGTCGCCGTCGCGAACATCAAGGACTGCCAGGCCAAGCTGCAGGAATACCTCGTCACCCGGAAGGAGGCGACTCTCGCGAAGATCCGCGACGAGAAGGCTCTGAGCGACGAGATCGTGGCCGAACTGAAGCAGGCCATCGAGGACTTCAAGTCCAACTACAAGGCCTGATTCCCCGCGGCCCTGCCTGAAGAACTGAATACTGAAAACTGACGCCTCTCCTCGATGGCCAACCTCCGCGACATCCGCCGACGCATCAAGTCGGTCAAGAACACGGCCCAGATCACCAAGGCCATGCAGTTGGTCGCGGCCTCGAAGATGAAGAAGGCGCAGGACCAGGCGACGTCCGGACGCCCCTACGCGGATTTGCTGAACAAGGTCCTGAACCACCTCAAGGAGCACACCTCGGCGGAGGACCATCCCCTGCTGCGCTCCGAGGAGGGCGGCAGCGAACTCGTCATTCTCGTGACGACCGACAAGGGGCTCTGCGGCCCCCTCAACACGAACCTGCTCCGTCTCGTCGCCGAACGGGTTCCGGCCAGCGCGGACGTCGTCACGATCGGGGCGAAGGGACGCCAGGCCATGGTCCGCCTCAAGCGCAAGGTCATCGCCGACTTCACGGTGAAGGATCCCGTCTCCTTTGCCGAGACGAAGCCCATCGCCGAGTTCGCGATGGAGCGCTTCCTCTCCGGCGAATACAACCGCGTCCGCGTCGCTTTCACGAACTTCGTCAACACGATGCGTCAGGATCCGTACATCGAGACGCTCCTCCCCATCAGCCCGATCGAACTCGGCGGCAGGAAAGCCTACCACGGCATGGGAGAGGAGGAGCCTGCCAAGAAGCCCGCCGGTCCGGACTACAGCGGCTACATCTTCGAGCCCAATGCCAACGGAGTTCTCGACACCGTCGTTCCCCAGTACGTGGGCTACGAGCTCTACCAGATGATCCTCGAATCGCGCGCCTCCGAGCACAGCGCCCGCATGGTCGCGATGAAGGCGGCGACGGACAACGCGAAGCAGATGATCAAGGATCTCACCCTCGACTACAACAAGCAGCGCCAGGCCGCGATCACCGCCGAGCTGCTCGAGATCACCACCGCGATGCGCGCCCTCGAGTGAGTGTCCGCTCCGCATTCCGCACCGACCCTTTAAAAACCAGAAACCGCAATCCCTCAACGCGCAGGAAGCCAAACCAAGATGAGCAACGTAGGAACCATCGTCCAGATTATCGGGCCCGTCATCGACGCCGACTTCTCCAATGCCGGGAAGCTTCCCGAGATCTACAACGCCCTTGAAGTGACCTACGATCTCAACGGCGAGAACACCAAGCTCGTCCTCGAAGTGCAGCAGCACCTCGGCGACGGCTGGGTCCGCGCGGTCGCGATGTCGACGACGGAAGGTCTCAAGCGCGGTCTCCGGATCGTGGACACCGGGCTTCCCATCTCCGTCCCCGTCGGCGAAGGCGTGCTGGGCCGCATCTTCAACGTCACCGGCACTCCCGTGGACGAGCGCGGCCCCGTCAATGCGACGAAGACCTATCCCATCCACCGTCCCGCTCCCAGCCTCGTCGATCAGGCCACTTCGGCCGAGATCCTCGAGACGGGCATCAAGGTCATCGACCTGATCTGTCCTTTCACCAAGGGCGGCAAGGTGGGTGCCTTCGGCGGTGCCGGCGTCGGCAAGACCGTCGTCATCATGGAGCTGATCAACAACATCGCGAAGGAGCACGGAGGCTACTCCATCTTCGCGGGCGTCGGCGAGCGCACCCGGGAGGGGAACGACCTCTACTGGGAAATGAGCGAGGCCGGCGTCATCAACCAGGAGGATCTCTCCCAGTCCAAGGTGGCCCTCGTCTACGGCCAGATGAACGAGCCCCCGGGTGCCCGTCTCCGCGTCGCGCTCTCCGCCCTCGCCATGGCCGAGTACTTCCGCGACGAGAAGAACCAGGACGTGCTCCTCTTCGTCGACAACGTCTTCCGCTTCTCCCAGGCCGGTTCCGAGGTCTCCGCGCTGCTCGGCCGGACCCCGTCGGCGGTGGGCTACCAGCCGACCCTCGCCTCCGAGATGGCCCAGCTCCAGGAACGCATCACCTCGACCAAGAAGGGATCGATCACCTCCTTCCAGGCCGTCTACGTGCCCGCGGACGACTTGACCGACCCGGCTCCGGCGAACACCTTCGCCCACTTGGACTCGACCGTCGTGCTCGAGCGCTCCCTCGCCGAGCTCGGCATCTACCCGGCGGTGGACCCTCTCGCCTCGACCTCGACCGCGCTCGCGCCCGACGTCGTCGGACAGGAGCACTACGAAGTCGCCCGCGGCGTCCAGAACGTGCTCCAGCGCTACAAGGACCTGCAGGACATCATCGCCATTCTCGGGATGGACGAGCTCAACCCCGAGCAGAAGCTGATCGTCTTCCGCGCCCGCAAGATCCAGAAGTTCCTCAGCCAGCCTTTCAGCGTGGCTCAGGTCTTCACCGGCATCGAGGGCGTCTACGTCCCCGTCGCCGAAACGGTGAAGGGCTTCAAGGAGATCCTCGAGGGCAAGCACGACAACGTCCCCGAAAACAACTTCTACATGAAGGGCGGCATCGACTCCGTCGAGAAGTGATCTTCTCCTCGTGACCCGTGGCCTTTGAACCGTGACCCCCTATGGCGATGCGACTTGAGATCGTGACTCCCGAGAAACTGGCCTTCTCCGACGAGATCGACAGCGTCGTCGTCCCTGGCGCCGAGGGCGAGATGGGGATCCTTCCCTCCCACGCGCCCATCGTCTCGACCCTCCAGCCCGGCGAGCTCCGCTATCTCAAGAACGGCCAGGAGATCGCCCTCGCGATCGGCACCGGCATCGTCGAAGTCTCCAACGACCGCGTCTCCGTCCTCACGGACATGGCCCTCGGCGAGGACGAGATCGACGAATCAGCCGTGGAGAAGGCGATCGAGAGCGCGAAGAAGGCGATGGCCGAGAAGGGGCTGCCAGAGGACGTGGCCGCCGCGCAGCTCGCCCTGCAGAAGTCGCTCGCGCAGCTCCACATCAAGCGCCGTCGGCGGCGGCTCTGATCGCCTGAGCCGCGTTTTTCTTCTTTTTTCTTGCCAGCTGCAGTTCCTTTCCGCATCCTCGGCGCATGATTCCGCCGAGATGCCAGAAGGGGTTCTTTTCTACGGCTTGGCGTAGTCTCGTGTCGGGGCCAGAAGTGCTCGTTTCCAAGCGGTATCCGACGATGTTTTCCCGCATTGGCCCCAGGTCGATGTTCTTCTGATAGGAGCGTCTCCTCCCATGGAGCACCCATGAAATAGGTAGTTTGCCGCCACCCCCCGTCCCCATGCCTGATCCGACGCCGACTTGGACGCCCTAGCCGGAGCCGACCTGGACACCTCCACCGACGGAACCTCCGCCGACGGAGCCGCCACCACCGACGTCGACGCCAGGTCCGTCGTCGACACCAACGCCGACACCAATGCCCACTTCGCCGCCACCAACGTCGACGCCAGGGCCTACACCGACACCGTCCCCTACTCCGGAGCCGCCATCCTTCACCTTAAAAGAGGTCACCTACGGCGCTGCGGGGACTCTCCAAGGGTGGGATATTCTGAAAGACAACGGTGCCGGTGCCTACGATGGGCCCCATTGGAAGGATACCCCTGAACTACGCTATCCCTACCTCTTCAAGGCAGGGGGGACCGTTCGGATCGTCAAAGCCAAATGGAAAATCGAAAATCCGGTGGAGGATGCCACCTACAAGGTCGAAGGCACCGGGCCGGACGGCATGAAATTCACCAAATCCGATCTGAAGGCTTCGAACGAAGAAGAAATTGAAATCACTAATGTCGATGCCTCCCAAGCCCTTGGTAACGCCGTCAGGTTCTACGACACTTTCGACATTTCGTGGAAAATCTCAGTCAATGATGGGGAAGACACGGACGCAGGGCTAAGCCAGAATCCGATCTACGTTTGCTTGGGACCGGTGCTCGTCAGCCCTTACCTAACAACGGTCGACCTTGCTTGTTTCACCAGTGGTGCAACCACTGCGGGTGAAGCGCTCGCCAACACTTGGGCTCTTCTCAGCGATGGGTCAAACCGTCCGACGAATTTTGAAGCATGGAATGAGACCGCTCAAAATTGGACGCGGAAGCTGTACTATTACAAAGCGGGCACATCCTTTGGAGCAAATGCCGTCGGTGACACGGCGTCATTGCTGCAAAGCACTGACAGCACTGGACAATGCATGACATGGGCCTCACTTATGAAAGATGCCCTGTCATTAAACGGCGTAACAACAATTCCATGCGTAGCGATTCCAAAACGCAATGATCGATTTCTAGTCAAGGACTGGGAGTTTGGCGCATCCACCAATCCAGATCCGAGTATATGGAATTTCCTATTTAATAACTCAATATACGATATGACCCCTCCTTCAACCGGAGGAATTTATGGAGATCTTGTAAATTCTAACGCCAGGCCTGGGCAAAACTCGGCGCCGCCATCGCAGAAGGTATTTGCAAATCATGTTTTTCTAAAATACATACCCACAGGCACTTTTTATGATCCTTCATACGGTGTTACTTACAGCGGCGAATCGGATTTCCAAACCAAAGCGCTGGACGGATTTGGTGATGACGCAACGCCGGAAAATGGAAAGGCCAAGATGGAGGTTATTCATCCGCCCCAATCGAATGAAGTTATATTCAGCGTTTAGAAATGCGCATTTTGCATTTTTCTGCTTTTTCGTATTCACGGCGACGCCGAAAATCCTTGTTTCCCAACAGATTGAAGTAAGAGAAGGGATTGAAATGAAAAAAATACAATACTCACCATGGGTGGATATTCCGGTCACCGTCCATAGATCGACGGATTCTCCCTATGAGGTTTCTGCTAAAAAAGCGGATTACGGATATGGCGTTGACCAAGGCATCTCAAAAATCCCTGTCCTCGCCTTTGTGAACGATCGCGGAATCGCTTGGTTAGGGCCGGAGAGGGATATATATGTCGAGACGGAAGTCGAAATTATTGGTCTCTCATTTCCTGGCAGCGGCTTCGTTCGATGGAGCGAAAGCCTAATCAAACTAGATTCAGCCTCACCCGAAAAGAGCTTGGATTATATCGTCAGGCAATTCGATGAGAAAATCACCTTGAAACAACTGAGTAATGCTTGGAATTCCGATGTATTCACAGATCTGAGAAATGCCTTTAACCCTTGGTTCTTCTCGGCGCAACGCTGGAGTTCCGAACCGGGGTCGTTCACGAAGATCGCTGCGGTCATGATGGAAGAAGGCAACTTGCGTCTGGCGATCGAAAATTCGACGTCGGGTCGAACCGGAACGGTTTGGATCGACCCCTTGTCTAGACGGGTTTGCAAAGCGACCGAAGGCGATGAAGAGACGTTTCCGAGGCGTGTCGCGCCTTGGGGCGAAACGACGATTGAAGTGCATCGCAATCAGATGCCGTCCCCTGTCTCCCTCCGTGCACAAGAAGCCGTTTATGGGTATTGCGTGGATATCGCATGGGATGGACCTCAGGGACCTTATTATCTCCTGAAGATCCCCGTTGTTGCTTTCATGTTTGACGACGAGGGGGGCGCTTGGGTCGGACCTCGGCAAGATTTTTACATCAGGACCGCTTTGGGCATTATCGGGGGCCGATTGCATCGGAACCATCTCCTCTGGGGGAGAAGCATGATAGGAGGAGCGACGGAGCAAAATGCTGCGGGTGGCGTCAGCGATTTGATCCACCTTTTTGAGTCGCAATACGACGTGATGGCATTGTATAAAGCTTGGTCAGCCGGGGGGGATGAAGCACTGGAACGGAAGTCGCCCAACCGCAGCATCGACCTGAGTGTCGTCTTTGATCCCGAATTTTTCAAGGATGTCGAAGATGCTCCCACACCGCAGGCCCCTGATTCAGGATTGGATGAAGCCGCTTTGGTCCAGAAAGAATTAGAATCAAGGAATAGAATCTTGGAGAGGCAGTTGGGAGTGCTTCGGGACGGAGCAAGTATCACGCAAGTGGAATTTAACGAGACGGAATTGCGACTGAATATCTCGAATCCTCATTGGAACCGATCCGGAAGCGTATGGATCGACATTGAATCCGGGAAAGTTCTAAAGGCTAGGGAGGATAGCGAATCTAAATGAGCCTATTCTTTTTGGAGAGCGGGCATCTCCAATCCCTTTCGGCCTCTCCGGAGCCTAAGCGCTTCAGACCGTAGTTATCCAATCCTTTTCCAAAATCTCACATACCGATGATCTTCGTCCAAATCGCCGCCTATCGGGACCCGGAGCTTCTCCCCACGATCCGCGACTGCATTGCCAAGGCCGATTTCCCCGCCATCTCAAATTGGCATTTCCCGGTTAGCGGCTCATCCGGGGACCCTAATCTTCCTTATTTGATTAACGCTAACGATGACGATTCCCTGGTTGTGGATCAGGCTTATGGGGATGTTACAAATATACAAGGGATTCCAGGCCAAGGGTCCGCCACCCCTTCTTTAAAGCTGTTCTCAGCTCACATCATAGTTGCCGTGGCGGGCTCGGGCGGGAGCGGCATGGTTCTCGATCCGTCGTATGGAATAGAGTATGCAACCGCTCAAGACCTTCCGTTTGTTCTAGCAGGTGACCTAATCGGTCCTGACGAATACCATGTTGCCATGCGAGGTGAAACCCGTTTCGAGGTTTTGGCTGCACCTTCGTGATATTCGGGATTTAATTCCAGAAAATGCCCTCCTATGAAATATACGGTTAAGATCTCATCTCTAATATATTCCGTCCCGGCATTGCTCGCGGCATCAATTGTGGGGTCTGAATCCGTATTGATTTCAAATCATGTCGAATCGGCGATCGAGCCGATCGTGATTAGCCATTCCGAGGTTCAATATAAGGCCACTCAACACTCATTTGACGCATTCGGAAAAGCCAAAAAGCTGGTTGAGATTCGTTCAAGAGATGGGGGGGACTGTATTTATTTTGGCATCCATCCGACATTCTTTATTTACAATGAAAACGAGTTGAATGGTGTGATCATGAATGCTCGAAGCATTCAAATTTCGGAATCGCTTCATTCCGCAAAATCCGCCCCCGCCAATCGAAGTGGTCTCCTGTCTTGCTCAAACTGGGAAGAATTTGTGAAAAAGGCGTCGGAGATCGGAATCCCAATATTATATGGATGGGTTCATCATGAAATTAGGTTGCCGGAAATTATAAGTGAGAGCGGCTACATGAACACCGGTGTCGAAGTGACATTGTCGCGCGCGGGTCTCCGGGACAATAGGCTTGCTGTTGAGTACCACGCCAGCGCAGGCGTGGGAGATGTGCGATTGGAGATATTGATCGATAAAAGTGCTTCGGATAAGAGTGCTTCGTTTTCCCTTTCAAAAGTGTGGAGGGAGGGCGTTCTGGTGCATGTTGGCGAAGCGGCTAAGCGATCGGCAATCCCTCCGGCTTTCGATTTCATGTTCGGAAGGGGTCAGTCTTCCCTTGTTCCGGACATATCGACACATAAGACCGGTCTGCCCATGGAGATCACCGAACACAAGGAAACCCTTGTCCAACCCAATATCATTTCCTTCGACGAAACGCGATTGGAAGGGCGATTGCATTCCTTTTTGTTGAACGGGCGCAAGAGAGAACTCTGTGAAATTCGATCGCCTGCGGGCGAATTGCTTTATTTCGGCGTGCATGCACCATTCTTTCTCCATCGCGGCGGGAATGTCTATGCTTTCCGCATCTACGCCACTTCCGAAATCGGCGTCATTCCATCTTTGCACAAAGAGCACAAAGTCCGCGAAATTGAAGGAGGGGAAGGAGGGGAAACGCCATATCGGCCGATTCTCTGCTCCAGTTGGGACGATTTTCTGACGAAGGTGGAAGAATCCGGGTATTTCTTCCCTTCAGCTCATTTTTTCCCAACCTCCCCCAATGCCGTCGAGCTCCCTCTTTCCCTAACCGAGGGGCCGCCTCCCATTTCCGACATCATCGATTCATCAATCACCTCCATTCGCATTGCTGGGGAAAATATACTGGTTGAGAATTCCTATGGCAACGGGGGAAGAACGGCGATCTTGGAACTGGATGTTGGAAATGGCCTGCCATTCAGGCTCGTTAGGGCTTGGAAGGATGGATTGTCCGTCGATCTTGAGCGCGACAGGGCGGAATCGGATCGCCGAGATCGGAGGATTCGAGAGCAAATCGAGAAAAACCGAAAGAATTGAGTCGATCTGTGAAGCGTAAGGCATTCTTATCTATAGTAGGCAGGCAGCCTGCGTTGTAAAGTTCCGACCAGACTCTAATTTGCAACGCCAGCGACCCTTTTGGGAAAATCCCTCGAAGAATTCAACCGCATTTAGAAAGCCCCCCAATACGCGAAAAATTCAGAGCACCCGCGCAACATTTCCTATTTCCCTCTCATGATCTTCGTCCAAATCGCCGCCTATCGGGACCCGGAGCTTCTCCCCACGATCCGCGACTGCATTGCCAAGGCCGATTTCCCCGACGATCTCCGCTTCGGAATCTGCTGGCAGACCGACGGGGAGGACCGGGCACTTGAACCCTTTCTCGGCTCGGACCGCTTCAGCATCCAGCGGGTCCCTTGGAACGAAAGCAAGGGGCTCTGCTGGGCGCGATCGGAAATCCAGAAGCTCTACGGGGGCGAGGAATACACTTTGTAACTCGACTCCCACCACCGCTTCGCGCCGGGCTGGGACCGACAGCTCCTCGAATTCATGGAACTCTGCGGTAGCGAAAAGCCCATCCTTACGAGCTACGCCGGAGTCTACGAACCGGGCGTGAGCGAGACTCCGCCCTCCGGTCCCTTCAAGATGGTGGCCGACCGCTTCACCCCCTCCGGCACCATTCTCTTCCGTCCGCACCACATTCCCGGGTGGCAGGACCTGGATGCCCCGGTCCGAGCCCGTTTCGTCTCGGGCCATTTCTTCTTCACCCTGGGGCGACATTGCGAGGAGTACCGCTACGACCCCCAGCTCTATTTCGCGGGCGACGAGATCAGCCTCAGCATCCGTTCCTACACCTTCGGCTACGACCTTTTTCATCCCCACCGCAACGTGGTCTGGCACGAGTACACCCGCGCTGGCCGGACGAAGCATTGGGACGACCACACGAACAAGCAGGACGGGGCGGCCATCGAGAAGCCATGGCACGAACGCGACGTCCTCAGCAAGCGCCGGCTCCGCAAGCTGCTGCGCGAGGAGGACAACGACGAGGACATCGGCCTCTATGGCCTCGGCGCGGTGCGCAGCCACTCGGACTACGAGCGATACGCGGGGATCGACTTCGGACGACGGCTCCTCCAGAGCGAGACGGTCGAGGGCAGGGAGCCGCCCGGCACCTATGTGGACGAGGCGCAGTGGGAGGCTGGCTTTGTCCACGAACATCGGTTGTCACTGAGGTGGCGCGCCTCGGACATGGAGCGCTGCGAAGATCTCCAGTTCGTCTACATCGGAGTCGAGGATGCCTGCGGGCGGGTGCTGCACCGCTACGACGCCTCCGCCGACAGTCCGGAGGCGAAGGGGGAGATCGAGTCGAGGGAGCTCGCAATTGCCTCCACGACCCGGCCGAGCAAACTGGTGGTGTGGCCGATGAGCCGTTCGCGGGGATGGCTGAAACGAACCGACTATCCGCTGTGATCCCGAAGATCGTCCATCAGACCTGGAAGACGGCGCAGTTCGACTACTGGGTCTTCAAGCGTTCGCAGGCCTCGGTACGCGAGCATCTTCCCGACTGGGAATACCGCTTCTGGACCGATGGAGATCTCGATGCCTTCGTCCGCGAGGGCTATCAGCAGTTCTACGAAGCCTGGTCGGCGCTCAACCGTCCGATCAAGCGAGTCGACATGGCCCGCTACTTCCTGCTGCATCGGCACGGAGGACTCTACGCCGACCTCGACTTTATCTTCACCCGTCCCCTCGACGATCTGATCGACGACAGCCACCGTCTCTACTTCTACCGCTCGCAGCAGGCCATCGCGAAGGGATGGCAGTTCCTTGGCAACGCTTTCATGATGTCGGCACCGGGCCAGCCCTTCTGGATCGATCTCGTGGAGCATATGCTGTCGCTGCCGCCGGATACTCCGGTGCTCCACCACACCGGTCCGCGTGCGATCGGAGCCTTTCACGAGACCCTGCCCGGCCACTCCGGCATCCGCATCTTCGGCCCTGACCTCTTCGACAACAGCCGCTGCGCGGACGGCGTCGGCGAGCACCGATACGGCTACCACGTTCGGACGGCGTCATGGCAGTTTCCCGGTTTCGAAGCCTGAGGGTGGAAGGATATGCGAAAATGGAGCCGCCGGACGAGGAGATCTGCTACTACAGCCAATTCGGCCAAGACCATTGGCTGGTCAATCAGGCCTTCCCCGGACGACGCGAGGGCTTCTTCGTCGACGTCGGGGCCTTTCAGATGGCGAACGGCTACATGAGCAACACCCTCGCTCTGGAACTTCACCGAAACTGGACCGGCATACTCGTGGAACCCAACCCGGCGCTCTGCGGCTCTCTAGAAGCAAGGAACGCCAAGCTTGTCCAATCGGTCGTGTCCGATAGCCGAAGAAGACTGCATTTCCAGTTCGGTGATCGAGGCTGCAACTCGAAGGTGGTGGCGGACGGAGGAGCCGAGGTGCCCGCCGAAACGTTGACGGACATCCTTCGACGAGAAGGAGCGCCGTCCGATATCGAACTATTGTGCATCGATGTCGAAGGACACGAGCCCCAGGTGCTCGATGGGATCGACTTCGACCTCTATCGCTTCGATTGCATCATCGTCGAGGCGAACGGGGTGCAGGATGCCATAGTCGAGCGGCTCGAATCCCACGGATACCGCTTCATCGAACATCACCGGGTGGATCTCTATTTTGCGCGAAAGGGCTTCGAAGTCCATCGCCCTTCGGAAGCAATCCCCGATTGGGACGGCAAGCCGAACCGAGCAAGGCCCGTGCCCTCGCCCGGGAAGCAGGCGCTCCGCCATCCGTCTTCTCCACCATGGTCTACCCCAATCCACAGATCTATCCCCACCTGAAGGCGATCTTCGTTCATGTGCCGAAGACGGGCGGAACCTCCATCGAGCAGTCCTTGAAGGAATCTCCGGCCCGAGTCGTTGGTGGGCACACTACGGCATTGGGCTACCAGTGGAAGTTTCCCGCCGAGTTCGCGGAGTATTTCACCTTCGCGGTGATGCGCCACCCTGCGGCGCGCTTCCTCTCGGCCTGGCGCTACCTGCGGGCGATGCCGGTCCTCCCGGCGCTGAACAACGCGGGAATCCACGAGTGCAGCACTTTCGCGAACTGGATGGAGAAGCTGCGCGGGGAGGCGGGGTTGGTCGAGGATATTGTCCATCTCCACCCGCAGCATCGTTTCGTGTGCGATGGCCACGGCGGAGTCCTCGTCGACCGCCTCTACCGCTATGAGGAGATCGACACAGCCTGGGCCGAGATCTGCGTCCGCCTCGGTCTCGAATTACAGCCGCTCGTGCGTCTGAACGTTTCGAAGGCGCTAGAACCGACGGAGGGAAGAATCACGGAAAGGCAAGGCGAATGGATCGCCGAATTCTACGCGGAGGACTTTCGGCTGGGAGGCTACGATTTACATGGCTTCGAACATTCCTGGAGATCCTCTCAAACTACTTGAAGCAGGAGGGGAGGCCTGATGGAGGAATCGTACGCCAGTGCAGCGCCGGGAAAGGGACCGATCGCGGGGCAACCGTCGCCGAGACGCTGTATCGTCGTCGGAAACGGAGCGAGCCTTCTCGGTTCCGGGCTAGGCGCAACGATCGACGGATATGACGAAGTCGTACGCTTCAACCTTTTCAGGACGGGGCGCTTCTCCCCGGATGTCGGAAGTCGGACGACCATCTGGT
This sequence comes from Verrucomicrobiales bacterium, assembly GCA_037190325.1. Lineage (GTDB taxonomy): Bacteria > Verrucomicrobiota > Verrucomicrobiia > Verrucomicrobiales > DEV007 > Arctic95D-9. The sequence continues at coordinate 65,236 of JBBCIU010000005.1, read as the reverse complement.
TCACCAACCGGGGCCCGGATGGAGGCACGATCCGTTCAATGCTTGAGGAGCATGTGTTCAACGAGATCCAAGTCCACATTTGGCAAGGCGCTGGGAGCGAAGCGGTGAGCTTTCGGGAAGCGTTAAGCTCCTTGGGCCTGGTGACGCTGGTCTGCGGGGTCGACAACCGCCATATCGATGAAATGCGGGATTTTCTGGGGCTGCGGTACTCGGCGTTTTCAACCGGTGCGATCGGAGCTTGGCTGATGCTGAAACGATACCCAAGAGTGTCATTGACGGGGTTCGACTGGTGGAACTCTCCGCCGCAGATGCATTATTACTGTGACGACGATCCGCTCCCCGATCCAAGGAAAGGCCACCAACCGCTGACCGAGAAGATATTTTTCGACAAACTATCCGCGATGGGAAAAATCGATTTTGTGGCCCCCTGACGCAGAAAGTGGCATAGGCCTCCAAGCCATGGTTTCGGCGATGACCAAAGTGGACCACAGTCCGGAACCGTTCAATCCCAGAAAGGCACGAACTGCGGGCATCAAGGGGCTCCGTTGCTCGCCCGACCCGATGGGGCAGGGGCATCCGGCTCATGCCCCCCGATCCTTGGCCCTTCCGAACCCAGCTTGGCAACCGCTCGGTCGCGGATGAGGCGCACCGGAAGATCAATTTCTTCCGCGAGGCCGTGGGTCAGGGGATCCGGAGCTTCGCCACATACAGCTCGGCGGCCCCGCCTTCTTCGACCGTTTGGTTCCCGAAGGTGGCGGGAGCGGTGCAGGAACCGGCGATGACGAGACGATCCTCGTGCCGGGCGATGACGTAGGCGCTGTCGCCTTTGCTCCCTCCGCTCTGCGCCAGCCATAGAAGGCCGCCCTCGGCATCGAAGGCGGCGGTGAGAATGTCCATGCCGCCGAGCGAGGTCAGGGTCTGCCCCGCAAAGGTGGCGGTCTGGGAGAACTCTCCCGCGAGGAACGCGGTGCCGCGTTCGTCCGTGCAGACCCCCAGCCCGTAGTCGGTGGCCGCGCTGTGCAGGTGATGGGCCCACTGCACCTCGCCGTCCGTGCTGTAGTGGACGAAGAGGCCGTCGTAGTCCCGCTCGTCGGCGGAGCGGAAGGTCTCCTCCTTGAAGGTCGTCTCGCCCTTGAACATGCCCGCCGCCCAGACGCGTCCGGAACGATCGACGGCGATTTCGTGATAGACGGCCGTGACGGTCGCCGGAGCGGAGGAGACCCATTGGACGGCGCCGTCCGGCGAAAGCTTGGCGACCATGGCGGACGAGTTCGGAGAGGCGACTTCCACGCCGCCGAAGGAACCCGTCCCGACAAGGAGGCCGCCGAGGTAGATCTGGTCCTGGCCATCGACGCTCACCCCATGGGCGCTGCCCCCGGCGCCCCCTTCGGTTCCGCGCACCCAGAGCAGGTTTCCGGCCGCATCGTATTTCGCGCAGAAGATGGCTCGTTTGCCGGTCAGTTCGACATCGCCGAAGCGGGCGTCTTCGCCGATGGCACCCGCGACCACGACACCTCCATGGGAATCGACGACGATGCCATGTCCGTAGTCGTTCCCTTTTCCGCCGGCGGTGCGGATCCAGAGCAGCCCGCCCTCGCCGTCGTATTTGGCGACGAACAGATCGTAGTCTCCGGCGTTTGGCAGCACGGTCTCCTCCGCCCGTGCGTCGGTGCTCTGATACTGGCCGGTGACGTAGACGTTGCCTTCGGGGTCGGCGACCACGCCGTAGCCCCGGTCGGTGAGACCGCCTCCGATGCTGCGCACCCAGAGGGGAGTTCCGGACGCATCCAGCTTGACGAGACAGCAGTCCGTTCCGCCCAGCCCCTTTCTCTCCAGTCGGCCGAAGAGACCGTCTCCGTCGGTTTCCCCGGTGAGGAAGACGTTGCCCTCCTTGTCCCAGGCGACACCGCGGGTTTTGTCGTTCTTGACCCCTCCCCCCGAAAAGACCCAATCGAAGGTGGGATCGGCGGCAGGGAGCGGCAGGACGGCGAAGCCGGCAAGACAGAGAAGGATGGAGCGTAGTCCCATGGAGGTGCTGTGGATGGAAGGTTTGCCGCGTTTCGTCATTCCGCCAGGATCTCCTCCAAGACCCGCCCGTCGATCTCGGGAAATTCCAGCCCCATGAGCTTCGCCAAGGTCGGAGCGACGTCGAGGTTGCGGACGCGGTCGAGGACGACGCCTTTCTCGATGCCCGCACCGCTGGCGATGAAGATGCCGTCGAGTTCGGGATCGCTGTTGAGATAGCCGTGGGTGCCGGCGTAGTTCACGGCGGGCACCACGGCCTTGTTCTCGTGCATCTCCTTGCGGAAGGCGTAGCCGTCCGCCGCGTAGAGAACGAGGTCGCCCATGCCTTGGTTTTCCGAGGGCAGGGGCATTCCCAGCGAATGCCCTTCCTCGCCGTCGACCACTTTCGCGATTCCCTCGGTGGCGGCGAAGATCTCCTTCAGCTTGGGAATCAGCTCCTCCCGCCGGGACGGGTCCGTCACGTAGGCGAAAGCCATGCCACCCTGGGTCATGACGTAGGCGTCGCAGGAGGCGACGGTCGGCCCGAGCCCGCGGACCAGTCCGGCCTCCTTCAAGGCCACGTTCGGTTGCACGAACTTCGTCACTTTCTTGAAGCCGTGGTCCGTCGTCACCACGAGGGTCGTCTTTTCGCGGAGTCCGGTCCGGTCGATGGAGGCGAGAAGGTCGCCGAGGAGGCGGTCGGCGTATTCGAGAGCGGTGAAGCCCGGACCGCTGCGGGGGCCGTAGACGTGATGGGTGTAGTCGGTGTTGAGAGTGTGGTAGAGGAGCAGGTTGGGGCGGTGCGTTTCGAAGAGGAAGGCCGCCGCCCGTGTCCACATCGCGTCGAGGAAGGGGACGCCCTTGCGGTTCGGTCCCATCTGCATCCAGCCGATCTCCTCCTCGGAGGCGAGGCCGGCGGCGATCATCTCCTTCACCACCGGGTCGTCGGGTTTGGGCAGTTCGGCGAAGCTCCAGGTGATCGTCTCCGCGTCGGTCACAGCGACCCAGTCGGATTCGGCCGTGGTCAGGCCGGCGGCGTGGGCGAGGTCGTAGAGGGTCGGGACGAAGACCATCCGGTCCTTGGGCGCCCATTGCTCGATCTTCGGTGGCTTGCCATCGCCCTCACGGACGAGGAGCCCGTTGAAGAGCACGCCGTGCTTCCGCGGTTCGACGCCGGTGACGAGGGTGGTGTGGTTGATCCAGGTGATCGAGGGATTGCTGACGGTCATCGCCTTGGCCGAGACGCCTTCGGCGGCGAGCCGGCGGAGATGGGGCACCTGCAGGGTCGGATCGTTCCAGAGGTAGGCGGGGAATCCGTCGATGCTGACGAGGACGACATGCCGGTCTTTCGCCGGAGCGGCGTGGGAGGCGAGAGGGAGCAGCAAGCCAAGCAGGCAGATCGGGAGCAGCGCAAATCGGTTCATGAACTGGAATCATGGCAGCATTTTCCGAAGAGAGGGAGGGCTTGATCGCGCCTCCATGACGCGGTGAGCATCCGAGGCGGCGGGCAACGATGGCGGCCTCCGGCGGTGCGCCGCTACCCCGGCCGCTACACGTTCTCCTCGTCGGCTCCGCTCGACCCGGTTCCGCCGGGGGGAATCCAGCCTGCCTTGCCGAGGTGCTCGGCGGCTTCGGAGTAGTCGACGAAGAAATGGACGGAGGTTTCCGTCCCCTCGAGCTTCGCGGCCTCGGTGCGGAGCTGCTCGACCCGCTTGGGGGAGCTGACCGCATGGACGAGGATCATGGCGATGCGCCCGGGGTGTTCCTGGGCGGCCTCGACGTAGATGGCCACGTCGTGCTGGGTCGTGTCGCCGATCAGAATGGCGGGTTTGTCAGGATACCAGGAGAGGATTTTCCGGATCGCGTCGAGCTTGTGGTCGCGGTGGCTGCGCGTCAGCCACTTGTCCTCGTCGAGTCCCCAGTCGGTCATGAAGAAGGGACCGAGGGGCAGGCCGTTCTCCTTGAAGATCAGGTCAATGAGGCCGTGGAGATTGTAGGGCGAACTGGTGACGTAGGCGATGGGATTGCGTCGGTCCCGGCCGGGATCGGGGCCTCGGCGCAGGGCGCGGTAGAGGTCGGCCACGCCGGGGAAGAGCTGACGGGTGAGGGCGTTGCCGAAAAGGGTCGTCGCGATCATGGCGAGGAGCTGGCCGGCGTGGGTGACGAGCACGGTGTCGTCGATGTCGCTGAGGACAATGAAGCCCGGATCGTTGGCGAGGGGTTCGACGGGCCAGTGGGCGGGAGGGGAGACGGCGGATTCGGGCAGCTCGATGAGGAGCTCGTCCTCCGGCGCTTCCTCGGCGGGAAGGTCGATCTCGAAGTAGCCTTCGCGGTCGGCGCGTTGCTCCACGAGCGCGCCTCCGGCACTGATGCGGACGAGGGAGTAGGGGCGCTCCGGCGTGCACCAGCGGCGCAGCATGTGGTAGAGATTGACGATCCCGGGATCGTTCGCGTCGGGATGCGGCCAGGTGCGGGCCAGGAGAACGCGGCCTTTCACTGAAACGCCGCGGGTGTGGCGGATCGCGTGGTAGATCTCCGCGACCATGGGTTTGCCGAGCCGGCCGGTGATGCGGGCGAGGAAGCGGTGGAAGGCGTCGTAGACCGCCTCGGCCCGGAGGGCGAGCTTGAGGAACCAACCGGGACGGCGGGGGGGAGGATCGGGATGGAGGGAGCGGGAGATGGGGAGAGGGAGGGATTGGGAATCGAAAGGCAGAGGGGAAACGAAGGGATCACGCCATCAGATCCCGTACCACTCTACCCCCGATTCCTGTCAAACGCACATCGAGCCCCTGGAACTTCGTCGTCAGACGGTGGTGGTCGATGCCGAGCAGGGCGAGCATGGTGGCGTGGAGGTCGTGGACGGCCACGACATTCTCGATGGCGCGGTAGCCGAGCTCGTCGGTGCTGCCCCAGGTGAGGCCGGGCTTCACGCCGCCGCCGGCCATGAATACGCTGAACGAAAGGATGTGGTGGTCGCGTCCGGTGCCCTGGCCCATCGGGGTGCGGCCGAATTCGCCCCCCCAGAGGACGAGCGTGTCCTCGAGCAGACCGCGCTGGGCGAGATCCTCGATGAGGGCGGCGGTGGGGCGATCGACGGAGGCGGCCCCGTCCTTCATGCCCTCCTCGATCTGGCCGTGGTGGTCCCAGGCCCGGTGGTAGAGCTGGATCATGCGTACCCCGCGTTCGGCGAGACGGCGGGCGAGGAGGCAGTTCGAGGCGAAGGACCCGTCGCCCGGTTCTTTCACCCCGTAGAGGTCGAGGGTGGCCTGGCTTTCGCCGGAGAAGTCGGTCAGCTCCGGCACGCTCGCCTGCATCTTGAAGGCCATCTCGTATTGGGCGATGCGGGTCGCGATCTCGGGGTCGTTCTGTTCCTCGGCGAGGAAGCCGTTGAGCCGCCGGATCTCGTCGATCACCTGGCGCTGGGTGCTCTGGCAGACGCCTTCGGGATTGCCGATGTAGTGGACCGCATCGCCCTTCGACTGGAACTGGATGCCCTGGAAGCGGCTCGGGAGCACGCCGCTGCTCCACTGGCGCGCGGAGATGGGCTGCTGGCCGTATTTGCCCGCCGAGGTCAGGACGATGAAGCCGGGGAGATCCTGCGTCTCCGCGCCGAGTCCGTATTGCAGCCACGATCCCATGCTCGGTCGGCCCTTGATGATGGAGCCGGTGTTCATGAAGGCGTGGGCGGTGTCGTGGTTGATCTGCTCGGTCTGCATCGAGCGGATCACGCAGAGGCGGTCGGCCTGCTTCGCGATCTCGGGGAAGAGGTCGCTGATCTCGATGCCGGACTGGCCGTGTTTCGAGAAGGTGGTGAAGGGGCCGCGGGCCTTGAGCTCCGCGTTCTGCAACTGGGCGAGCTGCTGGCCCTTGGTGAAGGACTCGGGGAAGGGTTGGTCGTGCAGCTCCTTCAGCTTCGGCTTCCAGTCGAAGGTCTCGAACTGCGAAGGTCCGCCCGCCATGCAGAGGAAGATGACGCGCTTCGCCTTCACCGGGAAGTGCGGGGATTGGAGTGCTCCGTTCCAGTGGTCGGGTTTGGGAAGGGCGGAGGGGGAGGCGTTGGTTTCGTTGAGGAGGGAGGAAAGGGCGATGCCGCCGAAGCCGTAGGCGCTTTGCTGGAGGAAACTGCGGCGGTTTAGGAGAGAGGGATTGGGAGACAAGGGGAGGGGGAGAGGGGGGGATTGGGAGAGGAGGGGATGACTCATGCTGGTGGAAGTGGCTAAAGTTTCCATTGATCCGGATGATTGATCATGTTCACGAGCTTGCCGATGATGTTGTCGTATTCGGCGAGCAGGTCTCTGGCTTGGTCGGTGTCGATGTAGTTGCAGGCCAGGGCGAATTCGATCCAGTTTTGGGTTTCGGCGGCTTCGCCTTCGGCGTCGGAGAGCTTGGCGACGAACGAGGCAGGATAGCGGCGTTTTCGCCAGGCTTCGGTGATGTTGGCAGACACGGATCGAGAGGAGCGGCGGACTTGATCGGTGAGCGAATATCGTTCCTCCACGGGAAAGGACTTGCTCAGTTGAAACAGCTGCATCGCAGCATCGAAGCTCCGCCGATAGACGTCCAGATCCGTATGCCGACGGATCACGTTCCGTCTGTTCGGAGCGCTCTCCTCTCCCCCTCTCTCTGTCTCTCCTTCCCTCATTCTCAATATCGTGTGATCGTCTCCTGTGCGTTCAACAATACCCTCGCCACCTGCGTCCATGCGGCGTGTTCGACGGCATCCAGTTCCGCCTTCGAAGCGATGCCGATGGAGAGAAGTTTCCCGGCCTCCTCCGGTGTGGCCTGATAGGTTTTCCGCTGTTTGGCCAGGAACGAAGCGAGACTTTCCAATTCCTTCGCCTTCGGCTCGCGATTCATCGCCAGCCGGAAAGCCGTCGCCAGCCTCGCGCGATCATCCTCCGCTCTTTCTTTCAGCAAGCGTTCCGCGAAGACCCGCGCCGCCTCCACGAAGGCGGGGTCGTTCAACAGCGTCAGCGCCTGCTGCGGCGTGTTGCTCAGCGTCCGGGCGGCGGCGCATTCGTCGCGGGCGGGGGCGTCGAAGTTCGCCATCATGGGATGGAGAAAGGTGCGCTGCCAATGGGTGTAGACCCCGCGCCGCCACTGCCGGGCGTCGGTGTCGGCGACGTAGTCGCGATTGGGAAATTGCAGCGCCTCGTAGTAGCCGGCGGGCTGGTAGGGCTTCACGCTGGGGCCGCCGATTTCGTCGAGCCGGAGGAGCCCGGCGATGGCGAGGGCGTTGTCGCGGACGAATTCCGCCTCCAGCCGCCGCGGATTCTGAGAGGCGAGGAGACGGTTTGCCGGATCGAGGGCGAGGGCCTCGGGCTGGTAGGAGCTGCTCTGGCGGTAGGCCTCGCTGGTGACGAGAAGCCGAACCATGTGCTTCAGATCCCAGCCCGATTCGCGGAATTCGACGGCGAGCCAGTCGAGCAGTTCGGGATGCGAGGGCAGCTCGCCCTGCGAGCCGAGGTCGTCGACGACGGCGCTGAGTCCCGTGCCGAAGAACATCGCCCAGAGCCGGTTCATCACGGTGCGGGCGGTGATGGGATTGGCGTCGGAGACGATCCAGTTGGCCAGATCGAGGCGGGTGAGGCGTTTTTCGTCGCCGCTCTCGATGCGTCCGGGGAGGAAGGAGGGCGTTGCCGGGAGGACGACCGGACCGCTATCGTCCTGCCAGTTGCCGCGCGGAAGAACGCGGACTTCGAGGGGCTTTTCGGCGGCCAGCGTCACCATCGTCCAGGCACGTCCCCCGAAGAGCTCCCGCTCCTTCGCCGCGAGAGCGTGGGCCGTGTCGCAGGCAGCGCGGTCGTGCGCGGTGGCGAGGAGGAAGGCGGTCGCGGCGAGCCGGGACTGGGCCGGATCGCGCTGGTCTTGTGGCTGTGTCAGGGCGGCGAGGGTTGCGGGCGAGGCGGTGTCGAGAGGGGAGAGGTCGGCGAGGGGAGAGACGGAGAGCCGCACCGGCACGAGATTGTCGCCGCCCAGGACCGCGACGAGCTGTTCGTCCGGTTTCAGGGCGACGGGAGCAGAGAGCAGCCAGACCGCCTCGGGCGCGGCGTCGCCCTCGGCTTTGTAGGGCAGCCGCCATTCGGAACTGAGTCCGATGACCTCGGTGCCGGAGCGGTAGAGGGTGCGTTTTGCCGTGGCATCGCCGATGCGGAGTCCGATCTTCCGGGTCTTCCCTTCGGCGTCCTGCACTTCCAGTGCGAAGGTGAGGGATTTGCCGAGAAGAGAGGCGTAGGTCTCGGAGGCGAGCTCGTCCTTTGCGATGGTGAGCTTGACGGCGGCGAGGGAGGGAAGGCCTCCGGACTCGAGGACGATCCGCGTCGTCTCTCCTTGGCCGAGTCCTTTGTCGGCGACAAAGGAGCGCTGTGGGGAGAGCGTGGCGGCGCGGTTTTCCAGAGGCTTGCCGCCCTTGTGGATGGAGGAGCTGGCGGGCGTCAGCGGGAGCCAGCCATCGGGATTGGTCTTGAGAAAAGGGGTGAGGCTGGCCTCCCATTTCGTTTGCGCGGCGATGGCCTCGGCATCCGAGGCGAGCTTCTTCGTCGCTACGGCGAGGTGGTTTTCCAAGGCCGCGACGGACTCGGCGTGGCGCTTCTTCAGCCAAGGGCTTTCGACTTCGATCTCGGGCGGGAAGGGATGGTCGTTGTTGAAGCCGCGCAGCTCCGGCACGGGAGTGTAGCTGGCGTCTGCGTAGTAGCCCCATTGCTTCACGTCGGCGAAGAAGGCCTGCAGTTCGTAGAAGTCGCTGGCCTTGATCGGATCGAACTTGTGATCGTGGCATTCCGCGCAGCCGAAGGTGCTGCCGAACCACGCCGCCGCGACGGAGCGGACGCGCTCGGCCCCGTATTTGGCGAGGTATTCCTTCGGCTGGGCACCACCCTCGCGGGTCATCATGTTGAGACGGTTGTATCCGGTGGCGACGAGCTGTTCCGTCGTGGGATTCGGCAGGAGGTCGCCGGCGAGCTGCTCGCGGGTGAACTGGTCGAAGGGCTTGTTCGAGTTGAAGGCGTCGATGACGTAGTCGCGATAGGGGAAGATGCGCTGGTTCTGGTCGCCGTGGAAGCCGACGGTGTCAGCGTAGCGGGCGATGTCTAGCCACCAGACCGCCATCCGTTCGCCGAAGTGCGGCGAAGCAAGATAGGCGTCGACTTGGTCGGGCCAAGCGGCGTCGCTGGAGGAGGCGGCGTCCGCCGCGTGCGGGGGCAGGCCGGTGAGATCCAGGGAAAGGCGCCGGGCGAGGAGAGGCGGCGGGGCCGGAGGCGAAGGCTCCAGCCCCTTTTCCGCAAGCTTCGCGCGGATGAACGCATCGACGGGATGTGCCTGTTCGTGGCCTTTCGGGAGATCGGGACGGACGAGGGGAGCGTAGGCCCAGTGCGGTTCGTAGATGGCACCTTCGGCGACCCAGCGGCGGAAGAGCTCCTTTTGCTCGGGGGTGAAGGGCTTGTGCGCTTTCTCCGGGGGCATGGGATCGTCCTCGTCGAAAATCCGGACGATGATCTCGCTCGCCTCGGGATCGCCGGGCACGATGGGGAGGACGCCGTCCTCGGTCTCCCTGATCGCCTCCTCGCGCAAGTCGAGGCGCAGTCCCGCCTCGCGTGTCTTCGGATCGAAGCCATGGCAATGGAGGCAGGTGTCCGAAAGGATGGGGCGGATGTCGCGATTGAAGCGGACGGGCTCCGTCGCGGTGGCGGCCACGGGGAGAACGAGGGCGAAGAGGGGTGGGAGAAATCTCATCGGAGCAGGGCGCTTCGCAACGCTCCAACCATCATACCCGGAAACGGCCTGGCGTTGAAAGACGGAATCAAGTGAGTAAGACGGAGGCGCGGCGCAACGCGACGAGTGAGGGAGGCATGGATCGTGCCCGGAAGGGGAGGGGTGGACCGGATCTCTTCCGGTCCGAGGCGAAAATTCCGCGGCGCCGCATGAAAAATAGTTGACCGTTCGTCTAGTTGATGGAAACTCCCGCCCCATGGGACGTGTCAGCGATGCGAGGGAGCGACTCCTCGAGGCGATGATGGAATTGATCTGGACGGGGAGCTACGGCAGCACCTCGGTCGATCACATCTGCGAGCGCGCCGGCGTGAAGAAGGGGAGCTTCTACCATTTCTTCGAATCGAAGTCCGCTCTCGCCCTCGCCGCGATCGACCATAGCTGGGCCGAATACCGCGCCGAGCTCGATGGCTTCTTCGCTCCCGAGGTCGCTCCGTTGGAGCGGATCCTCGCCTGCTTCCGGGACTACCGCCGCGAGCAGGGGGAGCAGCTCGAACGCCACGGCCGCGTCCTCGGGTGCCCGATCCATTCCCTCGGGGCCGAGGTGGCGACGACCGACCCGGGACTGCGCGACCGCCTCCAGGAGATTCTCGAGGAGTTCCTCGTCTACTACAAATCCGCGATCCGCGACGGCCAGGCCCGGGGGGACATCGTCGCGGGCGATCCGGGGCTGCTCGCCCGCATGGTCTTCGCCTACAGCGAGGGGCTCCTCCTCCACGCCCGCATGAAGAACGACCTCGCCCCGCTCGACGACTTCGAGGCGGGGGCGCTCTTTCTCCTCGCCGGCAAGACGCTCGGATCCTGACACCCCGCTCTGGCCATTGGCGCCAAACCTGCCCTGCTCGATTCTCTCTCCGACGGAACTATGAAACTCCGATATCTCCTCACTCCTCTCTTTCTGCTGGCCGCCTGCGGCTCGCCTCCGGAAGCGCCCCAAGGGGGCGGGCAGATGCCGCCCACTCCCGTCACCCTCGCGGAAGTCGAGACGCAGAAGCTCGTCGAATGGGAGGAGTTCACCGGGCGCGTCGAGGCCGCCGATACCGTGGAGCTCCGCCCTCGAGTCTCGGGCTACATCGTGAAGGTCCACTTCGAGGCCGGCGCGACGGTGGAGAAGGACGCGATTCTCTTCACCGTGGACCAGAGTCTCTTCCAGGCGAGCCTGCGCGCCGCCAAGGCCGAGGTGGACCGCACCGAGGCCGCCGCCGCCATGGCGAAGCGCGAGCACGACCGCGTCAACCAGCTGCTCGCGGCCCGTGCGATCGCTCCGGAGCAGGCCGAGAGCCGCGAGAGCGCCCATCTCCAGAGCCTCGCCGCCGTCGAGGCCGCCAAGGCTGCCCTCCAGAGCGCCGAGATCGAGATGGAGCACACCGAGGTGAGGGCGCCCATCGCGGGACGGATCAGCCGCGCCATCGTCACGGAGGGGAACTACGTCGCCGCCGGCTCCACCTTGCTGACCACGATCGTCAGCGTCGATCCCGTCCACGTCTACACGGACATCGACGAAAACAGCCTCCTCCGCCTCCTCGCGCTCCGGCGCGACGGGGGCCTCCTTTTGAACGGCGAGGGCCACGTCCCCGTCGAGGTCCAGCTCGCCGACGAGACCGGGTTTCCGCACAAGGGGTTCATCGAGTCCTTCGACAACCGTCTCGACGCCTCCACCGGGAGCATGGTTCTCCGCTGCGAGCTGCCCAATCCCGACGGCCGCCTCACGCCCGGACTCTTCACGCGCGTGCGGCTGCCCATGACCGCCGAATACGACGCCCTCCTCGTCGCGGAGGAGAGCATCCTCACCGACCAGGCCAGCAAGTACGTCATCGGCGTCTCGCCGGACAGCACCACAGTGTTCAAGCCCATCGCCATCGGTCCCTCCTACGACGGGAAGCGCATCGTGCGCAGCGGGCTCGCCGCCGGCGAGAAGGTGGTCGTCAACGGCATGGCCCGCCTGCCCCAGCCGGGCATGCCCGTGCAGCCCGTCGAGGCTCCGGCCGCCGGCCAGGAGAGCGCGGCGAAACCCTGACAGAACAATCATGAATTTCGCCAAGTTCTTCATCGACCGTCCGATCTTCGCGGCGGTCCTCTCCATCCTGCTCACCCTGCTGGGGGCCATCGCGCTGCCCACGCTCTCCATCGAGCAGTATCCGCAGGTGGTGCCGCCCACCGTGCTCGTCACCGCCCGCTATCCCGGCGCGAACCCCGAGGTGCTCGCGCAGACCGTGGTGCGTCCCATCGAGCAGGAGATCAACGGGGTCGAGAACATGCTCTACCTCTCCTCGAACAGCACCTCCGACGGCACCAGCACCATCACCGTGACCTTCAAGCTCGGCACCGACCTCGACGTGGCCCAGGTGCAGGTGCAGAACCGCGTCGCCATCGCCGAGGCGCGCCTGCCCGAGGATGTGCGGCGGCAGGGGGTGACGACGGTGAAGCAGTCGCCGAACTTCACCCTCATCGTCAACCTCGTCTCGCCCGACAAGACCCTCGACGAGCTCTTCGTCAGCAACTACGCCCTGCTCAACATCAAGGACGAGCTCGCCCGCCTGCCCGGCGTCGGCATGGTCATGAACTTCGGCGGCAAGGAATACTCCATGCGCGTCTGGCTCGACCCCGACAAGATCGCCTCGCGCGGTCTCACCGTCGCCGACGTCACCAACGCCATCCGCGAGCAGAACGTGCAGGCCGCCGTGGGCACGCTGGGGGCGGAGCCCGCGCCGACCGGCACGCCCTACCAATACACCGTCACCACCCAGGGGCGGCTCGTCGAGGCCTCCGAGTTCGAGAACATCGTCATCAAGCGGGGCGAGCAGGGCCAGATCACCCGGCTGAAGGACGTGGCCCGCGTCGAGCTGGCCGGGCGCGAGTATTCGTCCGAATCCTACATCGACCGGATGCCCACGACCGCCCTCGGCGTCTTCCAGCTTCCCGGCTCCAACGCGATCGAGACCCAGAAGGCCATCATCGCGAAGATGGAGGAGCTGAAGAAAAGCTTCCCGCCCGGACTCGAATACAAGATCGTCTACGACACCACCGTCTTCACCAGCAAGTCCATCGACGCGGTGATCCACACCTTCATCGAGGCGCTGCTGCTCGTCGTCCTCGTCGTCGTCGTCTTCCTCCAGAACTGGCGCGCCTCCATCATCCCGCTGCTGGCCGTGCCCGTCTCCATCGTCGGCACCTTCCTCGTGATGAAGCTCTTCGGCTTCTCGCTGAACAACCTGACGATGTTCGGCCTCGTCCTCGCCATCGGCATCGTCGTCGACGACGCCATCGTCGTCGTCGAGAACGTCGAGCGGAACATGGCCCTCGGCCTCGCCCCGAGGGAGGCGACAAAGCGCGCCATGGAGGAGGTGAGCGGCCCCGTAATCGCGGTGGCCGTCGTGCTCACCGCCGTCTTCGTGCCCACCGCCTTCATGACCGGCCTCACCGGGCAGTTCTACCGGCAGTTCGCCCTGACCATCGCGGTCTCGACGATCATCTCCGCCTTCAACTCGCTGACCCTCTCGCCCGCGCTCAGCGCCATTCTCCTGAAGCCGCACCACGCCAAGCCGGACTGGTTCCAGCGGCTCATGAATTTCGCCTTCGGCTGGTTCTTCAAGGGCTTCAACTGGATCTTCGACAAGCTCTCGCGCGGCTACGCGGGCGCGGTGCGTCGCACCCTGCGTCTCGCCATCATCGCGCTCCTCCTCTACGGCGGCCTCCTCTACCTGACCGGCGGCATCTTCCAGCGCGTCCCCACCGGCTTCGTCCCCGGCAGCGACAAGGGCTACCTCATCGCCTTCGCGCAGCTCCCCGACGCCGCCTCGCTCCAGCGCACGCGCGAGGTGACGGCCCGCATGGCCGAGGTCGCGCTCGAGACCCCCGGCGTCGCCCACGCCGTCGAGATCGCCGGATTCAACCTCATGGCCGGCGGCGCGGCGATGTCCAATGCTGGCACCCTCTTCCTCATCCTCGACGATTTCGAGGAGAGGGCCAAGGACCCGAACCTGTCGATGGACGCCATCCTGGGCCAGCTCAGCGTCTCCTATTCGCAGATGCAGGAGGCCTACGTGCTCTGCTTCCCGCCCCCCGCCGTGGACGGCCTGGGCAATGCGGGCGGCTTCAAGATGCAGATCAAGGACACGGCCGCCCAAGGGAAGGACGCTCTTGCCGGGGCCGCCTTCGGCATGATGATGGCCGCGAACCAGACCGACGGCCTCGCCGGCGTCTTCACCTCCATCCGGCCGCAGTCGCCTCAGGTCGTCATCGACGTCGACCGGGTCAAGGCCAAGAGCATGGGCGTGCGCCTCGCCGACATCTTCGACACCCTCCAGACCGCGCTCGGCTCCGCCTACGTGAACGACTTCAACCGCTTTGGCCGCGTCTACCAGGTCTACGCCCAGGCCGAGGCGAAATACCGCGTCCACGCCTCCGACATCACGAGGCTGAAGGTCCGCAACGACGAGGGCGGCATGGTGCCGCTGGGCGCGCTGGTGCAGGTCCGCGAGACCACCGGCCTCGACCTCGCCAGCACCTACAACCTCGCCGCCAGCGCTGACCTCATGGGCAGTGCCCTGCCGGGCGTCTCCTCCGGGCAGGCCATCGCCAGGATGGAGCAGCTCGCCCGCGACATCCTGCCGCCGGGCTTCTCCTTCGAGTGGACCGAGCTGACCCTTCAGGAGATCCTCGCCGGCAACAGCGCCGTCTACATCTTCCCGCTCTGCGTGCTCTTCGTCTTCCTCGCCCTCGCCGCCCAGTACGAAAGCTGGTCCCTGCCGCTGGCCATCATTCTCATCGTGCCGCTCGTCATCCTCGCCGCGCTCGTCGGGGTGATGACGCGGGGCATGGACAACAACATCTTCACCCAGATCGGCCTCGTCGTGCTCGTCGGCCTCGCCTCGAAGAACGCCATCCTCATCGTCGAGTTCGCCAAGCAGCTCGAGGACCAGGGCCACAGCCTCGTCGACGCCGCCGTCGAGGCCTGCCGCCTGCGTCTGCGCCCGATCTTGATGACTAGCTTCGCCTTCATCCTCGGCGTCGTGCCGCTCGCCTTCGCCTCCGGTGCCGGCTCCGAGATGCGCCGCGCCCTCGGCACCGCCGTCTTCTCCGGCATGATCGGCGTGACCTTCTTCGGACTGTTCCTCACACCGGTGTACTACTTCGTCGTGAGGAAGCTGACGCGGAAAAGAAGGGAGGCGGTTGCCGAAGTCCATGAACCCGCAGCCTGACGAATTCCCAACCGGAGAATCCAAAGCGATGCAAGCGCCCGCAGAGATCGAAGCCTTCTTCCAAGCCCACAACACGGGGCAAACCGGGGGATTTGGCGACCTGTTCACCGCCGACGCAGTCGTCCGCGACGAGGAGCGCGAACACCGCGGCGAGGCGATCCGAGCGTGGATCGATGAAGCCATCGCCAGCTACCGCCCCGTTGCCGAGATCCTCTCCATCGTCGAGGAATCGGGACGGACCGTCGCGCTTGCGACGGTTAGCGGCGATTTTTCCGGCAGCCCTATCGAACTCCGCTATCGCTTCACTCTCGCCGATGGCAGGATCTCCGCGCTGGACATCGGGGCATGAGCCACGCTCGCCCCGCACCGAACCCTCCTGACACCCTGACATGACTCCCTCCAAGACCCTGGTGTTGATTCTCCTCCTGGGCGCGTTCGCCACAGGAGCCACCGCCCAGATCGGGCCGGACTACGAGCGTCCGCCCTCGCCGCTGCCGGAGCGCTTCAAGAACGTGGCCTGGCGCACCGCCAATCCCTCGTCCCACCTGCCCAAGGGGGAATGGTGGAAGGTCTTCCGAGATCCGACCCTGAATCGCCTTCAGGAGCGGGCCACGGCGAACAACCAGGAGCTGAAGGGCGCCATCGCCCGCTTCGACCAGGCCCGCGCCACCGCCCGCATGTCGCGCTCGGAGCTGTTCCCCGTCCTCGGAGCCCCGCTTTCGGCCGAGCGGCAGCGCACTTCGGAGAACATGCCCTCAGCCTTCCCGCTCGACGGGATGCGCTACGAGGGGCCGGCCTACAATGCGCTCGTCGACTTCTCGTGGGAGATCGACCTGTGGGGCAAGCTGCGCCGCGGGATCCAGGCCGACGAGGCCGGCGCCCTCGCCGCCGCCGACGCGGTCCACAACGTCCTTCTCGGCATCCAGGCCGAGGTCGCCTCGACCTACTTCCAGATCCGGGCGCTCGACGCCGAGATCGACATCGTGCGCGAGGCCGTCGGCTGGCGCGGCGAGGCGCTCAAGATCGCCCACGCCCGCGTCCGGGCCGGTGCCGCCAACGATCTCGAGGAGGCGCAGAGCGAGACCGAGGTCGCCTCGGCCGAGGCCGAGATCTCCGTGCTGCGGGCGCAGCGCGACCAGCTCGAGAACGCCCTCGCCATCCTCGTCGGCACGACGGCTTCCTCGTTCTCGCTGCCCGTCTCGGGCGGTGGACTGGCCGGACCTCCGAAGATCCCCACGGGATTCCCCAGCGACCTCCTCGAGCGCCGCCCCGACGTCGCCGCCGCCGAGCGCCAGCTCGCCGCCGCGACCGCCCGCATCGGCGTGGCCGAGGCCGAGTTCTTCCCAAGCGTGTCGCTGCTGGGGAACGGAGGCTTCCAGAGCGGCGATCTCGACGTGCTCTTCGATCCCGCCTCGCTGCTGTGGAACTACGGCCCGAAGGTGCGCGTCCCCCTCTTCTCGGGCAACAAGAACCGCTACAACCTCTCGCGCTCCCACGCTCAGCACGACGAGGCCCTCGCCGCCTATCGGCAGGCCTTCCTTGGCGCCGTCGCCGACGTCGAGACGAGCCTCTCCAGCCTGCGCCACCTCGCGAAGGAGTCCGAGGCCCTGGGTCGCGCCAGCGGGAGCGCGACGAAGGCGGCACGTCTTGCCCGGACCCAGTACGAGGCGGGGACGAGTCCCTATCTCGACTTCATCACCGCCAACCGCACCGCCCTGGAGACCGAGCGTGCCGTCGCCCGCGTCGCGGGGCGGCGCATGGCGGCGGCGGTCTCCCTCGTGAAGGCGCTCGGAGGCGGGTGGGACCAGACGCACACCCTGGAGCTCCCGGAAACGAAGCCCGATCCCGCGGCCCGCTCGAATCCCGAGGAGACCGAGACTCCCTTGCTGAAGAAGCTGTTCCGGAAGAAGAAGTGAGCGGTTTTCAGTTTCAAGCGTTCGGCGCAAGAGCGCGAACAGCGCCCACCGGCCACTGAAAACTTCCTACTCCTCCTCCGCCTTCTGCAGTTCGACGAAGGTCGCGATATCCTCTCGGTCGCCGAAGCCGGCGGCTTGCTTCTCCTCCTCCAGACCGGCGGTGGCCTCGTCGCGCCAGCCGCGCTTGAGGATGAAGGTGTTCCAGATGTGGATCTGCTCCTCGTTCGGATGGGAGCCCGCCTCGAAGGCCCAGGCGAGGGCCTCCTCGTCGCTGGCTCCGGCTTCGACGCGAGGACGCAGTTCGTCGTAGGCAATGCCGAGGAAGCGGCAGCAGCGCGCGTCCCACCAGGAGAAGTCGCCTTCGCCGAGCAGGTAGCCCTCGGGCAGGGTTCCCGCCTGGGCGAGGCGGATCTTGTCGAGCATGCGCCCGAAGTGAACGAGACCGCCGACCTTCTCGTCGGCGGCGCGGAGACCGGGGATTTTCATGAGAAGGAAAATGGAGTTCAGTTGGCGAGCTTTTGCAAGATCGTCTCCACGTCATACACGCAGCCGCCCCAGGTGCCACCGCTCACCGTTTGCAACGCCGCCCAGAGGCGGGTGTCGTCGGGTACGTTGGGGAGACGGTGGAGCTTTTCGTTGACGGGACGGGCGAGGAGTTCGTCGAGATCGCCGAGGTAGTCGACGCTGCCGGTGAGATTCCGGCAATCGACGCGGACGCGGATGGGGTCGCCGTCGCGGACCTTGCCGATGGGACCTCCGGCCCAGGCCTCGGGGGAGAGGTGGCCGACGCAGGCTCCGGTGGAGACGCCGGAGAAACGTCCGTCGGTGACCAGGGCGACGTGCTTGCCCCAGGGGAGATGCTTCAGGGCGATGGTGAGCTGCGCGGTCTCGGGCATTCCGCAGCCGATGGGACCGAGACCGATGAGCACCATCACGTCGCCTTCCTTGATGCGGTCGGGACCGGTCGATTTCACGGCGGCGATGGCGTCGGGTTCGGAGGCGAAGACGCGGGCCGGTCCCTCGTGCAGGTAGATGCCGTCCCCGTCGACGAGGCTGGGGTCGATGGCGGTGGATTTGATGATCGAGCCGTCGGGCGTCAGGTTGCCGCCGGGGAAGGTCACGGTCGAGGTGAGTCCGCGCGAGGCGGCGACGCCGGGCGACATGATGACATCGTCGGGATCGATCCCGTCGAGCTGGACGAGCTTCTCGCGGAGGCGTCGGCGGCGCTCGGAATGCTCCCACCATTCGAGGATTTCCCCGAGGGGCTTGCCCGAGACGGTGAGGGCGTCGAGCCGGAGGAGTCCGGCCTCGCGGAGATGCAGCATCACCTCGGGCACGCCTCCGGCGAGGAAGACCTGCACCGTCGCGTAGTGGCGTGGGCCGTTCGGCAGGGCATCGACGAGGCGGGGGACGAGGGCGTTGACGCGTCGCCAGTCCTCGACCGTCGGCCTCCGCAGTCCCGCCTGGTGGGCGATGGCGGGCAGGTGCATGATGAGGTTGGTCGATCCGCCGAAGGCGGCGTGGACGGCGAGGGCGTTCTCGATGGCGTCGTCGGTGAGGATGTCCTTCGTCGCGAGGCCGCGTTTCTCCAGGGTGACGACGGCCGCTCCGGAGCGCCGTGCCATGTCGCGCCAGATGTCCGCGCCGGAGGGCGCGAGGGCGGCGTGGGGCAGGGTCAGGCCGAGAGCCTCGGCGACGACTTGGCTGGTGGCGGCGGTGCCGAGGAACTGGCAGCCACCTCCGGGCGAGGCGCAGGCCTTGCAACCCGCCTCGGCGGCGTCGGCGTAGCTCAGGGTTCCCTGGGCGTAGCGTGCCCCGATCGTCTGGATGCGCCCGAGGTCCTCGTCGGTGTCCTCGCTCAGGAGGGTGACGCCGCCGGGCACGAGCACGGTGGGCAGGTCGTGGACCGAGGCGAGGGCCATCATCATCGCGGGCAGGCCCTTGTCGCAGGTGGCCACGCCGACGACGCCTTTGCGCGTCGGGTGCGAGCGGATGAGCCGCCGGAAGACGGTGGCCGCGTCGTTGCGATAGGGGAGGGAGTCCATCATCCCGTCGGTGCCTTGGCTGCGTCCGTCGCAGGGGTCGCTGACGAAGCCGGCAAAGGGCACGCCGCCGAGCGAGGTGATCGTCTTCGCGACCTCCTCCATGAGCAGGCCGACCTCGAAGTGGCCGGTGTGGTAGCCGAGGGCGACGGGCGTTCCGTCCGGCTCGCGGATGCCGCCCTGGGTGCTGAGGATGAGGTAGTCGCCGCCCGCGACCTTGTCGGCGGGCCAGCCCATGCCCACGTTCTGGGTCCAGCCGAACAGATGGCCGCTGGGGTGGGTCGCGAGCTGCTCCTTGGTGAAGGGCAGGACGCCGCTGGGACCGGGGGCTTTGGTCCGCAGGGTGTAGATGGATTCGTCGCCGGAGTCGAGAAGGGGATGCATCCTTCGGAGTGAGAGTTGAAAAGTGAAAGGTCTCGAAATCGAGGTGGGTCACACCTTCTCCACCGCATTCCGCAAGGTCCCGATCCCCTCGATGCTAATGGCGATCTCGTCGCCTTCGTGCAGGGTGAAGTCGCTCTCGGGGACGATGCCGGTGCCGGTCATGAGGTAGGCTCCCTTCGGGAAGCGGTTGCAGCGGAAGAGCCATTCGGCGAGCTCTTCGAAGGAGCGCTTGATCTGCGACAGCGAGGTTTCGCCGGTGAAAACGATCCCGCCGCCTCGGGAGATGGCGATGGCGATCTTCGTTTCCGGTGCGGGTGCCGGTCCGACGACGAGGCAGGGGCCGAGGGCGCAGGCACCGGTGTAGTTCTTCGCCTGGGGCAGGTAGAGCGGATTCTCGCCCTCGATGGAGCGCGAGCTCATGTCGTTGCCGATGGTGTGGCCGAAGATCCTGCCTTCGTGGTTGATCGCGAGGGTGAACTCGGGTTCGGGCACGTCCCAGGTCGAGTCGCTGCGGATGCCGACGTGGTCGAGATGGCCCCGCGTGCGGGCGGCGGTGGCCTTGAAGAAAAGCTCGGGGCGGGGTGCCTCGTAGACTTTGTCGTAGAAGATGTCGCCTCCCGCCTTTTCCGCCTCCTCCATGCGTGCGGAGCGGCTGCGGTAGTAGGTGACGCCGGAGGCCCAGACCTCCTGGTCGCCGAGGGGGGCTTGGTAGGGGATTGCGGGATTGAAGGAGACGTCGTCCGATCCTCTCTCGTAGAGCGCCGCGACGTAGTCGGCGGGGGAGGAGGAGGTGAAGAGGGCGTTGAAGGAGAAGTCCGTTCCGGCGTGGCGGAAAAGGCCGGGAGCGTCGGTGGATTCGATGAAGACGGCGTCGGCGGTTCTGAAAAGTCGATGGGACATGCCCCGAGCATAGCGGAAATCGCGGGGCATGCCAGTGCGACGGAGGGACTTGTGTCCGGCGCGATGCCGGGGTAGCGTAGGGTGTGCCTGCTTCGTTCCAACACGGCCAGGTTCGCGATCCGATCCCCCCGGGCGGCTCCGCCGGAGGGATCCGGGCCTCTGCGGACGGAACAAGGGGGCATCCCGCCTCTTTCGGGCGGAAGGCCGCGGTTCTTCTCATCGTCCTTGGGTTCGGTTTCCCTGCCTTTGCCCAGAAGCGCAAGAGCATCGCGACGGCGACGATCGAGCCCGCCGATCTCGTCGAATACGAGACCGAGGTGCCGGAGGTGAGGAAGCTGATCGAGGTCTCGCTGGAGCTGACGAAGAAGAGGCTCGGCTACCAGTTCGGGTCGAATTCTCCGGACAACTGGGGCATGGATTGCTCCGGGACGGTGCAGGCGGCCTTGTCCCGCTATGGAATGAAGGAGCTGCCGAGGTCCTCCTACGATTTCTACGAGTGGGCGAAGGCGTCGGGGACGCTCGTCCCGACCCCGGAGGTGGCGACGACGGAGGACCCGATCTTCGCGAAGCTCAAGCCGGGCGATCTTCTCTTCTGGGAGGGCACCTACGAGACCGGCGACCGCGACCCGCCGATCTCGCACGTGATGATCTATCTCGGCACTCTGAAAGCCGATGGCGAGGGCGTGGTCTTCGGTGCGAGCAGCGGGCGGCGCTATCGGGGAAAGAAGATCCACGGGGTGAGCGTCTTCGACTGGGAGGTACCGAGGGAGGGTTCGGATTCCAGCTTCGTCGGCTACGGCCCGATCCCCGGCCTGCGCCCCAAGGAGGCTCCGGCACCTCCGATCGGAGCGAATGTTTTAAAATCGCTGCTTGAAAATTTAGTTAAGAAAAGCGAAGTTTCCTCGCCATGAAAGCCCATATCCTGATCGCACTCTGCTTTGTCGCCTCCTCCGCCTTCGTCGGATGTTCCCCCACCCAAAAAGGCGCCGCCACCGGAGCGGCCGCTGGAGCCGGCATCGGCGCCCTCGTCGCCGGAGACGGCAACCGCGGCACCGGAGCCCTCATCGGAGGGGCCGTCGGCGGCCTCGGCGGTGCGGCGATCGGCTCGAACCAGGAGAAGAAGCAACAGCAGTACTACGGACCCCAGCCCGGTTACCGCTACTGAGCTTGGCTCGATAGAAATTTTTTAGAACCGGAACGGACCGCTCCTTCGAGCGGTCCGTTTTTTTGCCTGGAAGGACAGGGGCGGGAAGAGCGAGCCGCGGCCCGCTTCGGCAAACGGCCCGTCGCCGGGAACTCCGTGAATCGAGCGCGAGCCCGCCTGCCGTCGAAGCATTTTTGCCAGACGCCGCTAAGAATGGCTTGCACGCAATCGTATATCGATTCCGGTGACCCTTTCCTTTTACACGACGACTTCGCGATGAACCGATTCCGGACTCTCTCCATTCTCCTGCCCGCTGCCTTGCTTGCCCTTGCCGCTCCCAGCCATGCGCAGCGCCCGAATCTTTCCGCCCGGGAGGCGATCGGGCTCGTTTCCAGCCAATTCGGTCCGCAAGCCGTCGCTTGGATCGCGGAGATGCGCGCCCAGGGAGGGGTTCCCCAGCCCAGCGACTGGCAGGTGCTCGCCTACGATCAGCGGGCGCCGCGCCTGCTCTACCGATTCTGGGCGGGCGGCGGTCGCGCCGGAGACGGAGGGATCGACGAACAGCGCTATCCCGACGACGTGCCTTTCGGTTATTTCAACGCCTCCCAGATCGGGGTCGACAGCGTCGCCGCCTTCACCATCGCGGAGGGCGAGGCGAGGAAGGCGAAGATGGCCTTCGACAGTTGCGACTATCTCCTCCGCCTTCGCGAATATTCGACCGAGCCGGTCTGGCGGCTCGAACTGCTCGACGCGGCACGACGCATGGTTGGAAAGCTCTACATTTCGGCGGGAAATGGAGAGGTCCTGCGCACCGTGTGGATCTACCGCGATCAGCGCGCCCGTCCCGACGGCCTGCCTCTGATCATCGACTCGATGGCTCCGGGCGCCTCGGGGGCACCGACCGATTTGTCGAGTCTCGGCTATCCCTCGGCGGACGCTCCCGTCGCCGCTCCGCCCGCCTCGATTCCCGGGCAAGTGCCGGGCCAGGTGCCCGGTTCGATGATGGGCATCCATTCCGTTCCCCTGCCACCCGCGCCGGGAGTTCCGGTGGCCGGCAACCAACCCTACGCTCCCGTCGACGCGATGGGCCGCCCCGTGGTCTCCCCGCCGCCTGCGGCCTCCAACGACGGCATTCCGGCGCCGCCGCCGATCACCCAGGCGCCCTCCGCTCCCGCGATGCCCTCGGTGCCGGCTCCTCCGATTCCCGCCCCTCCGGCGCCGGCCCCTGTAGCTCCCGCAACGCCGGCTCCCGTCCCGGCTCCTCCTGCTCCGGCCCCCGCGCCCAGCATGGCGAAGCCGGCGATCAAACCTTCCGCGGGCGACTCGGAGCGCATTCCGCCTCCACCGATCCCTCCGCGATGAGAAGGGACAGCCGCGAGAGAGCCTCCACCGTCCAGACGACCGGGTAGGCTTTCTCGTAGTACCAGAGCTTCGCGAAGTAGAAACCGATCGGCGACGGTTCGAAGCGGGTCCCTTGCCCGGTCGCGGCGGCGAGCCATGCCAGGGCGCGCCCGAGGGGGGATGGAGAGAGAGAGGGACGGAGAGAAGGAGGAAGAGAGGAGAGAGCGCCGAGGACGAGGGCGGTCTCCTCGATGGTCGAGGGCGTCGTTCCCTGCGCTGCGCCCCAGCCGCCGTCCCCGTTCTGGTTCGAGATCAGCCATTCTGCACCTCGCGCCACGGTTGGTCGTGCGGCTTCGATGCCGGCGAGCGCGAGAAGCACCTGGGCCGTGCCGTAGGTCGGGTTCTCCTCGTCGTCGCGACGGTGCTGGTTTCCGAACCAAAGTGGTCGCCACGAGCCATCCGGACGCTGCTGGCGGAGGAGGAAGGAGAGGGCGCGATCCGTGGCCCGGCCGATGCGCTCCTGGATCGGAGGGGGCATGTGGCCCGACCAGGCCCGCCACGCCCGCAGCGTGTGGGCCGTGAGATCGGGGGAGGAACGATCGAAGGGCAAGGCTCCCCAGCCCCGGCAGAACGTGGGGATGCCGCCGTCCCGGTTCTGCAAGTCGAGCAGCCAGAGGATTCCAGCTTGGGCCGCGGCAAGGCTCTCCCCGTCGGGTTCTTCGGGCGAGAGCGCCTTCAGGGCGAGGAGCGCCCCAGGGGTGTCGTCCGCGTCGGGTACGCCGCCGCTGAGATCGGTCCAGGCCCAGCCTCCCGGGGCGGCGTCGGTGAAGGGATGGCGCTCCCGGTACTGTTGGTCGAGGAGCCAGCGCTTCACCGTCTCCTGGCCTTCGAAGAGGGTCGGATCGCCTGCCTCACCCTGTCGGGTCCCTGCCGGAATTCCCGCAGCGAGGGATTTCACCGCGAGGGTCGTGGCCCAGGTGGCGAGGTTCGTGTCGATGGGCCAGCTCCCGTCCGGGCGGACGGTATCGAGGAGGAAGGCGACTCCCTTCTTCGCCACGGGATGCTCTCTCTCGCCCGCCGAGACGAGGGCCATCGTCACGAAGCTGGTCAGCGGCGCCGCTTCGAGAAAGCCGCCGGAGGCGGGCTGGATCGAAGTGAGGAGCCGGGAGAGCCGCGGCCAGAGAGAATGCGGAGCGCGGAGCGTCCGCCGTGTCCCCGATCCGATGCGGTAGCGGGCGTGGCCGATCGCGATGAGTGCGGGCAGGGCGTAGCTGACGACGGGCAGGCGCAGGGCCGCGAACCAATGCCGCGGAAACGCGGCGAGCTGGAAGGGCAGCGGCAGGACGAGCTTCCATCCGCGAGCGCCGAGCGTGCCGCAGATCGCGCAGAGCATGAGGATGGGCACCGAGAAGGTGCGGTCCTTGCCGTAGCGCGCCTTCACCGTCTCGGCGATCAGGGCGGGATCGAGCGAGCCGACGTAGTCCTGGATCCAGTGCGAGGCGAGCCGGATGGAGGCTTCCGACGCCGTTCCGCCGAAGCGCTTCAGCGCGGACCAGGCGAGCAGGGTCGTGGAGATGTTGGAGAAGCTCTTCACCGTGTCGCCCCAGCCGCCGTCCGCGTTCTGGTGGGTGGCGAGCCACGCGCAGGCGGAAGCGATGCGTGGGCGGTGCGCCCTTTCGTCGACGAGGCCGAGGGCGACGAGGGCGGTGGCGGTGGAGAGGGCCGAGGTGGAGAGCTCGCCGGTCCAGTGGCCCCGTTCGTTCCGCTCCGCGAGCAGGGTGCTTCGTGCGTTTGTCAGGGTTGTGGCAAGAAGGCCGGGATCGGTCATCGCGTCGGATCAGAGGGCGAGGTGTCCGAGGGCGAGCAGCCCGTAGTAGGTGTACTCGAGGTCGAACTCCTCGTCGTCCCAGGTGCCGTGGAAGCCGCCCGCGGCGGTCCAGAGGGAATCGACGAAGTCCAGCATCGTCTCCTTCCTCGCCGAGAAGTCGGCTTGCAGGCCGTCGAGGGCGTGGAGCGCGACGGCAGTGGAGAGCAGGTCGGGCATGGGCGCGCCGGGGAAGGGGAGAAAGCCGCCCGAGGGGTGCCAGGCGTCGAGAATCCAGCCGGCGGTTTCGGATGGGACGGGGACGCGGAGATTGCGGCAGAGGGTCGTGGCCGCCGCCGTCGCGGGGACGTTGGGAATGGGGAGCTCGACATCGTTGGCCCAGGCCCCGCCCGCGACGCGGAGGGAGTCGAGGCAGCGGGCGACGCCGTCGGGATGGGGCAGGGGGAGCCCATGGTCGGCATAGGCTCCGTAGGCGAGGAAGCAGGCATAGGCCGAGCCGGTCTCCGCCTCGTCGGACTGGTTGTAGCCTCCGTCGGCGGTGCGATGGGCCTCGATGCGGTCGAAGACCCGGGCGAGGAGAGCCGGGGCGGGGCGTTCGGCCAGGGCCGAGAAGGCGCGGGCGAGGCAGCAGAGATGGACGAAGTCGAGATCGTCGACCGCGGCGAGCTTTGCCGCGAGGAAGGCGGCGAGGGATTCCTCGGGCAGCGGTGTTTGCAGGGCGGTGAGGGCGTCGATCGCGAAGCAGGTGTAGTAGAGATCCGACTCGCCGTCGCGATCGCGGAAACCGCCATCGGGATTCTGCTGCGAACGGACGTAGGCCTCGATCAAGGCGCAGGCCTCGTCTCCGAGGACGGAGCGGGCGAGCCGCGCCACTTGCAGCATCTCGAGACGCAGGGACATCGCTCAGGGACGGTCGACGAGCTTGTTCACCAGATCGCGCGTCCGGTCGCCCGAAAAGGTGCCGATGGCCAGCTCGGTGAGCGGGATCAGGTTTCGTTTGTCCTTCAGCTTTCCATCCAAGGTCACGACGCCATCCTTGTAGATCACTTTCGGCGAATCGACCATCTTGAGATATTGGACGAGGAAGGGATAGGCGACGCGGTTCCCCCAGCCGACCGGGAAACGGTGATACTCCAGCTTCAGATCCTTCTCCATGACCAGGTCGGGGAACTCCTGTTCGAGCGTTTCGAGGATGCGTTCCTGCTGGATGCGGCTCGTCAGCGCCCCGCGCACGATGAGCCGTCCGTCCTCGATGGCGACGTAGAGCTCCGGTTCGGCCGGCGCTGGCTCGGCTTCCGCGACCGTCGGTGCGTCCGGCGTCACGGGAGCTGGAGGAGCTGGAGCCGAAGCCTCCGGAGCGGGGACGAGGGGAGCATCGGGGATGGACGGGGTGGTCTCCGGGGCCGGGCGACGGCGGGGCTCCTCGCAGGACCCGAGCAGGACGGCGAAGCCAAGAAGCAGGAAGATTCGCTGGACGGATGGAAGGCTCATCGGCGGGCGGGTGGAAGGCAGGTGGTCAAGCATGAAGCGTTTCGCCCTGTTCGTCGAGAAAGAGTTGCGGGCGCAGGCCCGTCCCAGTTCCCTTCGAGGTCCTTTTGAATGGGGCCTTGCGAAAGGGAGCGCCGATCGGTTTTTGCTTGCGCTCTTGTGGCAAGCTGCCTACCGTCGTCCGACTTTCGATTCCGGGGACATGGGTGCGAAGAAAGGCTTGTCGCGATTCCTCCCGTGCTCGACGAATCGAAGTCGGACAAGGAAAGCTTCAGGTCTGGAGCTTTCCTTGTTGGAGTGCTAGGGACTTCGACTTTTGTAATACTCGTTCGGTAATACTCAAGACGGACATGAAGATACCGATCTCTCTCCTGCTTCTCGGCGTGCCTGCGTTGCTTCACGCCGATACATGGACCACGATCCCGCTGAACCCGTCGGGAGTCGTTTTCTCCGGGGCCGCGGCGGCCATGGGCACCCGGCAGGCCGGCGTCGCCCGTCTCGGCGATCCGGCCAACTATACCGGCAACCGCGCCGTGCTCTGGAATGGCATATCGGACAACTTGGTGAACCTCCAGCCTGCCGGCGCGACCTACTCGCTCGTTTCGGCGATGACGGAGACCCAGCAGGGCGGATCGGTCACCTTTGGCGCCGGTGCGTACCAGGCTGCGCTGTGGTCGGGCACCGCCGAGAGCTACGTGAGTCTGCACCCGCCGACTGCCGGAGTGGGCGAGGAATCCTCGGTCTACGCGATGGCGGGGAACCAGCAGGCGGGTTTCTCGAAGTTTGGCGGTGTCCCCAATGCGGTGATCTGGTCCGGTGACGCTGCCAGCTGCGTCAATCTGCATCCCACGATCGCGCTCCCCAGCACGGTGGACTCCTCCTACGTCCAGGCCACGACGGGAACGGTGCAGGGAGGCTATATCGTCATCAAGACTCCGACGGAGAACCCCAACGCTCCCCTCTACAGCCGGCACGCGGCCAAGTGGTCCGGTTCGGCGGCCAGCTTCGTCGACCTCCACCCGGCGGGCGCATCCGATTCCTACGTCTACGCTGCCGCCGGCTCCGTGCTGGCCGGCCACGCCGTCTTTTCCGGCGACGACCATGCGGCGATCTGGTCCGGTCCGGGAAGCGGCTTCACCGATCTTCATCCGTCCGAAGCGAGCAGTTCGCGGATCCAGGGGGCCTCCGGCTCCCTCCAGGTCGGCTGGATCCAAGTGGCGGGAAGCTGGCGTGCCGCCCTGTGGTCGGGCACGGTCGCGAGCCTGGTCGATCTGCATGCTTTCCTTCCCGCGGGCGTCTACTCCCACTCCATCGCCCAGGGAGTGTGGACAGACGGCGAGGCCACCTACGTCGCGGGCGTGGTCTATCGGGCGGACACCATGGCGCAGGAGGCCTATCTCTGGAAATCGTTGCCCGGCTCGACGACGCCGCCACCGACGACGGTGGTGCCGCCGAGTGCTCCCCGCCCCGTGATCTTCCTGGCCAGCAAGAGAATCTCCACAACGAAGAGCCAGACCAAGGTCAAGGGATTCGCCGCCTACGCGACGGGCATCCGCTACCGTGTCGGCAGCAGAGGCGGATGGCAAACGGGACGCGTCGCGGCTAGCGGAACCTGGACAGCCAAGGCGAAGCGGTTGAAGCCTCGCCGGAACGTTCTTTCCGTCGTGGGAACGGGGGCCGGCGGAGAGTCCGCACCAGCGAAGGCGACCATCGTCCGGAAGGCCTCCGCAAGACTATGAGAGTGGAAACCGCCGCCGCGCTTGTCTGCTTTCTGGCCACCTCGCTCCGCGCCGAGACGTGGACCGCCGTGCTCCTGCAGCCGCCCGGAGCGGATGGAGTCGCCACCATCACCGCGATTTCGGGCGATCGGCAGGTCGGCTATGTCGACGTCGGGGAGTTTGAGCGGCACGCTGCGGCTTGGTCGGGGAGCGCCGGGAGCTTCGTCGATCTCAACCCGGCCGGGTCCACCTTTTCCGCGATTCTGGCCATCGAGGGCAACCGGCAGATCGGCTACGCCCGGTTCGGGACCACCTTCCATGGCGGCATCTGGTCCGGTCGACCGGACAGCTTCATCGATCTTGGCCCCGGTTACGCCAATTCCTCCAACGGTACCTGGCAGGCCGGCTCGGTCAACAGCCGCGCGGTCGTCTGGAACGGGAGCGCCGCAAGCCGATGGGAGCTCAATCCCGAGGGGGCCTTCTATTCGATGATCACCTTCGCATCGGGAAACCGCTTCGGTGGGCAGGCCACGTTCAATGGCTCCGATTACCATCCCGGCTTGTGGATTCTGGATCCAGGATCGCCGGGCGGCTTCTCGTTTTCCGACCTCTATCCCACCAGTAGTGCGAGTTCCAAGGCCGTCCTCCACGCCATCGACGATGACGAGCAGGTGTTGGCGCTGGTGGACGCGTTCGGCAAGGAGCGCGCCGTGCTCTGGCGGGACACCGCCGCGAGTCTCGTCGATCTCCACCCCGTCCACGCCCAGAGTTCGCGGGCGGAGTCCGTGGCCGGAAGCCAGCAGGCGGGATTTGCCATCATCGGCGAAGAGGCCCATGCCGCCCTCTGGTCGGGCTTCGCCGGAAGTTTCGCCGATCTCCATCCGCCTGGATGGCTCAATTCGCGCCTCTATGCGACGAGCGGGGCGCGGCAGGTCGGTGCGGCCCTGCTGGACAGGTGGAGTTCCTCCCGCGCGGCCATCTGGTCCGGCTCCGCCGAGAGCTTCGTCGATCTGCACAGCTTTCTTCCCCCGGGCTTTTCCAGTTCCGTCGCCAAGTTCATCTGGGAGGGCGAGGGACGGATTCTCGTCGCCGGCTATGCCGTCCGGTCCAGCACCGGCCGAAGCGAACCGGTTCTGTGGAAGCCGGGCGGCGACTCGCCTCCCCCTCCTTCGGTTGACCAGCCTTCTCCTACCCAACGTCCTTCGTTGTCGGTGGCCAGGAAACGGGTCGTCACCACCAAGTCCAGATTCGTCGTCAAGGGCCGTGCCAGCGTGGACACCGCTTCGGTCGCCTACCGTGTCGGCAGCAAGGGCCGATGGCTCAAGGCCCAGGGACGGGCCAACTGGAAGTTCACGGCGAAGCTGAAGTCCGGAAAGAACCTCTTCACGATTGTGGCCCGCAATTCCATGGGCAGCTCCACCCCCCTCAAGCTTTCGATCATCCGAAGACCCTGAGGTGGAGGCGGCCCTCTCTCCTTGGAGCCTCGGCCGGATGGGAACGGGGAGGGGTGTCAAGGTTGCGTCTCGCTTGAAGGGACGGAGGGGAGTAGAATCCATTGGTGGACGGATCGGGCGGCATCGCGGAGACTCCTCCGCATGAGTCCCACCTACGACTTCCTCGTCCTCGGCGGTGGCAGCGCCGGCTATGCGGCGGCGCGCACCGCCCACGGGCTCGGTCTCTCCGTCGCGGTCGTCGACGGGGCGCGCGAACTGGGCGGCCTCTGCATCCTGCGGGGCTGCATGCCGTCGAAGACGCTCATCGAATCCGCGAACCGCTTCCGCTCGATGCGACGGGCGGAGGAGTTCGGGTTGCGCGCCGACCGGTTGGAGGCGAGGCCGGAGGAGATCGTGGCGCGGAAGCGCCGCCTCATCGGGGAGTTCGCGGACTACCGGGCGGGACAGCTCGGGGACGGACGCTTCGATCTGATCCGCGGCACGGCGGCTTTTGCGGGGCCGAACGAGGTGGCGGTGACCCCTCTCGAGGGAGGTTCCCCGTTCGGGATCGGCTTCCGCACATGTCTCGTCGCCACCGGTTCGGTCGCCTCCCGCCTGCCGTTGCCGGGATTGGAGGAGACGGGCTCCTGGACCAGCGACGACATTCTCGAGGCGGAGACCCTGCCGGAGAGCGTCGTCGTTCTCGGCGGCGGGGCGATCGCGCTGGAGATGGCCTGCTATCTCGAAGGGCTCGGCAAGTCGGTGACGGTGCTCCAGCGCGGGATTCAGGTACTGTCAGGAACCGACCCGGACGTCGCGGCGGCGCTCGAGACGACCCTGCGGCAGCGCGGGCGCTTTGCCCTCCACACGGATACGAGGCTGCTGCGCGTCGAGCGCGAGGCGGCCACGGGTGCGAAGGCCGTCGTCTTCGGGCAGCGGGGAAAAGAGCACCGGGTTGTCGCGGACGAGATCCTGCAGGCGACCGGACGGAGGCCGGCCACCGCCTTCCTCGGCGCCTCTGTTGCCGGGATCGTTCTGGAGGAGGGGAGCGGGCGGATCCTCTGCGGAGCCGACCAGCGGACGTCGGTTCCGCATGTCTTCGCTGCGGGCGATGTCTGCGGTCCGTACGAGGTCGTCCACATCGCCATCGAGCAGGGGGAGGCCGCGGCATACAACGCGGCCAGGCTCCTCGGCAAGGTGGACGGTCCGCCTCGCGAAATCGACTATCGCCTGAAGCTGCTCGGCATTTTCACCGATCCCCAGGTGGCCACGGTCGGACTTTCCGAAGCCGAGGCCCGCCAGGCCGGGCGCGGGATCGCGGTGGCGACCTATCCCTTCGACGACCACGGGAAATCCCTCGTCATGGGCGAGACCCATGGATTCGTGAAGATGATCGCGGACACCTCGAACGGGGAGATCGTGGGGGCTTCCGCCATCGGCCCCGAGGCGGTCGAGATCATCCACGAACTCGTCGTGGCGATGCACTTCCGGGCGACGGCGGGACAGTTCATGAAAATCCCGCACTACCACCCCACCTTGAGTGAAATTTGGACCTATCCGGCGGAAGAGCTTTCCATTTATGGCTGAATAAGCTAGTGTGGCCGGACCTGGCGGGAATCCGCCCGCGGGCCTGATCGGAAACCTTCATCTCTTTCCAGCCGTGCTCAAACAAATCATCAATCAGGACGAGGCCCCGGATGCGGGCGAGAAGAAACCTGGCGGAGAGACTGCCGTACCCACCCCGAAATCACGGATTTCGGCGCCGCCCGGCGGGCTTGGAGCCGGGAGGAACATCCTCTCGAGCGATGTCGAGATCAAAGGCAAGCTCCGCTTCTCCAACGAGCTCATCATCGATGGGCGCATCGAGGGCGAGGTGAATTCCGAAGGCGATCTCACCGTGGGCGAGAACGCCACCATCGTTGGCGACGTGAGGACTCGGTCCGTCGTCGTCTTCGGCCGCGTCGAAGGCAACATCGCCGTGACGGACCGCTGCGAACTGAAGCGGAGCGCCTCGCTCCACGGCGACGTGGTCGCGGGCAAGCTGGCGATCGAGGAGGGCGCGACCTTCATGGGGACCTCCACTGTGGGGGCTCCGAAGACCGAGGCAAAGGACTAGCGATCCACCCCAACCCTCCCAAGGGGAGGAGCGGAATCTCTCATGGCGACGAACCTCGGCCGGGAAACGGAGGAACCCCTCTTCGAGGAGGGAGAGGGCCGGCCCTTGTGCTTGAGCTGCCTCGCTCCGAACAACGAGGTGGCGCACTTCTGCTTCCGGTGCGGCGCGCCGCTGACTTCCTACGCGTCCACCGGCCCGATCGAGAGAATCCTTGCGGAAGGGTATGCCTACCGCCAAGCCGTCGAAAGACCCCGGAAGCTCGCCGTCGTCCTGGGCATATGGCTGATCTTTGGTGTGAATGCCCTTGGGGCCGTCGCCCTCGTCGGCATGAGCCAAGGCGAGGGGGCGGGGGGAATCGCCTCCATCGCCTTCGGCGTTTTCCTGTTCGCCGTCTCCTTGACGGTCATTTGGCGAAGCACCCGCAATTTTCTGGCGGGTCGGCGCGCCCTGGCACTCGGCTGAGGGCGACCGTGCGTGTCCCCGAGACCGCGCAACGCGCCCTCGCCAAGGGGCGCGTTTTCGTTTATGCTGCCAAGCCTCCGCCTCCCATGTTTGGAAAACGACATCGGTCCAGAAAATTGGACCTCGCCTGCCCTTCCTGCGGTCATCCGCAGCAGGAGCCTGCCCGGGTCGTGTCGTCCTTCTGCCGCGCCTGCGGGGAGCATTTCCGGGTCAGCAAAGGCGTTGCCGTGGCCTATCCCGGATTGCGCGTCTCCGGGATCGCCGAACTGGGCGAGAACCGGAGAGGACGGACCGAGGACCGCCTCCCCGCCCTGGCGATCGGTGTCGTCGAGGAGGAGGAATTTCCCCATGGCCTCGAGGCGGCGTCGGGAGAGGAGTCCGCGATGTCGGCAGGGGCCTTCTTCGGTTTTGCCGCTGTCCCCGACGAGGCGCCCTCTCCGCCGGAACCGACGCATCCCGGCATCGGAATCGAGGCGGAGAGCCGCGTCGCGCTCGGCCAAGGCTCCATGGCGGCGCTCATCGGGGCTCAACGAACCGTCGTGCTGGCGGAAAGGGAGAAAATGCCGCCGAACTTCGTTCCTTCCGGTCCCCAGCGCCGCCGCGACGAGGCGGTCCCCGAGATTCCGGTGCGCTGCTACGGCTGCCACCACGTCCAACAGGTCTCGCGCTACGCGAAATCGACCCAGTGCGAGCGTTGCTGCACCTACATCAGCCTCGCCCACTACGAGATCAGGACGGTCAAGAGCCACACCCTCCGCACCCGGGGCGACATCGTCGTGGGGAGGAAGGGAGGGCTCGTCGATGGTTCCGAGATCGCCTGCCGCAATCTCCTCGTGAACGGGGCCATCGACGCGACCGTCGACTGCACCGGCGACGCCGTCTTCCGCCATTCCGGGACGGTGCGGGGACGGCTCCACTGCGAGCGGCTCGTCGTCGAGAAGGGTTGCGAGGTCCGTTTTCCGGACGGGGCGATGACGGAGCGGGCCGAGATCTCGGGGCGCTTCATCGGCGATCTCGTCTGTTCGGGAAAAGCGCTCGTCGCCCGTACCGGCGTCGTCGAGGGGGACCTCGCCGCCGTGGAGGTCGATCTTAAGGAGGGCGGCCGGATTTCCGGCGAGACGCGCCTCGATCCCGCGACCAGCACCGTCCTGCCATTGAGGAAAGACTTCAATCCCGCCGTGATCGGCTGATTTTCCATGACCACGACCCTAGCCCCCACCACCGATTTGCGCGCCGACATCCTCGCCCTGAAGAAGGAGCGGAACGCCGTCATCCTCGCGCACAACTACCAGATCGCCGAGATTCAGGAGATCGCCGACTACGTGGGCGATTCGCTGGGGCTCTCCTTCCGCGCCCAGGAGACCGACGCCGAGGTCATCGCGTTCTGCGGGGTCCATTTCATGGCCGAGACGGCCAAGATCATCAATCCGGAGAAGACCGTCGTTCTTCCCGACGCCAACGCCGGCTGCTCGCTGGAGGATTCCTGCCAGCCCGAGGAGCTGGCGGCCTTCCTCGAGGCGAACCGGGAGAAGAACTACTACGTCGTCACCTACATCAACTCCTCGGCGGCGGTGAAGGCCCTCTCGGACGTGATCTGCACGAGTGGAAACGCCGTCCGCATCGTCGAGGCCGCGCCGAAGGACCGTCCCATCCTCTTCGCCCCCGACCAGAACCTCGGGGCCTGGGTCTCGCAGCAGACCGGGCGCGAGATGGAATACTGGAAAGGCAACTGCTACATCCACGTCGAGTTCACCCGCGACAGCATCCGCCGCATCAAGGAGGAGCATCCCGACGCCGTCGTCGTCGCGCATCCGGAGTGCACCACGGCGGTCCGCCTCCTCGCCGACGAGGTCTGTTCGACGGAAAAGATGGTCGATTTCTGCCGCGAGACGCCGGCGAAGGACATCATCGTCGTGACCGAGGCCGGGATGCTCCATCGGCTTCGCCGCGAGGTGCCGGGGAAGAACCTCATTCCCGGTCCCACCGACCGCTGCGCCTGCGCCGAATGCCGCTACATGAAGCTGAATACGATGGAGAAGCTCTATCTCTGCCTCCGCGACCTCCAGCCCGAAATCACTCTCGACGAATCCGTCCGCAAGGCCGCCGAGGCGCCGATCCTGCGGATGCTCGAGCTCAGCAAGTGAATCCGACGATTGTCCGTCCGGATTCGCAACCGGAACGGCAACTTTCCACCTCCTATCCCCTTCTTCCTATGTCCGACTACGCCTGGGATGCCGCCTTCACGGAACTCTTCGAACGATGCCTCGCCCGCTACCGCTCGGGAGACGCCGATTTCGAGAACTACTACTCCGACGACGATCTCGCCTTCCTCGAATCGATCGGCTATCAACCGCGCGAGTTCTTCGATTTCGTCGAGGACTTCGCCGAATGGGGCGATCCCACGCTCGCCAACGCCATCCTGATCGCCAGCGTCCGCCGCGACTACCGGCGCGAGGTGATGCGTGGGGAGAGGAGCGGCAGCATCCTCGATCCCTCGACCTTGCCGGCGAAAACGGCCGAGATCGATGGCATCGCCTGGCTGCCCCGCATCCTCGTCAAAGCCCGCGCCAAGCTCCGCGGCGAGCTCGATCCGGACACGATGTACTGCTGCGGGGGCGACCGTGCCTTTCTCCGCCGCCACGACATCGCCCCCGCCGATTTCCTCCGCGCCGTATGGGCGGCCGGAGACGACGACGCCAAGGCGATCGACTATGTGAAGCGGAACAGCAAGGCATGAGCGACGCGGCGACAACGACGCGTCCGCCCGCTTCCCGCCGTCGAACGGGGACCGGCGTCCGGCTCGCGTTCCCCGTCGCGCTTCTCGCTTTTGCCGCCCTCGCCTCCGCGCAGGAGAATCTCGCCGATCTGCCCCCCTTTCGGGAAGGGTGCCAAGCTCTCGCCGACGAACGCTTCGAAACGGCCGCATCGCGCTTCCGGGAATGCTGGGCGCTGCTGCGGGAGGCGGGTGCCAGCGGTCCCGAGGAGAATTTTGTCGCCGCCCGCCTTCTCGAATCCCTCGTCCGCGACGGAGCCTCCGCGGCCGCCGTCTCGTGGCTGGAAGCGACCCCGGGCTTTCAACCCACGGCGGCGACGAGCTACTGGATCGCCCGTGCCCTCCAAACCGAGGAGCGTTTCGCCGAAGCGGCCGAGCACTACCAGGTCCATTTGGCGGCCGTCTCGGACGCTCCGCGCGCTCTCGTGATCGACCGCGCCGTTTGTCTCGCCCGCAGCGACCGTCCCGGCGCGGCCTGCGATCTCGTCGCCGGCCTTTCTCCGGAATCGCCCCGGGAAGCCCTGCGCCTCGCCCAGATCGCCGCCGCGGGCGCCCGCACGACCGAGGCCCTCGCGATTCTTCCGAAGGAGGAGGAGACCGACGATCCCGAGTGGCTCGCCCTGCGCCTGCCCCTGGCCCGGTTGCGCAGCTCCCTCCTGGTCGACCTGGGAAACCGGGCCGGGGCCGTCGCCACGGTCCTGCGTCTTGTCGAGACCTCCCCCGATGCCGAGGCGGCCCGCCGTGCCTTTCTCCTTCTGGAAACGCATCTCGAGGGGCAGCGGCCCGCCGTGCTGGCCGAACGCTTCGCCGCCTGGGAGGCGGATACGGCGTTCGTCGGACGAGAGGCCGCGGTCCTCTACCGCCACCTGCTTCTCGACGACGAGCCGGCCCGTTCCGAGTCGCTGCGCCGTTTCGCGGCGGAGGCGGACAATGCGGCCTTGAAGCTCGAGGCGCGCCTGCGGCTCGGGGAATTCGACGCCGCCGATGCGACGGTCGCCGCTTCGGCCCCGGACCTGCGCGAGCGTTTCGACTTTGCCCGGGGCGCTTTCTCCTACGCGGCGGGCCGGTTCGACGAAGCCGCCCGCCACTTCGCCTCCCTCGCCGGGCGCGATGCCGGGGAGGCGGCCGACCGCGATCTTTTCAATGCCGCTCTCGCCTCCCTGCGGCAGGACGACATGGACGCCTTTGCCGCCAACGTCTCGAGCTTGGCGGGGCGGAATCCGCGGACCGGCCTGCTTGCCGACCTGGGCTACCTGGGCGGGCTTTCCCTTGCGTCGAAGGGCGATCCCGGCGCCTTCGATCGCCTCAATGCGTTCGTGCGCGACCATCCCGAGCATCCCGCCCACATCGATGCCCGGCTCGTCCTGGCCGAGATCCACCTGAACCAGGCTCCCGCCCGCCCGCGCGAGGCCGCCGAGATTCTCGAAGCCCTGCGCGCCCGGCCTCTCACTCTCGCGCAGAGCGAACGCCTCGACTACACGTCCGTCTGGATCGAGCAGATCGAAGGGAACGGAGCGGAGCTGCTCCGGAGCGCGGAGGAATTCGTCGCCAACTGGCCCAGCTCGGCCTATCTCGACGAGGTCCTCATGCTGCTGGCCTCGGCGCATTACACGCGGAAAAACCTCGAGTCCGCCGCTGCCGCCTTCCTGCGCGTCGCGGACGAGTTTCCGGATTCCCCCCACGCGGGGACGGCGCGGTTCTTCGCGACCAAGGCGTCGCCTCCCTCGGAGGAGACGGTCGCGGCTTGGCGCCGCCTCGTCGATGAGAAAGGCCCCTTGGCCGAGGAGGCCGCCCACGAATTGGCGCTGC
The DNA here is from genome assembly GCA_037190325.1 of Verrucomicrobiales bacterium. Lineage (GTDB taxonomy): Bacteria > Verrucomicrobiota > Verrucomicrobiia > Verrucomicrobiales > DEV007 > Arctic95D-9. The sequence goes on along the minus strand of JBBCIU010000005.1, from coordinate 28,913 downwards.
TGTTCCTCTCCCTCGACCGTTTCGGCGAGGCCCGGGCCGAGCTCGAGAGGCTTCTCGACCATCTCCCGCCTTCCGCCCCGCTTCGCTACGCGGCGATGGCCGACCTCGCCTATTCCCATTACCTCGAGGCTCTCGCCGCCGGGAAAGCTCCCGAGAAGCTGGAGGAGGCGGCCAATCGCTTCGCCGCCCTTACCAGCCTTGACTCGGCGCCTCCGTTGTGGCGGTACAATGCGGCCGTGCGGAGGGGCAAATGCCTGGAGGCCTTGGGCAAGAGCGCCGTGGCCCTCGAAATCTACCGTTCCATCGTCGAGGAGACCCGCAGCGGAAGCGAGGAGGCCGGGGCCTCCTTGCCGCCGGAGGAGACCGAGTGGGTCTTCCGGGCGGGGTTCGCCGCCATCGAGATTCTGGATGCCGAGGAGAATTGGGCCGGGGCCATCGAGATCGCCGACGCCCTTTCCGAGAAGAGCGGTCCCCGGGCGATCGAGGCGGCACGTTTGGCGGAGCGCCTGCGCCTGAAGCATTGGGTCTGGGATTGACCCGGAACGGCGCGTAGGCGCCGCCAAAGCATCCGAAATCCGGGATGGCGCGGGGCGTACGTAGCTCACCTCCAGGTTTGGTGGTTGCGGGGGAAGGCGTCAACTGGTTGAATCGTGGACATCCGATGACCATCCTGCGCCGCATCCAGCTCGACCTCGGCTTACCCTTCTGGGCGTGGCTGGGGCTCTGGGCGACAGCCGGTTGGTGCGATCTTCACGGAGGCGGAGACCCGCCATGGTCCGTCGAACCGGCGCTCCTTCTGGGATACTGGACCTGCGGGACATGGTGGATCTGGTCGGACGCGGTCCGGAGGGGCTATCGCCTTCTCCCCGCCTGGGGACTCTATCTGGTTCTTCTCCCGCAGATCACCTTGCTCGTCTATCTTTTCCGCACTCGCGGGTGGTGGGCGCTGCTGACCCTGACGCTCTATTTTGTCGCCCTCGTTACCGCCGGGATCGCGGTCTTTGTCCGGTGAGGCGCCACTCGTCCCAAGGCAAACAAGAAGGGAGCGCAGACACTCTTGTCCACATCTTCCCCTGCGTTCCACCTCCGCCGATGCGGGCAGGAGCGTCCGCGCTCCCTTCGGCGAGACGACGGAAATTCACATCACCAGCGCCGTTTCCTCCTCGTCTTGGAAGAAATCGTCGTCGCCTTCCTCGCCGCCTTTGCGGAGCGGGCGCGGGCCGGGATCCTCTTTCTTCTGGAGGGCACGGCGAAGCTTCTTCAGGGCGATGTTCTGGAGCTGGCGGATGCGCTCGCGGGTGACGCCGAATTCCTGGCCGACTTCCTCGAGGGTCTTCGGCTTCTGGCCGGCGAGACCGAAGCGGGCGTCGATGATCTTGCGCTCGCGCTCGTCGAGGACCTCGAGAAGGTCGTCGAGCTGCATGTGCATGTTCTTGTGACTGAGCAGCTCGAGCGGAGTCTGGGCCTTCTCGTCGCCGATGATCTCGCCGAATTCGGTGGTGTCGTCGTCGCTGATGGGCGCGTCCAGGGAGGCCGGCCGAAGCGCGGCCGACTTCAGGTGCGAGAGCTTGGCCCGGTCGATGCCGATCTCCTCGGCGAGCTCCTCGTCGGTGGGTTCGCGCCCGAGCTCCTCGCTCAGGACCATGGCGACGCGGCGCATCTTGGAAATCTTGTCCACCATGTGGACGGGCAGGCGGATCGTCTTGCTCTGGTTGGCGAGGGCGCGCTTGATGGACTGCTTGATCCACCACGCCGCGTAGGTCGAGAGCTTGCCGCCCTTGTTCGGATCGAAGCGCTCGACCGCCTTCATCAGGCCGATGTTCCCTTCGGAGATGAGATCGAGGAGAGGGAGGCCGTAGTTGGCGTAGTCCTGCGCGATCTTGACGACGAGACGGAGGTTCGCCTTGATCATGTGGGCGCGGGCCTCCTTGTCGCCTTTTTTGATGCGGTCGGCGAGCTCGACCTCCTCTTCACGGGTGAGCAAGGGGGTCTTCCCGATCTCCCGAAGGTAGATCTTGATCCCGCCGTCCATTTCCAGATTGGCCATAGAAAAAAAGTGTGGGTTGGGTCGATGCTGCCGTGAAGGGTTGACGCATGGAGGAGAAGGATCAGCAGCTTCCGTTCCGCCGGTCCTTCGTTTTCAGGTCAATTCTCGCAGCGGTCAGTGTCAGGGGGATTGAGGTCCGGCATTCGCGGAATCCCGGAGCCGCAAGGCGCGGCAGGGTCCGATCTGTAGTTTGTAGCATATAAGCCGGTTCGATGTCGCCTCTAAATCCCCGCCAACACGTGGCACGTTTGAGTGTCGCGTTTTACGGTCTGTTCAAAAAAAAATCAACAGAAAATCGGCCTTAGTAGACCTGATAGTCAAGAATTATTGAAAATCAGCGTTTCCACAGGACAAGGAGGGGCGCGATCCCGCGTGGACGGCCCTTTCTCATTTCTGCTCGAGCAACCAGGCGACGAGGTCCCGCAATTCCTCCGCGGAGAGGGTCTGCTCGAGCCCCATCGGCATGAGCGAGGTAGGGAGGCGGCGGATCGAAGCGACCTCTCCGTGGCGGATCTCCTCCTTCTGGCCGGCGGGGTTCACGAGCTCGAGTCCGCGGGCGCTTTGTCCGTGGATGAGGCCGGTGCGGACGGCTCCCGACTTCAGGGCGACTTCGTAGGTGTCGAAGTCGCGGGCGATCGACTCGCCGGGATAGAGAATGGATTCGTAGAGGTCCCGGGCGGTGCGGATGCGGCCGATGGTGTCGAGATCGGGGCCGATCGTCCCGCCGCTTCCCCCGGCGCGGTGGCAGACGACGCAGGCCCCCTTGCCGGAAGCGAAGACCTGCGCGCCGGCCGCGGGATCGGCTTGGTCCATCGCCGCGACCATTTCCTCGATTCTGACGCTGCGGCCTTCGCGCTCTTTCGCCAGTTCGCCGATCCGTGCCTCGACCTTCGCGAGGGCTTCGGGATGGGAGGAGAAGAGCTTGCGAAGGGCCTCGGGATCGAAATTTCCCAAGGCCGGAGACGCGGCGAGGGCGTCGGCGACGAGGAGCGCTTGCTCCGGAGAGTCGAGCTGCCGGAAGAGTTCGGGGAAGGAGGCCCATTCGACGGGATTGAGCTGCGGGAGCAAGGAGACGAGCCGGTCCCGCTGGGCGGGCGAGAGGGTGGCTTTCGCCAGCATGGAGAGCGCGCCTCCGCGGATCTCGGGAGGGGATGGGGCGCGGAGCGCCTCTTCGGCGAAATCGAAGGAGGCCGCCGGGAGCTCGGCTTTGGGGCGGGCGCTCGCCTCGGCGGCGGCGAGCCGCAAGACCGGCGAATGCTTCGGATCGGCGCAGATGGCCGCGAGGGCGCTGGAGAAGCGGTCCGGCTTCGTGGTCCGGAGGGCGGAGAGGAGGGCAGCGAGCAGGGCGGGGTCTTCGTCGGCATCGGCAGCCAGGGACCTTTCGACGAGCGGATCCCAATGCGCCTGAAAGGCGATTCCTGGCGAAAGGGCGACGAGTTCGACGCCGATCCGCTCTTGGGCGCGGTCGCCCGAGGTGATCAGGCTGGTGAGGTAGTCCGCCATGGGAGGGGAGGTGGCAAAGGCGGGGACGAGGCGGCGGAGGATGGCGAGACGTTTCTCGTCGAGCTCCTCGGCCCATTCGAAGAAGGCGTTGGCCAGTGCCGCATCCCATTCGGAGTGGCCTGCGGCAATGGAAAGAGCCGTTTCCCGCAACGCTTCGTCCTCGGATTCGAGGAAGGGGAGGATGTCGAGCACCTGGAGTTTCGAAGCCGGCATCGCGTCGAGCGCCCGGAGGACGCCGGAAAGGATGCGGGGATCTTCCGATTCGAGCCCTTCCCGGGTCGCGTCGTAGTCGTCGATCTCGATCAGCGCGTAGATCAGGGCGTGCTCGAGGAAGCGGTCGTCCTCGCTGCGGCCGAGGCGCCCGGTGATCGCTCCGATGGCCCGGTGCTCGGCCATGCGCCCGAGAGCGGCGGCGGCGGCGCGGGCGACGGCGGGTTCGTCTCCGCGGACGATCCCGGCGAGGGCGCCGGAGATCGTCTTGTTGCGCTCCAGCTCGATGGCCCGTTCGGCGGGCTGGTTCGCCGCGACGATCTGCCAGGTGCGGGTCACGGAGATCGCGTTGCAGGCGGTCTGGCGAACCCCGGCGTCGGGGTCGGAAAGGGCCGCGTGGATGAGGTCGGCCGATTCGGAGAACTTCATCCGGGCGAGGGTCCAGACGGCGTTCTTCCGCGCCGTGGCGTCGGCTTCTCCCTCGGTGAGGATGCGCTCGAGCTCGGGCATGGCGGGCGCGCCGCGCACCGCCAGTTCGGTGATGGCCCGCTCGCGGAGCCAGTCCTCCGGAGCGCCGAGGAAGTGCGAGACCTGCTCGCTGGTGAGCTTGCCCCAGTTGGGATAGGTCGGAGCCTGGTAGGGGACGCCCTTCTTCGAGAGGCGGTAGATCGTCCCGGCGACCTCGGGCTTCGCGAGCTGGGAGGTGGGGCAGCCGTTGCGGAACCATCCCCCCGTGTCGAGGACGAGGAGGTCGCCGTTCCGGTCCTCCAGCACGTCGGTGAAATGCGTGTCGGGCTTCAGGGTGCGGAGGATCGTCCGCGTCTCCGACCCGACGAAGGTGGAGCCTTTGTCCTGCAGCGCCGTCAGGGTGATCTCGCCCGTGTTGAAATGGGTGACGAGCCACCCGTCGGCCCAGGCGGGATCGAGCGCCCCGCTGCGGTAGCGGGCCATTCCGGAGACGCCGACGTGGCCGAAGTTGTGCACATGGGGGAGCAGCTCGCCCGTCTGGCGGAGCTCGGCGAGGACCTGGCCCTGGTCGAAGCGCGGATAGACGCCGCCGTGGATCCAGTGGACGAGGACGTCGCCGCGCGGCCGGCCGTAGAAGAGGTTCACGGTGCCGATGATCTCGCCTTCGTCGGTGAAGTCGATCTCGACGGGATTGTCCATGCCGCCGCCGGCGAAGGATTCGACCTCGCCTCCGCCGAGCTGAGAGGACCAGACCCGGGAGCTTTTCCCCTGTTCCATGATCTGGCCGGTGTCGTTGTCCGGGATGGCGAAACCCTTGCGCCCATGGACCCAGTAGAGGCGTCCGTTCGGATGGAGGAAGGGGCCGTGGACGTCCGCGGCGTTGCCGGTGAAGTCGAATCCCGTGGCCAGCTCCTCGCGCACCTCGGCGCGTCCGTCGCCGTCCTCGTCGGCGAAGCGCCAGAGGCTCGGCGGGGACATGACGTAGAGCGAATCGTAGACCCAGAGTGCGCCTTGGGGAAACGTGAGACCGTCGGCGAAGAGGGTCGCCTTGTCGAAGACACCGTCCTGGTCCGTGTCCTCGAGGAGCCGGATCGAGTTCGGACGCTGCTTCAGGAGCTCCGCCTTGTCGAGGTTGACTCCCGCGTTCTCCGCGACGAAAAGCCGTCCCCGGTCGTCGAAGGCGGCCATCACCGGATGCTTCACGAGGTCCGGCGCGAGGGCGGAGGTGACGGCGATCCCGTCGTCGACGAGGTGCTCCTGCGCGAGAAGGGGAGCGGTGAGGGCGAGGAGAGAAAGGGACGGAAGGAAGCGAAGCATCCGCAGACGATGCCAGAAGGGGGGACTGGCCGCAAGGTGGGTATTCGAGGGAGGGCGGAGCCCGAAGATCGAAGTCAGCGTTTCACCACCCCGCTCCCTTGACCTTCGTCCGGATGCGGCAGAGGTAGGTGTCGGCGGTCAGGTAGAGCGTGCCGCCGTCGTTGCCCCAGGCGCAGTTGGAGGTGCGCTCGCCGGTGGAGAGGCGGCCGAGCAGTTTGCCCTCGGGGGAAAGGACCAGGACGCCACCCGGCCCCGTCGCCCAGAGATTGCCTTGCGCATCGACCTTGAGACCGTCGGGAAGGCCGGGGAGCCCTTCCTTGAAGGCGGCGGTGGCGTCGTGGAGGATCCGGCCTTCGCCGAGGGTGCCGTCCTCCTTCACCGAAAAGGCCTTCACGATCGCCGCGTCGGGGTCGGACTGGGCCACGTAGAGGGTCTTGAAATCGGGAGAGAAGGCGATGCCGTTGGGCCGGGTGAACTCGTCGGTCAGCAGGGTCAGCGTCCCGTCCGGGGCGAGGCGGTAGACGCCGCAGAAGTCCAGTTCGCGCAGGGGGCTGTCCCAGCCCTTCGGCAGTCCGTAGGGCGGATCGGTGAAGTAGATCGTCGCGCCGTCGGGGCCGAGGCAGGCGTCGTTCGGGCTGTTGAGGCGCTTGCCCTGGTAGTGGTCGACGAGGGTCCGTTTGCCGCCGCCCGCCGTCAGAACGGAGAGCCGCCGGTCGCCGTGCTCGCAGGAGACGAGCTGCCCTTTTCCATCGAGGAGGAGACCGTTGCAGCCGGGCTCGCCGCCGTAGTCGGCCACGCCGGTGTATCCCGAGGGCTGCAGCCAGGTCTTCGCTCCGACCCCCTCGTCCCAGCGGACGACGCGGTTGTTGGGGATGTCGGAGAAGAGGAGGTGTCCGCCGTGGGGATGGCCTTCCTCCCTCACCCACACCGGGCCCTCCGACCAGGTGAAGCCGGAGGAGAGCACCTCGATCTCCGCGTCCGGGGAGAGGAGCTCGTCGAGGGCGGGGTCGAGGCGGATCACCTCTCCGATGACGGGAAAATTGGTCGAGTCCTGGGCGGGGGAGGGGGAGGGCTGCAGGGCGGCCGCGCCCGCCGCCAGGACAAGGAGGGGCGAGAGGTTCGATTTGCGGATCATTGGGAAAGGTTGATGATGTTGGGTTGCCGGTTTCGAAGTAGAGTGTTGCAGACCCATGGACGAAAAAGCAAGCCGTAAGGAGAGCGGAGAGGGGACCGATTGGAGGACCGGCGTCCCCGACATTCCGGCGGGCGAGGAGCTTTCCCTCGAACCGGTGGGGGGCGACGAGATCGATCCGCTGCCGAAGTGGTGGGACGAAGCCTCCCCCTCCGAGCGGGAAAAGGTCGGCAACCGTCGCCTCGAAGAAGTGGGCGAGTCCGAACCGGCGCGTCGCGACCGTTCGCGCCAAGCGGCTTCCGAAGCCTTGGAAGAACTGGACCCCGCTCCCGAGGAGGAGGTCCCTGTATCCGATCCTCCCGAGGCCTTGGAGCAGGAGGAGCAGGAGGCGCCGCCGGCCGATGCGGGGCTGCTCGGTCTGCCCGAAATCGATCTCGGCACGATCAAGGTGAAGCATCAGCGCAAGCCCGTCGATGGGGAGTTCGACGCGCTCTTCGGCGAGACGGGGCCGGAGAAGGAAGAGGAGGAGATTGCTCCACCCGAGGCATCGACGGAGCTCGAGGAGGCGTCGCCCGAGGTCGGGGAGCCTGCCCCGGCCGCCGCCGAGGAGACGCCACGGAAGCCCGGACCGCCGCCGCTGCCGGCCGATTTGGGCCTCGAGGTCAAACCGCCCTTGATCCCGGGGGTGGACGAGACGGCGAAGCCCGTGCCGCCCGTCAAGATCGAGGCGCCGGTCGAACGGGAGCCGGCTCCAGGACCGGAGCCCGCCGTGCTCCCCGAACCTCCCGGATCCGGGACGACGGAGGAGGAAACCGGGGAGAAAGTCGAGGAGGAAGCGGCGCTCCCTTCGTCCAGCGACGACCGTCTCACGGAACCGGAGCCGGTGCCCGAGGCTTTTCCAAGCGAAGAGGCCGCGGAGGACTCTCCGGCCTCGCCGGAGGAGAAAGACGGGGAGGGGAAGGAAGAGGACATTTCCGCGAAAGCCGAATCCGATCCGCCTTCCGACCCCGTTTCCGAACCGGTGCCGGTGATCGGCGGCCCGCTGTCGGCCAACGCCGATCCAGCCTCGCCGCCGACGAAGCGGAAGGCGGGGTGCTGGACGGTCTTCGCGACCTTGTTCTTCTTCGCGACGATGCTCGTCGTCCTCCTGCTTGTCGGCGCCGCCGTTTTCGGATGGTCGCGCGTGGGCCGCTTCGAGGAGGAGATCAGGACGGTGGCCGAGGCGAAGCTGAAGGACCGGGGCGTCCACCTCGACTACGGCGCGTGGAGCTACGAGTTCCCCCATGGGGTCGTCTTCGACGAAGTGACCCTCTACGACGACGAGACCAAGGCGCGTCCGGTGGCGAAAGCCTCCGCCCTCGGCGTCAACGTCGATTTCTTCGCTCTCGCAAGGAATCCCGGCGGCCTGGGCGCGGCCGAGCTCTCCCTGAGCGATTCGCACGTCACGCTCTACGAGAGGGGCGAGCCCTTCGCCGAAATCGAAGGCGTCGATGCCGAGATCCTCGCCGACGCTTCCTCCATCGGCGTGGAACGGCTCTCCGCGACCGTGGGCGGTTTGCAGGTGCGTCTCGACGGCGTCGTGAAGCTTTCCGGCGGAGCCGAGGGTTCCGGGGCTCCCGCCGGGGACGCGGCCTCCGAGACGCCGAAGCGGTCCGCAATCCCGAATCTCGATTTTTCCCGGTTCCGCGCGATCCGGCCTTGGCTCGCCTTCGGGAAGGACGGGCAGGGAACGCCGCTTCTCTCCGCTTCCTTCGTCGTGGAGGGGGGCGGACTCTCCGCCCTCGAGGGAACCTTCGGCGGCGAGGCAGTGCGGTGGCGCGGGCTCGATCTCGCCCATCTTTTCGCCGCCTTCCGCTTCGATCCGGCGACGGGCGAGCTGCGCGTCTCCAACTTCCAGGCCGATCATGGCGAGGGTTCCATCGCCGCCGTTCTGGTCGTCGAGACGGCGTCGCGGATTCTCCAGATCGAACGGCTCCAGTCCACCGTCGATCCCGTCGCCCTGCTGTCGGCCTACGATCCGGCCTGGGCGGAGACCTTCCGGTCGGTGCGGCTCGTCGATGCCCCCTCGATCCAGGTGACGGGCTCGGTTCCCCTCGGCGAGCCCGCCAACGCGGCCCTCGAGATCGTCTACTCGCACCGGCTCGGGCTCGTGCATCTTCAAGGCGAGCGCGAGCTGCCCCTTTCCGACCTTCGCGGCCGCTTCCGCTACGGCCGGGGCACCGTGGAGACCAACGACGCGGCCCTCCGCCTGTTCGGCGGCGAAGCGGCCATCAACGGGGCGGTCAATCTCCAGCGGGAAGGCCGGCCCTTCAACGGACTCGTCGAAATCTCCGGCCTGTCGCTGGAGGCGGCGGCGGGCTGGTTCGGCGAGGATGGGGCCGGACTCAGCGGCCGCTTGGACCTGACCTTCCGCGGCACGGGCAGCGGCGGGATCGCCAGCTTCAACGGAGGCGGCAACCTGCGCATCGAAGAGGCCTCTCTCCCGAACTTCCCCGTCGTCGGGCCGGTCCAGCGCGTTCTCGGGAAGGTCGTTCCCGCTTTCGGCGCCAAGGCCGCCGGAACGGTCACGGGCGCCTACATCCTCGAATCCGGCGTGCTCGTCACCAGCGACCTCACCGTGCGCAACGACGGCGCCCGCGTCGTCACCAACGGCAGCCTCAACCTCGCCTCGATGCGGACGAACTTCACCGCCACCGCCGCGCTCGAGCCCGCCCTCGCCGCCGCCACGGGACTGAAGGACAAGGCCGTCGTCGTCGAAGGGACGGGTCCCTGGCGCGAGCCCGAACTGAAGATCCGCGAATTCCCCGTCGAGTTCGCCGCCGCCGGGCTCGGCGAGATTCTCGGGACCACTCCCGAGTCCCTCGGAGGGCTGAAGGAGCTGCTCGGCTCGGAGGATCCCGCCGCCGTCATTTCCGGCAGCATCGAGGAAGCGACCGGCCTGCAGATCGATCCCGCCGTGACCGACCTGCTCCGAGGCCTGCTCGGCGGAAAGAAGGAGGAAGAGGCGAAACCGATTCTCCGCGCGATCCCGGAGAACTGAGCTTGGTCTGGCCGAGGAAGGGGCGGCTGATTCTCGTCCGTTCCGAAGCGAAGGCAGCCTCCGGAGTGCGGTGGCCTGGCACCCGCGTCACATAGGAAGGGGCGTGCGTTCTTCCAGCGTGCTTGAATCGTCTTAATCGATCGATACCCGGGGAACACCGGGAATCCGAAGGGGCTCCGTTGAAAGTGGGCCCGGTGGGGTTCGAACCCACGACCAAGGGATTATGAGTCCCCTGCTCTAACCGCTGAGCTACAGGCCCGAAGTGCTGGAAATTAAGGGGTTGTCCGCGGTTCGATCAAGCGGGGAAAGCAATCGGTATCCGTTTTAGTAGCCCGAAGGTCTTTGCCGGAATCCAACCCCCGGGACTTATTTCGCTCTCGTGAAGCGGAAGGGCAAGCAAATACGGTAGAGCCGCTCGCCGAACGTTGGCTGGGGATTCACAACGTCCACCTCAGGCCTTTCTCGGCGAATCGGAACGTCCGTTGCGTGAAGGAGCTCAACAAGACCTTCGGCACAAGCTCGCGGTCTCCGAGATCACGACCCGCCATTGCGAAGACTGGATGGCGAGACGCGGGTGCGACATCGCGGGCCTCGACCTTCAACAAGGATGCCTTCATCCTCCGCACCATCTGCGACTATGCGCAGCAAGACAGCCTCATCCTCGACACCCCGGCCCGAATCGTAAAGGGCCGGAAGATCGTGGACAAGGAAATCGTGACTCCGACGCGGGAGGAATACGAGCGATTGCTTAAGGCGATTGCCGAACTCGACGGGCGGGCGTGGGAATTGGCGAAGCTTGTCCCACTTCTCACCCCCTCCGGGATGCGGCTGGGCGAAGCTACGCGGATCGTCTGGCGGGAGATCAGTTTGGAGCGCGGTCAGTGCACGGTTTCCGGCGGCGAAATCGGGACGAAGAACGGGGAAGCGAGAATCGTACCGCTCTTTCCGAGGTTGCGGCGCTTCCGGAGGAAATCCGGCCGGAAGGAAGCGAATACGAAGACTCGCCCATCATCGGGATCGACTCGACCAAGACGGCCCTTCAATCCGCTTGCAATGTGTCAGGATTGCCGAAGTTTACGCATCATTCCTTACGGCATTTCTTCGTGAGAACGCGATCGAGGTCGGGGGTGGACTTCAAGACCATCGCGGCTTGGATCGGTCCCAAGGACGGGGGAATGCTGGTGGCGAAGAGATACGGACACTTGAAGGCGGGCCATTCGCGGGAGATGGCACAGCTTTTGCGGTGAACGTTAAAGATCTGCCTAAGTCGTTCGGTCTAACTGTCGTATTTGTAGAGATGATGCCAATCCACATCATTTCCAAGTGATTCAATCAGTCTATTCGTAGCGACCGCGAAAGCCTCGACATCAAGTTCAACTTTCCAGCCTGCGCCACGCTGCTTGCCGAAAAGCCAAACCCTCCCTGACCACCATTGAAAGTTTTCTTCATCGTGCCAATCTAATTGGGTATCTGTTGCATGTATGATCTTGTTGAATGCTTCTCTTAGAGTGAGAATAAAGGTGCCTTCATGCACAATTCCTAGGCTTAATCCCTCCATCGCTTCCTTTTGATGGGCATCTAAATCGAGTCCTTCTTGATCGTAGTCGCGAAGAATATCTTGGAGCATGCGCAGCGTAATGGAAGACTTGATTAAATGCTTGCATAGAATCGACTTTAGCCAGCCGAAATAGTATTCCCAATCAAAATCTTGGCGGGACTCCTCTCTGTACTTGATTTGGTGTTTCTCGCAAAATGTCCTACTACCATGGATGATCCCCTGAAGTAGAAACATGCTCTCAGATATTCCATCAATGTTCAGAGTATGTGGCATTTCAGCTTTCTGTCGAACGTCGAAACGCTGGCATCCACTACCATGTGAGCCAGTCCGTATCAGGTTGAAAGATTCTATCTCACGGCGGGTAGCGAGTTCCTGGCCATGACTTGTTATGTATTGTCGGATTCTTTGAAAATCTTGCCTGGGAACTCGTTTCGACCAACTAATCGCTCAGTCAATTTTTTCTTCTTCACGCCGGGTGCGTTAAGATAGGCTCGAAGCTTCTTGCCGTGTGGTGCCACCACGAGGACGGTGTAAGCATCTTCTTTGCTGCCCTTTGCTGCCCTCCGCTCTGAGATCATCGAGCGCAGATCAGCGCGTGACAGAAGGCAGACCTCGCGTGCCTTGACACATACCAAAGCAACAAAAGCCTTCTTCGACCGTTTCTCAATCTCGGTCAGTTCATCTAGGTGCGCCTGCGTGAATGTGAAAGCGTGCTCACGATATGATGTTGACACCTTCGTGGCATACTTGAGGTAAACGGCGATGTCGTTGTTGATTAGAAAACTGCTCCTAGAAACCCGCTTCCCATCGCGAAAAGCGTTGATAGCTGTAAACTGCTTATGCTCCGCGATCTGTGTGAGGGCAGCTCCGTGGTAAAGATGATCGTCGTGAATTTTCATAGGTTTGATTTTTTCTGTTAATTTGGGATTTTCGCATTCCGATATTGGATTACCTTTTTGTTCACCGAACGGTTACGCCGGTTTGGTACAACTCACACAATCATAACACCTTCCCCATCGGGACACGTCAAGCCAAAACGTCGCCTACCTTCTTGCCGTTGTGGTAGCAGGTAGGATCGAACCCCCGCTCAAGCAAAACCGCGGCATAACTCCGCATCCGGCGGACGGATGCTCCGGCCTTCGGCACTTATACGCGCTTTTGCTTGACCTCCAAGAGCATCGGACGTCTTCCCGGCGAAGAGCTTTCTAAGCCCATTTCCGGGGGAAATGGGCATTTCACAGGAGACGAACGAGGCCATCCTCAAAGAGTTTTCCCCGTAGCGGAGTCGGTCGCGCAGCATCCTCCTGCGCCTTCTCCGTCCGAATCTGGAAGTTCAAGGCCCGGTTCACCGTCGCAAGCCTCTTGAAGAACCCCCGCTTTCCCTCCCATTCATGCGCTTCCGCCAAATGCCGGTAGACCGTCCCGAAGGCCGAGCGCTTTTCGAGGTCCGCGACCTTCATCGGACTCCATTCCTTCCCGAAGGCCGCCCAGAGACGCCAGCGCTTGAAACAGGGAGGCCGCTCTTTCGAGAGAGCTCGGCGACCGGGAAGAGCGGCGAGGCGAAGAACCGGAAGCTTGCCGATCACCGCTTCGCCCAAGGAAGTGCCGTCTCCCGAGGACGAGGAACTGCACGATCTCGCGTGGGAGCGCCTCAATCCTCCCCGCTTTCCCCGTTCTCCCAATGGCGCAGGCTCTGGCGATCCTTGCGCCGTTCGGTGCGGTGCTCCATCTGGCGCTTTTGTTTGGGGGTCAGGGTCTCCGCCCGGCGCAGCCAGGGGCGCGGTCCCGGATCGCCGGCCATGAGGCAGCCGAGGGGCGTGATTTCGGCGGCGATGTCGGCAAGGCCGAACTGTTCGATCTGGGCCCGCACCTGCGCGGCGGGCTTGTAGCCGAGCGGGCTTTCGGTGAGATCCGCCTTTCCGTAGTACCAGCGGATGTCGAGCCCCCGCGTGGCGCCGGAGATGGCCTTGGCCACGGCCGCCTCGTCGGCCTCGCCGTTCGCCTTGCGGAATTCGCGCAGCGTCGCGGTGCGGGAACGGTTCCGGCCCGCGCCGTGCGGAGCGAAGCTGAGGAACTCCACATTGTCCCGGCCCAGCGTGACGAGGATGGGCTCGGCCATGTTCAGGGGGACGAGACCGAGGAGGGGCCGTCCTTCTCCGTCCCTCCAGGCAGGCGTCGCGCCTTTGCCGTGGAGAAAAAGATCGCCGCGCTTCCACACGAAGTTGTGCTCGTTGCCGAAGGCGGTGGTCGCGGCAAGTCCGAGGCGTTCGAGGAAGCGGGCATGGATGCTCTCGTGGTTCGCCTTGGTCCAGCGCGAGACGTATTGCAGGGCCTCCCAGTAGTCGGCGCCCTCCGGCGAGGAGGCGTCGAGCCAGGCCGCGGCGTCGGGAATGTGCTCGGCGATTTTCCTCGTCTCGCGGATCGCGGCCTTGTGGCCGCGCGCGTAGACCTGCGCCCCGAGCCCGCGCGAGCCGTGGTGGGTCACGAGGGTGTGGAAGGTGCGGCCGCCGGGGTCGTCGAGGCGGTTGCCCGCCGCGTCGCGGAGGGCGCGGGCGATCCCGGCGTGGCCCGCCTTGTCGAGCGCGTGCAGGAAGCCGCGGGTGACCCGCAGCCTGCCGAGATAGGCGAAATGGTTGCCGTCGCCCTGGTCGGCGAGATGGCGGGCGGCGTGGTCCTCGAGACCGGCGAGGTAGGGGTTCGACCAGACGGACTCGTGCAGGACGGAGTGGTCGACGCGGTCTTCCTCCTTTCGTCCGCCGAAGCCGAAACGGGTCGAGGCGACGAGGGCGTCGAGCATCGCTCCGGTCGATTCGCCGCCTTCGAAGATCGTCGCGTGCATGGAGCAGCAGATGTCGGCGCTGTGGGCGGCGGGAAGGATGGCGTTCTTCACCGCGATGGCGCCGCCCACGGGGATGGTGGCCTCCGCCGAGCCGGCGGGGCAGGCGTCGGGCATCACCGCGCCGGACGCGATCACCGGCGTGCGGAGGAGCTGGCCCATGAAGCGCCGCACCGCCGCGAGGTTGGTCTCGTCCAGTTCGCAGGTGGCCTCGATCGCCTCGGTGAAAGCGGCGGGCGTCTCGCGGAGGCGAAGTTTCGGCGAGGTCTTTTCGAAGTCGCGCTCGAGCAGCTTCAGCAGATAGGCGGGATCGCGGATGCCACGCGCCTCGTAGTCCGCTGCCGCGGCGAGGAGGGCGGGGAACTGCGGGCCGGGGGTCCAACCCGCGTCGACGAGGTGCTGTCCGGTGACGAGGGACATGGGAGGAGGGTCGTTCCGAAGCCCGCGGGATGCAAGGGGATGGCTAGGGCAGGGTTTGCAGTTCAAGGGTTCAGGTTTTGGAACGGCGATGCAGGGGGGACGTGGGAATTCGGACGGGACGTGGAACGGCGAAGGGTAGGGGCGGCTCGCCGGGCCGTCCGTCGTTGGGTTGGGGAGTTTCCTTGCGACACGGGCGGCCGCCCAGGCGGTCGATGCATCCGAAGGTTCGGAAAGTCTGGGCGGCATGGGAACCTCGTCCCGAAACCGCCGCATTCCGGCTTTCACGAAGCGATGCTTGGATCCCGTGCCGTTGGGCGCCCCCCTGCAACTCCGTTGCGGAGGCTTCGCTGCGGGCTTATCTTTTCCTTTTTTCGCATGGTCCGGTTCTTCCTCTCCCTTTCCTTCGCCCTTTTCCTCGCTTCCTGCGCCACCGACAACCGCCACCTCGTCGAGGTCTCGGTGCCGGACCAGCGCATGGCGGTCTACCGCGACGGCATCCGCATCCGCGAATATCCGGTCTCGACTTCGAAGTTCGGTCTCGGCGACGAGAAGGGCAGCAACCAGACGCCCTTGGGGGCTTTCCGCATCGCGAAGAAGATCGGAAAGGACGCGCCAGCGGGAGCGGTCTTCAAATCCCGCAAGCGCACCGGAGAGGTCCTGCCCCCCGATGCGCCGGGACGCGATCCCATCGTCACCCGCATTCTCTGGCTGAAGGGACTGGAACCGCACAACGCGAACGCCTACAAGCGCTACATCTACATCCATGGGACGCCGGAGGAGCGCACCATCGGAACCCCGGCCAGCTATGGCTGTGTCAGGATGAGGTCCGGCGACGTCATCGACCTCTTCGAGATCGTCGGCAACGGAGCGAGCGTCCGTATTGCGAACGAGCCGCTGCGGCGGGTGGAGGCTCCCGCTCCCGCGGTCAGGTGAGGTCGCCGCGATCCGTCGCTACGATCTCGAGGCGGGCGCCTTCGATCCGCGTCTCCGCGCCGAAGGGAAGGGGCTCGTTCTCGGCGATGTGGCCGGCGGGGAAGCCGGTCAGCACGGGGAAGGGGGCTTCGGCGAAGTGCCGGGCGAGGACCTCCTCGACGGAGACGCCGTCGGGTCCGGGATCGCCTTCGGTGAAGGCGCCGACGACCAGTCCGGCGAGACCGCGGAAGAGTCCGGCCTGCTTCATCGAGGTGAGGACGCGGTCGGTTCGGTAGGGGCGTTCGCCGACGTCCTCGACGAATAGGATGTGGTTGGCGAGGTCGGGTTGGTGGGGCGTGCCCAGGAGAGCGGCGAGGACGGTCAGATTGCCGCCGACGAGAGGACCTTCCGCCGCTCCGGCGGCCAGCGGGCACAGTTCCCACGAGCGCGCTTTGTCGGGGTGCTCGAGGGTGTCGATCCAGCGCAGGCGCAGGGCTTCGGAGGCGCGTCCGAGGGCGGCGACCATGGGCGCGTGGATGGAGCGGACGCCGGCTTGGGCCCAGAGGGCGTGGAGGGCGGTGATGTCGCTGAATCCGACGACCGTCTTGTTCCCCCCGCGCACGAGTTCGGGATCGATTCCGGGCAGGATGCGGGTGGTGCCGAAGCCGCCCCGGGCGCAGACGATGGCATCGACGGTAGGATCGGCGAGGGCGTCGAGCAGCTCTTCGAGGCGGCGCCCGTCCTCTCCGGCGAGGTAGCCGGCCTTGGAGAAGATGTCGGGCCGGTGGACGACGTCGTAGCGTTCCCGAAGCCAGGCGACTCCGGCACGGAAGGCTTCCTCGTCGAAAGGCCCGGCGGGGGCGACGACGGCGAGGCGCGAGCCGGGGCGGACGGGGCGGGGAAGAGGAAGGGACATGAAGTCAACAGGGTCGGACCGTCGGCCCGACCCTGTCCGGTCGGTTCACTCGACGGCGGGGATCATCCCGTAGTCGCCGTCCTCGCGGCGGTAGAGGAGGGCGAGCTGGTCGCTCTTGGCGTCGTGGAAGAGGATGAAGGGCTTTTCGTTCATCTCCATGTCCATGATGGCCTCGTCGGTGAAGAGGTGCTTGATCTTGTACTTCTCCTTGTGGACGATGTGGGGCTCGTGCTCGTGCTCGGGCTCCTCGGGAAGCTCGGCGGGGAAGACGCTTTCGTGGACGAGGCGCATGGACTTGCGCTTCTTCTCGGGGCGGTGCGACTTGAGCATGCGCGTCTTGTGCTTGCGCATGCGGCGCGCGATCTTGGAGATGGTCTCGTCGATGGAGGCGTACATGTCGTGCGTGGTGGTTTCGGCCTCGATGACGATGTGGTTCGCGCAGAAGAGGATGATCTCCGCGATGTGGCGGTCCTGTTCGACGTTGAGAAGGACTCTGGCCTCGATGATCTTGGGATAGTCGAGGTGCAAGCCGGCCACTTTCTTTTCGGCGTGGTCGCGCATCGCCTCGGTGACGGAGACGTGGCGGCCGGTGACGGTGATGGGCAGGTTGACGTTGGTGACTTGCATGGTTCGTATGGTTTTGTTTATGCGTCAGGGTTCTCCGGACTCAACTTGATGGTACCAGAGGATGAAGGTTTTTGACAAGCGGTCAAAGACAACGTTCGAGCGCGAAAAGGCTTGACTTGAAAGGCGTCCGGATGGCGCTTCACATCGTAAAGCGGTCGCCGAGATAGAGTTCGCGGCTGACGGGGTCGTTGATGAGGAAGTCGCGGCTGCCTTCGCGGAGGACGCGGCCCTCGTAGATGAGGTAGGCGCGGTCGACGAGCTCGAGGGTCTGGCGGGCGTTGTGGTCGGTGATGAGGATGGCGAGCCCGGATCTGCGCAGATCCTCGACGATGCCCTGGATCTCGTTCACGGCGATGGGATCGACGCCGGAGAAGGGTTCGTCGAGCATGAGGAGGCTGGGCATGGTGACGAGGGAGCGGGCGATGGTGAGACGCCGCTTCTCGCCGCCGGAGCAGGTGAGGGCGACGTTCTTCCGGATGTGGGTGATGGAGAAGCGCTCCAGCAGTTCCTGGCAGCGGGCGAGGCGCTCCTTGCGGGAGAGGTCGAGGGTCTCGAGGACGGCGAGGAGGTTTTCCTCGACGGTGAGCTTGCGGAAGATGGATTCCTCCTGGGGGAGGTAGCCCATGCCGAGGCGGGCGCGCTGGTACATGGGCATGGAGGTGACGTCGTGCCCGTTGAAGAGGACCTGTCCGCCGTTCGGGGGGACGAGGCCGACGATCATGTAGAAGCTGGTCGTCTTGCCCGCGCCGTTGGGACCGAGCAAGCCGACGATCTCGCCCGGGCGGACATGGATGTCGACACCGTTCACGACGGTGCGGCCATCGTAGATTTTGACGAGGCCGCGGGTTTGGAGGAGGGAGCCGGTGGCGTCGTCGCGGGAGAGGGACTGGTCGCTTTCGAAGGCGAGGTCGCTGCCGCGCCGCTTGGTTTGGGGCCGCGGCTCGCTTTTCCGGGGGGATGGCGCGGCGGGCGGGGCGGACGGAGGGCTGGCTTTCGTTTCCGGCAAGAGGGCGAGTCCGGAGGGATCGGACGGGTCGGAACTGTGGATCGAGAGGAATTCCTCGTCTTCGATCTCGGGTTGAGGCACCGGAGGCGGGGTGGGGCGGGCAGGCGGACGCTCGAGAGGATGGGGCTCGACATGCGCGGGCGGACGCAGCTTCACCGGTGTTTTCGGCGCAGAAGGAGACGGCTCGGGGCGCGAGGGGGAGGCGGTTTGGACAGGAGCGGCGGGGGCGGGAGGGAGCTCTTCGGAATAGCCGACGCCGCGTCGGGCCGGTTTCGGGTCGAAGAGATCGGAGATGTCGTCCCTGTCGTCGGAATGGCTCATGGAGAACGGATGCGGGTGACGTCGCGGCGCGGGCGCGAGGCGGCGGGGCGGATCAGCGCAGGCGGTCGAAAGCGGTGTCGAGTCCGCCGGGCATGCCCACGCCGCCTTTTTTCTTGCCGTCGCCGTTCTTGTTTTCGACGGGAATGACGATGTGGTTCCGGTTCGTCGATCCCGTGATTTCGTAGAGGCCGTTCCCTCGCATGATGATCTTCGCGTCTTCGGAACTGGTCCTCACGAAGCGGTCCCCGTCCTGGATGTAGGGAGGGCCGCCGGAGAGGACGAATTCCTGGGTGATCGCATTGTAGTCGGCGCGGCGGCCGAGGGCGATCTGGGTCTTCTTCTTCCCCTTCTCGTCGAGGACGAAGCGTTTGATCTCGACCATGCCGCCGGAGGCGATGGCGCGTTTGAAGCTGGAGTCGGTGTCGCTCCCGTCCTGCCCCACTCCGTCGGCGAGATGGATCTCGAGCTTCTCGCATTTCATCTCGTAGTCGGGGGAATCGACGAAGACGTCGCCGGTGAAGAGAAGGATGCCCTTGGTGTTGTCCATGATGGCTTCCTTGGAAAGGACTTCCATGTGTTGAGGACCTGCGGTCCGATGGCCGCCGGGAGCTCCCTGCGGGTATTTCTTCGAAAGCGGCACGGGCGCGGGAACGTCGGAGATGTCGAGGTTCGGCAGCTCGGGAACGGTTGGGACGGTGTTGGCGATGGGACGGGCGGCGATCGGCTGGACGACGGAGTCCGCGTTCCTGCCGGGGGCGGGAGTGGCGGGAACGCTGGCATCGGGGATCGCGGGGGCGCCGGGCTCGACCGGCATGGCCACGGGAGTGGGCGCGCCGCCGACGATGCCGGGCGCGGGCCGGGTGGCGGGGACTTCGGGGGCGGGCGTGGCATCGGGCGAGGCCGGGGCTTCGACGGCGTTCCCGGTTTCCTGGACCATCGCGGAAGGGACCGCCGGGGTTTCGGCTTCCGTGGCGGCCGTCGCCTTGGAGACCACTTCGGTGGCTTTCTCGACGGCCCGGTCGAGGGTGCCGTCGCGCTGCGCCTGGGCAGCGGCGGCCTTCAGTTTCTCGGCGTCGATGCCGTCGGTGTCGATCTGGAACTTTCTCGCGGCTTCGCGGACGGCCTCCTCGGGGTCCTGGCGGATGGTGTCGATGGCGCCATCGGGATCCTGCTTGACGGAGCGGAGGACGTTTCGCAGGCGCGGGTCGGACATGATGTTCCGGCCGGCGGCTTCCAGTTCGGCAGCGGCGTCGTCCTGGGCGGCGAGGGGAGCGGAGCAGAGCGCCGGCAAGACGAGGGCGAGCAGGATGGATCGGTTCATGGCGGGCGGCGGAAAGGGGGGTCAGGGGGTCTCCGTTTTGGCGGCTTGGGCGCCGGGGAAGCCGAAGTTCGGGGCGATCTGGCCGGCGTCGGGGACGACGAGCCGCACGTTCCCGACGAGGCGGGCGACCTGCGAACCGGTCTGGAAGGTCATGGTGTCCCCGGTCATGGTGAAGCGGGGCTGCTCGATGGTGGAGGGGGTCTTGCTCCTCAGTTCACCGGCGACGAGGTCGTAGGCGGCTTCGTCCATGGAGATGGTGGTTTCGGGCTTGCCCTCGGCGTTGTGGACGTGGACGACGAGGTTGAAGAGGTCCAGGAACCGCTCGTCGACGCGGACGACGGAGTCGGCGGTCATCACCGATTTCAGCTTGTCGTGGGTATAGGAGGGAATGGCGACGCCTTTGAACTCCCGTCCCACGGGCATATGGTCGGTGAGTTCGGGAGGCAGGGCGGATTTCACCGCCTCTTCGGCGGGTTTCTCGGCCCGCGGCCCTTTGCGGCGGGCCTTGTCGTCCTTGCGGGCTTCCTGCGCGGTGGCCGCGGCGAGGAAGGCGAAGAGGACCGCGAGGACGCAGGGCAGGCGTCGGATGGAGAGGGCGCGGATCATGCGGCGGGGCGCCGGACGAGGGCGTGGATTTCGCGCAGTTGGGCGAGGATCGGCCCGAGGCGGTCGAGGGGCACTTGGTTCGGCCCGTCGCTGGGAGCGTTGGCGGGATCGGGATGGGTCTCCAGGAAGACGCCGTCGCATCCCGCCGCGACGGCGGCGCGGGCGAGGACGGGGGCGAGGCGGCCGTCGCCGCCGCTGGAGGTGCCTTCGCCGCCGGGACGCTGCACGGAGTGGGTCGCGTCGAAGACGACCCGCACGCCTGCTTCCTGCATCCAAGGGATGGCTCTCATGTCCGCGACGAGGTTGTTGTAGCCGAAGGTGGTGCCCCTTTCGGTGATGAAGTAGTGCCGGCAACCGAAGGCTTCGAGCTTGTCGGCTATGTTCCTAACGTCCCATGGGGCGAGAAATTGGCCTTTTTTCACGTTCACGACGCGCCCGGTCCCCGCGGCGGCCTCGATCAGGTCGGTCTGCCGGCAGAGGAAGGCGGGAATCTGGAGGACGTCGACGAACTCCGCGGCGATCCTCGCCTCCTCGGCGGTGTGGATGTCGGTGGTGACGGGAGCGCCGATGGCGGCGCCGACTTCCGCGAGGAGACGGCATCCGGCTTCGCATCCCATCCCGCGGAAGGATTTCACGGAACTGCGGTTGGCCTTGTCGTAGCTGGCTTTGAAGACGAAATCGACGCCGGCGTCGTCGGCGATCGCGCGGACGCGGGGGGCGATCCCGTGGAGGAAGTCGGAGGATTCGATCACGCAGGGACCGAGGATGAAGAGGGGGCGCTCCCCCCCCAGCCGGTAGGGGCCGATGGAGACGGTTTCGGTGGAGGTTCCCATGCTCATGCTCAAGCCGCAAGCTAACGCGCCGGAACGGGTGTGGCAAGCCTTTGGGGGTGGTTGTGGCGATTATCGGGAAAGCCGAAGCAATCGGCGCCGGGGTGGGGAATTGTCTGGACCTCCGGGAGCCGCCGGATACACTGGCGGCTCTTCGCTCCGGGCATTTCGGGGCGGGGAGAGATCCGATGGAGGAGACTGCCGCAGACGCCCCTTTGCTGATGCACTGCCCCGAGTGCGGGCAAGCGCTCGATGTGGCGGGGGTGGGGCCCTACGCGAAGATCGAGTGCCCCCATTGCTCCGTCCCGATCCGCGCCCGCACGGCGATGGGGCAGTACGAGATCGTCGGAATCCTCGGCGAGGGGGGAATGAGCCAGGTCTTCCGCGCCCTCGACCGCAATCTCGGCCGCGAGGTCGCGCTGAAGATCCTCCACCAGTCCCTCGGCCGCGACGAGGCCCTCGTGGCGATGTTCGAGCGCGAGGCCAAACTGACGGCTTCCATCGTCCACCCGAACGTGGTCAAGGTCTTCACGGTGGGGCGGGACCAGGGGTATTTCTTCATCGCGATGGAACTGCTCCAGGCCGTCAGCCTCGAGCGGCTCATCGCCACCAAGGGCGCTCTTTCCGAATCCGAGGCGCTGGGGATCGCGCTCGACGTGTCCCGGGGCCTGAAGGCGGCCTACGACGAGCGGCTCATCCACCGCGACATCAAGCCGGGGAACATGCTCGTGACCGGCGACGGCACGACGAAGCTGGTCGATTTCGGTCTCGCCCTGCATCAGGACGGCGAGGACCTTTCGGAGGAGCTGTGGGCGACGCCTTTCTACGTGCCGCCGGAGAAGCTCGAGGGCGATCCCGACACCTTTCTCGGCGACATCTACAGTCTCGGCGCGACGCTCTACCACGCCCTGGCGGGGAAACCGCCCTTCGACGCGAACACTCCCTCGATGGAGGAGCTGAAGTCGATCAAGAAGCAGCCCGTCGACCTGAAATCCGCCGCGCCCGGGCTTTCCAAGGCGACGGTGAAGCTGGTCGAGACGATGATGGCCTACCGGCCCGGGGACCGCGTCCCGTCCTACGACTCGCTGATCGCCCAGATCGAGGAGGTGAGGAAGCGTCGCTTCGGCATTGAGGCGGTGCCGAGAGCGCAGGCGAAGCGCCGCCGCGGCGCGATGGTGGCTGTTGGGCTGGGCATTCTTCTTCTCGTCGCCCTGGCCCTGCCTTTCTTCCTCGATGGGAAGAACGTCGTCGAGGAGGGGGGCATGGCCATCGGCCAGGACGAGCGGGTCATCACCGCCAGCGAAAGCAACGTCGCCGAGCGATTTGTCGAGGGGCGGGAGCATTTCGCGGCGGGCCGGTTCGGCAAGGCCAGGGAAATCTTCGGGAAGCTGGTCGCCGAGGAGACCGCTCCTGCCTCGACCCGGATCTGGAGCCGCTTCTTTCTCGGCTCGATCCAGCTCTTCTCCGGCGATTTGGAGGCGGCGTCCGCCTCCTTCCGCCAGGTCCTCGAACTGACGCCCGAATCCGGCGCCGAGACGGCCGAAGCGATCGCCTTTCTGAAGCGGGCCGCCGCCGCCCTTTCCGATCCGCTGCCCCTCCTTCCCGAGGAGGCGACCTTCTCTCCGGATTCGATCGAGTCTCTCGGACTCCTTGCGGCGGGTTTGAAAAATTGGCAGCATGGCGAATTCGCCTCGGGCGCGGCCTTGCTGAGGGCATTCGCGGAGAGCCGTCCGCCTGCCGAATCTCCTTGGCTGGAGTCGCTCAAGAGTCAGACAGGCCCTTTTCTCGCGGATTTCGAAACTCTGGCCTCGCTGCCCAACCCCGCCGCCTCCTTCACCGAGGCGGAGCTTGCCGCCGCCGAGGAGGCGCTGTCGCGTGGGACGGAGGCCTTGCGCACCCGCGGTGCCGCCCCGCGTCTGGTGAAAGGCCGTCTCGGCCGCATCGGCCAGATTCGGGAGCTGGCGGCGAAAGCCTCCGCCGAAGCCGCGGCGACGGCGGAAGGTGCCGCGACCCCTTCGGAGGGCGCGGAGCCTTCTCCCGACGAGCAGGCCGAAGCCGAACGGCTCCGCGCGGCCGTCGTCGCCCTCCAGCCTTTTTCCGAGGCCCTTCGCTTTCCGGAGGCGGCCGAGCAGATTCAAAGCGAAAGCCTTGCCACGCCGCTTGGCGCCGCGCTCCGCGAGGAGCTGGTCCATGGCTACGGCCAGGCGGCCCGATACCTGGGGCTGCTCGCCGGCAGGCTCCGGACGGCACCCTACCAGGGGATCGTGAGGCGCCGCGCGGGCCGTTCGTTCGAAGCGGAGGTCTCCGCGGTCGACGCCATGCTCTTCGTCGTCGATCTCGGCTTCGGGCCGAACGAGATCGAGGTGGAGGAGTTCGCGCCCGATTGGCTCGTGGAGGTCGGTGCCGGCGTGTTGCCTCCGCTTTCCGCCCGGACGGCGGAAGAGTGGGAGGCGCTCGTCTTTTTCGGGCTCTTCACCGGCGGAGCCGATGCCGTCTCGGCGAAGGCCGGGGAGCTGGGGGCGGTCGACGAGACCTTCGCGCGACGCTGGGAGCGCTTGCAGCGTCTGCGTTGAGAAATCCGGAAACCGAAGTCAGAAACCATAAATTCGGATTTCGAAATTCGGATTTCGGCTTTCCTTATTCCCATGCCAGGAAAAGACGACGATCCCAAAAGCCCTCTCCCCGATCCCGAGGAGATCGCGAGGAAGCTCTCCGACTTCTTCCGCACGAGTTTCGGAGAGCAGGTTTCCGTCACGGCGATGCCCGGGATGGGAAATCCCTTCGCGGCCAGTCCCGAGGCCGACGGGGAGGCCCACGACCTCCGTTCGACGGGGGAGGCGGATTCGCCCGTGCAGGATTTCGACCTCATTCCCCGGCAGATCAAGGAGCACCTCGACCGTTTCGTGATCCGCCAGGACGAGGCGAAGAAGGCTCTCGCCATCGCCGTCTGCGATCACTACAACCACGCCAAATACCGCAAGCATCTCGCCGAGACCGATCCCGAGGCGGCGAAGCGGATCGAGTTCGCGAAGCAGAACGTCATCGTCGTCGGTCCCACCGGCGTGGGCAAGACCTACCTCGTCAAGCACATCGCCGAGCTCATCGGCGTGCCCTTCGTCAAGGCCGACGCGACGAAGTTCTCCGAGACCGGCTACGTCGGCGGCGACGTCGACGACCTCGTCCGCGAGCTCGTGCGCAAGGCCGACGGGAACGTCGAGCTCGCCCAGTACGGCATCGTCTACCTCGACGAGATCGACAAGATCGCGACGGCGGCGAACGCCGGCGGGCGCGACGTGAGCGGACGCGGGGTGCAGACCACCCTGCTGAAGCTGATGGAGGAGACCGAGGTGCCGGTGCGCAACCCCCAGGACATGCAGTCGCAGATGCAGGCCATGTTCGAGATGAGCCGCACGGGCAAGTCCACCCGCGAGACGATCAACACGCGGCACATCCTCTTCATCGTCAGCGGAGCGTTCTCGGGTCTGGAGAAGATCATGGAGCGCCGCCTCCGCCAGGGCCCCATCGGCTTCGCCGCCCTCGAGGGAGCGGAGGAGAGCGAGGAGGCCGCTTCCCCCCGCGAGCCGATCACGCAGGACTTCATCGATTTCGGTTTCGAGGCCGAGTTCATCGGGCGGCTTCCCGTGCGCGTCGTGTGCGACCATCTCTCCGCCGACGACCTCTTCGACATCATGAAGCATTCCGAGGGCAGCCTCATCCGCCAGTACGAGCGGGAGTTCGAGGCCTTCGGCATCCGCGCCGAGTTCAGCGACGAAGCCCTGCGGGCCATCGCCGGCTCCGCCGCCCGCGAGCGCACCGGCGCCCGGGGATTGATGACCGTCTGCGAACGGCTCCTGCGGAATTTCAAATTCGAGCTGCCCGGCACCACCGTCGCCGAGCTGAAGATCGACGAGTCCGTCGTGGCCGATCCCGGCGCCGCCCTCGCCTCCCTGCTGGCCGCCGCCACGCCGGCCCCCGACAGCCGGGCCGCCGCCGAGGTCGCCGCCTTCCGGCGGAAGTTCGAGAACGAGCACGGCGTCCGCCTCGCCTTCGACGCCGGCGCCGTTGCCCGGCTCGCCGCCCTCTCGGCCGAGACCGGTCGGGGGATTTCCGAAATCTGCGCGGAGAAGTTCCGCGACTTCCATTTCGGGCTGCAGCTGATCCGGAAGAACACCGGCCAAACCGTCTTTCCCGTCGCCGCCGAAGCGATCGAGGATCCCGATAGATATCTCAGCAATCTCGTCGTGGCGAGCTACCGGGGGGGAGGGGATTGAGAGAGGGGGAGATGGGGGCTTGCTCGGTGTTCCCGGAGAGGTGAATTCTCAACGCCGCCTTTGCTCACATGCGGATGTATTCCGTCCAGGCCGCCTGGGTTCTGTCGAACACCACGGGATCGATGGGGTTGCCGGGAATCGGAGTGGTGAGGAGGGTCTGCGTGATCTGGTTCAGCCTCTGGTTCAGTGCGGGCGTCGGATCCCAGGTCCGCCACGTGTCGAGAAGGGCGGGACCGATGCCGGTGGGGCCGCCCACTGCCACGGCAATGTAGGAGTAGTAGAACAGGCTGTTGTTGCTGCCCGAAAGAAACAGGGCCTGGTAGGTGCGGCCTTGATAGGTGAAGCGGACGCTGTAGAAGGCGGATTCAAAGCTCGGCCCTAGCGATCCCGCCGAACCCGGGATCGGCGCAAGGCCCGTCACCACGATTCCGGGTGCGAGAGAGGGCCAGACGTTGGTGATGCACTGGTTCGAAGGAACGTAGCCAAGCATCGGAATCCCGATGCCAAGGGCGAAGGTGCCGTGGTCCAGCCTTCCTCCGTCGAGACCGCCAACCGCGCCGCTGAAGGTCCATCCCGGAATGTTGGGCACCAGCGCGCTCGCGCCTCCCTGTGCGAATTGCCGCATCGGCACCGTCACTTGCAGCGGTGCCACGATGCCGCCGCGGCGGGAATTGACGATTCGCCGCAGCAGGGCGACATCCGCGAGCGTCACGACCGGAGTGAGCTTGGGCGACGCGCGTTTCCTGCCGCGCAGGACGGGCGTGTACTTGGCGACATCGACATAGGCTCCTTTCTGCTTGAACTCGACGAGGACGAGTTTTCCCTTCAGGGTCCCCGTGACGGTCGCGGACTTTCCTTTGCCCTTGGTGCGCGGGCGCTTCATCTTCGAGTCCTTGACGAAGCTCTTCGCCGTCTCCGCGACGGAGAGAGGGGAGTGCAGCCGCATCAGCGTGACGGATTCGCGCCCCTTGGAGATCCGGTAGATCCCTTTCTTGGCTTTGAGCCGGAACCCGTTCGGCGCCTGCACTGAAAATCCCGTGGACCGGTGGGAGAGCTTTTTGGCCTCGAGCGGGGAAGTCCCGAAAACGGCGAGGAAGAGAACGGCGATCAGAGGCGAAAGGCCCGGAATGCCGGTCCGGCCAGGACGGAAAAGGCGGAAACGATCATCGCGAGGCGAATGGGTTCTCGTCTTCATTCCATTCGATAGGCGCGCGCCTCCGGGACGTCAAGCAAAGAAGCCCCGACCGCTAGGCAAAGCGGCCGATCCCCTTTCTCGGAACACATCGAATGTCGATTGTCCACCCCGTCTCCCTAGGGTAGAGAGGAACCATGCAGATCAACGCCTGGTTCCTCGCCATCGTCCTCGCTCTCGTCATTCTCTGGAAGGTCGATCTCTTCGCGACTCTGCTGAATCTGAAATCCCTCTCGCCCGAGATCCCCGAAACCTTCCGCGGCCTCGTCGATCAGGAGACCTACGAGCGTTCCCAGGAGTACACCCGCGCCAAGGCCGTGCTCGGGATCGGGGCGGGGATCTTCTTCCTCGCCGTTCTCTTCGCCTTCTGGTGCTTCGGGGGATTCGGATGGCTCGACGGGGAGGTGCGCGCCTTCGTGGGCAAGGGCGGTCCCATTCTCGCGGGGATCGTCTACATCGGTGCGCTGGCGGTGGCCCTGGGGCTGCTGCGCCTGCCCTTCGATTGGTACGACACCTTCGTGCTGGAGGAGAAGTTCGGCTTCAACCGCAGCACCTTCGCGACCTGGATCGCCGATCTCGTCAAGGGAGCGGCGCTCTCCTTCGTCCTCGGCGTTCCCCTTCTTGCCCTGCTTCTCTGGATCTTCCAGTCAGTTCCCTTCGCCTGGCTCTGGGGATGGGGGGCGGTGACGCTCTACTCCCTCTTCGTCGTATATGTTTCGCCGACCTGGATCCTGCCGCTCTTCAACCGCTTCGAACCGCTTCCGGACGGCAGTCTGCGACGGTCGATCGAGGAGATGGCCCGGAAGTGCGACTACCCTCTCGCCGAGATCGGCGTGATGGACGGATCGAAACGCTCCTCCAAATCGAACGCCTTCTTCACCGGATTCGGAAAGCGGAAGCGCATCGCCCTCTTCGACACCCTGGTCGAGAAGCACACCGAGGCGGAACTCGTCGGGGTGCTTGCGCACGAGATCGGGCATTTCAAAAAGGGCCACATCGTGAAGTCGCTTGTCCTCGGCACGCTCACGACGGGAGCATTGTTCTTTCTTCTCGGGCGGACGATGGAGAACCGTGCCCTTTTCGACGCGTTCGGAGTGAAGGAGACCTCGGTCTACGTCAGTTTCGTCCTCTTCGCCATTCTCATGTCGCCGGTGAACGAGGTCCTCTCCGTCGCGGGGAACTGGCTCAGCCGGAAGCACGAGTTCGAGGCCGACGCCTACGCCGCCACAGCCACCGGCGATCCCGGGGCCATGGCCGACGCCCTTCGCAAGCTGAGCCGCGACAATCTCAGCAATCTCACGCCGCACCCGTTCTATGTCTTTCTCCACTACACCCATCCCCCCGTGGCGGAGCGCATCCGCGCGCTGGAGACACCTTGAGGGATGAACGTCCTTCTTGTCGTCTTGTCAGTCTTCGCCGTTCTCTCCGGAGGATGGGTCGTCTTCGAGCGGCGATGGGACCGCCGCCATTTCCGGCGCGGTCCGTCCGGCGATTTCGTCGTCAACCTCCGCGTCCGGAAGGCGGAGCGCCTCCTGCGCGAAGAGCCCGGAACCGTTGTGCTCGACGTGCGTCCCGCCGCGAGCTGGCGTGCGGGGCGTCTGCCGGGTGCGGTCAATGCGCCCTTTGCCATGGACGGGGGAGGTTTCGGAATGGACTCGCTCGAAGGAATCCCACGCGAGGTGCCCCTTCTCGTCTACTGCGACGGAGGCTTCCGCAGCCGCCTCGCCCTCCCGGCACTGCGCGAGGCGGGCTTCCGCCGCATCCACCATCTGCACCGGGGGCTGATGTCCTGGCAGATCGCGGCCCTGCCCGTCGAGTCTGGCGATGGTTGAGCAGGAGGGGGAGCACGGTAGGGACGTACCGCCGGGGCGTCCGCGTCGGATGGCATCGGTTCAGGCAGGCTCGATTCGGCGGAGCCTCGTTGAAAGGTTTCAATACAAATCGAAGCGGAGATAGATGCCAATCATCAACTGGGCACAGATGGCGCGGATACCTCCGCACCGGGTCGAAAGCCATCCGTGAACATCTGTGCAGCGAAGCGCATCTGTGGAAATCTGGGCTGAGACCGGAAGCGAATCGAATCAGCGAAAACCCGCGGCCATCAGCGGTGCAATCCCTTCTGCGCCTCAGCGCCGGAAGACGACGATCTTGGCGGTGCGGGATTTGCGCTTGGTGGAATCGACGGCGCGGGCGGCGACGTTGTTCCTTCCGGGGCGGAGCTTGGCGGTGAAGCGCCATTTGGCGAGACCCTTGGCGCGCTTGAACTTGGCCTTGCCGACCTTGGCCTCGACCTTGGCGAGGTTGCCGTCGGCATCGGCGGCGCGTCCTTTGACGACGCGCCGGGGGCGGGAGGTCTGGACGCGCTTCTTGCCCGAGATGG
>JBBCIU010000004.1:0-199455 GCA_037190325.1 Verrucomicrobiales bacterium | reverse complement strand
ACACAACAACAGCAATCCCCTCATCGTGACCTACGAACCACTCACCGACACCTACCACTATGAGAATACCGGAGACGAAGACGTGCTCGTGCTATCGTTCGACCTCAATGAGCTGAACGGCGAGCCGATGTCATGCGCGCGTCAGGAGGTATACGTCTCTCCCGGACAGACCTACTCGCTAAAAGTGACCTCCGAGACAAGCGGCGTGCTGACAAACACGTCGTCGAGCAACATCTACATCGGCGAGTTCATAGTGGCGGCTCCGAACGAAACGTTTGATTTCGGCTGAAAATAATACCCTCAGAGCTCGGATATTTGATTGGAGGCTGCAGCACGGCATCCCGGATTCCCGTGTTCAGGCTTCCCTGACCCGGCGGAACCAAGACTAACCGTGTGCGCAAAAAAGATAAGACATGACATGGGTTCCTTGCGCTCGGATATGCAGAAAGACGTTTCGCTCAGGTTCACATACCGCGAATGAAGGGTATTTCCATAGTCATTACGACTGAATCCTGGCATCGCGGTTCTGCGCTATGATCCACGGTCGAGATCATCTGCCGACCGGAATGGTGGGGAGCTACGTGAAGAAGCTTGCAGCGGAGGCCGGGCTCGATCCCGATGTCGCCAAGGCGGTGCCGTGCACCGACAAGAAACGCAAGGACCGCAGGATCTCCAACGAGGACTGGGTCAATCCGCACGATTCGGAAGTCAAGGTGAGCTGGACCAATGACTGGGCCTGCGACAGGGCGTATAAGCCCGAGCACCTCACCGACCTCGAGAGCGGTGCCATCATTTGGACCGAGGCGCGTGTTGGTGACGCCCATGGCAGCGAAGGGCCTTGCGAGCGGGTCTTGGAAGGATGCGCAACGCTGGCCCGGGTCCGCGAGGATCCGAAACAGGAGAAAGTCGATGAAAGCTTCACCACCGACGAAGATTTCATCAGTCTCGAGGAGATATGCGCATCTCGGCGCCGAAAGGAAAAGCAGCGCAAGGTCACGCGGCAGACTTTATGCAAGACGCGGGTTGCTGTGGAGAGCAAAAGCGGCAAAGCGCTGCTGAGAAAGTGCGAAGAACACCTCGAACGAGCTTTTGCCAGCGCGCTCGACCAGGGGGGGCATGAAGCGGGCGAGCCTGCGTTGGACGACGAACCTGACCAAACGGCTGACCTCCGCGGCACTCGCCTACGACCTCTCGCTCTTGATGCGCAAGCTCTTCGGGTTCGGGACACCCAAACGATGGATGCCCTGCAAGGCTTGGCAGCGCGATGAGCAATTGTTTGGCAATCGTCTCAAGAGAGTGCCGGAACCCCAAATCGACTATCGAATCATCAATGCGAACGATCCGCTGATACGTTTTCAACAGACTGTGAAGGCATCTTTTTGGTTCATTATCTGAAGTTCTATGAAGAACTGCAACTTTGCTGTTTCAGCGCGCCCTCTGCATTACAAACAAAAAATGAAGCGCACCAAAAGCATTGGTTTCATAATTTGCGCGTCTAGCGTCGCATTTATTGCGCTAATGTGTTCGCAGAGGAACGAAATTTCCGCCCTTCCAGAGGACTTTAATCCTCCTTCTGAACTTCCCATGCTTCAATTGATTGTCGACGAAGGCCCTGCAACCACGGACATTGCAAAGAAATCAAATTCGCTGCAGAGTCTTCTGGAACGAATGCAATCTCGAAAGTCCGCCCCCCCCCGAACGCGAATGCAAATCGGTCGTGGACTGCTTGTGCCAGTTACATCTGATGGTTACTGTCTTACAGCGGCTCACAACGTGGCATCCGAGCGTGAAATCTATGTTCCCGTTGATCTTGCAAATCTCAATAACCCGTTCATCGACATAGACCACGCTGGCAACCCTCTTTTCTATACTGTGGGACGAGCGTATCCCGATAGTGGACTATTCACAAGACAAGAAATTAAAAAGCAAGGATTGGAATTAATTCAGGGCCCGGTCGACAACAATGAGTATCGGATGATTCAGGAAAAACTGAAGGACTTTGATTCGATAATACTCATTCCATTGAAAGTTATTAAAATATGGAAGGCAGATGATTTGGCCTTAGTGAAAGCTCCCTTCCAAGTACGGTCGCATTTTAGACTAGCGAAGGAGAAGGTGGCCCTTGGAGAGGCGATCATGTGCTTTGGAAGTCCCATTGGAAGATCGGGAAATCTCAATATCACCGGCCGCAGAGTCAGGGCGGTTCTGGCGCGAGCACAGACAGACCTCTTTTATACCCTATATTTTAATTCGGAAGATGGTTTCTTAAAAAAAGGTGACAGCGGAGGCCCGGTGATTAATGTTGAGGGTGAACTGGTCGGAATTCATACCGGAACAAATGGCGTCATGGGAAGACTTTTGTATAATCGCGCATGTGGAATCAACAAGGATATCTTAAACGAAGCAATTAATGAATCCAGGGGCGCGGTGGAGAGCGGTGCTTAAATTTTCGCGGGGGATAATTTCATGCCCCCATCCCCAAGTGCTACTTCGAGGATTGAATGTATGCTTTCGGTCTCTGCAATGTCCTGCCGGACTGGACGACTCCAGCCTTACTTCTCAAAGTGTCCGACCTGGTGCCGAGGCGAGTCCCGTTCGGCATGGATCCTCGTTGAACGATCAATGGCATCTTTTTTGGAATTTGTTTGCACCTGGTTTCCTTTGCATTGCTGCGGTTACCGACGATTCATATCATTGTAAGGCCAAACGCGGAATTTCATGAACCCCAATTGAGATTATTGCATACACATTTATGAACCAGAAACGAGGAATTGTCATGTGCGCCGGTGGAGTGATATATATTACTAACGCGTACATTGCGCTTCGCTTATTGCGTCATCATGGTTGCCTGCTTCCTGTTGAGATTTGGTTTCAGGACGAATCTGAAGTCGATGAGCGATCTGTTGCTCTCTTCAAAAATCTCGGGGCCGTTTTCAGATCGGCACGCGAAAACGCAATCTCCAGGGATCTTCCGCCACCGGTAGGCTGGGCTCTCAAGCCCTTTGCTATTTTATATTCGGATTTCGACGAACTGCTTTATCTCGATTCGGACAACTTCGTGGTTATGGACCCTTCTTATCTTTTTGATTGTCCGGAATACATTGACAAGGGAGCGGTTTTCTGGCCGGATCTGCGAAGATCGTCCCCCTACAGCGCAGTTTGGGAGATGTTAGACCTCTATCCCCGCGACGAGTGGGAGTTTGAGAGCGGCCAGATCCTCTTACGTAAAAACGATTTTCTTGAGGCGTTGCGGTTCACCCTGGAAATGAATTATGAGGCCTCGATCTACTACAAACACCTATGGGGTGACAAGGACACCTTTCGCTTTGCGTTCCACAAGTTTCGGCACAGCTTTGCTATGCCAAACACAAAGGTTGAGCTTCTAACGGCCGCAGGCGGTCCAAAAAACGGGGGTGTCATGTGCCAACACGATTTCGAAGGACGTCGCGTCTTTCAACACCGAAACATCCTTAAATGGCAACTTTTCGGCCCCAATCCATCCGTGGCAGGCTTTTTCCATGAGCCCCTCTGTCGAAAATTCTTGGACGAACTCCGTTCACAATGGGACGGACGAATCCATGGCCTTCCCCAAAGTGCTTCGCCAATTCAAAAAATGGTTCTAAGGTCAGTCCTCGGGCGCGACTGGCTCATTGCTGGCGCGGGCAAACTCCGTAACATGCGCATCACTACAACTGACAATGTGTTTGGAATGCGAAATCGGTCTTTTTCTTTGCCCCACGATCGTTCGAATTCCTCCAAAGTCGTGAAAGGCGGTACGGAAGCGATCGAAGAGGACATCCGACACCAAGGCGACGAGATTTGGTTTACCCAAAACGGCCATGTCAAGGGGCTCGAAACTTTGGGGATCTGGTACTGGGATGTTGTAAAGGGCGTTCGAGGAGATTTTCTCCGTCTCCACGGCGATAAAAACATCGAGGTGATTATGAGACCTCGGCTTGATCTTCGCTCAAGTTGTTGGGAGGGGGCGCTCGGAGAGCGTGACACCTATCGCCCGGTGCAAATGTGTCCGGTCTCTGAACTCTTTCCTGTGCGGCGGCCAGCGCCCAAATTCAAGAGGCGTAAGTCCGGTAATCCCAGCCGGCTTCTCTTGACGAACACCACACCAGGGATTGGTGATCATATTCATAGCCTTTATGCAGCTGTTGGTGCAACTAAACTTTTTAATGAGGTTTTATTCATCTCCAGAAATGCAGGTTGGCTTGCCCGCGCATGCCATCCAGGCTTGTCGATAGAAGAGGCAATGCCCATCGATGCGGATCAGTTCGAGCGTGTGGATCTCGGGCTCCGGAATGATCTTTCGCACAAACATTCGGACTCGAAGCTGAAATGGTATGCAGGACTCGTTCATCCGGATTGCATTGCGAGCCGTCCGGACTTTATCAACACTTTCTCGCATGAATCGGTTGTGGAGTTTTCCCGCTATGTTATATTTTCTCCATTTGCTGCCCACGCAACTCGGGATTGGGCGCACAGCCACTGGATCCGTCTCACTCATATTTTGGAAAATGAGGGCTATCAAGTGGTGGTGCTCGGAACTCGGGATCAAGAGAAGCAAATCGTAGAAACGTTTGGAAAGAGCAACGCAGCGTGGCTCATTGATCTCGATCCTTCTACGATTTGCAATTTGCTTCTGGAGGCTGAATTTGCCATTGGTTTGGATAGCGGTATCTCACATCTTTGTGGTTTGCTTGGCGTGCGCGCCTACGTGATTCATGCCCAATTGCCCTCCGCGTTTCTTTTTGAGTGCGCGCCATCCATCGTTAGTATTTTCGCTGAGGGGGAATGTCGGGGATGCCGGTTTCGGCCGGACCGAGGATATACGAACTCTTGTCATGAATCTTGTTCGGAGCTTGTTGGTATATCAGCCGCACGCGTCGCCAAGGCAGTCTTCGAAGACCTTAGGCGCATCGGGGAGGATGAGAATGGGGCCTGCAACGGCCACTGCACGTCAACACTCCGAGCGCCCTTGTCAGAAGCCGCGTCCCAGAAGGAGTTGCTGGCTCTAACGATGAGAACGACTGTGCGGTCTTCGAAATGACCCCTGCGTAAATCTTGCAACCGACGAAATCATTGCCTTGAATATGCGGATAGCCTTTGATCAGCTGGCGAGACGGATGTTGCCCAAGTCGAAATTTGCTCGCAGCAGGGTCCGATTTACGAGGCATCCAAACGGATGTGTCAAAAGGCTTTGCGAAGATTGCATTGGAGGCTTTTTTATGGCTTAAGAACTCACCGCGGTTCCGGATCTCTTGGCAGGGAAAACGCTTTCTTTCAGAAGAAAACGACGAAACTGAGGAGCTTTTCAACGATTCACACTTGCGATATATTACATTAACCTAGTACAACTCTTCCCTCGTTAGTGAATGGTCAGATGCGCGGACGGCACACCCTCCCGAGATCTCGCCTATACGTCCTTTTCTTCTACGGTAAGCTCGCCCCTCCTGTATCTACTCAGCTTTACGAACAACTTCAATGAAGACTACTCCACTTATCAACCCTTTGCTGCCTATTCATGCGACTTTCAGTTCAGGGGGATCCGATCTTGGAGACGACATGTTGGCTTTTGCCGTGGAAAAGATTGTTGGCCGGGTGGATGGTTATTCTGACAAAGATAACATCCAGTGGGAGCCGCGTGAGTGCGTGGTCATCGCATCCGGAGCTTGGGGATTTCGTGAATGTGAATTCCTCCCTTCAGAGACTGTTGCCATGGCTTATATCGGCCTCCACTGGATTTCATCTTGTAATTTCACAGTGTCCCATGTAGAGCATTTTCGGAAGTGGCAACCGATCGGATGCCGGGATTTGCTTACTCTGAACTACTTTAAGAGAAAAAAGATAGCAGCGCGTTTAAATCGTTGTCCAACGTTAGGATTAGAACGTTGGGTTGCTTCCGATCCCGGTGGTCCCGTTGTCGCTGTCGATGTGCCTAAGGAGTTTAGGCTGCCACCCGATACGATTAAACTAACTCAACGGGTATCGCCCAATACTCACCCTCAGTATGTCCGGAATCGCACTGTCGAGGTACTAGAAATATATCAACGAGCATCATTAGTCATTACTACGCAACCGCTGACTGTCTTGCCTTGCATTGCTTTTGGCACCCCTGTCGTTTTCGTAGGCTCCGGGCGCAATCCCATTCTCGGCGTAGCGGCGAAATATTTGGATCTCCATGATTCGTTTTACGAAGGTGAACTTCACGGGAATGTAGTAGCTGAAAAGCGGCGTAAAGAACTGGCTGCGCAATCTCGCTCCGATCTTTTTGAAGCGATCGAAAACGCTCGAAAGAATTTCTAAGGTGCACCCAGTTACTGGAACACTCGCAATAAGGGTCTGGCAGCTTGTTAAAACGGCAACTCATATCGAGCGTTCGCGTGCCTGGAAGATTTTGGGACGAATCGAAGGATGCTTTTGGCAGTGGTCATTTGCGGTGAAGAGTTTTCCGATTACTCTTAAGCCTCATTTCACAGACAAAGAGTCCAA
Source organism: Verrucomicrobiales bacterium (assembly GCA_037190325.1). Classification (GTDB taxonomy): domain Bacteria; phylum Verrucomicrobiota; class Verrucomicrobiia; order Verrucomicrobiales; family DEV007; genus Arctic95D-9. The sequence goes on along the minus strand of JBBCIU010000004.1, from coordinate 192,954 downwards.
AATACGGGCCTTCACCGCCCATTGCTTGGGTTGTGGGTGCCTGAGGTCAGCCTGGAATTGTAGACTTTCCTCGCCCTGAACAGAACGAAATGAGAGGATTCGGACAGGCAGATCCGATACCGAGCCATGAAGAAAAGCAAATCCAGCCGGGTCGTGTAGTGCTCCCCTGAGATTTGGACAACCTTTGATCTTATTCAGGCTGCCAGTTTGCATTGTTGTTCGTGGTATAGGGTGGGTGTGAGGTAGTTGAGGGATTGGTGGGGCCGTCGTGTGTTGTAGTGGTCGATCCAGACCCGCACGGCGAGACGGGCGTGGTCGATGGACTGGAAGCGCCGCGTCCAGCAGAGCTCCTCCTTGAAGGTTTTGATGAAGCGCTCGCAAAGACCGTTCCGCCGGGGCGTGTAGGGCGTGATGTATTCCTGGGCGAGACCGTAGTCCTTGACCACGGCCCTGTACTGGCGCGATCCGAAGACCAAGCCGTTGTCGTGGCGCAGGAGCATGCCCGCAGGAGCGTTGCGCAGCGCTCCGAAGCGGTTGAGAAGCGCCTCCTCCAAGGCCCGTTCCGCGGTCTTGGCCCGGCCCGTTCGTTCCAGGGCGTGGCCGGGGATCTCGCGGGTGCAGCAATCGATGACGGGCACGAAGACGCACCAACCGTCCTTGCCGCAGTGAACCAGGGCCAAGTCTGTCGCCCAGCGCTGGTTGGGCGACGGGGCGACCGAGCAAGATGCCTCCACCCGGGGGTGGTGGCCGGTCCGTAGCTTCGGCAGGGTCCAGCCCTTGAGCTTCATGAGGCGGTGGACCTTCTTGCGGTTGACCCAGATGCCCTCACCGAAACGCAGACGGCTTCACGTGCCGCGCACGCCGCAGGGGGGCGCCTCCCGATGGATGCGCCTGATCCTCCGCGGCGAGAACCTCGTCGAGGGGGCGGGCCTTGCGTTCCCTCGGCTGGTAGTAGGCCGTGGAGCGGGGTAGACCGAGCCATCGGCAAAGGCGGCTGACGGGAACCGTCTTCCCCGACGCGAGCAGGCGTTGTTGAACCTGGTTCATGAGTTCGCGTCGGGCAGGGGCTTTCCCAGGATGTCCCCGGCGATCGTCCAGACCTCCTTTTGACGGCTTTGCCGCCCTCCGGGCAGGTCGCTTGCGCTCCCTGTCTATGTCCGCTGCGCTACCACTCCATGGTGAGCTCCCCGATCTTGGCGAGCAGCTCCTTCTTCTCGGCTTTGTGTCGGGCCTCCGCGTCCCGGGGATGGGAACGCAGGGCCTCCGTCCCCATGGAGACGAAGTCCTCGAGCCATTGCTCGACCTCGACCACCGTCAGGTCGTGGGAGCGGGCCAGTTCGGAGGCAGTGGTTTTGCCCTTGAGGATGTCCATGACGGCGGCGGCCTTGCGGCGGGCCGTCCACCGTTTGATGTCGTCGGGTTCGTTGTTCATCGCGGTGGACAGGCGGGTTGGGCTTCAACGCGAGAGCCGGCACACCGGAAACGACCGCGCCCGGCTCCGACGAGCCTGGGCGGGGCCCATTGCTTCCCCTGCGGGCTGCCGCCTTGCGGCAGGCTGACTCGCTTCGCTCGGCTCTCGCCGGGCGCTCCTGCGAGAACTTAATCGCTCGCCATTCTTGTGGCTTGTCCAAACCTTGAGGGGGACGCTCCAGTCGTCCGATGCAGAACGGATACGTCGAACGCTTCAACCGCGGTTTCCGCAACGAAGTGCTCGAACATGCCCACCAATGGCTCATCAGCTACAACGAGGGACATCCGCACGAATCATTGGGGAACATCCCACCAACCCTTTTCCGCCAACAGCAAACCAACCGAAAAGCCGCCCCCGAATTCTCAGTCTGAAATGTTCAATTTGACGGGAAGCTTACAGACCCATTTCACCACCCTCGGCAACTCCCGTTGAGCCGCTGCTGATATATGCGAGGCCTTGCGCGAGGGGAAATATTCCGTGACCATGCCTTCGAACTCGAGTGCGCACGCCGCGGCATCGATCACCGCCTGACCAAGCCCAACCGCCCTTGGACCAACGGTCAATTCGAACGCATGAACCGAACCATCAAGAAAGCCACCGTCCGAGCCTACCATTACCTCTCCCACGCCCATCTGCCCAACACCCCTCAGCTTTTCTCGATGCTTACCATTTCAACAAGACCGTCAAGGAGGAGCTCTGCTGGGCGTGGTGCTTCCAGTCCAACGACCACGCCCGGAATCGCCGTCCGGCCTGGATCGATGCAGCACCCGAAGGCCTCACAAATCCCTCAACTACCCTCACCCCACCCAATACCACCAGGAGCTACAAGCAGGCAGCCTGATTAACATCAATGGTTGTCCAAATCTCAGGGAGCACTTACAAGGAGGACGCTCCTCCAAGCCTTCGAAGGTGGACGCAAACTCATCCTGTCGCCATTGAAAAATTATCGACAGAAACCTCTCCCTCTGCTGCATAAACCAAACACCTCCGAGAGAACCACCGAGTGAGAGAGACTGTCTGCTCTGTATACCTCGTTGTCCGGTGCAAACGCTATGCCGAAAACTTCACCGCATTATTCCATCGGCTGTGTTTTGGTATCACTCAGACATTTGTGAGAGGGTTTCTGATCTACCATTAATACCTGGCGTCAGCCCCCCAATTCTTTGGGGGAGGGGGAATTGAATATCGGTATGGTTAAGGCATCCATTCGATAAACATAGAATGCTCCGACCTGGATTTGACATAATTCCGGTCATATTTGAAAATTTCACTTTTATTGTTCCCGCTTGTAACGGTATAGAGACCCTCCTCGCAAGCAATGTAGTAAAGCCAATGACTCAAGAATTGTTCGTCTTGTCCGTATTTTGCCCAGTGGCTTAATCCAAATTTAGGCCGCATTTCATTACCTGGAGGCGTTGAGGCTGTTCTGGGCCACAAATCATTCCATTGAAACCAGATCCACGCTTTCGCATATTCGATAAACGGAAGCTTTAACCCCTGCCGCACTACCAGTGGACCAGGGATTGAACGATAAACAAGAAATATCCGATCCATGTCAGTAGGGAAGAAATTACGATAAAATCGACAGGGCCCCTTTAGCATCTGTGTTGCTGATGCCCAATACTGTTGGTCCGGCCAAAGAGAGTCAGTGCCTCTGGCCACCAAATTGGTGCCCTCCTCCAGCGGAAGGTAGCGCCAAAGCATCCCGGGAACGGTATTCTCCGAAGGGTGATTCATGATCCAGAATTCCACACGTTGATGCCTGAGGAGGGGAATGAGAAAGTAGAGTTCAGCCGATAAGTGGATACGAAGAACCCACGGAGGTTTAATCCGACTGATATCTCGGATGAGTGGCTGTAGATAAGTATCCCACCATGATCGCCCGTTTCTAACTCCTTGGTGTGGGAGTTTTAGAGTTTCCACTGTTATTGGATCTATGCGAGGGGCGCCGGGATTGTGAGGACGACAGTATAAGGATGTCGAAATTAAAAACTCAGAACTCCTTTGTTGATTAACAATCTCGTCTACCTGGAACATCGATTCAAGTAACGATTTCTCACTCTTACTGCATTGCGAACGAAACATGTTGAGATGAGTCGAATCGAATCGGGGGAAAAGTTCCGTAATTGACCAGTAAGAGGTTTTGCTCATTTGTAGGGTATATGGCTAATGAAAATTGATGAAACTATGCGAATAATTTTCGGAGAGGGAGGGGTGGAGTAGAGCCTTCAGAAATTTCTGCTCTCAGATGAGATACTCGATTGCTCTCGAGGCAAAGGTGTTCAGTGCTGATAATCGCGTGCAGGAATCTCAACCGAGTCGCTTCATAGCCATAAGGGAGAGACGCAATCGCTCACCGATCGGTAGTGTGCCGGAACTGGAAAAAAGCGTTTCGATTAGTCCTGGATCTGCACGGTTCTCAAAATCAACTTCGAAATTCACTTCCATCCTACCGCCAATGCCAAGCAAAAACTCACGCGCGCCCAATTCGCGAGCAGGAATCCCCTTCGCGACTCGTATTTTTAACTGGCAGCTCAGATTCTCTGCGGCGTTAGTAGACACGAGCTCAAGCCGCCCCGAAAACCGCCATCTTCCTTCCGGAATTCGCACATACGGTCCGTAAAGCAGCGTCGTGCTCGCCGATGACGTTTCGATCGTCACCTCCTCTTCGGAAAACTCGAAAGGGTGAGCGCTGCGAAAGAGTTTGGCCTCGATCGGAAAGGCACTTTCGTAGCTGTAGAAAAATTTACTGAAATAAAGACCCGCCGGACGAGACAACGTCGGCTGCACCACGTTAGCCTCCGACATGGAGCCGAAAAATAGTCGTTCCGAAAACTCGCACTTTAGCTTCCGCGAAACCACTTGACGAATTTGCCGTACATATTCGCCCGCATAGTACCAGAGCCACGCACGCCGTTGGTCGAAACTCTGTTGGTATCCTCCGACCTCATCTCCCGCCTCCGCCAGTGTGAAGTCCTTCTCCTCGCGCACCGGGATCACCCGAAAACGTGCCCCAAAATCATCGCCGATGAGCGCCCGACGATCAATTCCCAGCAGTGTCACGTCGAGTCCGAGCGCCCACGCCGGCAATGCCCCATGCACACGCAAGCTAAACAATCGCTCGTGCCTCGCCAAGCAGCCGAGGAATTCTTCTACCGATTCGAAGACTAAGTGCGGAACTCCCATGTCCGAGAGCATCTCCGCATCCTGCTCATCATGCGCAAGGAAGGTGCGCGTCGGATCGCTTTCCCACAGCCGCCGGTAAAACCCATGCACATCTGCATCCACCCGGTTCCAGAAGCTCGCGGTCCCATTAAGCACTGAGACCAACTGCCCCTGTTGGCGAAATAGTGGTCGCGATTGAAACATCGGTGCAAAAAAGCCCGGACACGGTAGTCCGATGGCGTCCACTCCGAGCCCCCGCAACGCCGCTACCGCCCCGTGATCGCGGCAAATGCAAAGATCAAATCTCGCAAACTCTCGATACGCCACTGCTCCAAGACTCCCTACCACCCGATTGGCAAAAGCCGCATCCTTGTTCTTGCGATCCCCATCGAACGCATCGAAATAAAACGAACCTGCACCGAGATTTAGTCGCACCGGACTTTCGCTTTGCGCCGCCTCGAGGATTCGCTGCAATTTTATTCCAGGCGTGTTGCTTTGCGAGACCTGCGGCATCCCGCACACTACAACTACATCCGCATCAGATGGCAATTTCTCTCCATCAGCCACCGATCGTATCGTTTCGATGTGCTCGCCGAGCGCCATCCGCAGAATATTGCGAACGCCCGTAAAGATCACTCGATCGCCGACGTTGCAGAGCTCGTTCCCTTCTCTAAGTGGAAGGGTGAGATAAGTGACTTTCAGCATCGCAACAATCTCTAAAGAAATTGCCTTGTCCTCCCATCAGCCCCTTTCCTAAAGGGCTACGTCAGAAGGGTTTCGGGGAGGCAAGGGGGCATTCATGGCCAGCGTTGATTAGGGTGTGTTTGAGAACTTATTTTCTGAGCCAATCGCAGAGGGCGGCAAGCTCCACGGGGCAGAGGAATCTCGATCCGAGCTTCTCGAAGTCAGTTGGGATGGTGCAGAATTCCTTGACGCGTAGGAAGAAGTTCTCCACATGATGGTGCTTGCCGTAGAGCCCCTTGTGATACTTTACCGAATCGCTTTCGTTGGCGTTCGACCGTATGCACGCCCGAGTCCGAGCGACTCCAGAAATTCCCTGAAGGCGGCGCTGCCGTAGGCCTTGTCGGCGAGGATCGTCCTGGAATTCTGTTCTTCGACAAGCCGATGGGCCCAGAGGCTGTCGGGCGGGCCGGGGCCGAAGAGCAAGGGCAGGCGAGCGGCTTGCCCTCGGGCGTCGACCAAGGCGCGGACTTGGTATTGGCGCCTCCATTGGCCCCCCCATGCATTGGACTTCAGCGCCTTGCGGGCCTCCAAAAGGGTGCTTGTCGACCTTCGCGCAGGGGATTGATCGCCCAGAGCTTCCCGCCGCGCCTTGTTTCGCGAGCGCTCCAAGAATCCTGTCCCAGACGCCGGACTCGCACCACGCTTTCCAGCATGTGAAGATGGTGGAGTGGGGCGCGAAAATGCTCAACGCCCTCCAGGAACAGCCTTCTCGCAACCGGAAAGACATCGTGAGGAGAATGAGCTCGGCATCGACCAGAGGTCTTCCCCACTTGGGGCCTCCGCGACCGGCACAGATACGCGCCTGGTCTTCGTTCGTTTTTTTAGCCGCCTTGCATTGGCGGGGTCCGTCGGATGGAGGCGTAAGGTTCCCATGCCGGAAGATAGCCGATCCTGACAAAAGCATAAGCATTTAATCAACGTTTCTTAAGTTCTCGAACACACTCTAGAATCGACAGATTCTTTGTACAAAGTCAAAGGTTTTCATACGAAAACTAAGCAGTGACGTGACTCATTGAAAAAGGGCACAGAAGGAATGCGGGATTCCCGGCGGGAGGGCATGTGTGCAAATTTTAAATTCGCAATTATCTTATAATTAATGAGTTGAAACGGAATAAAAGCAGATTCTCCGCTTAACAGGCAAAGGGCTGGCGAACGCGGCCTTCGATGCAAACTGTAAAGATCGTCCGTTCGCCCGCCTGCCTTCTCACTCAATAAACGCTCATGGTTTTGGCAAGAAAAACCAGCTTCGTCACGCGCACCGCGCAAAATCCGGCCGCACGGCGGCGTGCGAAGGCAACTCCCACTGCCGCGGCATCGCCCAAGCTTTTTCCTCCTTTGCCAGAGAAAAAATCTTCCGCCATGTCGTATTCGACAGACTTTCCCATGAGGCCGCTCCGCCCTTCTTCGCCAGCGCCTTTCACCAGGTCCTAGAAGCCAACCCCGGCGTCTCTACGCCCTGACCGGGAGCCGTTTCGCCTCCATCCTGGAGCGGGCGCGCGGTATATTCAAACCGCCTCCTCATCGAGGACGGCAGCGTCGTGCCCCTGCACCTCAGTCTCGCGAAAAAACTCCCCGGCTCCGCCAACCATTCTGCCTGGAGGCCTTCTACGAGATCGCACGGAGAGGGGCCTGGTTTTGACCCGTCTGTCCGAGGGCACGGTCATCGGCGACCTCGCGGGAGGGGATCTAGATTTGGTCCGGATCCTTTATGCGGCCAAGGGGGCGACGGTGGACCAGGTCGTGCGAGCGGGGGCGTGCCGCTCCCGTGGAGGGCCGGCTGGTGGCATTCCGAATCGATGCGGTCAAGGCCGCGCAACTCCGCAGGAAACTCCGCCGCACGCTTCCCGAGTAAGCTCGTCCCGCGCCAACGTGATCTGGACCTGTGTGGCTGAGAGGTGGTCTTCACCAACGTCGAGGCTGAGCGGCTCGATGCGGGAAGCCTCGCCCAACTCTATCGGGTGCGATGGATGGTGGAGATTTTCTTCAAGGGCTTGAAGAACGGCCAAGACCTCGAAGTGGTGAGCGCACGGCGTACCAAGGAAAACACCGTCCAGTGCCTGATCTACGCCCGGATGATCCGCGGGGTGCTCAGCCTCAACCTCAGGAGGGTATGACCTTGGTCAATCTCGGCGTTGCACGCAATGAGGCAACGCCACCCGGTGCGCCCGGCGAAAGGGGAGCCGGTGAGGCGTCGGCGATAAGAACGGTCGGACCCGCTCAAAGCAAAGTCTTCGAGTCGCTGCCCTCGCTCCTGCGAGCCGCCTTCCGCAGCGACTTCGGCCGACGGCGCTTCGAGTATGAAATCGCATCACCCACAAATTCAAGAATCGGATGGAGTCAGGCCCAATCCACCTGCCACTTGTAATCCGGGTGGTTCCATTTTTTGAGGGTGAAGCGGTTCCCTTGCGGGTTCCAACCTCCCTCGCGGTCTCGGCTGCTTCGCGGCGTTCATGGGCAAACCGCGCGTGCCGTAAACTGAAGTACCGCCGCGAATCGTCCAGGTTCCGTGTAGGGCCTCCGCCGGAGGCGGGAAGAATCATCGTAACTCGTTGTAAATGAGAAGCCAACTGTCGGACTCGAACCGACGACCGGCTGATTACAAATCAGCTGCTCTACCAACTGAGCTAAGTTGGCCCATAGGGGCCGCGAACCGGTGGGATGGGAAAATAGCCGTCGGGAGGCTCCGCCGCAAGGGGAGGTTTCGGGAAACGCGGACGTCCACCAAGGCCTGTGCGAGGCGTGCCGGGCCGATGCTCCCTCTCTCCGCTCAGGCCTCGTGGAACAGCGCCCCGCAGAGCGAGTGGTCGTGCCGGAAGTTGGTTCCAGCGACAGGAGCGAACTCGCCGTTTCCGTAGAGGCCGCCGACCGGCACGGGGCCGAGATGCTCGTGCAGAATCGCGGCGTCGCGGTCGGGTTCGCCGTAGAGCCTCCGCCCGCGTCCGCGACCGGCGCACACGAAAGCGGCGAAGGGCTTTCCTTGCTCGGCGACGAGAGCCTTGCAGTGTTTTGTCAGGGATGCCTCCGCGACCGCCGCGTCGCGCAATTGGAACTGCAGGGTCTGGCCGGTACGCGGAGGCGAGGCGAGGACGAGCTTGCCCTCCCTCAGATCCGTGCCGACGATGTGGCGGATCACGAAGTCGCCCGTGTCGAAATCCTCGACCTCCTCGCGCACCGCGAGTCCGGCGAAGATGTTTCCCTCGGCGGAGAGGCGAAGGGCCTCGTCGAGCGAGGCGAAGGTCTCCGCGAGGACGGCGTAGGGCGGCTTCCCCGCGATGGCGTGAACCGTGTTCGAACGGCTCCGCGTCACCACGAGCGGCTCGCCGATGGGTCGGCAACTCTGGGAAGCGAAGGCCGATATCCCGATGCCTCCGCCCAGCCCGACGGCGACGAAGTCCTCCCGGGCCATTCCGGCTTCGGTGAAGAGGAAAAGATCCTCCTCCTCCGGTCCTCCCGAAACGAATCCGCCGACGGCGGGGACACCGGGGAAAAGCGAATTGAACTCGCGCAGGGGCCCCTGGACGCCGCTTCGAAGAGGGTCGGCCAGAACGAGGAACCCAGCCGGATCGGCGTCGAGGAATCGGCTCTTCTCCAATTCCCCGCGGCTTTTCAGCGATTCCATCGACGTGCTCGGCAACGAGAGGAAAAGCAGCGAGAGGCCGCTCGCGTTCTCCCATTCCCGGCCCACGCCGAAAAGCCCTTCGGCCGAACCGCCGAGGATGTGCAAGGCCTGCCCGTCGAGGCGGAGGTGCTCGATCAGATCCGCGAGATGGGGTCGGTAGTCGGAGCTCGCGAAAGCGAGGACGAGGTCGGGACGTGTCCCGAGGCGCTCGCGGCAGCCCGCCGCCGCGCGGCGCACCGCGTCGTCGTCCCACGTCGCGGGGAGGAGACAGGAGACGGCGCGGTTGGCGGCGGTGGAACTCATCGAAAACGGCAGGCGGGTTTCCGCCTTGGGTTGGACGTGCCGAGCCGCTCGACGAAGCGGAGGAAATGTGGGAAAAACCTCACATAGATTCTCAATTCGGCTCGTCTCTCCGGCGTTTTCTTTGCTACATTTCCCATCCTTGAGTCCGCCATGCGCCCTGCCCACATCCTGCCGATTCTGACCCTGCCTCTTCTGGGGCTGGCTTCGCCCGACCTTCTCGGCGAGGACCTCACGCCCAAAGTGGAGGCCCTCTTCGAGAGCAAGTGCAAGGAATGCCATCACCCCGACACGAACGACGACTACCCTTACCTCCACAAGGGCCTCGACCTCGCGGGACTGGTCGACGAGGAGATGCTCGTCAAGGGCGATCCCGAGGAATCGCCCATCTTCCGCCGGGTCGCGATGGATGCGACCTCGAAGAAGCGGATGCCGAAGAGCAGCGGAGCCGAAGGCGACGAGAGCTTCCGTCCGCCCCTCAGCGCCGAGGAGCAGGCCTTGGTCCGCGACTGGATCGCGCAGCTCGACGGGGCCGCTCCGGCCAAGCCGATGACCACCGCTCCGGCCGGGACGGCTCCCGAGACAACGGAGAAGACCGAGGTCGCCGAGACGAAGAAGGAGGAGGGCGCCCCCACCGTGACGGACAACGAGGACGAGATGCCCGCCGGCCTCGATCTCGCCGGCAAGGTGCATTGGATCTTCTCCAACCGCTGCGCCCAGTGCCACCAGGGCGACTACGAGCCCGAGCTCCACGGTTCGGTGAACCTCGCGACCTTCTTCAGCCAGCGGGACGATTCGGGAACGATCCTCCTCGCCGAGGCCGTCGTCGACCGGGTCATGCGCCAGCACGACGACTCCGAGCGCATGCCAAAATCGAAGGGCAAGGAAGGGGACAAGGGATTCCGCCCGCCTCTCGACGAGGCCGAGCGGGCCGTGCTCAGGGAGTGGATCGCCTCCGGCAAGCCCGCCGAGGTTCAGCGCGAGTTCATCTCGCAGAACGAGACGATCAAGGCGATCTACAACGATCTGGACAAGGCCTCCGAAACCCAGCGGAGCTTCTTCCGCTACCTGACCCTGACCAACCTCCACAACCAGACCGACGAGAACGGACGCTCCCTCGTCCCCGACCTCGATCCCCATCGCGCCGCCATCGGCAAGCTGATCAACAGCCTCTCGATGAACGCGAAGATCACCGTGCCCGTGGCCATCGACGAGGCGGAGACGATCTACCGCATCGACCTCCGCGACTACAACTGGAAGGCCGAGCAATGGGAGAACGTCGTCTCCTACTACCCTTACGGCATCCTCGGCATCGACCGTCAGAAGGAGCAGCTCATCGAGCGCCACACCGGTTCGAAGATGGCCTACCTGCGGGCCGACTGGTTCACCTTCTCTGCTTCGCAGCCACCGCTCTACGACCAGATTATGGACCGTCTTCTCGGCTTCGAAGTCCACGGCAAGGACGACGACGTCCTCGGGAAGCTCGACCACGCCCTCGGCGTCGACCGTCTCGGCAACCTCCGCGAGGGGCGCGCCATCCGCGCCGGCTTCCAGTATTCCGGCGTCTCCGGGGCCAACCGCCTCATCGAGCGCCACGAGCTCGGCTCGCACCAGGGGGCCTACTGGGTCAGCTACGACTTCACCCCGCAGAGCGCCAACCGGCACCAGGATCTCACCCTCGCCCCCCTCGGGCCGTCCGATGCCCATCTCACCGACGACCACGACCATATCTTCACCCACGACGGAGGAGAGATGATCTACAACCTGCCCAACGGCCTCCAAGGCTACATGCTGACGACCCACGAGGGCAAGCGCCTCGACCGCGCTCCCATCGAGATCGTCCAGGACGACAACCGGCAGGACAAGGTCATCATCAACGGCATCTCCTGCATCGCCTGCCACGACAAGGGCATCAAGCCGCCGATCCGGGTGACGGACCTTTCGAAACGGACTCTCGCGACGATGGAGGACGAAGTGCGCCCGCTCGTCGAGGCCGCCGGCATCCTCGACTTCGCCGAGCGCAAGCTCGTCGAGAAGCTCTACCCCGAACCCGCCGTGCTCCAGGCTGCGGTGAAGGAGGACTTCGAACGCTTCATCGCCGCCGAGAAGGAGGCCACCGGAGGCCGCGGCGGTGCCGAGGAGCCCGTCCTCGGCCTCTACAAGGAATTCCGCGGGGCCGTCACCTCGCGCAAGCTTTCGGCCGAGTTCGGCATGGAGCACGACGAACTTCTCTCCCTGCTCAAGGAGGAGAGCGACCGGAGCGAAGTCCTCGGCGTCATCGCCAGCGCGATGGAGCGAGGCCTGCCCCTGCGCCGCGAGAATCTCCTCCGCGAATACATCTCCGTCGTCTACGCCCTGGGCTACGAGCTGATGCCCTTCATCCCGCTGGGCTACGAGGAGTTCGGCGGACAGAAATACGCCGATCTCGTCGCGAGCTCCGACCAGTATCTGGAGTTCGTCGGATCCGGCGGGCACGCCCTCGCCGAGACGAAGAAGGTGCTCACCGCCTCCACCGCGGCGGCGGCCGCCCTTGCGACGGAATCCGTTCTCCTCCACGGCGGCGGCAAGCTGAAGCTCTCGATCCAACCCAAGCTCAAGGTGGGCGAGCGGGCGCATTTCGAGGTCGTCGCCACCGACGACGTCCACCTCCGCGTCTACCACCTCAGCTCCGATCAGCACGTCACCGAGCTGTTCCCCGGCAGCACCGGGAAGAGCACGGCCCGGCCGAAGAACAAGAAGCTCGTCGTCTCGTGGGAGACCACCGCCCCCGGCGGCCCCGAGCACATCATCGTCTATGCGGCCAAGGCGGAGTTGAAGAACCTCGCCAAAGGCCAGGCGGCGGGCGACTTCACCGTCTTCGACAAGAGCAAGGTCTTCTCGGCGCGCGGCATTCCCAAGGCGATCCGCGTGGGCGAGTCCGATGCGGCCGACTCCGTGCCCGCGCAGATCACCGAGGCCCGCATCGGCTACCAGCTCAAGGACTGATCTCTCCCGTCCCCAAACAACGCACCCCTTCCCATCCATGAAAACGATCCAGACATTCGGCAGCACCCTTCTCGCTCTCCTCGTCTCGGCCGCCCCCCTCGCGGCCCAGGACGAAAGCGGCGAGGATCTCGTGAAAAAGCTCAAAGGCCAGGCCGGCAAGACCGCCCCCGCCTCCGGCGGACTCGTGACCCGCGGTGCCGGTTCCCGCAGCATCGGTGCCGCCGCCTCCGCGGCCAAGACCGAGACCCGCTCCCTCATCCTCAGCACCCGCGGCATTCCCAAGGCGGTCAGCGTCGCCGCGGAGGAGAACAAGGTCGCCCTCGCCACCACCACCGCCCCGGCCTCGACCGGAGCCGGGGACTACGCGGTCGCCGCCGGAGAGCAGGCAGTGGAGCTGAAGTACCAGGTCGATCCCGAGTCGAAGGTGACGCGGGACAACATCCTCTTCCGCAAAGGAACCGCCGATTTCGTGGACGACGCCTCCGTCGAAGTCGTCGTCACCCTCTCGGAGGCGCTGAAGCATCCCGATCTGAAGGGACTGCAGTTCGTCATCGAGGGGCACGCCTCCGCCGAGGGGAACGCCTTCTCGAACCAGATTCTCTCGCAGCAGCGTGCCGAACGCATCGTCTCCGTGCTGACGAGCCTCGGCGTCGAGGAGCATCGCCTCCTCCCCGTCGGCTTCGGCGAAACCCAGGCCCGCTTTCCCGAGACCTCGCCCGACGCGCTGCTGAAGCAGGACCGCCGGGTTCTCATCTTCCGGCTGGACAAGTGACGCGCGGAGGCCCTTGGCCGAGTTGAGAAGCTGAGAGCAGGGGAGGCACCGATCGAGCGCCGGCCTGTCGCCCAAGCCCATCGGTCTCGGTCGAGCATCGAAAGGCAGTCCGTACCCCGCTGGATGGACACGGCTACCGGCCGCATGAGACCTTGGCCCTTCCTCGTCCTTCTCCCGCTGCTCTTCGGCGTCGGCATCCATCGGGTGTGGCGGGAAGCCCGGCCCTCCGCGGAAAACCGCTACGGCCCGGTCGTCCACGAGACGCGTTCGTCGTTCTCCCACATCCGCATCCGCGAGAAGGGCTCGGTTCGCAGCCTGCTCTTCGTCGATGCGGAGGGGACGGAGCAATGCCAGTCCTCGCTCGACCTGACGGTTCCCGGCAGGCTGCGGCACGCCTACGCGAGAACCCTCTTCGCGAGCCTGCTCTACCGCCATCCGCAGGAGCGGGTACTGATCGTCGGCCTCGGCGGGGGCGGAATGGTGCGCTTTCTCGAGAGGGCGTTCCCCGAGACGGAGGTCGAGGCGGTGGAGATCGACCCCGTGGTGGTGCGGCTGGCCGCGGATTTCTTCGGTACGAAAGCGGGCGCGAAAACGAAGATCCACACCGGCGACGCCTTCGACTTCTTCACGGACAGCCGGGGGCTTTACGATGCGATCTATCTCGACGCGTTTCTCCGTGCCCCGGAGGAGACGGGGCTGGGCGAAAGGACGGAGAGGCTGAAGACCCGCGACTTTCTGGAAAAGATGCGCGACCACCTCGTCCCCGGCGGGGTCGCCGCGTTCAACCTGGTCGAGGCGGACGCCCGCACGCCGGGAGACCTCGCGGCGATCCGCTCGGTCTTCCCTGAAACGGCGCTGTTCTCGGTGCCCGGGACGGGCAATCTCGTGGCGGTCTCCCTGCGCGACGGGACGTTGCCTGGCAAGACGGAGCTGCTCGAACGCACCGCCGCTCTGGAGGGCTTTCCGGAGCTGGGCTTCTCCCCTGCCGCCCTGGTGGAGCAGTGGAGGGAGTGAAGGGCGCCGGGATCCTCGGGGGATCGCGAGAATCGGTCGGAATCCATCGGAAAGGCAGGTTATCGTAGCGGACGCCCGCCGCCAAACCGCCGGGCATCCGCCATGGCCAGAAAATCCGCCAAGTCCGCCGCCAAAGAGGATTCGATCCTCGTCAACAAGCTCACCGTGCGCGACGCCGCCCATCTGGTGAAAACCGAAGGCGGCTCGCTCTCGACCGGGCAGATCGCCTTCCGCCTCGCCACCGTCGTCCTCGTCGCCGCCTTCACCGCGCGGGCCATCGTGCTGGGCTCCGCGACGGCCTGGCATCTGTTCCTGCCCCTCGTCGCGGAATATCTCGTGCTGCTGCTCTCGATGCCGGTCCTCGCCCTCTTCGTCCGCGACGGCGACCTGAAAAAGGAAGCCCGCAAGAGCCTCTTCTGGCTGTTCGCCATCGCCGTGGTCGCCTCGCTCTGGATCGCCTCGCGGTCCTTCGACCATGGCACGGCCTGGTCGGTGCAGGCAAAGGCCGAGGCCTCCCGGCTCCTCCACTGGATCACCGGGCACCAGATGCACTGGCCCATCCTCGGCGCGGCGGCGGCGATGGTCCTCGGAATGCCCGGCCGTGTCGCCGCCTACCACCGGCACGGACCGCCCTTCATGGCCGTGGGGCTCGGCTGCGCCATGCGGATCCTCGTCCCGTTCTTCGGCTGCTTTCTGCTCCCCCTCATCGCGTCCGGGAAAACGCCCCTCGTCTGGGTCATCTGGACGATCCTCCTCCTCGCCGAGCTCGGTGCGCTCTGGATGCACTGGGACCTCCAGCGCCGCCTCGCCCGACGCGGGATCGAGGTGTGAGGCGATTCCCGTTTTCGATCGGCCTCCCTTGCCGGCCGAACGGCAGCCCGCGATGGCACGGAGAGGGCAGCCGACCGGACCGATCCCCTGTCCTCTCCCACCTTCGATGAATCTCCGGAAATCTCGGCAGGACGCCGCTCACGAAACCAGCGCCACCGCTTCGGATTCCGATTCACCTTGGAGCGCGGCGAGACAGTGACGCAGATCCTGGAGAGAGAACGGCTTCGCGATGACGTCGTTCATCCCGGCCGCGAAGCAACGTTCGCGGTCTTCCTCGAAGACCATTCCCGTCATCGCGACGATGGGAACCGAAGCATTGCGGTGGTCGAGGCGACGGATCGCCACGGTCGCCTCGAAGCCATCCATCACCGGCATGCTCACGTCCATGAGGATGAGATCGAAGGATGACGCCCCTCCGGCAAGCGCGACGGCCTCGCGCCCGTTGGAGGCCACGACGACCTCGCAACCGAGCTGCTCCAGGGAGAGGCGGGCGACTTTCTGGTTGATGAGGTTGTCCTCGACGAGGAGCACGCGGGAGAGGCCGCCCTCGCAGCGAGGGGTGCCGATCTCCGGGGGAGGGAGCGCCTTCCGGAGAATCAGATCGTCCGATTTCTCCTCGAAAGGCGCGCAATCGACGGTGAAGAAGAAGTCGGTGCCGACCCCGGGCTTGCTTTCGAACCAGATGCGCCCGCCCATCAGCTCGACGAGGTTTTTCGAAATGGCGAGGCCCAGTCCGGTGCCACGATGGCTGCGCGGCTTCTCCGAATCGATCTGGCGGAAGGGAGCGAAAAGCGTGGCGCCCGCTTCCTCCTCGATCCCGATCCCCGTGTCGCGGACGCGGAAGATGAGCTGGTCCTGTCCCTCTTCGCGATAGCCTTGGACGGTCACCGAGACCTCGCCCGCATCGGTGAACTTGATGGCATTGCTGACGAGATTCGAGAGCACTTGCTTGAGACGGAGATCGTCGGCCACGAAGTTCTCCGGGAGGTTCTCGCACAGCGTGGCGGAAAGATAGATGTTCCGGGAATCGGCGTTGGCCTTGTAGACCATCAGGACCTCGCGGATGAGCCTTTCCAATTCGAAAGGGCGGGGCTTCAGCAGCATCTCCTTCGCGTTGAGCTTCGCGTAGTCGAGGATGTCGTCGAGAATGTTTAGCAGGGATTCGCTGGAGCTGTGGATCGTCTCGAGATGCTCGCGCTGGATGGGGTCCAGGTCCATCTCCAGCAAAAGACTGACCATCCCGAAAATTCCGTTCATCGGGGTGCGCACCTCGTGGCTCATGCTGGCGAAGAAGCGCTCCTTCTCCTTCGTCGCCTCCAGCGCCTCGCGGTTGAGCCTTTCGAGCTGCTCCTGCTTGGCGGCCATCGATGCGACCATCGAACGGACAAAGGCGATGAGAGGATGCTCTCCGGGCCGCAGCGCAGGAATCCGCTGAGTGTGGCTCGGGTATTGAACCATGAATTCGGAGACGATCTTCTCCAACTGGCGCAGGGTCCTGTCGCTCTCGTCGCCCCGGCCCACCACGACAAGCTCCGTCCGAGGCATCGTCGGCCGGATAGCGACCGGAGTCGTCACCTTCTGGACTTGAGGCGGATCCGGTTTCGAAGAGGAATGTTTCGCACGGTGGGACATTTTATATAAATTTCCATAAAAATTATAATTTAGCAAGTTTGGGATTCCCGTGCTTCCATTTCTCCGATCTCCTGCCGAGCCTTTTGTCCTTTCCCTCTATGAAACGTCTCGCTCTCTTTCTGACGACCGCCGCCGCCCTGCTGTCCTCCGGTTCGCGTGCTGGCGAGGAATGGAGCGGCATCTACCCGCATCTCGCCTTTTTCAACGACGAAGGCGAATGCGGCACCGGTGCCGTCGTGCCCTGGGCGGGCCGGCTTTGGGCGCTGACCTACGCGCCGCACAAGCCTTCCGGCTCGACCGACAAACTCTACGAGATCTCGCCAGAGCTCACCCTCACGGTACGCCCCGAGTCCATCGGCGGCACCCCGGCGAACCGCATGATCCATCGCGAGTCGGGCCAGCTGTTCATCGGACCCTACGCCATCGACGGCCAAGGCGCTGTCCGGACCATTCCCTATGCGGAGATGTTCGGACGCCCCACCGCGAACGCCCGCCACCTCTTCGATCCGTCGGGCAAGATCTACCTCGCTTCCATGGAGGAAGCCCTCTACGAGATCGACGTGAAGAGCCTCGCCGTCACGCCTCTCTACCGCGACGAGCAGGATTCCACTCCCGGACCGAAGGCCGGCCTGCCCGGCTATCACGGCAAGGGGATGTACTCCGGCCAAGGCGTGCTCGTCTATGCGAACAACGGCGAGAACTCGCCCGAAGCGCGGCGCGATCCCTTCGTCCCCTCGGGAGTGCTCGCCGAGTGGGACGGGAAGGATTGGAAGACGGTGCGGCGCAACCAGTTCACCGAAGTGACCGGGCCGGGCGGGATTTTCGGAAACGAAGCCCCCGCGACCGACCCGATCTGGAGCATCGGCTGGGATGCGAAGTCCCTGATCCTGATGCTCCGCGACAAAGGCGGCTGGCACGCCTACCGTCTTCCCAAAGCCAGCCACAGCTACGACGGCGCCCATGGATGGAACACCGAGTGGCCCCGCATCCGCGAGATCGGCGAGGGGGACGACCTGCTCATGACCATGCACGGGATGTTCTGGCGCTTTCCGAAAGGCTTCTCCCTCGCCGACACTTCGGGAATCGCTCCCCGCTCGACCTACCTGAAGGTGATCGGCGATTTCTGCCGGTGGCAGGATCGGATCGTCCTCGGCTGCGACGACACGGCGAAAAGCGAGTTCCTCAACAAGCGCCGGGCCAAAGGTGAGATCGCAGGTCCCCAGTCGCAATCGAACCTCTGGTTCGTCGAACCGGAACGCCTCGACCATCTGGGGCCCGTGATCGGGCGGGGGGCGGTATGGCTGCACGAGGAGGTCGAGGCCGGAGCCGTCTCGGATCCCTATCTTTTCGGCGGGTTGACGAGGCGGGCCCTGCACCTCGCCCAGCGCGGAGAAAGCGAGGTCCTCGTCTCCCTGGAGATCGACCGCGATGGGAAGGGTGTCTGGGAGCCGTTCGCAACCGTTCCGATCCCCCCGCGCGGATATGTCTGGACGCCCTTCGACGACCACGAAGCGGGCGTGTGGATCCGCGCCGTCTCCCCGTCGCCCGCCGCCGGAGTCACTGCCGCCTTCACCTGCGCCGGAGAAGACTCGCGCAAGGCCGGTGCGGTCCCGCCCGCGAAGTTCGCCGGTTTGATTTCCGCCTCCTCCGCTTCGGATGGACCGGTCTCCGGCGGCGTCATCCGGGCCCGTGGCGAAAACAAGCGAAATCTCCACTTCGCGGCACGGAACGCGCAGGGTTCCATCGGCCTCTATACCCTCTCCGAAACCTTGGAACTGACGCCGGAAGCGAACGGCGACGAGCTCGCCTGGCTCGAAGAGCACGCCGCCATCCCCTCCCGCGAGGGCGTCCTCGAGCTCGACGCCGCCTCCGTGCTCTACCACGACGACGCGGGGCGGAGATTCCGCCTTCCGCGCGGCTCCGCCGCCTACGACGCGCCGGGACCGCTCGGACGCGAGCGCCTCTGCCGCGAGGTCGCCACCGAACGCGATCTCTTCAACTGCCACGGGACCTTCTTCGAGCTCCCTGCCGAAAACGCGGGCGGCTTCAGCCGCGTCCGACCCGTCGCGACGCACGGACTGCGCCTCGTCGACTATTGCAGCTACCGCGGCCTTCTCGTCATCTCGGGCGTCGATCTCACGGCCGCGGAAGGAAACCGCCACGTCATCCGCAGCACCGACGGCAGGACAGGACTCTGGGCCGGAGCCATCGACGATCTTTGGGAACTCGGCAAGCCCGTGGGATCGGGAGGCCCATGGAAGGAGTCGGAAGCGAAGGCGGGCGAAGCGTCCGACCCCTATCTCATGAGCGGATACGACGAGAAGGAGCTGACTCTCTCCTCCTCCGTCGCGACGACGGTGGCCGTCGAGGTCGATCTCACGGGCATGGGGGACTGGACCGTCTATCGCAAGTTCGATCTCGCCGCGGGACAGGAGGAGAGGTACCTCTTCCCCGACGGCTACCAGGCCTACTGGATCCGCTTCCGCAGCGAAGCCGACACCGTCGCGACGGCTTGGCTGGAGTATCGGTGAGCTTGAGAGTATGCGGAGCGTTTCAAAACACCATCGGCCGGAACATAGGGAGTGAGACCATCTCTGTCGGAGTTGCGGCGGGGTTCGGCAAGGATCACGGCCGCTCCGCCTCGGCCTCCCCTTCCATCTCCAGCGTCTCCAGTTCCGGCCCCGGGCGCTCCAGTTCTCCCACAGGACGGAATCCCTCGCGGTCGAGCAGAAAGATCTCGAGGCTCACCGGAAAGCTCGAGCGACGGTATTCCTCGACCAGCGCCGGACCGAATTCGGCGAGCGTCCCTCCGGTCGCGGGGAAGAGATAGAGGCGGTTCTGCTCCAGCAGGACGACGAGGATGCGGTCGCCCAGCGTCTCGCGGAAGCGTTCGTGCAGCTTGGACGAGAGAAGCACGCTGGTGAGAAAAGGATCATCGTCCGCGAGGATCGCGTAGAGCGCCACTCCCCGATGGTCGCGGACCAGCTTCGGCTCGACCCTTGCCACGATCCCATCGGCGAGGGCGCGGGCGACGGGGAAGAAGCGCTCCCAATCCAAACCGCGTTCCTCCCAGGTCTTCTTCGTGAACGGCCGCACGCCGTAGTCCCATTCGTAGTACGCCGCCATGCGGGTCCTCTCCGCCCCCTCGAGCGGTCCGGCGATTTCGAAGTTCTCGAAAGCGCCGCCGAAAATCACCCCCATGCGGTGCCCGCGCGGCGAGCCCGCCTCCTGGGCGAGCAGAGGAGCGACCGCCAGCAGGGAGAGGAGAAGAGCCGTTTGAAATCCAGTTGCCATTCGGCGGGTAAAGAGGTTCGATGCGTCGAAAGCTAAGCGCGGATGATCACATTTCTAGAAGGAACGCTCGAGGAAAACTGGCCCGGGCGACTCGTCGTCAATGTCGGAGGAGTCGGCTACGAGGTGCTCGTGCCCCTTTTCGGCGACGAGCAGTTCGGCCAAGGCGGGGAACGCGTCCGCATCCTCACCCACCACCACATCCGCGAGCAGGAGCAGACCCTCTACGGTTTCCCGGACGAGGACGCCCGCGATCTCTTCCGCCTCCTCATCCACCACGTCTCCGGAGTGGGACCGAAGGTCGCCATGTCCATTCTCAGCGGCATGGCGGCCGGCGATTTCAAGGAAGCCGTGGTGCGCGGCGACATCGCCACGATCTCGAAGATCCGCGGGCTGGGAAAAAAGACGGCCGAGCGCATCGTCCTCGAACTCGCCGACAAGGTCGGCGTGAAGGACGCATGGAAGGCCCAGTCGGCCCGCGCCACCCTCGCGCCGGAGGCGGTCGCGAAGAACGACGCCCTCCTCGCCCTGATCTCGCTCGGCTACAAGCAGGTGGAGGCGCAGAAGGCGATCGAGAAGCTGCCCGCCGACCTGGCGAAACCCGATGAAATGTTGCGGGCCGCGCTGCGACTATTGCAGGGATGATCCCCTCACCGCCTCCGATGACGGACTGGAACCGCAAAGCCGAGCGCGTCCGCGCCTCCCTTCCGTCAGGGGGGCTCTTCGCGGAGAAGGAATGGAGGATTTCGCCGGAGCCCTTCGTCCTCAGCGCAGCCGAAGTGAGACAGCTCGAGGCGCTCGGTCCCATCCTCCTCCGTTTCCAGAGGGCCTGCGATCTCATCCATCGCCGCAGCCGCAATGGCTCCCTGCCCGCATGGGTCGCGGACTATCTCGACCGGGGCAAGCCGTCGGCGCTGCTCGAGACCGGCCTTGCCAAGGCCACGCTCGGAGAGACGCCGCGCGTCATCCGGCCCGACCTCATCCTCACACCGAGCGGGTTCTCCGCCGTCGAGCTGGATTCCGTGCCCGGCGGAATCGGTCTCACCGCCTGGCTCGGCGAGGTCTACGCCGCCCTCGATCCTTCGCATCGCCTCGTCGGCGGTGCCCGCGGCATGGTCGACGGCTTCGCCTCGATCGTCGGCGGCGGGGCGGACATCCTGATCTCGCAGGAGGCGGCGGACTACCGCCCCGAGATGGAATGGCTCGCCGAACGGCTCCCCAGGCACTGGCGGGTCGAGGATGCCGAAAGCTATGCCGTGGGCGACCGGGAGGTCTATCGCTTCTTCGAGCTCTTCGACGTGCCCAATCTGCCTTCCGCACCGGAGTTGATGGCCGCGGCCGCGCAGGGGCGGGTGAAGGTCACCGCGCCTTTCAAACCCTGGCTCGAAGAGAAGCTCTGGTCCGCCCTTCTCTGGTCGCATCCGCTGCGCGAGATCTGGTGGCGCAAGCTCCGTGAGGCGAACTGGAGACGCCTTCGGGACCTTTTCCCGCAGAGCTGGGTCATCGATCCTTCCGAAGTGCCTCACCATGCGGTCATCCCCGGCTTGGAGATCGGGAATTTCGCCGAGCTGAAGTCCTTCACGCAAAAGGAGCGCGAGCTCGTCCTGAAGTTGAGCGGCTTCGATGAGCGAGCGTGGGGAAGCCGCAGCGTCACCGTCGGGCAGGACGTCTCCCAAGCGGAGTGGAGCAGGGCGGTCGACGAGGCCATCGCCGCCTTCCCGCGCTCGCCCTACGTCCTCCAGCGCTTCCACGCCGGACGCCTCGTCACCCATCCCTGGTGGAATCCGGAAAGCGGCGAAATCGAGCAGATGCAGGGGAGAGTCCGGCTATGCCCCTACTATTTCGTTTCCGCCGCAGGGGACCGGGTTTCCCTCGGGGGCGCTCTCGCGACGATCTGCCCCGCCGACAAGAAGATCCTCCACGGCATGAGGGACGCGATCCTCGTTCCGTGCCGCCTCGGCGAATGAGGGGGCGGTCAATCTTTTTTCCAAATCCCTTGCGTTTCGGCTATTTTTCGCATTTTCGATAATAAATAAGCCTTTATTTTAAAAGAATTTAAGGGAACCCTTGCGTTTTTGCGTATCAAGGGTAATAGTTTTGCGCCTTTGGGTTTCGATCCGGGGCACGACCCTCAATTTTGTCTAATCCCTCACCTCGTTCGGTCGTCCGCATCGATGGCAGGCGCGCAACGGAGACACGAACAGTGCCCAAACCCACCCAGAGGCGAAAGGAAGTGAAAAAGATCAAATTCACCTGCCCGCATTGCGAGGCGAAGTTGCGCGTGCCCACCCACTTGGCCGGAGTCTCCGCGCCTTGTCCCAAATGTGGATCGACGATCACGGCACCGTCGGACATCACCACGGCCGTCGCCGATCCCCCGGCTCCCCGCCGTGCGTCGGCCATGCCAGCGGCCGCGCCGACGCGGATGCAGTCCGAACCCACGCGCGCCTCGCAGACGTCCACGGCCGTTCTGGAACCGTCCTCCTCCCCTGTCCAGGAAACCCGCTTTCGGAGCGATGCCGCTCCGACACCGGCTCCAACCGCCAGAACGCCTTCCCCGGAGCATCCCGCTTCTCCTCCTTCCTCCGACCCGGCTCTCTTCACTCCGCCCCCTCCCGTATTGCCCGCTGCCTCTCCGAGCGGAGAGGAGACCGGACGCTCCGAACCTCCGCTTCCCCTTCCAGAGGATTCCCCGATTCTCGTCGAGGAGCACTACTTTGCGGAAACCCCGCCGCTGCCTCCGCTCCCGATCACCCAGCCTATCCACGTCTCCCGGACGGCGGAAGAGCTGCCGCTCGCGAAAGGAGCGATCCTGGGCGGAGAATCGCTCCCGCGCCTCGACGTCTCGCTTGCCGGGCAGGAGGCCGACTTCGCCCCTCGCTCCCTCGGAGAACCGCAGCGGACCCGTGTCTTCCTGCCCCAGCCGGGAGCCGCGAGCGATGCGGAGCGGCCCGAGGATTTCCTCCTGCCCGCCGTTCCCCAGACGAAAGCGGAACTCCCTTCCCCGACCGTCGGCGACGCGCCTGCTCCGCCCGAGCCGGAGAAGGAAATGCCGAGCCTGGAAGATTTCGAAGGCTTGGCCCAGACCGAGGTGCCCGCCTCCGAATCCGGCTTCACGACCATTCCCCTGCCGCCGGAAATGGCTCCCATTCCTCTCGACGAGCTGGAAGTGGGGGAACCCTTGGCGGAAGAACCGGCCTCCCCACCGGAAGAACCGCTCGGCGAAGCCGAAAAGGAGCCTTTCGAGCCCTTCGACCTGCCCGAATGGCAAACCCTCGAAGCGCCTTCGTCGCCTCCCCCCCCGGTGGATCGCTGGCCGGAAACGGAAACCGCCTCCGTGCCCCTGCAGAATCCCGTCGTCGCCACGCCTCCTCGCCGCCCCCCCGCGGACGAAGATTTCTTCGACGGCCCTCCCGCTCATCCTCTCCACGAGGGCTCCTTCGGGAAGCTCTTCGCGCAGCAGCCAGCCGAGACGACGACCTCACCCGCCTCCCCGCCGCCGCCCATGCCGGCGACGGCGGAAGCGCCTTCGTCCAGCGGCAAGGACGAGTCGTTCGAACGGATGCTGGCCGAAACGGAAGGCCCCTCCCCGAGCGGGTCGAAAGTCACCCTCATCGCGATGATCGCGGCGATCGTCATCGTCGCGATCATCGCGACCGTCGGCATCATCCTGGTCGTCAATTCGTTCGGCGGCGGCTTTTTTCCGGCCGAAGACTACGCCAAGGAAGCCGAGACCGAGGCGTCTCCGACGAAGAAGCCCGCCGTCTCGATGCCGCGGATCCCCACTTCCTCGGAGACCTCGGATGCCCCCGATCTCTCCGCGGACGAGCCTCCCGCCGTCATCGACGCGCCCGCGATCTCGCGCGACGAAGAGGCGAGACCCGCGCCCGGCGACGCCCCGGCCCTGTCCTTCGACGAGAAGGCGAGCCAGGCGGTGAACGGCACTCGCGGCGCCTCGGTCATCGGCGCCCCGGGACTGGACCTGGTCGATCTCCCGCCGAACGACTTTTCCGGTTCCGCGAAGCCGGCCGCCTCGGCAGCGGCTCCCGCAACGCCTGCACCCGAAACGGCAACCGCACCGGCCGCGGCGACTCCATCGCCGGGTGAGACGCCAGGCGGTGCCTTCCCCGCCGACGCCGCCACGTCCAAAGCGGCGGATCCCCTCGCGAAATCGGATCCGAACTACAATCCCCCCGAATCCTTCGCCGCTCCCGGTCCCGACGACAAAAGCACGCTCGGCAAAACCCACGACGTCATCGACGCCTTCCTCCGGGCTCCGGATGCGGCGACGCGCGTGAAATACACCTACAACGGCGACAGCCTCCGCCCGGCGATCGAGGACTACCACAAGAAGTGGCCCTATCACCGCTTCGGCCGCTATTCCCTGCAACTCTACCAGATCGAGACCGACGCCTCTCTCGGCGGCCCCTACTGGGTCTTCATCGTCTCGACCAGCGACTCGGAAGAAGGCTTCCCCCTCATCGTCCGCACCGAAAACGGCCTCCTGAAGGTCGACTGGGAGATCTTCGCCGAGTTCTTCGACCGGCACTTCCTGCGCTTCCGCGACGGGACGATGACGCCCCCCGCCACGTTCCGCCTCATCATCGAGCGGTTCTCCGACTACTACGGCAGCGACCGCGACGCCTTCACCGATCTGGGCGACCACTACGTCTACCAGGTGAACCCGCCCTACGGCGATCTCAACGAGTTCTCCGAGTTCGTCTTCGTGAAGAAGGACTCCGAGGTCGCGAAGACGCTCGACGAGCTCATCAAGCTCGGCGACGATCCTCTCGCCGTCGTCGTCACGCTCGATCAGAAGCCCTTCGCCCACGGAGTGAAGCACATCGTCATCTCGGAGCTGATCACGGAAGGGTGGTTCCGCTGAAGCGGCGAGGAGGGCCATGGAGATCGCGATCGACCGCTTCATCCGCCATCTCGCGGTGGAGAAGGGCCTTTCCGAAAACTACCAGCTCTCGGTCCGCCGATCCCTCGAGGCGTTCGCCGCGTGGCTGGAAAAGGAGCATGGCCTCGCCGATCCCGCCTCCGTGGAACTGCGCCACCTCACCGACTACCTCGCCCATCGCCGGCTCAAGGACCGCCTCGCCGCCTCCAGCGCACGCCTCCAGCTCATCGCGCTGAAGATCTTCTTCCGCCATCTCGCCGGGAAAGGTCTCGTCGCCACCGATCCCGCCGAACCCATCGATCCTCCGAAGCTGGAGCGATACCTGCCCGACACCCTCAACGAGCCGTCCGTGGCGCGTCTCCTGGAGTCCATCGACGATGCCCTCCCCCTCGCCCGGCGCGACCGGGCCATGCTCGAGCTGCTCTACGCCAGCGGCCTGCGCGTCTCCGAACTCACCGGGGCAAGACTGGAGAATCTCTTCCTCGAGGAGGGAGCGATACGGGTCACCGGCAAAGGATCGAAGACGCGCCTCGTTCCCGTCGGCACGGCCGCGCGCGAGGCCATCGCCGCCTATCTCGACGGCGAAAGACCCGCTCTCGTGAGCCGCCACAGCGGCAGCGAAATCTTCCTTTCCAACCGCGGGAGAAAACTGACCACCGTCCGGGTCTGGCAGATCGTGAAGGAACGGGCCCGTCTCGCCGGAATCGAAGCGACGGTCTATCCGCACCTCCTCCGCCACTCCTTCGCCACGCATCTCCTCGGCAACGGAGCCGACCTGCGCGTCATCCAGGAACTGCTTGGACACGCCGACATCGCGACGACGCAGATCTACACGCACGTCGATCAGAAGCGGCTTCGCGACATCCACCGCCGCTTCCACCCGAGAGGGTGATTTCGGCGGCGCGCGCGTCGGTCGGAGGCGGGATCAATCGTCGTCCGCGTGGCGCCACCAATCGGAGGGACGCTCCCAAGGATCGAGCGTCTCGGCCCTCTCCTCGCCCCAGCCCTCTTCGCGCTCGCGATGGAAGGCGCTGCGCCTCTCCTCCTCCGCCACCTCCTCGAGGAGCAGGGAAACCTCGTCGGGCTGCTGTTCCCCGCAATGCCTCTCACGCCACAGGAGGTAGCCGAAAAACAGAGCGATGCCCAGAACCATGCCGACGACAAGACCGACGAGAAGAAGCGCCGTCGCGCTGTCCGCCGCCACCAGGGGACCCTGGCCAAATCCGTAATCCGAGGCCACACTCCCTTGCAGCTTCGCAATTCCATCGATCGCGGTCAAAGCGAGGACGAAAGCTCCGACAATGAGGGCGAGGCGGTTCCAGGAAAATTTCATGAGCGCGGTTCGCCTCGCAGAAATGCGTGGCAACGGCGCGAATTATATCGATTCAGACCCAAGGCTCAATCCTAAAATAGGGAAAATTCGAAAATACTGGAAAAATGGCAGATTTGAGAATCGAATCTGCGAAAAGGCGCACGACGACGCCTTCAGGACTGGCAAGTGGCGCAGCGGCCGAAAAACTCCAGCTCATGCTCGATGTCGGAAAAACCACTCTCCTCGGCGATCTGCTTTTCGAGATGCTCGACCGGGCACGCGATGTCGAGAACCTCGACCGTACCGCAGTCGCGGCAGATCAGGTAGTCCTGGTGGCTCCTCTCGCGCAGGCAGTAGTGAGCGGCCCGGCTGTGGAAGCCGATGCGGCGCACGATGCGGCGCTCCTCGAGGCGGGTGACGAGCCGATAGATCGTGGCCGGGTCGCAGGAGACGCCGAAGGCGGCGTCCGCCGCGATCTGCTGAAGGGTCATGGGCTGGTCCGCCGAGGCGAGAACGCGCAGGCAGGCCTCCAACGCCGCCGTCTTGCGAAGGCCCGAGGCTGCACACTGCTTCAAGAGATCCTCGACCCGGATGGATTCGCCGCTCATCGGGGGCAGTCTATCGCGGGCCGCGGCAATCTGCAACCACCCCTCCGTTTCAATTGCCGGCCTCTTCCACGGCGAGGAGACGGACGCCTTCCTCCAGGAGCCATTCGGGATGCAGAAAGGGCTCGTATCCGATCTCCTGCCATCGGATACGGCCGCCGCCATCGATCAGGAAAGTGCCGTGCAGCGGCATCGCCTCGAAGTCGTCGTAGGCCCGGAACGCCTTGAAGGCGGAAAGCCCGGCATCGGAAAGGAGGGGGAAAGGAAAAGGGCTCCCCTCCTCGCCCGCGCGGGTCTCCTCCAAGCCGTCGGGCGTGTCGGTGCTGACGGCGACGAGATCGATGCCCGCTTCGGCATAACGCCCCGCCAGGGGAGCGAAGGCGTTGAGCTGTTCCATGCAGTGCGAACAACCTTTGCCCAAGTAGAAGATCACGACTCGAGCCCGGCCATCCGAAGCGACGAGGGGCACGCTTCCGCCTTGGGCATCGGTTGGAGAAACGGCGGGAGCCGCTGGCGGCGTCCAGTGGAGGGGACCGAGCGAGTCGAGGTCGGGCCGTTCGCCGATATCCCCTGGAAGCGCCGGAGCCAGCCTCCAGTCTTCGGGAAGTCCGAACTCCTTGGCGATCGGAACAAGCGGGGCGAAAACCGCGAGGTCCGCGTCGGCGGAATGGGCGACGGCGCGCAGTTTGGAGAAGGCCGCCTCCGCCTTCTCCTTTTCCCCGTTCGCGTGAAGGATGCGAACCTGGGCGACGAGGGGGAGGACCTCGTTTTCCCCATCGGCGACCGCTTCGCCTGCGAGCTTCGTCGCCTCCTCTCCGTTTCCGGCGCGCTGCCAGAGCAAGGCGTGGCGCCACTTCGCGAGATCCTTCAGTTTCGGGAGCGCCTCGAGAGCTCTCGCGGCGTCGGGAGGATCGGCGGAAAGAGCCGCGTAGACGGCCAGTTCGTTCACCGGGTTCTCGAGCCCGCTCACCTCCTTCTCGAAGGTCTTCGCCGCGGCCTTCTTCGCTTCCTCGACGGCCTTGCCGTCCTTCTTCGCCTCCGTCGCCTTTCTTTCCGCATCGGCCACGGCCTTGGCCTGCTCGGCTTTCTTCCCGGCAAGGCGTTTCTCCAGCTCGGCGAGATGGGCTGCACCTCCGTCCCGGTCGCCGCTCTCGAATTTCGCGAGGCCGACGTAGCGATGGAATTCGGTCTCGCTGATCGACGCTCCATCCGGGTGGAGAGGCGCCGATTTGTCCTTCCCGTCACCGGAGAGGGCGATCAGTTCCCGCCACGATCCGTAGCGGACGAGCGTATCGCGGAGGCGCTGGCGGCCATGTTGCCAACTGCCGCCGTCGGGGTCGAAAACCTCCACGCCGTTCTCCTTCTTGAACTTCGCGGGACGCGGCAGCGAGATCATGTTCCGGGCCAGGGCCACGGCCCGGCGGTGCTGGCCGAGATGGTCGAAGGTGCGGACGAGCCACTCGTTGTTGTGGGCATAGTTGTGGATCTGGTCCGGAACGATGCGGTAGCGGATCATGTGGGCATGGTCGACGCGGGCCGAGGCCTCCTGATGCCAAGCCGCATCGGCATGGCGCTTCAAGCCCGAGTAGATGTGCCCGGGCATGTGCCACATGTGGGCAATGGCCGGGGCGGAGGGGCCGCAGGCGGCCGCGGCCTTCAGCGCCCGCGCCGGCTCGGTCTTGTCCCAGAGATGGATCTGGAAATGGTTCGCGGGATGGCCGGGATGCGCCGAGAGGAGCTTCTCCGCGACCAGATTCATCGCGTAGTGGCTGGAAACGGGGAGATCCTTGCCGCTGTTGTAGAAAACCTGGTGGAGAAGGAAGGCCTCGGCTTCGATCTCGTCGGGATGTTCGAAAAGGATTTTTTCGAGGGAGCGCACATAGTCGCGGAGCCTCTTCCTCGCGTCGGCCTTGGGATCCTTGAAATAGGCGGCGAGCCCGTCGATCCAGAGTTGCTCGCGCTCGGAGGCCTGGTCTCTCCTCGCCACGGCCTCGTCGATGAATTTCCTGCCGCGGACGTCGTTCTTGAAGTTCGCCATGGCCATGCCCCAGTAGGCCATCGCGCAGCCCGGATCGAGGGCGGCGGCTTGGCGGAAGCTTCGCTCCGCCTCGAAGAACCAGTAGCCATGGAGCTGGCCTAGCCCTTGGTCGAAGAAGTTCCTCGCCTCCTCGGACTCCGTGGAGATGCGGAGATGGACGCGCCCCGTCCCGGCGATGGGAACGGCGGCTTGGCGAGGCCCTTCGTTGAAGACCTCGCCATGATTGGAATGGCCGGGCGACGCTCCCTCGTCCTCGGAGCGGAGGGACATTCCGCAGGCGAGAGGCAGAAGGAGCGCAAGGACCGGTCTCATGTCGCGGTTGGGCCACGATCGCCCCGTCCCTCCTTCCTCGGCGGAGCCAGGCGCGGAGCGGCGGACAGACGCAGGGCCTCGAAGAAGGGCGGGAGCGGGCCAGGAATCAGAGCGGCTTGATGAAGACGTTCCGGAACTGCACCAGGCTCGAGGCGGGAGACCAAGTGCCGTCGGGCTTCTTCCCTCCGTGATGCTGCAAGGCGATGCGCCCTTTCTCCGGCACCTCCGGCAGGAGGGCGTTCTCGATGATGGTGTGCCCGTTGAGAACGACGGTGAGGCGGTCGCCCTTCATGGTGATGACGAAGGTGTTCCAATGCCCGACGGGGTGGTCGGCATTGAGCTTCGGGGTCACCTCCGCACGGATCTCCTGGGGGAGGGATTCGTTGTTGCGGATGCCGTAGACCTCGCCCGAGCCGATCGGCCAGCACCAGATGTTGAGCTGGTATTTCGACTCGCCCCGCAGATAGATGCCGGAATCCGCGTTCCGGATGGGATGGGTGAGATTCTTCCCGTCGGGTCCCTTCACCGTACTGCCGTCGGGCAGGACGTAGGGCACGTCGTAGAAGCCCGTGGTTTCCTTGATGCGCCAGTCGATGCGCAGCTCGAAATCGCCGAATTCCTCCTCCGTCCACAGGTTCTTGTCGCCCTCGGCCTCGGACAGGGCGTCGTAGTCGATGACGCCGTCGAGCACCTTCCAATGCCCGTTGTCGCCTTCGGGCACGGTCCAGCCCGCCAGATCCTTGCCGTTGAACAAGGAGCGGAAGCCTTCGGGCGCCGGATCGGGCGAAGCCTGCGCCGCGACGCAGGCGGTGAGAACGAGGCAGGGGAAAAGGAGGGAACGTTTCATGGCGGCCAATGTATCAGGAGATCGCATCGTCGGGCCATCGCTTTCTTCGCCGCCACACGACGGGATCGTGCGATGCCCGAGGCGGTGCCCCCACCGCCCGCGCTCCGGCCAGACGGTTTCGCGGCGTCGAAAGGGGCTTGCAGGATATCGAAAAGCAGTCGAGAGCCTATCTCCATGAACGCCCCGGATACCGATTCCACCGCCGCCGCCAGCCTGGCGGAGGTCGAGATCAAAGACGCCCAGATGATTTTCTCTTCGGTGTGGAAGGGACTGGTCGACGAATTCGGCGTGGAGAACCTGCGTTTTCCCAAGGAGATCATCCTCCTCGGCGGGGCGCCGGGATCGGGCAAGGGGACGAATACGGGGTTCATCATGAAGGCGCGCGGCTTCACCTGCCCGCCCATCGTCGTCAGCTCGCTGCTCGACAGTCCCCAGGCCAAGGCGCTGAAGGACAAAGGCATGCTCGTGGGCGACCGGGAGGTGATGGGCATCCTCCTGCGCAAAATGCTGGAGCCGGAATTCCGCGACGGGGCGGTGCTCGACGGGTTTCCCCGCACGAAGGTGCAGGTCGAGTGCATGAAGCGGCTCGTGAAGAAGATCGGATCGCTGCACCGCAAGTATGCCGACACGCCTCTTGCGGCCCATTTCCGCCGTCCCACGATCCACGTGATGGTCCTGTTCGTCGACGAGAAGACCAGCGTGGAGCGGCAGCTTTTCCGAGGCCGCCAGATCGCCAAGCACAACGAGGAGGTGCTCGCCTCGGGCGTCGGAGAATTGCAGGAGCTGCGCCCCACCGATGTCGACGTCGAGGCGGCGAAGCACCGCTACCGCATCTTCAAGGAAAGCACCTGGGACGCGCTGCAATCGCTGCGCGAGGTCTTCTTCTACCACCTCGTCAACGCCCAGGGGACCGTCGCCGAAGTCGAGCAGAACATCCTGAAGGAGCTGCAATACCAAAGCTCGCTGGAGCTGGAGCCCGCGACCTTCGAGATGGTCCGGAACATTCCCATCGCGCACGAAATCGTGATCCACGCCCGGCAGGAGCTGGTGCGCCGTCTCGACGGCTACGCGCGCGAACACCGCGAGCTCTTCGCCAGCGTCGTCGAGCTCATCCAGACGAAGTTCATCCCCATCATCCAGCGCCATGCGATCTCGGGACGGGCGGTGATCAACAACGAGGACGAGACGCTCTCCGATCCGCTGGCTCTCGCCATGCTCATCGACGTCTTCTCCGACCGGGGCTACCACGCGGTGGTGGACAAGCAGCTCACGAAGATTCCCGAACGGGTCAACGTCCACACCGGGGAGATCGAGTTCCGTCCCAACACGACCTACCGCATCCGGATCTATTTCGAGGGGTCGGAAATCCGGCAGGGCGGGCGGTAGGACGGCTCTCCGTCCCCGCCGCATCGCCTTCGCCAACTTGTTCCCTGCCCAGCGGAGCAGGGGGAGGAGGCGCAGGGCCTCTCACTCGATCTGGATCTCGATCGCCTCGGTCTTGGTGAACTTCTCGCGCGTGTCGCCCGAGCGGTGCAGCGAAGCCCAGAAGCTCTCCCACGGCTCGATGTCGTGGCGACCGGATCCGCCATTGAGGAGGACTTTGCTGCTGGTAGTGCGGGCGTGGAACTTCCGGGGGCCGAAGGAGGGGCCCTGGACGACAAGATCCCGGATGCCGGTGGGGAGCTGCCGGATCAGCTCGTTGTACTTCCGCGTGTTGTAGCCCATGTCGAAGCCCGAAATGGCCCATTGCTTGATGAAGCGGTCGCGGTCCTGGCGGGGCAGATTGAAGATGACTTCGTTGCCTTTCACGGCCTCGCGCACCTGGTCCAGCTTCACCCCCTCGGCCGGGAAGTCGAAGCCGTAGTAGCGATCCTCCCGCTCCGTGGCCAGCGCGGGGATGCGGAAATAGATGTGGGCCGAATCGTTGGTGCCGTCGTTGGGCGGCTGTGCGACGTAGGTGGCGTTCATGCCCTTGCGGCCGAGGTAGAGATGGACCCGGAACTTCAGCTCGTCCTCCAGCACCATTTTCCAGACGATCTCCTTGCCGTCGAAGCTGGGCGGCTCCTCGAGACGGAGGAACTTGCGGTGGCGCACGCGGTGGCGGGGATCCGGATGGTCGGGAATCGTCTTCCAGCTGTGATAGAAGAAGGTGATGGGATTCTGGATGTAGTTCCCCTCGCCGTCCTTGAGGAAGATTTCGGCGCGGGCTTCGGGGCCGTAGAACACCGCGTCGTACTCCGGTTCGGAGAGACGATGGATCTCGGTCCAGTCCTTGCTCGGCTTGAAGCTGTAGAAGGCATCGCTGGAGATCGTGGTGCGCGGGGTCGCGAGCTTCACGTTCAGAGTGGCGACCGCGGCGACGTCGGCGTCGCGGTTCTTGCGCATCAGGGAGGTGACCTCGGTCTCCTCGCCGCCACGGAGCAGCGAGACGAGAGAAGGCATCTGGCGACCGAGGGTCTTGCTCGAGACCCTCTTCGTCATGATGTCGAGGAACTCCGTCCTCTGTTCGGCGGGCTGCACGTAGGTCCGGATCTTCCGACGACCCAGCTTCTGCCCCAGCTCGGCGGCGATGTCCTCGTCGACGAAGTCCGCGAAATCGGAGAAGATGTAGAGCGCGTCGATCTTCTCCTCCATGAGGAAATCGATCGCGGCGACGAGGCTGGTGCCGTTCCACCCCTGGCCGGTGCTGAGAAACTGGTTCGGCCGGGTCTTGAACGTCTCGATGAGGCGGTCCACGTAGCGCTGCGGAGCCTTGCGCGGGAGATCGTGCCAGAGGAACCAGTAGGGAGTGTGCGTCTTGTATTCCGGATGGAAGGGAATCACCTCCTCGGGCACGATGAGGCGCACCTCGCCCTCGCGGCTCTGCTGGGTGAGAAGCATGTTCTTGACGTAGACCACGGGGGAATCCTTGAAGTTCCGGTCCACCTCGCGGACGACGGCGGGAAGGAACTCGGCCATCGACCCGGAGACGTCGAGGATCACGCCGAGAACCTCGCCCTTCATCTCCATGGCCTGGCCGAACATCATCTTCGACGTGGAGGAGGTCGACACGCCAAGGCTGACGGAGGGATTGAAGCCGATCCCCCCGATCCCCCCCACTCCCATGGCCGAACCCACTCCTCCGCCCGCCCCCATCGCCACGTCGGCGACAGGCGCATCGGAACTGGCGACCGAGAAGGACGAACTCGCGCTCGAGGAAACGATGCTCAGCACCGCGGTGTTCGCCGCCGCCGCCGGTCCGGTGGAGGTGCGGTTCATCTTCACGTTGTCGATCTGCTGCTGCTGAGACTGGGCCGCCGGCGCCGCGGCGGCGACGATCTGCGGCGGAATGCGGGGCGGCGTCTGCGTCGCGACAAAGGTCAGGGCGACGAAAAGCGCGATGTGGATGAGCACGGTGATCGTCAGCGCATTGAACTTGTCGCGGCGGAGAACGGTCTCCCGACGGCGCTTCACCGCTTCCTCCGCCTCCTTGAGGGCCTCCATCTCGGTGTTGGAGAAGGAGACTTTCGGCAGGGCAATGGGCGTGGCAGACGCGCCGTCGCCGGCCTTCCGGACAAGAGGAACCGCCTCCTTGGCCACGGGGACGGCGACCCCGCCCTCATCCTCGAGATCTTCGTCGGTGAGAGCCACCGGGCCCTGCGGAGCGAGGGCGGCGAGCTCCTTTCGGTAGGCGAGGGCAGGCTCGAAATTCGGGTCGATCTCGAGCGCCGTGGCGACGAGATCGCCGGCCTGCTCGATCGCGCCGACGGCGGCGTAGGTCTTCGCTGCCGCCAGCCACGGCGCGGCCTCGTGCGGAATCGCCTCACCCTGGTTGACGACTTCCACGGCCTCCTCGTGACGGCCGTCGGCGACTAGCGCCTGCACGAGCTGGAGCCGCAACTCCCAGTTGCCGGGGGCGGCTGCAAGCGAGGCGGTGAGTTCGGGAATGCTCATAGGCGCAAAGGGGGCTGGATGGACGGGAGAGGGAATTATCCCCAACTCCCTTGATCTTGGCGAGCCCATTTTGTGACATCCGCCTTCGCCCACCGAAAAATACCGGGGCGCGGCCGGAGATGGAGGCACCAGGGCAGGCTCACAACGGCTTGACGGCGAAGCGCTCGTAGTGGACTTCGCTGTCCGGGTCGTGGGCTTGGATGGCGAAGGTCCCCTCGCCGAGCTTGCGTCCGGGGAATCCGGGGGAGGCGGGACCGCCTTCGGGCTCGGTATAGTCGACCGTGACCTCCCCGTTCACTCGGATGACGACACGCCTGCCCTGCACCGTGATGTGGTAGTCGAACCATTCGCCGTCGGTGCTGGGGGCTTTCTCCCGAACCTCCGCATCGCCTCCCTTGGGCACGTCCTCGCCCTCCTTGAGGACGACGATGTTCTTCACCCCGTAGAGGCTGCCGGTCTTCTTGGGATCCTTGTGGGTCGAGTTCACCTGGCACTCGTACCCCTGCTCGGGCCAGCCTTCCGCCTGCAGGGCGGTGTGGAAATAGACGCCGCTGTTCGCGCCCGGGAAGGTCTTGGCGCGCACTTTCAGCTCGAAGTTCCTGAACTTCGCGTCCTTCACCGCGCCGCTATAGAAAAGGTGGCTCTTTCCGCCCTTCACGACGAGAACCCCGTCCTTCACGGAAAAGGACTCCGGGTTCTCCGAAGACGGGGTCCATCCATCGAGATCCTTGCCGTTGAAGAGTTCGATGAAACCCTCCTCGGCGCGGAGGGAATCGACGGCTAGGGAGAAAGTCGCGGCAAGGGCAAGGAAGGCGGGCAGAGAGGCGTTTTTCATGGACGAAGACATTGCCCGAGCGCTCCGGTCCGCGCAACGGCGGAGATGCGCGGGAGAGGCGAAGAATCCGGTTGCTTCCGGGGATTCCGCATCCTTTGGTTGCGCCCATGTCGGTACCCACCCTCAAGATCGGACTTGCTGGTTTCGGAAACGTCGGCGCGGGCGTCTACAAGAACCTCGCGAAGAACCGCCACCTGCTCCGCGAACGCACGGGCTATCATCTCGAGATCGCCCGCATCGCCGTGCGCGATCCCGGCAAGGTCCGCTCCGTCGGACTCCCCGCGGAAAGGGTCACCACCGACTTGGCCGATCTCGTCGAGGATCCCGCCATCGACATCGTCGTCGAGCTGATCGGAGGCACCGGCCAAGCCTTCGACCTCGTCAAAGCCGCCTTGGAGAAAGGCAAGGCCGTCGTCACGGGAAACAAGGCCCTTCTCGCCGAACGCGGCCAGGAGCTCTTCGCCATCGCCGAGGCCTGCGGCCGCCCCATCCACTACGAGGCCGCCGTCGCCGGCGGCATCCCCATCATCAAGGCGGTCCAGGAATCGCTCATCGGCAACCACATCCAGTCGGTCGTCGGCATCATCAACGGCACCTCCAACTACATCCTCACCCGCATGACCGAGGCGGGCCTCACCTACGGATCCGCCCTCGCCGAAGCCCAGTCGCTCGGCTACGCCGAAGCAGACCCGACCCTCGACGTGAACGGTTGGGATGCGGCGCACAAGGCGATCGTCCTCGCCTCGCTCAGCTACGGGCGCTGGGTCCCCTGCGACCGCATCCAGGTCGAGGGCATCGAGAGCATCCGCGCCGAGGATATCGCCTTCGCCGCCCGGCTCGGCTACACGATCAAACTGCTCGGCGTGATCCGGCTGCACGAGGAGTCGGGCTCCATCGAGGTCCGGGTGCAACCCTCCCTCCTCCCCTCGAAACACATCCTTGCCTCCGTCAAGGGGGCCTACAACGCGGTGATGGTCCGGGGCGACATCGTCGGGGAAACCCTCTTCTACGGATCGGGCGCGGGGCAGGACCCCACTTCCAGCTCCGTCATCGCCGACATCGCCGACGCCGCGATGTGGACCCAGCCAGCCCTCGGCTCGGGTCTCGTGACCCATTCGCTCTACGGCGAAACCCTGCCCGTCGGAGAGAGCGTCTCGAAATACTATCTCCGCGTCGAGGCCGAGGACCGTCCCGGCGTCCTCGCCCGCATCGCCACCGTCCTCGGCGAAGGCGGAGTCGGCATCCTCTCCGTGATCCAGCCCGAAGACCATGACGAGCAGTACGCCGCCATCGTCCTGATGCTGCACTACGCTCCCTACGGCACCGTCCTCTCCGCCCTCGAACGGGTCGCGTCGCTCGACTGCGTCCGCGACCGCCCCGTCCTGCTGCGCGTCGAGGACGTCGGTTAGGCCCAGGAGAGCGGAGCCGCTCCGGTGGCACCAGCTCGGGAAGACGCGTGCGCCTTGCGGGCAGGCCGCCCGACCGAAGAGAAGACCAGGCAGGGTCGAGTGACGCGGAGAACCCTGTTCAGCGCCACGCCGGGAAAGACTTTCGCCTGGCTCAGCCTCGCTCCGAGATCGGAACGATGGGCTGGTCCTCGGTGGGGCCGGTATAGAGCGTGAGCGGGCGGTAGAGACGGTTGTCGTCGAGCTGCTCGAGAACCTGGGCGGTCCAGCCGGCGGCGCGGGAGATCGCGAAGATGGGCGTGAAGAGATCGGTGGGGATGCCGAGGGAGTAGTAGACCGTGGCCGAATAGAAATCGACGTTGGCGTTCAGGTTCTTCCGCTCCTTCATCAATCCGGCGATGCGCTCGGACATGTCGATCCACTTCGTCTCGCCGAGCTCCTTGGTGAGCTTCACCGCCATCTTCCGGAGGAAGGGAGCCCGTGGGTCGAGCGTGCGGTAGACGCGGTGGCCGATGCCCATGATCTTGCGCTTGTTCTCAAGGGCGTCGTCGATGTAGGCGTCGACTTTGTCGAGGCTGCCGATCTCCTGCAGCATGTGGATGACGCCTTCGTTGGCCCCGCCGTGAAGGGGGCCCTTCAAGGTTCCGATCGCCGAGGTGATCGCCGAGTAGAGGTCCGACAGCGTCGCGACGGTGACGCGCGCACTGAAGGTCGAGGCGTTCATGCCGTGGTCGGCGTGCAGGGTGTAGGCGGCGTCGAGGGTGCGGGTCGCCTCCTCCCCCGGGACCTGGCCGTTGACGAGATAGAGGAAGTGCGCCGCCTCGCTGAGGTCGTCGCGCACGGGCATGAGGTCGAGCCCTTGCCGGGCGCGATGGAAATGGGCGACCATCATCGGCATGGTCGCGCAGATGGCCATGGCGCGGTCCTCGTTGAGGGCACGGTCCTGATCGCCTCCGCGGCGGTCGTAGAGCCCCAGCATGCTGACGCCGGTGCGGAGCACGTCCATGGGCGCGGCTTCCTTCGGCGCGGATTTGAGGAAATCGATCACCCCCTGCGGCAGATGGCGGTGGGAGCGGAGGTTCCTGGTGAACCCATCCAGTTCGGCCTGTGTCGGGAGCTTGCGCCGATGGAGAAGGAACATGACCTCCTCGAAGGTGCATTGCTCGACGAGATCCTGGATGTTGTAACCGAGATAGCGAAGGATCCCAGCTTGGCCTTGCACGTCGCTGAGGCAGGACTCGTTTGCGATGACCCCCTCCAGTCCCTTCGAATATTCCGGTTTGTCCGACATAAGTTGCTCTTTCTATGAAATCGATGCTTCGGGATCAATCCCGGAAGCGTTTTCCGCGTCCCTTTCCTCAGCCCATGGCGCGGACAAGGGCCTGACCCATGTCGGAAGGATTCTTCGCCACTTCGATGCCGGCGTCGCGGAGGGCTTCGATCTTCGCTTCGGCGGTGCCCTTTCCACCCGAGACGATCGCTCCGGCGTGCCCCATGCGGCGGCCGGGAGGCGCGGTGGCCCCGGCGATGAAGGCGGCCATGGGCTTCCGGCAGTTCTCCTTGGCCCAGGCCGCGGCGATCTCCTCGTTCGAGCCCCCGATCTCGCCGATCATGATGATGGCCTCGGTCTCGGGATCGTCGTTGAACATCTTGAGGACGTCGAGGTGGGTGGTGCCGTTGATCGGATCGCCACCGATGCCGACGCAGGTGCTCTGGCCAAGCCCGAGGTTGGTGAGCTGCCAGACCGCCTCGTAGGTGAGGGTGCCGCTGCGGGAGACGACGCCGACCTTGCCCCGCTTGTGGATGTAGCCGGGGGCGATGCCGATGCGGCAGCCGCCGTGGGAATCCTTGCCGAGGCCCGGAGTGACGATGCCGGGACAGTTCGGTCCGATGAGGCGGGCCTTCTTGCCCTCCATCGCGGCGCGCACGCGCATCATGTCCATCACGGGAATGCCTTCGGTGATGGCGACGACGAGCTCGCAGCCCGCATCGACCGCCTCGAGGATGGCGTCGCCGGCAAAGGGCGGCGGGACGAAGATCGCGGACACGGTCGCGCCCGTGACCTCGACCGCCTCGGCAACGGTGTCGAAGATGGGGACGCGGTCGGCGAAGAGCTGACCGCCCTTGCCCGGCGTCACCCCGGCGACGAGCTGCGTGCCGTAGTCGAGGCTGAGCTGGGCGTGGCGTCCGCCGAAGGAGCCGGTGATCCCTTGAACGAGGATCTTCGTGTTTTCGTCAACGAGGATGGACATGGGGAAGTGTTCGGGTGGCAGTTTTCAGGATTCACGCCGCGATGGCCGCCACCGCTTTCTCGGCGGCGTCTGCAAGAGTGTCGGCGGAGATGAGGGCGACGTCGGACTCGGCGAGGGTGCGCTTGCCGGCCTCCACGTTGTTGCCCTCGAGACGGACGACAAGGGGAATGCCCAACTCGACCTCCTTGCAGGCGGCGACGATGCCCTTGGCGATGACGTCGCAGTCCATGATGCCGCCGAAGATGTTCACGAGGATGGCCTTCACGTTCGGGTCGCCGAGAATGATCTTGAAGGCGTTCGTGACCTGCTCCTGCGAGGCGCCGCCGCCCACGTCGAGGAAATTGGCGGGCTCGCCGCCGCAGTGCTTGATGATGTCCATCGTCGCCATGGCGAGGCCGGCGCCGTTGACGAGGCAGGCGATGTTGCCGTCGAGACCGATGTAGTTGAGGTGGTACTTCGCCGCCTCGACCTCGCGGGGATCCTCCTCGGTGGGATCGTGGAGCGCGGCGATGTCGGGGTGGCGGTAGAGGGCGTTGTCGTCGAAGTCGAACTTCGCGTCGAGAGCGAGGACACGGCCGTCGGGCGTGGTCACGAGCGGGTTGATCTCCACCATGGAGCAGTCGCACTCGATGAAGAGACGGTAGAGCGCGGAGAGGAGCTTGGCGAACTGCTTCGCCTGGTCGCCGCCGAAGCCGAGCTTGGAGGAAAGCTTGCGCACCTCGTAGGGCTGGAGCCCGAGGAGGGGATGGACGGCCTGGTGGAAGATCTTGTCGGGAGTTTCGGCGGCGACTTCCTCGATGTTCACTCCGCCTTCGGTGCTGGCGACGACGACGGGCGAACGGCTCTCGCGGTCCATGAGGATGGCGAGGTAGTATTCCTTCTCGATCTCGACGGCATCGGCGACCATCACCTTGCCCACGAGTTTCCCCTCTTCGCCGGTCTGATGGGTGACGAGCGTCTGCCCGATCATCTTGGCGGCGATGTCGGCCGCCTCTTCGGCCGTCTGGACGACATGGACGCCGCCTTTGAAACCATTCTTGAAGGTGCCCTTGCCCCGGCCGCCCGCATGGACCTGGGCCTTCACGACGATGTTCGAACCGATTTCGGAGGCGGCCGCCCTGGCCTGCTCCGCCGTCTCCGCGACGCGTCCTTTGGGCGTGGGGACGCCGAATTTTTCGAAAAGTTCCTTGGCCTGGTATTCGTGGATGTTCATGGAGCGGAGGACGCGCCCGGCGACGGGCGCGGCAACTTACGGAGGCGCTTCCACAGGTCAAGGTGGAACTGTCGCGATCCCATGCAGCGATTGCGCCACATGTGCGCGGACTTGCTCAGAAATCGAGCAGCACCTCGGCGCGGCGATTCTCGGAACGGCCCTTGGGATTGTCGGAGCCGTCGGGAAGGAAGTTGGGCTTGCGCGGCTTCGCCGCACCGAAGGCCTCGGTCACGACCTGCTCGGGTTTCACCCCGTTGGCGACGAGTTCCTTGCGGATCGACTCGGCACGGCGGTCGCTCAGACCGATGTTGTAGTCTGCGCTCCCCAGGGAATCGGTGTGCCCGTTGATCCGGATGACCCGCTCCTGCCCCTGCTTGAGGATGTCGGCGACGATCGCGAGCTGCCGCTTCGTCCGCGAAGTGAGCCCGGAGTCGTCGAACTCGAAGTAGAGCACGAGCGAATCGCCGCCGGCCGGATCCTCGACGATCGGGCTGTAGGCGATGTCGCCTCCGCCCGCCGCTTCGGAGAGGGCGGACAGCACCTTCGAGAAGGTGAGGCCGTTGACCTTCCACGCTTCGCCGACCTTACCCAGCTCGACGGCGAACTCCGAGGCCATGCCCTCCGATTGGATGCGGGCAAGCACCCACGTGATGTCCTCGCGGGCGAGAGTGACGACAAAGGGGCGCTCTGTCCGCAACTCGAATTCGCCCTCCTCGATCGCGATCATGAGGGCGGCGACGCGCTCGTCGGTGACGGAGCCGGGATCCGCGAGCTCGCGGGCGGTCTTGAAGTCGCGCTCGACCACCGCCTTCGAGAAGGTATGGGCCACCGTGAGCGCATCGGCCGGGCTGACGGCGGCGCTCCCTGCGGCAGACGTGGAAGACGCTCCCCCGGGCGAGACGGAAGGCTCCAAGGGCAAGCTGACCTTGGCGATTTCGACGCTTCCATCCTCCGCCTCCTTCAAGTCGGCGTAGAGCTGGCGGGCGCTCTTCTCTCCCGAAACGGGAACGAAGTTGAGAGCCCAACGGAGACCCTCCGCCGATTTCGAGATCTCGACTTGCGGATTGGAGGGGTCGAGCGTCAGATCCGAGTTCTCGACGAGAGCCTTGACCTCCCCCCGGACCGGTTCGACGAGAGCCGACGGTCCGACGAGCTTGGCGAAGCCTTCGAAGTCCTTCGCTCCGACCCTCTCGGCGAGCGCCGCCACCGCCGCCGCGGGAGAGCGGAAGGGCGACGTCACGGGAGCCGCCGCCGTGGGAGCGGGAACCGGCGTCGCCGGAGCGGGAGGCTCGGAGTCCCCTTCCGGAGCACGGTCGCTCTTCGCTTCCCCGGTCGGCGGGGACGTTCGCTCTTCGGCGGGGACGGAGGCGATCCCCGCCGGAATCGCCGCCAGTTCCTCCTTCTTTCCGCACCCTCTCAAGGTGAACAGGGAAATCGCCAACCCGACGAGGATGATTCCAAAGAAAATGATGGCGGTCGTCTTGTTCATGGCGCTGGGCGCCCACGCACGTCAAACGCGGACCGCTAAATCTAGCAGAATGCGGACCCACCGAAACCGAAAACTCCCTCGGGGCGGTAGTCCGTTCGGGCTAATCCTCCGCCCCCAGCGTCGCCGCGATCCCGTCGGCCCGAACCGCCCGTTCGGTGCGCCCGGCCAGATCCCTCAGCGTGAGGTCGGGAAACTCCGCTCCCACGACCACGGCATAGCGCGCCCCCGACTGCTCGGCGGCTTGGAACTGCTTCGCCACCTTCGCCGGCGCCAGGGGAGACAGGACGCGAAGCCCGGCGGATCTGAGCTCTTGGACGATGCTTGCGGCCTCCGCCTCCTTTGCGGGGTCGGCGAGGACGACGTAGGCATCGACCCGGGCGCTTTCCTTTACCGCCGCAGCGAGACGGGAGGACGTTCCCTCCGTCTCGCGGATCAGATCGGCGATGACCATGTCCCCCATCGCGAAACCGCAGGCCGCCATCTCCACGCCGCCGATCAGACCGACCAGCTGGTCGTATCGACCCCCGCCGGCCACGGCACGCATGCCCTTGCCGATGTCGAAGATCTCGAAAACCGGCCCCGTGTAGTAGGCCAGGCCGCGAACGATGCCGAGATCCACCTCGACGAATTCGCCCAGCCCCCGCGCCTGGAGATCGGCGAGAATCCGCCGGATCGCGGGCGAAGCCTCCGCCCCCGAGGCAATGAAGGCGCGCACCTCCCCGAGCCCGACCCCGAGAGCGCCGAGCTGTTCGACGACCTTCTCCTCGGGGGTGCGCTCCATCTTGTCGATGACCTGAAGGAAGGTCGCGATGCCCGCTTCGTCGAGCCCCTTGCCTGCGGCGAACTCCGTCCAGGCGTTTCGGTCGCTCACGCGGATGCGAAAATCCGAGGAGGTGAAGCCGAATTCTCGCATCAGGTCGATGGCGAGGGCCATCAGCTCGGCATCCGCCAGAACCGACTCCTCGCCGAGGATGTCGCAGTTGAACTGATAGAACTCCCGCCCCCGGCCCTTCTGGTGCTTCTCGTAGCGGAAGAACTGTCCGATGGAGAACCAGCGCAGGGGCTTGCGGTAGTCGCGCTGCCGCGCCGCCGCCATCCGGGCGAGGGTCGGCGTCAGCTCCGGGCGCATCGAGACGTCGCGCTCGCCTTTGTCGGCGAAGCAGAAGAGCTGGTTCACGATCTCGGCGCCGCTCTTGCGGCGGTAGAGGTCGGTCGGCTCGAGGATCGGCCCCTCGTATTCGACGAAGCCGTAGCGCCGCGCCACCTTTCGCCACGTCTCGAAGACATGGTTCCGGACCGCGCAATCCTCGGGATAGAAGTCTCGGAATCCTGGCAGGGTCTGGAAACGGGTCGCCATGGTGATGGCCGGCCGGTCGAGGCGAAGCTCAACCGAACACGATGGTGCGGTTCGCGTGGACAAGGGTGCGGCGGTTCAGGTGGAGCCAGACCGCGCGGCTCAGCACGGACTGCTCCAGAGCCCGGCCCTTCCGGATGAAATCCTGAACCGAATCGCTGTGCGAAACCGGAGTGACCCCTTGGGCGATGATCGGTCCTTCGTCGAGATCCTCGGTGACGTAGTGGCTCGTCGCCCCGACCAGCTTCACGCCGCGCTTGTGGGCGGAATGGTAGGGCCTCGCCCCGGGAAAGGCGGGGAGGAAGGAATGGTGGATGTTGATGATCCGGTGGGGGAAGGCCGCCGTCATCAGAGGACTGAGGATCTGCATGTAGCGGGCGAGGACGACGAAATCGATGTCCGCTTCGCGCAGCATTTCGATCTCCCTGAGCTCTTGGGCCGCCTTGCTCTCCGCCGTGATCGGAACGTGGTGGAAAGGGATGCCGAAACGCTCCGCCACCGGACGGAGATCCTCCCGGTTGCTCACGATCAACGGGATGTCCATGCGCAGCTCGCCGCTCTCGTGGCGCGAAAGGAGATCGTAAAAGCAATGGTTGTCCTTCGTCACGAAGAGAGCGGCGCGAGGGACGACGTCGGAGAAATGCAGGGACCAGCGCATCTCGAAACGCTCCACCAGAGGCGCGAGCGCCGCCGAGATGGCCTCGCGGGCGATGGCAAAGCCGGCGAGCTCCCATTCCACCCGCATGAAGAACCCTCCTTCGTCCAGATCGACATGCTGATCGATGTCGACGATGTTGCCCCGGTTCTCGAAAAGAAAGGCCGAAAGGGCGGCGACGATGCCAGCGCGGTCGGGGCAGGAGATCAGCAGGATTGCCGTCGGAGAATCTTTCGAGGAGGTGCTCAAGGACAGAGGGACCTAGCGGCCTTTTCGGAGAAAGTGCTCGAGGGGGGACTCGAACCCCCACAGGTCTCCCCACAAGATCCTTAGTCTTGCGCGTCTACCAATTCCGCCACCCGAGCGACTTTTCTCGAAGCCGAAGCAAGCTCCGGCGCGAAGGGTGAAATCGATAGATGGAAAATCCCGTCTCCGCAAGCGGATTCTTCGGGCAAATCTTGCGCTCTCCCGCCCTCTGCCCCTCCCTACCGTTTCGGAGTCCCAAGGCAGCCCCTGAACGGTCCGGTCAGGGAAGGAACGTCGTTTTGACGTCCGATTGCCGTGCGGGCCGAACGCCCCCCCTTGCCTCGCGAAGTCGCCACCCTCTCCCTCGGACGATGGAAGACGGCCGCATCAGCCTGGGCTTCCCTATGGGGGATTGGAACCAATCCAACGCATCCGTCGAGGACGGAATCTGCAGCCGGGCTATCGACCCCGGCCGAGCGTCGAAGGGACGCCTAGTCCGCCCTGAGACCAACCATTGGCAGTCAACCAACCGTCCTGATCGCGCCCTTGTCGGGAGCGGATCGATTCCCCACGGTAACGCTCATGGCCATCCGCTTCACGAACCTCGTCGCGATCCTTGCCGCAGGCTTCCTCGTCGTCCCGGCCGCCCTCGCGGAAATCCCCAAACCGGACGACGCGCCGCTGCCGCTCGCGCCGGAGGAGAGCGCGAAGGCCTTCCGTCTGCCTCCGGGCACGGCGATCCGTCTCCTCGCGAGCGAACCGCTCATCCGCGAACCGTCGGGGATCTGCTGGGACGAGGCCGGGCGGCTCTTCGTCAGCGAAATGCACGGCTACAATCTCGAAGGGCAGATCGACATCGACGAGCTGAACAAGACCGGGCAGCTCGATCTCGAAGTCCGGCGCATCCAGGCGAGCGAGGAGGCGAAGAAGCAAGCCGAAGCCGGCACCTACGGCACCGTGAAGCTCCTCCGCGACCACGACGGCGACGGCACGATGGACGAGGCCATTGTCTGGGCCGACCGCCTGCCGCCCTGCTACGGAGTCGTCCCGGCGAACGGAGGCATCCTCGTCGCCTGCGCGCCCGACATCCTCTTTCTCAAGGACACCGACGGCGACAACCGGCCCGATGTGCGCGAGGTGCTCTTCACCGGCTTCGGCACGGGATCGCTCGAGCGCCGGATCAACGCCCCGATCTGGGGACCGGACGGCTGGATCTACTTCGGCCGCGGCTGGGAGGGCGGGACGATCACCGGACCCCG
The DNA here is from genome assembly GCA_037190325.1 of Verrucomicrobiales bacterium. Taxonomy (GTDB): domain Bacteria; phylum Verrucomicrobiota; class Verrucomicrobiia; order Verrucomicrobiales; family DEV007; genus Arctic95D-9. The sequence continues at coordinate 148,471 of JBBCIU010000004.1, read as the reverse complement.
CCTCGCGGAACCCGTCGAGCTTCCCGCGAGCGATTTCCGCATCCGCGCCGACGGCAGCGCGATCGAACCGGTCAGCGGCACCACGCGCACCTTCGGCATGGCCTTCACCGAGGAAGGCGACCGCTTCGTCACCACGACGACGTATCCGGGGCTCTTCGTCACGCCGATCGCGTGGCACTATCTCGCCCGCAACCCCAACGCGCCCGCGCCAGTCCTCGACGCTCCGGCGAGCGACGACACGCGCGTCTATCCCATCGCGCCGGCCCACCCGTGGCGGGTGAAGCGCGAGCAGCATGCGGAGTATTTCGCCTTCTACCGCAAGGGTAGCCTCTCCGATGCGGCGGCATCGGGATATTTCACCTCGGGCTGCGGTCCGCTCGTGTATCGCGACGACGTCCTTCCGGGATTGCAGGGCGACTACCTCGTCTGCGAGCCGGCGCAGAATCTCGTCCATCGCAGCCGCATCGTCCGCGAGGGAACGCGCCTGCGGCTGGAGCGGACAGAGGGCGAGAAGGAAAGCGAATTCCTCGCCTCGCGCGACGCGTGGTTCCACCCGGTCGCGCTCGCGCACACTCCCTGGGGCGGCATCGCCATCGTCGATTTCTACCGCGAGATCATCGAGGACTACTCGGCCATCCCCCGGCACCTCCAGCAGCAATACGGCGTCGTCAACGGCAACGACCGGGGCCGCATCTGGATCCTCGAGCCTGACAAAGCCACCGTCGAACCCGCTCCGTCCCTCGCCGGGCTCGACCGCGAGGCGCTCAAGGCGGAATCGGGCAAGGGGCCCTATTGGCGGCGCAAGACGGCGCGCCGTCTCCTCCTCGAGCAGGGCGAGACCCTCGCCTCCCTCGACCTCGATGAATGGAAAGGCGGCGATCTAGCCGGACGCCTCGCCGCCCTGCGCGCCGCCGATGCCGACCACTTCGAACAGGCCCGCGGGATCGAGAGCGACCTCCTTTCGCCCGGCTTCGTCGAGTCGCTCCCGCCCGCCCTCGCCCTCCAGGCCGCCCTCAGCCTCGGACAGAGCCGCGATCCTCAGGCCGAGGACGCGCTCCTGAGACTGGCAAGACAACACGGATCGCTCCCGTGGATGGACGCCGCCATCGCCAGTTCGCTGCCGGGCCGGGAGGAGGCCTTTTTCCTCGCCCTCGCGAAGGAGCCGGGCGACGGCGGTCCCGTGCTCGCCCATCTCGCCGGACTCCTCGCCACCCTCGGCGGCACCGCCGAGATCGAATCCCTCCTCGCCGCCGTGGCGAAGACGCCGACGCCGGAAAAGGTTCGCGAGATCCTCCTGCTCGGACTCGAGGAGGCCAAGCCGCTCGCCCATCCCCTCGTGATGCCCCAACCCGCCGCGCCTTCGGCCGACCGTCTCGCCGCGATCGAGGCGCGTCTCCCCGATTTCCTCGCCGCCGTGGAGCAGGCCGGGCCGGCCGAGGCCGAGGCGGGCCGCGTCCTGTTCGCCGGGCTCTGCGCCGTCTGCCACCGGGCCCGTGGCGAAGGCTTCGCCGTGGGACCCGACCTCGACGCCGAATTCCAGCGCGCCCCCGAGGTGATCCTGCGCGACCTTTTCTTTCCCCACGAGTCGATGCGCCCCGGCTACGAACCCCTCGTCGCGAAGACGGATCGGGGGGAGACGCTCGTCGGCATCGGCGTCTCCGACTCTCCCACCAGCGCCACCCTGCGTCTGCCCGGCGGCGGCGAGCGCACCCTGCTGCGGAAGCGGGCCAGCTTCACGACCTTGCGGAACCTCTCCCTCATGCCCGACAACTTCGGCGAAATGCTCACCCCGGCCCAGGCCGCGAGCCTCATCGCCTATCTCCGGTCGAAGCCCTGACAATCCTCTGTGCATTCCTGCGCCTCCTCCCGAGCTCATGCATTTCTGGAGGCGCCCCGCATTTCTCGGCAGCTTCCCAAGGATCGTGGAGATAGCTGAAGCAGGAGATGCCCCTATCTCCATAGAGGAACCTCCTAGTGGTTCATCGCCACAGATTCCGGTCCAGAGTGCGGTATTGAATCGCCTCGAGGACATGGACCTCGCGAAGATCGCGCGAACCTTCGAGATCGGCGAGCGTCCGCGCCACCTTGAGGATGCGGTCGTGGGCGCGGGCGCTGAAATGCAGGGCCTCCATCGCCTGCTCGAGCGTTCGCTCGCCTGCCCGGTCGAGCACGCAGAACTCGGCGACGAGGCGGCTTCCCATGTCGGCGTTGCACATCACGCCGGGATGGGAGACGAAACGCGCGAGCTGAACCTGCCTCGCCTCCTCGACCCGCTCGCGGATCGCGCCGGAGGACTCACCTCCGCTTTCGGAGCGCAGCTCCCGGTAGTCGACGGCCGGCACGTCGACATGCAGATCGATCCTGTCCAGCAGCGGGCCGCTGATGCGCTGGCGATATTTCTCGATCTGGGCCGGCGAGCAGCGGCATTCCCGGGTGGGGTCGCCGAGATAGCCACATGCGCACGGGTTCATTGCCCCCACTAGGCTGAACCGGCTCGGAAAGGTGAACTTGCCCGCCGCCCGGGAAATCGTGACCTGCCCGTCCTCGAGCGGCTGCCGCAGCACTTCGAGAGTGGAGCGACGGAACTCGGGCAGTTCGTCGAGGAAGAGGATGCCGTTGTGCGCCAGGCTGACCTCGCCCGGAGTCGGCAGGCTGCTCCCTCCGAGCAGGCCGACGTCGGAGATGGTGTGGTGCGGCGAGCGGAAGGGCCGTGTCGCGAGGAAGCTGGTCTTCCCATCGACGAGCCCGGCGACGCTGTGGATCTTCGTCGTCTCGATCGCCTCCGCCTCGGTCATCGCCGGAAGGATGGTGACGAGGCGCTTCGCGAGCATGGACTTGCCGGTGCCGGGGCTGCCCAGCATGAGGAGATTGTGCCCGCCGGCCATCGCCACCTCGAGGGCGCGCTTGGCATGGGCCTGCCCCTTCACCTCGTTGAAATCGATGGGGTACTGCTGTTTCGAACGGAAAAAGGCCTCCCGGTCGAGCCGTTCCGGCTTGATGTGGCTCTCTCCGGCGAGCAGTCCGTAGGCGTCGCGCAGGGTCTCGATCCCGTAGACGTAGATCCCTTCGACGATGCTGGCCTCGACCGCGTTCTCGCGCGGCACGAAGATGGCGCGCAGGCCCTGCTGCTTTGCCTGGAGAGCCAGGGGCAGGATGCCCTTGATGGGGCGCACCCGCCCGTCGAGGGCGAGCTCCCCGGCCATGGCGCATTTCTTCAAGGCTCCCTCGGTGAGCGCGCCGTTGCGTTCGGGATCGAGTGAGACCATCCCGATCGCGATGGGGAGATCGAAGCTGGGCCCCTCCTTGCGCAGATCCGCGGGAGCCAGGTTGATGGTGATGGCCTTGGCGGGCCACCGCAGGCCGCTGTTCTTGATCGCGGTCATGACGCGGTCGATGCTCTCGCGCACCGCCGCGTCGGGCAGGCCGACGAGCTTGATCTCGACTTTTCCGGCATCGGAGGAATTGACCTCGACCTCCACCGGCACGGCATTCACGCCATGGACGGCTCCCGAGAAAACGCAGGTCAACGGCATGCCCGGATTGTCCTCAGTCCGTCCGGAATTTGCAAACCTTTTTCCCTGAAAAACTGTTCAAAAAATCATCAGGCCATCGAATAGGGATCGATATCGACCGTGACGACGACATCGTCGGGAAAGGAAAGATCCTTCATCGTCTCGCGGATATGGCGGGCGAGAAGCCGGGCGCCGGGGGATTTGAGCACGATCTGGAAGCGCCATTGGTCGTGCGATTTCACGAGCGGAGACGGCAACGGCTCGGTCAGGACGATGCCCTCGGGGAGATGGCGCTTGAGTCTCCCGTGGAGCGTCTTCAAAGAGAACTCCGCCCGCTCGCGATGGGTCGAACGGGAGGTGACGAGAGCGAGATGGGCGAAGGGCGGATGGAGGAAATGCCGCCGCAGCTCCAGCTCGTGCTCGGCGAACCCCTCGAAGTCGTGGTGCCGCGCGAACTGGATCGCCGGATGGTGGGGGGTGTAGGTCTGCACGACGACCTCGCCCTCCAGTTCGCCCCGCCCCGCCCTCCCCGCCACCTGGGTGAGGAGCTGGAAGGTGCGCTCCCCCGCGCGGATGTCCGGAATATGGAGCCCGACGTCGGCGTTGAGGACGCCGACCAGGGTCACATTGGGGAAGTCGAGCCCCTTCGCGATCATCTGAGTGCCGAGGAGGATGTCGATCTTCTTCGCCCGGAAGGCGTTGAGGGTGTCCCGGAGCTGGTTCTTCCTCCTCATCGAATCGGTGTCGACCCGGGCGATCCTCGCCGTGGAGAAGACCTGCCGCAGCACTTCCTCGACCCGTTCGGTTCCGTATCCGGCGTTGACGATGGAGCGACCGGAGCACTCGGGGCATTGACGCGGAGGCAGCTGGGCGAAACCGCAGATGTGGCAGACGAGACGGTCGTCTTCGCGGTGGAAGGTCATCGTCGTGCTGCAATGGCGGCAGTTCGCGACGTAGCCGCATTCGGGGCAGAGGATGTTGCGGGCGAAACCGCGTCGGTTGAGAAAGAGGATGGACTGCTGCCCCTCGGCGAGGCGCCTCTCCATCGCGGTGCGGAGCTTCGTCGAGAGAATGGTGGGGCCCGACTGGCTTTTCCGCCCCTCGTCGCGCATGTCGACGACCCGGATCAGCGGCATCTTGCGGTCGTCGACGCGCTGCCGCATCGTCGCCAGCTCGTACTTCCCCGTCCTGACATTGTTCCACGACTCCAGGGAGGGGGTCGCGCTGGCGAGGACGACGGGACAGCCTTCGAGCTGCCCCCTCACCACCGCGATATCGCGGGCCTGGTAGCGGGGCACGGTGTCCTGCTTGTAGGAGTTCTCGTGCTCCTCGTCGACGACGATGAGCCCGAGATTCTCCACCGGCGAGAAGATCGCGCTCCGCGCCCCGATGACGATGCGGGCTTTCTGATCCAGCACCTTGCGCCATTCGTCGTGCCGCTCGCCTTCGGAGAGGTTGCTGTGGAGGATCGCGACGCGATCCTTGATCGCGGCGAAGCGCTGCTTGAAGCGATCCGCCGTCTGGGGGGTGAGCGCGATCTCCGGAACGAGGACGATGGCCCCTTTCCCCTCCTCGACGGCGGCCTGGATCGCCTGGAGGTAGACCTCGGTCTTGCCGCTGCCGGTGACCCCATGGAGGAGGATGGGGCGGGTTTTCTCCCCGCCCGACAAGCGGCGCGCCGAATCCGTGATCTGCTCGAGCGCGGCAGACTGCTCCTCGTTCAAGGGCAGCGGATCGGAGACCACATAGTCCACCTCGTCGAGAGGATCGCGCGAAACGACGCGATCGACGAGGCGGGCGAGCCCCCGTTCCTCCAAGGATTTCAATACCGACCGAGACAGGCCGCACGAGCCCGTGAGCTCCTGGAGGCTTTGCGGTCCTCGCTCCACCAGCACTTGCAGCGCCTCCCTCTGCTTGCCTTGGCGGGCGGTGAAGTCCACGAGCGCCGCCTCTTCCCGGGAAATTGCCAGTTCGACGTATTTCGCCGTCTTGCGCTTCTCCTCCTCCCCGCGCGAAGGCTTCGGGAGCATCGTCCGGATCACGGTTTCGATGGGAGCCAGATAGAAGCCGGAGATCCATTCGGCCAGCTTCATCAGCCCCGCCGTGAGAAAGGGATCGTCCGAGACGGTCCCCAGGATGGGCTTGAGACGATAGGCGATGGATTCGGTCTCGATCCACTCCAGTTCCGTCACCGTCCCGAGAGCGTTCCGGTTGCGCAGGGGAATGCGCACGCGCTGCCCGGGTCGGACCTCCACCCCCTCCGGAACCAAATAAGTGAAAGTGAGGTCGCTCGTCGCCCCATCGACCAACACTTTGACACCCCGCTCTCTTGCCATCCTGCGAACACGATCACGTCTTGGTACAAAAAGAAATCGCCTCTCCTTTCGGAGAGGCGATTTGCACCAAGGTAATAAGTAAAGACTTAGATTCCTTTGTCGTTGAGTTTCTCAGAAGGAAACGCTGAGGGTAACACCACCGTGAAGGATGTCGGACTGGGGATCTCCGGTCACGTTGATGCCGTCCACGATCCAGCTGTCGGGACCGCCGACATAACCGACGTAGGGAGTCAGGGTGGTGCGGCAGTTGAGCTCGATCGGAAGCGAGGCGGTCACGTAGTAGTGGTTCCAGCCGCTGTCGCGAGGAGTGGAGAAGTTCGGCACCGCGGGGTTGAAGTAGCCATCCGAGTAGCCGACACCGGTTCCAAGCACGAGGCTGACGCTGTCGGTCAGACCGAAGCTCTTCTCAAACCCGAGCTGGTGGTACCAACCGTTGGAGGCACCGCCCATGCCGTAGTTGCTCTCGAAGAGAACATCGACGAAACCAAGGCTGCGACGGATGTCGAGGCCGATCTCACCGTAGCCAGCACCGCTGGTGGCACCGAGGTTGCCACGGGCTTCGGGGAAGATGTAGTGGGTGTAGCCAAGAGCCACATCGAATCCAGCGAAGGTGCCGAGGGCAGCGCTGACGTAGAGGTCAAGCTCGTCGAAGGCACCACCGATGCCGTCTTCGTTGATCCCGTTGAGGTAGAGCGCACCGATGGTGATCGGAGCGGCAAGACCGTCGAAGGTGTAGTTGACGTCGGCCCAGACGCTGTCGCCGGCGAACTTCACACCGTAGAAGATGTAGTCGCTCATGTAGCCGACGGAGACTTCACCGCCGAGATCGACGCACTCTTCGATCACGTTCTTGCTCACGGGGGCCTTCCCCCAATCACCCGCGTTCACGCCGAGCGTCAACGCGCCGATAGTTGCAACCAGAATGGTTTTCTTCATAGATTCGTTTGTTTCCCTTGGTTTGAGATGTGGTCGTAATAACCTGTTTTCGTTCGGCTTTCGCCCGACCCGGAACCTCTAAGCAACCCGCATGCCAACCGGCTGTGTTTTGCCCAAAGGTTCCAAGGACGGTTTGACAGTGGTTTAGATGTCCCGGATTCGCAACCAAAAAAAATCGATTTTTGCCTAAGAAACCCACGCGAGGTTCGTTTCTGAACCTAGGTGGGATTCTTTTCGAATCGCACAACCGATTGAGCGTCAGCGGCGGACGCCCGTCCGCCCTCCTTCGCGACCAAGGCCAGGGCGATGTGGCTTTTTTCATGAAGGGGAATCGAGGGCCGGGTCGCGACGCCCGGGCATCCGTCCTCGGTCATCACCGCCACGCCGCGATCCAGCGGCGATTCGCACAGAACGCGGATCAGCTCCCGCTTCACCCGCCCCACGCTGCGGAGGCGCGAGACGATTTCCTGCCCGAGATAGCATCCCTTGTGAAAATCGACCGCCCAGGCGTCAAGCCCCAGCTCCGCGGGAAACTCCTCCGCGTTGATCTCCCACCCCGAGCAGGGCACGAGGGAAAGCGTCTCCAGCCGGTTCCATTCCTCCGAAGCCACTTCCCTATCCTCTGGGAGCCACGAGGGGGCCTCTTCCCTCCCCCAAACCAAGAGATCGCGCCCGACGAGGCCAAGGCGGCGAGCGGGGAAGCCCGCCCCCTCGCCAAAATGGTGGAAGAGAGTCACTTGACCGGTCACGTCCTCGATTTCGCAGTCGTCGGCGATGAGGTAGCGGTTCAACCTCGCCCCTAGGGAATCGCGCTGCCGCAGCTCTCCATCGAGGACGAGGGCGTCGCCGACGGCACGTACCCAGACGAGCGCCTCCACCTTGCCCTTGAGGGTACAGAGGCAGGCCGCGACGGAGCCGCCGTCGTCCAGCTTCGAGACGTCGTTGCTCACCTGCCCGTTCAGGTAGCGGACCCGATCCGGCCCGACGAGCCGGAAGACCGCCCGATCCTCCAGGCAACGCCATCGGCCCGCGACCGCCTCCGCCACTTCCGTCGTGCCGTCCTTCATGCCTGCCGCCCCTCGTTGTAGGGTTCCGCCACGACCGAATAGTCCAGTTCGCCCTTGCCGTTCTGAATCGCCTTGTACATCACGCTGGCCGTCGTGGAAAGGACCGGTTGGGCCACGCCGAGCCGCTTGCCCAGGCTCAGGGCGTATTGGGCGTCCTTGAACATGTGCTTGAGGGAGAAGTGGGGCTCGTAGTCGCCGGCGAGGATGCCGGGAAGCTTCATCGCGACCAGCGGGGAGCGGCACGCGTTCTCCTCGAGCGCCTCGGCCAGCTTCGCCGGATCGACGCCGGCCTTGACGACGAGCCCGTAGGCTTCGGCCAGCACTCCCACGGTGGCCGCGGAGATCATGTTCGTCGCGATCTTGATGAGGGCCGCCTCGCCGATCCGGCCGAGATGGAGAATGGACTTCGCGCTGGCCTCGAGCACGGGACGGACTCGCTCCAGCACTTGCGCATCGCCGCCCACATAATAGACCAAGGCCCCCGCCTCCGCCGCGAGGCGGCTGCCGGTGAAGGGGCAGTCGAGGAAGGCGGCCCCGGTCTCCCGGACCGACTGGTAGACCTCGGCCACCGTTCCCGGATCGAAGGTGCCGTTCGCGATGATCGTGTGCCGCGATTCGAGCCGGCCCTTGATCGCCGCGACCACTTCGCGCAGCGCCTCGCTGTCGCCGACGAAGATCTGGACGACGTCGGCGAGGGCGACGACCTCCGTCGGCGAACCGAGGAAATTCGGCAGGGGTTTCGGGGTGCGGCTCCAGACGTAGACCTCGCGATCCGCTTTCCGCAGGCATTCCGCGACACGGCTGCCGATGATTCCCTGCCCGATGACTCCGACTGCTTCCTGATTCTCCATAGGGGAAATTCAACGCGGGGCACGGTGGATGGCAAACTCGAAATCGGAAATCCGAAGCCCGATCCGTCCGCTGGCTTCGGATTTCGAGCTTCGGACTTCGGATTTCCCGAAGGGCTTGCCCCTTCGGGAAAATCCGTGTTTGCTTCGGGGAATGAAGGATCGGTTGCGAGGGCTGCTCGTCCATCTCGGGCAGTTGGGTTTGCTGGCGAGAGACGCCATCGTCTCGCTGTTCGCCGCGGGCCTGCGGCGTCGATCGGCCCTGTCGCAGATCATCGCGATCGGGATCGGCTCGCAGCTCGTCGTGATCGTGACCGGCGCCTTCACCGGTGCCGTCTTCGCGGCGCAGGCCTATTATAAATTCAGCGAACTCGGACTCGGGTCGGCGACGGGCCCCGTCGTCTCCATCGCGATGTGCCGCGAGCTGGGGCCCGTCCTCGCCGCCCTGATGGTCGCGGGCCGGATGGGGGCGGCCATGGCCGCCGAGATCGGAACGATGCGGGTCACCGAGCAGATCGACGCCCTCCGCACCATGGGAACGGACCCGGTCGACTACCTCGTCGTCCCCCGTCTCGTCGCGGTCCTCGTCTCCATGCCCATTCTGACGGCGGAGGCGATCTGGTGCGGCATGGCGGCGGCGGAGTTTCTCACCGTCCGGGTCTTCGAGGTGCCGGAACCGTGGTTCACCGCCCAGCTCGTCGCCCACACGCGGCTCGAGGATGTCGCCACGGGACTGATCAAGGGCACCGTCTTCGGCCTGCTCATCGTCCTGATCTCCTGCCATCGCGGGCTGAACGCCAGCGACGGCGCCGTCGGCGTGGGACGGGCCACGACGCAGGCGGTGGTCGACTCCTCCCTCGCCATCCTCGTCGTGAACTTCTTCCTCTCCCTCCTCCTCAACCGCTGGCTCCCGACCAGCTCCATCGATCTCTGAAACACGATGTCCTCCGACGCCGGCACTCCCTACTTCGAGGTCTCGGACCTGCGGCAGACGCTCGCCGGCCAGGAGGTGCTGCGCGGCGTGTCCTTCTCCGTCCCGCAAGGCCGGACCACCGTCGTTCTCGGTGGAAGCGGCGCGGGAAAGAGCGTTCTTCTGAAGCACCTCAACGGGCTCCTCAAGCCCACCTCCGGATCGGTGAAGGTGGCGGGCGTGGACCTCGCTCCTCTTTCCGAAAGGGAACTGCGTCCGATCCGGCGTCGAATCGGCGTGCTGTTCCAGGACGGCGCCCTCTTCGACTCGATGGACGTGGGGGAGAACGTGGCCTTCCCCCTGCGGGAAGCGGGGGAGAAGGACGAGAACCTCCTCGCCGCGCGCGTCGAGGAGGTTCTTTCCCTCGTCGGTCTGGGTGGACAGCAGGGGAAGATGCCCGACGCCCTCTCCGGCGGCATGCGCAAGCGCGTCTCCCTCGCCCGCGCCATCGCTCCCCGGCCCGACGCGCTTCTCTACGACGAACCCACCGCCGGCCTCGACCCCATCCTCTCCGAGAGCATCACCCAGCTCATTCACCGGCTCAAGGAGGAGTTCCACCTCACCTCCGTCATGGTCACCCACAACCTCGGCGCGATGCGCTTCGTCGCCGACCAGGTCGTCTTCCTGAAACACGGCGTCGTCCGCTATGCCGGGTCCGTCGCCGGTCTCGACCGCTCGGAGGACGAGGCCGTGCGCGAATTCCTCCGCGCCGACGCGATGGGCCGGGAATGACCCCGGCTTCCCCGTTGCCGCCCGTCCGATTCACGTCGATACTGCCCCTTTAGCACTCCGATGGCCTCATCCCCTCGCCGCGCCGAGATCTCCGTCGGCCTCTTCCTCCTTCTCGGCATCGCCCTGACCGGCGGCCTGATCCTCCGCTTCACCCATCCGCGGCTCGCCTCGACCGGCGGCTACCCCATCATCGTCGAGGTGAAGGACGCCACCGGCATCCGTGCCGGCGTCCCCGTGCGTCTCGGAGGCGTCGACATCGGACGCGTTTCCGGCGACCCGGAACTGAACGAGGATTTCGTCCTTCTTTCCATCCCCCTCGAAATCCATCCGGATGCCCGCATCCCCACGGGATCGACCGTGAAGGTGGGGACGAGCGGGCTCATGGGGGACAGCTACGTCCGCATCCTCCCGCCCGAACGGCCCACCGGCGAATTCCTGCCCGAAGGGCACCGCATCGTCGCCCAACCGTCCGGCAACCTCGCCGACCTCGCCAGCGAAGCCGGCGAGGCACTCGACGGGATGGCCGATGCCTCCATCGAAATCCGTTCCGCCGCCCGGCAAGTCGAACGGCTTGCCGCCAGGGTGGAGGCGGAACTGCTCACCGACCGGAACCTCGCGAATCTCGCCACTCTCCTGGAGGAACTCAAAACGACTTCGACGAACCTCCGCGCCGTTTCCGCCGATGCCGCCCCCCTGCTGGCCGAAACCCGTTCCGCCATCGCCGAGATCGGAGCCGCCGCCACGGCCGCCAAGACGACCTTCACCGGAGTCGACCAGGGCGTGGAGGCACTGACCACCACTCTCGCCACCGTGCCGCCGGTGCTGCAGGAGTTCGACACCACCCTCGACGATCTTCGCAAAACCCTCGCCGAGACCAACACCCTCCTCAACCAGATCGAGCACGGCGACGGCATCGCCGCCGCGCTGCTCCGCGATTCGGCTCTGAAACGCGACCTCGAAGGCTTTCTCGACAAGCTGAACCGCAGCGGCATTCTCTTCTATCCCCGCGAAGGCGGTTCGGAAAAACCCATTCTCCCCGGTCTGCGCCGACAGCCCTGAACCCATGCCCTTCCTCGTCATTCTGAAGCGCTTCGAAGTGTGGCTGCTTCTCGCCGTCGTCGCCGCGCTCCTCATCTTCGCCTTCCTCCCCGAACCGGAGCCGACCCAACCGGGTCAAGCCAAGCGCCCGACCCTATCCACTCCCCCGGCTTCCGAGAAGGTCGAGACCGATCCGGATGCCGCACCGGGAGACGAAGCTCCGGCGGCTATCGCCGTCCGCGATGTGCGCGTCCTGGATTCCCCCGGCGGCCTCATCGTCGAAACGACGCTGGCGGGACGCTCCCCCTCCGGCGGCGATCTCGTCCTCGACGAATCGAACGTGTCGGCCACGACCGCCGAAGGCGAGCCGGCGCCCCGCTTCTTCGAACCCTTCCGCGAAACGGCATCGCTCTCCGGCGCGGAGGACCCGCTCGCGACCCTGCGCTGGTGGCTCGTGCGCCCGACCGCCGCCCTTTCCCTCGACATCGGAGGAACGACGATCCCGGTCGAACTCCCCTGATCTCCCCTCATTCTCCCATTCCCCGCATGTCCTCCCGGCAGGGCGAGTTCCTTCTCGTCAACAACAACAACACCCGCACCAAGTTCGCCCTCGCCTCGCGCGACGAACTGCTCGACCATCGCGCCATCCCTTCGCGCGACGTCTCCGCCACCGCCGTGCGCGGCCTGCTTTCCGGCTGGAACTACGGACGGGTCGTCCTCGCCTCCGTCGTGCCCGCCAATGTCCCCGATCTCATCGCTTCGCAATCGGGCCTCCCTCTCGTCGAGCTCTCCCACCGCATCGAACTCGGAGTCGAGGTCGATTTCCCCGATCCGTCGAAGATCGGCGCCGACCGCCTCGCCAACGCCGTCGCCGTCACCGAGCATCCCTCCGACCGGCCCATCGTCGTCGTCGATTTCGGCACCGCCGTGACCTTCGACATCGTGGACGCTCGCCCCGCCTACATCGGCGGCGTCATCGCCCCCGGTCTCGACGCCATGCGCCACTACCTGCACGAACGCACCGCCCTGCTTCCCGAGATCGAGATCGCCCGGCCGCCGTCGGCCATCGGACGGTCGACCGTCCACGCCATGCAGTCGGGCGCCTACCATGGCTACCGGGGTCTCGTCCTCGAGATTCTCGCGCGGATCGCGGAGGAGCTGGGAACCCCGCCGAAAACGATTGCCACCGGAGGATATGCGGCTTTGATAGCCCACAATCTTCCCGCCATCGAGTCGGTCGATCCCCACCTCACCCTGCGCGGACTGCTCCGCGTCGCAAATCTCAACTTCCCCACATGACATCCGCTCCGGTCATCGGCGTCGATTTCGGCGGCACCTCGGTCAAACTCGCCGCCGTCGCGGGCGGGACCCTTCTCACCGAAATCCTCCGCATTCCCACTCAGGATTTCGACCATCCCGACCGTCTCATCGACCACATCGTGGAAACCGTCGCGGAAGTCCGCAACTCCCATCCCGACATCGCCGCCATCGGCATCGGCGTCCCCGGAGCGGTGAACTTCGCCACCGGGATGACCTACAACCTGACCAACGTGAAGGGCTGGACCGCCATCCCCCTGCGCGACATCATGGCGGAGAAGACCGGCCTGCCCACCGTGCTCGAGAACGACGCGAACTGCATGGCCTACGCCGAATGGAAATACGGTGCCGCCAAAGGCTGCCGCCACGCCGTCTGCGTCACCCTCGGCACCGGCGTCGGCGGCGGGCTCATCCTCAACGGCGAGCTCTACCGCGGCGCCGCCTGCGCCGCCGGCGAGATCGGACAGATGAGCATCGACCAGCACGGCGTGGCCGGCCCCTACGGGAACACCGGTGCCCTCGAACGCTACATCGGCAACCGTCAGATCGTCGAGATGGCCGAAGCCCTCTACGCGGAGCGGAAGGCCGTCGCGCCCTCGCCCCTCACCCCCGAGACGCTCGCGACCGCGGCGCAAGCGGACGATCCCGTCGCCCTCGAAGTCTGGGACCGTGTGGCAAGGCATCTCGGCTTCTGCCTCATGAGCGTCGTCTACCTCCTCAATCCCGAAACCATCGTCGTCGGCGGAGGCGTTTCCGAAGCGGGTGACCTGCTTTTCGCCCCGCTCCGTGAAACGCTGCGGAATTCCCTCACCGACGAATGCTTCAGCCACCTCCGCCTCGTCCCCGCGCGCTTCGGGAACACCGCCGGCATCCTGGGCAGCTCGGCCATGGCTGCGGAGCTGGCCTGATGGGAACGGCATCCGGGTGAAGCGGGACACCGGGCATCCCGCCGACGTGTCCCGCCCATCCAACGCGGACGCCCCGGCGGTGCGTCCCTACCGCGCTTCGCGCCCGGACCGACGCAATCCCTCCGTTTCGCCAACGATCTCCGTTCAACAAAATGGGGTCGCCTTGCATCGCGCCCGCTTTCAGCTTGGTTCTCGAAACGAACGGATCCACAGTCGGCTCATTCATCGAGCATAATGAGGCCCTTGCTATTGCTTTTTCTCGCCTTCCTGGCCCTCTCTTCGGAATCCGTTCCCTCCTTCGTTTCCCCACGCGCTTTCGCGGCGACCGGGGAAATCCGCCCCGTCAGCAAGCAGGACAAGATTCTCGCCAAAGCCTTCCGCGAAGGAGCCAGCGAATTCCGCGCCACCTGTTCCGGCAAGGTCATCCGCAAATTGAGCGATGACACCATCGGAAGCCGCCACCAACGCTTCATCATCCGCCTTTCATCCGGCCAAACCCTTCTCATCGTCCACAACATCGATCTATCCAAGCGCGTGAAATCCCTCCGGCTCGGGAACAGGATCAAGACCCGGGGAGAATACATCTGGAACCACCAGGGAGGGCTGATCCACTACACCCACCGCGACCCGGCGGGCATCCAACCTTCGGGATGGATCCGGTACAAGGGCAAAACCTACCGCTGACCCCAACCGTCCCGATGGCGACGGGCCCTAGGTTGCCCAAGCGCAAAATGTGAAAAATATGATATTTTAGTTTGATTTAAGATTGCGCCCATTCCACTCTTTCGCTTGAATGGAAGCTTCACCGCTTTCCCGGGCACACAGGGTGCCCTTTCCTCATTCTTCTTTCCTATGAACAAGACAATCCTCATGGCGACAACCGCCGCGATGGCCCTGGGTGCGACGGTGCCCGGCGCCCTTGCGGGAGACTGGGGCAAGGCCCCCACTGGAAAAACTCCGATCGAGGAATGCGTCGATCTCGGCGGCGAAGTCAGCGTCGGCTACGACACGGACTATGTCTTCTACGGCGTCCGCTTCGCCCGCGACAGCGTCTGGGCCGATGTGAACTACACCTTCGAGGGCTTCGCCGTTCCCATCACCGTCGGCACCTGGTATCTCAACGGCATCAACGGGGGCGGCGCGGGCTACGACGAGCTCGACCTCTACGTCGATTTCACCCTCGGCACCTTTGCGGGTTTCGACTTCAATCTCGGCTACTACCACTACACCTTCCCCGAATTCCGCAGCAACGTCACCCCGACCGGCGGATACGGCGAAGCCTATCTCGACATCTCCCGCAGCCTCGGCTTCGTCGACCTGTCCTACAGCGCGATCCAGGCCTTCGGCGGAAGGGGCACGGCGGCGGGATGGTTCCACGAGCTCGGCGTGGAGAAAACCTTCGAACTGTGCGACGAGGCCTCCCTCGTTCTCGGCACGGGCATCGGCTACAGCGACGGCTACTACGACAGCGCCACCTTCGGCATCGCCCGCGATTCCGGCTGGAACCACTACTACGTGAAAGCCTCCCTTCCGATCTCGTTGAACTGCCGCACCACCCTCACCCCCTACATCGCCTACAACGGTGCGACCGGCGGCATGATCGCCGACGGCATCGACGTGGGCGTGGGAGGGCCGCAGTCCGACATTCTCCATGGCGGCGTCTCGCTGACGGTGTCGTTCTGATCGCTCCGGCCGAGGGCTTCCTGCTCCGCACCCTTCGCAACCACCGCCTTCCCGAAAGGGGAGGCGGTTTTTTTATTCAAGGATCGCCCGTCCCCACCGGGCGGTCGGATCGTCGGCCCCGTTCCTTGGGCGGCCGGTTGAGGAGCCTCGCGGGATCCCTCTTGGCCAAGGTTGCGTGTCTCTCAGCCTCCGGAAACCTCAACCCCTACCCGGAGAAAGATTGCCCGGCCCGAAGATACCGGCCACGAAAAAACCCTGCCGGTCGGCAGGGTCCATCGGAATCCGAAAGGGAGGTGCGCGAACGCGAAGGCGGTCACGCACCCGCCGTCGCCGCGGCAGGCTTCAGCTTTGCGGCCATGCGTCCCTTGAGACGATCCGCCGTCCGCTTGTGGATCGCTCCGCTCTTCGCCGCCTTGTCGGCAGCGGAGGCAAACTGGTTGTAGGCCTCTTGCGCAGCGGCTTTGTCGCCGGAACCGACGACTGCAAGCGCGCTCTTGCGGGCCGTCTTCACGCGGGTCTTGATGGCACGGTTGCGGGCCGTGCGGGTCTTCGTCTGACGGACGCGTTTGAGAGCGGATTTGGTGTTGGCCATCGAAATCGAGTGGGTTCGGAAAACTAAAGGGCGCGGAGCTTACCCCCCCATTTCGACATAGTCAAGGGGCAACCTCCACGATCTGCTCCGTCCCGGACCGCAGGGGCGGTTCGCCCGTGAGGTAGCTGGTCTCGTATCCGGCCCCCTGAAGAACGTCGACGCCTGTCTTGAAGATCCCCACTTCGTTCCAAACCGGCTTCACCGCCGGAGGTTCGACGGCGGCAAGGGGAGTCGCGGCGGCGGCGGGTGCCCCGGGCGACGGAACCGCCTCGATCACGGTGCTGCTCGCCTTTTGCGCTTTATCGACGTCGCGCCAAAGATTCTTGCGAACGACGAAGACCCTCGACCCTTCGCCGATCCGGTCGTGCAGGTCGATGACATCCTTCGACTTCATCCGGACGCAGCCGTAGCTGGCAGGCGTGCCGATATCCCGCTCGGCGGCGGTGCCATGGATGTAGATGCAGCGGGAATAGGCGTTCTGGTTCTCCGGCTCGAGCCCCTTCAGCCAGAGAATGCGCGAGACGATGGGATCGCGTCCAGGGGCGTTGGGCTTGATGACCTCCCCGGTCCATTGACGGCTCTTGAAGACCGCCCCGGCCGGTTTGCCCTCTCCGATCTTTTGGGCCACCTCCATCTTGCCCGGAGGGGTTCGGTAGCTGCCCTTCTCGTCGCCAAGCCCGAATTTCGAGGTGGAGACAGGATAGGTCTTCACCAGCTCTCCCTGGCGGTAGAGGGCCATTTTCTGGAGTGGTACGGAGACCTCCATGACGTGGAGAGAGTCGCGTTTGGCAGCCGTCTGCACAGCGCAACTGCTGAGAGAGAGGGCTAGACCGGCGATCAGGCAGGAGGCGGCAAGTTTCGCCGCACGCATGTTCGAGCTCATGTTGGGATGTGTAGGTATAACGCGGATCGGAGTATTCTATTAGAATGCCCCCGCGACCTTTCCCGATGACGTTGATTCCAGTGAGTGAGTGGCCGGAATGAGAATGATCTCACATGTAATATAAAGGTTTCCTAATGACGTGCAAATCTTCTGGCAAACTTTTTCACCCGCTCTAACATTTCCGACAGTTCCTTCGTCCTTCGGGAATCCCGCCATGCTTCTTCCGAGATCTCTCACCCTCGCGCTCCTCTGCTCCGGCTTGGCCATTCCACCGGCCGGGGGCCAGGAAGCGGCGGAGGAGGGCATGCCTCCCATTCCCGAGGAGCTGCTGGAAGACGAGCATTTGCGCGAGGAGATGGGAGTGAACGAGTTCACCACGCCCTCGATCCGGAAGATCTTCGACGATCTCCGCAAGCTCCGCCCCTTGCCCTACGACGAGCTGAAACGCCCCTTGCCCGAACAGCCGCCGCAGGACCGCACCAAGCTCGCCCTCGTCATGGGCACCCTTCTCGCCGACGGCTTCTTCGCCGTGGAAGCCGAGCAGTTCTTCGATCTCGAGCCCATCGGCCGTTCGCTTCTCAGCCATGGGAAGGTGCTCGGATCGGGCACGCGCATCTCCAGCCACATGAAGAGCATGCTGGAGAAAGGTGCCGTCGGGCAATGGAGCGAGCTGAAGGAGGAGCTCGTGCAAGCGCAGAAGGACGTGGAGAAGGAGATGGTCCTGATCCGCGACGTGGACGCGGCCAATCTCATCAGCCTCGGCGGCTGGCTCCGCGCCTTTGAGATCGGTTGCGCCGCTTCGCTCAATCCCTACGATCCCGCCAAGGCCGCGGCCCTTTCGAAGCCGCTTGTCGTGGAATATTTCGTCCTCAACCTCGAGACCCTCGAGCCCCGCATCCAGAAAAATTCCATCGTCTCGAGAATCCGCGCCGACCTCCTGGAGATTCAGAAGGCCGTCGATATTCCGGAAGGCGAAATCCTCGCCGAGGAGGAAGTGCGCGAACTGCACGCCAAGATCGAGGCGCTGGTCGACCAGATTTCGGGCGGAGAACGCCTCCTCAAGACCACGCAGCGGAACACCGAGCCGAAATCCGGGACGCCCCCCCCGGTGAAGACCCCCGCCGCCACCGGCGGAGTGGTCTCCGGCGAGGTGCCGGAGTGAGGGATCCGGTAGGAGGAACGCGTTTGACAAGATCGGCACCAGTCGGGTATACAGGATTCTGTTTTTGCCGCAGCCTTGCAGCGGGAGGACACCGCCCCATCGCTCGCCCCGCATGCAAGCAGAAGTCATGACTTTGCCAGTCTTCCGCAGACATCCGTCCGCCGCCCTGCCAACTTTCGCCATCGGTCTTCTTTGCTATGGCCTTGCCTCTTTGGAGCCCATGCAGGCAGACACACCCCTTCCACCTACCATCAGCTTCGCGACGGAGTCCGTGACCGTCGTACGCTCGGCAGGCTCGGTTTCGATCCCCGTAAAATGTTCCGGCGATCCGCTATACTACCTCACCGATGTCTATTTCATCTGCAACGAAGGCACCGCGAAATGGGGCGATGACTTCGATACTCTCAACCCTTACCTTTACTTCCACACGGGAGAACGGGAAAAGAACTTGGTTATTGGAATCAACATCGACTCCGTCATGGAGAATCGCTCCTTCTCCGTCCGGATTTAGAGTGGCGGCTATTACAATGTTGGCACCCCCAGCGCTGTCACCGTCAACATCCTGGCGACCAACGCAAGCCTTCGCCCCATTGTCCGGATCCTTCGCCCCATCAGTGGCCGCACTATAAAGGCCGGAAACCTGCGCATCACCGGGCGGGCTCGTACAAGAAGCGGCGCCACCATCACTCATGTCAACGTGATGCTCAATTCCCGCAAGCTCCGCGCGAAGGGAACCACCTCCTGGTCGGCGAAGGCGCGCGTCCGCAAAGGCAGCAGTAACAGAATCACCGTCGTCGCCACGGATTCGGCCAAGCTCAGGAGCGCCAAGCAGATTGCACGGTTCCGGGTGCGCTGAAGGTTCAAGCGCTGGCAGCCCTTCGCCTGCCTCGGCTACCCGCTCCGCTCACACCCGCGGGAGAAGGTACCTCGACGCCTGCTCCACGTCCTTGTCGCCGCGACCCGACAAGCTCACCACGATGATCTGGTCGCGTCCCATCGCCGGGGCGGCCTTGCGCACCTGGGCGAGGGCATGGGAGGTCTCCAGCGCCGGAATGATCCCTTCGGTGCGGGCGAGTTCCTGGAACGCGGCAAGAGCCTCGTCGTCGGTCGCGTAGCTGTAGTCGACCCGGCCTTCGCTTTGCAAGTAGGCGTGCTCCGGACCGACCGCGGCGTAGTCGAGCCCGGCCGAGATGGAATGGGTCAACTCGATCTGTCCGTCTCCGTCGGCGAGCAGCCAGGTCTTGGTGCCTTGCAGCACCCCCAGCTTGCCGCCTTGGAAGCGCGCCGCATGCTCGCCTGGCTGGATTCCGTGGCCGCCGGCTTCGACGCCGACCATCCTAACGCCCTCGTCGCCAAGGAAGGGATGGAAAAGCCCGATCGCGTTGCTGCCACCCCCGACGCAGGCGACGAGCAAGTCGGGGAGACGTCCCTCGCGTTCGAGAATCTGACGCCGTGCCTCCAGGCCGATGACGCGGTGGAAATCGCGCACCATCATCGGATAGGGGTGCGGTCCGAGGGCGCTGCCGAGGATGTAGTGGGTCGTGCGGACATTCGTGACCCAATCGCGCAAGGCCTCGTTGACCGCCTCCTTGAGCGTCTTCTGGCCCGCTTCGACCCCGCGCACCTCCGCGCCGAGGAGGCGCATCCGGACGACGTTGAGATGCTGGCGCTCCATGTCCGTCGCCCCCATGTAGACGACGCACTCCATGCCGAAGCGCGCCGCCACCGTCGCCGTCGCGACCCCGTGCTGGCCCGCCCCCGTCTCGGCGATGATGCGCCGTTTCCCGAGCCGCTTCGCGAGGAGGATCTGCCCGAGGGCGTTGTTGATCTTGTGCGCCCCGGTGTGGAGAAGGTCCTCGCGCTTCAGGTAGATGCGGGCACCGCCGAGCTTCTCCGTCCAGCGCTCCGCGAAATAGAGCGGCGTCTCGCGACCGCAGAATTCGGCGAGGAGACGCGAGAGCTCGGCTTGGAAGGCCGGATCGGACTTCGCCTGAAGGTATTCGGCGGTGAGGGCGTCGAGCGCGGCCACGAGGGTCTCGGGGACGAAGCGCCCGCCGAAGGTGCCGAAATGCCCATTCGCGTCGGGGAGGGCTTGGGAGGAGGGTGCCGTGCTCATTGGAAGAGAGTTGCGTGGAGTCGCTCGGGTTTCGTGGCTCGCATTTTGCCCGAAGGCGTGTAGAGTCCCCGCGTCAGAGGCTGCGGAGTGAAGGCGGGTCAACCCCGCCAGGGCCGGAAGGCAGCAACGGTCGCTCGTCCTTCATTGCCGCAGTCCTCTGGCACTTCACGCCGCCGCGGCCTCCAATTCGAAGATCTCGCGGGCGTCGCTGACGACGCCGGTCACGGCCGCCGCCACCACCATCACCGGGGACATCAGGACGGTGCGCCCGACCGGGCTGCCTTGGCGGCCCTTGAAATTCCGGTTGCTCGAGCTGGCGCAGAGCTGATCGCCGACCAGCTTGTCGGGATTCATCGCGAGGCACATGGAGCAACCCGCGCCGCGCCACTCGAAACCGGCCTCTTCGAAGATCTTGTCGATGCCCTCCTGCCGGCAAAGATGGTCGACGATCTCCGAACCGGGTACGGCGATGGCCGTGACGCTCTTCGCGACCTTGCGGCCCTTGAGGAATTTCGCCGCCTCGCGGAAATCGGAAAGGCGGCCGTTCGTGCAACTGCCGATGAAACAGACATCCACGGGCGTGCCGACGATAGGGGCCCCGGCTTCGAGCTTCATGTATTCGAGGGCCTCCTCGATGCTCTTCCGCGCCTCCTCGTCGGACGCCTCGCTCGGCGACGGGATGCGCTCGTTCACGAAGATGCCGTGGTCGGGGGAAATTCCCCAGGTCACCGACGGGGCGATGTCCTCGGCACGGATGTCCACGACGTCGTCGTAGCGGCACCCCGGATCGGAGGCCATCCCCTTCCACACCGCGACGGCCTCGTCCCAGTCCTCGCCCTCGGGCGAGTAGGGACGGTCCTTGAGATAGGCGAACGTCTTCTCGTCGGGATTGACGTAGCCGCAGCGCGCCCCGCCCTCGATGGACATGTTGCAGACCGTCATGCGCTCCTCCATCGAGAAGCGGTCGAAGACGCTGCCGCCGTATTCGTAGGCGTAGCCGATCCCGCCCTTCGCGCCGAGGAGCTTGATGATGTGGAGGATGACGTCCTTCGCGTAGACGCCGGGCCGGAGGCTGCCATCCACGTTGATGCGGCGCACCTTGAACTTGCTCAGGGCCATGGTCTGGGTCGCGAGCACGTCGCGGATCTGGGTCGTGCCGATGCCGAAGGCGATCGCACCGAAGGCCCCGTGCGTGGCGGTGTGCGAGTCGCCACAGGCGATCGTCGTGCCCGGCTGGGTGATCCCCTGCTCCGGCCCGACGACGTGGACGATGCCCTGGCCGCCGCTGCCGATGTCGAAGAACTTCACCCCGAACTCGGCGCAGTTCCTGCGCAGCGCCTGGATCATCTCCTGGGCAAGGCCGTCCTCGAAGGGCTCGGCCTGATTCTTCGTCGGTACGATATGGTCCACGGTGGCGAAAGTGCGATGGGGATACTTCACCTTCAATCCGAGATCGCGGAGCATGCCGAAGGCCTGAGGGCTCGTCACCTCGTGGATGAGATGGGTGCCGATGAGCAGTTGAGTCTGCCCGTTCGACAGCTCTCTGACGGCGTGGGCATTCCAGACTTTCTCGAACAAACTTTGACTCATGCTTCTGATCCGATGGGACTTTCCGGGCGGGCAAGCTAGCACAGCCTTGGGCGAAAAGTAACGGAATCTTTTGCGATTCCATGAAGCGAAAGCTCGCAAAAGTCCCGGCAATCCGTTGAATTCGTGCGGAAACCGGTGTAGGAAAACCAGCCCTTCATAAGGGCGAACCAACCATCTGAACCCATATGAAAGTGACCAAACTGATCGAACAACTCTCCGCCGTCGCCCTTGTCGGTGCCGCCCTCGCCCTCTCCAGCTGCGAAAAGACCGTGGAAGGGGTTAAGGAAGATGCGGCGAACGCCGTCGACGAAGCCAAGAAGGAAGCCGCCGCCGCCAACGAAGCCGTCGCCGAAAAGGCCGCGGAAGCCAAGGAGGCCATCGCCGAGAAAGTCGACGAAGCCAAGAAGGAAGCCGCTGCCGCCAACGAAGCCGTCGCCGAGAAGGCCGCGGAGGCAGCCGAAGCGGTCAAAGAGAAGGTGAACGAAGCCGCCAAGGCCGTCGAGGAAGCCACCACTCCGGCTCCGGTCCCGGCTCCCGCGCCCAACAACTGACCGTTCGATCCGCTTCCAACGAAGCCTTCACCGAAAAACTCCGCGTCGCATCGGCGCGGAGTTTTTTTGTTTCCGAATGATCGGACTCACATGGAGCCCGTCCCTCCCGCCGCTGCGGCAGCACCTGCCACCCCTGCGACCACCACCGCCACCACCACGCCGACGACGTAGAGGGCCATCATCACGATCATCATCACGCCGACGAACTTCCAGAAGGCGCGCTGCTCGTTCAAGGCCGCCACTAGGCTCTGCTCCGCCGGCGCGTTCATCAGGTCCCGGATCCGAGCCGCGTACTTCGAAAGCTTCACGGCCGGGTAGATGTAGAACACCGCCATGACGAAGTAGACGGCCCCCAGAACCGCCATGCCTCCGATGGCAGCGAACTCCTGAGCCATCTGCTCGCCCATCGCTCCCGCCGCCCCGGCAAAGAGCCCCATCCCGACCATGGCCAGCCCCCCCAGGCACAAGAACACCGCTCCGATCCAGAGCATCACGCTGAAGAAGAGTACCCAGCCTCGCGTCCGGCGGAGCTGATCGACGACCGCCTCGCTGACGGCGGATTGGGAATAGGAGTAGGAGAGGGACGGTTCCATGCCCTGCTTGTACCGAACCTCTCCTCGGGAAACAAGCGAAATTCCGAGCGGAACCTTGCTTTTCTCACGGGACGAAGACGATGCCGCAGCCCATCGCCTCGGTGCGCGGAGTCGCGACCGGCTTTCCGTCGCGGATCGCCGAGAGAGCATCGCGCAGGTCGTGGGTTTTCACCTCGCGCTGACGTTTCGTCGGCCCGAGATAGAGATCGTTGATGCGGCCTTGATAGAGCGTTTTCCCCTCCGGCGAAACGACGACGACCTCGGGCGTGGTCTTCGCGCCGAGCTGCTTCGCCAGCTTCTGCTCCACGTCGGTGAGCACGGGGGCGGCGAGCTCCATCAGAGCCGCATGCTGCTTGCGGTCCGCCTCCGTCACGGTGGTGTCGGAATGGACGAAGCGGAAGGCGAAGTCCTCGCCGAAGTCCTTCACGATCCCGTTCATCTCGGGACAGAACTTGTTCGATGTCGGACAGTAGGGCGAAACGAAGAAAACGACCGCCGCCTTCTTGTCTCCGGCGTCGAGCGCCACGACCGGCTGGCCTTCGAGGTCGGGCAGGACGAGATCGGAGGCGGCGGTGGAGGCCGCCGTGGAATACAGGAAGAGAAGAGCGGAGGCGACGAGGGGCTTCATGCCTAACTGGATTAACGCCGATTGCACTGCCGCGCAAGAGTGTCTCCGTCAATCCGCCGTCTCGAAGGACTCCGCGAACCACGGCGTGAGATCGGGGCGGAAGAGATCGTCGATGCGGGCCGCCCGGCTGGCTTCGGTGTTCCTTTCGAGCGGCACGAGGCGAAGGCGATAGCGGCGTGCCGGGGCGAGCCGGGCGGCGGGCTCCAGCTTGCGGCCACGGAAAGCCCAGAAGAAGACATTGCGTTCGCCACCCCCGTCCTCTTCGAACAAGGTCGAGAAGACCGCATCCCCATAGGGCGTCAGTGCCGGGTCCTCGATCGGCGAGGTCTCCCGCAGGCTCGCGACGAGCTCGACGATGCCGGCGCCGCTTTCGGAAACCTCCGAACCGTCCGCTTGGAAGGAGACCCGGCGCCACTCGACTCCCGCACGGCGAGCCGGGATTTCGGACAGGAGGAGATCGCGAGCCGAAAGCACCCACACCACCGTCTTCACCCCGGCGATCCGGGCAGGCGGCAGGGCGGCAAAGGCCTCCCTTGCCGCCGAAGCTCCACCGCCGTTGATCGCGATCACCTGCGCGGGCTTCCCGAGCGCGAGACCGAAATGGGAGGGGAAGCCGGCACCGATCGACGCTTCGCCCCCCTTTGCGAATCCCAACGCCGGATCCTCGAAGACGTTGACGAAGCTATCCCCCAGCAAAACCACCTCCGAAGCCGGATCGGATGTGATTGGGCGGCCCGTCGCGGGATCCAGGACACGACGCAGGGTCGCTTTCTCGGGAGGGAACAGATATCCCGCCTTTTCCCTCAGGTCAAGCATCCCGACCAGATCCCCAGCGCTTTCCCGCTCCATGGTCTCCACAGAGTAGGGTGGAGCATCCGACCCTCCCCCGATCCGCCCCGCCACTTCCCGGGCGGCGGCGGCCATTGCCTCCGGGGTCCAATGGGTATCCTGCCGGAGGAAACGCGAGGCATCGCCATCGAACGCGGCGAAAAGAGGCATCAGGTCGACGATCTCGATCCCCGCGGAGGAGAGATCCCGCTTCACGGGGGCGAAAACCGCAGGCCAAACCGCCATCGGTGCCCCCCCGAGCCCCTCCCGGCAGACCATCGCCTTCGTCGGAACGGGCACGAAGACGAGACGGATGCCCCGTTCCGCCAGCGAGGCGGCGAAATCCTCGATCACCGGCACCGGCGTCTGCCACGCATGGTCGTGCCTCTCCCGCGCGACCGAGGGCGGTTCCATATGGTAGGGACCTTTCCCGAAAACCGCTTCGAGGTCGGGCCGGTAGTGGAGCCAGCCGTCCTGCCCGACGACGACCTTCGCGTTTCCCGCCCTGAACAGGCGAGTGACGAAGGCCTGGTCGCCTTCGCGCCAGGACTCGAAAAGGGGCAGGGTTTTCGCCCCCGTTTCCCACGCGGCCAAGCGCTCCTCCAATCCCGACGGCCTCGCCGCCGCCGGTTCCGGCCGCATCGATGGAAAGAGCAGCGACCCCGCAGGCGCGAGCAGAAACAATACGATCCCGGCGACGGCGAGGCGGAGGCTCGCCCGCCCGACGCGCACCTCGTCGTCGAGCCAGTCGTGCTCGTAGGGATTGTTCATCTCAGAATTGAAAATAGAGGAAGGGGTTGAAGCCCTGCAAAGCCATGGCCCTGACACTGGCAGCGAGCAGGAGGAATCCGAGAGCGACTTTCCAGCCGTCGAGGCGCCTCAGCCACTGCCCCGAATTCGGCAGGCACCACGCCACCGCCGAACAAGCGGCCAGGGTGGCAAGCTGAAGCGGCGTCAAGGTCGTCGCGGACAGTACCCCGGCGGACGCCGGATCTCCGCCGCGTCCGAACAGCGCGGCGAAGTAGCCGAGCGCGGCGTCGAGATCCGCCGCCCGGAAAAAGACCCAGCCCGACAACACGACGAAGGTCGTCGCAGCCCACCCGACGGGGCGGGGGAGGGAGAGGGGAAGATGGCGCTTCCCCCAGCGTTCGAAGGCGAGGACCACTCCATGCAGTCCGCCCCAGAGCACGAAGTTCCACTGCGCCCCGTGCCAGAGCCCGCCGATCAGCATGACGAGCAGCAGGTTCGCATAGGTCCGGACCGCCCCCTGCCGGTTCCCGCCGAGGGGAATGTAGAGGTAGTCGCGGAGGAAGGAGGAAAGCGAAATATGCCAGCGCCGCCAGAACTCGGTGAGGCTGGTCGATCGGTAGGGGGAGTTGAAGTTCTCCGGAAATCGGAATCCCATCATGCGGCCAAGCCCCACCGCCATGTCGGAATAGGCCGAAAAATCGAAATAGATCTGCATCGCGTAGGCGAGCAGGCCCGCCCAGGCAACGGCAGGATCCAGCGTGCCCGCCTCGAACGTGGTGTCGGCAATCCGTCCCACGGGGTTCGCGAGGAGGATCTTCTTGGCGAAGCCGTGACTGAAACGGGTCCAGCCCGCGACGAAACCTTCGAGCGAATGGCTCCTGTCCCTCAATTGCCCGGCGATGGTTCCGTAGCGCACGATGGGACCGGCGACGAGCTGGGGATACATCGAGACGTAGCAGGCGAAATCGAGGAAGCTCTTCGCCTTCTCGGCATGGCCGCGGTAGAGGTCGATGGCGTAGCTCATCGACTGGAAGGTGTAGAAGGAGATCCCGACCGGCAGCACGATCTGCCCGAGAAAGGCAGGCATCTCCACGGCGCCGAATCCGAAGACCTTCGCGATCCGGCCGAAATTCTCGGAAAAGAAGAGGGCGTATTTGAAGAAGCCGAGAATGGCGAGATTCGAGCAGACCGAAAAGACGAGGGCGATCTTGCGCTGCCGCGGCGGCGCGTCTTCCCGGGCGATGAACTCCCCGCAGACGTAGTCGATCGCCGTCGAGGCGAGCATGAGGAGGGCGAACCACGGATTCCACCAACCGTAGAAAACGCAGCTCACCAACGTGAGCACGAGAGACTTCCCCCCCTTCGGCGTCGCGTAGTAGAGCAGCAACGCGAACGGAAGAAACCAGAAGAGGAAGATGTGGGAGCTGAAGACCAAGCGATTCCCAACGCCGAGGGCAGCGCGGCACTATCTCCCAAGGCGGTCCGGCGACAAGTGCCGATTCCCCGGAATGCGGCGCGGCGGGTCGTCCGGTGGACGGACATGGTGGCCGTCACTGCTCGGGGTCTTCGTTCTCCGGCGGCGTGTGCAGGCCCACTTTTGAATTGTCGTCGGCCTCCCGGACGAGATCGAAAAGCTTTTTGAAGCCCTGGTTGATTTGGAGCTGCCGGTCGGGACTCGACTGGGCCTCGAAGTGGCAGCGGCTCAGAACCTCGTCGGAGAGATAGATGGTGGGATCGGCCAGGACCTCCTGGGAGATGTAAGGACGGACCTCCCGATTTGCCGAAGCGCACCACAGTTCGTTCGAGTTCGCGGCAGCGACTTCCGGACGGCAGAAGTAGTCGAGGAAAAGATGCGCCTCGCGGACGTTCTTCGCCTCTCTCGGGATGACGAAGCTGTCGAGCCACAAGGAGGCACCCTCGTCCGGGATGAAGTAGGCGATGTTCTCCTCCTTTTCCGCGAGGACACCGGCGTCGCTGCTGTAGGTCATCGTGATCCAGCATTCGCCCGAGAGGAGCTTGTCCCGGATCTCGTTGATGTCGACGAAGCGCGTGCCGAGCTTCTGGACCTGGTCTGTCAGCAGTTTCGTCGCCTTTTCCAGATGTTCCGGGTCCTGCGAATTCAGATCGTGCCCCAACGCGAGCAAGGCGGCGCTGTAGGCGTCGAAGGTCTCTTCCAGCATGAGGACCCGTCCGCGGTAGCGTTCGTCCCAAAGGCTCTTCCAGCTCTTCTCGGGAGTGGAGATCTTGTCTGCCCGGTAAGCCACCAAGGTCGGCCCCCACATGTAGGGTACGGAATATTCGTTGCCGGGATCGTCGTCCAAATCGAGGAAGCGGCGGTCGAGGTTCCCGAAAAGCGGAATCAGCTCCTTTTGCAGGGGCCGCACCAGCTGCAAGGCAATCAAATCGGCCGTCTTGCTGCCAGAGGTGAGGACAAGGTCGAAATCCGAAGGCCTCGACCGGAGCAGCGCCTCCATCTCGTCCAAGTTGTTGAAGGATTCGAACTTCACGGAGACGCCATGCTCCTCTTCGAACTCCTTCACCACGTCGAGAAAGAAGTAATCGTCCCAAGTCAAGATGGTGAGGGAACGGGCCGGATCGGCAGCATCGGAGGAAGCGGCTTCCTCGACAGGCTTTTCCCTATCCCTGCAACCGGAGAAGAGACCGCACAGGAAAACCGCGGCCAGCACGGATGCAGCACGTCTTTGAGGTGCCTGGTAATGGTTCATGGATAGGAAGTTCGCTTATAAATTTATAAGATAAAACAATAAAAGCAATAAAAATTATAAATTTTATTTCCAACGGAATTTAAGTTTCGCTCCTCGTTGAAACATTTAAACCTGAGAAAGGGTGGCAAGGAGCCCAAGATGAGAAGGGCCGGAGTACCGCTCCGATGCGCCGCACGAAGTTCTCAACTTTGCGACCTCCATAACAGGAGGTCTGCAAGAAACGGGTCGAAGGGATAGGAGGGACAATCCCGCCGATCGAACGAGCGAGCCGGACCCGGTAGGGAATTGCCTCTCCGGGCGAATGCAAGAGAGGTGCCCCGCGCCGATCGCGCCCGTTGCGGGGAGCGCGCCTCGGCGGTATCCTTCTCCTTCTCCGCCCTATGAAGACCCCGCCTGCCCACTCCGCCCCGGCCCTTCTCGTCGCCCTTCTCCTTCCTTTGTCGGTGCTCCCCGCGACGGCGCAGGAAAGGTTGAACGTCCTCTTCATCCTCGCCGACGATCTCGGCTACCGCGATGTGGGCTTCAACCACCCGGAGAGCTTCTACGAGACGCCGAACTTGGACGCTCTCGCCGCGAGCGGGATGGTCTTCACCGATTTCTACGCCGCTTCGCCGGTCTGCTCGCCGACCCGGGCAAGCATTCTCACCGGGAAGCATCCCGCGCGTCTCGGCACCACGAACTACTTCACCGGTCAGCGCGCTGGGAAGTTCGACGCCGCCGAGTTCATCGACGAGCTCCCCGCCACCGAATTCACCTTGGCCGAGGCCTTCAAGGAAGGAGGCTACCGCACCGCCCACATCGGCAAATGGCATCTCGGCGGGACAGGCGCCCTGCCCACGGACCAAGGTTTCGACCTGAACCGCGGCGGAGGCGCTAACGGCCATCCCCGCAGCCATTTCGCGCCCTACAAGAACGTGGAGAACCTCGCTCCCGGGCCCGAAGGCGAATATCTCGCCTCGCGGCTCGCCGAGGAATCGGTCGCCTTCCTCGACGAAACGGCGAAGGCGGGAGAACCCTTCTTCCTCCACTTGTCCTTCTACGCCGTCCACACCCCGCTCCAGGCGCCCCAGGAACTGATCGACAAATACAGGAAAAAGGCCGCGGATCTCGGTCTGACCGACGAGGCGGGCAGCTTCGACGCCGGGCATGAACGCCAGGTCTGGCCGGATACGGAGGAACCCCGGAAGGTCCGCGTGCGGCAGGACCACGCGGTCTATGCCGCCATGGTCGAGAGCTTCGACAGCGCGGTGGGGCGGGTCTTCGCCAAGCTCGACGACTTGAACCTGCGCGACTCGACCGCCGTGGTCTTCACTTCTGACAACGGAGGCCTCTCCACCGACGAAGGCCATCCCACTTCCAATCTCCCCTATCGCGCGGGCAAGGGCTGGATCTACGAGGGCGGCTTGCGGGTTCCCCTCGCGATCCGTTGGCCGGGGGTGGCTTCGGCCGGAACGGTCTGCAACGTGCCGACCACGAGCACCGACTTCTATCCCACCCTTCTCGAGATGGCGGGCCTGCCCGCGAGGCCGGAGCAGCACCTCGACGGCGTCAGCTTCGTGCCCCTGCTGCGGAATCCCTTCGCGAAATTCGACCGGGGCCCCATCTTCTTCCACTACCCGCACTACTCGAACCAAGGCGGCTTCCCCGCCAGCGCCGTGCGGAAAGGGAACCACAAGCTGATTCAGGATCTCGAAGACGGGGCACTCGAGCTCTACGATCTGCCCACCGATCCGCAGGAACACAACAATCTCGAACAGCTCGAGGACGAACTCGTCAAGGAGTTCTCCGGCCTGCTCGACGAATGGCGCAAGGAAGTGGGCGCGAAACCGCTCCAGAAAAGCGCCTCGACCGGAGCAGAGCCGCCGGCTCTGTGGTGAAGAGCACATCCGGTCGCCAGTCGAGCGAACCTTCCACAGGGCAGCGGCGGGGTGGCAGACCGCGACGCAACGCGCCGAACCTCCTGCCGCGAAACCGTCCCGACCTCCCCTCTCCATGCGAGTTCTTCCTGACAAAACCACTCTTCTCGGATGGCTCGCCACCCGGCGCGGCATCCCGCGCGTCCTCGTCCCGACGATGGGGGCGCTGCACCGGGGGCACATGAGCCTCCTCGATCTCGCCCGCACTGAGGCCGACGCCCTCGGCGGAGAGGTCGTCGCGACGATCTTCGTCAATCCGACCCAATTCGGGCCGAACGAGGACTTCGACGCCTATCCCCGCCCCTTCGAAGCCGACCTCGACAAGTGCCGCGAGCACGGGGTCGATGCCGTCTTCGCCCCCCAGTCCTCGGACATGTACGCGGGCGACCGCTCCATCTCCGTGACCGAAAACCGCCTTTCCTCGGTCCTCTGCGGGGCAAGCCGCCCCGGCCACTTCGACGGAGTCTGCACCGTCGTGGCGAAGCTCTTCAACCTCGTGCAGCCCGAAGCCGCGATCTTCGGCGAGAAGGACTACCAGCAGCTCGCCGTGATCCGGCGCCTCGTCCGGGATCTCGATATCCCCGTCCGCATCCTCGCCGGCGCGACGGTGCGCGAGGACGACGGACTCGCCCTCAGCTCGCGGAACGTCTACCTGACTCGCGGGCAACGGGCCCAAGCCCCCCTCCTGCAACGCGCCCTCGCCGCCACCGCGCTGGGCATCGCCGACGGCCGCTTCGCGACGCCGGAGGCGGCCCGGGAGGGATTTGTCGAGCTCTTCTCGGAGGCCACCCTGGCCCGGCTCGATTATTTCGAGATCGTCGATGCGACGACGCTGGAACCGCTTCCGTCTTTCGGAACGGCCCTGCCGAGACTGCTCGCGGCGGCGTTTTTCGGAAGGACGCGCCTGATCGACAACGTGGGGGTGGGAGAAAAGTAGTTCGTGGCGGAATTAGCGATTTTCCTCGGTTCCGCGGCGATGCGCCAGGATTGGAGAGCCACCCGCCTCCAGAAACGACGGCTGCCAATCCGAAGTTCCGCCGACGCTACGCCACCGGCTTCCGCGTGGCATCTTTTCGCCCCGCCCTCCGACTCTTCCTTGAATTCCTCCCCACTCCGGGCTACCTGACCGGAAATGCTCCCATCCGACATCGCCCTGAACCGTCTGCGCGAAGGGAACCGACGCTTCGTCGAGGAACGCCCGGACGAAAGCGGTCTGCGCGGATCGTCGCGGCGCTGCCAGCTCGTCGCGGGGCAGCAGCCGTTCGCCGTCATCCTCGGGTGCTCCGATTCGCGGGTGCCGGCGGAGATCGTCTTCGACCAAGGCCTCGGCGATCTCTTCGTCATCCGCGTCGCCGGGAACATCGTCGCCCCCTCGCAGATCGGCAGCATCGAATACGCCGCCGAGGTCACCGGAGCCCGTCTCGTCGTGGTGCTCGGCCACTCCAACTGCGGAGCGATCCAGGCGACCATCGACGAGCTCCAGCGCCCCCAGGCGAACCGCTCGCGCAACCTTCGCTCCATCGTCGACCGCATCCGCCCCTCGGTCGAAACCCTCTTCGAGACCGGTCTCTCGCAGGATCGCGCCTCTCTCGTCCGCTTTGCCGTGAGGGCGAACATCCGCGCCTCCGTCGATCACCTCCGCCACGGCTCCGAAGTCCTCGAGCGCCTCATCGCGGAGGACGGGCTTCTCGTCGTGGGGGCGGAGTATTCGCTCGAGACGGGCGAGGTCGAGTTCTTCGACGGCCTGCCAAGGGTGCCGATGGAGTGAAGAGGAGCGGCTTGCCCAGATACCGCCTGCCATTATCCGAGTAGCGGAAGATCGCCCCCACTATGGCAATCCGATGGGGAATCTCGGAGACCACGGAACTCCAAGACCGGAAAGTTTCACGAGTTTCGTTCGAAAGCTGCCAACGATAGACAGCGTCGTGCGCCGGGTACCTGTCCGTGTCGGTTGGAAAATCACATTCATTCGAATCGTTCCGCCCGGCTCCAGGATTCTGGAAACCCGACCCTTGATCCGAAAATCCCGTCGCCCTGGGCCGAGCAGCCGCATGCGAAGCTCTTTCAGGGGCTTCGCGCCGCTGTTGAAAACCACCAGAGACTTCCCTCGGCTACGAGTGCCCACTCGGGTAGGCTCGAAACGATTTGGAGACTTCTTGATGGCGAGTTCGGCGCGGGGAGGAAGCGGATGGAACACATACGCGGCTCCGGAGTTCGGCATTCCATCATTGAATGGATCTCCGTCAATCCCCGTCGAGGAACTGTCCTCGCCACGCGCGCCAACAACAATGGTGCTGCCGGAAACACCCACGGCACATCCAAAGAGATCGCTCGCTCCCGGATCGGAAGCCTTCATGTAGGCAGTTTGAACCCACGAGTCGCCTTTCCTGAGAAACGCATAGGCTGCCCCGGATGCGGTATCGCCATTGTCCGATTGATCTCCGTCGATGCCCGCCGCTTGGCTGCTCTCGCCAAGCGCTCCAATCACAAGGATGTTCCCCCAAACCGCCCCGGAAACGCCGAACGCGTCACCTTCTTCCGCATTCGACGCTTTCAGATAGGTCGTTTGGTTCCAAACTCCCGATCGACGTTCGAAGACATAGGCCGCACCAACATCACCAGAGGCTCTGTCGTCCAACTGGTTTCCATTCACCCCTCTTGCCAAACTAGACTCCGATGGAGCCCCGACCAGCACTGTATCGCCCGAAATCGCTACATGTCTTCCGAACTCATCGGACTTCCCGGCATTGGAGGCTTTGAGATACGCCTCCTGGCTCCAAACTCCATTGCCACACACAAATACGTAAGCAGCGCCCGCGAGACTCGCAGCGTTGTCCGCCTGATCCCCGTCGACGCCTTTCGACGCACTGGACTCATAGGGAGCTCCGACGACAAGAGTATCACCCGAAGCGGCGACGGAAGAACCAAAGCGATCATAGTCTTCGGCATTGGAAGCTTTGATATACGCCTTCTGGACCCAAGCAGCTCCGCTGCGGCTGAACACGTAGACCGCACCCGAGTCAGGCGTATCCGTTTCTGACATTTGCTTGCCACCGATGCCTTTCGTCGAGCCATCTTCATCGGGAGCTCCGACATAGACTGTATCACCAGAGACCGCCACCGATGCGCCGAAATGGTCATACGGACATGCATTGGAAGCCTTCAGATAAGCCTCCTGGCTCCAGGTACCCCCGCGGCGCACGAAAATGTATGCGGCTCCCGCCGCAGGGGCGCCATTGTCCGCACCGTTCCCGTCGATCTCTGTGGCTGAACTGGATTCAGCGCGGGCTCCGACCACAATGATGTCGCCCGAAATTGCCACGGATCCGCCGAATCGGTCGCGATCTTGCCGATTGGAAGCCTGGAGGACGGCCTGCTGCTTCCAGACTCCGCCCCGCTTCACGAAGACAAATGCCAGATTTGCACCGGGGGCTCCAACTACGACAGTATCGCCTGAAATCGCCACGGATTCGCCAAATTGCCGCCCTCTTGAAAGGTTGGATGCCTTCAGATAGGCCTCCTGCACCACGGGGCTGACTTTTCCTCCAAGCTGGGCAAGCACGGTTTCCTGGCAAAACAGCACACTCGATACGAGAAAAACGCGAAAAGGAATCCGGTTCATTTTGATTTTGATACGCAGCGATGTCCCCACAACCTCCAGAAACCAGAGGGACTGGCCATCTCGCGGCAGTTTGGGCCGGGTTCAATTGCACCACTCATCACTGCGCCACGAACTTCGTCAACAGCCCCTTCTCCCGCGCCGTCCTCATCACGCGGACGAAGAGCCATCCGGCGAGGGCGAGGTAGACCGCGTTCAGGCCGGTGGCCATCGCGAGATCGCTCCACGAGACGACGCCGTCCTTGAGACCGTCGCGCATGCCCTCGAAGATGTGCGAGCAGGGAATCCACTGCGAGATCCACTGGAGCGCCGGAGGAAGCGAGTCGACGGGATAGTAGACCGCCGCGAAGGGCTGGATGAAGAAGGGCACGGCCCAGGCCAAGGTCTCCGCCGCCGGTCCCCATCGCACGATCAGCGCGGTGGAGATCATGCCCAGCGACCAGCCGAAGACGAGCAGGTTGAAGACGAAGGGCAGCAGCGACCAGTTCAGCTCGAAGAGGTTGAAGGAGTAGAGGACGATGGCGAGCACCGCGAGCAACAGCGAGGTCACGGCGGCACGCAGGAAACCGATGACGTAGGTCGAGACGAGGTAGTCGGCATTCGTCACCGGGGCGGAGAAGACGTTGAGGAGGTTCCGCGACCACACGTCCTCCAGGAAATAGAGGGCCACGCCTTGCTGCGCGCGGAAGAGGATGTCCCAGAGGATGACGGCCCCGATCAGGAAGGTGATCTGATAGGGGAAGCTGTCGCCCGTGTGCTTCTGCAGGAAGACGGTGAGGTAGCCCCACACGAGCAGGTCCACGAGCGGCCAGAAGACGAGCTCGACGAGGCGCACCGGGGTGCGCGTGTAGAGGTAGAGGTTGCGCAGGACGAGCGCATGGACGGTGGAGAAGGTCATGTCGCCGCTTCGGTTCCGGTTCTCCGCTCTCCCGCCTCGATCTCCCCGCCGCGGGCGACGCGGATGAAGAGCGATTCGAGCGAGGGCTCGTTGAAATGACCGAGGATCTCCGCGGCCGTGCCGGTGAAGAGGACCTTGCCCTGATGCATGAAGACGACGCGGTCGCAGACCTCCTCGACGTCGCGCATGTTGTGCGAGGTGTAGAGGATGCTGGTGCCGTCCTCCTCGCGGATGCGCTTGGTCACGGTACGCACCTTGTCGGCGATGTCGGGGTCGAGGCTGGCGGTGGGCTCGTCGAGGAGGAGCAGCTCGGGCTTGTTCAGGAGCGCCTTGCAGAGGTTGAGCCGCGTCGATTCGCCGGCGGAGAGATGGCCGGAGACGCGGTCCTTCAGGTGATGGATCTCCAGCAGCTCGAGCACCTCGTCGATGCGCCGCTTCAGGTTCGGGACGCGGTAGATCTTGCCGAAGACGGTAAGGTTCTGCCAGACCCGCAGGTTCCCCGGGAGCTGCGTGTAGGTACTGCAGAAGTTCATGCGCCGGAGGACCGAGATGCGCTCGCGGGCGAGATCCTTTCCGAAGACGCGGATCGTCCCCGCAGTCGGAGTGACGATGCCGAGGATCATGTTGATCGCCGTCGTCTTGCCCGCCCCGTTCGCCCCGAGCAGGCCGAGAATCTCTCCCCGGCGCAGCTCGAAGGAGACTCCGCCGACGGGACGGACGGAGCCGAATTCCTTCACCAGATCGGTGACTTCGAGGACGGGGGGAGCCATGCGAGGCGGGACGGTGGACGCGGGAATCGGCCCGGTCAACCGGCGAGATCGCCATCCGCCCCGCCCTGCGGATTCCGCCGCCACGCCTGGAAGCAGGTGACGAAGCCGGTCGCGAAATCCTGGGGACGTTCCGCGATCCAGCGCTCGATGAAATCGGGCGCGAACCAGCGGCCGCTGTCCACCTCCTTGCCGTGGATGCGGATCTTCCCCTTGGCCTCGCCGAGGAAGACCTCGATGAACTCGAGATCGGTGGCTTCGGACGCGGGGAGACGGACGATCCTGACAAGCTCCCCTTTCGGCTTCGTCCAGATCTCCTCCCACATCTCGCGGACGGCGCAGTCGGCGTAGCTCTCGCCGGGATCGACATGGCCCGAGGCGCTGCTGTCCCACTTCCGCGGATGGCTGTCCTTGAGGTGGGAGCGGTATTGCAGGTAGATCTCGCCCGCCTTGTTCCTCACGAAGACATGGACCGCGCGATGGAGGTGTCCGCCCGCATGGATCTCGCGGCGGGGCAGCGTCGCGACGACTTGATCGTTCCCGTCCACCGCGTCGAGCGACTCGGTCGCCGAGGGCGGAAGGAGGCTGCACGGATGCGGATCGAGGCGGTTGGAGAGATCGACCCACTGCTCCAGCGAGAGCTCCTCGGCCCGGGCATTCGGAGCCAGGCCCGCCGCGCCGAGGATTTCCTCCGCGTTTTCCCGGCCGAGCTGGAGATTGTTGTGGAGCTGCTTGCGGCGCTGGGAGAACCCGCGCTTCACGGTCTCGCGGAAGACCTCGGGCGAATGCGGTGCCAGCTCGCCGGGCGGGCGCGGATCGAAACGGACGATGGTCGAGTCCACGGCGGGCCTGGGGTGGAAGAGTTCGGGACCCACCGTCCGCAGGTTCGCGATGCGCCAGCGTTCCCGCAGCATCAGGGTGAGGACGCCGTAGTCCTTGCTGCGTGGTTCGGCGACGAAACGGTCGGCGACCTCCTTCTGCACCATGACGACCGCCTCCGTCACCGGGCTGGGGGCGTCGAGAAAGCGCTCGAGGATGGCGTTGCCGACGGAATAGGGAAGGTTCCCGATGAACTTCACCCCGCCTTCGAGGAAGAGGGGGCGCACATCGTATTCCGTCGCGTCGGCGTGGACGACCTCGACGCCGAGAGGCCCGTATCGCTCCGCGAGGAACTCCGCGAGCCTGCCGTCGGCCTCGACGAGGATCAGGCGTCGGCATTTCCCGGCGAGATGTTCGGTCAGGGCGCCGAAGCCCGGGCCGACCTCGACGACGCAATCGTCCGGTTCCACATGCAACTGCGACGCGATCCACTGCGAGAGCGCCGTGTCGACGAGGAAGCTCTGCCCCAGCTTGCGGCTGGGTTCGAGGTCGAGGCGTTTCAGCAGCCCTTGGAGTTCGGAGAGGTTCACCACGCCAAGATGCGCGAATCCCTCAATCCCTCAATCCCTCAATCAATGCACCGACGCCTTCTCCGCCCCCAGGCCGGTGTGGGTGCGCACGCTGAACTCGGCGAACTTCGCCTCGCTCTCCGGCTCGCGGGTGAAGAGAGCGCCGAGGAAGGCGGCGAGGAAGCCGAGCGGAATGCTCACGATCCCCGGATTGGTCAGGGGAAAGATCGGATCGGCCTGGATCAGATGCCGTTTCGCCGCGGCGACCTCCGGGCCGTCGATGCCCATCACGCTCGGACTCAGCACGATGAGGACGATGCTCGAGAGCAGGCCGACGAGCAAGCCCGTCACCGCCCCGGCGGTGTTGAAGCGCTTCCAGAACACCGAGAACACGATCACCGGCAGGTTCGCCGAGGCGGCCACGGCGAAGGCGAGTCCGACGAGGAAGGCGACGTTGATCGTCTGCAGCTTGATCGCGAGGATGATCGAGATCGCGCCGACGAAGAAGGCGGCGATGCGGGCGACCCGGACTTCCGTGGCCTGCGAGACCTCCTTGCCGTGCTTGAGGACGTTGCTGTAGAAATCGTGGGCGAAGGAGGTGCTGGCGCTGATCGTCAGCCCCGCGACGACGGCGAGGATGGTGGCGAAGGCCACCGCCGAGATGAAGGCGAAGAAGACGTCCCCGCCGAGGAAGTGGGACAGCTCGGGCGCGGCCATGTTCTCGTTGGTGATGAGGTGCGGCTTCAGCAGCGTCGCGGCTCCGAAGCCGAGGAAGGTGGTGAGGATGTAGAAGATGCCGATGATGACCATCGCCCAGACGACCGAGACGCGGGCGGTCCGGGCATCGGGCACCGTGTAGAAGCGGACCAGCACGTGGGGCAGGCCGGCGGTGCCGAGCACCAGGGCGAGTCCGAGCGAGATCAGGTCGAGCGGCCCCCATCCGCCGGTCGCGGCGGTGGCGGCAGCCCCGAACTTCATGCCCGGATCGAGGAAGTTCTGCGTCACCTCGGCCCCGCCCTTCTCGTAGGTGAGCGCGGCGATCGCGTCGAAGAACTTGACGAAGCTGTAGTCGAACTTCGCCATCACCATGAAGCTGAGCGCGAAGGTCGCGGTCATCAGCAGGACCGCCTTCACGATCTGCACCCAGGTCGTGCCGTGCATGCCGCCGAAGATCACGTAGATGATCATCAACGCGCCCACGCCGATGATGGCGGCGTTCGGCGTGATCCACTCGTATTCCTTGAGCAGGGTGCTGACGAGGACGCCCGCGCCGATCATCTGCGCGACCATGTAGAAGGTGGAGACCGTCAGGGTGCTGAGCGAGGCCGCCGCCCGCACCGGACGGGCCTTGAGCCGGTAGGCGAGCAGGTCCGCCATGGTGTACTTGCCCGCGTTGCGGAGCGGCTCGGCGACGACGTAGAGCACGGTCAGGTAGGCGACGAGGAAGCCGACCGAATACATGAAGCCGTCGTAGCCGAAGAAGGCGATCATCCCGGAGATCCCGAGGAAGGAGGCGGCGGACATGTAGTCGCCGGCGACGGCGAGGCCGTTCTGCCATCCCTTGATGGACCGTCCGGCGGCGAAGTAGGCGCCCGCCCCGGTGTTCTTCTTGGCGCTCCAGACCGTGATGCCGAGGGTGGCGACCACGAAGGCGAGAAACATGGCGATGGTCATGGGGATCGGGGAATCAGAGGTTTTCCTTCGCGAGGAGATCGGCCGCGGCGCGGTCGAAGGCGGCCGCCTTGCGCATGTAGAGCCACGCCATGCCCCAGGCCATGAAGAACTGGGAGAGCGCGAAGAGATAGGCGACGTTCACCTTCCCGAGGACCGGCTTCTTCATCAGGTCCAGATGCCAGCCGACGAAGTAGAGCAGCGCGAAGTAGTAGAGGAGGAAGAAGACGCAGCACGGGACGATGAAACGGCGCTTCGCGGCGAGGAGGGCCTCGAACTCGGGGCGGTGGACGATCTTCTCCCAGACCTCGGCGTCGGGACGCGGCTCGTCGGCAGTTGGGGGGGCCTGGTCGCTCATGCGCGCGACGTTAGGGATCGCATCCGAGAATGGCAAGCCGTAAATTGCGCCAGGACGAAACCCGCGATTCCCCGTCGTTTGCTTCGGCTTGAACCCGATCCCGCCCCCGAAACCCGGCTGGAA
Source organism: Verrucomicrobiales bacterium (assembly GCA_037190325.1). GTDB lineage: Bacteria > Verrucomicrobiota > Verrucomicrobiia > Verrucomicrobiales > DEV007 > Arctic95D-9. Next base: position 109,965 of record JBBCIU010000004.1, on the reverse strand, counting down.
AACCGATTGCGGACAAGGAGGCGCCACCTCCCCGCCCCTGAAGCCGAAACCGCCCATTCCCATCGTGAGGGCACAAGCCAAGGAAGGCCTTATCCGAAGATTGTTGAAGAAATCATAAGATCAATTTTGCGAAATGCTCCGCTGACACTCCGGATGTTTTGAAAGCTGGCTCGGGTCTCCTTTGGAACTGATTGAAAAAGTCGCTACTTCCCTTACTCTCCCCTTCTATGCCACGGAAGGTCCGACTCACCCGCATGATCGGTCGCATGGGCGATGTCGTCCACGATCTGAACCGCCTGCATTTCTCCGGCTTCCGCTCGCCCGAGGGCTGGCAGCCAGACATCACCGCCTACCGCTACGACGACCGCATCGAGATCTGGGTGGATCTCGCCGGCGTGGAGAAGTCCGACATCAGCGTCGATATCCTCTCCGACCGCATCCGCATCTCGGGGGAGCGGCGCCCCCCCCTGCCCGCCCGCGACATGTCGAGCCGATGCCGCCAAGTCCTCACCATGGAGATCGAATGCGGCCGCTTCGGACGCGAGATCGCCCTGCCCGCCGAAGTGGCCGCCCACCGCGTCACCGCCAAACAGGAGAACGGTCTCCTCTGGATCGTCCTTCCCCTCGCCTGAGCGCTCGGCCCAGGCGGATTCCTCCCCTCCTTTTTCCCATCCTCCTGGAATGGAAGACTTCGAACAACTCCTCAACGAATCCTCCGGCGAGATCATCGAGATCTCGACGAGCCGCCCCGGCGCGAAGCTGCCCGAGTGGCGTTCCGACCTGCCCGAGATCATTCCCGTGATGCCTCTGCGCGGCGTCGTCCTCTTTCCCGGCACCGTCGCGCCCCTCACCGTCGAACGGGCCGCGAGCCGCCGCCTCCTCGACGAGCTCCTTCCCACCGGCCGTCTCCTCGGTCTCGCGACGCAGAAGGACGCCGACCTCGACGTGCCCGGCCCCGGCGATCTCCACGAAATCGGCGTGCTCGGCAACATTCTCCGCATGGTGCGGCAGAACGACGAGAAGACCCTCGTCCTCATCCAGATCGTGGAACGAATCCGCCTGACGGAGTTCGTGTCTTCGAAGCCCTATCTGAAGGCCCGTTTCGAGATCCTCGAGAACAAGTTCCCCAAACCAGGGGACCGCTGGGAGGCGACGTTGCGCAATCTCCGCGAATCGGCCCAAACTTTCATCAATCTGAATCCCAATATCCCCGAGGAGGCCCACCAGGCGCTCGCCTCGATCGATTCGCCCTCCATCCTCACCGACTTTCTCGCGACCAACCTCAGCCTCGACCTGATCCAGAAGCAGCATCTGCTCGAGGAAATCGACGTGCGGAAGCGTGCCGAGAAAGTCCAGCAGACCCTCAACAACCAGCTCCACATCGCCGAGCTGCAGCAAAAGCTGCGTGCCGACGTCGAGGACGAGTTCTCCGACGCCCAGCGGCGCGCCTATCTGCGCGAACAGCTCCGCGCGATCCAGCGCGAGCTCGGCGAAGGCGAGGGCGGCGAAGAGCAGATCGAGGACCTGCGCGAGCGTCTCGAGGCGGCCGGGCTGCCCGAGGACGTGAAGAAGCAGACCGACCGCGAGCTGAAGCGTCTCGACCTCGTGCCGACCACCAGTCCCGAGCATTCCGTCATCACCGGGTATCTCGAGACCGTCGCCGAGCTCCCTTGGAACCGGCTCAGCGAGGACCACCACGATCTCGACCTGGCCCTCAAGATCCTGGACCGGGACCACTTCGGCCTGGACAAGGTGAAGCGCCGCCTCGTCGAATATCTCGCCGTGCGCAAGCTCAACCCCAAAGGGCGTGGCCCCATCCTCTGCCTCCTCGGCCCTCCCGGCGTCGGCAAGACCAGCCTCGGGCGCTCCATCGCCGACGCTCTCGGACGCGGCTTCGCCCGCATCAGCGTCGGCGGGATCCGCGACGAGGCCGAGATCCGCGGCCACCGACGCACCTACATCGGCTCCATGCCCGGCCGGCTCATCCAGGAGATCCGGCGTGTCGGCACGCGCAATCCCGTCATCATGCTCGACGAAGTCGACAAGATCGGAGCCGATTTCCGCGGGGATCCGGCCAGCGCCCTCCTCGAGGTGCTCGATCCGCGGCAGAACGACGCCTTCATCGACCGCTACCTCGACGTCCCCTTCGATCTCAGCCAGGTCATCTTCATCGCCACCGCGAACACCATCCATCCCGTGCCCGCGCCGCTGCGCGACCGCATGGAGGTGATCGACATCCCCGGCTACACCGACGAGGAGAAGCTCCAGATCGGAAAGCGCTATCTCGTGAAGAACCAACTGAAGGAGAACGGGCTCAAAGTGCGGCAGGCCCGATGGACCAACAAGGCGCTCCTTCTCCTCATCGAGGACTACACCCGCGAGGCGGGCGTGCGCAATCTCGAGCGCGAGATCGGCTCCGTCTGCCGCGCCGTCGCCGCCCGTGTCGCCCTCGACGACAGCGTCTCCATCGAGATCACTCCCGACTTCGTCGAGGAGGTTCTCGGGCCGCCGCGCTACGTCCGCGAGTCGAAGCTTTTCGCGAGCTGCCCCGGCGTCGTCAACGGCCTCGCCTACACTCCCGTCGGCGGCGAGGTTCTCAACATCGAGGCGATCCGGTTTCCCGGAAAAGGCGGCGTCAAGCTCACCGGCCAGATCGGCGAGGTGATGAAGGAATCGATGGAGGCCGCCTGGAGCCTGGTGCGCGAACGGGCGCCGCGGCTGGGGATCGACCCGGAGGACTTCGCGAAGTACGACGTGCACGTCCACGTTCCCGCCGGGGCGGTGCCCAAGGACGGGCCCTCCGCCGGCTGCGCCATGTACACCGCCCTCGCCTCCCTCTTCGCCAACCGCCGTGTGAACAAGGACATCGCCATGACCGGCGAGATCAATCTGCGCGGCCTCGTGCTGCCCATCGGCGGCTTGAAGGAGAAAGCCCTCGGCGCCCTCCAGGCCGGCATCCGCACCATTCTCGTACCGAAAGCGAACCTGAAGGACGTGCCCGACATTCCCGCCTCCGCCCGGAAAAAGCTCAGAATCCTCCCGGTGGAGACGGTCGACGACGTGCTGGAGGCGGCATTGCTGAAGGCATAGCGGACTTTGGGTCGACGGCGAACGACCGCTCGCAGCGCACCGCCCGATCGCGCTTTGCTTTCGGCTTGCGCCCTTCCGGGCTTTCCGGCACCTTCGCTTCCGACTGACCTTCTTCCGAACGCCGATGCGCCCGCCTCTCCTTTTCGCCGCCCTTGCCGTTTTTTCTCTCGTTCCGGCGGGAGCCCAGGAATGGGTGCGCTTCCGCGGTCCGGACGGAAGCGGAATCGGACGGATGACGGGACTGAAATCACAGCTCTCGGAGGCGGATTTCGCCTGGTCCGTGAAGCTCGACGGCGCGGGTCATTCCTCTCCTGTGCTATGGGGCGAAAAACTGTTCCTCACCCTCGGTGCGCCCGACGGGTCGAACCGTCGCCTCGAATGCTACGACGCCGGATCGGGAAAGCGGCTCTGGACTTGGGAGGTACCGGGCGAGGCCCATCATCTGCACAAGTTCAACACCTTCGCCTCGGCCACGCCGACGGTGGACACGGACCGGGTCTATGTGGCGTGGGCCTCGGGACAGCGAACCGAAGCGGCCGCGCTCGACCACGAGGGAAAACTGGTTTGGCGGAGGGAGTGGCCGGAGTTCGCCTCGGACCATGGCTTCGGGGCGTCGCCCATCCTCGTGGAGGGTACGCTGGTCCTGCATACCGATTCGGTGGAGCGGAAGAGGAGTTTCGTTCTCGGCCTCGACCCCGCGACGGGCGAATCGCGCTGGGAGGTCGAACGGGCTACCGAGGGCGCCGAGGAGAAACACCTCACCGCCTACAGCACGCCTGCGTCCGTGACAGTGGACGGGCGGACCATGGTCGTGGTCCTCCAGACGAACGATGGGTGGAAAGGGCTCGATCCGAAGAGCGGCGAAGTCCTTTGGGGATTCGACGGCGAATACACCCAGCGCAGCGTGGGTTCCATCGCCGCGGGGAGCGGGCTCGTTTTCGCGACTTTCGGCTCGGGATCGCAGGGACGGGAGGGGACGGCGCTGCGTCCCAAGGCCTCCGGCGAGCCGGAGGTCGCCTATTCGCTCGGGCTCTCCGACGGGCTCGGCTACGTGCCCACCCCCTTGTTCTACGAGGGGCGCCTCTATCTGATGGTCGATTCGGGGATTCTCACCTGCCTCGATGCCGCGACGGGGAAGCGTGTCTACCGGGAGCGCGTCGGCGGCAACTTCTTCGCCTCTCCCATCGTCGCCGACGGAAAAATCCTCGCTCTCAGCCGCGAGGGCGAACTGGTGGCCCTGAAGCCCGGCGATACCTTCGAGATTCTCGGCCGCAGCAATCTTGGAGACGGAGCCAGCGCGACTCCGGCTGTGGCGGGAAACCGCCTCTACGTGCGCACCGACACCCGTCTGATCTGCGTGGCGGGCCAGTGAGACGCGTGGATCTCACGGCCTCCGCTCCACCCCTCCCCGAGTTTCGCCAGGTGGAGCGAAATGCCCGGATGGATGGCCCGCCCGGACGAAGTTCGCCCGGCATTCGGGCCCTCAGGCCTTCCAAGCGCGGATGGAGGTGATGCGATAGCGCTCCGTTCCCCCGGTTCCGAGGGGAAACTCGACTTCGTCGCCGACCTTCTTGCCGAGGATGGCGTTCCCGCGCTCCGAGAGATAGGCGAGGATGCCCTTGTCGGGATCGGAATCCCATGCGCCAAGGATGGTGTAGGTCAAGTGCTCTCCGGTCGAAGCGGACGGCTCGAGCTCGACGACGGTACCGATGGAGACCTTCGAGGTGTCGGGATTGGCGAAGTCCGTGGGTTGGGCCAATTTCAGGTCCCTCTCCCAATCGGATTGGCGCTTCATCAGAACGCGCTGGTACTCCTTGGCCGATTTGTATTCGAAGTTTTCGCGAAGATCGCCGTAGGAGCGGGCGATCTTGATGTCTTCGCGGTTCTGCGGGATCTCCTCTTTGATGAGCTTGTCGTAGGCGGCCTTCTTTTCGACGAGGCTGGTTTCGGAGACGATGAGGGTCTCCTCCTGCTCCTTCTGAGGGCCGCTCAGGAGCGCCTGGATCTCGGGATGCAGCTTGATGATGCGGGCCATGAGCGACTTGCGGGTCAGCTCGTCGAAGGAGGCGGAGCCGACGAGGCGGCTCGCGAAGTTGCGGATCGTGTTGATGTTCGCGTCCGCGATGAGATCGGGGATGAGGCCGCTGTCGTCGGCGACGAGGTCGCGAAGACGGTTTGCCGAGCGGACGGAGCCCTCTTCGTTGAGCTGGTCGGCCTCGAGCGAACTCATCACGGACAGGCAGAGGGTCGGCGTGAAAACGGGCGAGGAGAGCCCTTTGCGCTCGCGGCAGATCCAGGCGAGGGCGTCGGAGGTGAGGGTGCGCTGCTGAAGGCCGTTCTCCATGTAGGCGATGAGGTCGTCCTTGCGGCCGGCGGCCTCCAGGCAGTTCGCGATCTCGCCGATGGAGCGCAGATTGCAGGAAGCCACGAGTCCGAGCATCTTCGCGACCCATTCCTCGCCGAAGGCGTCGGGGAAGCTCTTGAGGACCTGGCGCAGGCGGGTGAGGGAGAGCTCCTCGAGGAGACCGGGAATGGCGCTTTCGTCGTCGGAGAGAATATCGGCGGTGGAGATTTTTCCCGCTTCGGGCTGGAAGCCTTTGATCCTGCCCTGGAGCTCCTCGCGGATGAGGATGAGCTCGACGGCGGGGGCGAATTGCAATTTCACCCCCTTGCGGGCGACCTCGCTGATTTCGTCGACGAGCTCGACGAGGTTGTCCTGATGGTCCTTGAAGGCGTGGATCTCCTTGATGATCGCTTCGATGGCCTTGACCTTGGCGCGCAGATCGCGGGCGGCGCGGAACTGGTCGATCAATCCTTGCGAGGGATCGAAGTCCTCCTCGCGCAGCTCGAGCGGTTCGGTCCGTTTGGCGGGGACGATGAACTGCATGTTCTCGCGCAGCTTCTTCTTCGTCGATTCCCACCAGCCCTTGTATTTTCCTTCGGGGATGACGTGCCCTTTCAGCATCTCTTCGAGCTGATCGAGCGAAAGGCGGCCGCCGCTTCCGACGAGGACGAGCTTGACGAGGGCGACGGGATCTCCGCCGGCGAGCGCCTTCAATTCGTCGGCGGCGGTGAAGCGCTTGGCGAGGAAGGAGCCCTCGGCGATCGGGGCGAGGGAGAGGGCCGCGAACTTCATGCCCAGCTCGTGGCCTTGCTTGCTTTCGAAGTCGACGACGACCTTGACGCCGAGACGGTCCCAGTCGGTGACTCGGCCCACTCCCCAGCTTTTGTGATGACAGAGGGTGCCGGGAGGAAGGTGTTCCAACTGCTGGGCCGTGGCCCGGTCGATTTTATCACGTTGGACCAGCTTTTCGAGATCGGGATGCATGGTCCAACATAGGAAGAAGGAGCCTCGCGCCAAGCGAAAAAATTTTTTGGTTGCCAAGAATGTGCCGCCTGTCTACTCTTCGCCCCGAGCTATGAAAAAATTGCTGGCAGCCCTCTTGATCTTCGGAGTCGTCACCGCCGCCGTCGCGGACATCCACGAACCGCCGAAAACCCGCTACACGAAAACCCGCAAGCTCGGCCGAGGGCTTTCCAACATCGTCTACGGCTGGACCGAGGTTCCGATGACGATGCAGCGTTGGAGCGAGCTCCACACCGAGCAGGCTTCCGGGATCTACACGGCCGGGTTCCTCGTCGGCGTGCAGCGTGCCGGTGCCCGTTTGAAGTACGGTTTCTATGAGGTGATCAACTTCCAGCGTCCCCTCTACAAGGACAGCTACCGTCCCCCCATGCCCGACATCGACTATCTTCCGATTCGCGGCTACGAGGAATTCCCTCCGCAGATCGGATTCCTCACGACGACGGGCTACACGCGCGGCCGCAGCTGGTGACTTCCGGTCTGGCTCCATCCATCCTTTCGAAAAGCCGCCTTCGGGCGGCTTTTCTGTTGGCCGGCTACGCCCGGTAGGTTTCCAGGAAGCGGCGGTAGAAGTCGCAGCCCGCTTCCAGATCGGAGATCGCGAGATGCTCGTCCTTGGTGTGGGCCTGCGCGATGCTTCCCGGTCCGCAGGCGACCGAGGGGATGCCCCCCTCGGAGAGACGTCCTGCATCGCAATACCACGGCGCCGTGGCGAGGGACGATCCGATCGAGAGGAGGCGGCGGATCCCGTCGGTACCCGGGTCGGTGAGGAGGGGGCTCGAATCGCCGAGCGTTTCGACGGAGACGGCCCCGTGCCAATCCGGTCTGGCGAGAAATTCGCGGATGAGCCGGCCGCTGCCCCCGGCTTCGAAGAGCGCCGGCGTTTCCCTCACGTCGAGGAAGGCCTCGCAGGCGGCGGGGACGATGTTCGGGCTGCTGCCTCCTTGCAGCATGCCGAGACTGACCGTGGGAGTTCCCAGAACGGGATCGGCGTAGGCGGGGAGCCGCTCTCCGAGGTGGTCGAGCAAGGCCTCGAGAGCCGGTAGCAGCTTCCGAATCGCGTTCTCCCCACACTCGGGCGTCGAGCCATGGCAAGAGCGGCCGGAGGTGGAGAGGCGATGCCAGATGCATCCCTTGTGGGCATGGACGGTCTCCAAGGAAGTGGGCTCGCCGACGATCGCGAAGTCGAACTCGTCTCCGTGATGCTTCGCGAAATGCTTCGATCCCGGCTGCCCCGCCTCTTCGCCCATCAAGCCGACGAAGGCGACGGCGACGGGGAGCCGCGGGATCTCGTCGCGCAGCCCGTGGAGCGCCCAGAGCATCGCGGTCATGGTGCCTTTCGTATCGGAGGCGCCGCGGCCGTAGACCTTGCCCTGCGAAATTTCGCCACCGAAAGGGGCGACCGTCATGCCTGCGACGCTCACCGTGTCGAGATGGGGAGCGAAGAGCAGTCCCGGTTTCCCCTCCCCTCCGGGAAAACGTCCAAGCACGTTCGGACGGCCCGGCCGCACTTCTTCGAACGTGGTGTTCGCGCCGCAGGCGGCGAGAAGCTCGCCGACACGCCGGGCGCAGGCAGCTTCCCCGGCGGCGTCCGGATCCGTTGCGCCGTCGGGGTTCACGCTCGGTATGCGGATCAGGTCTTGGAGAAGGGCGACGGGGGTGTCGGGGAAGCGCATGTGCGGGACGATCTGAAAATTCTGGAAATGAATCAAACAAAAGTCTGGATTCATTTTCCGCTTTTGATTATGGGTTTGACATGTAACGCCTTCCGGGTCCTTAATCACGACCGGAAATTTTTTAAAAGCCGTTCTTTCGTCGCATGAGTGATCCAGATCCACCCAAACCGTCCATCGCCACCTCGACGGTGCCTCTCAAGAAAGAGACGGTGCGCATCAGCCTGCGGGCGCAATCCGATGATTCCGGTCCGGTCACTCCGAAGGGAGTCACGGCACCGGTAGTGGCGGTGCCTTTGAGCAATCCGGTCTCGCCCACCGGCGAAACCCGGCCCGTCGGCGTGGCATCGCCCGCCGCTCCTGCGGCTCCCGTTCCGCCCGCGGCACCGCGCCCGTCGGCCCCCTCTGCAGGCCCCCTTCCCCCGACCGCTCCGCCTGCGGCGCGCCCGTCGGCCCCTCCCGCCCCGACACCTCCGGCCGCTCCCACGGGGGCGAAGACGATCCCTCTTGCCAAGGCTCCCGACCCGCTGGGACCGACCACTCCGGTTCCGACCGCCCCTGCCGCCGCCGCTCCGGCCGCTCCCGTCCCGGCGAGCGCCCAGGAGACGTCTCCGGTGGGTGCGAAGACGATTCCTCTTGCGAAGGCTCCCGGCAGCGGCGGACCCGGCCCTGTCGGAAAGGTGACGACTCCGCTCCAGCCGGGCGGCGCGAAGCCGCTTCCGCAAGCGACGGTGAAGATGGGGCAGACCCAGCCTTTGGGGACGCCCAGCTCGCCGACCAGAACCATCCCCAAAGCAGCTCCCAACATCCAGTCCACCGCCGAGGAGGTCGAGGAAGAATGGGAGGAAGAATACGAAGAATCCGGACTCATGCCCTTTGCCATCATCGTTCTTATCCTTGCCCTCGCCGTGCTCGCTATCGAGCTTGTCACGAAAATGGGCGCCGGCAGCTGATTTCCGTGCGGGATTCAGCCTATCCTGGGGAATCCGGTTTTCGGAATCGGTCGTAATTCCACGGTCCGGAGCCCTCGTTTGCCCGAGGGGGTTTCCCGGTGGGTTTATTCCGTAGCGTGTTCCCCAACCAACCTCTTCATCCCTTGCCATGGCCCATCCCTCCATCGTCCATCTGACCGGCGAGAATTTCGCCAACGAAGCGGAACAAGCTTCCGTGCCCGTCATCATCGACTTCTGGTCCGAGCATTGCGGTCCCTGCAAGATGCTTTCGCCCGTCCTCGACGAGGTCGCAGCCGAAGTCGGCGACAAAGCGAAAGTGGCGAAGGTGGACGTGATGGCGAACCGCGACCTTGCCATCAAGTTCAACATCCGGGCGGTCCCCACCCTCGTCTTCATGAAGGACGGCGAAATCAAGGAGACCAAGACGGGCATCATGATGAAGGACGCCATCGTCGCGAAACTCACCGCGCTCGCCTGAGCGTCCCGACCGTGGACGGTTCCTCCCCAGCCCGATCCGCCACCCTTTCTCCAGTCTGGGTGGTCGCCCTCGTCGCTTTCGGTGCCTGCTACCGTGTCGCCGTGCCGGTGTTCGAGCTGCCGTGGAATTCGACCCCGCTCATGGCGATGGCCTTCGGCGGCGGAATGCTGCTGGGGGCTCGGTTCTGGTGGGTTCCCGTAGTCGTCCTCGTCGCCAGCGATCTCGCCATCGGTCTGCTCTTTCCCGGCGACGGGGTGGCGGGCTATACCCTGATGTCCGCGCTGTTCTATCTCGCGACAGCTTGGACGGGAGCGGCGGCAAGCCGTTCCTTGCGTCTCTGGCCCGCGATGTGGTGCGGCACCCTGCTCTTCGGGATCCTCTTCTACCTCCTGGCGAACACCTACAGCTGGGCGGTCCTGCCCGGCTATGCGAAGACCCTCGCCGGCTGGTGGCAGAGCCAGACGACGGGCCTGCCCGAGTTCTCGCCGCCCGCTTGGATCTTTCTGCGAAACTCCCTCATGGCCGACACGCTCTGGTGCGCCTTGGCCGGGGCGGTCTACGCGGTGTTCCGCCGGCCCCGCCCACTTGCCGTGGCCGAAGCCGCGCGGTAGTTCCCGCCCGCCGCCAATCGACTAGGACTCGAACGCCCGGAGAAAGGCCTCGGGAACGCGGCAGGGGCGACCGGTGGAGAGATCCACGAACGCGAAATCCAGGCTCGCCGCACAGACCGGCGCGCCGTCCCTTTCCCTCTCGATCTCATGGTCGATGCGGAAGCGGATACGGCCGACGAACGAGAGCGTTCCGTGGACCAGCAGCTCGTCGTCCGTCCAGGCCGGCGTCTTGAACTCCAGACGTGCCGCCGTCAGCACCGGTCCCGCCTGCCATTTCGCGAGGTCGGCGAAGCGCAGGCCTCGCTCGATCATGTAGTCGTTGCGGGCGCCCTCGCAGTAGCGGAGGTAGGCCGCGTTGTTGACGTGGCCGAACGAATCGGTGTCGCAACTGCGGACGCGCAGGCGCGAGGTGAGTCTGGAGGAGGCCATGCGCGGAGCTTCGGCCAAGGGCGCGAAACCGACAAATAAAACGTTCGCGCCGCTTTACGGCCGGGCCGGGCCATCTACACTTCCGCCATGTCCGACGTGTCCCATCCCTTCCTCTCGCAGGATTTCCACATCCACTGGTCCAGCCTTGTTCCCGAAGCCGTCGAACCCGACATCCGCGAGGCCCTTCGCCGCGCCCAGGAGCGCATCGACGCTCTCTGCACCGAGTTCGATCCGGCGGAACTCACTTTCGACGATACGCTTCTCGCGCTCGAGCGGGCCACCGAAGAGCTTTCGATGGCCTGGGGGCGCGTCGGCCACCTCGATTCGGTGCGGAACAGCGAGGCTCTCCGTGCCGCGCAGAATGCCATGCTGCCGGAGGTGACGCAGTTCTTCTCCCGCATTCCGCTGAACGCGGCGCTGTGGAAGCGGGTCAAGGCCTATTCCGGGTCGGAGGAGGCCCGATCCCTCGCCGGGGTCCGGAAGCGCTTCCTCGACGAGACGGTGAAAGGGTTCGTCCGCAGCGGCGCCGACCTGCCCGAGGAGGAGAAGGCCCGGCTCGAGGAGGTCCAGTCCGAGCTGGCGCGGATCACCCAGAAATTCTCCGAGAACGTGCTCGACTCGACCAACGCGTGGGAACTCGTCCTCGAAGACGCGTCGCGCCTCGCCGGTTTGCCGGAAACCGCCCTCGGCGTGCTCCGCGCCGAGGCGGCCGCGAAGGGGCTCGGCAGCGACGAGGCTCCCGTCTACCGAATCACCCTGAAGGCTCCGGTCTATTTCCCCGTGCTCGAATACGCGGACGACGCGAGCCTGCGGGAGGAAGTCTGGCGCGGCAGCATCACCGTCGGCCACGGCGGGGACTACGACAACACCGGGCTGGTCTGGCAGATCCTCGCGCTGCGCCACGAACAGGCGGGACTGCTCGGAAAGGAGCACTTCGCCGACCAGGTCCTCGAAGAGCGGATGGCCGGCAGCGGAGCGACCGCGCTGAAGTTCATCGAGGACCTCGCCGAGCGCACCAAGCCCTTCTTCACCCGGGACATCGAGGAGCTGACCGCCTTCCGCCGCCGCCACGAGCCGGGTTGGGATGGCCTCTTCCAGCCGTGGGACGTCGCCTACTGGTCGGAAAAGCTGCGCAAGGCGAACTACGACTTCGACGAGGAGGAGCTGCGTCCCTACTTCGCCATCGGAAACGTGATCGAGGGCATGTTCCGGCTCATGGAGAGAGTCTTCGGATTCAGGATCACCGAGCGGAAAACCGTCTACGCTCCGCCCGGAGAGCGTCCAACGGAGGACGGAATCGAGGTCTGGCATCCCGACGTGCGCTTCTACGACCTTCACGACGGGGAGACGGGCGAGCACCTCGGCTCCTTCTACGCCGACTGGCATCCGCGCGAGGAGAAGCGCGGCGGGGCCTGGATGAACTACCTCCGCACGGGTGCCCCGGCCCAGGATGGGCGTGGGCGCGAGCCCCATCTCGGGCTCATCTGCGGGAATCTCACACCCTCCTCGAAGGACAAGCCCGCCCTTCTCACCCACCGCGAGGTCGAGACGATCTTCCACGAGTTCGGACACCTCCTCCATCACCTCCTCGGCGAGGTCGCGATCAAATCGCTCAACGGCGTGAACGTCGTGTGGGACTTCGTCGAGCTGCCTTCGCAGATCATGGAGAACTTCTGCTGGTCGCGCGTCAGCCTCGACTTCTTCGCGAAGCACTACGAGACCGGCGAGCCCATTCCCGAACCTCTCTTCCGGAAGATGCTGGCCGCCCGCAATTTCCAATCCGCGTCCGCCCAGATGCGGCAGCTCGCCTTCGGGAAGATGGATCTCGACCTCCACATCAAGCATTTCTGCCAGCCGGACCACGGCGATCTCGACCGTCTCGTCCGCGAGATCCTCGAGGGCTATCTCATGCCGCTCGCGATCCATCCCCCGACGATGGCACGGCGCTTCACCCACCTCTTCGCCAGCGCGACCGGGTACGCGGCGGGCTACTACTCCTACAAGTGGGCGGAAGTCCTCGACGCCGACGCGTTCACCCGCTTCGAGCAGGCCGGAGTCATCAGCCCCGAGGTCGGCCGCGAGTTCCGCGGGAAGATCCTCAGCCGCGGCAATTCGGACGAGGCCGCCCGGCTTTTCCGCGACTTCATGGGACGGGATCCGGATCTGACCCCCCTGCTGGAGCGGAGCGGCCTGGTCGCGGAGTGATGCGATTCATCCCTTGGAGGCCCCGAAAGCTCGGCTTGCGCATCCCCGAAGATCGCCTATGATGGCCCCGGTCGTCTTTTTCACTGGCGGCATTAGGAGTCGGGGCATTAGCTCAGTTGGTAGAGCGTCTCGTTCGCAATGAGAAGGTCAGCGGTTCGATTCCGCTATGCTCCACTCCCGCCTTCGATCTCCGCAAGGAGCTTCCGCAGCCTCGCCCGCGTGAACCGCTGCAACAGCAGACACGGCAAGTTCGAGAACAGGGCGTAGGCAATCATCACACCCGCCGCGACGGGCCAGGGATTCCAGAGCAGCGTCAGGAGCAGACCCAGGATCTGCGCGTAGTGCGCCGCCTCGCCTCGGCAGGTTTCGGCAATGAAGGCGTGGAGGTAGACGGTATCCTTGCCGCTTAAGCTCCCCTTGGCGAAGCCGTCGAACCAAAGCGCCGCATCGGGGAGGAGATGCTTCCACGCGCGGATGCGGAAGAGGCGCTGGTAGATCCTTCCCCCGCGTTCCCATCTCCGCTCGCGGAAGAGTGGCGATTCGGGATCGAAACGGCGGCGGTCCATCTTCGTGAACCCCCACGAGATCCCGAGATGGATCGCGGGAATGGCAACGAGATTGAGAACGACGATCCAGAATTTTGGGAGATCAAGCCACATCCCGTCCTTTCCAGCTCACCTTGCCCCCGGTCTTTCTCCGCCGCAAGGCACGGAAGAAGACCGCCTGGTAGAAGATCAAAGGTACGGGGAAGAGGAGGGCGCTGAGAAAACGGAAATTCCCCGCATGACGGAAGACGTGGAGGCACTGCAGGACGCCGCAGGCGTAGAGGGCGCCGATCGCGAGGCGCTGGGAAGAATCCGCGAGAGGAAGAAAGCTCAGGGCGATCGCAGCCATGATCAGGCCCGAGAGCCAGGCGGAGATGCCGACCATGGCTCCGCGCGGCGTGCTGCCCGCTCCGGAGACGAAGCCCTTGCTCCAGCCTGCGACGAGTTCGCGGAAGCCGCCGGGAAACATGCGCATCGCGAGGGTGCCCTTGCCGAGATGGCAGCGGCAGGGAATGCCCGCTTCGCGGAAGTGGCGGGCGAGGTGGAAGTTCTCGAGCACCTGGGATCTGACCCGGCGATGGCCCTCGACGCGGGCGTAGCTCTCGCGAGAGAGGAGCATGGCCTGGCCGAAGAGTCCCGTCTCTTCGGCGGCGCGGCCTTTGGCGGTGAAGGCGTTCATCCCGAGGATCATGACCGCGTTGAAGAAGACGGAGAGTTCCTCGTAGGGCCTTTCGACGCGATGGAAGGGGCCGACGGAGTGGACCGCCTCCGGTTCCTCCACGGCAAGGGCGGCGAGGCGGCCCAGGCCTCCCGGCTCGGCGACGAGGTCGGCGTCGAGAAAGAGGAGCCAGTCGCCCGTGGCGGCATCGGCCCCTTGCTGGCAGGCCCACGGCTTGCCGTACCAACCTTCGGGCAGGGGGGCGCCGGCGATCACGGTGGCGCCATGCTCGCTGGCGACCTCGGCGGTGCGGTCGGCGGAATGGTCGTCGACGACGAGAACTTCGTGAAGAGGAAAGGACGGATCGCGCAACGAAGGGAGGAGCCGGGCGAGATTGCCCTCCTCGTTGCGGGCGGGGACGACGATGGAAAGCTTTACCGCCGGTTGGTCCTTACCACTCGCGGCCGGCACTTCGCGAAAGCGGAGAAAGACACCCCAGCCACCCAGCCAGAGAAGAAAGGCGAGACCCAGGAAAATCCAGAGGAAGGCGTCCATACGGTCTTCCTAGAGTATTTTCCCGCAGGGCGCAAACGGACGAGAAAGGAGGGCGGCCGTTCCTGCCTGTGGGGGGGGCGGCCGACCTCCGACACAGCTCTGCCACGGGGATTTCCAAGCTTCCGCTTTCGCCCTTCAAAGTTCCGGCTGCCGGTTCTCCCGCAAGGAAGCGAGGGCGGTTTTGAGCTGGAAGGACGTCAAGTCGGGGAAATGCTCGCGCAGCCGCGCCGCGATCCCCGTGATCTGGGGACAGGCGAAGCTCGTCCCGGTGAATTGCTGCCAGCCGCCGTCGGAAGTCGGTGCTTCCACATAGACGCCGCAGGCTTCGATCTCCGTTTCCCGGGCCGGATGGAAACGAAAGCGCAGGGGATCCTCGAAATAGTCCATGTCCACACCGACGACGGAGGCGAGTCCCGCGGGGTAGCCGACCTTGTTGCGTTTGTTGTCCTTCGCCGCGATCCAGATTTGGCTGCGGTAGTAGGCCCGGTCGGCGAGGCGGGCGATGCGCTCGTAGTTCGCCTCGGTCCCGAGACTGAGGTTAAGAAGGTCCCAGTCCTGCCCCACGGCGAACTCGAGGGCGGCGAGGAGCTTGCCCGTGGTCGCGACGGAGGACTGGCCGATGACGCGGACGCTGTGGAGCTCGGCATCGGGCGCATGCTGGTGGATGATGTAGGCGCAGGCGGTGCCGTGCTCGACGACGTCGACCCCGTGCTCGAGAGGGACGACGCGGGTGCCCTTGTAGCGGTCCTCGACGACCTCGTGGTTCGAGACGACCCGCCCACCCAGCTGGGGCAGGCGGGAGGCGACCCCGGAATCGAGGATGCCGATCCTGACGCCTTTCCCGGTGCCCGTCGCGAGGCATTCGCGGAGACGTCCCGTCGCGAGGACTTCGTCAAAGGTCATAGGCCACCGTTTCTCCGCCGGTTCCGGCGTATTCCCCGATCAGTTCTCCGATCCGGTAGAGCAGTTCGCGCTCCCGCTCGGGCAGGTCCGCCGCCCGCTCCGCGAGCAGCCCGGGAAGACGATGGCGCAAGGCCGAGAGCACGTCCTCCGAAGGTTCCGGCCAGGCCTCGACACCGAACTGCGAGGCGTGCTCGGCGATCTCGAGCTTCGCCATGCTGGTGCAGAACTCGATCTTGCGGTGCAGCTTCATCGCCGTCGCGTAGATCTCGCCGTAGGCCTGCGCGGTGCGCAGCTCCTCGACCGAGAAGGGTGTCTCCGCCTTTTCCCCCGAGCGGTTCACGAAAGTGGCGACGCCGTAGACGCGGTCGTCGTCGACGATGGGGACGGCGAGGAGGTAGCTCGTCTTCGAGCGCGCGACCTCGTCGACCTTCGAGACGCCGGCGCTTTCGGGCTTGATCTTGGCCATGGCCTGCCGCGTCGTGAAGACGTAGCCGCTGATCGACTGGTCGATGGGGACGGACATGCCCGAGGCCTCGAGCACCGGATTCAGGGAGACGAAGAAGCGCAGTTCGTTGCGCTCCTCCACCGGGACGAGGATGGAGCCCTCCGCCGCCTGCAGGGCCTCGCAGGTGTCCGCGACGAGCTGCCGCAGCATCGCGGTGGCGTCGGCGAGGATCGTCCCGCCGTGGTCGTGGATGCGCTGCAGAGCGGTGGCGAAGTCGGACATGGGCGGATGGGGATGGCTAGATCTGCCCGGCTCCTCTCCGATCGAAGCCGGATTGAGCCCGGTCGATACGGAGGCCCGCGAATGTCCTCGGATGCCTCCTTACCGGGACCGAAGTCCCTTCTGCGGTCATCTGGGCAACGAAGCGCATCTGCGGAGATCGGTGTCGAAGGAGCGCGATCAGGCCACGCTCGGCGGTGCGAACCCCTCGCGATAGGTGCGGGAGAGGATCGTCTGGTTCGCCTCCTCGTGGTTGTCGAAGCGGTAGTTCGCGGCGTCCCAGTGCAGTTCCTGGCCGGGATAGCGTGTCGCCTTGGTCGCGAGCAGACAGGGTTCGGTGATACGGCTGCCGATGTCGAAGGGGGTCCAGAGCGGCTTCTCCTCGCCGAGGCAGCAGTCGGCCCAGTCCTTCCAGTGCTGGCGCGGCTCGACCTCTGGAAGCGGCTCGTTCTCGACGAGCTTGCCCTTGCGGTAGATTTCGAATTTCCCGTCCGGCTCGAGAAGGAGGGCCCCTTCCTCGCAGACCACCATCGTGCAGCTTCCGGTGATCTTCGAGACGGGCAGCCCCAGCGCGGCGAAGGAGGGACGGATGTTGCTGTCGGTGTAGTGGACGGCGAACTTCTCCCGCGCGAACTTGTCCCCGCCGCCGGGATAGGTGAGGATGGAGTGGTTGTAGCCCGAATGGCAGACGTCGGCGGGCTTCATCGTGTCGGTCTGCACGGTCTCGGGGGCGGGGAGGTCGTAGGCGAAGTAGAGGAGATCGATGAGGTGGCAGCCCCAGTCGGCGAGCATCCCGCCGCCGGTTTCCCAATAGGAGCGCCAGCGTCGCGGGTGGAGGTCCTCGCTGTGGGGCAGGGCGGTGGCGAGCGGGCCGTTCCAGAGATCCCAATGCAGGGTCTCCGGCGTCGGCGTAGCCGGTGTGATGGGACTCCAGGGATCGACGAAGTAGGTGCCGCGGCTCATCCCTCCGGTCCAGATGTGGGCTTCGACGGGGCGGCCGAAGCGGTTCGACTTGAGCAACTCCACGGCCTGCATCCGGCCCGTGGTGCAGGCGCGCTGGTTGCCCATCTGGGTGTAGAGGCCGGGCCGGGCCGCGAGGGCTTCGCGGATGAGGCGCAGCTCGTCGAGCTGATGGACGAGCGGCTTCTGTCCGTAGACGTGCTTGCCGTGCTTCAGCGCGGTCACCATCATGGGGCAGTGGTGGAAGTCCGGGGTGTCGACAATGACCGCGTCGAACTGGTCCACGCGGTCGGCGAAGGCCTCGCGGTAGTCGGTGAGGTGCCAGGCGCCGGGATAGCCGTCCTTGACCTTGTCGAAGGCGGTCTCGTCCACGTCGCAGAAGCCGGCGAACTCGACCTTGGGATGGCCCTCGAGCCCTTTGCGCTGCATTCCGCCGATGTTGCCGGTGCCGATCTGGAAGATGCGGAGCTTGCTGTTCTTGTTCGTCGCGGCGCGGACGATGGCGGCGTTCGTGGCGAGGGCGGCGGCGCCGAAGGCGGCGGTGGAGCGGAGAAAGCGACGGCGGGAGGGGTTCGTGGGGATTTCGGGGCTCATGACTGGAAATGTAGAGGGCGGAGGCGGCAATGGCGAGACTCTTTTCGGGGCGTCTTTCGGTAGGGCACGCACATTCCCGCGCTGGTCCGCTCAACGTATCGGCGTCGTTCTCGACGGCGTCTTCACCGACGCCACTCCTCCGGCAGCCGCAGCGGCCGCCCCTCGGGCATCTGCACGAGGGCGACGGTTTGGACCGCCTCGGCCACGGTTCTCGGCTCGCCGCCCGGAGCGGTCGCGGAAAGATGGAACTCGCAAGTCGCCCGCGCTTTTTCTGCGGCGGCGAGGCGGGCGGAGACATGGATTTCGTCGCCGAGGCGGGCGGGGGATCGGTAGTCGATCTCCGTGCGGACGACGACGGGGAAGAGTCCCGTCTCCATCATCCCGGCAGGCTCCAGGCCAAGGGAGGCGAAGAGGGCGAGGCGCGCTTTCTCGACGTAGCGGAGATAGGCGATGTTCGAGACGACGCCACCGCAATCGGTGTCGTAGAACGCGACGGTTTCCCTGTGGTCGGATTCCTGCGGAAGGGGAGCGGGTTCGTGCTGCATGGGACATCCATGGCTCGATCCGCACGGCTCGGCAAGGATGGCTTCCGTTCAGTGGAAGCTCGAAAGCAGGCGCAAGGCGGCCCGCACCGAATCGAGCGAGGCGGTCTCGTCGACCGTATGGTATCCGGTCGTCGGTATCTGCAGCGTGGTGCCGCTGAAGCGTCCCTGCGACGCGGCGACGAGACGACCCAATTCGGTGCGGCCGAGGGACAGGGGTTTGACGCGAGTCCGGTTCTCCTCCTCGATCCAGCGGTCCTTGTAGGAGAAGAGGATGCCGAGGTCGAGACAGCGTCTCTCGATCTCGCGGGTGAAGGCGGGGTCGAAGGCGGCGGTGGCGTCCTTTTCCCTCAGCACGAGATGCTGGGCGTCGGCGGCCTCCCGGGAGGGATAGGGACTGGTGTCGAGGATGAGGAGGCGGCTGGTCGCCAGTCCTTCGCGAAGCAGCCAGGAAAGGGCGTAGCGCCAGCTTTTGCCCGCCTCCTCCTGCGCGGTGAAGAGCGCCGTGCCGCGGAAACCCTTGCGGAAGAGATGCACGATGAGGGCGACGCTGAGGACGTTGTCGAGCTGGGCGGAAAGATGCGTGTCGGTGACGCGGAGCCGGTCGAGGAAGGAGATAGGCGTGCCGGGCTGGAGGAATTCGAGCCCTTCGATCTCGAAGAGGAGGTTGCGCCGGAATTCGCAAAGGCGGCTGGAGGAGATCGTGCCCTGGCCCAGGTAGGTGCCGGTGTAGGGCAGATGCGCCTGGACCCGCTGGCCGGTGAAGCGGCCGGAGATGGAGGCGAGCATCTGCTCGGAGACGGAGTCGCCGGTGAGATCGCCCTGGTTCCCGTCGATGAAGGCGGCGTATTGGAATTCGTTCGGCCCCGTGCAGAGAAGGCCATGGCGGTCGATGTGCGCGCCGAGGAGCACGCTGCCCGGATCCCGCCCGCGCGCGACGAGGACGCCGAGATGGTGTTCGACCGCGACGCCCACTTCCTCCAGTTCCCGTCGGAGGACGCGGAAGAAGGACTCCTCGGTCCCGACGACCGCGGGTTCGCGCACGAGCCCCCGAAGGACCTCGAGGAAATCGGCGAGATCGCCGTCGGCGGCGACGGTGGGACAGGAGGGGAACAGGTGGCTGCGCGAAATGCTCAAGGCTTACGGGAAAGGTCCGCTCCCGCACCCGAGCCGTAAAGCAGAAAGTGTGCCGGTCGATGCGGATCGGCCTGTCCGTGCGAAGGAATCCTTCCGCAGGTCCCCGCCGTCCGCCTCAGAACGGAATGTCGTCGTCCTCGATCGGCCCTTCCTGATAGCCCCCGCTCCTTTGCGGCGGAGCCGGAGAGGACTGCCGCGGCGGCGCTTGCGTTCGCGAGCCTTCGTGGCGGTTCTCGTGGTCGTCGTGGGAGGGGGGGGAATGGCCGCCGCTGCGCTGCTGGCTTCCGCCGCCATCGTCGCGGCTGCCGAGAAACTGGAAGTTCTCGCCGACGACCTTGAGGCGCGAACGCTGCTGGCCCGTCGTTTTATCCTCCCATGAATCGAGCTGGAGCCGGCCTTCGACATAGAGAGGGCGGCCTTTTTTCATGTATTCGCCGATGACCTCGGCCTGGCGGCCCCAGAAGGTGATGTCGACGAAGGTCGTCTCCTCCCTCCGCTCCCCGTCGTCCCCGGTGAAGGTTCGGTTGATGGCGAGGGAAATGTCCGTCACCGCCGTGCCTCTGGGAGTGTAGCGCACCTCGGGATCACGGGTGATGTTCCCCATCAGCTGGACTTTGTTGAGATTCGGCATGGGGGAACTTTATAGGGAGACGAGGGCAAATATCCAGCCTTTCTTTCGCACCTCGCCCCCGGCGAAGAGCAGGTCAATTCCCCTCGGCGGGAGCGGCGGGAGTCTCCGCCGGCGGCGGAGTCCCGGCGGCGGGCGCTTCCTCGGACTTCTCGCCCGCAGGCGCGTCGGCCACCGCCTTCGTCTCCTCCTCCGCAGCCTTCTTCTTGGCGATGAGATCCTCCCAGCGGTGCAGCGAATAGCCTTCGCCGAGACCGCCGATGTCGGCGAGCAAGTCGGAACATTTCCGATGCCAGTTCTCCAAGTCGGGCGGCCCCTTCGTTTCGTCGGCGCTGCCGGGAAAGATGAGATAGGTCACGGTGAGGTCGCTCACGGGGCGGTTGTAGGGCGAGGCCTTCTCGTTGATCTGCCGGGCGATGCGCAGCGACGCCTCGCCGAATTTCCACGTCGGTCCCGCATCGCCGGCGATGGCGGGATAGAGCTGGTCGCCGAAGACGACGACGGCGTAGTCGCCGATGGCGGGGCCGAACTCGTTCTCGTCGCGACGACCGAGGAAGGAGAGAGGGATGACGATGAAGGGATCGGCCTCGGCGATCAGATAGCTGCGCGACTTCAGGTCGGCGATCTGGGGTTTGTAGCGTTCGATCTGGGTTCGGAGGAAGCGGTTCCGCTCGATGCCGAGACCCGGAACGGCGAATTCCTTCTCGTATTCCTGCAGCTTCGTCTCCCAGCGCGCGAGAAGGGGGTTCGGCGTGCTCGTCCGCTTCGCCCAGCCGTAGCTGGTGAAGGGCTGGTAGTGCTGCGACATGGAGATGTAGTCGTCGAGTTCGGGCCAGCGATCGCCGTCGGAGCCGTCCGAGACGGTGTCCATCTCCCCTTGGGCGAGGAGGAGCCGGCGTCCCGTGGCGGGATGCTTCACCTGGAGGAGCGTTTCGAGATCGTAGAGATTGTGGCGCGAGACGAGTTCGTCGATGCGGGTCACGTTCTGCTGGATGCGCTCGGTTTTGATGTTGTAGAGATGGTGGTAGAAGGGCGAGACCTCGGCCTCGGACACGAGCGCTTCGAAGTCCTTCAGCATCTTCGGGAGATGCTCGTTGATCGCGGCGAGCTCGGCGGCCGATTCGTTCGGCTTCGGCACGGTCAGCTTCACCTTCATCTCGATCTCGTAGCTCGCGTCGCGCTCGCGCTCCTTCACCGCGGTATCGCCCTGGGTCGTGATCATCTCGGTCCTCACGGGAATGCCGCTCCAGAGCTTGGCGACATCGACTTTCTTCCAGGAAACGTAGTCCGAAGGCAGAGGCGGCTTCACTTCGACGATTTTTTCGACAATCCGCTCGACAGGGACTTCGACGACCTTCTCGACCGGCACCTCGACGACCCGCTCGATCGCGGGCGGATCGGGGCGGGGCTGCGCGGGAAGATCGCCACCGAGCCAAGCGATGAGGGCACGCTTCACCGCAGGTCCCCGGCCCGAGAACTTGACCACCGCGAGGACGAAGCCCAGGGCGACCGCCCCGAGGAGAACCATGTAGAAAAAACCGGTGAAAAATCCGGATCCAGCGCGTTTCCGGGGCCGTCTCCCCGATCCCGATTTCGGCAGCTCGAAAAACTCGTCCTTGTCGCTCATCGCATCCGCGGTAGACCATCGCAGGGTTTCGCCCAACCGACAAGCGGAATGCCGCCCGCCACGACCGAGTGGCCCGCGACCATGACGACACATATTTCTCGTAGAAATCATGTGAACTTGGCCTATTCTCCGCCACCCATCGAACACGACCCCGCCCTCGGCGAACCCCATGAACCGTCTCTTCCTCTACGGACTCCTGCCCTTCCTCTCCGTCACCTTCCTCGGTTGCACCTCGAACGACTCCCTGCAAGTCGGCGGCGTCCCCAAATGGATCGCCGAAGGAGCCAAGCTCGACAGCGAGCCCAAGCCCTATCGCCCCGATCCCGCGATCATCATCCATGAGAACGAATCGGGTCCGGTGGAGTTCGGATTGACCACGGATCGCCGCACCTACAAGGCCCCTCCGGTGAAAAAGGCCGAGAAACCCGCCGCCGATCCTTTCGAGCGCGGGCGCGACCGTCGCATCCGTCGTCTCTTCCGCTGAAACGTGGCCCCTTTCCCCACCCGATGTCGAGCTACTCCGCGTTCCGGACGAAAATCCCGGTGCGCCCGGACGACATCGACATGAACCGGCACGTCCACAATTCGAGGTACGCCGACTACGTCCTCGCGGCGCGCTACGATCAGATGGAGCGCTGCTACGGCATGTCGATGGACGCCTTCCTCGAACGCGGGCTGAGCTGGTTCGTGCGGGCTTCCTACATCGAGCACAAACGCTCGCTCCACCTCGGCGACGTCGCCGAAGTCGAGACCCGCGTGGACGAAATCGGGAAGCACGGCGTCAGGGTCGCCTTCGAGATCCTGAAGGAGGCCGACGGCAGGACGGCGGCGAAAGGATGGTTCGACTATGTTCTCGTCTGCGCCGCGAGCGGGAGGCCCCAGGTGGTGCCCGAGGACATCGTTGCGCTCTATTCGATCTGAACCACCGGACCTTTCCCTTTCCGGCTCCTTTCCAATCCCCCTCCAACCCTGCCGAGACATGAGCCGCGACGAAGCCATTTCGAAGATCGAGGACGCCTGCAGGACCATCGCCCTCGAGATGATGAAGATCACTCCCGCCGCCCGCCACCTCGGCGACGAGGACACCACCGCCGACGTCGTCAAGGCCGCCTACCAGCTCACCGTCGAGCTCGAGACGATCAAGAAGAAGCTGATCCGTCTCAAGGGGAGGGACGATTCGGCGCTGCTGTGAGGACAGGAACCCTCCGGCCCCTTCACCATCCACCGCGCCCGAGCTGTTCGGCCCACTGCGCCCATTCGCGCTTTTCGTATTCCTTCGCGACGTCCTCGTCCTCTTTCCGGAAGTAGTCCCAGGACTCCTCGAAGTGGCGCATGGCGCGCCCGTCGCCGTCGGCGAGCCGCTGGAACCAGACGGGATCGACGAGACCGTATTCCCGGACGGCCTCCGGCGCATTCTCCCGGAAGGCCTTGCGGAAGGTGGGACGGGCGATGCGGCCCATCAGGGCACGCTGGTAGCTGCGCAGGCCCGCATACTCCTCCGCGAGCGGGTCGGGGGCGGAGGGAGCCTCGGCGATAGCGGGGTGGTCTTCGCGGAAAGGCGCCTCGAGGGGACGGTGGGAATAGAAGATCTCGCGGGCCTTGCGGATATCGGCCATCACCGAGGAGAAGGGTTTCAGCTTGCTGTCGCGCTCGAGGATGACGACGCGGGCGTTGACGGCACGGCGCACCGCCTCGTCGAAGAGAGGCCAGACCTCGTCCATGACCGCGGCGGAGTGGCTGTCCTCCCAGCGTCCGTCGGGATGCTGGAACCCGCCGGCGAGATGCATCTGCGAGACGCGCTCCATGGGCAGGCGCTCGAAGAACTCGAGAGGGTCGTAGCCATGGTTGCGGGAATTGTTGAAGACGTTGGTCACGTCGAGGAGCAGGGTGCAGTCGGTCTCCTCGCAGACGCGGCGGAGAAAGTCGGCCTCGTCGAGGGAGCAGTGCGGCACGGGGAAGGCGTAGGTGACGTTCTCGAGGGCGAAAGGCCGTCCGAGACGGCTCCTGACGAAGCGATAGTTCGCCGCGACCCATTTCACGGCGATCTCCTCGAAGGGGATGGCGAGGAACATGGTCAGGTCGTTCCCGTCGGCGCGGTGGAAGGCGAGATGCTCGCTGAAGACCTCCATGCCGGTCTCGGCGAGGAAGCACCTCGTGGCGTCGAGATAGAGGTCGGGCGGCTCGCCGACGGTGCCGATGGAGAGGCTGAGGCCGTGGGCGACGCAGGGGAAGGTCGCGAGAGCCTCGTGGAGGAGGTGCTCGCCCGGATCGCCGTAGGTGCGCCGCTCGCGCACGATGTAGTCCTCGGTCGAGATCTCGAGCAGGTCGATCTCGCGGCGATGGGCGACCGCCTCGCGGTGGACGCTGAAGCGGTAGGCGAGGCCGACGCCGTAGGGATCGCGGTGGAGATTCGTGGGCGGCGCCATGTCGGGGCAGGAGGGTTGGGTCGGGGAGGCAACAGAGGCGGATCCGGAAAAGGGGAAAATCCCCCGGACCGCCGCGCCCGCCTTTTCAAGCGTGGCGCGGCAGCCGGGGAACCGGGGCCGCCGGATCACCAGCGGGGGTAGCAGCTGTTGCGCCAGCAGTTGCGGCGCCAGTGGTTGCAGAAGTAGTTGCGGCGCCAGCACCAGCCGTGGGCCTCGACCTCGCCTTCGCCGCCCTGGCCTTCGGGCGCGGCCTCGTAGGGGCCGCCGCCCGGATCGCCGGCGGAGGTGTAGATCTGGATCACGACCTGGCCGCCCGTGCCGGGGACCACCATCTGCGGGCCGGGGCCGACCGGTCCCTCGGCGGGACCGACGCCGACGGCGTCGAGTTTCTCTTTGATCTGCTCGGCGGGGATGAGTTTCCCCTCGAGCTGGTCGTCGGCGATGTCGTAGAACTTGCCGTCGCTGCTTCTCAGGATAGCCATGGTTTTGTCTGGGTTGGATGTTGGTTTTCGTTTCAGGTTTCCGGGATCCGCGCCGCGGAGCCGGGAAAGGGAATGCGGTGGATCGCTTCGTCAGGGATGCCGGGGGACGGGTGGAACGGTGTCGGTGATGCCGAGCTCGTTCTCGAGGTCCTCCAGCACGATGCGCATGGGGATCTGCACGGTGGAGACGCATTGCCGCGTCCGGGTGGAGTCGAAGGTGCCGTTCTCGTAGTACTTGTTCGAGGGCGAGGCCCCGCCGCAGTATTTGTAGAACTGGCAGGTCTCGGCGCACTTCCGGTTGCCCGCC
The DNA here is from genome assembly GCA_037190325.1 of Verrucomicrobiales bacterium. Taxonomy (GTDB): domain Bacteria; phylum Verrucomicrobiota; class Verrucomicrobiia; order Verrucomicrobiales; family DEV007; genus Arctic95D-9. The sequence goes on along the minus strand of JBBCIU010000004.1, from coordinate 85,074 downwards.
TCGATGTCGGCGAGGACGCGCTGGAAGGATTCGTTCCTCGTCGCGTCGAAGACGGTGCCGGAGAGGAGGTTGCCGAAGGTGAAGGAGCCGTATTTCTCGGTGGGCTGGCCGAGGAGCTCGGGAGAGAAGGAGGAGAAGTTCCCGAAGCAGTCCACGTTGACCATGCCGAAGGGGTCGGCCTCCTGGTTGTAGTAGTCGCCGTCGGGACGGGAGGACCAGCCGGGCTCGAGGATGTTGCGCTCGGCGTTCTGGAACTCGCGCACGTTCAGGGGAAAGCCGTCGGCCTTGTTGCGCTCGTAGAAGCGCTTGAAGAAGGCGTGGATGCGGTGGATCGCGCCGCTGCGGTCGAGGGAGGAGCTCTGGTTCGCGCCCTCGATCTCCTCGATGTTGAAGCCGATCCCGTCGATGCCGTGCTCGCGGTAGAATTCGTAGAGCTCGTCGGGCCGGTCGACGGAGACGTCGGAGATGACGGTGACGACGCCGAAGGGGACCCCGTTGCGCTTCAGGCATTCCAGCCCGCGCATGGCCTTGTCGAAGGTGCCCTCGCCCCGGCGGGTCTTGCGGTGGTGGTCGTGGATCTCGCGGGGACCGTCGAGGCTGAGGCCGACCTCGACCCCATGCCGCTTGAGGAAGTCGCACCAGGCGTCGTTGATCAGCGTGCCGTTGGTCTGGACGGAGTGGATCACGAACTCCTTGGCCTTGGGATGACGGTTGATGATCTCGAAGGCTTTCTCGTACCACGCGATGGGCACGGCGAGGGGTTCGCCGGCGTGCCAGAGGAGGCTGAAGGGTGCCGCAACGAGACCGCTCGCCCAGATCTTGTCCATGACGCGCTCCAGCACCGCGTGGTCCATGCGGCGGCTGTCGGTGCGGTTGGGCAGGTAGCAGTAGTCGCAATTGATGTTGCAGAAGGGGCTCGGCTGGATCACGAGGAGGCCCATGGCGAGGCGTTCGGAGTTCTGCGGCGTGAGGCGCGGCACGGGGGCGGTCGGGGCCGGGGCGGCGCTCGCGGACAGAGGACGTGGCGGGGCGATGGCGGTGGTCGTCATGACAGGTCGTCGGGTAAGGGGAAATCAGAGGCCGTCGCCGGGACGGCGGGCGGGGGAAGTGCCGCGCCGCTTGGCCACTAGGGCGCGGACGAGGTCGATGCGCTGCTGAAGGGGCTGGCGGTCGCGGATCGCTCGGCGGACTGACCGGATTCTTTCATCGAGGATGGAGGCAGCCTTCATGCGAAATCAGTGTGCCGGGTTCAAAGCGTGGAATCGAGCAAAATCGAGCAAAGGAACCGCCACGGATTCTGGCTTGTCTTCGTCGCCGATTCGGGCAAGGCTCCCCGAAGAGACGGACGCGGTTTCCAGTCTATGCAAACCCGCCGGATCTTTTCCCTCGATCCCCGACGCGCATGAACGAGCCTTCCGAAACCGACGCGCGAGACGACGGCCCCGGCGGTCCGCCGGACGACTGGATCGATCCCCGGGGGGCTCGGCGCTTCTCCTTCCGTCTCGTGCGGGAGATCACGGGGCGGCTGGGATGGCGCTACAAGCTGTGGATCCCGGCGGCGGTCCTCCTCTCGGCGGTGCATCTGCTGCCGCCGCGATTTCTCCAGTATTTTACCGAGGGCACCCAGCATCTCGCGGAGACCCCGGCCTCCGATTTCCTCAAGCTGCTCGTCCTCTTCGGTCTCGTCGTGGGCGTGGTGCAGTGGATCGGGATGGTCCTCGACGGCATCCTCAGCGAATGGCTCCGCCTCATCGTCAGCATCGGCCTGAAACGCGACGCGGTGCGCTCGCTTACCGGAATGCGTCTCGACGCGCTCGACTCGGCGCGGCGCGGCGACTGGATGACGCGGCTCACCGGCGACCTCTACACGGCCGAGGAGTTCCTCACCCAGTCGATCCCGCAGCAGATCACCCAGGCGACGATGCTCGTGGGCACGGCCGCCTTCTTCTTCTTCCACAGCGGACCCATCGCCTTCATCCCGCTGGTCGCGGCGCTCGCTCTGGCCTGGCTGAACATCGCGGTGCAGCGCCGCATGGGACCGACCCTGGGGCAGGCCCGGCAGATCGAGGGCGGCGTCTTCCAGTCCATGATCGAGACCTTCGAGGGGCTGCGCACGATCCGCACCTACGGCAGCGAGGGCTTTTCCGTGACCCGGCTCGAACGCCAGCTCGGCGGCCTCTACACCGCCGGGATGCGCATCACCAAATCGATGGCCGCGCTGATGGGAGCGAACGAGCTCGTCGGCCAGCTCGTCATCACCGGCGTCCTCACCCTCGTGGCCTACCGGGTGCGGGGCGAAGCCCTCACCGCCGAGGACGCGCTCGTCTATCCCTTCTACATCACCCTCTTCCTCGGCTCGGCGAAGACCCTCGTGGCCTCGGCCTACGACTGGAACCGCTTCTTCATCGAAGGCGGCCGCCTCGCCTCGCTGCTCTACGACGATTCGTCCAAGGAGGGCGACCGGACGGAGCGCTTCGGCGATTTCCAAGGGGAAGTCGCCCGCGTCGCGGGCTTCTCGGCGGAGGGCGTCGTCGTCGCCTACGGGGACCACCCGCCGGTGGTGGACGGACAATCCCTGCGCCTCTCGCGCGGCGAGATCGTCGCCCTGATGGGGCCGTCGGGCTGCGGAAAGTCCACGTTGACCGAATGCTTCGCCGGCCTCCGCCGCGCGAACGCCGGCACCTTCACCGCGACGCTCGACGACGGCGCGACCCGCACCTTCCCGCAGGCCCCGCCTTTCCTCGCCGCCTTCGTCGAGCAGCAGCCCTATCTCTTCGTCGGCACGATCCGGGAGAACATCGCCCTCGGCTCGGAGACGATCTCCGACGAGGAGGTCTGGCGGGCTCTCGACGAAGTGGCCCTCCGCGAGGTGGTGGAGCGACGCGGCGGACTCGACCACGTCCTCGCCGACCGCGGTCGCAACCTCAGCGTCGGCCAGCAGTACCGCCTCGCCCTCTGCCGGGCGCTGGTCTGCGGTCGCCCCTTCCTGCTGATGGACGAGCCTTTCGCCGCCCTCGACGCCGAGTCGGTCGACCGCGTCGTGGAGACGCTGAAGGCGGAGCGGGCCAAGGGAAAGGGCATCCTCCTCATCACCCACCTCCTTCCGAAGGAACTGGAGGCCGACCGCATCGTCGAGATGCGGCCGGCGTTCGACCGGGCGAATCGATAGCCGCACCGCCGCTGCCCTTTGGCGGATCGGGTTTGGTTACGCGGAAACCGCGGAAAATTTCCAGCACCCTCTCGATCCTGCCCTTTGGAGATCCTGTGGACGCTCAAGCGGCTCGCCTTGGCCTGTCGTATTCCCTACCGCCCCAGGAGAAACGGTCCCGCAAGATTGATCGCCCAGTAGAAGCCCGCCACCGGCAGCGGATCGTCCGCCGGCACCTCGGTCTTGTCGCGCAGCTTCACGAGCCATTCGCGCTGCGTGACACTCAGCGAATCGGCGGGGGCCGAGCCCGCGAGCCCTTCGTAGAACTGCTTCATGATCGCCACCGTCGCGGCGTCGCTGATGGGCCAGAGGGTGGAGATGACGTTCTCCGCCCCGGCCATGCGGAAGCCGCGGCGCAGGCCAAGGACGCCGTCGCCTGTGGTCGTCTCGCCGCTGGCGGTGTCACACGCGCTGAGGGCGACGAGGAGGGTACCCTCGAGATCGAGCTCGGCGACCTCGTTGGCCATGAGGAGCCCATCGCTCTCGGGATCGGGCACGACGCCCTTCGCCCAGGCCGCGACGGTGTCGCTCGATCCCGCGAGGGCGAGGCAGCTCCCGAACATCGGGTTCTGGAAGCCGGCGACCTCCTTGGGAACGAAGGACGTCTCCCGCGCGCTCTCCGGCACCGGCTCGACGGCGGAGGGCAGGTAGAGGCCATGCGTCGCGAAGTGGAGGAGATGGGGACGCCGCACGCCCCCGCGCAGATCCACCTCGGTCGCGTTCGCGCCCTTCACCGTGGCCACGGGCGTCCCGAGCCGCGACTGCATCACCGGCCCGAGCAGATCGACCTCCTCCTCGGCGCCCGCGAGGGGCGTCAGGTTTTCCGCGACCACGGCGAGACTCGCCGCGCTGAAGGAGGCGAGCAATCCCCGCCGGTCGGCCACGCCGGTCTCGGGGATGCGGCCGGTGTCGAAGGCGGGGTTGCCGACGAGGATCGCCCCCGCCGCCGGATCGGCTGGCGCCGGAGGACGCAGGATCTCGCGAGCCGAGGAGACGTAGCGCAGGTCGTGGCTCTCGACGAGGAACTTCCCATCCGGACCGACGAGACAGGCGAAGGGCACGAAACTGAGCGGTCCCTCGGGGCAGACGGCGAGTTTCTGTTGGTTTGCCAGGACCGCGGCGGCGGGGGCGAGGAGCTGGCGGTGGAGCTTCTCCATCAGCTCGCGCGCGGTCCGGTCGGAGGCCTCGCCCTCGCCGTTGGCCGCGCCGAAGAAGGGGATCATCGCGGCGACGAGCTCGTCGGTCTCCTTGGCGGGGCAGAGGTCGAGGAAGGCCGTTCCCTCGCGCGTCGTCGCGGCGACGCCGTAGCGCTCCTCGAAGGCGGCGAGTCCGTCGTAGCGGCGGTAGCGCAGGTAGTCGAGCAGCACCTCGCCCTCGCCGAGGGCGGCCCGCAGGTCCGCCACGGACGGAACCGCCTCGGGGCGGGAGAAATCCTTCGCGCCGACGAGGCGGATCAGCTCCTGATGCCGCTCGCGGACGAGGGCATCGAGATCGGGCAGGGCGCGTCCGGCACGGTCGGATCCGAGGAAGGCGGCGCGGTATTCGGCGCGGGCGGCGGCGAGAGCCCGGCGCGCCTCGTCCACGTTCGGATCGGAGGATGCGCGGGAGAGCTGGGCCTCGGCGATGAGGCTGTCGAGGACGACCCCCTTCTGCCGCAGGAGGAAGGCGGCGACCTCCTCCGCCGCGCCGAGCTGGGCGAGGAGATGGTGGGATTTGAAGGAGTCCTGGTAGGCGAGGCGCTGACGCTCGTCGGTGAACTGGAGCATGGCCTCGAAGTTGCGGAATTCGAGATCGAGGCAGCGCAGGGCGGCGTCCTTCGCCCCGGCGGCATCGCCCGAAGCGAGGGCGGCGAGGCCGAGACCGTAGAGCCCTTCGTGCCGGTCGGGGTGGTCCTCGCGAAGGAGGCCGAGATAGAGACGGTCGGCCTCGCCATAGGCGGCGGCGGCTCCGGCGTAGTCGCCCAGCTCGCGTCGCGCGTCGCCGACGCGCCTCGTCGCCTCCGCCACCTCGACGTGCTCGTTCGTTCCGAGGGCGGCGACGCGTCCCTCGAGGACGCGGGTGTAGAGGGCGAGCGCTTCCCCGGCCCGGCCGGTGGCCCGCTCGATCTCGCCAAGGAACAGCACCGCTTCCAAGGTGTCGGGATGGGCCGGTCCCGATTCCCGTTCGAACACCGCGACCGCTTCGCGGACGAATGGGGCGGCCTCGTCGATGCGGTTCCGGTAGAAGAGAAGCCCTCCGAGGTTCGCCTTCGAGCGGGCCGTGTCGAGCGCCTCTCCGCCAAGATGGCGCGTGCGGATGGCGAGTCCTTCGCGCAGCAGGGATTCCGCGCCGCCGAGGTCGCCGATGCACCAGAGGAGCACGGCGAGGTTGTTCATCGCCGGCACGGTGCCGAGGCCACCCTTGCCCTCGATGGCCTCGCGGATGCGAAGGGCGTCGCGGTTGAGGCGTTCGGCCTCCTGGAAATCCCCGAGCACCTGGAGCAGGGCGGCGAGGTTGTTCTGGATCTGGGCGACCGGCGCGGCGCTGTCTCCGAGCAGTTCGCGGGCGGTGGCGAGGGTGTCCTCGTAGGCGGGGAGGGCGGCATCGTAGTTGCCGAGGCGCTGCTCGAGATTCGCCAGCTCGTTGGCGAAGGCGAGACGATGCTGCGAAGGGACGGCACCGGCGAAGGCGGTGGCCAGCTCCCGCGCGATCTCGCGGGCACCGGTCCAGTCGCCCGCCGCCTGCAGCTCGCGGCAGCGGGCGAAGGCGTCGCGGTCGGCCTGGGTGAGATCCCGGGCCGGAGCGGTTCCCGCCATCAGCGCGCCCAGCAGGCAGGCGGTCGCGAACGATCGGCTCATCAGAACTCCTCGGACGTTTCGGGACCGCGCTGCGCCTCGGGGATGGTCCCGAGCTCGTGATCGACGACAGGCAGCCAGGCCGCGTCTTCCGGTGCCGCAAGCGGCGGAGCGGTCGCTTTCGCCATTCCCGTGAGGGCCTTCAGCTCCTCTTCGAAAGAGGGCCCGAGACCGAGGCTCTCCAGCTCGAGGCTGCCCGCCGCGCCGCGGCCCTCGGTCAAGGGAGCCACCACCTTCACGAGCAGGTCCGGCCCCACCGCGACGTTCCAGAGTTGGTGCAGGTAGGCCTCCATTTCCGGATCGGAATATTCGCCCGGTTCGCCGCCGATTTCGGCGATGAGGTCGTATTTCGTCCAGTCCGCCCCGACGATGCGGTCGGGCACGACCTCGATCTGCGCGGGCTCGGCGAGGAGGCGGTTCAGCCGGAAGCGGAAGGCCATCCGTTCGCCGCGGCGGAAGTGCGGAGCGGAGAGGCGGGAGACCTCGTGCGGAGGTTCGAGATCGTGCCAGCCGGTGCGCAGCTCCTGCACGCGCCCTTCCGAAAAGGCCGCCGCCCAGACCGAACCCTCCACGAAGAGCGATCGGAGAGCCTCCCCCTTTCCGGTCCCGGTCACCTTGACCTCGCGCTGCACGGGCCGGGTGATGAGGGCTTGGTAGGGTTCGCCGTAGTTCTCGGGCGGGGGACCGGGAATGCGGTCGGTGTTCGACTCGAAGGCGGGGTAGACCGTGAGGTCGAGCTCCCAGGCGTCGCCGTCGAGCACGCGGAATGAAGAAACCTTCGCAGGCAGCCGGAAGTCGATCTCGGCCCGGCGGTAACCCGGCCCCCAGGCCGTCGCCGGGGCGAGGTTCACGGTCTCCTCGTAGACCTCGGCGGTCTCCGGTCCGGTCTTGAAGAAGTCGCGGGTTTCGCGCTTCACCATCGTCGCGGGCGTCGTCCCGGCAATGAAGGCCTCCCTTCCCGTGCCCGGCACCGCGACCCAGTAGGGCGTCTTGTCGTCCCAGAGGAGGTCGCGGGCCTCTGCGGTGAGGTAGTAGCGCGAGGCTCCCGTCTCAAGGTAGCCCACCGCCTTCAGAACCATGGGACCCGGCAAGGTCTCGAGTGCCGGCGCCTCCGGCGAGGGTTCGGACAGGAGGCGCAGTCCCTCCGGAGCATCGATCTCGATTCCGGTGAGATCGTTCGTCAGGAAGTCGCGGACATGCCGTTTCCAGTCCTGGGCCTCCGCCATGAGGTTTCCGAGAACGAGAAGCACGACGAGGAAAGCGGTCTTCCGGAACATATATCAGGATTGTGCGATCCCTCTTCGCCGCCGCAAGCGATATTTGCGCCATACCGCTTGCAGGGATGCGCCCTTTGGGATTGAATAGTTGGCGTGAAGTCCAGGAACCACTTCCGGGCGCTCCGACTTGGGACGCTGGCTACGCTTGTCCTAACCGGTTGCGGAGAGGACGGATTCTTTGGCGAGATGACGCAGCCCGCACGGCCACCGGCCCTGGACGAAGCCCGGGAAACGCTCAATCGCAGCGCTCCCCCCATTCCCCAACCAACGCTGCCGGCCCGCTGGACGCTGACCGATGTCGAGGGGCGAACGCTCAAGGCCACCATCATCGGGCGCAACGCCACGTCCATCACCCTCGTCCGCGAGCAGGACGGCAAGCGCTTCGACCTGCCTGTCGAACGCCTCGCCGACTCCGACCGCCGCCGTATCGCGACTCTACCGCTCCGACCGGCTCCCGAGAAGAGCTCGATGGAGTCGTCCTACTACCGTATGCGGAGAGCCAGGCTGGACGAGATCCAGGCGAGGATCGACGAAGTCACCAGACTGATCAGCACGACGAGCTCCAATATCCAATGGCGTTCCTACAACTCGGAGCTGAGGCGGCTCTACAGCGAGGAGAGCAAGCTGCTCGAGGAGCTCCGAAAGCTCGAGAATCGCTGATCCTCCAGCCTGCCTGCCGCGTTGACGCGTCCCGCCGCTGGGTTACAGTCGGCACGCCATGCTCGACATCCGCCAGCTCCGCGAAGACCCCGAAGGAATCCAGGCCCGCCTCCAAACCCGCGGAGGGGAGTCCTGGCGGCTCGTCGAGGACGTTCTCGCCTGCGACGAGCGACGTCGCGCGGGAGAGACGGAAAAGCAGCAGCTTCAGGGCGAACGCAACCGCCTTTCCAAGGAGATCGGCAGCCTGAAGAAGGAGGGCAAGGACACGTCGGAACGGGAGGCGACCGTCCGCGGGATCGGCGAGCGCATCAAGGCCATCGGCGAGGAAGCCGACGCGGCCGAGACGGGGCAGACGAACCTGCTCCTCCAAATTCCGAACCTTCCCCACGCGGAATGCCCCATCGGCGAGGACGAAGCGGCCAATCCCGTCGTTCGCGAATGGGGGACGAAACCCCAATTCGGTTTCGAGCCGAAGGACCATGTCGAGATCGGAACGAGGCTCGGCCTCTTCGACTTCGAGGCCGCGACGAAGATCAGCACCGGCGGCTTCGTCGTCTTCACCGGGGTCGGAGCCCGCTTGGAGCGAGCCCTGATCCAGTTTCTCCTCGACCTCCACACCGAATTCCACGGCTACACCGAAGTCTCGCCCCCGCACATCATCCACCGCGACTGCATGCTGGGGACGGGCCAGCTCCCCAAATTCGAAGACGACATGTACGGCCTCGAGGAAGGAGCCTTCTTCCTCGCCCCCACCGCCGAGGTGCCGGTGACGAACCTCTACCGCGAGACGATCCTGAAGGAGAGCGACCTGCCGCTCAAGGTCACCGCCTACACCCCCTGCTTCCGCCGCGAGGCCGGGTCGGCGGGCCGCGAGAGCCGCGGGCTCATCCGGATGCACCAGTTCGACAAGGTCGAACTGGTCAACATCGTCCATCCCGACCATTCCTTCGCCCAGCTCGAGGCCCTCACCGCCGAGGCCGAGGCCGTCCTGCAGCGGCTCGGACTGCACTACCGCGTCATCGAACTCTGCACCGGCGACCTCGGCTTCAGTTCGGCGAAGACCTACGACCTCGAAGTCTGGGCCCCCGGCCACGGCGCCTGGTTGGAGGTTTCGAGCTGCTCGAACTTCCTCGACTACCAGGCCCGCCGCATGAGGCTGCGCTTCAAGGACGCCGAGGGCCACAACCGCTTCTGCCACACCCTCAACGGATCCGGCACCGCCTTGCCGCGGCTCTACGTCGCCCTGCTCGAAACCTTCCAGCAGGAGGACGGCAGCGTGAAGGTGCCCGAAGCGCTCGTGCCCTACCTGAAGCGGGAAAAAATCGGGTGAGGAGGCCGCTCCTCGCGAAGGCAGCGAGGTCAGTGAGCGAGGTGGGCGTCGGATCCGGCAGCAGCCTCCGCCATACCGAAACCGTTCCGAACGGCGGCTTCGAGACGGTATTGCCGAGAAGCCGATGAGGAAGGCCCCCACGCGAACTCCTCACCCGAACTCCCGAAAAATCCCGGCAAGGTGGAATTTCGCCTGTCGCCAGTTCCGGCAGGGACAGCGGAGGTGGAGGAGAATGCGCTGGGCCCGACCGGGATACTCGGATGCGATGGAGGTTTTCACGGGGGTTGGCGTCCTTTCCTAGGATTGGACGCACGAACTTCCGCCTCCATGAAGAATCATCCCAAAAACGAGCAGACGTACTGGCAGATCCCCTCCCCTACCCGGATCGTGAAGCCGGACTTCGCGGGCACTTGGAAGGCGGTGCCGGCGGCGTAGTCCGCCGTCTCCTCCTGCCCGTCGAGAACGACTTCGCAGGCTCCGTCGACGATGGCCATCTCCTCGGCCGCGTCGGTACCGAAGTGATATTCACCCGGATAGATGAGGCCGAGGGTCTTCTTCGTACCATCCCCGAAGAGGATCGAGTGGCTGACGACCTTTCCGTCGAAGTAGACGTTGGCCTTGGCGACGGCGGTGACGTTGGCGAATTCCATAGGAGTGCTCAGGGTGGAGTCTTCAGTTTTCAGCCATTGTTGCGGCTGGCCTGGGTTTTCAGGCGGAGGGCGTTCAGGCGGATGAAGCCGGTGGCGTCGTCCTGGTTGTAGGCGTGCTCGGCTCCGCCCTCCATCGTGGCGACGGCCTCGCTGTAGAGGCTGAGGGGAGAGCGCCGGCCCGCGGCGATGACGTTGCCCTTGTAGAGCTTCAGGCGGACCTCGCCGCCGACGTATTGCTGCGACTCGGTGACGAGGGCCTGGAGAGCCTCGCGCTCGGGAGCGAACCAGAAGCCGTTGTAGACGAGCTGGGCGTATTTGGGGATGAGCGAGTCGCGCAGCTGCATCACCTCGCGGTCCATCGTCAGGCTTTCGAGCTGGCGGTGGCCGTAGAGCAGGATGCTGCCGCCGGGGGTCTCGTAGACGCCGCGGCTCTTCATGCCGACGAAGCGGTTCTCGACCATGTCGACGCGGCCGATGCCGTTGCGTCCACCGAGGAGGTTCAGGACGCGCATGATGCCGTAGGGAGTGAAGAGGGTGTAGTCGCCGGACCGACCCTGTGCGGCCACGTCGCCGAGGGCGGCGAGGATTTCGTCGAGGGCTTCGTGCTGGAGACCGATGCAGTTGCCCTTCTCGAAAAGGAGCTGGACGTATTCGGGACGGTCGGGAGCCTCCTCGGGGGAGACGCTGAGGACGTACATGTCGCGGTCGGCCTCGCCGGAGGGGTCGTACCAGGGATCCTCCAGCACGCCGCTCTCGAAGCTGATGTGGAGAAGGTTCCGGTCCATCGAGTAGGACTTCTTCGCCGTCGCCTGGACCGGGATATTGTGCTCGGCGGCGTAGGCGATCATCTCGGCGCGGCCGGGGAACTGGTCGCGGAAGCGCTTCTGGCGCCAGGGGGCGATGATCTGGATGCCGGGAGCGAGGGAGGCGGCGGAAAGTTCGAAGCGGACCTGGTCGTTGCCCTTGCCGGTGGCCCCGTGGGCGATGGCGTCGGCCCCGTTCTCGATCGCGGCCTGGACCATGCCCTGCGAGATGCAGGGGCGGGCGATGGAGGTGCCGAGGAGATATTGCCCCTCGTAGATCGCCCCGGCCTGGATCATCGGAAAGATGAAGTCGCGGGCGAAGGTCTCCTTGAGGTCGCCGACGATGCATTTCGACGCGCCGGTCTTGAGGGCCTTCTCCTCCAGGCCGTCGAGTTCCTCCTGCTGGCCGACATCGGCGCAGTAGGCGATGACTTCGGCCTGGTAGGTGTCCTTCAGCCAAGTGAGAAGGACGGAGGTGTCGAGGCCGCCGGAGTAGGCGACGAGGATTTTTTGGACGTTTTCGCTCATGGGGACTTCCGGAAGGAGGCGGGCGGCACTCTACGTCCCGCGCCTGCGCTTGCAACGGGATTCGGCGAGTGGCGTCGGCTTGCCTCCCGGCAAGGCGGCCTTTTTTTCCAGTGGAAATCCGTCGCCGCTCCCGCTAGCCTTTCGTCCATGGCAGCCACGGTTTTCGAGATGGAGGACCTGTCCGTCCAACGGGGCGGGCGAAAGATCCTCGACGGAATCAACCTCAGCGTCGAACGCGACCAGCATTGGGTCATCCTCGGAGGCAACGGCTCGGGCAAGACCTCCTTGCTCAACGTGCTGATGGGCTACCTCACCCCGACCACGGGCGAGGTCCACATGCGCGGGCGCGAGGATGCGGTGAACTCCGCCTCGCAAAGCTGGGACGACTGGCGCAAGCGCATCGGCTTCGTCAGCAGCAGCATCTCCCAGCTCGTGGAACCCGCCGAGACGGGATTCGAGATCGTGCTCTCCGGACGCCATGCGATGGTGAACTACTGGCAGCAGGGCGAGGACGACCCGAACGAGCTTCGCGCCGCCGAGAGGATCCTCGAGAAGGTGAACTGCGTCCCCCTCCGCGACCAGCCCTGGGCGACGATGTCGCAGGGCGAGCGGCAGCGCATCCTCATCGGCCGGGCCCTGATGGCGCAGCGCATGGAGGTGCTCGTGCTCGACGAACCCTGTGCGGGACTCGATCCGGTCGCCCGCGAGCATTTCCTGCAGTTCGTCGAGGAGCTGACGGAGAAAGGCTCCTTCCGCTCCCTGATTCTCGTGACCCACCATGTCGAGGAGATCATCCCCGCGATCACCCATGCCCTCGTCCTGAAGGAGGGGAAGGCCATCAGCCAGGGCGAGAAGCGGCGCGCGCTGAATTCCCTGAGCCTGTCCGAGGCCTTCGGGGCCGAGCTGAAGCTGCGCTCGCGCCTCGGCCGCTACCGCCTCTACTACGGCGACGAGTTCATTCCCGAGGGCGGGCAGGTGGTGTGATGAATAGTTGATGGTTGAGACTTGAGAGGCTGGAAATGAGCGGCTTGCGCCGGACCCCAGATTCCCCCGAAGGGTGAGTTGCTTTCGGGCCTCTCAACTCTCAACTATTCACTCAATATCCCAGTCCCCAGTCGCCCGAGTAGGGTTCGCTCGGGAGCGCCTTGCCCGCGCTGGGATCGGTGATCGGTCCCATCGTGAGGCGCTGCCCGATCTTGAGAAGGCGGTAGCGCTGGTTGAGCCGGTCGCAGCAGTTCGAGAATTCCTCCGTCGTGGGATTGCCCCGGTCGAAGAGATCGTAGTGGCAGGGGATGGCGAGACTGGCGCTGGCCGCCTTGGCGAAGGCGGCCGCTTCGAAGCCGTTCATGCCGAGGCGCTCCGCGCCTTCGCCCTCCGTGCCGTGGATGGGAAGGAAGGCGAGGTTCACCGACCAGCGGCGCACCTCCTTGACGAGATGGGTGTGCCAGACCGTCTCGCCGGCGTGGTAGATCGCGAAAGGGCCAAAGAGGATCACGTAGCCGAGATTGCGGGAGTTGCCGCGTTCGTCGCGCCGGATCTTCGGATTTGCCGAGTTCACGCCATGAAAATCGAAAGGGCCGCACTTCGCGTAGGTACCGGCATTCACGGAGAGAATCGGGGGGGCGGCGGCCCCGAGGATGCTTTCGGCTTCGCCGACGCAGCCTGCCGGAACGACGACCTTGAGGGTGGGATTCGCCGCCCGCAGCGGCAGGATCGTTTCGGGATCGAGACGGTCCGGATCGGTGTTGCTGCAGACGACGCAGTCGATCCCGGCAAGCTGGAGCGGATCGACGACGCGCTCGGAGACGCGGTGCAGCTCCTCCGGCGTGCCTGCGGTCCTCCGGCTGAGGGCGTCGGAGAGATAGGGATCGACGAGCAGGCCATGGCCCGCCCATTTGATGAGAAAGCCGCTCTGGCCCAGCCACCAGACGTGGATGGCTCCGCTGACCTTGTCCGCCTCGCGGAAGTCGGCGAGGAAATCTTCGTCTTTCTGGACGGGGATGATCATGGACAGGCGCTGAAACCAATGGACCCGAACCCGGGGCGGGCGGGCGAATCCCCTTCCCTTGCACAACTTCCCTCGGATTTCAAACGCAACGGCAACAAAGGCAGGGCTTTCCGGGATTCTCCTCCGGGCTTCGTGCGGCCGCGGAAAAGCGGGCGCGGTTGCGGGTACGCTTTGACTTGCTTGGGCCCCGACGAAATCGTTTCCTGAGGCCCAATGAAGCGCCGCCTCCTTCCCTCCGCCATCGCCGCTTTCCTTCTCATGCCCGGATCGGGGGCTTCGCAGGACAGCGGCGGGACAGGCCTGCGCCTCGGCGTCTTCTCGGTCGATGCGACGCCACCGACGGGCAGTCCGCTGGCCTACGACCCCATGGAGGGGGTGGACACGCCTCTGAGCTGCCGGGGAATCGTCCTCGCGGGAGCGGGGAGGCCGATCGTGCTCTGCGCCGTCGACTGGATCGGCATCGGCAATGCCGGGCAGACGGTTTTCAAGGAGACGATCGCGGCCGCCGTCGGAACCGAGCCGGAACGAGTCGCCGTGCATGCTCTGCACCAGCACGACGCTCCGCGTTGCGACTTTTCCGCCGAGGAGCTCATCGCGGCCCAAGGCATCGGCGGCGCTGGATTCAATCCCGGGCATGCGCGTTCTGTGGTTGCCTCGGCAGCGACCGCCGCCGCGGAGGCGCTCGCCGCGGCCCGGCCGTTCACCCGGATCGGGACGGGGCAGACAGAGGTCGACCGGGTCGCCTCGAACCGACGCCTCCTCGGCCCCGACGGCAAGGTGGCCCGGACGCGCTACACCGCCACCCGCGACCCCGAGCTGCAGGCCCTTCCCGTCGGCACCGTCGATCCGGTGCTGAAGCTTGTGAGCTTCCACGACGGCGACGAGCCGCTCGCCGTGCTGACCTGGTTTGCCACCCATCCGCAGAGCTACTACCGCACCAAGCTTGCCAGCGTCGATTTTCCCGGGATGGCCCGCGACACCCGCGAGGCGGAGACCGGCGTCCCGCACCTGCATTTCAACGGTGCCGGAGGCAACGTCGGGGCCGGGAAATGGAACGATGGCTCTCCGGAGCATCGCCAAGCCTTGGCCGACCGCGTCGCCGCCGCCATGCGCGAAGCTTGGGAAAAGAGGAAGACGCGCCCTCTTTCCATCGACGACGTGGACTGGCGGGTCGAGCCGGTCCGCCTGCCCGTCGCGGACCATCTCGACGAAGCCGCGCTGGAGGCGAGCGTCGCCAACCGGCTGGCTCCGCCCACGGACCGCTACCGTGCCGCCGGCCGCCTCGCCTGGTTGCGTCGCTGCCGGGCGGGAGAGACGGTTCCAGTCGGCTGCCTGAAGCTTGGAGAGGTCCGCATCCTCCACCTGCCCGGCGAGCTGTTCGTCGAATACCAGTTGGCGGCGCAGGCGTTGCGGCCCGATCTTTTCATCGCCATGGCCGCCTACGGCGACTACGCGCCGGGCTACATCGGCACCGAGATCGCCTATGGGCAAGGAGGCTACGAAACCAGCGACCGGGCCTCCAATGTGGCTCCGGGCGTGGAGCGGGTGTTGATGGGTGCGATCGCCCGCCTCCTGGAGGCCGCCGCGCCGGAACCTTGAACGATAGCCGTCTCGTCCGCGCCGCCCGGGTCCGGAGAGACTTCAGATTCCCCCGCTTTCGTCCGCCGATGGAGCATCCATCGGGACGATGGCGCGTTTCGCCGGCCGTTTCGGCAGCTCGACGACGACGGATCGGTTCGGCGCCACCTTTTCCAGGGTCTTGAGCGTTTCGCCGCCGGCCGCATCGCGGACCTCGAGACGCTCCACGACCTCCGCGTCGCCAAGGCCGAGAAGGAGGGCGCTTCCCTCTCCGAGGATGCGGTGGAAGGTGCTGACCACCCAGTCGCGGTCGCGCACGGTCGCGGTGAGGCGGGTGCCGGTGGGCTGCCCCGGCAGCACGACGCGCAGCCAGCGATGGTGGGCGCCCTCCACCTCCAGGCAACGGACCCCGCCTCCGCGTTTCACGGCGAGGAGCTTGGCCTTCCCGTCCCCGAACAAGTCGGCGGCGGCGAAGGAGATGGTTTCGTCGAGGTAGGCGCCGCGCGCGGCGATGGAGACGTCGCGATAGCCCGTGCCGCCTAGGTTGGCGAAGACCCGGTCGAGGGAGAGGGCGGACGTGCCGAGAACGAGATCCTCGTAACCGTCGAGGTCGAGGTCGATGGTGGCGGCGGAGAGGACGCCCGTGTCCATCTCCAGCCCGGCGGCCGAAGTGACGTCGGCAAAGCGGCCCTCGCCTTCGTTGCGGAGGAGCTTCACCGCAGCGGAGGAAGGCTTCGCCGTGGTGAGGAGCAGATCGGGCCGTCCATCCCCGTCGCTGTCGAGAAAGGTCGCGCTGGAAACGGCGGCCGCGGCGGGGAAGTCGAAGTCGCCCGCCGTCTCTTCGAAGCGCCAGTCGCTCCAGAGATCGGCGGGGCGCGAAAGCAGGAGCCGGTTTCTTCCATCCTCGCGGGCGAGGAAGAGGTCGGGATAGCCGTCGCCGTCCACGTCGGAGACCGCGAGGGCGACGATGCCGCGCGGCACCCAGAGCTTCAGATCCCAGGCGACGGGCTGGAAGAGGCCCGCCTCGGTCCGATGGTAGAGTTCGAGAGGCCGGTCGCGGCTGCCGACGAGCAGATCGAGGAGGCCGTCCTGATCGTAGTCGAGCCAGGCGACCGCCGTGGTATCGCCGAAGGCGAGCAGGCCGAGGGCGACGGTTTCGTCGGTGAAGCGTCCCCCGCCTTCGTTGCGGAGGAGCGAATCGGGCAAGGCGCCACCGCGGGCGACGAAGAGGTCGAGATCGCCATCGCCGTCGAAATCGGCGGGGTGCAGGCTGCGGCCTGGCTCGGTTCCGGCCAGTCCGTCGAGAGGGGAAAGGGACCCGTCGGCACCGACCTTGAAGAGCGCCGATCCTCCCGAGGCGACGATCTCCGGCCCCTCCGCCCCGTCGAAGTCGCCGACGGCGAGAGGCCCCTTCAATTCCATGGCGCGCGGAACGAGGCGGACGGGAAACGTGTCGCTCTCGGGCACGGGGCGGGTTTCGAGGCGGATCGCCTCGGGGACGTCCTCGGATTTCACCCCGAGAGCGGAAAGGGCGAGGTTGAACTGCCAGCGCTCCTCCGGCGTCGAGGGACCGGATTCGGGACCCGACTTCAAGCTCGTGACGAAGCCCTTCAAACCCGCTTCGTCGCGGGGGACGGCCTCTTCCGGAAAGGGGAGGGGCGCGTCGGGCAGCATCGGGAGGATGGCTGGAGGAGCGGCTGCCACATCCGCCGTCGTGGAGGTGGACCGCTCCGCTTTCGCCGCTTCGAGGATTTCGGCGAAGGGTTTGCCCGCGTACCGTTCCAGAAGACGGCGGTCGGGCCGCTTCGGCCGTTTCTCGGGGATTTCGTCGGTGTAGACCGGATCGCCGAACACCCCCCAGCCCGGCAGACGGTAGGCGAGCCACAACCCGCCTCCGACGAGGAAGGGCAGAACGAAAGCGCCAAGGGCGAGAAGGAGGAGGGTGCGCTTCGACATGGGCATCAGGCGAAGTTCCGCCAGCGCGCCAGCACGGCGAGGGCGGCACCGGAATCGAGGGCGTCTCCGGCGCGGGCGAGCCCTTCGGGAAGATCGGCGGCGAGTCCGGTGACGACAAGCCCCGCGGCGGCGTTGAGGGCGACGATGTCGCGCTTCGGCCCGCGATCCCGGCCTTCGAGGATGGCGGTCAGGATCGACGCGTTCACCACCGCGTCGCCCCCCCGCAGATCCTCCGTCGTGGCGGGAGAGAAGCCGAAGGAGGAGGGTTCGATGGTGGATTCGACCGGGTCGGGCTGGCCCGTCTTCCAGACGCGGGTGGGGCCGAGAGTGGAGATCTCGTCCATCCCGGCGCCGTTTTCGGTGCGGCCATGCACGACCCAGGCCGATTCCCGCCCGAGGAGAGGCAGGATGCGGGCGAAGTCCGGCCCGGCCGCCGGGTCGAAGACGCCGATCAACTGGTGAGCGGGGCGGGTGGGATTGAGGAGTGGACCGAGGAGATTGAAGAGGGTGCGCTTGCCTTGCTCCCCGAGCTGCTTGCGGACGGGAGCGACGGCTTTGAAGGCGGGATGGTAGAGCGGGGCGAAGAGGAAGCCCGCCCCGACTTCGGCGAGGCAGCGTCCGAAGTCCTCCGGCGGCAGGTCGATGCGGATGCCGAGGGCCTCGAGCACGTCGGCGCCGCCGCTCGGCGAGGTGACGCCCCGATTGCCGTGCTTCACCACCGCGACGTCGCAGGCGGCGAGCACGAAGACGGCGGCGGTGGAGATGTTGAAGAGGTTCAGCTTGTCGCCGCCGGTGCCGCAGACGTCGAGGAGAGGCTTGCCCACGTTCCCGCGGTCGAGAGGGGGGGCGACGGCGCGTTCGAGAAAGGCGGCGGCGAAGGCGCCGATCTCGCCGGAGGTTTCCCCCCGGTCCGAGAGAGCGGAGAGAAAGGCCGCCTTCTCCCCGTGTCCGATCGATTCGTCGAGCAAGGCGGCGGCGGCCTCGGCGACTTGACCGGGCGCGAGCTCGCCTCGTTCGATGGCATCCGTCAGTTCCTGCATAAGCCCGGAAGTGAACACCGTCGCTTCGCAGTTGCCAACCTTCAACTTCTGTCCGAAGCTCATTTCACGGGCTGTGCGCGGCCCGTGCCGACGATGCCACCGGAGGGACCAACTCACCAATCGCTCAAGGGCAGCCTCATTCTCGCCGATCCGAGCCTGCGCGAACCGACTTTCTTCCGCAGCGTCCTTCTCCTCACCGAGCACAGCCGCGAGAACGGCGCCTTCGGCTACATCCTCAACCGCCCCATCGGCAAGCGCGTCGCCGACCTGCTGAGCAAGGACATTCTCCCGGGCGAATTGCGCGAACAGCTCGCCGGGACGCCCGTCTTCATGGGCGGGCCGGTGAGCACGGAGCACCTCACCTTCTTTGCCTTGGGTTGGTCCGAGGACGACGGCAAACTCCACGAGGGCGACGGCAAACTCCAATACGTGACCCATCTCTCCGCCCAGGAGGCGGCGATGCACCAGATGGAGGGATTCCAGATCCGCGCCTTCGTCGGCTATTCCGGCTGGACGAAAGGTCAGCTCGAAGGCGAGCTGGAGCAGAAGACCTGGATCACCCACCGGGCGGAGAAAGCCGTGATCGACCTCGGCAAGACCGACCACCTCTGGAAGGACCTGCTGCGCGAGCTGAGCCCCTGGCACAAGCTCGTCGCGGACGAGCCGGACAATCTGTGGCTGAATTGACCGGGTGGCTTCGCTTCAGAACACCTCCAGAACGAAGACTTCGGGATCGGCGAAAATCTCCCCTGGTTTCCGTCCCCTGAGTCTTTCCGCCAAGGGCGAAGCCGCTCCCAGTACCGTCACCGTCTCTCCCTCCTCCCCTTCGAGCACGATGCCCCCGCCGGCCGGGGCGAGGAGGTAGTATCGGATCTCGCCGTCCTGCTCGACTTCGACGAGCGCTCCGACGGCAATGGAATCGTCGGGATCGAAGTCGGAGAAGTCGAAGTTCTCGACCGCCTGGAGGGAACTGCGCAGTTCTTCGGCCTGCTCCGCTTGGCCCACCGCGAGGTAGGAGGCCTCCAGGCCGCGGGTGTCGTACTTGTTCTCCGCCTTCGTGTCGGCGCCGGTGGCGGCCTCGCGGGCACCGGAGAGGGCGGCCACGGCGCGTTCGTAGCGGAGGCGGAGTTCCGCGACGAGCGCGGCGACGAGAGGGCGTTTGTCCATGGCGGGCGGGCCCCGGAAGCTGCGGCGCAGACCCCGCCCCGTCAACGGCGTCGTGATTCCGTCTGAAAAATCCCGACGACACCGGCGTTTTCGCGCACGAGTGTCCGTCAGAGACCGCATGCGCCCCATTCATTTCATTCTGCTGGGATTGACGGCGACGCTCGCGGCGGCGGACGCTCCACCGACCCTCGACGAAGCCAGGGGAAAACGTCTCGCCGCGGGCGAGTGCGTCGTCCTCGACCTCCGCCCGGACGAGACCGTCTCCAGCAAGGACGCCCGCTTCGTGACCGTCGCCCGTCTCGTCCGCGGGAACCGCAGGACGATCTGGGAGACCATCAACGACAAGGACAACGCCGCCGATTTCCTCGACGGCGTCCTCGAATCGAAGGTGCTGGAGCGGCAGGGAAACGAAATCCTCGTCGAGCAGCGTACCCGTGTGGGCGGCCCGAAGGGCTCCTACCGCTATCGGCTCCGCCATGTCCTTCGGCCGATGGCGCGCGCGGACTTCACCTACGCGGGTGGAGAGCTGGAGGATGTGGAGGGCACCTGGTGGATTTTCGACGCCTCCCCGCCGGAAGCCTGTCTCGTCGTCTACTCGCTGCACATCGACGCCGGTCTCTTTGCCCCTCAGGCGATCGTGAAGGCGGGAATGAGGAAGTCGATGCCCCGGGCGGTGGAAGGCATCGCGAAGGAAGTGGCCCGCAGGACCGCCCGCTGAAACGGAGGCGGGAGGGCCGTGGAAAGGCCCTTGCCGCACGGGGAGTTTTCACTGGCGTTTTTCCGCGATTTCGCGAGGATGGGGCCGCCATGCAACTGGACCTACGCATCTTCAGCGGATCCGCCCATCCCGAGCTCGCCGACGAGATCGCCGCCTACCTCGGCGTGCGTCGTTCCGATGCGACCGTGAAGCATTTTCCCGACGGCGAGACCTTCGTGAAGATCAACGAGAACATCCGCAAGCGCGACATCTTCATCGTCCAGCCGACCTGCCCGCCGA
This sequence comes from Verrucomicrobiales bacterium, assembly GCA_037190325.1. Taxonomy (GTDB): domain Bacteria; phylum Verrucomicrobiota; class Verrucomicrobiia; order Verrucomicrobiales; family DEV007; genus Arctic95D-9. Next base: position 65,038 of record JBBCIU010000004.1, on the reverse strand, counting down.
CGAACCAGAACCTGATGGAGCTGCTCATCATGGTCGACGCCGCGAAGCGGGCCAGCGCCGAGAGCATCACCGCCGTGATCCCCTTCTTCGGCTACGCCCGGCAGGACCGCAAGGACCAGCCCCGCGTCCCCATCACCGCGAAGCTCGTCGCCAACCTCCTCACCGCCGCCGGCGTCACCCGCGTGCTCACCATCGACCTCCACGCCGGCCAGATCCAGGGCTTCTTCGACATCCCCGTCGACCATCTCTACGCCATGCCCGTGCTCATCAAGTATCTGCGCGAGAAGGGCGTCTCGGAGAACCTCGTCGTCGTCTCCCCCGACGTCGGCGGCATGAAGATGGCCCACGCCTACTCCAAGGCCCTCGGCACCCCCCTCGCCATCGTCGCGAAGAACCGCGTCAGCGCCACCGAGGTCGAGGCCATCAGTCTGATCGGCGAGGTCGCGGGCAAGGACGTCCTCCTCGTCGACGACATCTCCGAGACCGCCGGCACGATCACCTCGGCGGCGCGGCTGCTTCGCTCGAAAGGGGCCCAGCGCATCTTCGCCGGCGTCTCCCACGCCGTCCTCAACGACCAGGGCCGCCAGCGCATCGCCGAATCGGAGATCGAGGAGCTCATCTCCACCAACAGCACCCCCTACGCCGTGGGGGAGAAGGTGAAGAACGTGAGCGTGGCCGAGATCCTCGGAGAGGGAATCCGCCGCATCCACCTCGGCGAGTCGGTCACATCTCTCTTTGACATTTCCTGAACGGTCGCCTAGATTCCCCGCCCTCCCGCTCCGGACTTCCCGGCACGGGAACGACCCAATCCAGAAACACACCGGAACGATGGCCAAACAAGAAACGATCAAAGCCGAGAAGCGCGAAGTCACGGGCACTTCCGCCGCGAAGCGCCTGCGCCGCACCGGTGTCGTCCCCGCCGTGATCTACGGAGGCAAGCAGCGCGAATATCCCATCCAGCTCGACGCGAAGTCCTTCCTCGACGTGGTGCGCCACCAGGCCAGCCACAACTTCCTCGTGAACCTCGAAATCGAGGGGGCGAACGAGAAGTCGAAGCTCGCCATCGTCCAGGACATCCAGCGCAATCCCATCAACGGCGCCCTCATCCACGTCGACTTCCGTGCCGTGAGCGAGGACGACACGATCCACGCCGTCGTTCCCATCGAGTTCCACGGCGAGCCCGCCGGGGTCAAGGCCGGCGGCCTTCTCGAGCAGCTCGTCCACGAGATCGAAGTCCACTGCCGCCCCGCCGACCTGCCCGAGCGCATCGTCAACGACGTCGAGGCTCTCGGACTGGGCCAGGCCCTCAAGGTGGCCGACCTCAACCTCCCGCAGGGGGTCACCGTGAAGCTGGACGGCGAAGTCCTCGTCGCCATCGTCAACCAGACCCGTGCCTCGGTTTCGCAAAGCCAGAACGCGGCCTCCTGAGGCAGCTACCGCCCCAAGTTCCCCTTTTCGGAAAGACCCCGGTGAGAACCGGGGTTTTTTTCTGCCATGAACCCTCCCACGGTCTCCGTCGCGATGCCCGCGAGGAACGCGGAAGGCACCCTCGCCGCCGCCGTGGCGAGCCTGCAGGCGCAGGACCTGGAGGATTTCGAGATCGTCCTCGTCGACCATGCCTCCACCGACGGCACCTTCGACGCGATGCGCTCCCTCGCCCGGTCGGACGCCCGACTCCGCGTCCTGCGTTGCGAAGGCAGCTACATCGAGGCCTGCAACCTCGCCTGGCGCTCGGCCTCGGGCGACTTGGTCGCCCGCATGGACGCCGACGACCTGGCCGGCCCTTCCCGCCTGCGGAAGCAGCGCGATTTCCTCCTCTCCCAGCCCGGCCTCGTCGGCTGCGGCTCGCAGGTCCGCATTCTCAAGCGCACCGATGCCGGCGGATCGATGCCTCCCGACGGCGGCTACCAACGCTACGAGCGGTGGATCAACGGAGTCGTCGAACCCGGGGAGATCGAGCGTGCGCGGTTCATCGACAGCCCGCTGCCCCATCCGACGATGATGCTGCGCCGCGGGATTCTGGAGGAGATGGGCGGCTACGCCGATCCGCCCTGGGCCGAGGACTACGATCTCTGGCTGCGTCTCCTCGAGCGCGGCCACCGTCTCGGAAAGGTGCCCGAGGTCCTCCTCGATTGGCTCGACGGCCCGAACCGGGCGACGCGCTCGCTCGACCGCTACGCGGGGGAACGCTTCCAGGAGGCGAAAGCCCACTATCTTGCCCGTCTCGAATCCGTCCGCGAGGGCGGTATCGTCGTCTGCGGCGCCGGGCCCACCGGCAAGGACATGGCCGCGCGCCTTCGCCGTCATGGAGTGGAGATCCGGGCCTTCCTCGAGGTGAACCCCCGGCAGATCGGCCAGCGCATCGGGGGCGTCCCCGTACTCGACGCGGATCGGGCGGGCGGGTTCCTCGGATCGGCCACGATGCTCGCGGCCGTGGGGCGGGAGCCGGGCCGCGAACGGATCCGCAGCCTGCTCTGCGGATCCGGATTCACCGAAGGCGGCGATTTCTTCTGCGTCGCCTGAGCGGGCAGCGCCTCACAGAACCACCGTCCGCCCGGTGCGGAAGGCCTCGTCGGCGGCGAGGACGATGCGCAGGCTGTTCACCGCGTCCTCCATGTGGTCGGAGAGATCGGCGTCGTTGCGGATCGCGTCGAGGAAGACCTCCTGCTCCCGGGCGCAGAGGCCGTCGTGATCGGGCTCGTCGGCGCAGTCGAGGATCTCGTCGGCCTTGGCGAAGCGTCCATCCGGACCGAGTTCGGCATGGTGGACCTTCAGTGCGGCGGCCTTCGAGTGCGCGTCGATGTTGTCGCTGGACGCCTCGCCCTCCTTCACGCCCGAGATGCTGACGCAGCCCTTCGGACCGACGACATCCTTCACGAAGTAGGCCGTCTCGCTCATCATCGGACCCCAGCCCGCCTCGTACCAGCCGACCGAGCCGTCCTCGAAGGTCACCTGGAGCTGACCGTAGTTGTACATGCCCGGCACCAGTTCGTCGGTGAGGCGTGCGCCGATCGCGCTGACGCGGATGGGGTTGGAGCGCGTCATCTGGCACATCACGTCGACGTAGTGGACCCCGCAGTCGACGATGGGCGACATCGAGTTCATCAGCATGCGATGGGTATGCCACATCTCGCCGGAGGATTGCTGGTTCAGGTTCATCCGCATCACGAGGGGCTTGCCGAGGGTGTGCGCCACCTCGATGAAGCGTGCCCAGGTCGGATGGACGCGGAGGATGTAGCCGATGACGAGCTTTCGGTTCGCCGCCTTGGCCGCCTCGACGATCTCGCGCGCTTCCTCCACGGTTTCGGCGATGGGCTTCTCGAGGAAGACGTGGCAGCCTGCCGCGAAGGCCTTCTTCGTGTAGTCGGCGTGGGTGTCGGGATAGGTGTTGATCGAGACCGCGTCCGGCTTCGTGGCGGCGAGGGCTTCCTCGTAGCTGGAGAACTGGGGATATTCCGCGCCGAGGGCGTCGAGGAGGTCGCGACGGGAGGCCTCGCCACGCGAGACGACGCCGACGATCTCGAAGCCGTCCATGGCGTGGTAGGCCTTCGCGTGGGATTTACCCATATGGCCGCAGCCGACGACGAGGATTCTGACAGGGGAGGACATGATGGAATGGGATTTCTGAGGTTTGAAGGAACGGCGAGGAGGATTCGCACGCTTTGCCGTGGAGGCAAGGGATTTGCCAGGCGTGTTCGGGGGGCCCACAGGGTGCCCTCGGAGCGGCCGTGACGGAGAAACTGGTGTCACCGTCTCCTTTCGCGAATCCGAGCGGCCAGCCAGACCATGCCGAGCAGCAGGAAGACGGCGACACCGAATCCGCGCGCCGCTCCCTGTCCGAAGACGACCGTGCCGTTGAAGACCATGAAGGCCAGAAAGCCCATCACCACGAAGTGGGGTCTTTTGCAGCGGCCCACCGGCTGCGGCCTCCCGGTCGCGAGCCATCGGATTCCCTCGGCCGCCCAGACGAGTCCGAAGAGATAGTTCCACCAGAGGCCCGCCCCCGAATCGAAACCCGTGAGCTCCCGGGTCTGCCGCGCCGTCTCGGCGAGGGCGACCGCATGGCTCCAATGGTAGTGCGTCGCGAAGGCGGCGAGCGCATGGACGACGTAGGCCCCCCAACCGGCGATCCATACCGGGAGGGCACCCGGAAGTTCGCGTCCCCGGCAGCGGCCAGCCATGACGTAGGCCCAGGCGGCGACGCAGAGCCAGATGGACAGGGCGACGACCGAATGGGCTTGGGCCATGGACGGCGGGACCGATCAGACGATCCGCGCCGCCTCCACCCCGGCCCCGTCCCTTTCGCCGCTTTCCGCGAGCATGGTGCGGCCGGAAGGCAGGGGAGAGAGGTCGGCGGGCGTCAGGGTGCCGGGGATGCGGCCTTCGCCGCACCGGGAGAGAAGGCTCTCGACGATGCGGTTGGCAAGGGCGGCGTGGCCGGACGGGAGCCTCAGAACGAGCTTGCGGGTGCCGGAAAGGTCGTAGAGGACGACGTCCTCGCTGAGGAAGCGGTGCTCCTGCGTGATCTCGAGACCGTCGAGGGCGAGGTCGGCGTGATAGTGGCGCCACCAGCGGCGGCCGACGAAGTGGAGATGGCCGGGACGGCTGGATTCGGCGACGACGCGCCCGAAGGTCATGGGAATGAAGCCGGGGAAGCGTTTCGCCCCGCCGACGAGCACCTTCGCCGACCATTCCGGATCGGCCTTGCGTCCGCCGAGGACGGCACCGAGCGTCTGATGCTCGGACGAGGTGAGCCCCGTGTAGAGGAGCTGCTCGTCGGCGCGTGCGACGAAGGAGGCCAGCTTGCGGAAGAGCAGCCAGAAAAAGGCCTTGCCGCGGCGGAAGAACTTCGGGGCGAGGTAGAGGCTGACGCCGAGGAAGGTCAGGAAGACGATCGCGGCGAGGATGGGGTTGACGCTCATCAGGGCGAGGCCGCCGAGCACGGCGACGTCCTCCGCGGCGCTGGCGATCACGTTCGTGACGGGTTCGGGCGAGGCGTTGAGAGCGAGGCGGGTGCCGGACTTGAAGCTGTGGGCGACGAGGGTGGTACCGCCGGCGAGAAGGCCGACGACGACTTCGAAGGCGGGATCGGTGGGGCCGAGGGTCTGGATCGCGAGCAGGCCGCCGCCGACGGGGCGGATGAGCGTGTGGATGGAGTCCCAGAGCGAATCGACCCAAGGCACCTTGTCGGAGAAGAACTCCATGCAGAAGAAGATTCCCGCGGCGGTGAGGACGAGGGGATCGCCGAGGACCATCAGCTCGGGATAGGTCGAGGAGACATCGACCCAACCCTGGTTGATGGCGAGACCGGTGACCAGGACGACGAGGTAGAGGTTCAGGCCCGCGAGGGTGGCGAATCCGAGGGCGACGCAGAGGGTTTCGAGCGTTTCCATGATGGCGAGAACGATGGGATCAAAGGGAGACGGAGAACCCGGTCCGGGAACGGGGCCATTTCATCACGAGACGGCCTCCCTTTCGACTACAAACGTGCGGGGCGTTTGTAATCATAGGAGGGAAGCGGCAAAAACCCAGCTCAGCGATCCGCGAGCTCGTGTCCGAGGATGCTGAGCGCGTAGAGCGCGGCGGTTTCGCTGCGGAGGATGATGGAGCCGAGGGAGAGCGGGGCGAAGCCGTGCGAAAGGGCGGTCGCGATCTCCGCGGGGGTGAAGTCGCCCTCGGGCCCGATCATCACGGTGGCGGCGGAGGGACGGACGCCTCCTGGGTCCTCCCCGAAGGCGGAGAGGATCGCCTTGAGAGGACGGGAGGCGGGGCCGATCGCCGCGACGAGGCGGAGGGGATCCCGCACCTGACGGGCGAAGGTCTCGACCTTCGTCGGAGGGGCGACTTCGGGGATCCAGTTCTGGCCGCACTGCTTGCAAGCCTCGATCGCGACGCGCTGCCATTTCTGGCGTTTCCTCTCGAGATCCTCCCCATCGAGCTGGACGACGGTGCGCTCCGAGAGCAGGGGAACGAGGCGCGAGACGCCGAGCTCGGTCGCCTTCTGGACGATGAGGTCCATGTTCTTCCCCTTCGGCACGGCCTGGCCGAGGGTGATCGCGGCAAGAGGACGGGGAGTGGCGCCCAGCAGCCTCGCCGTCAGTTTCACGGCGCCTTTCGCGGTCTCCACGATTTCGGCCTCGGCTTCGGCCCCGGCTCCGTCGAAGACGACGACGCGGTCGCCCTCGCGGCAGCGCATCACGTCGAGGCAGTGGTGCGCCTCCTCGCCCTCGAGGACGAGATGTTCGGGGTTCCAGCGTTCGGCGGGGATGTAAAATCGGTGCTTGGCCATGGCGGGGAGCGGGGCTAGGTAGAACCGGAGCTCTTCTCGGCTCACTTTTCACCTTTTACTTTCCACCTTCCACCGCGCGAAGCGCGTCGTCATGCCCCGCGAAATCCCTTCCCCCGACCTTCCGCCGATGGAGCGTCTCCGCTGCATCATGCACGCGTTGCGAGCGCCGGGGGGGTGCCCCTGGGATGCGGAGCAGACGCACGAGAGCCTCGTCCGCCATCTGCTCGAGGAGGCCTACGAGGTCGCGGCGGCGGTGCGTTCGGGCGACCGGGACGAGCTCGTCGACGAGCTTGGCGATCTCCTCCTCCAGCCGGTCTTCCATGCCGAGATCGCCTCCGAGACGGGACGCTTCGATCTCGACGACGTCGCCAGGGCCATCTGCGAAAAGCTCGTCCGGCGCCATCCCCATGTCTTCGGCGAGGCCGTCGCGGACACGCCCCGGGACGTGCTGACGCAATGGGAGGCGATCAAGGCCGGAGAGAAGGCAGGGGCCAACCCTGTCGGAGCGGAGACCGGAAAGGGTTATCTCCTCAAGAAAGCGAACGAAGGCCAGCCCGCGTTGCTCGCGGCGTCGAAGCTGCAGCGGAAGGCGGCCTCGGTCGGTTTCGACTGGTCCGAGCTGGCCCCCGTGATCGAAAAGGTGCGGGAGGAGACCGACGAGGTGGAGCAGGCGCTGGCCTCGGACCCGGCGGCGGTCGGGGAGGAGATCGGAGACCTCCTCTTCGCGGTCGTGAACCTCGCCCGCAAGGCCGGACACGAGGCCGAGACGCTCCTCGACGCGGCCAACCGGAAGTTCGTGCGGCGTTTCCAGGCGGTCGAGGACGAATTGCGCGCCCAGGGGATGTCGCTCGAGGACGCGGGGCTGGCGGAGATGGACGCGGCCTGGGAGCGGGTCAAGGCCTCCGAGGAAGGGAACTGAGCCCGTTCCACCGCCGTCTTTTCCGTCTTTTCATTTTCGTTCCGCGCAAATCGCGCGTAGGTTTCAGGGGTCGTCGCCAGTAGGCTCGCGCCACTTTCCGCGTGACAAGCCTCCGAAGCGGACGAAAGCTCTCCGTTCACACCCACGGATGAAACCGGGAACGATGAAATTCTTCTTTTTGGCGGCCTGCGGCCTCCTCGTCGGTTGCGCGGCGACCGCCTCCGGCCCGGTCGCGATCACAAAAGTGAACCCCTACCATCTTTACGAGTCAAAGATCGTCAAGACGGAGGACAGAATGATCGAATTCGAACAACGCCGCCATCTCCACGGGGCGATCGAGGCGACGGAGCAGCGCGAGCTCTTTGGGAACTATTTCACCATCTTCTGGAGGACGAAGACCCGTAATCCGGCCACTGTCCGCCTCGAATACCGCCAAGGTTCGACCGGCCTGCGCACGCACGTGCAGGAGACCTTCGTGGAGAAGCCGAAGCGCAGTAACGAGACGAAATTCCAAGTCACCGGCGGGGACTACCACGGGAATGGAAAAGTCACCCAATGGAGGGCCTCCATCGTGGAGAACGGGACCGTCGTCGCCGAATACAAGTCCTACCTCTGGCAGTGAACCCATTTTGACGTAGATCGCATGAGCGTTCAGACTGAAATCACCCCACAAGCCCTGGTCGGCCCCAGCCGGCCGGAGCAGGGATCCCGAGAGCAGTCCGGGTCGCAGCGGAATGGCTGCGGGGGTAAACCCATGGTCCCGTGAACCCCGAGGAATCCATTCGAGTCGGCTGCTTGGGCTCGGTTGCCTGGGTCCGGGTGAACGGACCGGCGAACCACGAGAACGCCGCCAGCATCAAGGAATTCCTCGCGGGGCGCTTCGAGCGGGGGTGGCGTCGCTTCGTGATCGACCTCGCCGGTTGCCGGGGGATCGACTCGACCTTCATCGGGATGCTCTACCGGCTCGCCCTGAAAGTCACGACCGCCGACCCCGAGGGAACCGTGGACGTGATCAATCCCGGCGAACGCAACGCGAACTCCATCCGAAAGCTCGGACTCGACGACCGCATCCGCCTCGACCTGAGCGGCGAGCGCTGGCAGCGCGAGCGCCAGCTCGTCGATGAAAACCTCCTCAAACCGTCTTGCGGCACGCCTCTCGACCGGGTCGAGCACGCCGAGTTCGTCCTCCAGGCCCACGAGGCCCTCCTCGCCGCGAACGAGGAGAACCGGAGCCGCTTCTGTGACGTAGTCGAGTTCCTGCGGCAGGAGCTGGAGGCGCAGACGGCGGACAAGTGAGTCCCCGCGCTTCCGGTACGCCATGGAACACATCGTCTACTCCATCCTCCTCGCGATCGCCGCCGCCGCCGGCGCCTGGATGTGGGCGGGCCGCCGGCATGCCATCGATGGGCTCCAACGCCTCGCCCGCGAGAGGGACGCCATCGAAGTCGAGGAGCGCCGCATGTTCGATTTCCTCCACGGTCTCGGCGAGAAGCTCCAAGCCGACCATTCCCCGGCGAACATGCACCGCTACATCGTCGACGGGGTCGCCGAAGTCGTCGGTGGAGAAGCCGGCGTGCTCTATCTCGTCGACCCGGACACGAACCGTCTCGTCCCGGCCTGCCAGTCCGCCGTGACCGCGCCCGTTCTCCCCGCTCCCGTGGAGGTACTCATGGAGATGGACGCGGGCGAGGCGGAGAACAGCTACCGCAGCTACATCCGCCTTTCCCTGCTGCTACCGGGCGAGAGCTTCGTCGGCCGGGTTCTCCGCGAGGGCCGGCTCATCCACGCCCCGAATCTCGCGCTCGAACCCGAATTCGCCTCCGGAGGCGCCGATCCGCGCTTCCACGAAGGAGTCGCCGCTCTCGCCGTGCCCCTCGTCTATGCGCACAAGGCCGTCGGCGCCCTCGTGATCACGCGGCGCAAAGGCGGTCCCTTCAGCCGGAACGACGAGGAAGTCTTCGCCAGCATCGCCGAGCAGAGCTCCTTTGCCCTCGGCAGCGCCATCCTCCATGTCGAGGCGGCGGAGAAGCGGCGCTTCGAACGCGAGCTGACCCAGGCGAGCGAGATCCAGCGGGTTCTCCTGCCCCGTTCCGCGCCCGCTCTCACCGACTACGAGATCGCCGCGGAGTACAAGGCGGCCCGCCACGTCAGCGGCGACTACTACGACTACGTGATGGTCGACGAGGACCGCTACGGCATCGCCATCGGCGACGTCTGCGGCAAGGGCATCGCCGCCTCGCTCATCATGGCGATGTGCCGATCGAATCTGCGCGGCCGCGCTCCGGAAAACCTCTCGCCCGCCGCCGTGCTGCATTCGGTGAACCACTCCATCTTCCCCGACATCCGCGAGGACATGTTCGTGAGCCTGCTCTACCTCATCCTCGAACGCGGGTCGAACGAGGTGACGCTCGCCCGCGCGGGGCACGAGCCTCCGATCCTCTACCGCCGCGCCACCGGCCGGAGCGAGATCGTCGAGACGTCGGGACTGGCGGCGGGCATCGACGAAGGCCCGGTCTTCAAGCGCTCCGTGAAGGACTATCGCCTGCGCATGGAATCGGGCGACATCCTCCTGCTCTACACCGACGGGATCGTCGAATGCGAGAACGGAGAGGGCGAGGAGTTCGGGCTCGACCGGCTCTGCCGGGTTCTCGTCGACAACCACGACCGCTCCTCCCAGGACCTCGTGAACTCCATCGTCGCGGAGGTGGAGCGCTTTTCCGGGGGGGCGGCGCAAAGCGACGACATCACCTTGATTGCCATCGAGAAAAGGTGAATAGTCCCGGCTCGCGTCGTCCCGGGCGGATGCGCCAGGCGCGAAACCCGAGCCAAGGCAAGGCATGACACAGACACAAGACCACGCAGAACCCGATCCGGCGGAGGCCGGCTTGGAGAATGAAGCCCCCGAAACGGCCGAAGCCATCGAGGAGGCGGCGCCCGCTCCGACGGACGAGATCGAGAAATGGAAGGATGTCGCCGCACGCGCCCAGGCCGATCTCGACAACTACCGCAAGCGCATGGCGCGCGAGAAGCTGGAGGCCATCCAGTATGCGAACCGTAGCCTGCTCGAGCAGCTGCTCCCCGTCATCGACAACTTCGAGATGGGGCTGAAGGCGGCCGAAGCGGCCGAAGGCGGCGAACTGATCCTTCAAGGCATGGCCATGGTGCGCAAGCAGCTCGACGATTTCCTCGCCGAGCAGGGCGTCGAGATCATTCCCTCCGACGGCGTCGCCTTCGATCCGAATCTCCACGAGGCCTTGAGGCAGGATCCCCATGAGAGCGTTCCCGAAGGGCAGATCCTCTTCACCCTCCGTCGTGGCTATCGGTTGAAGGACCGCATCCTCCGCGCGGCGAACGTCGTTGTCTCAGCCGGCCCCGCCGCCGAGTGAATCCATGGAGAAGCGCTGCTACTACGAAGTCCTCGAAGTCTCGCGCGACGCCTCGGGGAGCGAAATCAAGAAGTCCTACCGGCGTCTCGCCGTGCAGTACCATCCTGACAAGAATCCCGACGACAGGACGGCGGAGGAGAAGTTCAAGGAGCTCGGCGAGGCCTACGAGGTCCTCATGGACGAGCAGAAGCGCGCCGCCTACGACCGCTACGGGCACCGCGCCTTCAGCAACGGCACCGGTCCCTCCGCGGGCGGCCGCGGCGTCGATCCCTTCGACATCTTCCGCGAGGTGTTCGGCGGTGGAGGGGGCGGCGGCATCTTCGAGGAATTCTTCGGCGGAGGCGGCCGCGCCGCGCGGACCGAACGACGCAAGCGCGGGTCGGACCTCCGCTACGACCTCCAGATCGCCCTCGAGGAGGCCGCCGAAGGCGTCGAGAAGGAGTTGAAGATCGAGCGCCTCGTTCCCTGCGAGACCTGCTCCGGCAGCGGCGCGCAAGGCGGCCGCGCCGAGGTGCGCTCCTGCGCGACGTGCGGGGGCATGGGCCAGGTCATCACGAGCCGCGGCTTCTTCCAGGTGCAGCAGCCTTGTCCCGCCTGCGGTGGCGTCGGCGAGTCCATCGCCAATCCCTGCCGCGACTGCTCCGGCGAAGGCCGCGTCAAGGGCAGCAGCCGCATCAAGCTGAAGATCCCCGCCGGCATGATCGACGCCGGACGGCTCCGCTCCGTCGGCCACGGCGATGCCGGGCAGCAGGGAGGCGCGCCCGGCGATCTCTACGTCGTCGTCCACGTCAAGGAGCATGAAGTCTTCGAGCGCGACGGCTCCGACCTCTACTGCGAAGTGCCCCTGCCCTTCACCCTCGCCGCCCTCGGCGGCGAGCTCGTCGTTCCGACGCTGAACGGCAAGGCGTCCGTCAAGGTGACCCCGGGCACGCAGACGAACACGTCCTTCCGGCTTCGCGAAAAGGGCCTGCCCGACCTGCAGACCGGACGCAAGGGCGACCTCCTCGTCAACGTCCAGGTCGAGGTGCCGGTGAAGCTGACCCGCGAGCAGGAACGCCTCCTCCACGAGTTCGCCGGCACCGTAACCGACCGCAACCATCCTGTCGGGGAGAGCTTCTTCGAGAGGGCGAAGCGCTTCTTCACGGGGTGACGCCGACGCGCCGGCCATGCCCGAACCCATCGCATTGAGCCGCCAGTTTCTCTCCGACACCGGCGGGTGGAAGGAGATGAAGGAGGCCCGCGCCATCCACGCGGCGGGCCGGGTGGCCGAGGCCACGTACCGCGGCGGCCTCCTCGAGGCCCTCGTGCGGGAAGGCTCGAAGCATCTCAAGGTGCGGGTCGAGATCCGCTCGCGCACCGACGTGGTCAACCACTGCCCCTGCTTCCGCGCCCGGCGCGACGGCATCGTCTGCGCCCACGCCCTCGCCGCGGGCCTGGAGGTGATCGAGCCGACCCTGTCGAAGCCGGCAGCCGACCCGGCCGCCTCGCCGGCCGCCACCGCGCGCGTCCAGGCGAAGACGCCGCTCCATCCCGCCTGGCCGACCGGCGTCGAGGAGGCCGACGACACCGCCCAGCCCGCCACACTCCACCTCGTCGTCGCGCCGAATCTCGTGGCCGCCTGGGAGAAAGGCCGGATCACCGTCGGGGTCGAAGTGTCGCGCGAGGGCGGGCGGAGCCTCCTCAAGGCGCTGCCACCGGGGACGCGCCTCTTTCTCGAACCTGGCGACGCGGCTCTCTTCCGCGTCCTCCAGGAGATTTCCCCTTCGGAGGTGCCCGGAGCCCTGTTGCTGGCACCCGACGATTTCTCGCGCCTGCTCGCCGCGGTCCCCGGGCATCCCCGGATCGCCTTCGGCAAGACAGGGCCGCTCCACGTCTCGCACCGGCCTTTCCGTCCGGTTTTGAAGCGAGTCGGAGCGCTGCGCTTCCGCGCGGAATGGCCTGCGGACGCGATGCCGCTGATCGCCGCCTCGGGGAGCTGGGTCCTCGAGGGGAAGGACACGCTACGCCCCGTCGCCCATGGTCTCGACCGGGCCTCCGAATGGCTGACGAAGGGCGCCAGTGCCGATTCCGCCGCCTTTCCCGAACTCCTCGCGCAGTGGCGGCAGCATTTCGACATGGGCGGGGTCCAGGTCTCGCGGACCGCTCCCTCGGTGCGTCTCCTCGTCGAGGGCTCGCTCAACCATCTCGACGCCGACCTCGTCTTCGTCTACGGCGGAAAGGAAGTCCCCGCCTCGTCCGACCGGCCGGCGGTGTGGGAGGACGGCGACCATCTCGTCCTCGCCGATGCCGCGGTCGAACGCGCTGCCATCGCCGAACTGGAGGGGGCCGGCTTCGCACGTCGCGGCGAGGGAGGGCGCTTCGTCCTCAAGGATAAGGAGGCCATCCTGCAGTTCCTCGCCCACGGCTATCCCGCCTTCCAGCGCCGTTGGGAGACGCGGCCCGGCGAGCGCTTCGAGCACGCCCTCGGACAGGTGGAGCCCATCGCCGCGACGATGCGCTTCCGCCCCGGCGGCGAGGACTGGTTCGCCATGGAGATCGGATTCTCCACGGCCTCCGGCGAAACCGTCTCCCGTCAGGAGATCCAGCGCCTTCTCGAATCCGGTCGCCACGGCCGGCCGGGAGCGAAGGGCAAGATCGCCGTGCTCGACCCGCGTTTCGCCGGAGACCTCGGCGAGATCCTCTCCGACTGCGAGCCGCAGCAGATCCAGCCCGGCACCTTCCGCATCGACGCCGTCCAGGCCGGCTACCTGCGCGAGACCGCCGCCGACGCGGGGCTCGGCGTCGAGGGCGAGCCGCCCTGGCGGACGGCGGTGGAGGGGATCGCCTTCCACGAGCTGGAGCCCGGCCTCGCCGCGACCCTGCGCCCCTACCAGCGCGAGGGAGTCGAGTGGATGCAGGGCCTCGCCTCGCGCGACCTCGGCGGCATCCTCGCCGATGACATGGGCCTCGGAAAGACCCTGCAAACCCTGTCTTTCCTCCAGTCCGTCGGCGGAACCGCCCTCGTCGTCTGCCCCTCCTCCCTCGTCCACAACTGGGTCGCCGAGGCGCGGAAATTCACCCCGCAGGTGAAAGCCGTCGCCGTCGAGGGACCGGACCGCGCCCGTGTCCTGACCGAACCCCACGACGCCGATCTTCTCGTGACGAGCTACGCCCTCCTCCGCCGCAACGAGGCGCATTGGCTCGGCCGCGAGTTCGACGTCGTGGTCCTCGACGAGGCGCAGCACATCAAGAACCCCGAGGCGCAGGTCAGCAAGATCGCCCATCGGCTCCGCGGCCGGCATCGCTTCGCCCTCACCGGCACGCCGGTGGAGAACTCCGTCGAGGATCTCTGGTCGATCTGCCGCTTCGCCCTGCCCGGCTATCTCGGCAGCCGCGAGCGTTTCGCGGAGCGCTTCGTGAAACCGCTCTCCGCCGGCGATCCGCCCGCCTCCGTGCGCGAGCGCCTTTCCCGCCGCCTCCGTCCCATCGTCCTCCGCCGGCTCAAGAGCGAGGTGGCCCGCGACCTGCCGGAGAAGATCGAGCAGGTCGTGCGCTGCGAACTGACGCCGAAGCAGCGCGAGGTCTACGCGAAGCTCCTTCGCGAAAGCCGCGCCTCCCTCCTGGAGGCCGAGGGCGGAAAGAGGCGCATGCTCGCCCTGACCGCCCTCCTGCGCCTGCGCCAGACCTGCTGCGACCTGCGCCTCCTCGGACTGACCGACCTCGCCGAGGACGAGACTTCCGCCAAGCTCGAGTCCCTCGTCGAGCTCCTCGACGAAGCCGTCGCCGGCGGGCATCGCGTCCTCGTCTTCAGCCAGTTCGTCGGCATGCTGCAGATCCTCGTCGGCGAGCTGGCGACGCGGAAGGTCGATTTCTGCTACCTCGACGGATCGACGAAGGACCGTGCCGCCGTGGTGAAGCGCTTCCAGAGCGGCGCGGCCCCCGTCTTCCTCATCAGCCTGAAGGCCGGCGGCGTCGGCCTGAACCTCACCGCCGCCGACACCGTCATCCACGTCGATCCCTGGTGGAACCCCGCCGTCGAGGCCCAGGCGACCGACCGTGCCCACCGCATCGGCCAGGAGCGCGTCGTCACCAGCTACAAGCTCATCGCCCGCGACACCGTCGAGGAGAAGATCCTCACCCTGCAGGACCGCAAGCGCGCCCTGACCGAATCGCTGCTTTCCGAGGCGTGCGACGCGCATCTGTCCGAGGACGAGCTGATGGGCTTGTTCGAATAGTGGCAGGCCAAGGAGCGAAGGGCGAGGATGGCAAGCCGCATGGTTCGAGTCAAATCGCCGACGCCGGTTGAATGCCGGTTGCCGGCATCCGTTTGTTAGGATTGGGGGGATTATTTGTCGATTCAAATGGGTGTCCGGCTCAGCCGCCTGGCTGACAGGTTGCCGCCCTCGTGCAAGAGATCTTCGAGCGGCCGCAGGATCACCTCAGCCCCCGTCCTCCGCATCCAAGGCCGCGATCGCCGAGCGGATCCGCTCGATCTTCTCCCAGGTCGAGATTCCGACGTTGCCCTGGTGGAACGAGCCCAGATCCGTGTCCGCGAATCTCGGGATGCAGGCGATGGTGAAGTCGTGGCTGCGGAGGTAGCGCCGCGCCTCCTCCAGCGTGGCGAGGCTGAAGAGCCCGGCGTAGAACCAGGGCTTCGGGTCCTCTCCGGGCTGGCTCCGGGCAAGACGACGCGCCCGTCCGGAGGAGGCCAGCAGCCGATCCGGATCGACCGACGCGAGATGGTCGAGATAGGCGTCGGCGTCCGCGCGGAAGGTCGAGCGCACCAGCCAACGGCCGTTGACGTGGCGAACCCAGTCGATGTCGTCGGGGGGAAACACGGCCCTCCATTTCTGCCAGCAGAAGACGGCGGCGCAAGCGATTTGGCTGGTGGAATGTGTTTTTCGGCGCTCTTTTCCGGGAATCGGGCCCGGTTCCGTCTTGCCAAGCCCCCCGGACTTGCCTATCAATCACGGCGACGATGGAACTCTGGTGGCAGGAATTGAACCTCGAATTGCAGATCTTCTACGGGATCGGCATCATCGCCCTGTTCGCCCTCGTCCTGCAACTGGGACTCATGTTCTTCGGCGGTCTCGACGACGCGAGCGATCTGGGCGATGTCGGGGAGCACGGTTCCGGACTCGGGATCTTCTCCATTCGCGGCATCACCGCCTTTTTCCTCGGCTTCGGCTGGACCGGAGTCATCGCGCTGAAGGCGGGGACCGGCCTCGGCCTCGCCATCGTGTTCGGCCTGCTCGTCGGCGGCGCGCTGATGGTCGCGATCTTCCTGATGATGCGCTCGATGATGCGCCTTCAGAGCAGCGGCACCCTCGACTACGCCAACGCCATCGGCGAGGTCGCCACCGTCTACGTCACCTTGCCCGCCTTCCAGAAGGCCGGGGGCCAGATCGAAGTGCTGATCCAAGGCCGTCTCGCCGTCGCCGACGCCCTCCACAAGGGCGGCTCGCCGCTCCCGCCCGGCACGAAAGTCCGCATCGTGGAGACATTGGGCCGCTCCACCTTCGTCGTCGAACCCTTCCACGCCTGATCGTTCCTCATCCTACCCGAAACTGCCATGGACATCCTCATCCTCGTCGGCGTGATCGTCGCGATCCTCTTCTCCTTCTTCGTCGCCATCGCGACGCGCTACAAGAAATGCCCTTCGGACCGCATCCTCGTCGTCTACGGGAAGGTGGGATCGGGCAAGTCGGCGCAATGCTACCACGGCGGCGCGGCCTTCATCTGGCCCATCATCCAGGACTACCAGTTCCTCAACCTCACCCCCCTACCCATCGACATCAAGCTCGAGGGCGCGCTCTCGAAGCAGAACATCCGCGTCAACACCCCCTCGACCTTCACCGTGGGGATCTCGACCGAGCCTGGGGTGATGGAGAACGCCGCCGAGCGCCTCCTCGGCCTGAGCCTCCAGCATATCAACGAACTGGCCAAGGACATCATCTTCGGCCAGATGCGCGTCGTCATCGCGACGATGGACATCGAGGAGATCAACGCCGACCGCGACAAGCTCATCGCCAACATCTCCACCGGGGTCGAGGTGGAGCTGAAGAAAGTCGGCCTGCGCCTCATCAACGTGAACGTGCAGGACATCACCGACGCCTCCGGCTACATCGACGCCCTCGGCCAGGAGGCCGCCTCGAAGGCCATCGCCGAGGCGAAGATCAAGGTCGCCGAGGCCGACCGCGACGGGGAGATCGGGGCGGCCGTGGCCCAGCGCGACAAGCGCGTCGCCGTCTCCAGCGCCAACGCCGAGGCGACCCGCGGAGAGAACACCGCCGAGGTCGAGATCGCGAACTCGAACGCCGAGCGCCGCAGCGCCCAAGCCGAGGCCGAGCGCCTCGCCACCGCCGCCGAGAAGGTCGCCCAGGCCAAGGTGCTGGAGGAGGCCTACGTCGCCGAGCAGCGCGCCGAGAAGCAGCGCGCCGAGCGCGAGCGCTCCACCCAGTTCGCCAACATCGTCGTTCCCGCCGAGATCGCGAAGGAGCGCCAGATCGTCGAGGCCGACGCCGAGGCCGAGAGGCTGCGCCGCATCCAGCAGGGGATGTCCGACGCCGTCCGCGTCGAGAAGCAGGCCGAGGCCGATGGGATCATGTTCGTACAGCAGGCCGAGGCCGGCGGTCTGAAGGCGAAACTGCTCGCCGAGGCCGAGGGTGCCCAAGCTATCCTCGTCGGGAAGGCGAAGGGCTTCAAGGACCTCATCGCCACCTGCGAGGGGCCGGAAGGGGCGCAGCGCATGCTCGTCACCGAACTCCTTCCCCAGCTCGTCCGCGAGCAGGTGCAGGCGATCTCCAACCTGCACATCGACAAGATCACGGTGTGGGACAGCGGCAAGGGCGCCGACGGCAAGAGCAGCACGGCCGGTTTCCTTTCCGGCCTCGCCGGAGCCGTCCCTCCGCTCCACGAACTCGCGAAGAACGTCGGTGTGGAACTGCCCGAGTATCTCGGCAAGCTCGACAACGAAAAGCCGGAGGCCTCCCGGACGACGGGTGCGGGCGGCGAGTCGATCTGAGTGCTTGTGCTGGATAGCGGAAGAGGCGACCTTTCCGACCCATCGGCGGAACGCTCGGGCGATCCGCCACGCCGAAGCCCAAGCTTCGGATTTCGGATTTCGGATTTCCCACGGGAGCCGATCCATACCGGAAGAGACGCGCACAGGTGGGACGAGGCGTCTGCCGAACCATCGTCGGGCCAGGCGCCCATTCATCAGGAGAGACCTTCGAAGGATGGTCTTGCCGCGAAGCAAGGGTAGAGCCTTACGGCCAAACGGACGGCCAAACGACGTTCGCTCTCCGAGCGGGCCGCTCGGGGCTGCCTTTCAGCTCCGAAGGAGTGCTCAAAGGCCATTTCGGGCGGCTCCAATCCCCAAATCTTCGGTCTTATCGGAGGGGTCTGATTTCTGTGCCTCTTCGTGGCCAAATCTTCCGGTCTTCGCCACCCTACTCCGACTTCTTCAGAAATCCCCGGAATCCCTTCGGCAGGATCGGCTTCGTCTTCCGTTCGGGGGCGCCCGCCTCGGGCCAGGCCGGAACTTGGGCGTTGGCGAAGAGGATGGGAAGGAACTCCGCGTCGCGGAATCCCCTGGCGCCCTTCCTCCCCTGATGGACCACGACGAGGTCCATCGAGGGCACGACGTAGAGGCGCTGGAAGTTCGAGCCGATCGAGCCGATCAGGTCCGAAGGCGCCTTCTTGCTGAGGCAGGCACGGCTCCAGTCCTCCGGCAGCGGTTTGAGTTCGAGATATTCCTCGACGTCGATCTCGCGGGCATCGGGATGGTCGCGGTAGGAATTCACCCAGAAGCAGAGCCCGAAGGCGGGGTTGATCCGCGTGGCCTGGAGGCAGGTCGCCAGACCGGAGCTCGGCACCAGCTGGCGGCCGTTCCAGGAGCCTCCGTGGCAGACCATCTCCCCGAACTTCATCCAGTCGCGCCCGCTCATCCACATGCCCGCGGAGGGGATGACGTTGCCGTGGCTGTCGGCGCGCCATTGGGAGATGTGGATGTCGAGAGGCTTGATCAGCTTGCGGTCGAGATAGCCCTGATAGCTGAGTCCCTTGCGCTTCAGCTTGCGGCGCAGCACCTCGCAGAAGACCTGGAGGTGGCTCGGCCCGTAGATGAAGGCCTCGCCCCGCTCGCGCTTCGCGTCGAGCCCGACGGAAAGCGTCAGCTTGTCGGCCGTGGAGCGGCCGTAGATCTCCTCGAACCCCGTCTCCAGGCCGGAGGTGAAATCGAGCAGCTCGCGGATCGTGATCCCCGACTTGCGCGGGTCGTTGCGCCACTCCGGCAGAGTCTCGGCGACGCGCTCGTCGAGGGAGAGGATGCCGTCGGATTCGGCGATCGCGGCGAGGGCGCCGAAGAAGGATTTCGTTCCCGAGTAGATGTGGACCGGCTCGTTCGGCCCGTGGCCTTTGGCGTAGCGCTCGAAGCGGACCTCGCCCCGCTCCTTGACGATGAATCCGATTCCGCCCCGGGCGGCGGAGTATTTGTGCGCTGCCTCGATGGAGGCCGGAGCGAGCTGGGCCGACGCCGGCTGGGTGGCGGCGAAAGGAAGGAGGCTCATGAGAAGAAGCGCGGGACGGAGGGACGGCATCGGGAAAGATGCCAGAGAGTGGGCCGATGGTCAAAGACCCGGGTGGTCCCGGAGAGGGTGGCCGGGCACCTGGCGGGGCCTTCGCCACCGTTCCCGCTGCGCGCCTCCCGCGCAAAGAATCCGACAAAGCCCTTGCCGGACTTCGTTGCCTCTCTACGCTATTTCCCGCCCGTGTTCCGATGCCGACCGACCCCTTCATCCACCTCCACCTGCACACCGAGTACTCCCTCCTCGACGGGGCGGTGCGGATCGGGGATCTGATGAAGAAGGCCGAGCGCTGCAAGATGCCGGCCGTGGCGATGACGGACCACGGGAACATCTTCGGCGCGATCGAGTTCTACCAGAAGGCGAAGAAGGCGGGGATCAAGCCCATCATCGGCTGCGAAGTCTACCTGACCCCACCGGGAGTGGCTCTCACGGACAAGAAGGCCGATCCCGTCACGGTGGGAGGCAAGGCGAAGAAGAAGCGCAATTCGCATCTCACCCTGCTCGCGGCGACCAACGAGGGCTACGCGAACCTGATGAAGCTCGTCAGCCTCGGCCATCTCGAGGGCATGTACTACAAGCCCCGCATCGACAAGGAGGCCCTCGCGGCCCATTCCGAGGGCTTGATCTGCCTGAGCGGCTGCATCAACGGCGAGGTGAACCAGTTCATCCAGAACGAGGATCTCGCCGCCGCGCGAAAGAGCCTCGGCGAGTTCACCGACATCTTCGGGAAGGAACGCCTTTTCCTCGAAGTCCACGATCACGGCTTCCCCGAGCAGGCGGTCTGCACGCGGCGCATGGTCGAGTTCGGGAAGGAGTTCGGGCTCGGCCTCGTCGCCGCCAACGACGTGCATTTCCTCAACCAGGCCGACCACGACGCCCACGACGTGATGATCTGCATCGGCACCGGCTCGCTCCTGATGGACGAGAACCGGATGAAGTATTCCCCCGAGGTCTACTTCAAGACGACCAACGAGATGCGGCGGCTCTTCAAGGATCTGCCCGAGGCCTGCGACAACACCTACCGCATCGCCCAGATGTGCCACGTCGAGATCCACCTCGACTCGACCAGTTCGGAGAAATATCCGCAGTTCGAAGCGCCCGACGGCAGTCCGCGGGAGGAGTATTTCCGCCGGGTCTGCCACGAAGGGCTCGCGTGGCGCTACGGCGAGCGGGCGCAGACCGACGCGGAGCTGCGCCACCGCCTCGACTACGAGGTTGGGGTGATGGAGAAGATGGGGTTCGTCTCCTACTTCCTCATCACCTGGGATTTCGTGAAGTGGGCGAAGGACAACGGGGTCCCCGTCGGTCCCGGCCGGGGCTCGGCGGCGGGATCGCTCGTGGCCTACGTGCTGGGGATCACGGATCTCTGCCCCTTGCGCTTCGGGCTGATCTTCGAGCGCTTCCTCAATCCCGAGCGCGTCTCCCCGCCCGACATCGACATCGACTTCTGCCAGACCCGGCGTCCCGAGGTGATCGACTACGTGCGGCGGAAGTACGGCGAACGCGCCGTCTCCCACATCGTCACCTTCGGCACCCTCGGGGCGAAGAGCGTGGTGCGCGACGTCGGGCGCGTCATGGGCCTGAGCTTCTCGGAAGGCGACCGCATCGCGAAGATGATTCCGACGGAGCTGAACATCACCCTCGCCGACGCGAAGAAGAAGAATCCCGAACTCGCCGCCGAGCTGGAGAACAATCCCACCATCGGCGAACTCTGGAAATACGCCACGTATCTCGAGGGGCTCACCCGCGGCACCGGCATCCATGCCGCCGGCGTCGTCATCGGCGACCGGGAACTGACGAACTACGTCCCCCTCATCCGGGGCAAGGAGGGGGAAGTCGTGACGCAGTACGCGATGAGCCCCCTCACCGATCTGGGCATGCTGAAGATGGACTTCCTCGGCCTGAAGACCCTCACGGTGATGCAGGACGCGGTCGATCTCATCCGCCGCCACACGCCGGACTTCGATCTCGACAACGAGGGCTTCGACGACCGGACGACCTTCGAGCTTCTCAACCGCGGCGAGACGACCGCCGTGTTCCAGCTCGAATCCGGCGGAATGATGAACCTCTGCCGCCAGTTCGACGTGAACCGGATCGAGGACATCATCGCCCTCATCGCCCTCTACCGTCCGGGGCCGATGGACCTCATCCCCGACTTCATCGATCGGAAGAAGGGCAAGAAGAAGGTCGAATACCTCCATCCCCTTCTCGAGGAGGCGAGCAAGGAGACCTACGGCATCCTCATCTACCAGGAGCAGGTCCAGCGCGCCGCGAACCTCCTCGCCGGCTACTCCCTCGGCGAGGCGGACCTGCTCCGCCGCGCCATGGGCAAGAAGAAGCTCGAGGAGATGGTGAAGCAGCGCGCCAAGTTCGTGAAGGGCTGCGCCGAGGTCAACAAGATCCCCGAGAAGAAGGCCAGCGAGATCTTCGACCTGCTCGAGAAGTTCGCGGGCTACGGCTTCAACAAGTCCCACTCCGCCGCCTACGGGCTCATCAGCTACCACACCGCCTACCTGAAGGCGAACTACCCGGTCGAGTTCATGGCCGCGGTCCTTTCCAACGAGGTCAACAACACCGACAAGATCTCCACCTTCGTCGCGGAATGCCAGCGCATGGGCATCGAGATCCTCGCGCCCGACGTGAACCGCTCCATGCTGAAGTTCGTCCCCGAGGGCCGCGAGGAGGGGCTTCGCGCGATCCGTTTCGGACTCGCCGCCGTGAAGAACGTCGGCGAGGGCGCGATGGAGACCGTCATCCGCGAGCGCGAGACGAACGGCCCCTACAAGTCGCTCGAGGATTTCGCCGGGCGCCTCGACAGCCGTTCGGTGAACCGCAAGATCCTCGAGAACCTCATCAAGGCCGGGGCCTTCGACTTCACCCTGGAGCGGCGCGACGACCTCTTCTCGCGCGTCGGTCAGGTCATCGCCGGCTCGAGCGCGGCCCAGCGCGATCGTGCCACGGGGCAGGCCTCGCTCTTCGACATGAACGAGCTCATGACCGCCGCGGCGCCGCCCGAGATCGTCGAGGAGGACCGCGTCGTGTGGAACCAGCGCGAATACCTCGCCCACGAGAAGGACCTGCTCGGCTTCTACGTCACCGGCCACCCCCTCGACGAGTACCGGGGCGTCCTCGAGAAAGGCAAGTTCTCCACCCTCGCCGACCTGCCCCAGATGAAGCCGGGCAAGAAGCCCGAGCGCTTCGCCGGCATGATCGCCGAGGTCGCGGTGAAATACACCAAGCGGGAGGGCAAGCCCTTCGCCGTGCTGAACTTCGAGGACTTCACCGGCGCGACCGAGGTGATGGTGTGGAACGAGACCTACCAGAAATGCAACGGCCTGCTCGTGAAGGGCGCGGTGATCGAGATCAAGGCCAAGATCGAGCAGGACTCCCGCACCGAGACGAACCGTCTCATGGCCGAGGAGATCAAGGCCGTCGTCCAGGATCCTCACTACGTTCCCCCGTCGAATCCGAACGGAGCGCGCAACGGCCACCATGCCGCCCCGCAGGGCGCGACGCCCGTTCTCGTCGAGCTGGATTCGCGACGCGACGCTCCCTCCGCCATCGCGAGGCTCCGCGAAGCCGCCGCCGACCACCCCGGCGAACGGCCTCTCCACGTGCGGGTGCGGATGGAGGACGGACGCGTCGTCACCCTCGAAGCGGGGAGGCGATACCGCGTCTCGGACGATTTCCCGTCGGCCGCGGCGATCGGGCAGTGGGTGGTGCGGAGGCCGGAGGCGCTGGCCGCAGGACGCTAGGAGCCGATTCCTTCCCGCCCGGCATCGGAGCGGTTCCCGGAGCCGAGAGTCGATGGATGAGAGTTGGGAGCTCAAAGCGAGCGGCTTACGCCGGAACTCAGGTTCATTGAAAGGGTGAGTTGCCGCATCGAGGCACCCCGTCGATACCGAGCCGCTCCACCATCCCCTCTCCACTCTCGTCTTCCTTTTTAGCGTAATCGTTCCCGGACGCGTGCCGGCCTTTCCCCGATTTCCGAGGACTCTTTTTCCGAAGAAACCGCGTGGGAAACGTGTTAGAGATAGGCGGAGTTCCGCCCGATCCACGATATGAAGCCGCGCCCTGCCGTGTTCCTCGCCGTCGTATCCAGCCTTTTCCTCGCGACCGACACGCGGTCCGCGCCATGGCAGGAGATCGCACCGAGCTCATTCGCTCCCCTCCCTGCCGCGGCCAATTTGCCCGAAGCGGCCGAATTCAAGGAGGAGCAAGTCCGCCTGGCCTCGGCCGAGGGGGCCGGGGAACTGCTGAAGCTGTTGGAGCTCTCGCTCTCCGACGCGGAAAAGAGGACGCTCGACCAAGAGGGGTTTCTCTTGCTCCCCATCGAGCGCAGTCCCGTTGCCGACCCCATGGACCGGGAGCCCAGGGCGGTCGAACGGTCCGAGGAGGAGAAGGCCTACTTCCCGGACCCGCAAGGGGGCTTGGCCGTCTACGCCGACGAGCTGCTGGGAATCTATCCTCGGATCAACGGATGGGAGCTGGAGCCGTGGCGGAACACCTTCGTGACGGCCGATGCGGCGCTGCATGCCTGGCACCGCTTCTTCAGTTCGGCCTTGGAGGAGGTGGAGTCCTCGGAACTCCGCCCCAGGCTGGACGGTTTCCTGAGCGGGTTGCTGGCCTCGATCGAACGGGAGAAGGCGGCCTCGGGTGCGGAGCTGAAGCCGCACTGGGACCGTCTCCAGGCGCAGGTCGCCGTCGCCCGGGCGCTGCTGGGCGACGACGGCGCCGAACCTCGCCGGGAGGTCGAGGAGAACCGCTTCGACGAGCAAGGAAATCCCCTGCCCGTCGAAATCGGCTCCATCGAGCAGCGCCTCGAGGAGACCGCCAAAACGTTGCCCGAACCCTTGGCCGTCGCGATGCGGGACGAGGTGGCCCTTGCCTTGGCGCAGGAAGGTCTTTCGCGTTCGCCGCTCTTCGGCGACTACGACGAGAACCAGCAGCAGGACTACACGCAGTTCACTCCTCGCTCCCACTACACCAAGAACCAGCTTCTGCGGGGCTATTTCCGCTCCATGATGTATCTCGGCCGGAACGGGTGGCCGCTGGGGGCCGGCAAGGGCGACGGGTTGATTCACACCTTGCTTCTGGGACACGCGCTCTCTTCCGGGAAAGATGGCGAAGCGCCTCCTCTCGACGCGTGGAAGGAAGTCCAGGATCTCACCGCCTTCTTCGCCGGGGCCTCGGACGACATCGACTACCGCGACCTGCGCGCCTGGCTGGCGGGGAATCTCGATCTCGCCCAATGGAGCCCGGATCAGGTGCTCGACGAGAACGTCGCGCAAAAGCTGGTCGCTTCGCTCGAACAGTTGCGGCGTCCCGCCCTCCTGAGCCAGGCACGCCGCGCGCCGGCTCCCGGGGAAAGCGGCGACGAGGCGAAGGATCGGGCCCTGCAGTTCCGGCTTTTCGGACAGCGCTTCACCTTCGACGGGAAGGTCCTCGCCGACCTGACCCCGCCCTTGGCGCCGGATTGGCCGGCGACGCCGACGGCCCTGTATGTCCCCGCGGCTTTCGGCGACGCCCATGCCCGCCGCCTTGCGGTCCAGCATGCCGCGGGAGCGCGGGGCGGCGCTTCGACGCAGGCGATCGAAGCGCAGTTGGATCAGGTGGCGGCGGCTTTGGCTCCCGTGCCGGACAGCGCTTGGTTCTCCTCGGTGGCGTCGAAGCATCTGCACGTGATCGGACAGCTCGCCCGGCCCCGCGGCGTCGCCTTTCCCGCCTTCATGCGCTCGCCGGGATGGGAGGCGAAGCAGGTGGAGACCTTCCTGGGGAGCTACACTCAGTTGAAGCACGACACCGTGCTCTACGCCAAGCAGGTCTACGCCGAAGGCGACGGCGGATTCGACGGAAGCCAGGCCGAGGAGGAGGTGCTGCCCTACGGCTTCGTGCAACCGGACCTCCCTTTCTGGGCCGAGCTCCAACGCCTCGTGGAATACACCTTCCAAGGCTTCTCCCGGCGGCAGATCCTGCCCATCGTGCTGGAGGAATGGGGGCATCTCGCCCGTTTCCGCCAGGATGTGGAGAGGCTGCGCGCCCTCGCGGAAAAAACGGCCACGGGAGCCCGCTGGTCCAAGGAGGAGAGGCTCTGGCTGGCACGCTTCGACCTGGTCTACATGTCCCATCCCGTGAACCCCCAGAACGAACCGGGTCCCGACGACGGGAAGACGGCCCTGGTGACGGACATCCACACCAACGCGCTTTCCAGCGAAATCCTCTATCAGGGACTGGGACGGCCCTCCCTCGTCCTCGCGCTGGTCGGCGACGCCGGTCGCCCCCGCTTGGTGGTGGGAGGCGCCTACGACTACTACGAGTTCACCCAGCCCCTGGGGCGACGGCTCACCGATCAGGAATGGCAGAGGAGATTCTATCAGTTGAATCCGGAAACGCCGCCCCGTCCCACGTGGGTCCATCCGCGAGGCTGATGGCGAGGAAAAGGTTCCTCGGAACCTGGGCGGCCGTTTTCTGGCTCGTCCTCGCCGGTGCCCCCGTCGCCGCGGAGACGCCCGGCCCTGCCGGTTCCCGGGACCGACCCTATCCGCGCTTCTACACGGATGCCTCGCCTTTCCTGAAGGCCATCCGCTCGGCCGCGCATCGGAAACCCCTCCCGCAGCCCGTCGGCGGCGCGACGGTTCCCCATCACCTGCTGGCGGCCGACCTCATCGCCGAAACCCTCCAACTGGCCTCGGGAGAGAAACGGGACCGCATTCTCCTCCTCTGCCCGGACCATTTTCAGAGGACCGAATCGGCCGGAGCGACGACGGACCGCGATTTCGACACGGTGCTCGGCCGCGTGCCCACGGACCGGGACGCGGTGACGCGGCTTCTCGTCCATCCGGAGATCGCCTTGTCCAGCCTGGCGAGCCACGAGCACGGCCTGCAGGCGGTCCTGCCTTTCTTGGCCCACTACTTCCCGAAGGTCCCGGTGGTGACGCTGGTACTCGACACGGACAGCCCGGCCGATCAATGGGCCCGCCTCGCCGACGCACTGGATCCGCTCTTCACCGAAAGGACTCTGCTGATTCAATCGACGGATTTCTCCCACTACCTGAACCGTCGGGAGGCCTGCGAAAAGGATGCCGAGACCTTGCGGGTCCTGGCCCGGGGAGATCCCGACGGGCTTGGCGCACTCCATCAGGCGAACCATCTCGATTCCAAGGCGGCGCAGTGGATCCAGATGACGCTCCAGGCCCGTCGCGACGCGACGCTCGTGGTGGTGAACCAGCGCAACAGCGCCGCCTACGCCGAGGGGTTCGAGCCTTCGGCAACCACCAGCTATCTCACCCAGATCTACAGCCGAGAATTCGTCCCGGGAGCTTCGCTGCCGGGGAAGGCCTGGTACCTGGCCGGAGATTTCCACCTGGGCCGCCGTTTCGTCGAGATGCTGGCAAAAGGCGCGACCCTGGATTTTCCGGAGCGGAAACTGTTGGGCTACACCGGCGGAAATCCCCTGATCCTCAACCTGGAAGGGGTCCTCTGCGATTCCCCACCGGAGCGCTCCGCCTTGCATCCCAGGCAGATCGCGATGCCCGCCGCGCCGACCCTGGATCTGCTGAAGCGCTGGAACACCCATGCCGCGATCCTCGCCAACAACCACGCCGACGATCTGGATGCGGAGGCGAAGGAGACGATGAAACGGCTTCTCGGCGAACACGGCATCGTTCCTGTCGAAGACAAAGACTGGCTGAGCACGGAGGACTTCGACCTGTTCGCCGCCACCGACCTGGTCAACCGCCCGGTACCGACATCCAATCGGCTGCGGGCCGAGGCCTTTTCCGCGCCTCCCCCCTCGCCCTTTCCGTGGCGGCAGCGCATCGCGTTCTTCCATTGGGGAGACGAATACCGTCGGGGACCGAACGCACGGCAGCGCTGGCTGGCGAACCTCGCGGAGGAGAGGGGATTCCGCTGGATCGTCGGCTGCCACTCCCACCTGCCGTCCACGGGCTGGGCGCCCGGTTTCGGATCCATGGTCTGTCTTTCCCTGGGCAACCTGCTCCTCGACCAACCCGAACCCGAGCGGCAGGGACTGCTGCTGGAGCTCCGGTTCTTCGAACAGGATGCGGTGGCGGCGCGCCTTCTTCCCATCGGCCATCTCTACCGCGAATGGGCCGGGCATGAACATGCCAGGAAGAAGGCGGTCGGCACGCAGGAACGATAGTCCCTTTCGCACGACGACCGCCACTTCCGTTCGCGGACCTCGCCGTCCTCAATGCCCGTGCCCGGCGTGCGATCCGCCGATGCCGCCCCATTGGAGCTGGATCTGGAACCAGGCGGCGTGCTCGCTGCCGAGGGTCGAATCCTGGGTGTAGTCGTACTGGAGCCGGGCGCGGACGCGCTGGGCCGGATCGAGGTAGGCGGTGAAGGCGGCGGAGAGGCGATGGCGGTCGTCGATCTCCGCGATCTCGACATCCGAGATCCAGTCGTGGCGCAGCGAGACCGTGGCCACGTCGCTGATCCCGTAGTGGATCGAGTTGGAGAAGCCGTAGTCGTCGAAGTCGACGGGATCGCCGTCCTCGAGGCGGGCGTCGACCTTGCGGCCGATCACCTCGCCTTGCAGCATCACCGCGCCCGAGCAGAAGTCGGGACCGCCGTGCCCGTGATCGTGACCGTTCCAGACCTTGCGGAATCCGGCCCCGTAGACGCCCGTGCTGCGGCCGAAGCCGTTCTCTCCGACGGCCAGGGAAAGGCTCCCCGTGATGCTGTCGTCGAAGGGGAGGCGGAAGCGGTAGTCGGTGCTGGCGACCCAGCTCTGGAATCCCGCCTTGTCGAACTCGAAATGCTCGTGGTCGTGATCGCCGTGGTGGTCGTGATCGTGGTCGTCGTGATCGTCGTGACCATGCTCGTCGTCGTGGTCCTCCTCGTGATCATGGTCATCCTCCTCCTCACCGTGTCCGTGCCCGCCATGGGCATGGCTGTGCGCATGGGTCCGCACCCCGCCGAAGCCGAAATCCAGCGATCCGCCCTTCGGCAGGTGCATGACGAAGCGGCCGCCCTGGGTGAACAGTTCTCCCTCGTTGAGCAGACGGCTGTTCGTGAGGTTCTGGTTCACGAAGAACCAGTCGTGCAGGTGCAGGTCGGACTGGAAGCCGAAGCGGTTGAGGAACTGGCCGCCTCCGATCGTGAACAGGTCGTTCGCCCGCCAGAGGAGCTTCGCCTCCTCCAGCTCCGCCGCCCACTCATGTTCGAATCCTTGATGCCCAAAACCGGAAACGAGCCCCGTCAGCGTGTCGCTGAACTGGAAGTCCAGGTGCAGGTGGATGGCCTGGATTCCCCATTCGTTCAGCGGATCGTGCTCCGACGAGGCGAAATCCCCCGCTGTCGCGCCCGGTTCGAAGGCGCCGCCGGTGGCGTTGAGATAGAGGCTCGGGACGACGATGCCTCCCAGACTGACCCCTTCGCCCGTGAGCCAGTCCACCTTGTCGACTTGATACTCGAAGACTTCCTCGCCGCTTTCCTGGGCAGGGAGGGAAGATCCGGCCAGCGATAGGAAGAGAGCGGAAAAAACGACAGGGGGAGAAAAGAATTTCATCAGGGGAATATTCGCAACTTCCTTGCATTTATTCCCGCCCCCCGTGATAATGCAAACGATTTGCGATGACATTCGCAATTTTTTTGCGATAGTACTTCCATGAAACCATTTGCCCTCTCCCTGCTTCTCTTGACCCTGCTCTTCGCCCCGATTCCGGGTTCCGCCGCCGACGTCACCTACAACGCCGAAATGAAAGGCATCGAGTGCGCCGGTTGCAAAAAGACCATCTCCCGCGCCCTCGGAAAGATCAAGGGGGTGAAGACTATCCGCATCGTCAAGGAAGGCGAGGACAAGCACCGCCTCGTCATCGTCACCGACGGCAGCAAGGCCATCACGCGCGCCGACGCCGACGCCGCCCTCGGCAAGGACTCGCACTACACCATCGTGAAATGGAACTGAGACGACCATGAACACCTCCCGACTTCTCCCCGCCGCCCTGTCTCTCGCCCTCCTCGTTTTCGGCTCCTCCCTTTCGGCCGGAACGACGGAGAAGCTCCGCGTCTTCGTCCCCGTGCTGCCCTACGAGTATCTCTTCGAGCGGATCGGCGGCGACTGGATCGACGTGAAAGCCATCGTCCAGGAGGGCGGCGACTGCCACAACTACTCGCCTTCGCCCCGGCAGATCGCCGACATCTCCAAGGCGAACCTTCTCTTCTCCGGCGGGCTCTCCTTCGAGTCCAACTTCTTCGTCTCGGTCGGGGACGGCATCACTTCGCCGAAGGACATCGACCTGCTCCAGGGCCTGGAGCTGCTCGAGGGCAGTTGCGCCGAATGCGAAGCCGCCCATGCGGAAGGCAAGGAGGCCGAAGCCCACAAGCACGACCACGAGGATCTGATGGACGCCCATGTCTGGCTCTCCGCCCGCGTCCTGCTGCACCAGTCCGAATGGATCGCCGAACTCCTCAAGCAGCACCTCCCGCCCGCCGCCGCCTCGGCCATCGACGCGAACCACGCCTCCCTGAAAACCGAGCTGGAAGCGCTCGACGAAGAGCTCGCCAAGCTTCTCGAACCGAAAAAGGGAGAGGCCTTCTACGTCTATCACGGCGCCTTCGCCTACTTCGCCCGGGACTACGGGCTGGTCCAGAAAGCCATCGAGATGGGCAACCGCCGCCCTTCTCCGAAGCAGATCGCGGAGATCGCCAGGCAGGCGAAGGAGGAGGGGGTGAAGGCGATCTTCGTGCAGCCGCAGTTCGATCAGTCCAGCGCCATCTCCCTCGCCGAAGCGATCGGCGGAGAGGTGCGGACGCTCGATCCGCTGGAGAAGGACGTGATCGCCAATCTCCGCACCATCGCCAGGACCATCGCGGCGACGAACTGAAGCGCCGACGGCGAAACGCGGGCGGACGGGCGGAGCGTCCTTGACGCCGCCGATCCAACCCTCTTTACTGGCGCATTGAACCCTGTCGAGCCAACCGAGGCGATCGTCGAGTGCGAGGGCCTTTCCTTCGCCTACGCCAAGTCGCCCGTCCTTGAAGACGTCTCCTTCGTCCTCCGCCGCGGCGAGTCGCTCTGCGTCATCGGCCCGAACGGAGGGGGCAAGTCGACCTTGGTGAAGCTGCTCCTCGGCCTTCTCGACCCCACTTCGGGCCGGATCCGTGTGCTCGGCAAAAGCCCCCGGACCGCATCCTCCGCGATGGGCTACGTGCCCCAGGCGATGCGCTACGACCCCCAGTTTCCCATCTCCGCCATCGACATCGTGCTGATGGGGCGGCTCAACCACCTCAAGGCCGGCCGCTATTCGAAGCGGTGCCGCGGGATCGCGCTCGACGCCCTCGACGAAGTGGGCATGTCGGGGTACGCGCGACGCCCTTTCTCCGATCTCTCCGGCGGGGAGCGGCAGCGCGTCCTCGTCGCACGCGCCCTCGCCTGCGAGCCCGAACTGCTCCTCCTCGACGAGCCGACCGCGAACATCGACCTCACGATCGAGGCCCAGCTCATCGAGACCCTCGCGGGACTGCGCCAGCGCATGACCATCCTCATGGTCACGCACGACCTCGACCTCGTCTCCTCCCTGGGCGACTCCGTGCTCTGCGTGAACCACCGCGTCCACCGGCATTCGCTTCCGCTCTCCGGCGAGACGATCAAGGAGATCTACAGCGGCCGCCGCCGCCTCGAGCACGACCGCCGCACCCGCCACCAGCAGGGAGACCATTCCGCCTGCCAGCATGACTGATTTCCTCGACGCCCTGGAGACGGTGCCGCTGATCCGCTACGCTCTCGTCGCGGGGCTGGTCGCCAGTCTTCCCTTCGGCGTGGTCGGCTCCCTCGTGGTGACGCGCCAGATCGCCTACGTCGCCTCCGCCATCGCCCACAGCATCCTCGGCGGCATCGGGGCTTCGGTCTACTACAGCCGTGTCTACGATCTGCCCTGGCTCACCCCCATGCTCGGCGCCATCGCCGCGGGACTCGTCTCCGTCGCCCTCATCGGCTGGGTCACCCTGCGCTTCAAGGAACGCGAGGACACCATCATCGGCGCGATCTGGGCCTTCGGCATGGCCGCCGGGCTCCTCTTCCTCCACTACGCGCCGGGCAAGGCGGTGAATCTCGAGAGCTTCATCTTCGGCAACATCCTCCTCACCTCGCGCAGCGACATCGTCGCCACCTTCATCCTCGGCGTGATCGTCCTCGTTCTCGTCGCGCTCTTCTACCACAAGCTCGTCGCCGTCTCCTTCGACGAGGAGTTCGCCCGCCTTCGAGGCATTTCGGCGAAGGCCTACTACTTCCTCCTCCTCGTCCTCACCGCGATGAGCGTCGTCCTCATGGTGCGCGTCGCCGGCCTCATCCTCGCGCAGGCCCTCATCGTCCTGCCCGCGGCCACGGCCTCGCGCTTCTCGCGTTCGCTCTGGGCGATCATGATCCTCGCCGTGGCCATCACCGCGGTCTGCAACACCGCCGGCCTCGCCCTCAGCTACGAATACGACATTCCCACGGGCCCCTTCATCGTCTTCCTCGCGGTGGTGCTCTACGTGCTCTCCTTCCTCTTCCGACGGCACCGGGCGTAAGCCCGCAAGGCACCCGGCCTCGAAGACGCCACACTTGGCGCCCCCTCGGCCCCGTCAGGCCAAACGAGCCTCCTCCTTCACGATGCGGTCGCAGACTTTCTGGCCGCAGAGCACGACCATGGGCATGCCGCCTCCGGGATTGGCGCTGCCACCGGTGAAGAAGAGATTGCGGTACTTCGAGGACTGCTTCGGGGCCTTGAAGGCCTGGTTCCGCTTCCAGTCGCTGACGACGCCGTAGATGGAGCCGCCGTTGGAATGGTACATCCGCTCGATGTCCACGGGGGTGAGGAGATCCTCGACGACGATGTGCTTTCGCAGGTCGGTCAGGCCCATGCGCTCGAGCTTGTCGAGAACCCGCTCCTTCAGGGCGACGTAGTCCTCGTGGGCGAAGGGATGCTCCGGATCGATCGGCGGGATGTGGGGCAGGATCTTGAGATTGTCGTGTCCGGCAGGCGCTTTCGAGGGATCGGTGCGGGTGGGGGCGACGAGATAGATGGTGGGGTCGTCGGGCAGCTTGCCCTGCCGGAAGACGGTGTCGAAGTGCTTGTGCTGGTTCTTCGAATAGAAGAAGTTGTGGTGGGCGAGCTGGTCGTAGACGCGGTCGGTGCCGAGATGGAGGACGAGGCCGGAGCAGGCGGGGGCGAACTTCTCCAGCTTCCGCAGGAACGCGGGCGGCTCGTCGAGGAGCCGGCGGTAGGCGGGGATGACCTCCATGTTGCAGACGACGTAGTCGGCCCCGATCGTTTCGCCGTCTGTCAGGGTGACGCCGGTGACGCTCCTGCCGGCGCGGTCGATGGAGGCGACTTCGCGGTTCAGCGAGACTTCCACGCCGAGGTCGTCGAGCAGCCGGCCGAGCCCGCGGGCGAGGTTGTACATCCCCCCCTTCACATACCAGAGCCCGTAGTCGAACTGGATCAGGGGCATCAGGTTCATGTAGCCGGGCGCGTCGAGGGCGGAGGAGCCGACGTACTTGATGAAATACTCGAAGATGCTCCGCAGGTGGGGCTCCTCGAAATGGCGCTGGATCGACTCGGCCATCGAGTGCCTGTGGTCCATCTTGAAGATCATGCGCCAGCCGTAGTGGCGCAGCATCTCCCAGACGTTGTCGAGCCCCTTGCGGAAGTAGCCCTCGTCGACGAGCGCGTACTGCTCCCGGCCGTAGGCGAGGAAGGCCTCGAACTGCCGCCGGAGCGTCTCGGGATCGCCGGGCAGCTTGGCGAGCTCGGCCTTCATGCGGTCAGGCTCCTCGTGGAGGTCGAGAACGAGGCCGTCCTCGAAGACGTTGCGCCAGTGCGGGCTGACCTTCTCCAGCCCGACGTAGTCCTCCATCCGCCTCCCGGCGCGCTCCCAGAGGCTGCGGAAGAACTGTGGCAGGGTGAAGATGGACGGTCCGAGGTCGAAGCCGTAGCCGTCGATCTCGCGGTAGTTCAGCTTGCCGCCGATGCGCTCGTTCTTCTCGACGACGCGGACCTCGAAGCCCTCGGCCCGCAGCGAGACGGCGGCGGAGAGCCCCCCGAGGCCGGCTCCGACGACGACGACGCGTTTGTGGCGGGGAGGCTTTGTCATGCGGCGATTTCGGTCTTGGTGTAGGAGAGGCCGAAGGTGTCCGAGATCAGATTCGAGGCGATCCGCGCGGACTCGAAGATGGTGGGCAGACCGCTCCCGGGATGGGTGCCACCGCCGACGAGGTAGCAGTTGGAGAATTCCTCGAAGCGGTTCCGCGGCCTCAGCCAGGCCATCTGGCTGAGGCAGTGGGAGAGGTTGAAGGTCGCGCCCTTGAAGATGTCGAGGTCCTCGCTCCAGGTCTTCGGCGTGTAGATCTTCTCGACCTCGATGCGGCGTTCCAAGTCGTCGATGCCGAGGCGGTCGGCGAAGGCCTTGAAGACGAGCTCGCGGTAGCGCCCGTGGACTTCGTCCCAGTCGATCTCGCCGTCGAGGTTCGGGGTGGGAACGAGGATGTAGAGGCTCGACTTGCCCGCCGGCGCGAGGGTCGGATCGGTGACGCTGGCGTTGCGGACGTAGAAGGAGATGTCCTCCGACCCTCGGTTGAACCTGAAGATCTCGTCCACGTTGCGCCGGTAGTCGCGGGCGAAGACGATGCTGTGGTGGGGCAGGTCGTAGAGCGTGTCGACGCCGAGGTGCATCATGAAGGTCGAGCAGCTGAACTTCATCCGTCCCAGCTTCTCCCTCGTGTACTTCCGCAGGGCTCCCTCGGGGACGAGCCGGGTCATGGCGTGGGCGAAGTCGGCGTTGAGGATCACGCTGTCGGCGAAGACCTTCTCGCCGTTCTCCAGCTCGACCCCGGCGACGCGGCGGCCGTCGAGGAGGAGCTGCCTCACGGCCGCGCCGGTGTGGATGCGCGCTCCGCAGCCCTGCGCGGCGCGGGCGAAGGCCGCCGGGATCTCGGAGAGTCCCCCCATGGTGTGATGGATGCCGTGCTCGTGCTCCATGTAGGAGAGCATCGCGAAGGCTCCGGGGCACTCCCAGGCCGACATGCCGAGATACTTGCTCTGGAAGGAGAAGAGCAGGGCGAGCTTCTCGTCGCTGAAATAGCGCTTCAGGTTGTCGAAGACGGTCGAGCCGAGGGAGAGATGCGGCAGCGCGGGAAGGAGGTCGGGCAGCAGCGAGGGGAGCGGCTGGGAGAAATCCCTCTGGAACGCGGGCAGGAGCCGGCGGAAGCGGGCCTTCTCCTTCTTCAGAAAGGCATCCATCGCCCCCGAGCGACCGGGGAAGAGCCGCTCGATCTCCCGCTTCGTCTCCTCCGGCCGGTCGCAGGCCCGGAAGACCTCGTCGTCGAAGCGAACCTCGTACATCGGATCGAGCCGCACGAAGTCGAGGTAGTCGGCCGAGTCCAGCCCCGCCTCGGTGAAGATCCGGTCGAGCAGAGACTTCATCATCAGGAAGGTCGGCCCGATGTCGAAGCGGTAGCCGCCGATCTCGTGGCAGCCGGTGCGCCCGCCGAGGCGGTCCTGCTTCTCGAAGAGATCGACCTGGATCCCGCGGCTCGCGAGGAGCAGCGCGCTGGCCACGCCGCCGGGACCGCCGCCGACGATCACGACCTTTCTGGCGGGAGCGCCCGCCCCTGTGGACCCCAGACTCTTCATCTCGAAAACCAAAGGCCTCCCCCGGAACCTTCCGCTTTGCGGAAAGTCGCCTTCGATGAAGTATCCATCGTTTCGGTGCCGGGTTTCGTCGACCATTTTTTTAGCCCCCCGCCGTTGGAAGTAGCGGAACGCGCAGGCGTTCCGACGGACGCCGGACCGGTGTGGGTGGAGGCCCGCGCCTTCCGCTGCGACTGAAAGCCCCAGGAGCGTTTTTTTCGACGAAGACCCTGTCTCCCTGCGCTATACGTCCCCATGGACGAGGCGGAGGCATCCCCGGAGACCGAGGCTGCCGCCACCGCGGTGGCGGCAGCGCGGGCCTTCTTCGCCTCGGGGGCGACGCGGCCGCTGGCCTTCCGTCTCGACGCCCTCGCCCGGCTCGAGGCAGCCATCGTCCACGAGTCCGACGCGATTCTCGCCGCCCTCGCCGCGGACCTCGGCAAGCCGGTTCTCGAAGCCTGGCTCGCCGAGATCCATTTCGTCCTTTCCGAAATCCGCCTCTTCCGCCGCCGGCTGCGCCGCTGGGCCAAGGTCCGGCGGGTGGGGAATCCCTTCTTCCTCCTGCCCGCCCGCAGCGAAATCCGCCGCGAGCCCCACGGCGCCGTCCTGATCGTGGCCCCCTGGAACTATCCCTTCCAGCTTTCCCTGAGTCCCCTCGTCGCCGCCGTCGCGGGAGGGAACAGCGTCGTCCTGAAACCCTCCGAGCTGGCTCCTGCCACCGCCGAAAGCCTCGCCCGCCTCGTCGCCGAGGCCTTCGAGCCCGGGCATGTCTCCGTCGTCCCCGGCGGTCCGGACGTCGGTGCCGCCCTGCTCGGGCAGCCCTTCGACTTCCTTTTCTACACCGGCGGAGAACGGATCGGACGGCTCTTCGCCGAAGCCGCCGCCCGTCGCCTCGTCCCCGCCGTGCTCGAGCTGGGCGGGAAATGCCCCTGCCTTTTCGACGAAACCGCCGACCTCGGACTCGCCGTCCCCCGCCTCGTCGCCGCGAAGTTCTTCAACGCCGGACAGACCTGCATCGCCCCCGACTTCGTCCTCGTGCCCGAGGCGCGGCGGGAGGAACTCGTCGTCAAGCTGTATGCCCAGCTCGAAACCTGCTACGGCGGCGGAGTTCCCCGCGATCTCGCCACCATCGTCAACGACGCGCACTACAAGCGCCTCCTCGGACTGTGCCAAGGCGAAATCCTTCAAGTCGGCGAAGACGACCCTGCCGCCCGCCTCCTCGCGCCACGGCTCCTGCCGGACGCGACCTGGGACGATCCCGCGATGCAAGAGGAGATCTTCGGCCCCGTCCTGCCCGTGCTAGGATACGGGTCCCTCGACGACGCCCTCGCCAGGCTCGCCGCCCTGCCCGAGCCGCTCGCCCTCTACGCCTTCTCCCGCGACGCGGCGACCCTCGAGCGCATCGCCTCCGTGGTGCGCTCCGGCTCGGTCTGCTTCAACGATGCCGTGAAGCAGGCCGCCAACCTCGCCCTGCCCTTCGGCGGCGTCGGTGCGAGCGGTATGGGGCGCTACCGGGGAAAGGCCGGTTTCGAAACCTTCACCTGGACCCGGCCCGTGACGCGCCGCTACTGGCTGAAGGATCCGTTCCTGACTCTGCCGCCCTACGGGAAAAGGGGCGACTGGATACGCCGGTGGATGAAGTAGTGTCCCTCTGGACGCCCGCGAAAACCGCGCCAAGGACATTGAAAGTTGCGGGGCGTCCTCCACATTGCGTCCCGTTTCCCTCTCGTTTTCACCCCCATCCCTCCCACCTGCGCCATGCACGCCAGCGCCCCCCTCGGCCAACTCCTCCTCACCGGCGTTCCCGGCGCCGAACTCGATCCCGACACCGCCCGCCGCTTCAGAAAGCTGCAACCGGGCGGCTTCATCCTCTTCGGACGCAACATCCAGTCTCCCGAACAGCTGCGGAAGCTCATCGACGATCTCCGCGACCTCAGCGAGATCGAACCCTTCATCACCATCGACCAGGAGGGCGGACGCGTCTCCCGCCTCCGCCTCATCGGCAGCGAACCGCCCAGCGCGCAGCAGCTCCGGAAGAAGAACGACCTCTCCCTAATCGAACGGCACGGACGGCTCACCGGGCAGGTTCTGCGGATCTTCGGCTTCAACCTCGACCTCTGTCCCGTCCTCGACCTCTCCTTCGACGACGAGGCCGACAACTCCCTCAAAGGCCGCTGCTGGGGCACCACCCCCGACGAAGTCATCAGCAAGGCCTCGGTCTTCAACGCCGCCCTGCGCAAGGAGGGGATCCTCAGTTCGGGCAAGCACTTCCCCGGCTACGCCTCGGCCTCCGTCGATCCCCACCACGAGCTGCCCGTGATCGACAAGACGCTCGCCGAGATGGAGGCCATGGAGCTGCGGCCCTTCCGCGCCCTCCTTCCCGATCTCGACAGCCTCATGACCTGCCATTCGCACTACCCGTGCTGGGACGCCGACCGTCCCCGCTGGCCGGCCTCGCTCTCGAAGAACATCGTCGGCCAGTTCCTCCGCAACCAGCTCGCCTACGAGGGGCTCGTCATGACCGACGACCTCGACATGGGCGCGGTGCTCAACGAGGTCACCTTCGAGGACACGATCCGCGCCTGCATCGAGGCGGGCAACGACCTCGCCATGATCTGCCACCGCGTCGAGCTCGTCGAGAAGGCGGCCGAGGTCGTCGCCACCCTACCCGATCCCCTCCTCCACGACGCCCTCGTCCGCATCGAACGGACGAAGGCAAGGATGGCTCCGCCCGATCCCTGGTCGATCGAGCGCTTCCAGGAAATCGACGGACAGATCTGGAACCTGCGCGTCGACACCCTCGGCGAGGAGCAGGCCCGCGTCCTCAGCGTGGAGGACGGAAAGCGCTCTCCGGTGGAGCTGTATTGACGGTCCGGGAGATGAGGCCGGCTTGGTGGAGAACGGTTTTCGGACTCAACGCCATCCTCTTCGTCCTCCTCGCCGCCTTCCATTTCCTTACCTTCCGGGACGCGACGATGGCGATGCTCTTCTTCGTCACCGGTTTGCTGAACGGGGTCGTCTATCTTCAGTTCCGTCGCTGACGCAATCAGAACCCTCCGGTGAAGCCGTAGCGAAACTCGCGGGAATTCCGGCGAACGGCTTCGAATCGCGAGACGGGAAGAAGTTCTCGCGAACGTCTCTACCTCGCCCCGGGCCCGCCGAAAGTGCCGGCAACCTTTCCGGCTGGATCCATCCCCCCCCCCCGCTTCCGATGGTTCGGCCCCGGACAGGCCGGACTCCCTCAACGCCGAAGAATCTTGATCCGCTCGATGCGCGAGGCCGCGCCGTTCTTGTCGTAGGCGCGCGCCTGGATCACGTTGCGCCCGTTCCGCAGCACGGCGGTCGCGGTCCACGAGACGGTGCCGCGGGCCTTCCGCCAGCGTTTTCCTCTCTGCCTCGCGTCGATGAACATGACATGGGCGAGGTCGGCATCCGCATCGGACGCTTTCCCCTTCACCGGATAGGTGCTGCGGGATGTCCGGATCGATTTCTTTCCCGTGAACCGCAGAGTGGGCAGGGTGTTGATCACGAAGCGGGCTTCCACGGCGCCGAAGCGGTTGGGATCGTCGATCTCGGCCCGCACCATGTAGCTCCCCGCCGCGGCTGGAGGGGTTTCGCTGCCGTCGTAGGTGACGCGGACGCCGAGCCCGGCCGGCCGGGTTTCCGCCCGCACCGCGCGCGGGGCGCCGGTGTAGAGCTGGAGCAGACCCGAGAGCACGATCTGGATGGGTTGCCGCCCCACCTCCAAAGTTGCCGTCACTTCGGTCCCTTGGTAGATCGGATCGTCGAACGTCGCGACCACGAGGTAGCCTCCCGCGTCGACGCCGGGTTCGGAGAGACCGTTGTAGGTGATCCGCACCGTCGCGCCGGGCGGGTGGGTCGAGACGGAGACGGTCCTGGCGGTCCCGTCATAGGTCTGGAGCAGGTCCGAAAGATGGATCTCCGCCTGCGCCTTGACGACGGTGATCGAACGAATCACCTGCGGAGCGGCGGAGTACTCCTCGTTGCCCGCCTGGTTGGCGGCGACTCGGACCGTGCCTGCTCCGATAAAGCTGAGGAGGTTGCCGTTGGAGATGACTCCGGGGCCATCGACGACGGTGAAGACGAGGGGGTTGCCCGAATCGCCTCCGGCGGCGGAGAGGAGCACGGTGTCGGTGGTCAGCTTTTGGGAGATGGGCGGAAAGACGATCTGCTGGACGGCTTGGATGACGTTGAAGGTGCGGACCACGGGGGGAGCGTCCTCGTAGAGGGCGTTCCCAGCCTGCGAGGCCCTCACGCTGACGCTGCCCGTCCCATGGAAGGTCAGGCGCGTGCCGTCGACGACGGTGGCCGGTCCGTCGACGACGGTGTAGACGATAGGATTGCCGGAGGTGCCTCCGGTGGCGGAGAGATCGACCGGAGTGTTGGCGGGCGTGGTCGGGATGGCGGGGAAGAGGATCGTCTGCGGAGCCTTCGTCACGTGGAAGGTGCGGGTCACGTCGAGCGCGGGCAGGTGATTGGCGTCGCCCGCCTGGGAGGCGGTGATGCCGACTTGACCCGCCCCGGTGAAGCGGAGGACCGAGCCCTCGATGGTGGCCGGTCCTTCGGCGACGGCGAAGACGACGGGCTGGCCGGAGCCACCGCCGGTGGCGGAGAGGTTCACGGTGTTCGGCGCCAGTTGGTCCGGGATGGGCGGAAAGTGGATCGTCTGAATCGCCGGATAGGTGCTGAAGTCACTGCTCTGGAACTCCTCGGGCAGTCCGCTTCCGTCCGAAATACCGATCACGCCTCCCGGGGTCTGGGCGTCGAGGACGGTCACGGCGACGCGACCGTCGAAATAGAGCTGGAACTGGAAGCGGTTCGTGCGGGTGCTGCCGTACTCCCGGACGTTCTGGAAGGTGATGGCGAGGTGGTCCGCCAGTTGCTTCGACGAGATCGTCCCCCCCGTGGCCGGGTCGAGGTCGGTGAAGACTCCGGACACCCGCGGCAGGGAGAAATGGAGTCCGGGACTGCTGTAGTTAGGCATCCCGTCGCCTTGGCCGAAGGTCACGCTGCCGTTGCTGTTCACGAAGACCGACGAATAGCGTCGCCCGAAAAGAGAGACCTCGGCCCCGCCGGTCAGGGGAATCTCGGCGAAATCGTCGTCCCCGAGGCTCAAGCTCGTCCCTCCGGCCGGATCGGTCGGGAAAGTGGCGACGGGGTTCCGCGTGAGGTGGTATCCGGCGAACACGGTCACCGAGACCTCGCGGATCACGGTTTGACCGGAGGCGAGGCCCTGCCCTCCAAGGTGGCCAAGGGTTCCACCGAACCGAGCACGGCGGCGCGGATCTGGCTGTGCATCAGCGAGGGACGGTAGGCCTTGAGCAGCGCGCAGACCCCGGCGACGTGGGGGGCCGCCATCGAAGTGCCGTCCGAGAAGGCGTAGCCGCCGCCCGGGATCGAGCTGAAAATGGCGCTGCCGGGCGCGGCGAGATGCACGCTGGAGGCACCGTAGTTGGAGAACCAGGAGACTTGCCCCGCATCGGTGATCGACGCGACGGAGATGACGTTGGCAAGGGGGTAGCTGGCGGGATAGGCCGGCCAGAGATCGTTGTCGTTGATTTCGTTGCCGGCGGCGGCCACGAAGAGGACTCCTGCCGCCCCCGCCTGCCCGATCACGTCGCGGAGCGCCTGCGAGTAGGTGTAGCCTCCCCAGGAGTTGTTCGTCAGGTCCACCCCGAGGGAGGTCGCGTAGGCCACCGCCTCCACCGCGTCGGAAGTGAAGCCGTCGCCCTGGTCGTCGAGGAATTTCAAGGGCAGCAGCGAGACCTGCCAGCAGACGCCTGCCACTCCCGTACCATCGTTTCCGGCCGCGCCGATGGTTCCCGCGACATGGGTGCCATGCCCCTCGTCATCCATGGGATCGTTCGTATCGCTGACGAAGTTCCAGCCGCGCACGTCGTCGATGTAGCCGTTGCCGTCGTCGTCGATTCCGTTGCCGGGAATTTCGCCCGGATTGGTCCAGATGTTCGATGCCAGATCGGGATGCCCGTAGTCGACGCCGGTGTCGATGATCCCCACGAGCACGTCGCGGCTACCCGTGCCGAGGTCCCACGCCTCGGGCGCGTCGATGTCCACGTCCGCCACGCCACCGCCCTGGCCGGTGTTGTGCATCCCCCAGAGCACCCCGAAATCAGGATCGCCGGGCAGGAGACGGGCACTCACGAGAGGGTCTGGCTCCGCGTAGAAGAGGGTCCGGTCCGCCTTCGACGCCGCCTCGATCGCCTCCGGCAGCGCATCCAGCGCGGCGGGGAAGCTCACCAGCCAGATGCCGGAGGCGGGCATCTTCTTCCGCACCTGGGCGCCCGGCAGGTTCAGCTCCGCCAGCAAGGCCGCCTCGCTCACCCCGGGACGCGGCTTCACCAGCATATGGTCGGCGACGAGGGCGGTCCGCTTCACCAGGCGACGTCCACCGCCGTCGGCCTCGTAGATTTCCTCCACCCGGACCATGGGGTGTTTGCCCCGGGTCCTGACCAGCCGATCCACCATCAGGGTCGAAGGATCGTCCGGCACCGGGGCCTCCCGGACGGCCACCAGTTCCTCGGCGGCGAAGACATCCGCGACGGCGGTCTCCTTCGCGGTGGCGGGGCGGACATTGCCCGGCGCCGGCATGGGCGGGGGCGGGACGCCCCTTTCGGCTTCGGCCACGGCTTCAGTTTGGTCGGGGGCGGAGGCCGCCGCTTCGACAGGATGGAAGACGTAGGTCGCTCCGGCGGTATCGTTGGGACGATTCGAGGAGAACACCTCGGTGAGGTAGTCCGGCGGATCCGTCTCGGCGAAGCTCAGAATCTCCACGTCGTCGATATTCCATCCGGCATAGGGAGAGGCTCCCGGGCCGACCGAATAGCTCCACCGGAACCAGACAGCGTCTTGGTTGGCGGCCACGGCGGAGACGTCGTGTGTTTCCGTCTTCCACGAGCCGTCCTCGACCGCCAGCGGACCGTTGCTCCACACCGGGTGCCACGCGATGCCGTCGTTCGACACTTCGACGGCGGCCTCCGCGCCGGGTTGCGCTCCCGTGTTGAGCCAGCGCTTGAAGCGCAAGGCGACGGAACCGGCTTCGGAAAGATCCACCGGTCCCGCCGTCAGGTGGAAAGGGCCGCCAGGCGCTGTGCTGTAGTCGCCGTTCAGATTGACGCCGAAGACGTTCGCCCCGGTGAATCCCGAGCTGGGATCGGGTTGCCCGCGGGTTTCTCCCCCCGCGCCCTGCGGAGTCCCGAACTGCCATTCGCCGTCGCGGTCCCATCCGGGATCCGTCGAAAGATCGTAGGCGACGATGCCGCCGAGCTCGCCATGCACCACGGCCAGCACCGCTCCCTCGCTCGTCTCCGAGGAAGCGTCGTTGGAGACGGTCACCGAATAAGTCCCGGCCCATGCCACTGTGGCTCTCCGCACCGTCAGCACCGGGCTCTGCGTCCCGCTCACGTCCTCGTCGTCTCCGACCGGAATCCCGTTCCGCCGCCACTGGTAGCGCAGCGGTCCCGTTCCCGAAGCCGTCGCCGAAAAGCTCGCCTGCACGCCTCGATTCACGGTGAGGCCTTGCGGATGCGAAGTGATCGTGACCGGGTCGAACACCGACAGGGTCGCCGGTTCGCTCGCGATGCTTTCCTCTCCCATCGTGGCGACCGCATGATAGCTGCCCTGATGCGGGAACTGGGCGGAAGGGATGGTCAGGACGGAACCCGTGCCGACCGGGACACCGCCTCCGTCCTTGTACCATTCGTAGGCGATCTCCTGCGGCCCGACAGCCGTCGCGGCGAAGGTCGCCGGGGCACCGGTCAGCACCGCTTGAGAGATCGGATGGGACGTGAACATCAGCACGTCGCTTCCGTAGGGGTAGCTGCTGAAATCGCTCGGCTGGAAGCCCGCGGGAATGCCCGTACCCCGGGAAAGGCCGATCAACCCATCGGTGGCGGCGATGCCCAGATGGGTGATGCGGAGGCGCCCGTCGAAGAACATTTCGACCTGGAAGCTGTTCGCGTCGGACAAGCCATGCTGCGGCACCGAGTCCCATGTCACGGCCACCCGGTCGGGCATCTGCTTCCAACTGACTTGGCCTCCCCCCGCCGGGTTGAAGTCGTTGAACAGAGCCGAAATGCGAGGCCGGTCGAAATGCCGGGCCAGGCTTTCCACCCATTCGCTGTCTCCGCTGCCGAAGGTGATGTAGCCGTTGGGGCCGACGTGGAATTGGGAGTGATTCGACCCGAAGAGCGACACCTGCGCCCCTCCCGCGAGGTTGACGGTGGCGGAGGCATCGTCGCCCAGGGCGAGCGGCACGCCTCCGGCGGGATCGGTGGGGAAGACGGCGGCCGCTTCGCGGACCACCGAGTAGCCCGCGCTCGATCCGTCCGGCGTGAAGAGGAAGCTCAAATGGTCGAGATCGTGGGGATTGCCCGGAGGAGTGAACCATTCGGTGAGATGATCCGTCGCCACAACCAGCGTTGCCTGGCGCGTGCGCAGAGCTCCCGAGCCAGTGTTGGCAAACTCCATCGTCGCGATGTGGAGACCACCATCCAGATTCCCGGCGGCGGCGTTGAGGCTGACTTCCACCGGAACACTCTGTCCGGGGCCGAGGGTTCCAGAGGAGGGGGAAATGCTGAGCCAAGGCCGGTCTGCCGTCGCCACCCAGCCGAAGGCCGCCCCGCCCGTGTTGGACACGTGGTAAGTTTTGGCCGAGGACACGAAGGGACCGCCCACCGGACCGGAGGAAGTCAAGGCATCGGACGGGGACACCGTCATGGCGTCGGTGGACGCCCCTGTCACAATGAGCGAAAAATGCTGCTCTCCATCGGCCAGCGACCCCGCATGGTCCACCGTCACCGTGTAGAGCCCGGGAAGGGGGGATTCGACGAGGGCTTGCTCCACGTTGTCCACATGGTTGATCCCACGGGTGGCCGGGGCGGTCAACATGGCGTTGCTCCAATTTCCGACGTAGGGCATCACGAAAGGGAGGTGGATGCCCGCGTCCGGTCCGGCGATCTTCAGATTGAGGTCGTTCCTCAGATCGGGCGTCCGGTTGTCATGGGTCGCAAACGCCGACCCGGGGGGATCGGTCCAGCAAAGCGTGGCGCGGATGGGACTGCTCCCGTCCCATGAGAATGTGTAGGTTTTGCTCCCCCCGTCGATCACGATGTCCTCGATGAGGATCTCGCTTGCCGGAAAATCGGCTTGCTCGCCGATCAGTTCCGCCGCTGCCCGCGTGTTCATGAGTCCCCATCCGTACTGGTAGTCCGGCCC
Organism: Verrucomicrobiales bacterium; assembly: GCA_037190325.1. Classification (GTDB taxonomy): domain Bacteria; phylum Verrucomicrobiota; class Verrucomicrobiia; order Verrucomicrobiales; family DEV007; genus Arctic95D-9. The sequence continues at coordinate 20,987 of JBBCIU010000004.1, read as the reverse complement.
GGGGCGGCCGATGTCGTCCGCCGTGTGGATGATGAGGCCTTTCAAAGTGCTGGCCCGCATGGCCTGGCCGGGAAAACGCTGCCGATAGTAGTCCACCAGGAGCATGGCGGACCCCGCCGCGTTGGGGCTGGCCATGCTGGTGCCGCTATATGAACTGTAGGCGCTGTCGGAAGAGGAGACCGGAGAGGAGAGGCTCGCCCCATTCGCTACGATATCGGGCTTGATCCTGCCATCGTCGGTTGCTCCGGTGGAGCTGAAGGAAGTCAGCGTCCCGTTGGCGGGATTCCGCATCCCTGCCGCCACCGCGTCGTTGACCGCTCCGACCGTCATCAGATTCTTGCTCGATTTGTAGGGACCCGACAACAAGTCGTAGCCGTTCTTGTAGACCCCGTCGCCGACCGGATGCTGGGCCGGATCGTAGGGCCGCTGCGTGCCACCCGGACCTTGGAACCAGGGTTGGCCGGCGGACGGAGGGTTGTTGTTGCGGTCGTTTCCGGCCGACCAGAAAGGCAGGAAGTAGGGCAGGTTGTAGAGCATGCCGTCGTAGCTGACGCTGGTCGAATCGTAGCGTCCGAAGCGAGTGTCGATGTCGTCGCTGGAATTCCCGTTGTCCGTGAAGGTGCCGTACCAAGTGGATGTCTCGGGTCGCCAGCCCAATATCAGGCCGTAGGAGTGGTTGGAGATGTAGATTTTGCCCGGCTCCCCGGGATAGGAGGCACCGACCGCCGCCATCTCCGACAGGGCGTTCGTGGAATCGTAGGCATCGATGGAGGCTGCCGGCGCCATGCCAAGCGCGGTTGCGCTGATTCCCAGGCCCGCCAGAGTGCCTGCGACATGGGTCGCGTGGTCGGTTGCAGTGGCCGAACCGTCGCGGACGGTCACTTTCGACGGATTCCCGAACTCCCGATGGGAGAGACGCGGAATCCCTCCCGATTCCCACAGGCCGAAGACCAATCCGTTGCCGTTCACATGATAGGGTGCCGTGGCTCTCACCTGGTTCGCCGCAGTGCTGATGGCGGCATTCACGTTCTCGCTGCCTTCGTACAAAGGCAGGTCCCCGTCGAAACCGACCAGGATCAGTTTGGTGCCGTCCGGCTCGACAAGCTCCATCGGCAACCCGAGCCTGGCGGCTTTCTCTTCGGTGGCGCTGCGTTCCTTCTCTTCGATCTCCCGCAGTTTCGCCACCAGTTCGGCGCGTTTCTCCGGATCGCTCAAATCCACCCGCCGCGACAGCAGATCCGCTGCTTCGCCCATGGGGCCTTCGGGATGCCTGGCTTTTCCCTTCCCTCCGTTCCCGGGGTGGACACCGGTGCCGCCCTCTCCGCCTTCCGTTCCCTCGCTACGGGAAGTCGCACCCGCCGCAGGGGAGGAAGGAGCCGCGCTTCCGCCATCCCGACGCTCGGTTTCCAGCGCGAACGTGATTGCCGGGCTGCCGGATGCCGCAGTTTCCCCGGCGCTTCCCGGCCGGGTGTCCGCAGTGGACAGATCGGCCGGACCGTTGGGGATGGCGGAGTGCACGGCTTGCCGGTCGCGATCCGACGCTTCGGGCCACCAAAACCAACCCACGAAAACCACGGCGCAAATGCCAACCAGCAGCAAGAGGATGAGCGGCTTGTTTGTCATAGTTGCTTCGCGCCGATCCTTTCCCACTACGCCGCCGATTGTGCTACGACGCATCCGACCGGGCAATAAAAAACCGAGCATCTCCCAAATTCCGAACGAGCGCGCTCCTGCGGATGAAGGTCTAGGCGAGGAGGTCACGTCCCGCAGAACGTCGCCGGCACCTCTTCGTGGGACAGGGGGGGGCGTTCGTATTCCGCCGCCTCGGGCTGCTCCTCGAAGGGCCGCCGCAGGACGGCATGGAGCCGGTGGAAGGGAGCGAAGTCCTTTTCCTTCGCCGCCGAAATCAGTTCCTCGAGACGATGGTTGCGGGGGATGAAGACCGGATTTGCCAGACGCATGGTGGCGGCGGCCTCGCCCCGTGGGATTCCCGCCTCGCGCAAACTTCCGCGCCACGCGTCCAGCCATTCCCGGGCCGCTTCCTCCCGGGGAAAGAGGCGGAGGAATGTCCCCTCCCCTCCCTCGGCGGCCGCATCGCGGAGGTGCCGGAAAGCGAGGGTGAAGTCGATCCCCTGCTCCTCCATGATGGCGAGAAGACGCTCGGCAAGACCCGTGGTTCCGCCCCCACTCTTCGCGAAGCCCAGTTTCGCAGCGAACCTTTCCGCCCAGGCCGCCCGGAAGAGTCCTGGAAATCGCTCCAGCGTCTCTGTCGCGAGCCGGATCGCCTCGGGCTCGTCCTCGGCGAGGAGGGGCAGCAAGGCTTCGGCGAGGCGGGCGAGGTTCCAGTGTGCGATGTCGGGCTGGTTGCCGTAGGCGTAGCGCCCGCCCCGGTCGATGAAGCTGAACCGCTTCGCCGGGTCGTAGCGGTCGAGAAAGGCGCAGGGGCCGTAGTCGAGGGTCTCGCCGGAGAGGCTCGTGTTGTCCGTGTTCATGACCCCGTGGATGAAGCCAAGGCCCACCCATTGCGCGACGAGACGGGCCTGTCGTTCCATCGTCCCCTCGAGCAGGGCGAGGGTCGGATTCTCCGCTTCGCTTCCCTCGGGATCGTGCCGTTTCAAGGCATAGCCGACGAGGACGCGCAGGCCGGCCAGATCACCTCGGGAGGCGAAGTATTCGCAAGTGCCGATGCGCAGGTGCGAGCGGGCCACACGGGTGAAGACGCCTCCTGGTTCGACTTCCTCGCGGTAGACCTTGTCGCCGCTCCAGACGGCGGCGAGGGCGCGCGTCGTCGGCACGCCGAGGGCATGCATCGCTTCGGAGACGAGGTATTCGCGCAGCACCGGTCCCAAGGCCGAGCGTCCGTCCCCGCGGCGGGAGAAAGGCGTGGGACCCGCACCCTTCAACTGGATGTCGCGGTGGAGCCCGTCGCGATGGACGACTTCGCCGAGGAGGATAGCCCGCCCATCGCCGAGGATCGGGGAGAAACCGCCGAACTGGTGGCCCGAGTAGGCGGCGGCGAGGGGTTCGGCCCCTTCGGGAACGCGGTTGCCTGACAGAATCTCCAAACCCTCGCCCGAACCGAGCCAGTCGGGATCGAGCCCGAGCGCTTCGGCGAGGTCGTGGTTCAGCGCGATCCATTCCGGCGCGGAAACCGGGGTGGGATCGACCCGCGCGAAGAAGGATTCCGGGAGGCGGGCATAGGTGTTGGCGAAGCGAAAGGGCATGGATCTCGGTGCCACACCCTAACCCACATTTCACGCCAAAGCCGGATGGAAACGGGACCGGCTTGCCAGCAAGCGGCCCTGCCATCGGAGTCAACGGATACCAGAGAGCCCAAACCCATGGAAGAGGACCTTTCGGATCGCTCCGATCTCACAGGTCAATCTGGAAAATCACTGGCTCCGCTTCGCGCGGCCACCATCTCCTTGGCAATCCGATACCCCTCCCCGTCCGCATTCCGCCGGACTTCGCGGAAGAGCCCTTCGACTTTCCCGCGAACGAGCTTGGAGAAGTGGCGCACGGTGGCGACGAGATCTTCGCGGTCGTCTCGTCCGCTCTCGACGAGCTGTCCGGCGTAGGCCATTACGGCGGTGAGGGCGAAGAGTTCGGCTCCGATCTCGACGAAGCGGCCCAGCAAAACTTGCTTCTTCTCCAGCTTTGGACCGTGGCGGAGCATGGCGTGGAAGAGGCTCCGGGCGAGGCGCTTGCTGTGGGCGCGGACGCGGCGGGAGTCGGCGCGGAGCTCAGGCAGGACGCCCGCGTCGCCGCGCAGGGCGGGCAGCCAGAGGGCCGGATACCAGCGTCCGTAGAACCAGGCGGAGCGCAGCGCGGCCCTGGCGCGGTCGGCGAGGGGCAGGGTCGAGTTCAGCACGGGACCGCCGAGCTTCAGGTGCGGGTCGAGGGCCTCGCGGGCGATGAGGAGCCGCATGATCTCGCTCGATCCCTCGAAGATGGTGTTGATGCGGCTGTCTCGGAGGAAGCGCTCCACGGGCACGGGCGGCTCCCCGCGCGAGGCGAGGGATCCGGCGGTCTCGTAGCCGCGTCCGCCGCGGATCTGCATGGTCTCGTTGACGATGTCCCAGCCGCGCTCGGTGCCCCACATCTTGGCGAAGGCGGCTTCGAGGCGGATGTCGGCCTTCTTGTCGCGATCGACGAGGAGGGAGACGTAGCGCACCATGGCCTCGATGGCGAAGGTCTCGGCCTTCATCCTCGCGAGCTTCTGGGCGATGGCGTCGTGGCGTCCCACGGGGGCGCCCCACTGGACGCGCTTCGCGGCCCAGTCGGTGGACCATTCGAGGCAGCGCTTGGCCATGCCGGCGCAGGCGGCGGGCAGGGTGATGCGTCCGGTGTTCAGGGTGGTGAGGGCGACTTTCAAGCCGCGCCCTTCGCCGAGGACGACGTTCTCCTTCGGCACCCTGACATCCGTAAAACGGATCACGGCGTTGTAGAGGGCGCGCAGGCCCATGAAGCGGCAGCGGTGCGTCACCTCGACGCCGGGCGTGTCCATCTCGACGAGGAAGGCGGTGATGCGGGGGCGGTCGGGGGTGGAGTCGGCCATCCGCGCCATCGCGATGATGACGCCGGCCTTGACGCCGTTGGTGCACCAGAGCTTCTCACCGTTGAGGACGTATTCGCCGTTCGACTCGTCCCAGGTCGCGGTGGTCTCCATCTTCGCGGGGTCGGAGCCGACGTTGGGTTCGGTGAGGGCGAAGGCGGAGATCTCGCCCTTGGCGCAGCGCGGGAGGTATTTGCGCTTCTGCTCCTCCGTGCCGAAGACGAGGAGGGGCTGGGGCACACCGATGGACTGGTGCGCCGAGAGCAGGGCGGTGAGGTTGCCGCAATGCGAGCCGAGCAGCATGGCGGCGCGGGAGTAGTTCGTCTGCGAGAGGCCGAGCCCTCCGTATTCGCGAGGAATCTTGATCCCGAAAGCGCCGAGTTGGGCGAGACCCTCGATGACCCGATCGGGGATCTCGCCGGTCCGGTCGATCTCGTCGGGATCGACTTCGCTTTTCAGGAAGGCCTCGAGCCTCGCGAGGAAGGCGTCGCCCTGGTCCTCGTCCTCGACCGACTGCGCCGGGAAGGGGAGAAGGGTGTCGAAGCGCGGGCGTCCCATGAAGAGCGAGCCGCCGAAGCTGCCGCCGGGTCCGGCCTGCACGCGCGCTTCCTCGGCGAGCTCGAGGGCGGCGCGTTCCTGGGCCGACATCTTCGAGGTATCGATGACGGAGGTGGGAGGACGTTCGGGAGCTTTGGAGGTGTTCATGGGGCGAGGGGGGTGGAAGGTAGGAAGTGAAAGGCAAAAGGTCTTCGTGTCAGGGTGCTTCACGGTTCACCGCCGAGCGGCCCTCCCCGGAAGGGGGCGTAGCCGGTGCCGAGGATCATGGCGAGGTCGATGCTGCCGGGGTCGCGGACGATGCCTTCCTCGAGGCAGCGTTTGGCTTCGCGGGTCATCAAGGTGGCGAGGCGGGCGGCGATGTCGGATTCGCCCGGCAGCGGGGAGGGTGGAACGGCAAAGATGCGCGGGGTCGCTTTTCGGCCTTCGTGATGGTAGAAGCCCTGTCCGTTTTTCCTCCCGAGATCGCCCGACGCGCGGAGAGCGGTGAGGAGTTCCGGCACGGCGAAGCGGTCGCCGAAGGCCTCGCCCATCGTCTCCGCGACATGGGCGGCGACGTCGAGGCCGATTTCGTCGAGGAGGCGCAGCGGCCCCATCGGCATCCCGTAGTCGAGCATGGCCCGGTCGATCGTGGCGACGGGCACGCCGGACTCGGCGAGACGTCCCGCCTCGATGAGGTAGGGCATGAGGATGCGGTTGACAAGGAAGCCGGGCGAGTCCTTCACCACCACGGGGATCTTGCCGAGGCCGCGGACGAAGGCGAGGACGCGCTCGACCGTCTCGGGCGAAGTGAATCCGGTCACGACGATCTCGACGAGCTTCATGCGGCTGACGGGGTTGAAGAAATGCAGGCCGATGATCCGTTCGGGGTGCGTGACCCCCTCCGCCCCGGCGAGGGCGGTGACGGACAGGGCCGAGGTGTTGGTCGCGAGGATCGTCTCCGGCGAGGTGCGGGCGCAGAGGTCCGCGAAGATCCGTTGTTTCACGGCTAGGTCCTCGACCGCCGCCTCGACGACGAGGTCGCAGCGATGCAGGGGGACCCGCTCGGCGGTGGGGGAAACGAGGTCGAGCTTCCGGCGCGCTTCGTGGGCGGTGAAGATCCGGCGCTTCACGGCCTCGTCGAAGAGCTTGGAGACCGACTTCATCCCGGCGGCGACGCGGGACGGATCGAGATCGGCGAGGACGACGGGAAAACCACGCGAGGCGAAGGCTTGCACGATCCCCGCGCCCATGACGCCTGCTCCGATCACGGCGGTGCGATGGATCGGAGGCAAGGATCTGGCATCGAGGGATTCGTCGAAGCGGAAGTGCTTCGCCTTCTCTTGGAGGAAGAAGAGGCGGAGCAGATGGCGGGCCGCCTCGGTCTCGGAGAGAGCGAGGAAGGCGTCGCGTTCGCGTTCGAAGGACCGCTCCATCGAGCCGCCGGTCGCCCGGGCCGCGACTTCCAGCGCCGCAAGGGGCGCCGGGTAGTTCCCACGCGTCTTCGCGAGGAGCCGTCGTTTCGTCAGGAAACGGAGGATCGTCGCAGAGATCGGGTGGTTCGCGAGGAAATGCGAGGAACGCTCCGGGAGCGGTTTCGCGAGCAAGGCCAGCGCCCGCGAACGGAGGCGCTCTCTGGGCACGATTTCGTCGACGAGGCCGATCTTCCGTGCCGCCTTCGCCGGAAGACTCTTGCCGGAAAGGATGAGGTCGAGGGCCTTCGGCAGGCCGACGAGCCGAGGCAGGCGGGTCGAGCCGCCCCACGCGGGCAGGAGTCCGAGCTGCGTCTCCGGCAGGCCGAGCGTCGTCGCGGGATCGTCGCTGGCGAGGCGGCGGTCGCAGGCGAGGGCGAGCTCCAGTCCGCCGCCCAGCGCTGCGCCATGGATCGCGGCGACGGTGGGAATGGAGAAGGCGGCGATTTCGGAGAGGAGACGCTGGCCGCGCTCGACGAGAATCGCGAGTCTCTCCCCCCGGATCTTCCCGAGGCTTTCGAGGTCGGCTCCGGCAACGAAGACGGTCGGCTTCGCACTCAGGAAGACGACCCCCCTCGCTCCGATGCGGCGTACCGCCCGCAGGGCTTTCTCCAATTCATCGAGGAAGGCGGCGTCCACCACGTTGGCGGACTTCCCGGGATGATCGAAGGTGATCACCGCCGCCCCGTCGATGAATTCGAGATGCATCCGGCGCTTCGGCGAGGGAAGGCGGGCGCGATGGTGCGTTTCGGATTTCGGAGGGAGGCAAGTCGTTTTCATGGCGGTGTTTCCTTTCGCGTTTGGTTAGAGTGTTTCGAGCCAGGCCGCCCCGCCCTGGCCTCCGCCGATGCAGAGGCTGACGAGGGCGCGGTCGCCGCCGCCGGCTTTCAGTTGCTTCAGGGCGGTGAGGACGAGGCGGGCGCCGGTCGCGCCGACAGGATGACCGAGGGCGATGGCCCCGCCGAGGGGGTTGAGACGGTCCTCGGGGATGGCGAGTCCGTCGAAGGGGCCGGTTTCGAGCAGCTTCATCACGGCGAGGACCTGGGCGGCGAAGGCCTCGTTGATCTCGACGACATCGGCGTCGTCGGGGCGGAGGCCGGTGCGCTCGTGGAGGTCGCGGATGGCGAAGGCGGGGCCGAGGCCCATGCGCTTCGGATCGCAGCCGCTCCAGGCGTAGTCGACGAGGCGGCCGAGGGGTTCGAGGCCGAGCGACTCCGCCTTGGCCTCGCTCATGACGAGGAGGGCGGCGGCTCCGTCGCTGATCTGGGAGCTGTTCCCCGCGGTGACCGTACCGGCGGGGCGCTCGAAGACGGGGGCGAGACGGGCGAGGGCCTCCATCGTCTGCCCTTCGCGGACGCCGTTGTCGCGGTCGGCGAAGCCGGCTTTCGAGCCCGGCAGATAGACCGGCACGATCTCGCGGGGATGGGCTTCGCGCGCCGCGGCGGCCTTGTGGTGCGAAGCGAGGGCGAAGCGGTCCTGCGCCTCGCGGGAGATGTCGAATTCGCGGGCGAGGACCTCGGCGGTCTCGCCCATGTTCAGGCCGGAGACGGGATCGGTGAGGCCGAGTTGCAGGCCCACCACCGGAGCGAAGTCGGCGGGACGGAAGCCGATGGCCGCGGCCGCCTTTCCGCCCGCTGTTTTCGCCCGCGACAAAGCCGCGAACTTGGCGGCCGCGGCCAAAGAGAAGAGGAGGGGGATGCGGGTCATGTTCTCGGTGCCTCCGACGACGAAGACCTCGCCGCGTCCGGCGGCGAGGCGCTCCGCCGCGACGGTGAGGGCCTCCAGCCCGCTGGCGCAGTTGCGATGCACGGTCATGGCCGGGACGCTCTCGGGCAGGCCCGCGCGCAGGGCGACGACGCGGGCGAGGTTCGCGGCGTCGGCGGGCTGGGAGACGCAGCCGAAGATCAGCTCGTCGATGGCGCCGGGGTCGACCCCGGTGCGGAGCAAGAGGGTCTGCACCGCGACCCGACCCTGTTCGGTCGCGTCGATGGAGGCGAAACCGCTGCCCATCTTCAGGAAGGGGGTGCGGACGCCGTCGACGATGACGGGACTCTTGTCGGCACGAGGGCGGGTCGGTGTTTTCATGGTTCGGTCAGGGTGGAGAGTTCGGGTCTGCCTCCGGCATCGGGAACGGGCGCATCGCGGCGGTCGACGAGTTTCTCCTCCTTCAGGGCGCGGCCCACGCCTTGCAGGCTGCGGAGGTGCTCGGCGCTGTGGAATTCGATGCGGTTCGGAGTCAGCTCGGTGACGGCGCGGAAGCGCTCCTCGATCTCGGCGGCGAGGGAGGGACGCGAGACGCGACCGCGCGGGGCGACGTGGACGACGATCTCGTCGCTTTCGAGGGGATCGTCGTTGCGCTTGCGCAGCTCGATCTGCCAGGAGCCGACGCGGTCGAGGTTGTCGAGAAGGTTCTCGAGCTCGTTGAAGTTCACGAGGGTGCCCTTGACCTTGCCGATGCGCAGGCGGCGAAGGTCGGTGACCCGCGAAATCTCGCCGACGAGGCGGGGCGTTGTGCGTCCGCAGGCGGGGCAGGCTTCATGGACGAGCCCGCCGGAGATGCGGTCGCCGGTGCGGTAGCGCAGGACCACGCTGCCGCGGCTGTCGAGGGGGGTGAAGACGATCTCGCCCGGCTCGCCTTCCCCGACGACGAGGCCGGTCTCGGGGTCGATGATCTCGACGATGCCGAGGTCGGGCGAGAGGTGGTAGCCGGGCGCGCCGTCGAGGCCGTGGCCGGGGCATTCGGGCCAGGCCATCTTCGCCTCGGTGAAGCCGTAGGTGGCCATCACGTCGACCTTGCCCGCGCCGAGCTCGGCGCAGAGGGCGCGCAGCTTGCGGCGGGTGCCGGGCGGGACCTTCTCCCCGCCGAGGACGATCTTGCGCAGATTCGGCACGGCGAGGCCGCGCTCCACCGCGAGGGAGAGGACGTGGTAGAGGAAGGTCGGCATCCCGATGAGGGCCTCGGGCTTGATCTTGTCGAGGAAACGCACGTTGCCGTCGGTGCCCATGACCTTTCCGCCGCCCGAGGAGAGGACGAAGGTGCCGTAGCCGAGCCCGGCGTAGTGCGCCAGCCAGAAGGCGAGATGCGGGGCGAAGGGGAAGAGGTTGAGATGGCGGTAGGCGGGGTCGGATTCGCAGATCTCCATCATGCGGCGGCCGGTCACACTCAGAAGGTCGAGGTCGTGCGCGGTGTAGAGGAAGGGCACGGGTTCGGTGGAGCGTCCCGTGGTGCTGGTCATGAGGATGGGCCGGTATTCGCGCTCGAAGCCTGCCTTGACCGCGGCACGGCCGTGGCGGAGGGCCTTCAGGATCGTCGCGGGGCGACGGCGGAGGACGGCCTCGTCGGGCACGAGGACGAAATCCTTCATCCGCGAACCGGTCGTGGGGTCGTCGACGAGGTGGCGCTTCGAGGTGAAGGGCAGCTTGGCGAGATCCTCGACGCGATGGATGGAGCGCGCGTCGATGCCCTCTTTCGCGAAGAGCTCGCGGTAGTGCTTCGAGAAGGGCACGACATGGTCGACGAGGTAGTGGCGCAGCTTCACGCCTTGAAGGTGCCGCAGCTCGTCGGCGGAGAGGGAGTCCCAGCGGGTGGTCAGGCGGGTGGTGTTCATGTCGCGCGGCAAGCCTCCAGTTCGGGTTTGGCTTCGGATTTCGGGAAAGGTCCGAGAAGGGCGCGGATCTCGGGCAGGAGCGCTTCGGCGGCGACGCGTCCCAGCTCGATGTAGGAGTGGTAGTTGTTGTAGTCGTGCCAGCGAGGCATCGGGCTGACCGCCCGGACGACGACGTCGGCATGCGAGGCGCTCCGGTCGACGAGGCGCATCTGCGACCCCATCGCCGCGCCGCGGAGGATGTCGAGGAGGTTCCCCCGGGCGAAGAGGTTCGTCTTCTGGTTCAGCCAGGCGCAGGGATTCCTCCAGGGCTTGAAGTCGTCCGGCGAGTGGCGGAAGCGGCCCGCTTCCCCCGGTCGGGGGAGGACGTTCACCGCGACGATCTTGTCCACTCTGCCGGACTCGCGCAGGGAATCGACGGGAAGGGGTTCGGAGACCCCGCCGTCGATGTATTCGATTCCGTCGCGCTCCACCGGGACGACGACGCCGGGGATGGCGAGGCTCGCGAGGACGGCGGTGGCGACCTCGCCTTCGTGCAGGACCGCACGCCCGTAGCCGTTCAGCTCGGTCGCGACGCAGAGGAAGGGTGTCGCGAGGTCGTCGAAGGTCCTTTCGCCGAGAGTGTCGCGGAGGCGGGCGAGGATCTTGCGACCGCCGACGAAACCGCGGCGCGGGGGGATCGTCGGATCGACGAGGCTCCAGAGGTCGCGGCGGGCGACGACGGTCGCGGCGAGTTCCTCCAGCTCCTTCCCGTTCAGCCCCGAGGCCCACATCGCGCCGACATAGGCCCCCATGCTCGTGCCGGCGACGGCATCGACGGGGATGCCGTTCTCCTCGAGAACCTGGATCACGCCGATGTGGGCGAGGCCTTTCGCTCCGCCCGAGGAGAGGGCCACTCCGATGCGGGGGCGGGCTCCGACGCCTACGGAGAGGGCGGGAACCGCGCCGGGGATGAGGGTATGGAAACAGGCAGCCATCTTGTGTCGCTGGGTCGGCGACCGGCTGCCCGTGTCCTTCGGAGGTCCCCGGATGGCCCGCTTGCGTCGGGCTTTCCTCGGTTCGAATGCTGTCGGAATCTCGTCTCTCTCTTCGGGGACCCCCGCCGCGATGCGGGCGGCATGTCGCCGGGGGTTAAGGTTCTGTCAGGGTAGGTTTTGAAACTTCCGCGCCCTCCAGGGAGGACGCTCTACGGATATAGACGAGCGATGACGGAAAAATGTTCAACAATTTCCGTCTGCGTCGGTTAGGGAAATGCTTTTCTGTCAGGAGAAGCGCTCCCTCTGTCCGTTTCGGACTGGCACCGCCTGGCATTCCCATGCGGAGAATTGGCTTTGCTTGACAAAGGAGGGTGCGGAACGCCGGGATCCATGAAGTCCGGACTCCCCTTTTCGGTTGGACGTCGGATTCCAGCGGCGTTGGCTCCGTCATTGACCTATCCGGCAGTCGCCCATCGATCAAGGGGGGGAGAGTGACGATGGATGGCTTTTCCGCCAGGCAGAGGTAGGCCCATGCGGCTCGCGCGGCCACTCGTCCAAACGACATGCCCTCCCTGACCGGGCCGGTCAGGGCTACCCGGAACTCCGGAGGGGGGCGCCGAGACGGAAGGATGGAATGCGCGGAAACGTCTTCCGGGGGATTTTCGAGGAACGCCCGAAACCGGACGGGAAAGACCTGGGGAGTTGACCCGGCGCGAGTCTGGCGAATCTTGGCGGCATGGGCGATTGGCAATTTCAGCGCGGTGGCATGCTCTGCGTCGTTTCCGGTCCTTCGGGATCGGGCAAGACGACGCTCTGCCGTCGCTTTTCCGAGAGCGACGGGGAGGCGGTCTACGCGGTTTCGGCGACGACGAGAGCACCCCGCGAGGGCGAGCGCGACGGGGTGGACTACCATTTCATGGAGCGCGCGGAGTTCGAAGCCGGGATCGCACGGGGCGACTTTCTCGAACACGCCGAAGTCCACGGACGGCTCTACGGCACGTTGAAGCGCGAGGTCCTCGGCCATCTCGAGGCGGGACGCGACGTGCTGATGGACATCGACGTGCAGGGCGCGGCGCTGGTGCGCGGCTCGGCCGACCCGGCGATCCAGGAGGCGCTCGTCGACATCTTCATCCTGCTTCCCAGCAACGCAGAGCTGGTGAAGCGCGTCCGGGCCCGCGGCACGGAGACGGAGGAGCAGCTCGCCCTTCGTCTTTTCAACGCCCGGGAGGAGTCTCGGCATTGGCCGGAATACCGCTACACCCTCGTCAGCGCCGACCGCGAGACGGATTTCGCGACCTTCCGCTCCATTCTCGCCGGGGAGCGCTGCCGTTCTCGCCGCTTGCGCAAGCTCGCGGGCGAACCGAACGTCCCGGGTGAGTGATTCTTCATCGGGAAAGACCATCGTGCTCGGGGTGACCGGGTCCATCGCGGCCTACAAGGCCGCCGATCTCGCGAGCCGGCTCGTCAGGCGTGGCCACGCCGTCCACGTCGTGATGACGCGCGACGCGCAGGAGTTCATCACCCCGCTGACCCTGCAGGTGCTCTCGCGCCATCCCGTCACCGCCGACCTCTACGACGAGAAGCAGAGCTGGCATCCCGGTCATATCGAGCTGGCGGACCGGGCCGACCTGCTCGTCGTCGCCCCGGCCACGGCGAACGTCATCGCCAAATTCGCCCACGGGATCGCCGACGATGCCCTCGGGGCCATCCATCTCGCCACACTGGCCCCCGTCCTTGTCGCCCCGGCGATGAACGGCAAGATGTGGGAGCATCCCGCGACGCGGTCGAACGTGGAGAGGCTCCAGTCGCGCGGCGTCGCCTTCATCGGTCCCGAGGAAGGGCTCCTCGCCTGCGGCTACGAAGGCGTGGGCCGGCTCTGGCCGGTCGAGGGGATCGAGGCGAAGATCGGCGAGATGCTCGCCGCGAAGGCCTGAGCCGCAAGCAGCAGTGAATCCATTTCCTCCGCCGTTTTGTGTCTTTTGTGCCTTTTTGCGGCCACTTCCAACTCACTGAGTATTCTGTCACGATTCGTGCCATGCGCTTTCTCATCACCGCCGGCCCGACCCGCGAGCCGATCGACCCGGTCCGCTACCTCTCGAACCGCTCCTCGGGCAAAATGGGCTATGCTCTCGCCGCCGCCGCGTTGGCAAGGGGACACGGGGTGGCGCTGATCTCGGGACCCGTCGCGATCCCTGCGCCTCCCGGGGCGGAGCTCGTCGCCGTCGAGACGGCGCAGGAGATGTACGACGCCGTCGCCGCGGCGATCGGGCAGGCCGATGTGGCGGTCTTCTGCGCCGCCGTGGCCGACTACCGCGTTGCCGAAGCCGCGGGGGAGAAGATCAAGAAGACCGGCGAGACCCTCACCCTGACCCTCGTCAGGAATCCCGACATCCTCGGCAGCGCGCGAACCGTCTTCGGATTCAAGGGCATCCTCGTCGGCTTCGCCGCCGAGACCGAACAGCTCGCCGAACACGCCCTCGACAAGCTCCACCGCAAAGGCTGCGATCTGCTCGTCGCCAACGACGTGAGCCGGTCGGACATCGCCTTCGACCGAGACGAGAACGAGGTCCTCGTCTTCGACCGCGCGGGCGGGCGGGAGCTCCTTTCCCGTGCTCCGAAGGAGGAGATCGCGGCGGCGCTGGTGGAGCGGATCGAAGGATGGCCGGGAAATTGACGGAGATCCGACATGCCCCGAAACCTCCCGCTCTTCATCGCCTTCCGGCTGCTCTTCAACGCACGCTTCTACTATCCCGTCTTTGCGGTGATCCAGCTCGACTACGGGCTCACCCTGCCGCAGTTCGCCGTCCTCAACGCGGTCTGGGCGGTCTCCATCGTCCTCCTCGAAGTGCCTTCGGGAGCCCTCGCCGACCGCCTCGGGAGGAAGCGCATGGTCGTGATCGCCTCGGTCCTGATGGTTCTGGAAATGGGCGTGCTGGCCTTCGTTCCGCTTGGCAGCAACGCGGTCGTCTTCTGGGCCTGGGTCGCGAACCGCCTCCTTTCCGGTGCGGCCGAGGCGGCGGCGAGCGGAGCGGACGAGGCCCTCGCCTACGACTCCATCCCGCCGGGGGAGCGCGAGACGGTCTGGCCGCGCGTCCTCTCGCGGCTGATGCGTCTCTCCTCCCTCGCCTTCATCTTCGCGATGCTGGTCGGCTCGGCCGTCTACGACCCGGCGCTCGTCAACCGTGCCCTGGCCTGGTTCGGAGGGGATCTGACCGTGGAGAAGGAGACGGTGCTCCGCTTTCCGGTCTACCTCACCCTCGTGAACGCCTTTTTCGCCGTGGCCGTGGCGCTCTCGATGAAGGAAGCGCCGCTCGAGACCGAATGCGGAGGCGAAGCCTCGCTCTGGTCCGGCATTCTCGGTGCGGGACGCTGGATTCTGGGCACGCCGGCGGTCTGCGGCCTCGTTCTCGCGGCGCTGGTCCACGACAGCGTGCTGCGCCTCTTCACGGTGACGGCCTCGGAATACTACCGCCTCATCGGCATCCCCGTGGCGTGGTTCGGAGCGATCGGCGCCGCATTCTCGGCGCTCGGGCTGTTCACGCCGAAATGGGCCGCGTGGCTCGTCAAACATGGCACGTTGCGGAGCAACTACCGGGTGGTCTCCCTCGTGGTCCTCTGCGGTCTCGTCGGCGTCGCCTTCGCGATTCCTAAATGGGGCGTCGCCCTCGTCGCGTTCTTCAGCCTCGGGTTCGGCCTGCTCAATTTCCTCACCTCGCACTATCTCAACGCCCTCGTCGATTCCCGGCATCGGGCGACGGTCCTCAGCTTCCGCGGTCTCGCCCTGAACCTCGGCTTCGGCGGCCTCAGCCTTGCCTACGGGGCGATCCTCCGCGGCCTGAAGGACACCGCCGGGATCGACGGCGCCTATCGGGCCAGCCTCTGGTGGCTGCCCGCGATCTTTGCCGTGCTGTGGACCGGCTGGTGGCTGCATCAGCGGCTGCGGGTGCATGGGCGGGAGGGATGAGCCCATCCGCCGCCCGGTTCTTGGAAGGATCGGAATTATGTGTTGCGGTAATAATTTACTGTTTTTCAATAAATTAAAATTGCAAAACAGGATATTTTCGGCAAGCATCCACTCACGATGGACGAATCCCTTCAACCGCATCAATCCAGAATCCAGAAGGTGGGCAGACTGCTCTGGGGGTTCTCCTGGTTTTGGATGATCTTCAATGGCTTGGCGCTCGTGGCCGCGATGGCTGTCATCCTTGGGCTCGGTCTTGCCGGGGGATCGGGAGGAAAGGAAGACATCATCGCGATGTTCGCGGGCCTTGCGGAAGGGAAAATCAAGGGCATGGCCCCTGAAGCGATCCGATCGCTGGTGGCCTGGGACTACGGCTCCTACCTCGACCACTACTGGATCAGCTTCTGGTCCTTCGCCATTGCCTTCGCCGTTTTCATCGCGACGATGACGCTCATCCTCCGGATTGCGGCCGCCTGGAAGCGCGGCGACGTCTTCGGCGACAAGCCGATCCAGTGCTTCCGTCTGCTTGGCTGGATCTACCTGATACAGGGAATCGTGGGGCAGGCCTGGGCAATGGTCGGCCAGTTCGTCGGAGCTTCGCACACCTCGGAGGTCCTCTACTTCAGCTTTATCCGGGACGTCTCCTTGTTTACCTTCTCGATGTCCGGGACGGGAATCGAATGGGGTTTCCTCGCCCTCGCGCTCAGTTGGATTCTGGAGCAGGCGCGCTTGCTTCGGGAGGAGCAGCAATGGACTGTCTGACCCTTTGCCATGCCGATCGTCGTCAATCTCGATGTCATGCTCGCCAAGCGGAAGGTGAAACTCAACGACCTCGCCGAGGCGGTGGGCATCACCCCGCAGAATCTTTCCGTGTTGAAGACCGGCAAGGCGAAGGCGATCCGGTTTTCGACATTGGAAGCCATCTGCCAGTTTCTCGACTGCCAGCCGGGCGACCTCCTCGAGCATCGGAACGATTGACGAGCGTGGGCGGGGGAAGGCTCCACAACGACTCGTCCCACCCTCCGGCCATCTTCCAGCGCTGCCGGTCGGAAGGCGGTTCGATGCGGCATTGGACACGCATATTTTCGCCGCGACCCAAGCCGTATTTTGACTGGAATCCCCCGGACCTTCCATCGACACTGCTTCCGATGATCTCCGACACCCTCTCCCGCCGCTCCGCGCTCTCCCGTTTCGGACTGATCCTCGGGGCCTCTCTTGCCGGAGTCTCCGCCGCCGACCGTCCACGGCGCATCCTTCTCCGCTCTTCCTGGCAGACGGTCAATATCGGAGACATCGCCCATACCCCCGGCGTGCTCCATCTCCTCGAGCAGCACCTGCCCGAGGCCGAAGTCTCCCTCTGGCCCAGCCGCATCGACAACGGAGTCGAGGAGCTCCTCGCCGCACGCTTCCCCAAGCTGAAGTTCGTCAAAGGCGCCGAGGAGCTGAAACGGGCCTTCGAGGAGAGCGACTTCCTCCTCCACGGCTCCGGCCCCTCCCTCGTCGCGGAGAAGGACGTGCGCCACTGGGCCGAAGCGACGGGGAAACCCTACGGGGTCTACGGCATCACCCTGCCAAAGCGCGGTTCCGCCGCCACCGCCGATGTCACCGACGAGACCTTCGCGAAGACGGTCGAGCTCCTCAGCGGCGCCCGCTTCGTCTATTTCCGCGACTCGAAGTCGCTCGAGCTGGCCAAGGCCTCCGGCTGCACCTCCCCGACGATGGAGTTCGGGCCCGACGGAGCCTTCGCCTGCGATCTGAAGGAGGATGGGAAGGCGCTCGCGTTCCTCGGGGCGAACGGACTGGAGGTGGGCAAGTTCCTCTGCTGCATCCCGCGGCTCCGCTACACACCCTACTGGCTCATCAAGGACCTGCCGAAGGACGAGGCACGGGAGGCCCGCAACAACGAGCTGAAATTCCAGGACCACGATCCGCACCTCGAGGCCATCGAGCGGATCGTGGCCGAAACCGGGCTGAAGGTGCTCCTCTGTCCCGAAGACCAGACCCAGATGCAGGTGGGCAAGGAACTGCTCTACGACCGCCTCTCCGAGAGTGCGAGAAAGCGTGTCGTGTGGCGGCCCGACTACTGGCTCACCGGCGAAGCGCTGAGCGTCTACGTCCGCAGCGCCGGGCTCTTCGGCAACGAGATGCATTCGCCCATCATGTGCATCGGCCAGGGCGTTCCCGCGATCGTCTGCCGCTGGGCCGAGCAGACGACGAAGGGCTACATGTGGGAGGACATCGGCCTCGGCGAATGGCTTTTCGACTTCGACCGGGAGGAGGACCGGAAGCGCCTTCCGGAAGCCGTCCTCGCGATGGCGAAGAATCCGGCCAAGGCGAGGGAGACGGCGGCGAAGGGACGCGCGTTCGTCGAACGGCGCCAGCGCGAGACGATGGCGGCGGTGAAGGAATCGCTCGGCTGACGAACCCGCCGCCGCCTCGGCTACGCGGCTGGCGAGCGCCGCGCCGCGCGCCGCGTCCTCCCCCGGCGGACCGCCCGGCAGAGGGCGAGGCAGAGGAAGTGGAAGCCGGCGAAACCCGAGAGGAGGATCAGGCCGGCTCTCGCCGGCATCCCGAGAGCGGCGAACAGTCCGATCCAGAGAAGGGCGTTCGTCCCCAGAAAGAAGAGGAAGCGGAGCCAGCGGGGAAGGCGGCGCAGGCGGGAGTGCAGCCTCAGGCCGGTGCCGGTGAGCGACGCCGCATCCCTGACCTCCGAGACCAGCAGCCACTCGTAGACCTTCCCGCCGGGCCAGAGAACGAGGGTGACGAGAGCAAGCCAGACCAGGTAGGCGATCACCACCTTGAACGCGAAGAGAAGAAGGATCAAGCGCCAGGGCTGCGCCACGACGACGCGGGCGATGGCCGCGAGCCAGGCGAAGGTGCGGGACGGAATCGAAAACGTGCGGTAGACGAGGCTGCGTTGCGCCACCGCTTCGAAGAGATCGCCTTGGTAGAGCCGGTTTGTCGGATCGAGGCGCAGGGCCTCGCGGAAATGGTCTTCGGCCGCCGCCGGATCTTCGAGCTCTTCGAGACAGACTCGGCCCATGCTGTGGTGCAGGCCGGCGTTGGCCGGATCGAGGCGCAGGGCCTCCACGTAGGCATCGAGCCGCCGCAGGCCGTCGGCGGCGGAGGTTTCTCCGAGTCCGTGGACGGTGATGTAGAGATTCGCGATGTCGGCGTCGTCGGGATCGAGGGAGCGGGCCCGGGCGATGTGCCTTTTGGCTTCGCCGACGCGGAAACGGCCGAGCGACGCGATGGCGGCGTAGTGGTGGAAGGCGGCGACCTCCGGGGCGACGCGCATCCCTTCGGCGGTCTCGCGGGCGAGGGCACGCCAGTCCTCCGCGTCGAGATGGTAGCGCGCCGCCGCGAAGCGGGTGCCCATCGAGTCGGGCTGCAAGGCGGACAGGCGGGCGAGATGCGCCTTCGCCTCGTCTCTCCGTCCGAGTTCGATCAGGGCGAGGACGGCGTAGTAGTGAGCCGAGAAATCCTCGGGATCCAGGGAGAGGAGACGATACGCCTCGGCGAGGGTTCGGTCTGCGCGGCGAGCCAGGTGGAGAGTCTCCAGCAAGGCATGCCGGGACGCTCCCACCGCCTCTTCCCGTTCCTCGGGTCCCATGAAAGCCGGGAAGGGTAAGTCCCCGAAAGCCGCTCAGCGCGTCCTCACGCGCAAGGTGCCGGTGTCGTTGGAGGCGGTCGCCGTCGAACTGGCCCGGATCGCGGCATTGAAAGTGATCTTGCGGACCACGGTCTTGCGGCCGGATTTCTTCACGAGCTTCTTCTTGTTCGGGGTGAACTGGACGCGGATGGCGGAAGCGGGCTTGGTGGCTTCGAGGACGGGCGTGCGGTAGGCGCCGCTGACGAGGCGGGAAGTGACGTTTCCGGAGGCGTCGAAGTAGGCGACGCCCATGAGGGCGGTCTTGCGCGCGCCCTTCACGGCGATGGCGTTCGGCCTCGATCCGCGGTTGGAGACGGCGGCGTAGCCGGTGACGCGCTTGGCTTGCTTCGAGGTGAGGTTGGCCGTGCCACCTGGGACGTTCCTGCCGGCAAGGCGGGCAAGGGTGGGGCCCACGGCAACGTCGGGGGTCACGGGGCGCCCGTCGGCATTGGCGAAGAGGAGGGAGTATCCGCCCGCCGCGCCACTGAACTCGAGGCGGTGGAATCCGGCGCCGAGCGGCTCCAGGAATTGGAAATTCCCTCCTGTGCTGCTGGCGATGAGCTGGCCGCCGGGACCGTAGAGATCGACTTGCAGTCCCGAGGCTCCGGCCCCCTGGAGATGGAGGAAGCCCGGGGCGGCGAGATGGAAATAGTAGTAGTGGTGCGAGGCAGTCGAGGGGAGGCTGCGGTTGAAGCCGCCGCTGCCGGAGGCGTAGGGCACCTCGGTGAGATTGACGTCGGCGAGGTCGGCGCCGCCGCCTTGGCCGGGTCCGAGGACGGCAAGGAGGTGGGCGCCGCCGTCGCGGGGAAGGGCGAAGCCCATGGTGCTGTTCGAGCTCCGGTCGCCGAGGTCGTCGCTGCGATAGGACAGATGGGGTTCGCCGGGGCGAACGCTGTCTCCTTCGGACCGGTCCGGGAAGACGTGGAGAACCAGTTCCTGCCCCTCGGCCACGCCGAGCTTGGCGTAGTCGAGCACGGCCAGCTGGTCGGCAAAGCCTTTGCCCGTGCCCCAGACCGGCAGGGAGGATTGGGTGAGGACGGCGACGACGACATCGTCGCCGATGGTTTCGCCGACCGAGAGGATGGCGCCGGGGTCGGAGGAGGGATCGTCGAATCCGTCATCGCCCGTATCGGCGACGAGGACGCCGATCGATCCGGCGGGCACCTCGATTCCGCCGAGTTGAAATTCGATCGAGACGGTGGCCGAGGCAGGCAGGACGGCGGCGAGAGCGAGAGAGACGAAAGCGGGCGTTTTCATATTCCGGGACGGGAAGGGCGCGCGGGTCAGGGAGCCGTGACGTCGTAGGTGGGAGCGTTGACCCAAAAGAGGGGTTGGCCGGCCCCGCCGGCGGCCTTCCGCAGGAGGAGTCCGGCGGAAGGCTCGATCCACTCGCCGGCGGCATCGGGAAACGCGCTTTCCTCGTCCTTGCGCCATTGCCCGCCGACGCGGAAGTAGACGGCCGAGGGAAGCTTGTTCAATCCGGCGGCGGCGTTGTCGTAGACGAGGAGCTGGTCCTTGCGGTCGGCGACCTCGTTCGAAGCGCTCTCCTCGAATCCCCCGGGGCCGAAATCGATATCGATGTCGTCGAGAGTGATCGGAACGGGACGCGGCAAGGCGAGCATGGTATCGACCGATTCCTCCACGGACGTCCGGACCGACAGCGACACCGCTCCCGCATAGACCTGCTGGTGCGGGATGAACTGGGTCGCCGCCACCCCGGCGGGATGGCGGACGAGGAAGGCTTGGCCGGGCTTCAGGGCGACGTCTCCTGCCGCCGCGAAGCCGCCGGTCTCGAACCATCCTTCGGCCGTGACGTAGAAGCGCCGCGAGGGGGCGAGCGAGGTGCCGAGAGTGGTTTCGTCGAAAAGGAGCAGCTCCGATTTCCGACCGGAGGCGAGGGGAGAGGTCGACGAGTGGAAGGTGGTCTGCGTGGCCGGCGGAAAGAGGGTGTCGAGCGTCCAGGCGGGGATCACGGAGACGAGACCGTTCGCGGGAAGTCCGTCGAGTTCGGCCACGGTCGCGACGATGTCGATGCCGTTGGCGGAGTGGGCGGCGATGTCGAAATGCCGCCCCGTGGGACCCGAGGCGTCGCGGACGAGGAGGAGATGAGGCCGGGTGGTCAGCTCCCCGGCGGCGAAGTTCGGCGAGTTCGCGAGGGAAAGGCGGACGTGGCCGGTGCCTTGGCTGGCAGGGGCGGCGGAGAGGCGCCCGGCCCATCTGGGGACGGGATG
>JBBCIU010000003.1:0-167889 GCA_037190325.1 Verrucomicrobiales bacterium | reverse complement strand
CGCCGCCCGAGCCAGTGGCCAAGGCGCTCGTCAACCGGGGTGTCAGGCACAGTCAGGAGGGCGACAGCGAGGCGGAAATCGCCGACTACAGCCGGATCATCGACCTGCCCGGTGCGCCGCCCGAGCAAGTGGCCACGGCGCTCGTCAACCGGGGTGTCACACACGGTCAGAAGGGCGACAGCGAGGCGGCTATCGCCGACTACAGCCGGGTCATCGACCTGCCCGGTGCGCCGCCCGAGCAAGTGGCCAAGGCGCTCTTCAACCGGGGTGTCAGGCACGGTCAGGAGGGCGACAGCGAGGCGGAAATCGCCGACTACAGCCGGATCATCGACCTGCCCGGTGCGCCGCCCGAGCAAGTGGCCACGGCGCTCTACAATCGTGCTGTTAAGCACTTCCTAGCGGGTAAGAAGGACCCTTCTTGCAAAGACCTTGAAGCATTGATTTCACTGGCGATTGCACCGGCCGGAACAGTCATCGACGCCAGAATGGCGCTCGCAGAACTTCATTTCAGCGAAGGCAGGTGGACCGAAGGGTTCGCAGCCATCGAAGCGGGTTTGAGTCTTGGGGCAGAACAGTCGCCCGCTCAATTTGAAGCGCCTGTGGACATGGTCGGAGTCCTCTTCTCCGCAGGCTTCAGCCCGGAAGGTCGTCGCACCCATGTCGGCAAGCTCTATTCGCTCTACGCCCGGCACGCCGCTCTCGCGGTGCTTGGCGAGGCATTGGTGAAGCATCTCGGCACCATCTTCATCCAAGGTGCCCCTTGGCCCGCCTCCGACAACCTCGACCAGTGGCGGGCGGCTTGGGCGCAGGCAGCGGGTGACGCGCCCGATTTCCAACTGCCCCTGCGCCTGCTGCGCACCGGGATCGATTTCGTCCAATCCGGCGGCAAGGATCACGGCGTCCTCCTCAGCCTCACCTCCACCGAACGCTCGCTCCTGCGGCAGGCCCTGGGTCTCGAAACGGTGGACAACTAGACGCGGCCGATCCAATCCGAAGCCGAAACCTAAAATCCGAAGAGGACATTCCCTCAAGCCGCCAACTCCAAATTGGAAGTGGGCTCTCCGCTCACTCCTCCGCATCCAACTCTTCCCCGTCCCGCAGCCTCCGCAGCATCCCGACGATGTCGTGCCATCCGCGCACGGCGACGAGGAAGGTGATCGTGCTGTACCAGACCACGCAGGCCCAGATGAGGAGATGCCAGAAGGTGCTCATGCCGTTTCGGAGATGGCGGAGGAAGACTTGGGTTTGATCAGCGAGCCGACGACCATTCCGGCCACGGCGGCGGCGAAGGCGGCGATGCCCGCGTTGTCCTTGCCGATGCGGGCGGCGAGCTCGGCGGTGGCGTTCATCTTCTCCAGCGTGAGGAAGGCGATGGGCACCAGCGCCCCGCCGAGGATCGCGCCCGCCGCGCCCCAGGAGTTGGCCCGCTTCCAATAGCAGCACGCGATCAGCAGCACCGACATGCTGGAGAGGTAGACCGACCCGCTCAGGAGCAGGTAGGACCACACGTCGCCCTGGATTTCGTAGAGCAGGCCGAAGACGAAGAGATACACGCCGATGAGGGCGACGATGCAGCGGTTCCACCGGATCGCGCGGGCCTCGGGCCAGCGCCGCTTGCGGAAGGGCGCGAGGATGTCGTTGTAGATGACGCTGCCCCAGCCGAGCATGTAGGAGGAGTTCGTGCTCATGTCCGCCGCGAGCATGGCCGCGACCATCAGGCCCATGAGTCCGATGGGCAGGAAGGTGGCGAGGAAGGTCGGCATGGCCATCAGGGTCGAGCCGCCCTCCGGCACCGGCCCGAGCATGGCCAGGGCGGCGATGCCCCACATTCCGGGAATGAGCCAGCGGCAGATGAAGAAGAAGCTCGTGCGCGTGTAGACGCGCTGGCCCGTGGCGGCGTCCTTCGCCGCGAGCAGCCGCGAGATGGTCGTCTGCCAGGTCAGCGTGGCGGCGGCGTTGCCGAGGATCTGGAAGACGAGGTAGGAGACGCCCATCTGCGGATTGACGAGGGGATTGAAGCCACCCTCGCCGTGGTTCGTCCGCACCGCCTCCTCGAGCCGGTCCCAGCCGATGTGATGGAGGATGAGCAGGGTCACCACGAGCAGCCCGACGCTCATGACGATGAACTGGAGGAAGTCCGTGACCAGCACCGAGAGCATGCCGCCGAGGATGGTGTAGATCGCGACGAGCAGCAGCAGCACGCCCATCACCGGGATGAGGGCGCCCGGCTCCCATCCGCAGACGGCGCAGAGGAAGTCGCCGCCGATCTTCAGGAAGACGCCCATGTTGAGCAGCCCGCCGAGGACGATGACGACCCCGGCGAGCCAGCGGATGCGCTTGCCGAAGCGCTTCTCGAACAACTCCGGCAAGGTGATCGATCCGGAGGCGCGGAGAGGTTTCACGCAAAAGCCGGTGATGCCGATGAGGAACATCGCGACCGCCTGGCAGATGCCCGGCGTGGCCCCGGCGAAGCCGCGGGTGTACCCTGCCTCGGCGGCGTACATGCAGGTGATGATCCCGAACTCCGTCGCCGCGAGCGAGGCGATGCCGAGGTAGAGGTTCATCTCGCGACCCGCGACGAGGAAGTGCTCCACCTTCGAGACGTAGCGCCGCACCCAGATCCCTGCGACCATCGTGCCGAGGAGGTAGAGGCCGACGATGCTGCCGTCGATCCAAGGGTGGAAATGGGACATGGCCGGGAGATTAGCGGAGGCCGCTGTCGGGTGGCAAGCGGGAATCCCGGGAACCGTGGGACAGGAAGCGGTCTGTCACGGAGGGCGCGGGAATTCAGGACGTTCCTCGACCTTCCTGCCGTCTGGCGGAAGAGTGGCCCCTTCCACTGCAATCCGCCGAGGCAGCAAAAGTTGCCAAAGTTCCGACGATGCGTCTGTCGCGTCCAAACGTGCCCCGGCGTCCTGACCGCACGGCTCGGAACAAGACGGCTAAGGCGATGCCCGCTCCGCCTCCTCGCCCAAGGGCCGGGCGATGAGGCGGCCTTGGCCATCGCGGTCGGCGGACAGGGTTGGCTGTCCCTCCCTACCCTCTCCGGGAAACCGCCGCTCGGGAGCGTGCGCCTTGCGGAAGGCGATGCCGAAGTTCCCCGACTCCCGCCAGCCGATGTATTGGTCGAAGTGCCTGCCCTGACGGCTGTAGAATGGCAGACGCAGGCCCCCGGCGTGGATCGTCGCGAGATTGACGCGTCCCCGGCGGTTCCAGATCTGGCCGGGATCGTCGCCATACCGCACGAAGTTCCGGTCGGCCACGCCGATGACGTAGTGGGTGAAGTTGTGTCCCGGGTTGCGGACCGCATAGGTGAACTTCCGCCACCCGTGCGACTTGTCCGGCTTCCAGTTCGGATCGTAGTCCTCGTCCGCGTTGCCGAGCCACCAGATGGGATTCAGCTTGTTCAAGCCCACCTGCCCCTGCTCGCGGGGGCGGTTGTAGTGGACCGAACCGTCCTTGACCCGCTGCGCCGGCGGCACGTAGGTCTCCCCCGGGACGAGAGCGCATCCGCCAAGGCAGAGCGACAGGGCCGCTCCCGCAGAGCGGAGGGCAGTCCACCAGCAGGGCGAGGGAGGATCGGAGGAGTCGGGCATCGGCCGAAAAGGTCGGATTGCCCGGTGCCGGCGTCAAGCCGGGACGCCTCTGCGGCAGGACGGCGACGCGTCGCTCACGCGAACTCCCGCTTCAGCTTCTCGATCTCGTCCTTCAGCAGCGATCCGACGCGGTGCTTGGCGAGGTAGACCTGCGACTGGCTCACGCCGAGCTCCTCCTTCACCTTCGCCACCTCCCATTCCTTCACGACGTAGGCGTGGAAGATCTGATACTGCTTCGGCGAGACCAGCTTCTTGACCCGGCCAAGGGCGACGTCGGTGAGGTTCGACATCCATTCGCGCTCCCAGACCTGGTCGAGGATCTCCGCGCCGTTCTGGCCTTCGAGCCGTTCGATCGTGGCCGTGCGGCGCTCGTCCCCGTCGCCGCCGGGCGTACCGCCCGCCTGGTTCGCCGCGGCGGGGTTGCGCTGCTTCAGGCGGAACTGGTCGGCGATGCGCCAGCGCGTGATGTTCATCAGCCAGGTCTTGAAGGACCCCTTCTCCGGATCGTAGACCTGTCCCTTCCTCCACTGCTTGGCGACGGCGAGCACGGTCTCCTGCACCACGTCGAAAGCCTCCTCGCGGCTCAGGCCGGCCTTGACCGAGACGCTGTAGATGAGCCGCCAGTAGGTCTGGTAGAACTCGTCCCAGGTGCGCTGGTCCTCCCAGTCGGCGAGCCGCTCGATCAGGCTCCTGCGGGTGCGGGCGAACTGCTCCTTCTCGTCGAATTTCTCCATGGCGGAGTTTAGCGCCGAAGTCGCCGATGTGGATGAATATTTGCGGGAAATGCGTTGACCTTGCACCGCCAGATCCCCACTCTGGAGGCGAACGGCCGACATCGGCCCAACCCAACCCCCATCATGAGAAACAAACTGATTGCGGAATTCTTCGGCACCCTCTGGCTCGTCTTCGGCGGCTGCGGAAGCGCCGTCCTCGCGGCGCTCTTCCTCGGTGGCGACCCCTCGCCGGTCCAGCTCGGGATCGGCTTCGTCGGCGTCTCCCTCGCCTTCGGTCTCACCGTCCTGACGATGGCCTACGCCATCGGCCACATCTCGGGCTGCCACCTCAACCCCGCGGTCACCGTCGGCCTCTGCGTCGCGGGACGGCATCCGAAGTCCGAGGCGATTCCCTACATCGCCGCCCAGGTGCTCGGCGGCCTCGCCGGAGCGGCGATCCTCTACCTCATCGCGAGCGGCAAGGAGGGCTTCTCCACCGCGGGCGGGTTCGCGGCGAACGGCTACGGGGAGCATTCCCCGGGCGGCTACGCCATGCTCTCGGCCCTCGTCGCCGAAATCGTCCTGACCTTCTTCTTCCTCTTCATCATCCTCGGAGCGACCGACTCGCGCGCGCCGCAGGGGTTCGCTCCCATCGCCATCGGCCTCGGCCTCACCCTGATCCATCTCATCGGGATCCCGGTCACCAACCTTTCCGTCAATCCCGCCCGGAGCACCGGACCGGCGGCCTTCGTCGGCGGATGGGCCGTGCAGCAGCTCTGGCTCTTCTGGCTCGCCCCCTTGGCCGGCGCCGCCCTCGCGGGCATCCTCTACCCGGCGATCGCGGGCGCCGACGGGAAAAAGGGGCGAAGGGAATGACGCTGCCCCGCGGCCGCACTCTCCTCCGGGCATGATACGCATCGGCATCGTCGGTTGCGGACGCATTCTCGCCGCCCACCTCCAGGGCTACCGCCTCCTCCGCGAGGCGGGCGTCGATGGATTCGAGATCACGGCCCTCTGCGCGAGGAGGGCGGAGGACGCCCTCGGCTACGTGAGGCGAGACGAAGGACCGCCGCAACGCCGTCCCGTCTCATCCCTTCCAGGCGATCCGCTCGCCGTGGGCGACGAGTATCTCTCCGACTTCCAGCCGGGCACGAAGGTCGACGTCTTCACCGACTACCGCGAAATGGTCGCCTCGGGCCGGATCGACGCGGTGAACGACTTCACCGTCCACAGCCTGCACCACCAGGTCGCGGAGGCGGCCTTCGCGCATGGCAAGCATCTCCTCTCGCAGAAACCCCTCGCCGTCTCGATGGAGGGAGCCCGGCGCATGGGCGAAGGAGCCGAGGCCGCCGGAACCACCTTCGGCGTCTTCGAGAACCTCCGCTTCGCCCCGTGGGTCCGCCATTGGCGCTGGGCGTTTTCGGAGGGTGGGCCCGCGGGACCGGTGCAGATGGCGGCACTGGGGAACATCGGCACCTGGTGGGCACCCGACCTCGTCGTCGCGGAGACGCCATGGCGGCACGGTCTTGCGGAGGGAGGAGGCATCGCCCTCGATCTCGGGCCGCACTTCTTCGATCTGATCCGCCACATCTCCGGCAGCGAGGTCGTCTCGGTGGGCGCCCGCACCCAAATCGCCGAACCGATCCGCTGGATCGTGCGCGAAGGACGGAAGACCGCTCCCGTCCACTGCGACGCCGACGACACCTTCCACGCCCACTTCGCCCTCGCCTCCGGAGCGACGGGGACGATGTTCGGAAGCTGGGGCGGGCATGGCGGCCCCACCACCGTGGGCGATGGCGTGGTGTTCCACGGCACCCAGGGGAAGGTCACCGGCGACACCCTCCATTTGGACGGACACGGACCGCAACCGCTCTCCGCCCTCTACGAAGCCGAGGCCCCCGCCGCCCTGAAGGAACGGCATTTTCCCTTCGGCCTCCGCAACGACTTCGCCCTCGCCCAGCTCGACTGGCTCCGTGCCATCGAACGGGGCGGACAGCCGGAGTGCTCCGGAGCGGAGGGCCTGCGCGATCTCGCCTGCGCCTACGCCATCGTCGAGTCGAACCTCGCGAGGCGGGAAGTGAGCGTCGCGGAAGTCGAATCCGGTGCGCTGCGGGCCTACCAGCGGCCGATCGACGAGCGATTCGGGCTTCTCTGAGTCCTGCCGATTTCGCATGGAAATGCGGTGGGGACGCACCACCGCGGCGTCCGCCGTCGGGCAGGGGCGAGACCTTCCGGCGGACGGCTCGGCGAGAGCCGCCCCTACCGCTCCACATCCGCCAACTCTCCGGCGCAGCCGGGAAACTTCTATTGCCCCGGCGCGACGGGAACGGCTTGGATCGGTTCCGCGGTGACGGCGGGCGCGTCCGTTGCCGCCACCGCCGGGGCCTCGTAGTCCTTGCGCACGAAGCGCATCAGGTTCGACTCCCCCTTCCGCCATTTGTAGCCCGTACCGAAGCCGAGGGGCTGACTTCCGACCCGGTAGGCCGCGACCAGGTCGGGCTGGAAATCGGTTTTGAAAAGCTCGATCGGCCCGGTGTAGACTCCGTACAGCGTCGCGTCCCAGACCGCCGGATCGAGGCGCCGGTAGGGAATGCCGGAGTCGTCCTGGACGATCTGGTGGCTGTGGGTCAGAAGGTGGTCGCGCACCTTCGAGAACCAGTCGCTGTGCATCAGGAAGGAGGCGGCCTTCAGATAGGAGCTCCCCTTCGGCTGATCCGCGATCCAGGCGCCGAAGCCGCTCGCGTCGAATCCGCCGTCGGAGAGATCGGAGGAGAAATAGTAGAGCGTCTTCGGCCGCTCGAGGCGGAGGGGGGAGAAGACCATCCGCACCGCATTCGCCCCCTTGGATTCGAGCCCCTGGCCGACGAGGGTGCCGTCCTTCTGCAGCGTCAGGAACTCGAGCTCCTTCACGTATTGGCCCGACTTCGCGAGGAAGACCATCATCAGGGGGACCGTTCCCCGGAAGGTGGCGAACTGGAGGTCCTCCTTCATGTCCTTCGTCCGGAAGAAGCTGAGCTGGATGATCTCCCCGAGGGCGTTTCGCACCTCTCCCAGCGCCCGCGCGACGTTGCCCTCGTCCAGCGCGGAGATGTCGGGAGCCTCGCCGACAGGCTCGAGACCGCAGAGGATGAAGGTCCCCGCGGTGGGAAACATGTGGAAGGCGTGGAGGATGTCGGGGCCGCTGAAGAGGTAGCGCACCGTCGCCCCGGGCGGCTGGGCGGGAACGACCTCGGCCGCCGACCATTCGGACATGAGGAAGAGGACGCGCTCCTGATGGTTCGCGAAATCCCTGCCGAACTGCGCGACGTGCGCCTGCCAGGCCGACGTCGACGTGAGCGGGTGGTCGGGACGGTTGGGGAGCTCCTCGCCCGCGAGGAAGGCCGCCGCGTCGTTGATCTCGGCCAGCTTCGGATCGGAGCCCTGCGCGGCGGCGAAGAACGGAACGGAGGAAAGGACGGCGAGGAGAAGGAGGCAGGCAGGCTTCATGGCGGGGAACGAGGGACGGCAACTACGGATCGCGGGGAAGCAGCGGAGGGTCAAGGAGGGATCGGAGGACGCGGGTCCGTCTCGCCACTTGATCCCCGCACCCTTTTCCCGTATCTAGGGCGCGGAAGGAGGAGTTTCCCATGTTCGGATTCCGCTACATCAAGTTCGACCCCACCCAGCACGTCATCGTCCATCGGGGAGGCCAGGCGGCGAAGGAGGGGCCGGGACTGGCCTTCTGGTACTTCGCCCCCTCGACCTCGCTCGTGGCCGTGCCGCTGGGCAGCGCCGAGGCCCCCTTCATCTTCGAGGAGACCACGCTCGACTACCAGCAGGTTACGATCCAGGGGCAGGTCACCTATCGCATCGCGGAACCGCGGAAGGCCGCATCCCTCCTCAACTTCACCCTCGACGGCCGGGGACGGCGCTATGTCTCGCAGGATCCCGAGAAGCTCCAGCAGCGCGTCGTCACCGCCGTGAACGTGCTGGCGAAATCCCGCGTCCAAGGCCTGAACCTGCGCGAGGCGACGACCGCAGGGGATCGTCTCGTCGCCGAAATCCGGGCCGAGCTGCCGGCCCGGCCCGAGATCGAATCGCTCGGTCTCGAGATCCTCGGCCTTTCCATCCTCGCGATCAAACCGAATCCCGACACGGCCCGGGCGCTGGAGGCGGGAACGCGCGAACAGCTTCTCAAGGAGGCCGACGACGCGATCTTCCTCCGCCGCAACGCCTCGGTCGAGCACGAGCGCTCCATCAAGGAGAACGAGCTGCGCACCGAGCAGACGGTGCAGGAGAAACGGCACCAGCTCGAGCAGGCCGACACCGCCCACCGCATCGGGCAGGAGGAGAGCCGCCGCGCTCTCGTCGAGCTGGAGGCGGCGAACGCCCGCACGGCCGCCGATGCCCGCGCCTACGCCCTCGAGGCGGTGGTGAAGGCTCTCGCCAACGGCGACCCGAAGATCGTCCAGAGCCTCGCCCAGGCCGGCATGAAGCCCGACGCCCTCGTCGCCGCGGCGATGACCGAGTTCGCCGCCAACGCGGAGAGGATCGGCGAGATCAATCTCTCGCCCGAGCTGCTCCACGAACTCCTCAAAGGCAAATAACCGGACGCCGCGGTGAAAAGGCGCACCGAGAGAAAGATCGTCGTCGTCACGCGCGAGACGCGCATCGACGGCTTGCGCAAGCGCTTCAACTCGGTCGACCAGATCTCCTTCTTCATCGAGAAGCGCGGCGGACGGGTCGAGGACTACCTCGACGAGGACCGCGTCTACAAGGACTCCGTCCTGCGTCTCGAGAGGGCCCTGCAATTCTGGGGGCACGTCCAGCTCCTCGACCGGCTCTACCTGCCGAACTTCGTCTTCGGTCCCGAGGACACCGTGGTGGCGATCGGACAGGACGGACTCGTCGCGAACACGCTGAAGTATCTCTCCGGCGGCCAGCCGCTGATCGGAGTGAATCCCGATCCGGAGCGCTGGGACGGCGTCCTCCTCCCCTTCCGCGCCGAGGAGGCCGGAGACGCCGTCGGCGGGGTGCTGGGCGGGCGGTTCCGCTCCCGCTCCGTCACGATGGCCCGGGCCCGGCTCAACGACGGACAGGAGATCCTCGCGGTGAACGACTTCTTCATCGGCCAGCGCACCCACACCTCGGCCCGCTACGTCATCGAATGGAACGGTTCCCGCGAGCGGCATTCCTCCAGCGGCGTGATCGTCTCGACCGGACTGGGGTCGACCGGCTGGCTGAGGAGTCTCGTCCACGGCGCGGTCTCCCTCGCCGCCGCGACGGGCCACGGCGGCGGCGAGGTGCGGGAGGTCGCCCTGCCCTGGGATGCGGAATCCCTCCACTTCACGGTGCGCGAGCCCTTTCCGAGCCGCGCGACGCAGTGCAACCTCGTCTTCGGCGAAGTGACGGACGACCGTCCCCTGCGCCTCCGTTCGCTCATGCCCGAGAACGGCGTGCTCTTCAGCGATGGGATCGAGTCGGACTATCTCGAATTCAACTCCGGAGCCGAAGCCGAGATCTCGATCGCCCCGGCGAAGGGCGTGCTGGTCGTCCGCTAGAGCCTTCATCGCCCCACCTCCGCCGAAGCGGGCAGGAGTGCCCGCGCTCCTCTCTGGCTCAGCGCTTCGCGTTGCGCTTCATCCACGCGCTGTTCGAGAGCCGCTTGCGCTGCTCGCTGGAAAGGCGGTCGCTCTCGAGCTCCTCGCGCGCCTGCGAGATTCCCTCGATCTCCCGGGAGATGGCCTCCTGCTGGGCCGCGGGAGCGGCGGCCTGGACCTCCTTCAGCTTCGCGATCTGCGTGTCGAGGACGCGGCGCGACGCGGCGGCATCGCCGCGGTCCGCGTGGGCGATGGCCTCCTCGGTCGCGACGGCGTTGGCGAAGATGGCGGCTTCGGCGGCGATGGCACGGTCGACGGAGCGGGAGGCGAGGGCCTTGTCCTCGGTGTAGCCGACCACGACGGGAGTGGGCGCGCTCTCCACGGCTCGGTTCGAGGCGGCGTCGGCGTAGCGCATCGCGACGCTGGCGATCTCGTTGACCTTGCCGAACGCCTTCCCTTCGACGCGGCACTCGAGGTAGAGCTCGCGACGCTGCCCTCCCGAGACGGTGGCGAAGGCGATGGTTTCGGTCGAGGATTTCAGCTCGCCGGGACGGCCGAGGAAACGGATCGGGCGCACGCCCTCGGGACAGCGGATCTCGATGACGACCTCGCGGGCGACGATGCTCTGCAGCTCGCCCAGCTCCTTCTCGAAGACTTCGGGCAGGGTCTCGATATCGGCGATGTGGTAGTAGTTCGCGTCGCTCGCCTCGGCGAGGGCGGTCATGAGCGTCTCGTTGTAGTCGCTGCCGAGACCGATGGTGGTCACGGACATGCCTTCGCGCGCGATGCGCTGGCCGAGACCGGCGATGGAGCGGTTGTCGCTCGGACCGACGTTGGCGATGCCGTCGGAGAGAAGGAGGACGCGGTTGATGCGCTCCTTCCCGAGAAACTCCCGCAGCTGCCGCGAGCCTTCCTCGACACCTCCGTAGAGGGCGGTGCTGCCTCCGGTCTCGATTCGCTCGATGAGGCGGCGCACCTCGCGGCGGCGGTCGCCGAGGCGCGTGGCGGGCAGGACGACCTCGACCTCGCTTTCGTAGACGACGAGGGAGAGGACATCGTCCGCATCGAGCTGGTCGACGAGGAGCAGGGCGGCCTGCTTCGCCTGCTCCAGCTTCGCACCGCTCATGGAGCCGCTGCGGTCGAGGACGATGGCGAGGTTCAGGGGCTCCCGCCGCTTTTTCGGCACGGTGCAGCCCTCGACCTCGATCTTCACGACGACGGAGGCTCCGTCGCCGCTTCGTTCGATCAGGGGACGGTCGACGGCGGTCTTCAGCCTCACCGCCTCCTCGGCGGCGGCAAGCTTCGGAGAGAGAGTTCCGCTCGCCGCGAGGATCAGGGCGAGCGCCGACAGGGGGAGGCAACGTTTCGTTTCCATGGCGGAACCCTACGGGCTTTCCGCCGGCGGTTTGTCAGGGCCGCGTAAGAAGTTTGTCAGGGAATTGTAAAAACGGAGGGCGCCCGTCTCCGGACGCCCTCCGCACAGATTTCCCGGTCTCACCAAGGGGGGAAAGGAATCAGGCCACGTGCTCGCGGGAGGCCTTGGCGGCGACGCGATTGAGCTCCTCGAACTCTCCGGCCGAAATGATACGCTCCTCGAGGAGGCAGCGCGAGATCCAGCTCTCGAAGCGGGCGAAGTCGGGATTGACCTCCGCGTTGCCGACGATGTGCTGCCAGTCGTGGTCGCGGCCCATCGCGGGGGCGGCGTGGCGGCGGATCTCCAGAAAGTGTCCTAGGAGGGATCCGAACTCGCGCTCGCCGAGGTTCTCGATCACGGCGGGCTCGGGCATGTCGTCGAGCACGTCCTCGGCGAGCCCGAAGCTGATCACCCCGATTCCGTGGCGGGCGGCGAAGCGGCTCACCTCTTCGGCGAGGCGAGGTTCGTCGATCGGAGCGGCGACGATCAGCTCGCCCACATTGGCCCACTCGGAGGCCGAGAGGCACTGGTAGAGGTCCTCCAGCACCGTCCCGTAGTCGAGGCCGAGACGCAGCTTCACCGCGGTGATGCGCAAGGGCGACTCGCCCATGCGGCGATGCACTTCGAGCTTGCGCTTGTCCATCGCGGGGGCGTCGCCTTCGGCGGTGAGCCAGTCGACGACGGCGAGATCGGGGACGCGCCAGCGGTTCGCTCCGGCGTCGGCGGAGTGGGATTCCTCGAAAGCGAAGGGGTATTGCCGGACCGATTCGAGATAGCGCCGCACCACCGCGCGGAATTTCGAGGCGCGCTCCATCGAGAGACCGAACTCCGCCCCGTTTCCGTCCGACGCGACGTCCCCGTCGCGGAAGAGGTTCCGGGCGCTGTTCATCGTGTGGATCGTCGCGGTGCGGAGGTAGTAGCCCTGCCCCTGCTCCACCTTCGCGATGGGCGAGGAGGGATCGCAGGACATGATGGAGAAATGGTAGCGCAGGGTGGCGTCCGAATAGTCCTGTTTCAGGCGATGCTTCACCATTTCGATCAACTCCGTGCCTTTGATCGCCTGGGTGGGATTCTTGGGAAGGATGTCAGGGAGGATTTCTTTGAGCTGGTCGCGGAGATTCATGGACAGGTCGAGGGTCTGTTGTTGAGAGGTCGGTCAAAAATTGCGGTCGAGTCCGAGGGCAACCCCGCATTTTTTATAATCCAGACAACAGATTGACCCATGGTCAAGCAATTCGTTCAAAAACTTGACAATTAAGGACCCCATAATTTTAATTTTTGACAATTTTATAATTTCCATGCAATCTCCGTCCTTTTTGCTGCGGAGGGGGACTCATGGAACGAGGTCGTCATTCGCCTCTCGCGAGCCGGCGCCAGACGATGTTGCGGTACTGCGCGCGGGTCTGGTAGGCGGCGATGCCGAGGGGGGCCGAGAGCTCGATGTCTCCGGGGCGCAAGCTGATTTTCCGGCCTTCCAGATCGAGATCGACCTTCTCGTCGTCGTCAATCCACGCCTGCAATTTGTCATCGGTGACTCGCACGCGGATTTTGTACCAAACCTTCTTCTCGAATCCTTCGATCCGCATCGTTTCGTTCTCCGAGGCGTCGAGATCGTCGACGTTGGAGATTCCGACCAGACCGCCGCCCCAGCCGCCGACGACGAAGGTGCCGTGGCTCTCCTTCACCGGGAAGGTCAGGGCGAGGAAGAAGTCGTTGCCGTCGAGCTTCATCGCTTCGAGGGAGAGCTCGTAGTTCGAGGTCGCGGGCACTTCCCCGCTCCAATGCACACCGGTGATCACCGCGCCGAAACCGAACTCGAGCCCGCCCGTCTCGTTCACGAAGACGTCGCCCTCTCCGCCGAAGGCCGTTTTCTTCCATTTTCCGAGCTCCTTGCCGTCGAAGAGGGAGATCTCGTCGGGCTCCTTCGCCGGGACCTCCGGTTTCGCGTCGGCAGAGTCGGGCTGGGCGTCCGCCTTGGACTCTTCCGCCGGGGCGGCTTCCGCGGCGGGAGTCGCCTCCACGGCGCTCGCGACTTCCAGAACGGTGCGGGCAACGCCGGTTCTGCCCGTGTCCGGATCCTTCTCGAAGGTCCAGACGAACACACCGGGACGGTCGTAGAGCGCGACGTGCATGGCCACGCCCGTCGCCAGAAAGACCGTCGCGAAAAGAAGGAAGCCGCCCACGTATTTCATACCCGGTCACTTCACTTGATCGCCCGCTCTTCCGCAAGCGAAATCCCGCCCCGCGATGCCGCCGAGGTCCGACCCGGGGCGCATTCGCCGCTTGAGTCCGCGTCCGCCTTCCGCTATGCCATGATCTCCCTACGATGTCCCCGCCGCCCTCCGATGACTCCGTCGCCCTCGTCGCTGCGGTCCCCGGCGATGCCGAAGCGATCGCGGAAATGGCCGCCCGCATCTGGCCGGCGGCCTACGGATCGATTCTGTCTCCGGAGCAGATCGCCTACATGCTCGCGCAAATGTACGCCCCCGGACGGCTTCGCCGCGACTTCGCGGAAGGCGTTGCCTTCCTCTGGATTCTCCATCGCGGGGAACGGTCCGGCTACCTCGCCCTCGGCCCTATCGCCTCCGACGGCGTCTGCCCCCTGCACAAATGCTACCTCCTCCCCGAACGGCAGGGACAGGGCGTCGGAAGCGTGGCGCTGGGACTCCTCCGCGAACGGCTCTCCGCCCTGGGCGCCAGGTCGATCGAGCTGCGGGTGAACCGCCGCAACGCCGCCGCGATCGCCTTCTATCGGAAAAACGGCTTCGCCATCCATGCCGAGGATTGCCGCCCGATCGGGAGCGGCTACGCGATGGACGACTACCTGATGCGCTGCGAACTTGCGCCGTGAGGCCGCATTTTTACATCGCCAGCGGGCTTCCCAGCGGTCACATTGCCCCCGTGAGTCTCCCTCTTCCGGAAATCCCCTCCGAGCTCGCGACCGCCGTCGCCGCCCTTGCCCCCCATGCCGCCCGGCTCCTCGAGCACGGAGGCGGGAGCCATGCCGCGCTCCAACGCGACCTCGAAAAATTCGCCGAAGAGGCCGCCCTTCTTGCCAAAGAGGTCCCGGGCGCCTCTCGCCACGACTTGCGCAACCGTCTCAACCACCTTTTCGGGCTCGCCCAGCTCATGCGTCTCGGCGATCCGCCCCCCGCCTTCCGCGAGGCCCTCGACGAAACCGTCGCCGCTCTCGAGACTTGCCTCGCCTGCCTTTCCTCCCCGGTGGCGACGGAGCCTCCCCCGCCTCCCGCCGCAGTGCCGGCCGTCCGCTTCGACGGACGCCTCCTCATCGCCGACGACGATGCGGAGAACCGCGAGATCCTGCGCCGCCTTCTCGAGCCTCGGGGATTCCATCTCGCCTTCGCCGAGAACGGGGTCGAGGCCATCGCGCAGATGGAGCGCGGGGATTTCGACGCCGTGCTGCTCGACATCCAGATGCCGGAGATGGACGGGTTCGAAGTGCTCTCGCGCCTGCGCGAAACCGGCCGCCTCGGCAATACGCCGGTCATCGTCGTGACCGGTCTGCAGGAGGAGCAGGACGCGGTGCGCTGCATCGAGAACGGGGCCGAGGATTTCCTCTCCCGCCCCATCCGCCCCGCCCTCCTCATGGCCCGGCTCAGCGCCAGCCTGGAGAAGAAGCGATTGCGCGAAAAAGTCTTCGAGCAGCATTTCACCCCCGAGCTCGCCCGGGAACTCGCCCGCAATCCCGATCCGATGAAGATGCAGGCCCGCCAGGCCGAGGTCTCGGTGATGTTCTGCGACATCCGCGGCTTCTCCGCCATCAGCGAGCGCCTCGGGCCCTCGCAGACCATCGACTGGCTCGGCGGCGTGATGGGCGAATTCTCCACCATCGTCCTCGACCACGGCGGCGTGCTCGTCGACTACACCGGCGACGAGCTCCTCGCGATGTGGGGAGCCCCGAACGAACAGCCCGACCACGCCACCCTCGCCTGCCGCGCCGCGTTGGAAATCCTGAGGCATCTTCCCGCGCTCAACGACCGCTGGCATCCCGTCGTCGGGGCCGCGACCGAAGTCGGAATCGGGATCAACTCCGGCGAGACGCTCGTCGGCAACGTCGGCACCCACCGGAAGTTCAAATACGGCCCGCTCGGCACGGCCGTGAACCTCGCCAGCCGCGTCCAGGGCGCGACGAAGTTCCTCCACACTCCCCTGCTGCTCACCGGAGAGACCGCCGCCCGGATCGGCGACGTCTTTCCCACCCGCCGCCTCTGCCGGGTGCGCGTGCAGAACATCGCCGCCTCCGTCGATCTCCATACGCTCGAAGCGGTCGCCGGAGAAAGCGGCCGAAAAGCGCTTTCCTTGCAGTATGCCGAAGCCCTCGCGGCCTTCGAACGGGGTGACTTCGGCCGAGCCGCGACGATTCTCGAGACCTTTCTCGCCGCCGCTCCAGGAGACGGGCCCGCGCGCCTGCTGCGTTCCCTCGTCAAGGCGGGGCGGACAGAGTCGGACGACACCTTCGACCCGGTCTGGTCGCTGCCGGGAAAATAGGCCGTGTCCAACCCGATCAGGCATGGAATTTGCGGGAGGAGACGTCGCGAAATTGATTTTATGTGCAAAAAAGAGTGCATCCGATCGCGATTTCTGGTAAAAACAGCGCCCTCCAAGGGTGCGATGTGGTCCGACGGAGTTCCGCGAGGCGGGAGGAATGAGGGGTTCCGAACGAGGGAGCCGTCATTTTTCCCCTTGGCGGAGCTTGGATTCGGCTGCATGGTTGCCGTTTGCGGGAAAATCCCGCAACCCACGAAACACAAGACAGTTGCATGAGACAAAAGAACGGCCTTCCCAAAAGACCGTCCGCGAGTGTGCTCGCGTGTGTCGTCCTGTCCGCGTTCCTCGCGGAATGTCCCGTCCGGGCGCAGGAGGCGCTCGATCCGAACGAGATCTGGCAGCGTGGCTTCCTCCTTGTCCAGTCCTCGCAGGATCTCGAATCGAAGGGCAAGTATCTCGACGCCCTCAACAAGCTGAACGAGGCCAAGCCGATCTACGACCATCTCGCCCAGCAGTTTCCCGACTTCTATCCGGAGATCGTCCGCGACCGCCGCGCCCTCATCGCCGAGAAACGCGACGAACTGAAGACGGCGATGCGCGCTCCGCAGCCCGCTCCGCCCGCCGCCGAAGCCGCGCCCTCCCTGCCGAACGCCTCCTCCCCGGCGCGATCCCTCGCGATCGCTCCGCCGCCCCTGCCGGGCAACGATTTCACCGCTCCCGCCGGCATGCCTCCCGGAAGCTCGATGGAGATCGAGTCCGAGGGCGAGTTCGCCCTGCCGAGCTGGAACGAAGGCGCCAGTCAAGCCCTCCCCCGCCCCGCCGTCGCCCCGACGCCGGGAATGCCGCGCGTCCAGACCGGGTCCGCCACCAGCGTCGGCGCGATCGCGAGTTCGCTCTACAACGACCTCTCCAGCAAGGACGCGCTCATCGGCTGGCTCAACGAGGAGAACCACAAGCTGCGCAACCAGGTGAAGCAGCGCGAGCAGATGCTCCGTTCGGTGAACGTCGAGCTCGGCCGTGCCCAAGGGGAGCGCGACGAATTGCTGCGCCGCATCGCCGCCACCGAATCCGGCCCGGGCGGCGCGGAAGCCCAGGAGAAGATCGAGGAACTCAAGACCCTGCTGCGCGACGCCACCCGGCAGCTCGAGGACGCGACAAAGCGCAACGAGCAGCTCGTCGCCGCGATGGAGCAGTCGCAGGAGGAGATGTCCAAGATGCGCGTCCGCATGGCCGAGCTGGAGCGCGAGCGCGACAACCTCGCCGAAGTCGTCCGTGGCGAAGGCAACGGCGGCAAGGCCCTGAAGGAGCTGATGGACCGCAACCGCACCCTCACCGAGCAGCTCGACCGCGCCGAGCGCCTCGCGGCCAGTCTTTCCGAATTGAGCAAGGAGAAGGACGACGACATCGCCCTCCTCAAGAGCGAACTCACCCGCATCAAGCTGGAGCGCGACCAGCTCATTTCCGAGAACGCCCGTCACCAGCAGAGCATCGAGGAGCTTCAGCGGAAGCTCGAGCTGCTTTCCGATGGATTGACGGACGAGGACAGGCAGGCCCTCGCCAACGCCTCCCCGGTGGAGCGGCAGGAGAACGAACTGCTCCGCTCCCTCGTCCTGAAGCAGCTCCGCCGCCAAGCGCAGATGAAGCAGGCCAAGGAGCTCCTCCTGAAGCAACTGGAGAGCGTCGGAGCCCGCTCGGACACGCTTCTCGGCATCGTCGAGGACATGGCGCGTGGCTCGCGACTGACCGAGGAGGAGAAGGCGCTCTTCAAAGCCCCTCAGTTCGAGGAGATCATCGCCGCCGCCAGCGACGTCGCTCCCGCCGCTCCCGCCGCCGAGACGGAGACGAAAGTCCCGGGCGCGCCGATGATGACCGCCACCCTCGTCGCCGCCGGCAAAGGGCCCAGCTCCCCCGCCTCCCTCGACGGCTATGCGGAGAAGCAGAAACTCGCCGTCGAACTCGCCCAGATCGACAAGGCCGCCCGCCTCGATTTCAACGAGGGCCGCTACGCCGAGGCCGAGGCCGGATTCCTCGAATACCTTCGCTACCTCCCGCAGAACGTTTCCTGCCTCTGCAATCTCGGCGTGCTCAAGATCACGATGCAGAACTACTCCGAGGCGGAGTACTTCCTGGAGAAAGCCCTCGCCATCGACGGGAAATCCGGCCTTGCGAACTACCTTCTCGGCCGCGCCTATTTCCTGCAGGACAAATTCGACGGGGCCCTCGCGAAGCTCGAGGCCGGGCTCACCTACGACCCGCAAAACGCCAAGGCCCACAACTGCGTCGGCGTCATCTCCACCCGCAAGGGCTGGGTCGCCCGGGCGGAACGCGCCTTCGTCAACGCCGTCTCCATCGACCCCAACTACGGCGACGCCCACTTCAATCTCGCCGTTCTCCACAGCACCAAGGAGCAGCCCGACGCGAAGGAGGCCGGGAAGCACTATTTCCGCGCCCTGCATCTCGGCGTGCCCCGAGACGCGACGATCGAGAGCTTCCTCGAAGACGCGGCGGAAGCCGGCGTCGAGGTGGGGATGAGGTAGGCGGCCCCAGTCCGCCGTAAAAGATGGGCAGGGGAAACGTGGAAGGTTCTCCTTCCTCTCAACCACCCGCTCTCAACTCCTCCTCGAATTCCTCCATCTCCACCAGCGGCACGGGCTCTCCCCCCGTCATCCGCTGGAGCGAAGCGCCGTCCTTGAAGCCGCTGCCCGTCACGACGCAGACGATGGTCGCCTCCGGATCGATTTCACCCTTGGCGGCGGCGCGCAACGCTCCGGCGAGAGCGACGGCTCCGGCGGGTTCGGCGAAGATCCCTTCCTCCCGCGCGAGGCGGTACTGCCATTCGTAGACGGAGGCGTCGGAGACGAGATGCCCGTTGCCGCCGCTCGCGCGGCAGGCGGCGATGACGGCATTGGCATCGAGCAGATTCGGCACCTGGAGCCCGCTCACCGTCGTCGTGCAGGGATCGACGCGCCGTCCGTGGTCGCGTCCTTCGCGGAGCGGACCGGCGATGGTGTCGTTGCCCTCCGGCTGCACGCAGTGGATGGCGGGAGACGCCTGGCATACGCCAAACCCGCGGGCGGTCGCGAGACAGAGTCCACCGCCGCCGGATGGCACAAAGACGTGGTCGATCCGAGAGTCCAGTTGGGCGTCGAGCTCGAGGGCGAGCGTCTCGACGCCGCGCATCCCCTCGGGGCTGACGGAGTAGGCGCTGATCTCCAGCGACCAGCCGGGGCGGCTGGCGAAGCGACGCAGATCCGAGAAGGTCCGCGCCGTCGCTTCGGGATTGAGTCCGAAGCCGCGGATGCGGCGCAGAACGGCGCCGTAGGCGAGCATCTGGCGCAGCTTGTCCTCGGGCGCAGGCTCGACGATGGCGAGGTGGAGGGGGATTCCCGCCACCGCGCAGGCGGCGGCGAGCGCGGCTCCCGTGTTGCCGCTCGAGGTCGCGAGACAATGCGTCGCCCCGCGCGCGAGCATCTGCGAAACGGCCGCCGTGGCGAAGCGATCCTTGTAGGAACCGGTCGGGTTCAGGAACTCGAGCTTGAAATGGAGGTTGGCCAGCCCTGCCGCCGGTCCGATGCGACGCGATCGCACCAGCGGCGTGTTGCCTTCTCCGAGGGTGATGCGCGGGACGGTCATGGGTCACGGGGTCGCAAGCGGGAGGACGACCCCGACCGAATCGCCTTTGCGCACTCGCGGGAAGGTGCGCAGGACGAGGACACGGCCGCTCTCCTCCGCGGGGACGGCCAGCTTCGCTTCCCCGACGAGGTCGAGGACATGGCCGATCGGATCGCCTTTGGCCACCCCGCCGCCAAGGGCGACGGCGGGTTCGAAGCAGCCGTCCATCGGCGCGGGATGGGAGACCTGCATGTGTCCGGCGCCGGGACGGTCGTCCTCGACGACCTGTTCGACACGGCTCGGAACCTGGCTGCGGCGGACCATGCCGAGTCCGGCCATGACGTTGAGAACACCGTCGAAGCAAGCCCTGACGCCTTCTTCGGAGCAGCTCGCCGAACCGAGGTACTCCGTATAGATCGCGGGCACTCCGGCATCGCGGGCGACGGAGAGGGATCGGCCCTCGAGCTCCGCCGAGGAGCCCCAGACCACCGGCAGGTTGAAGGCGCGGGCCATGCGGCGCTGCTCCTCGAGAACGGCGGGATCGGAGACCATCATGTAGCCAGCGAGGGGAAAGACGGCGAGCTCGGTCCCGCCGGTGTGCAGATCGATGTATCGGTCGGAGGAGCGGATCAGGTCGGCAAGCGCGGCCGCCACCCGCTCGGTGGGCGAACCGTCGGCGCGGCCGGGGCAGGTGCGCGCGAGATCGAGGCCGTCCTCGGCGGCGCAGCGGTGGCCTCGAAAAAAGGCCGCCTCGTTGACCACGGGGACCAGCGTGAGGCGGCCGCGGACAAGGGCATCCTCGTCCGCGAAAAAGCGGATGAGTCGCCGGATCGCGAGGATGGGTTCGAATTCGTCGCCATGGACGCCTCCGGTGACCAGGAGGTGCGGCCCCATGTCGTCGGCGCGGAATTGTCGGGATGTCAGGGTCATGGGGACGAATTGGATGCTCAGCCCAGATGGGCACGGATTTCCACGGAGGGGCGGGCTATGTCGATCCTCCTAGTTCCAGGGTTCGTTCCGTCTCTATCCGTGCCATCTGCGCGAGCGAAGCGAATCGGTGATCATCTGCGTCGGCCGCATCAGGCCGATGGTTTTTCGACGGCGCCTCACTCCTTCGGAGGCTGGTGGTTCAGGTATCCTTTCAACCGGATCCCTCCATCCACCGTCAGCACTTCGCCCGTCACGTAGTCCGCGTCGTCGGAGCAGAGGTAGACCGCCGCCTTCCCGATGTCCGACGGCAGGCCGAGACGTCCCCAGGGGATC
Organism: Verrucomicrobiales bacterium; assembly: GCA_037190325.1. Classification (GTDB taxonomy): domain Bacteria; phylum Verrucomicrobiota; class Verrucomicrobiia; order Verrucomicrobiales; family DEV007; genus Arctic95D-9. The sequence goes on along the minus strand of JBBCIU010000003.1, from coordinate 147,203 downwards.
TCCCGGCCCCCGTCCTCGACGGCGCCCGCGCCGAAGGCCTCGCGCTCGCCCGGAGTGTCGATCCATCCCGGCGCGATGCCGTTCACGTTGATCCGATGCCCGACGAGCTCGGCGGCGATGGTGCGCATGAGATGGTCGAGCCCGGCCTTGGCCGCGTTGTAGGCGGCGGCACGGGGGAAGGGGGCGACGCCGTGGACGGAGGAGATGAAGACGATCTTGCCTCCACCTCCGCGTTCGACGAAATGGCGTCCCACGAGCTGGCTCATGTGGAAGCCGCTGGTGAGCGAACCCTGGATCGTCTTCTCGAAAATGTCGGGATCGAGCTCGAGAAAGTCGGCGCGGCGGCTGAAGGCGGGATTGCTCACGAGAATGTCGAGGCGCCCCGCCTCGGCGAGGGCGGCGGCGGCGAGCGATTCGCACCCGGCCCGGCCGAAGATGTCGGATTCGACCGGCCAGCAACGCCGCCCGAGGGCGCGGATCTCCTCGGCGGCGGAATGGAGGTCGGGACTGCCGGGGCGGTCGTTGAGGACGATGTCGGCTCCGGCCTCGGCGAGGGCGAGGGCGCAGCCTTTGCCGATGCCGCGTCCGGCACCGGTGACGAGAGCGGTTTTTCCTTGGAGTTTCATCAGGTGGTCAGAGTCAGGTTTTCAGTGCTCAGTGCGGTTCCTTCCATTGGCTGAAAACTGAACGCTGAAAACTTCACCGCGCCACCGGCGCGGTGACTCCAGCGTGCTTCAGCAAGGCCTTGCGGAACTCGGCCTTGATGTCCTCGGGAGCGGCGTGTCCCATCGCGGGACGGGCCACCATGCTTTTCGGGCCGCTCAGGAGGTTGTAGGCGGCGTAGATGCTCGTGGGGGGACAGGTGCGATCGATGAAGCCCACGCTGAAGATGGACTCGCCCTTGTAGCGGGCGGCGAAGTTGACGGCATCGACGTAGCGGCTCGCCTCCAGCGAGGCAGGTTTGGGCGAGCCGTCGGGCTCGAGGGCGACGAGCTTCGGCCAGCCGCTGATGCGGTCGGCCTTCATGCCGCTGTGGTCGCAACCCGCCGGCACGCCCGAACCGACGAAGGTGACGCGGGGATCGAGGCCGCCCGCGACGATGGCCTGGTAGCCGCCCTGGCTGTGACCGACCACGGCGAGGGTCTTTCCGTTCCATTCGGGACGGCTCGCGAGGAAGTCGAGGGCGCGCTGGAGCCTGACGAACATCCCTCGAAAATAGACCGTCTCGCGGCTCGTGTTGCCGTCGGTGCGGTAGGTCTTGAGATCGCCCGCCGCGACGCCCTTGTAGAAATCCTCCGGCTTTCCGTTGGGCAGCCCGTGGGCGTTGATGTCCATGGAGAGGAAGCCGTCGCGCGCGCCGCCGAGCGCCGCCGGCAGGCTGGAGCTGCGCACCCCCGCGCCGTGGACCCAGAGGACGGCGGGAAGGGATTTCGGCGCGGCGTTCTTCGGCAGGGCGAGATACCCGGTCACGGGCGGACCGGTCTCCTCCGCAGGCACCGAGACGTCGAACGCTTCGATCTCCGCGTCGGCAGGGGCATCGAGGGGGACGGGCGTCAGGGTCGGTTTCAGCGGCACGGCGTCGAGACGCTTCCGCTGCTCCGCCCAGAAGGCGTCGAAGTCGTCCGGGACGGGCAGGCTCGGCGCGATCTTCTCGGGAGAGAAGGCCGCCGCCGCCTGGGCCGTGAAGGGCTTGCCGTCGGCTCCCTTCGCCGTGGCGGCGAGGAGGAGGAAACCGGGACGGTCGAGGGAGGACATGACCGTCGTCGAAGCGCCTTCGGTCGAGGCGCCCTTGCCGCTCGCGAGGTTGCGGAACCCGTCGAGGCTCGTCGTCCATTCGATCTCCGTCCCGGCGGGCGCGGCGCTGTGGATGGTGAAGACGACCTTTTCCCCAACGGCGTAGACGGCTTCGGGCCGATCGAGAGCGATGCGCAGGAGCGGCTCCTCGGCGCGGGCCGGGAGCATCGCGAAGGCCGTCAGCGCGGCAAAAACGAAACGAAGGGAGACGGAGGTGTACATGAGTGGAATTGTCGCGGCTCGCGAGAGACTGGGGAAGCGGGAAAGACGGCGTAAAGAAGGGAGTGACAAGGCAGCGGATTTCCGAAGAAGCCGGGATCGGCCCCGAAGAAGAGGTCCCTTCCTCTCACGAGACGATGCCCGAGAGATTTCGAGCGCTTTCTCCGATGCGCTCGTCCTCGTCGAAGCCTTCGACAAAGACCGGCACTCGCCCGGTGAGGGTGACGATCGCCCCCGACGCTACGCCCGGGGCGGAGTGATGGCGGGAACGGCGAGTCGATGCGAGGGAACATCCGTTGGTCCCATCGACGTCACTCGGGACTCCACGCCGCAGGAGGCCGACGGTTCCCACCATCCGGCCCGACACCTCGAGAATGGGCTCGACCACGACGTGGAAGGTTTCGCCGTCCCGGTCCAGTTCCGTCAACAGGGTCATGCCCGCGAGCGTGTCGCTGCAATCGATTCCGCGGAGCATCGCGGGCAGGAGCGAGTCGTGCCGCCGTCCGAAGACTTCTCCCAGCAGGTCTTCGCTCGCCACCCCGAGCTCCGGCCAAAGGTTGCCGTAGGCATGGGTGATGCGCAGGTGTTCATCGGTCCTCCAAGTCGCCACCGGCAGACCGCGGAAGAAGGGGTCGCAATCCTCGTCCGCCTGGTAGCGCCGGGAGCGCCGCGAATCCACCGTCTCGCGGACGACGAGGTAGTAGAGGAATGTCCCTTTCCCGCCGCGGCTTCGCACTGCGCGGAAATCGCAGAGCCGCCGGCCCTTCGTCGTCAGCAAGGGCGCTTGGAACCGCATCCCCGCCGCATGGCCCTTCCGCCATCCCTCGAAGGCCGCGGATACTTCGCCGCCCTCCTCCCCCGGGAAGAAATCCGCCAAGTTCCGGTCCCGGAAACTGCCTGTCGTATAGCCCACGCCTTTGAGGAACGCCCGGTTGTGATGCTGGATGTCGAGCGACTCGTCGCAGATCAGAATCATGTCGCTCGAGATGCGCAGAAGCTGCCTTCCCCAACGATGGTCGGGATCCCGGCGCATCCACTTCATCATGCCCGTGCCCCACCCCCTCGACCGGCGATGCGGCTCGGGAGCCCGCTCCGGGGGATCCGTCGGAAAAGTAGGCAGGGCGGAAGGCATCGTTATACTTCGGAAAATTGGATATTATTGGAAATTATCATTATTTCAAACTGAACTTCCGTTCGCGACATCCCGTAAACGCGATCCATCCGTTCGATCTTTCAGATCGTTCCCCAGCCAACGCATGCATCGGTCCAGCGCAAAGAACGCGAGATTTGGACACGCCGATTCCCGTGAATTGTCCCAAAGACGCGTCTGTGGCAATCTCGTGGATCGCCGCCCTCCATGAAACCTTCCGACGATCCCTCCCCTTCCCGCCGTCTCTTTCTCCATGCGGCTCTGGCGAGTCCGGCGCTGCTCCCGGGAGCGGTCTGGTCCGCCGTCCAGGCGGATGGGACGGATGAAACGCGCGAGGCGACCGGTTTCGACGAGCCGGGAAGATCGCTTCCTCTCGCCAACGACGCCGACGTGATCGTCTGCGGGGCAGGACCGGCCGGCACGGCCGCCGCCATCGCCGCCGCGCGGGCCGGGGCGAAGGTGCGGCTCTTCGAGAGCAACGGCTGCCTCGGCGGGGTCTGGACGGCGGGGTTGCTCACCTGGATCTTCGATTTCGACAAACCCGGACTCACCCGAGAGATCGTGGCCGAGCTCGATGCCCGGGGCGCGCGCAGGGGCGGCGATCCGGGCCGCTTCGTCTACGAGCCCGACGAGATGAAGCTGCTCCTCGAGGATCTCTGCACCGGCGCGGGCGTCCAGTTCCGCCTGCAGAGCCGGGTCGTCGCCGCCTATCGCGAGGGACGGCGGCTCACGACGGTGGTGACCGAATCCCGCTCCGGCCGCGAGGCCTGGCAGGCGCCCGTCTTCATCGACACCACCGGCGACGGCGTCCTCGGCTCCCTCGCCGGCTGCGGATGGAACCTCGGCGACATGGGAGACGGCGCCCGCCCCGAATGCCTCTGCCAACCGCTCACGATGAACGCCCTCGCCGCGGTCAGGGACGTCTCGCAGATGGGGCAGTACATCTCCTTCTACCAAGGTGACCTGAAATGGCACGTCGAGGCGACGGAGAACTTCAAGGCCGAAATCCGCCGGGCGGGGATCGATCCCTCCTACGGAATGCCGACGATCTTCCACGTACGGGACAATGTCGTCCTGCTGATGATGAACCACGAGTACGGCGTGCGCCCGGACGACGCCGACGCCATGACCGCGGCGACGGTGCGGGCGAGGAAGGAGATCTTCGACATCGTGCGGGCGCTGCGGAAGCTCGGCGGGGTGTGGGACGGGCTGCAGGTGGTGGCCACGGCGGAGCAGATCGGCGTGCGCGACGGCAAGCGCATCCAGGGACGCTACGAGGTGGCCAAGGACGACCTCGTCACCGGAGCCCGCCACGAGGACGCCGTCGCCCGGGTCACCTTCCCCGTCGACATCCATGCGAAGACGAAGAAGGAGAACGACGTCCTCACGATCGAGCGCGGCGGGGTGGACAAGTTCCGCCCCTACGACATCCCCCTGCGGGCCCTGATCGCGAAGGACGTGGACGGCCTGATGATGGCGGGCCGCTGCATCAGCGGGGATTTCGTGGCGCACGCCAGCTACCGCGTCACCGGCAACGCCGTCGCCATGGGTGAAGCGGCCGGGGTCGCCGCCACGCTCGCCGCGCTCGAGGGCAAGCTCCCCCACGACGTACCGTGGGAGCAATGCCGCGCGAAGCTGGAGGAGTTGAGGGGGTGATCGCCTCGATCCACGAAGGGATTCATCATTCTTGAATCATTCGATCCGTCCTGCAAAACCATGAGGATATTCACGGTCATTCTATTGACGATCAATCTAGTTACCATCGGCTGGCTATTCGTTGGAGCCAAGATCGATCTTCCGTCTTGGGAAAAACCATTTCAAGAAGCCCGGTCAGCCCTTGATGACCTTGAGCGACAGGAGCTCAAGGAGAGAATCGCGATTGCAGCCTTACGCTCACATCTCAATGAAGCGGAGTCTTCCACCAAGTTCGTGATTGACGAGTATCGAAGATCTGAATTGCCGCTCCTCGGGCTTGCGCTCGGTAACATTGTCGTACTCTTTGTCCTCGCCTTGAAGGGAAAAAGAACAAAGTTCCGGCAATAGACCATCGCGCACGAGTGCAGGTAGGGCCGTGCGGCCAATCGGACGTCCAAACGACGCTCTCCCCGACCGGGCCGGTCGGGGCTACCCCAAGAGGTCCGACCTCCCCTCACTTCGGCACGACCCAGATGTTCCGGTAGCGCACCGGATTGCCGTGGTCCTGCAAGTAGATGGGACCGGGACCTGCCTCGCCCTTCTTCTTCGCTCCGCCGGTCGGGCCGGGCAGCTCGAGATCCTCGTGGATGGGGAATCCGTTGTGCTTCACGATGAGGCGGGCGTTGGCGGTCTTGTTGCCGGACTCGTCGAACCTGGCTGCGGTGAACTCGACATCGTAGGTCTGCCAGCGCAGGGGCGGGTAGCAGAGGTTCTGCGCGGGCTCGGCGACCTTGTAGATGCCGCCGCATTCGTTGTCGAGGCCGGCGAGCCCGAAGCTGTCGAGCATCTGCACCTCGTAGCGACCGGCGACGTAGAGGCCGCTGTTCCCCCGGGCCTGCCCGCGCGCCCTGGGCATCCACGGGAGCCGGAATTCCAGATGGAGGGTGAAGTCGGAGAACTCGTCGAGGGAAAGAGCTCCTTGGACGAGCAGCCCGTCCTCGAGCTTCGGATCCTGCCAGTGCTTCGCCGCCGTCTCCTCCGTGCCGTCGAAGAGGACGACCGCGCCCTCGGGGGCCTCCGCGCCCAGAGTCGGGCTTTCGCGCTCGACGCGGTCGAGGACGAGGTCCAGGTCCGGGTCGCCTGAGCTGCTCACGCGGATCGCGCCGTCCTTCAGCACGCCGGTCAGATCGTCCTTCGCGAAGGTGACGCTGCCGTCGTCGGCGCGCTTTCCGAGGGCCGAGTCGCGCGGCTTCTCGCCGTTCCAGCCGTCGCCGGGCAGACCGCCCATGCCGAGGACGGCCTCGAACTCTCCGTCGCCCAGGGCCACGACCTGCACGCCGACCTTCCCATCCGGCGTCTCGCCGACGTATTCGCCTTGGAGTGCGAAATCCGGATCCTTCGCCGCTTCGGCCGGGTCGGCGGTGGCGGCGAACTGCTCGGCGGCTCGGCAGAGCGGAGGAACGAGGGCGGCGGCGAGGACGAAAGCGAGGAGGTGGCGTTTTTTCATGGGTCCGTCCCATGGTTCTATCGTCCCGAGGGAAGCTTGGCAACCCCGTTTCACCGTCCTGCCTCCAGCTCGCGTTCCGCGGGAAGATCGGCGGCGGCGAAGAGGGGGGCGAGAAAATCGTCGAAGTCGTCGAAGCGGGCCATCGTTCCGACGGCCTCGCCGAGGGGATGTTCGGAGAGGGGAAGCAGCGACATGGCGAAGGTCCCGCCGACCGGCCTCGCGGCGACGCGGGTGGCGCGCGGCCCCGAGCCGTTGTTGTGGACGCTCCAATGCAGCACGTGGAGGATGGGACCGCCTCCATCCGCTGCCGGGGGCACGCCGAGGCGGGAGAGGCGGTCCTGGATTTCCGGGGCGTTCCTGACCCGGTAACGGAAGACGGAGAAGGCGTCGGTGTAGGGCAGAGTGGCGATGTCGCCGGGATCGGACTTGGCCAGCAGCTCGAGCTCGACGTGGAGCGGCTCGGTAGTGGAGACGGGGGAAGGCTCGGGACTCCGGGTGAAGAGCGGAGCGGCCGAGGTCGCGGGGGAAGCGCCGGCGGGGCGCAGCGCGTTCGCGCTCCTCCATTGGGCGATGGCGTCGGCCACCCAGGTCCCCGCCGCCGCGCCCCAGGCGGCGCCGTCCGGATCGGCGGGATGCTCGCCGTCGCCGGTCGCGTCGTTGGGAATGGGACAGACGGGGCGGCTGTCGAAGAAGCTGTCGAATCCCTGCGCCGCCGAAACGTCCGCGAGGGCCGCGCGCAGCACGGCGGTGGCACGGTCCTGGGCCTCGACGCTCCGCTTGTCGTCGCGGGCGTCGGGCGGTCCGATCCAGAGGACCCGGGCCCCGCGGGCGGTCGCGTGGTCCAGTCCTTCCCGGAGGAGCTTGACGAGGTTGGGATGGCCGGAGGCGAGGTCGTCCTCGAAATTGGTGCCCGCCTGGAAGACGAAGACCTCGGGATCGTAGGCGGCGACGTATTCGGCGATGGAGAGGGGCCGCATGGGAACTTCGGTCCAGCGCCCGCATTGCTCCGGCGAGGCGGCGGGCTCGTAGAGGCGCGTGAGGACGGGCGAGGGCCATTGGCCTTGCCAGTAGTAGGGCGTGCCGTTCTTGACGGCGTGGAAGAGGACTTCGCAACCGGACTCGGCGAGGGTCCGCTGAAATTCGAGGCCGAAGGGAAGAAGGCTCTGCGAATCGCCGAGGACGAAGACGCGGACCGGACCGGACCCGCTCCGAGGAGGCGAGGGCGCGTAGTTCGCCGGAGCCGTCACGGGCAGGGCGCGGAGCATCGACGGCGTTGCCGGATCCGGCACGAGGGTGGCCTGGATGGGCTTCCGCATCTTCGGCTTCGGCGGAGGCGGCGCGGCCTCCTGGAACGCTTTCTCCTTTTTCTTCGAGAACCCTCCGGCGGAGACCTCGGCAGGCTGGAGCGCCGGGAGCATCGCGAGAAGCGCGGGCAAGGCGGCGGACACGACGGAGCGCCGCGGGAGGAAACAGGTGCCGGAGGTCGGATGCATGGAGTCGGGAAGTCCTTCTCTTCCCGACGAATCTACGTGGACTCCGAACCGGAACTTTCGCAAGAATGGATCCCGCGAAGCCGGACGCGGCGTCACTTCAGCGTGTGGCCCTTGGTCTCCGGCGCGAACCAGATCACGAGGATGCCGACGAGGTAGATGCAGGAGAGCACGGAGAAGGCGTTCGCCTCCACCTGCAACTGCGCGAGGCGCCTCGCCTCCCCTTCCAGGGCCGCGACCTTGCCGGATCCGAAGAGCCCCATGAGATTCACGAACTGGAGGGAGCCGATCGCCGCGATGATGCGTCCGAAATTGAAGCAGAAGCCCTGCCCCGTGGCCCGCACGCTGGTGGGGAAAAGCTCCGGGAAATAGAGCGGGAAGAAGCCGTAGAAGGACGCGGTGAGCCCGCCGAGGAGGAAGGCGGTCACCAGAAGGGAAGTGGGGATTCCCCCGCCCGTGTAGGAGCCGTTCGTCTGGAAGAAGACGAGGGCCGAGCCGAGGGCGACGAGGCAGAGGAGGATGTAGGTGACCCGCCGCCCGAGCAGGTCGGCCACCAGCGGGGTGAGCAGGGCGATGAGGATGGCGCCGAGCGCGGTGAAGATGACGACGTATTCGATCACGTTCGACTGCGCTCCCTCGGGGGAAAGGAAGGAGGACCATCGTGCGGCCTGCTGCACCGAGCCCCAGGTGCCCATCAGGGCGACGGCGGCGAGGCCCGCCCCCACGAGGAGGTTGCGCATCACCGTGGAGCGCGCCTGCGCATCGACCTGCCCGCTGGCGAGGGAGCGTCCGAGATAGCGGCGCACTGGCAGGAGGTAGCCCCACAGAACGACGGCGAGGCCGAGGACCGTCGCGGGCAGGGCGACGGCGTTGCCGACCTTGGCGAAGACGGCGGGCGACCAGAGAGCGATGACCCCGAGGGCGACGACGGCGGCGAGGAGGACGCCGAGGAGATCCTTCGTCGCCCAGTGCGAGGTCGCGCCGGAGCGCTTCTCCTCCTCCCACTTGTGCGATTCGGGGACGAAAAGGCGGATAAAGAAGATGATGGCCGCCGGGAAGGCCCCGCTGATCGCGAGGAAGCGCCAGCCGCGGTTGTGAAGGAGGTGGTCGGAGGTTCCCTCGCTGACGCCGATGGCCTGCATCCAGCCCGCCACGGTCCCGAGGCCGGCGTTGTTGATGTAGAGGCTGAGGAGGCCGGTGAGGAGGAAGCCCACGTTCGCCGCCGCCCCGATCATGCCGGCGACCCAGGCACGGTTCTTCGATCCCCAGATTTCGTTGACGAGGGCCACGCCGAGCGCCCATTCGCCGCCCATGCCGAGGGAGGCGATGAAGCGGAGGGCCGCGAACTGCCACGCCTCGGTGACGAAGCCGCAGAGGCCGGTGAAGAGGGCGAAGGTGAGGATGGCGAGGGTCATCGCCTTGACCCGCCCGAGCTTGTCCCCGAGCCAGCCGAAGAGAACGCCGCCGGTGGCCGCGCCGACGAGGAAGACGGCGATGATGATGGTGAACCATTGGCCCCTCGCGGCGTCGGTGGCGTCGGGGAGCAGATCCTGCAGGGCGGGGCGTCCGATGAGAGGGAAGAGCCCCATCTCGAAGCCGTCGAACATCCATCCGAGGAAGGCGGCGATCAAAGCGGAGATGGCACCGCGCTGGGAGGGTTGGGAAGGTTGGCTCATGGGGCGTCGAAGGGGCGTAGGTGGAAAGCGGCCCGGAATATGAACGCAACTTTTCCCCTCTGGCGACCGAAAAGACCGCACAATCGCGGGATGCGGAGAACTCAGGAGGAGACCTTCCGGAACGTGCCGGCGGCAGCGGCTTCGTAGAAGCCGTAGAGGACGCGCAGCGTCGCGAGCGCTTCGCGGCCGGAGATGGGGGCGGGTTCCTCTCCCGTGCAGGCGCGCACGCACGAGCGCACCCAAGGCGTGTAGCCGCGGGGGGCGTCGGGGTTGCGGAACTCCCGCACGCCTTCGCCGGGGGTTGCGTTCGCATACCAGCGCAGGGGGATTTCCGCCACTCCGCCGAGGTGTTCGCCGTAGTCGATCCAGCCGTCGGAACCCCAGAGGCGGATGCGGCTGTGGTAGCCCCGGTCGAGGTAGTAGCCCGAAGTCATCGTGGCAAAGGCGCCGTTGTCGAAGCGCAGCGCCATCGCGGCCGAGTCCTCGATGCGCAGCGGCTGGCCGCCCACGAGGCCGGCGAAGCCACCGACCTCGACGACGCGCCGTCCGGTCAGATGAAGGAGCAGGTCGAGCCAGTGGATGCCGAGCCAGGCGAGATGGCCGCCGCCGGCCCGCGCCCGGTCGGCGTGCCAGCTCCGATGGTAGGACTCGCTACGCAGGCGGGTCTGATCGGCGACGAAGTGGACCTCGGCTCCGTAGAGCTCGCCGAGGACACCGTCGGCGATCAGTTCGCGGATCTTCGCCACGGCGGGCAGGCCGCGGTTCGAAAGGGCGTAGAGGAGGTGGCGCTTTTTCTCCTCCGCCATCGCGACGAGCGGGTCGAGGTCCTCGGCCCGGACGCAGCCGGGCTTTTCGGTGAGGATGTGGCAGTCCGCTTCGAGCAGCCGACGGATCGCGGCGGGGGAATGGGCCGCCTCCATCGAGACGAGGGCCATCTCCGGGTCGGCGACGGCGAGGAGCCGGTCGAGATCCTTGAAGACGGCGAAGAGCTTCTCGCCGAGAATCCTGCGGGCCGGGGCGAAGGATTCGCCGCTCGCGTCGAAGACGACGACGGCCGAGCACTCCGGCGTGTCGCGGAGCGCCTCGAAATAGGCGTCGAGGTGGGCGCCACCGGATTCGGTGACGACGGCGACAGGAATAGGGTCGGCGGGCATGGCGGGGATCGTCCCCGCTTCTAGCAGGCGGAAGGACCGTGGGCAATGGCGCGATTCCTGAGGGCAGGAGTCCCGCTGATCGATCCCCGGAACGTAGTGGCGAAGTCCGCGAGAGCTTCGGCCCCAACCCGGTTCGACCGCCGACCTCGGGAGAATCGCCTCCGGCTATCCGCTTCGGGTGTTCTCCCTGCCTTGGGACCCCGGGCGGGTATGGCCAGAAGGCCGCCCCTTCACCCCTTCTTCTCCTCGGGCTTCTTCTCGAGGACCTTGTCGATCAACCCATAGGCGGCGGCGGCTTCGGCGGTCATGTAGTTGTCGCGATCGGCGTCGCGCTCGACCTCCTCGACCGATTTGCCGGTGTGGTGGGCGAGGATCCTGTTGAGCCGCTTCTTCAGCGAATACATGAACTCGACGGTGCGCTCCACGTCGGAGGCGGTGCCCTGGGCGCCGCCGGAGACCTGGTGGATCATGATGTGCGCGTTCGGGAGGGCGTAGCGCTTGCCCTTCGTGCCGGCGGTGAGGAGCACCGCTCCCATGCTCGCGGCCATGCCCATGCAGTAGGTGTTCACGTCGCAGGTGACGAACTGCATGGTGTCGTAGATCGCGAGACCGGCGGTGACGGAGCCGCCGGGGCTGTTGATGTAGACGTTGATGTCCTTGTTGGGGTCCTGCATCTGCAGGTAGAGCATCTGGGCGATGACGTAGTTCGCCAGCGGGTCGCTGACCTGCTCGCCGATGAAGATGATGCGGTCCTTCATCAGGCGGGACAGCAGGTCGAACTGGATCATCGTGTTCCCCTCCTTCTCGATCACGCTGACGTTCCTCATCGGATCGACGATGCGCTGCTGGAGATGCGGCGGGAGCAGGGGGGAAAGTTCCTGGACGGAGTCGAGATTGGGCATGGCGGATGGATTGGTTGCGGGGAATGGTCGTTCGGAAGCGGAAGAGCTTACGCCTCCTCCTTGGGAGGATCGACTTCGGTGACCACGGCCTGCTCGCGGAGGAGGGCGATGGTCTTGGAGATGCGGATGTCGTGGCGCAGCTCGCCGAAGGCGTTGCGGTCGCGGATCTCGCGGGCCACTTTCTTGAGCGGCCGCCCCTGGCGGTAGGCGATCATGGCGATGTGGCGGCTGAGCTCGTCGTCGCTCACGGTGACGCCCTCCTTCTCCGCAATCTGGTCGAGAAGGAACATGGACTTGACGTTGTTCTTGGCCTGTTCCTCGGCGCTCCGGATGAGATCGTCCTGGTTCTTCGTGAAGTCCTCCTCGCTCAGCCCTTGCTCGTAGCCGCGGGAGACCATCTGGTTCACCTGGCGCTGGGTCTCGTTGAAGACGATGTGCTGGGGCAGGTCGAAGGACGCGTCCTGGGTGAGGCGGGAGAGGATCTGGTTGTCGATGACCTGGACGCGCATCCGCTCGCGCTGCTGCTCGAACTGGGCGTGGATCCGCTTCTTGAGCTCCTCGAGCGATTCCAGGCCCAGGCTCGCGGCGAAGGCGTCGTCGAGGGAGGGGAGATCCCGCTCCTTCACTTGGACGACGGTGACCTCGTAGGAGACGGACTTGCCGGCGACGGCTTCGACGGGGAAGTCCTCCGCAAAGGTGGTCTCGAAGGTCCTGCTTTCGCCCGCCTTCAGGCCCAGGACGGCCGCGGCGAGGCCGGGGATGAACTCGCGGGCTTCCTGCCCCTCCTCGGGCAGCTCGACCCAGTGGTTCTCGCCGCTGCCGAGCGGTCCGACTTCCTTGTCCAGCTGTCCGGCGAGCGGCGCGCCGTCGAGGGTGGCGGTGTAGGCCACCACGGCAAGATCGCCGGGAGCGGCCGCGCGGTCGACGTCGACGGGCTGGGCGTGCTGCTTGCGGGTGTTCTCCAAGTATTCGGCGACCATTTCGTCGGTGACCTCCATCTTCGTCACTTCGACGGGGATGCCCTTGTATTCCGGCAGCGCCACTTCGGGTTCGGTCACCACCTCGACGGCGAGAAGATAGGAGCCGTCGCCTCCGAACTGCTCGCGTTCGACCTGCGAGATGCCGAGGATGGAAAGGGACTGTTTCGTACGGGCCTCCGCGTAGGCGGAGCGGGCGAGACGGTCCTTGAGTTCGCCCTCGATGGAATCCGCGAAGCGCTTCTCGATGACGGCGGCGGGAATCTTGCCGGGACGGAAGCCGGGCACCTTCGCTTGCCGGGCGTAGGCGGAGACGATCTCCCGACGGGTCTTGGAAACCGTTTCGGCCGGGATTTCGGCGGAAAGGCGGGCTTTGCACTCGGGAAGGCGTTCGACGGAGATGTTCATGGTCGTGGAAGGGGCGGGAACGGTCGTCCGGCCCGGAAGGGCGGGAATTTAAATCAGGCTCCCGAGGTTTGCACCCAATAAATTCGACCCTTGCCCGAAGCAGAATGCCGCCAGATCGGCGGGCAGGCCGCAGCGCCAGCGATGCCCGCCCCAGCCCAGCTCGGCGGCGTGGAGGGCCTGGCGGTCGAGGAGAAGGACACGCTCCAGCTCCGGGGTCCAACCCGTTTCGATGAAGCCCAGGTAGCAGCGCTCGTCGGGCCCGTAGAGCTTGTCGCCGACGAGGGGATGGCCGGCATGGGCCGCATGGACGCGGATCTGGTGCATCCGTCCGGTCAGGGGATGGCAGCGCAGCAGGGAGAAGCGGGATCCGTTCGTCGTGGCGCGTTCGAAGCGCCGCACGACCTCGAAGCGGGTGGCCGATTCCTTGCCCTCGGGATGGACGGCCTGCTTCACCCACACCGGCGATTCGGCGACCTCGCCTTTCCGCAGGAGCGGGGCCTCGACGAGGAACTCGTCGCTCTCGGGCCATCCCCACGCCACGGCGAGGTAGGACTTGCGGAATTCCCGGCGCTCCATCGCTTTCCCGAGGGTGCGGGCGGCGGCGCGATGCTTCGCGACGAGGACGATGCCGCTCGTCTCGCGGTCGAGGCGGTTGACGAGGGAGAGCTGGGCTCCGCAGGCCAGCTCGTACGCGCAGAGGGCCTCGAGCCCGTCGAGCAGGGTCGGCGGATTTCCCGGTACCGAAGGATGGACCATGAGATGCGGCGGCTTGTCCACGACGAGGTAGTCCTCGGTTTCGTCGAGAACGGCGAAGTCGGGCGTGTAGAGGCGCAAGTCGATGGAGGGAAGGTAATGCCGTCAGCCGGAAATGGCGGAAGATCCCGCAAATCCCCGCATTTTCCGTTTGTTTTTCCGCGTCTTCCGGGTATTACTGACACCCCTCCGCCGCCGGGCATGATCCATGCCGGCAGCGCAGCGTGCACGGCTCGATAGCTCAGTTGGTAGAGCAGAGGACTGAAAATCCTTGTGTCCCCAGTTCGAATCTGGGTCGAGCCACCATCGCCGCCAAGGGAGCGTTTCAGCCTCCACCGCTCGGAGGCGACGCCCCGATCAGGGTGACATTGAGCGAGGCCGCGTCGCCTGCCTCGTATTCCTCCCAAACGAGGTGGCCGTCCCCATCGCGGTCCATCGCCTTGAACGCGGCGGAGAACGCCGGATGCTGCGAGATGTGGGTCACGGCCTCGTCCTCCGAAAGGAAGCCGTCGCGGTTCAGGTCGAGCCCGTCGAAAAACCCATCGTCGACCGGTTGGCTGGGACGCGCGGCGGACCATTCCGGGCGGGAGACCCGCTTGTCGTCGTCCAGATCGATTTCGGCGAGACCTTCCGAATGCTTGTGGGCCGCCATCTCGGCCGGAGAAACCTTGCCGTCGCCGTTTCTGTCGATCAAGGCAAACGTCGCCTGATCGATCGCCCCGAGCGTGTCGGGCGCTTCCTTCTCCAAGGTGCGGCAGGAGGAGAGCGCGGCGGCGGAGAGCAGCGCAAGGCTTGCGACCGTCCGGAGACGTGGGGGGAGATGCATGGTCCGAATCGAGGGAGTCCTCCCGGAACCTTCCGTCAGGAAAAGGGCGCGATCAAGCCTGCGCGACGGCCGGGACTTCGCTTGGATCGCATTTTTTAATCTTGCCCTGCCTGAACAATTCACTCACACTCACATTGTAAATACAAACCCCGCCTATTCCCCCATGAGCGACGTCGAGGTCTCCGACATTCAATTCTCCATTCTGAAACGCGGCGAGAGGAACCCCTCGGGCCCCTACACTCAGGACGATCTGCTGCGCCTCCTCAACGACGGCGAGGTGGCTCTGAACGACCTCGTCTACTACGACGGCATCGGCGAGTGGAAGCCCATCCACGAAGTCTTCGAAGTGCAGGAGCAGATCGCGCATTTCGTCGACGACGGCCAGGACACCCAGCGCGTCGGCGTCGCCTTCCGGGAGGTGTCCAACGTGGTCGGCAGCGGCGAGAGCATCTACTACATCGCGGTGCAGGCCAAGGTCGGCCTTCTCAGCAAGACGAAGCAATGCGTCATCGTC
The DNA here is from genome assembly GCA_037190325.1 of Verrucomicrobiales bacterium. Taxonomy (GTDB): domain Bacteria; phylum Verrucomicrobiota; class Verrucomicrobiia; order Verrucomicrobiales; family DEV007; genus Arctic95D-9. The sequence continues at coordinate 132,198 of JBBCIU010000003.1, read as the reverse complement.
GCCGACCGCCATCTCTTCATCATGACCGAGACGCGCAAAGGCTACGAGCTGGAGGCGCATCCGTGGAAGTCGATCACCAACACGCTCATGCGCGACGAGGGCAAGGGGCTGGGCACCTTCTCGCTCCTCCTCGGAGGGGAGCACCGGACCGACATCTGCCACATCCCCCTCAAGCAGGTCCACCGTCTCTTCCAGCTCTCCCAGGAGATGAAGCAAGGCGTCGACCCTTGAGGAAGAGCCTGGCTTCCTTCAGCGCGTCCCCAGATATTTCGCCATCGAGCGCAGCAGCGCCTCGGCGAGCCCCGGGCACAGGCCGAAGAGCCGATGGAGCGACGGAGAGGGAACGGCGAGGCACCGCGTCGGCCCCGCCACGCGCACCGTCGCCGTCGCGGGAACGACCGAAACGGCGCTGATCTGGCCGACGAGCTCGCCGGGACGGGAGACGCGGTTCACAGGTTCGCCATCGACGAGGACTTCCAGATCGCCTTCGATCAGGATCCAGAGCCGCTGCCCGACCTCGCCTTGCCGGACGATGTCCTCCCCCACCGCCGGCTCCACCACGCTCCCGGCGCCGACCAGCTCGCCGAGCGAACCTTCGTCGACCTGGGCGAAGTCGGCGGTGCCTTTGAGGATCTGGATCAGGTCGGATGCATCCATGCGGGGCCTCTCTAACACGCTCCGGCGAAGAGATTCAATCCGCATTTTTCCGCAGTCCCGGTTCGCGCGCCGTCGAAAGCGGCGTATCCTGAACGACGCGGGCTCCCCCCGCCCCACCATGCCGAACGATCCCGCAGAAGAGGCGACCCACGAGGCGGTCGAAATCCGTTGCTACTTTGTGAGGGAGCGAAACGCCCTCCTCGTGCGGGGCGACTTCGCCCCTCTCTACACCGACTACTACCTGCACCTCATGCAGCATGGCCTCCGGCACGAGGAGGCGCAGGACCAGCTGCTGAAGGGCGGCTTCGCCGCCCTCGCCCTGCACCTCGCCTCGCGTCCCCGGAACGAGGCCATCGCCTGGACCCTGAGCTGGCAGAACCCGCGGCAGAACGTCTTCGTCACCGGCAGCAACCGCCTCGGCAACCTCGTCGGAAGGCTTTTCACCGAAGACGTGCGCGAGAGGGACCGCAACCTCTTCATCTCCCAGACCACCGTGGCGGGCCACGAACCGAGGCAGAGCCTCGTCGAAGCGGAGCGTCTCGACTTTTTCTCCATCGCCGAAGACTACTACCGGCAGAGCGAGCAACGGCCCGCCCGCTACTTCCGCCACAGCGACGACGATTTCGTGCTCGTCACCGCCCAGCCCGACTGCGATCTCGGCTGGCTCGCCTCCCTCGACGACGAAGCGATCCGCTCGATCGACCGGACCGAGACGCTCAGCCTGCTCGAGACGCGGGCCTACCGTTTCGACTGCGGCTGCGGACCGGAGCGCATCCTGCCCATCGTCGCCAATCTCAGCGACGACGCCCTCGCCTCCGTCTTCGACGGCGGGGAAGTGATGGTGGCCAGCTGCCCGCGCTGCGGGGCCCGCTACACCGTCACCGAGGAGGCCCTCGAAGCCTATCGTCGCGACCACGCCCGATGAAGCCCTCGAAAAAGGACGAAAGCCACCGCCGCGAGCAGGAGCTGGCCTGGATCGGCGACACCATCCTCGACCTCTTCGCCCGCACTTGGATCCTGCGCGAACGCGGGACCGTCTGCGGAGAGACGCAGCGGCGCATGACGTCGAACCAGTTCCTCGCCTGCATCGGCAATCCCACGGCCGTCGAGGCGAAGATCGGCGCCCTCTACCGGGACGAAGGCATGGACGCGGCGTTCACCTGGATCGAGGCGGAGCTGCTGCCTATTTTTGAAAAGCAGGAGCGAAAGCGACGGGTTTTCTAAAAAAAATCCCCATTTTACTATTCCGACCGGTCACCGTATCCTTTCTTTTCGCCTGCCAGACTCTCTTGGAACGTTAATTTTTATGAAATCCATCCCGAACCGCGCCGGGGACACTTCCGCTTCCCCGACGCCACGACTGGCTCTGCTCTCCCTGCTTCTCCCCATCGTCTCGGCGACCTTTCTCACTTCCTGCGTGACCACGGGAACTCCGACCGGCCCCATCGGCACCGGAACCATCGCCGGGCAACTCAGCTCCTCTCAGCTCAACCATCCGCAGGTGAAGGCGCGCAACGCGATCATCGCCGCGGAGCCACCGGGAAACTACTACATCGGACGGCGTTGGTGGACCGACGGAACGCGCTTCTGGGGCTATCTGCGCGAGCCGGGCAAACCCTGGTCGACGGCCAAGCTCGTCATCATGAACGAGAGCATCATCAAGCAGCCCGACCGCGTCCCCGAAGAGGGGGCCACCCAGGTCCACGGCTACGACCACAACTACGAATACCGCATCTGGGGCAGCTTCACCGGCCAGACGATCTACGACCCCAACTCGAATTTCGTGGTTCCCGAATTCCGGCTTTCGAAATACGAGCTGATCAACGCGTCGCCCGGCTTCCTCTTCCATCCCGGCGAGAGGTACAATCCCCGCCAGCTCCCCGAAGTCCATCCGCCCTTCCCTTGAGCCCAGCGCCCGGGTCCGGACTTTCCTTGGCGTAAAATGTGCCCCTAGGGCCCCGGAAGCGGCTCGCCGCCGCTCGCGCCGGGTTCCAGAGAGGCCATGAGCCGTTCGTGCAGTTCACGGACCCTCAGAATGCTCCCGAAATCCACGCCCCCTCCGTCGCCGACGAGCGCGCGGTTGGCGAAGGGATTGTTCGCGCCATATTGCTTCCACGGCCCCTCGGGAACTTCGTCGACATCGACGAAGCGCCAATCCACCGTGCCGTAGCCTCCGCCGAAATCGAGATAGTCGCGCACCGCCGGGGAGACGTCGAGACCGGCCCCTTTGTTGCCTTTCGTCTTCGGACGGGCGTCGGCGAAGACATACTCCCAATCGTCGGTCTCGAAGGGGCCGACGTCCTCCCACTGGGCGTAGCAGACTCGGTCGTCCTTCCGGATCGCGATCCAGCGTCCCTTCAGGATGGTGCGACCGTTGCGGTAGAAGGTCTCCTTGAACCAGGGAATGGTCCTCGCCGAAGCCTTCGTTCCCGTTTTGGAGATATCGTTGTAGGGCAAGGCGAAATAGAAGGGATTCTGGCCCGGGGTGAACTTTTTCGGGAGGAATCCGTCGCGGCTGCCGGGATCGGGATCGTCGTAGCCGCCGTAGTTCGACGTCCAGAGCCGGTCCCAGGCGCTGACGGTGTTCGGGACGGGGTTGTTCGCGGTCGGTCGCTCTCCGATCCAGAAGACGGTGGTCACGATGTCGCGTTTCCATGGATAGCGGGTGTGCACCGTCCGGGGCTGGGTCGGAGCGAAAACCTTGGGCAACCCTGTTTTCGGAGCGGGCGCCGGCAGCGCTCCCGGGACGAGATATCCCGTCGCGCCGGAAAGAAGAGGGAGCAACGACGGCTCCGTCTTCCCCTCGAGGCCAGCGGAAGGCGAAAGGTGCCGCGGCGGGCCGGCGAAGGCCTGAAGAGGCTGCGCGGAGGCCGGATCCGCGGCCACTCCGACGAACGCACAGGACAGACCGAGGGCTCGAAAGGAAAGGATCATCGGAGTTCGGACGGGTATGGCATCGCGGAACTTAGGAAAAGACACCCCCTACGAGAACTCGTAATTTTGGAAATTTCCAGAATTTTCTTAACAAATGCGAAATATTTTCAAATTTCCAAAACCGAGAGGACCTCCCTGATCCGGACGGGATCGGCGCGCGCGAGGAAGCCGGAAGGCCTCTGCTCCCTGGCGGCGGCGAACTTGATCACGCCAACGCGCCTGTCGGCATCCGCGATTGCAGAACGAAGCCTCCCGCACGAGCTTGCCGCATGATGGAACGACTCGACCGGCGGCGCTTTGTGCTGCGCTCTCTGTACGCCTCGCTGGCCCTGCCCAGTCTTTCTTCGCTGACACCCGGCTCGCTGCGGGCCGATGGCGCGGTCCAGGCCACGCGCGGGGCGGGCAGGGGGGCGCGGCGCTTCGTCGCCGTCGGGAACCTGCTGGGCTACCAGCAGAAGAGCTTCTTCCCCGAAACGACGGGCAAGGACTACGAATCGACCACCCTGCTGAAGCCGCTCGCCGCCAACCGCGGGCACATGACCGTCTACCGCGGACTCGACCACGGCATCAAGGGCGGACATTTCGCGGTGCATTCCTTCCTTTCCGGCGTGCTCAACTCCGAAGCCCAGAACCGCCCCGACGGCAACGTCACGATCGACCAGTTCATCGCCGACGAAGTGGGCAGGCAGACCCGCTTCCCCTCGCTCACGGTCGGATCGGAAGACGGCATCCACGGAGGCTGCCAGCTCGCCTGGACCAAGTCCGGTGTGCGGGTTCCGCCCATCACCGGACCGGCGGAGCTCTTCGAGAAGCTCTTCGTCGAGGAATCCCCCGAACGCCGCGCCCTCCGCGCCGGGGAGAACCAGTTGCACGGCTCCATCCTCGACAGCGTCCTCGAGGACGCGAACGATCTCGCGAAGCGGGTCAACCGCGAGGACAAGGACAAGCTCGACGAGTACTTCACGTCGGTGCGCGACGTGGAGAAACGTCTCCAGATGCGGAAGCGCTGGGAGGACGAACCGAAACCCAAGGCCCCCTTCGACAAGCCGGCGAACCGCAACACGGTGGAGGATCTCCCCATGCTCTACGAGCTGATCGCGCTGGCCCTGCAAACCGACTCCACTCGCGTCGCCACGCTGGAGATCGGCGGCTGCTACCTGCCCCAGCACCTCGGGATCGACAAGTCCTACCACGGCCTCTCGCACCACGGGAACGACGAGGAGGCCATCGCCCACCTCATCACCCTCGAGACCCACCAGATCGAGCATTTCGGAAAATTCCTCACCCGCCTCGCCGGGATCCAGGACGGCGAACGGACGCTGCTCGACTCGACGGCCGTTCTGTTCGGAAGCGGCATCGGCAACGGCCATTCCCACACCAACACCGACCTGCCCATCATCCTCGCGGGTGGCGGCTACCGCCACGGAGAGTTCAAGAAAGTCGAGGCCAGCGGATCGAAGAAGGTGCCGCTCTGCAATCTCTTCCTCGACATCGCGCAAAGGATGGGCGTCGAAGCCGAATCCTTCGGCACGAGCACCAGCACCTTTTCGTGAAGCGGGACCGATCCATCGGCAGGAAGGGGAGCCGGGAGGCGCCGTGGAGAGCTGCGGATGCCTTTGCTGGAGAGAATACGCGGATAGCCGAAGGCAAATTCGTGAGAATTTCTCCCGGAACGGCGAACGGGCAAGCTCGGAGAAATTCTCACGGGTTCCTCCACATTTTCACAGCGGGGTTCCTCACGCTGCCCTTCATCCTCTTGGCCCCAGTGGCGGCGTCCGCCGAGGACGAGGATCGACGGATCCTCTCCAACTTCCTCGGCAGCTACTGCCTCGAATGCCACGACAGTTCGATCCAGAAGGGGGAACGGGACTTCGAGGCCTTCGACCTGCCGCTCAGGACCCATCACGACCTGATCGCCGCGAAGGAGATCATCGACCAGGTCACCCTGCGGGAGATGCCGCCGAAGAAGTCGGAGCAACCGACCGACGAGGAGCGCCTCGCCCTCGTGAGGGCGCTGCGGGACGGCATCGCCGCGGCACGGTCGACGTTCGAAAGCACGGGCTCCCGTACGGTGATGCGGCGGCTCTCCAACCGCGAGTACGAGAACACGCTCGAAACCCTCTTCGGCCGCCGGGTCGACACCCTCGGGTTGACGGCGGATTTCCCGAAGGACCAGACGAGCCGGCATCTCGACAACATCGGCGATGCCCTCGTGACCTCGGGCTTCCTCCTCGACCAGTATTTCCAGGCAGCCCAGCGGCTCGTCGAAAGCCGGCTCGGAAAAGCGGAGATGGAGCCGAAGACCTGGCACTTCACGAAGAATTTCAGGCAGTACGAGGAGCTGACCGGCTCGCACAAGGAAGCCTTCGACTTCGAGTTCCTCTGCCTCTACGAACAGCCCAACACGGACACCCGGCAGGGCGGCTACGGGCACATCGAGGATTTCCTCGCCGGCGTGCCCGTCTCCGGACTCTACGAGATCGAGGTCCACGCCCAGGCCCTGCACCGGGACACCCACTACGACCCCGAGATCTTCGGGATCGACTTCTCCGAGCCCTTCCGCCTCGGCGTCGTCCCGGGCGACGTCACCAAGGGACACATCCACTATCCCCAGGCGATCGAGCCCCTCCTCGCCGAGGCCGTCGTTCCCGACGAGCAGCCTGCCTGGCTGAAATTCCAGGTCTGGCTCGAGGCGGACCAGACGCCTCGCTTCATCTTTCCCAACGGACCCTACGAATCGCGGGCCTCCGTCCTCGAAATCAACAAACGCTACAAGGACGAGTTCAAGAGCGACATCCCCAGCTCCGGCGTGGCCCGGGGCCACATCCTGAAGGAAGGCAAGCTGCCCCATATCCGCATCGGCGAGATCAAGGTCAAAGGCCCTCTTCCGGAGGAGGGCGGCAGCCTCGAGGAGATCGCCGTCTTCGGACCCGGCGGGTTTCAGGAAGGGAAGGCCGTGGAGCAGCTCCACGCCTTCGGCGAAAAGGCCTTCCGTCGGCCGCTCGACGAGACGGAGCGCAGGCGGATCGAGAGCACCTACCGCCAACGCATTGAAGAGAAGGCCCCTCCCCGCCAAGCGGCGCTCGATACCGTGAAACGCATCCTGTGCTCCCCGGCGTTCTTCTACCTCAGCGAGATCGCGCCCGAGGACGAGCCCCTGCTCCGTCCCTACGACCTCGCCGCGCGCCTTTCCTACGCCCTCTGGACCGCTCCACCCGACGAGATCCTGCTCGCGGCCGCCGCCGACGGCAGCCTGACGAATGCGGAGACCTTGAGAAAGCAGATCGGCCGAATGCTGAAGGATCCGCGCTCCATCGGCTTCGTCGAAGGTTTCCTCGACAGCTGGCTGAACCTCCGCGAGATCGGCAACCAGCCGCCTCCCCGCCAAGCCGCCCGCGTCTACTACGCCGAAGATCTCCCCTCCTCCATGCGGACGGAGGCCCGTCTCTTCTTTCGGCATCTCCTCGACGGCAACGGCCCCGTCACCGACTTTCTCGATTCCGACTACACCTACGTGGACAAGAAGCTGGCCAAGCTCTACGGTCTGCCTGAAAAGGACAAGCTCCGCCTCGCCGACGGCTTCCAGCGCGTCAGCCTGGGCGGGAACCGCCAGCGCGGCGGCGTCCTCGGCATGGCGGGCGTGCTCACCGTGAGCGCGAACGGGGTCGAAACCTCGCCCGTCACCCGCGGCGTCTGGGTGTCGGAGAATCTCCTCGGCGTCGTCCCGCCGCCACCGCCGGACGAGGTTCCCGAGATCGATTCCGACGTCAGCGGGGCGACCACGATCCGCGAACGCCTCCTCAAGCACGCCGCCGACAAGACCTGCGCCGAATGCCACCGCAAGATCGATCCGCTCGGCTTCGGTCTGGAGACCTTCGATCCCATCGGACGCTGGCGGACGAACTATCCGAAGACGAAGAAGGACGGGCCCTCGCCGAAGATCGACGCCACCGGGGAATTTCCCTCGGGCGAGGCCTACGCCGACTTCCGCGAGTTCAAGAAAATCCTCGTCGAGGGACGGAGGGACCTCTTCGCCCGGCACCTCGTCTCGAAGCTGCTCGCCTACTCCACCGGCCGCCACATGGAGGTCGCCGACGACTACGAGATCGAGGACATCCTCGGACGGGTCCGGGAAAAGGACTACGGATTGCGCGACATGGTCGTCGAGGTACTGACCAGCAAAATCTTCCGGTCGAGGTAAGACATGCCGGCACCGCTTCAGGGCACCGGCACCTTGCCGAGCAGATCGCTTGGCGTATCCGTGCAGAGAATGCTCGCTCCCCAAAGCACCGCGAGATCCGCGTCCTCCTGCTTGCGGATCGGCCAGAGGGAAAGCTGCAAGCCCGCCTCCTTGATCTTGCGGGCCAGTTGTCGCGTCGTCGTCTCGATGGGGACCGAAAGGCGGCCGCAACCCAGTTGCACCGCTTCGGCGATCATCTCCTCCGTCGGTGCCTTGCCGCTGAGGTAGCCGGTGAAGGCATCGGGAGCGATCCGGTGGACCGTCTCCAGCGCGCGGCGGTCGAAGGAGATGAAGCAGTAGGTGTCCGGCGGCAACAGGCTGCGGGCGGCTTCGTGAAGCTGGCGGCAGTAGGGCTCGATCGTCTCGTCCGGATAGGCCGCTCCGTCGGTCGTCTTCATCTCCAGCATCAGGTAGACGTCCGGCTTGCCCTGGAAGTAGCGGAAGAGATCCCCGACCGTCGGCACGGACGCTCCTTTTTCCTTGGTCTTCAGAGCGCGAATCTCCGCGAGCGTCATTTCCTCCACCTTGCCCGATCCATCGGTGGTGCGGGAGACATCCGCATCGTGCATCAGCACGAGATGGCCATCCCGGGTCATCCGCACATCGACCTCGTAGCCGCGGATGCCGCGTTCGTAGCTCTGACGGCAGGCTTCGACCGTGTTCTCGTCGTATTCGTAGCCCGCCCCCCGGTGGGCGATCACCTTCACCCCGTGGTAGTCGGCGGCGGTCAGGAAGCCGGAGCAGAGAAGGGAGGAAGCGAGGGCCATCGCAGTGGCGGATTCGGTCCAGTCCATAGGGAGGGCGGAAAAGGAACAACGGCCGCGGCAAAGTCCACCGCGGTCCCGAAGAGGGTATAGCGGATGCCCCGAGAGGGTTCAACGCCCGATGCGCGTGAAGCCCTTTACCGCGGCATGGGCGAGGCCGAATGCGACCGCCCGCCTTCCACGCTCGCCGGCCCTTCGGCGGCGGGAGCCGACCCGGCATCCTTCGCCGCCCTTCGTTCGATGGTGAGCAAGGCGCTCTCGATCAGGTCCAGGGCCGAGTCGAAGCGCTCGTCCACGTAGTAGACCGCCCACTCGATCTTCCCCTCGCGGGCTTTCTCCTGCACGGGATAGCCGACCCGTTCGAGCACCTGGAAGGTCTTCGGATCGAAGTTGTCGATTTCGACCTGATAGACCAAGGAGGGTTGGTCCTCGAACTTTTCCGAGGGGTCTCCAGGCTGGTTGATCTCGACCATCAGGCGGTAGGGCATGGGGGACGCCGACTTCCGGGGCAGGATGTAGTCCGCCGGGTCGAAGGAGCTGTTTTCCGTGGGACTCGAGACAGCGTCCACGAACTCGTCCAAGGAGGCGTTCCGCCTCTTCGCCTCCTCCATGGCCTCCCTCCATCCCCGGACCTTGGAGGCCCAGTAGGGGAGCATTTCCTCTCGATCCTCCTCCGTCGGCTCGAGGAGGGTCTTGATATGGTAGTGGGATTGGTTCTCGAGCCAGATGGCGAGGCGGGGCGGGTTCCCGGGATCGTAGGCCGCACCGGTCCGGATCTCCAGAACCATCTTGTAGGAGGGATCGGGAGTGTAGCGGTAGACCATGCCCCTCTCGTCGATCTCGAAGCGGTCGAGGGCGGGGCCCAGGTTTCCGCTCCATCCGAGCACGGTCCGCACCGGTCCCGGCTGCCACCATAGGACCGCCGTGAGAAGGGCCGTGACCGCCAGGCTGATCCACAGGATCCGGCTCCGCAGATGCCGGGCCATGGCCCGGCTGCTCGCGGCCACGTGGAGCCCCACCAGCGCCACGAAGACGAAACCCACCAGGGCGTGGAGCCCCACCACCTTCAGCGAGAAAGGACGTACGAAGGCGATCGTTCCGGTCACGGCCAGGACGACGAAGGTCGAGGCCGTGAACAGCGTGACGAGACGCTTCTTCATGCCCGCTCCGGCACGATCTGCCCGTGCTCGCGCAGCAGGCCGCGGATCTCCTCGAGCGGGACTTCCAAGGGAGCGATCCCCTTCTTCGCCGCCAGCGTCGCGGCCACGCCGGCGGCCTGTCCCATGCCCATGCAGGCAGCCTGGACACGGAGACCGGAGTTCGCGAGGCGGTCGCTGCCGAGGCACCGCCCCGCCACCATGAGGTCGCGGCTTCCCTTGGGAATCAGGGCGCGCAGCGGGATCGTCGGAATCACCCCCGGCTTCAGCGGTTCGGGCTTCACTCCGTCGCGGGTGTGCAGATCCACGGGATAGAAGGCGTAGGAGATCGCGTCGTCGAAGAAGCGGCCGGAGACGTAGTCCTGCACGGTGACGACCGTCTCTCCCTCGATGCGATAGCTCTCCCGGAATCCGGTTTCCGGCTGCAGGTGCATGAGCCGCTTCTTCTCCTGGCGCACCTTCTCCAGGATCGATTTGCGGCCAGCCAGATTCGCCTGGGTGGCCGTACGCGAATTGGTCGAATCCGCTCCGTGGACGTAGAGCCGGTGGATCTGGTTGCGGCCCGGCTCGTGGGACTCGCCCAGCATGTAGAGAAAGGAGCCCGGCTGGCGCTCCTCCTCGCGGAGACGGGGAAAGCCGAGCATCCCGACCACCTCGGCACCCCCGGTGCAGTCGATGATCTGGCGGCAGGTCACCCGGCGCCGCGTTCCGAAGCCCACGCAGTCGACCTGCCAGCCTTGCTCCGTCCTCTCGACTGCTTGAGGAAATTCGTAGTAGGCGATCTCCACTCCGGCCTCCACGCATTTCTCCTCGGCGAGGATCGCGTAGAGGAACTGGTTCGTGTAGAGCTGGTTGTGCCAGTGCCGCTGCGGGACCTTGGCGAAGTTCGGGAATTCGCCCTCGTCCATCTCCACGCTTTCCTTGACCAGTTCCCAGCCGATTCCCGCGATCACCTGCTTGCCCCAGGCATCGAAGAGGCCAGGGAAGGCCACGCCCCCCGTCGTCATCGTGCCGCCGAGCTGGCTGCCCCGCTCGACGATCAGGGTCTTCGCCCCGAGGCGTCCCGCCTGGATCGCCGCGATCACCCCGGCCGTGCCGCCCCCGACCACGAGCACATCGACGGATTGGACGATCTCGGGTTCCTTCGCCTCCGGATCGGCGGCGACCGCCGTCTCGGCGGTGGACGAAATCGCGGCGCCCGCCCCCAGCAGGGAGCCTTGAAGGAAGTGCCGGCGGTTCCAGGAGGTCCTTTGGTTTTTCATGAGGTCGTTCGTTGGGGGAGGTGACGGGAATGGGAACAGGGACCGTCGCCCGCATCGCCCCCACTCGTCAAGGGCTTCCCAGCCCGATTGGCGGGGATGCGCCGGAAAGCAAGGTCTCTCCCGCCTACGAGGTAAGGCAAAGATCGACCTCGTCCAGTATGGCGACCTGAGACCACGCGTCGCTTGCAATGCCGCGCAAGATGCCTACCGCAACCCCTTTTGTGGAACGGCGCGGGATTTCAGAGGGCGCGCCGAGTAGCGGACAGGGCCTTGAAAGCCCCTGCAATAGGTCTGGCTTTCATACTCTCCCGGTGTGGGATCGTAAAGATTGAGCGTTACTTTCTGCTGGGACTGAATGGTCGGTCGTAGCCTTCCGCATAAAAGGCACCCCGCTTCTTTCCGTGGATCCCGATCGTCTCGAACCGCTGTCGATCGAAACCCTGTAATGCTCCGGGAAAATGCTACTTAGGTCATGCCTGTTGTCACGGGCCGTGAAAGAGCATCTGAGCCGGCGAACGTGGGTATTGCCCCGATTGACAATAAACGAGACCCTCCCAACTCTTTCGACGCTCCCGACTTCCCCCGCATATTGCGACGACGTTTCGTCGCAGAGCCGGCAGCCCGTCGGCAAGGTCTTCTCCAGAGCGAGTTCCGCTCCGTCCGTATCCCGCGGCGGTACCCATGCGCGGCCTTGTCCTCTCCCCGGATTCGAGGGAAAGTCGCCTCCGATGCGACAATCCCTCTTCCTCCTCCTCGCCGCGGCCCCGGCCCTCGCCGCCGACTTTCCCGCGCCCTACAACAGCGAGCCCGAAGCGAGCGGCAACCCGCTCCCGGCGGAGGAATCCCTCGCGATGATGGAGCTGCCCGACGGGTTTTCCGCGACAGTCTTCGCGTCCGAACCGGAGGTGCAGAACCCCATCGCGATGGCTTGGGACGCCCGCGGCCGCCTCTGGGTCGCGGAGAACTACACCTACGCCGACGGCCAATCCCGCCGCTTCGCCCTCGACCTGCGCGACCGGGTCCTCGTCCTCGAGGATGCCGACGGCGACGGAAAGGCGGAGAAGCGCCAGGTCTTCACCGACCAGGTGCAGATGCTCACCAGCGTCGAGGTCGGTCGCGGCGGCGTGTGGCTGATGTGTCCACCGCAACTCCTCTTCATTCCCGACGCGGACGGCGACGCCGTTCCCGACGGGCCGCCGCAGGTCGTGCTCGACGGCTTCACCGTGGCCGAGGCGAGCTACCACAATTTCGCCAACGGCCTCCGCTGGGGACCCGACTCCTGGCTCTACGGCCGATGCGGCCATTCCTGTCCCGGACGGATCGGCATCCCCGGCACGCCCGAGGCGGAACGGGTCCCCATCAAGGGCGGCATCTGGCGCTACCATCCCGAACGCCGCGTCTTCGAAGTGCTCACCCACGGGACGACGAACCCCTGGGGCCACGACTGGGACCGTCACGGAGAGCTCTTCTTCATCAACACCGTCAACGGCCATCTCTGGCACGGCATTCCCGGAGCGCACTTCAAGGAAAGCTTCGGCAGCGATCCCAATCCCCTCGTCTACGAGCGCCTCGACATGCACGCCGACCACTGGCACTACGACACCTCGGGGAAATGGAGCGACTCCCGCGACGGGGCCGCGAACGCCTTCGGTGGCGGACACGCCCATGTCGGCATGATGATCTATCAGGGCGAACGCTGGCCCGAGCGCTTCCACGACCGCCTCTTCACCCTGAACATGCACGGCTACCGCACCAACGTGGAGCGGCTCGAACGCGAGGGCGGAGGCTACGTCGGACGGCACGAGCCGGACATCTTCCTGACGAAGGACAAGTGGTTCCGCGGCGTGGAGATCCAGCCCGGTCCCGACGGGGCCGTCTACCTGCTCGACTGGAGCGATGTCGGCGAGTGTCACGAACGCAGCGGGGTCCATCGCACCAGCGGTCGCATCTACCGCATCCAGTATGGTGACGGAGAACCGGACCTCGCCTGGGACGGCGTCTCCGGTCCCACGACCGAACTCGTCCTCGCCGCCCTCGCCGATCCCGATCCCTGGCTCGACCGCCGCCTCCGTGTCCGGCTTGCGGGGAGCCGGGACCTTCCTACCGCGTTGCCCGAAGCGCTCGCGAAGGCCGCCCGCGAGGACGGCAGCCCCGTCGCGAAGCTGCGGGCGATGTGGCATCTGCACGCCCTCGGCGTCGAGACGGACTGGACTCCGTGGCTCGACGACGGAAACGAGAACCTCCGCGTCTGGGCGATCCGTCTCCTCACGGATGCCCACGCCATCGACACCACCCTGGGCCCGGCCCTGTCGCGTCCCGCCGCGCCCCTGTCCGATGCGGTCCTCGACCGCTTCGTCGCGATGGCCCGCGGCGACGAATCCGGGCTCGTCCGCCTCGCCCTCGCCTCCACCCTGCAGCGCCTCCCCGTTTCGCAACGGGTTCCGCTCGGCACCGCCCTCGCCGCCCGCACCGAGGACGCCACCGACCACAATCTGCCCGCGATGGTCTGGTACGGGGTCAGTCCCCTCGTGGAAGCCGATCCCGCCGCCCTCGTCCGCCTCGCCGCGACCTGCCGCTGGCCCGACACCCTGCGATGGATCGCCCGGAGCCTTGCCGGGCGCATCGAGAAGGATCCCGCTCCGCTCGACGCCCTGCTTTCCCAGAGCGCCTCCGCCGAGGCTCCGGTCCGCACCGCCATCCTCTCCGGCGTGGCCGAAGCGATGCGCGGCTGGCGCAAGGCGCCGAAGCCCACCGCGTGGGATTCCCTCGCCGTCGCCTTCGCGAAGGACGCCGACGAGACCCTCTCCGGACTCGTGCGCGATCTCGGCGTCGTCTTCGGCGACGGCCGTGCCCTCGACGAGATCAAGACGCTCGTGAAGAACGCCGACGCCGATGCGGCCATGCGGATCGCGGCGCTGGAGACGCTCATCGAGAGCCGGCCCGACGATCTGCGCCAGATCTGCGAATCCCTCCTCGACGACCGCTCTCTCAACGCCACCGCCGCCCGGGGCCTCTCCCTCTTCGACGATCCCGCCCTCGGGGCCGCCTTGGCGAAACGCTACAGGCGCTTCGAGGCGGCCGCCCGGCCCCGCCTCGTCGAAACCCTCGTCTCGCGCCCCGCCTGGGCAAAGGCTCTCCTCGCCGCGATCGCCGACGGCACCGTGTCCAAGAGCGACCTCTCCGCCTTCCACGCCCGCCAGATCGCGTCCCACGGCGACGAGGCCCTCAGCGCCGAACTCGTCCGCGTCTGGGGTGAGATCCGCGAGTCGGGTGAGGACAAGCGGAAGCTGATCGCCGACTGGACCGCGAAACTCACGCCCGAGACCTTGAAAAGCGCCGATCTCCCGAACGGTCGGCTGCTCTACGCCGCCATCTGCGGAGCCTGCCACGTGATGTATGGCGAGGGAGGCAAGATCGGACCCGATCTCACCGGCTCGAACCGTCATGATCTCGGCTACCTTCTCGAAAACATCCTCGACCCCGGTGCCCTCGTCAGCGCCGACTATCGCATGACCCTCCTCACCCTCGACGACGGGCGCGTCCTTTCCGGCGTCGTCGCGGCGGAGGACGAGCGGACCCTGACCTTGCGCCAGGCCGTCGGCGAGACCGTCGCGGAGAAGAGCACCATCGCGAAGCGTGAAGTCTCCCCCGTCTCGATGATGCCCGAGGGGCTTCTCCTCGCCTTCGACGAATCGCAGGTGCGCGACCTCGTCGCCTACCTCATGCATCCGACGCAAGTGCCTTTGCCGGAGTGATCGCGGCTCGCGAACTCTCGGAAGCCTCCCCCCTTGGCTCCCGGCGGGAGAGGAGGAGAGCGTCCCCGCCGGGAATCGAACCCAGATCTAAGGTTTAGGAAACCCTCGTTCTATCCGTTGAACTACAGGGACGGAAGCCTGAAGATTCGCACCCCTTCGCCGGAGACTCAAGCGGCAGTTTCCCCGGCCGCATTCCAATCTTGCGGGGCTTTCGCCGATCCGATACACTCCCGCTCCATGAAACCTGCCTCGCCGCTGTGCCTCGCCCTCTCCTTCGGACTCATCCCCGTCCTCGCCCAAGAGACGCCGGAGCCGGGCACGACCAATCTGCCGCCCGATCCCTTCGGCGAGCTCCAGTCCGTCGAGACGGCTCCGGACTTCACGAGAAAGGTCGATCGCACGCGGGGCGCCTTCACCCTCGACGCCAAGGACGGCGCCTACATGCCAGGCAGCCACTTCGCCCATTGGAGCTGGAAGATGAAGGCCGCGCGCTGGGGCAACTTCTACGCCGGTCTTGTCTACGACTCCGTCCGTCCCAAACTGGGCGTCCAGCTCAAGATCGGCGAGGAAGCGGTCCTGAAAAGCTACGCGCCGCGCACGAACCCCATCGGAGAAAACGATCCCCTCGTGCTGGGGGCGGTCTACCTCCCGAAAACCGGTGAATACCCCGTGACCCTCCTCACCGGAGACCAATCGAATGTGCCCGCCTTCCAAGTGAAGGGCATCCATTTCCGCCCGGCCCCCGAATCGGAGCCGCACGGCCAATCCATCGACGGCACCATCGAATTGCTCGCGAAGTCGGCCACGACCTACGCGGAAGCCCTGCGCTACGAGCCGCAATCCGGCAAGGACTGCCTCGGCTACTGGCAGCATCCGGAGGACTGGGCCGAATGGGTCTTCGACGTGAGCGCCCCCGGAACCTTCGACGTGGTGCTCCACTACGGCTGCGGGAACGGAAGCGCCGGTGGCCGCGCCGCCCTGCTCCTGAACGAGCATACCTTCGAATTCCCCATCGAGGACACCGGCGGGTTCCAGAATTGGCGCGAACTGAAGCTCGGCACCGTCGAGCTGAAAGCCAAGGGCGAAAGCAAGCTTGCCCTCGTGCCGCTGGAGTTGAAGGGGCCGGCCCTCATGGACGTGCGGAAGGTCGTCCTGACTCCCGTCAAAGCCGACGCCGCCCGGTGAAACCGGGGGATGCGGCAGCGCACCCCGCTGGGGTGCGGCGCCGTTCTCCGTACCCGCGATTCGGCGTCGCGCGGGCCTCTTTCTTCGCCTAGGTTGGCGGCCCTTCCCCTCTTCCTTCAAGCCAGCGCCATGTCTTCCCGTGCCCGGTTCCGTCCCTGCATCGACCTTCACGAAGGCCGGGTGAAGCAGATTGTCGGAGGCACGCTCGACTCGGCGACGGAATCCCTGAAGACGAATTTCGTGAGCGACCGACCCGCCTCGTGGTTCGCCGCACGCTATGCGGCGGACGGATTGCGGGGCGGTCACGTCATCCAGCTCGGACCGGGCAACGGGGACGCCGCCCGCGAAGCTCTCGCGGCCTATCCCGGCGGGCTCCAGCTCGGCGGCGGCATCACGGCGGAGAACGCGGTGGAATGGCTCGAGGCGGGCGCCTCGCACGTCATCGCCACCTCCTTCCTCTTCGACCGGGAAGGCCGCTTCCAGCCAAGCCGGCTCGAGCGCCTCGTCGCCGCGACGGGTCCGGAGCGTCTCGTCGTCGATCTCAGCTGCCGCCGCCGCGGCGACGGATGGGCCGTGGCGATGAACCGCTGGCAGACCCTCACCGATCTGTCGGTCACCCCCGACACCCTCGACGCGCTCGCCGGCTCCTGCGACGAGTTCCTCGTCCACGCCGCCGATGTCGAAGGGCATTGCCGCGGCATCGACGGCGAACTGGTCGCCCTCCTCGGATCGTGGGGAAAGCGCCCCGTCACCTACGCAGGCGGCGCGGCGAGCTTGGCCGATCTCGAGCTCGTCGACCGCCTCGGCGGAGGACGGGTCGACCTCACTATCGGCAGCGCCCTCGACCTCTTCGGTGGGACCGGTGTGCGCTACGAGGATTGCGTGGCCTTCAACCGGCGGGAGGCTTGACGAGGAATCCGTCGATCGCTCAGAACAGGGAGTGGAGCAATCCGCCCTCGGCCCGGAGCGCCGCCCCGTTGGTGGCGGCGGAGCGCGGGCTGGCGAGATAGGCCACCAAGGCGGCGATCTCGTCCGTCTGAATGAAGCGGCGGAGCAACGAATTCGGACGCATCGTGGTGAAGAACTCCTGCTCCACCTGCTCGGGAGCCTTGCCCTGGTCGCGGGCGAGATCCGCGACGAACTGCTCCACGCCCTCGGACCAGGTGGGGCCGGGCAGCACGCTGTTCACCGTCACGCCGGTGCCGACGGTGGTGGAGGCGAGGCCACGGGCGAGCGAAACCTGCATCGTCTTCGTCACGCCGTAGTGGATCATCTCGGCGGGCACGTCCGAGGACGATTCGCTGGAGATGAAAATGATCCGCCCCCAGTTCCTCGCCTTCATGCCCGGCAGGTAGGCGCGGCTCAGGCGCATCCCGCTCATGAAGTTCACTTCGATGAAGCGGATCCAGTCCGAATCGGGAATCTCCTCGAAGGGCTTGGGCTCGAAGATGCCGAGGTTGTTCACGAGGATCTCCACCTCCGGATAGCGCCGGGCGATTTCCGCCGCCACCTCCGCTTGGCCGAGGTCGCCGGCGAAGCCTTCCAATCGGGCGTCGGGATGCTCGGCCCGGATCGCGGCGAGCGCCTCGTCGACGCGTGACTGGCCGCGCCCGTTCACGACGACGCGGGCACCTTCCGCCGCGAGGGTTTTGGCGATGGCGAGGCCGATGCCGGCGGTGGAGCCGGTCACGAGGGCGAGTTTGTCGTCGAGATGGAGGTCCATGACTCACTGATTCCGGAGGGAGGCCATGTCGATGACGAAGCGATACTTCACATCGCTCTTCAGAAGCCGGTCGTAGGCCTCGTTGATCTGCTGGATGCCGATCGTCTCGATCTCGCTGACGATCCCGTGCTCTCCGCAGAAATCGAGCATCTCCTGCGTCTCGGCGATGCCGCCGATGAGCGAGCCGGCGAACCGGCGGCGCTTGAAGAGAAGGTTGAAGGCGGCGACCGGCAGCGGTTGCTCCGGCGCGCCGACGAGCGTCAAGGTGCCGTCGCGCTTGAGGAGCTCGAGATAGGCGTTGATGTCGTGCTCGGCGGAGACGGCGTCGAGGATGAAATCGAAGCTGTTGGCGTGCCGCTGCATTTCCTCCGCGCTTCTGGAGACGACGACCTCGTCCGCGCCCAGGCGCAGGGCGTCCTCCGTCTTGTTCGGCGAAGTGGTGAAGAGCACGGTGTGCGCCCCGAAGGCCCGGGAGAACTTCAAGGCCATGTGTCCGAGGCCCCCGAGCCCGACGATGCCGACCTTCTGTCCCGCACCGAGTTTCCAGTGGCGGAGCGGGGAGTAGGTGGTGATGCCCGCGCAGAGGAGAGGGGCGACGGCGGCGGGATCGAGGTTCCCGGGGACCCGCAGGACGAAGCCTTCGGTCGCGACGATGCGCTCCGAATAGCCGCCGTAGGTGTGCCCGCCTCCGGCCGCGTCGGGACTGTTGTAGGTGAAGGTGGAGCCCGTCTCGCAATACTGCTCCTGCCCGTCGAGGCAGCTCGTGCACTCGCCGCAGGAATCGACGAGGCAGCCCACGGCGGCGAGGTCGCCCACTCTGAATTTCGTTACTTCCTCCCCGACGGCGGCGACGCGCCCGACGATCTCGTGGCCGGGCACGCAGGGATAGATGGTGTTGTGCCATTCGTTGCGGGCCTGGTGCAGGTCCGAGTGGCAGACCCCGCAGTAGAGAATGTCGATGGCGACATCCTTCGGGCGGGGCTTGCGACGAACGATGGAGAAGGGGGCCAGAGAGCTGGCGGCGGATTGGGCGGCGTAGGCTTTGGTGCTCATGGATTTCCGGGACGAAGTGGCGGGGGCAACCCCGATTGGGACGCCTCCGGTGCGGAGAACTTACCTCCGCTGGGTTGAATTCGGACGATGCCTGCAAAGGAGCATCGGAAGCACAAGGATCAACCCTCTTGGTCCCTTTTGCGATTCTTGGTGGCCATGGCCGAGACCAAGCCTCGAGGCTCCGCCGTTCACAGGGGATGCCGCCGTTTCATGTCCAGATAGACCAGGTTCGAGACCTCGCGGATCACGTCGGCGCGCCGTGAGATCCAGGTGCTGTAGGAAGAGTTGTTCCGCCGGGCGCTCTCGATGATGCCGACGACCAGATAGGGATAGCTCCGTCCGTCGCGTCCCTTCGGCACGAGGATGCCCATGTCGCCGCAGCACATCGCCGTGCTCCCCGTCTTGTTGTAGACCTTTGTGCCCGGCGGCACGGACTTCACCTTCGTGTAGAGCCGGTCGATGCCGGGCAGGGCCATCGTCCTCAGGATCTCCTCCGACTGGGGAAGCTGGCGGTACCAGAGAGCATGCAGGAAACGCGCATAGTCCGCCGCCGACGCCTGGTTGCGGTAGGTCTTCCCTCCGGCGGGGATGTATTCGACGAGGCGGATGCTCTGGGAAAGCGAGGAGTAGTGCCGCTTCAGGAGCGCCTCGGTCGCGGCGGGGCCTCCGGTCTGGCGCATCACCCAGTTCGTCGAATCGTTGTTGCTCTTCTGGATCATCAGCTCCATATGGCGCCGTGCCGTGGAGCCGTAGGTCAAGCGCCCCGCCTCGACTTCGTGGAAGAAGGCGAGGGCGAGATAGGGCTTGATCATGCTGGCCGCCTGAAGCGGGACTTGGCCATTGATGTTCGCCAGTTCCTGTCCCGAAGCGAGGTCGTAGACCAGCCAGGCCGTGCGCTCGTCGCCGCGGATCACCCCCTTGCTGCGCAAGGACTTGATGTGCCCGTCGATGCGGCGCGTCAGCGTGGGATCGCTCGCTCGCCCGTCCGCGGCGGCGAGGAAGACAAGAGCGAGAAGGGAGGCAAGCAACGAGTTCGTCCGGTGCATCATGACAGTACGGAGTGGCTTCGGTGGTTTGAATTTATTAAAAATACGGCAAACCTGATTAATTTCCTCTCTTTTTTGCCCTGTTTCTTCGGCAAGGGAGGACGGTCCCGCTTTCCGAGGGGACACGATCTCAGGGGGAACCCCGTACCACGCGTCGACGGAGGCCGTCCCGCGAGGAGCGGCCTACAAAAAAAACCTTCCACCGCCACAGCGATGGAAGGTGTCCCGGCAGGGGTTCCCCGGCGCTGACGGATCGTTCAGTCCTTCAGGGGGAGCAGTTCGTAGCGACGCACCAGCAAGGCCGCCGCTTCCGTCTGGATGCCGATGGGGCCGGCGCTTGGCTGCACCGCAAAGGCTTCGTTGACGAGTTGCCCATTGAAGAAGTATTGGAGCGTGTCCCCTTTGGCGATCACCTCCAGGGTCTGCCATTCTCCGACTTCCTTGTCCGGATCGTCCTTGCCGCGGAAGCCGATCTTGTCCACCCAGTCCTCGTCGCGCTTCTCCCAGTTGATCCGACCGGTGGTCACCGTTTGGCGGGGAGCCCCTTTCTTCCAGCGCATCTCTCCGTCGCGATCCCGCTCGAATTCCGCCTCCACGCTGGACAGATAGACGGTGCCGTCGGGCATTTTCGGGCTGAGCACCAGAATGTCGCCCATCCCCCCTTCGATGATCTGGGCCTCGATGCTGGCGCAGAAAGTGCCCCCCAAGGCCCCGTGTTCGCCATGGCTGTGGATCAGCAGGCCGCTGTCCCGGGTCCGGTCCACGCGCTTGCCCCAGGTCGGTCCCGTCCACTTGAACTCCAGAACCAGGTGATAATCCTTGTAGGCCTTCTTCGTGGACATGTATCCCCAGGCCTTGCCCGTGATGAGGAGATCGCCGTTCTCCTGCGGCAGGAAGACCTTCTCCGGCGGATCGCAGGCCTCCGGATCGGCCTTGTAGTTGATGTGGTACTCGACCTCTCCCTTTTTGGCGAGTTCCAGGATGTCCACCTTTTCCGTCACCGCCTCGGCGGTTTCGGGGGCGGCAAAGAGGCGGGGCTTGGCCTCGTCCGCAAAGACGCAGGCGGGGACGAAGGCGAACGCCAACAACAGGGTTTTGAGCAGGTAGGTGAATTTCATAAGCCAAAGAGGTATCCCAGAAATCGCCGAAGTCCTACGGACGTCATTCGGGAAAAGGAGGATCGATCAGCCGAGCATGGTCCGCTCGGTGATCCGGCGGATCTTCTCCGGTCCCAGGCCCGGCACCCGGTCCAGATCGTCGAAGGTCTCGTAGGGACGGCAGGCGACGAGGGTCTCGGCCATCTTCGGGCCGATTCCCGGCAGGGTCTGCAGTTCCTCGACGGTGGCGTGGTTCAGATCGACGATGGGACCGTCGGGAGCGCAGTTGCCGTATTCGTCGGTCGCATCCTCCTCCGAGGGCTCCGGTGCGCCGTCGCCTTCCACCGGCTTCAGATCCTCGGGTTCGGCGTGGTCGCTCTCCATTCCGTGGTGCGGATCGTCGTGCCAGTAGTGGCCTTCCTCGTGCCAGCTTTCGTCGTGGTTGGCCGGGGGCTCGCCATGGTAGCTGTCGCGGGCGATGTGCTCGTTCTCCTCCTGGTAGAGGTGGGCGTGCTCCTTTTCGTACTGCTCGATCTCGGCCCGGTGCAGCTCGGCCTTCTCCTCCTCGGTCAGTTCGGAGGCGGGCTTCAGGTAGAGCTGCTCGAGCCGGCTTTTCTCCGCCGCCTCCTCGGCGCGCTCGCGCTTCTCCCTCATCTTCTCGATCAACGTGGCGATGACGATGCAGATCTCGTAGAGGATGATGAGGGGGACGGCGAGCAGCCCCATGGTGAAGGCGTCCGGGCTAGGCGTCAGGAGCGCCGCGAGCACGCAGATGATGACCCAGGCGTAGGAGCGGGTGCTGCGCATGACCCTGGCGGTCAGCAGATCGAGCTTCACGAGGATCGTCACCACGATGGGCATCTGGAAGCTGATCCCGAAGACGAGGACGAGCTGGGAGATGAAGCTGATGTACTTGCCGATCTGGTAGGAGCTCTTGCCCCCCTTCGCCGGCACCAGCACCAGCTTGTCGCGGACCTCGTCGTGGCGCAGGGCGAAGTTCGACCCCTCCGCCGTGGCGAGGGTATTGAGCAGGTAGCTCCGGATCTCCGCCCGCAGCTCGGGGCTCAGGGCCGGGTCCTGCGCCTCGGGCTGGGCGGTATCCTGCGCGTCCTGCGCGGCTTCGTCCTTTTTCGCCGGCGGGATCGCCTCTCCGTCGAAGCCGATCAGGGAGATCTCCGAGACGGGTTTCCTGAGCGCGTCCTGGACCGGGTCGATGCTGGAGATCCGTTCGTTCTCGAACTGGTAGAAGTATCTCAGGGCGAATGGCGTCGCGAGGAAGAAGGCGAAGGAGCCGCCGAGGAGGAAGAGGAGGAAGCCCACCCCCACCCCGGGGATGATGGTCTTCTTCTCCGCCTGCCGCAGGCCGGGCAGGAGGAACTGGAACAGGAAGAAGACGGTGAAGGGAAAGGTGATGATCAGCCCGCAGTAGAACGCGAGCTTGAACATCAGGAAGATGAGCTCCGTCGGGCCCAGCATGAAGAAATCGAGCTTCTCGTGCAGCGACACGCCCGGAGCGACCTCGGCGAATCTGGACTTCGCGGGGAGCTGGACGAGCTGGAAGATCTGCTTGTTGAAGATGAAGCAGACGATCGTGGAGACGAGCAGGGTCCCGATGATTCGGATCAAGGTCTGCCTCAGATCGTCGAGATGGTCGAGGAAGGGCTTCTCGTGCGGGTCGAAGCCTTCGTCCGCCCCCGGGGAGCGACGGGCGGCATGCTCTCGCAGTTTGAGGATTTTCTTGATAGCGGTCTGGACCATGGCGGGATCGGAGGAACGCAGTCTAGCCCCGATTTTCAAAACGGCAAAGACCCGCAAGCAAGGGTCGGCGATCGCGCCCCCTCCGTTTCGTTACAAGAAAAAATTGCTTTTTCCGACAGTGCGCCGCTTGCAAGGGAGGCGCACGGTGATAAAGCACAGTCCTAGCCGGGAGCGGCGGATTGGGCCGCTTCGGAATGTTGGAACGTTTGCCAGGAGACAGGACATGACCGGATACGACGCGGACAGGCGGGGCGACGATCGTCCCATCCACACGGAGAAGATCATTTCGGACCGCAAGGTCTTCTTTCTCGATCTGAAGGAGAACGACCGCGGCCAGTTCGTGAAGATCACCGAGGATGTGCGGGGACGCCGGGACACCATCATGGTGCCTCTCGAGGTTCTCGACGACTTCATCGGCGCCCTCGAGGACATCCGCGAGGCCGCCGAAAGCTGAGAACGGTCCTCTGCCGAAAAAGCTCCATGCGCAGCATGACCGGATACGGCCGGGGCGAGGCCGTCGCGAACGGATGGAGACTCGAAGTCGAGCTCTCCGGTGTCAATCGCAAGCAAGCCGACATTTCGGTCAATCTCCCCTCCGCCCTGCTTGAACTCGAGGGCGAGGCCAGGGGGATTCTCGCCCGCGCCGTCTCCCGGGGGCGGGTCGCGGCGAAAGTGGTGCTGATGCATGCCGACGGAACCGACAACCGGCTCGTCTTCGACGAAGGGCTCGCACGCCAGTATCTCGCCGCCGCGAAGCGCATCGCCGGGGAGGGCGGAATCGAGACGACCCTGGCCGCCGCAGACCTGTTCCGCGCTCCCGGCGTCTTCCGTGTCGACGAGTCGGGAGCCGATCCCGCCGAAGTCCGCGAAGCCTTCCTCAAGGCGCTTTCGTCAGCCTTGGCCCAGCTCATGAAAATGCAGGTGAACGAAGGCGCCCATCTCCGTGCCGACTTGCAGACGCGTCTGGACCATATCGTCGGCGAGATCGCGGAGATCCGCCTCCTCGCCCCCCGCGTGCCTCTCGCCTACCGGCAGAATCTGCTGAAGCGCCTCGCCGAGTCGGGGCTCGATCTCGATCTGGACGACGAGCGCCTCCTCCGCGAAATCGCCCTCTTCGCCGAACGTTGCGACATCACCGAGGAGCTGACCCGTCTCGACAGCCATCTCGCCCTTTTCCGCATCTATCTCGCCAGCGAGGAGCCGATGGGACGCTCCCTCGATTTCCTCTGCCAGGAACTCCACCGCGAGATCAACACGATCGGAAGCAAGGCCAACGACGCCACCATCGCCCGGCATGTCGTGAACGCGAAGACGGAACTGGAGAAGATTCGCGAGCAGGTCCAGAACGTGCAATAGCGGACGTCGGCCCCTTGGGCTCTCGGGCCGGAACGCGGAATCGCTTGCCGGCGGCCTTTTCCCGCGGGCGTCACGGCTCCGGCTTCGCCAACTCCCTGATTTCCCCGGCATCGAGAGCGGATCCGTAGATTCGCAGATCGCGGATCTGGCCGAGAAAGTGGTCGTTGGGGCCGCGCCCGATGCGGAGCTTTCCGCCGTGGCGGAGGTCGAAGGGCTCGTCGGGGTCCAGCCGGCGTTCGGCCACGAGCTCGCCGTCGAGATGGAGTGCAATCCTCTCGGACGAGCGGACGGCGGCGAGATGGTGCCAGCCCTCCGGGAAGGGATGCCCCCAGGCGATCCCCGCGCCGGCCCGCCACGAGAAGACATGGCCGGACGGCAGGGTGCTGCAGTAGACCTCGCCGTCGTGCTCGGCCATGGTCCAGGCCCGGCGGTATTTCACGTCGGGCGTCCGGTCGAGCTGGGTGTGGCGCTCCCATTCCGTCCCGCCCCGGTATTCGTAGATCTCGGCGAGGGGCAGGGTGCCGCCGAGGAGGCGCCCATGGTGGACCGCCATGCCCATGACCTCGAGCTCCTCCCCGAGGCGGCCGAGGTCGCTCCAGGCGTCGTCCTTCTCAAGGCGGTAGACCTTGCCGCTGGGCCACATGCCGACGAGAAGACGACCTTCGTGGACGGCGAAGGAATAGGTCTGGGTGTCCTCGCCGATCTGCCCGAGATCGGTCCAGGCGGTTCCGTCCCAGCGATGGACGCGGCCTCCGTCGTAGCTGCTCGCGTAGAGAAAGCCGTCGTGCGCGGCGAGGGCCTGGATGCGCTTCGGCTCGGTGCCTTCGCCGCCGTCGCGGGGCGGTCCTTCGGGCACGGGCAGGGAGGTCCATTCGCTTCCGCCCTCGTGGCGGAAGAAGCCGGCGGGCCGGTAGAGAGAAGTGGCGTGGAGCCGCCCGCCAAAGAGGCCCAGCCCGCCCACGGCGTCGGTTTCCGGCAGGTCGCCGATCCGCTCCCAGCGATCTCCGCCGAGATGGCGGAAGACGCGGCCGCCACGCGCCGCGTTGTCGGATTCGGGCAGGGACGAACCGGCGACGCGGTATTTGCCGGTGCCGGCGTAGAGCTGCCCTCCGTGGACGATGAGAGCGGTCACGCTGTTCGAGCCGTCGGGCGCGCCGCAGGGGACCCACTGGTCGCCGCCTTCGAGCCGGTAGACCTGACCGGTCCGGCCGCCGTAGGGTTCGCAGGTGCCGGCGTAGAGGTGTCCCTCGTGGACCGCAAGGGCGAAGGCGAAAAGCGAATGCTCCCCTCCGGGTCGGCCGCGGTCGATCCACGGCGATTTCCTGCCGTCGTCGATGCTGAACTGCAAGTGGCGACGGTTCGACTCGCTGGTGGTGACGCCGGGACTGGTCTTCAAGCTCAGGAGCACGCCCTTCCCGCTTGCCGCATCCCGCCAGGAGAGAAGGTCGCCCGGGACATCGTCCCGATCCGGCGCATTCAACCAAAGGGAGAGGGTGAAGTCGCCTTGGCCCAGAATTTCAGCGGGTTCGATGCCGGGATCGGTCTCGGCATTGAACCCATCGGGCTCGTCCCCTCTCCCGCCGAAGGAAGCACCATCGGGGACGAAGCGCAGGAGAGGACCGCGCTCCGGAGAGGCCGGAGGGTTCGGAACGCCGTCCTGGGCCGTGGTCTGGAATGCCGCGGCGCAGAGCAGCAGGAGAAAGGCTCGCGCCATGCCGGTTCTTCTGGGGTCGTCGCTTGTCTTCTTCATGGATTCGTCTCCAGTTCCCGCCGCAGGTCCTGCACCGCGCCGACGATGATCTCCTCGATTTCGGGAGCCCAGCGGGCGGGATGGTTGTAGTATTTTCTGGCGTCGTCGGCCTCGTAGCCGCCCTCCTCCAGAACCCGGCGGCTGGGGATGTAGGTCATCACGTCGTTGCAGTAGCCGGCCACCCAGACGAGGGGATCGCGCACCTCCTCGCGCAGGCGCAGCGAGTAGTCCACCACGACCTCTCCGCCCAGCCCGACGAAGGTGAGCCGGTCGCCGAGGCGGAACACCTGGACCGGGTAGGGATAGTCGGCCGGGAGGGTTTCCCCGGCGTCGAGGCGGCCAAGGAGGTTGGAAGCGAGCTCTGCGTCGAGCGGATTCTTGGACTGGGCGAGAGCTTCCAGTTCGGCCCGGGTGGGGTGCGTGTCGTAGGGCAGGGAAATCTCGCGGTAGGCGGACCGCAAGTCGCCGGCGAGCGGCTGCATCTCCGTCTCCAGCGCCGCCTGTACGGCGAGAGCGAGGGTGCGCCCGTGGGCTTCGGCGTATTCGGGCTTGCGGCGGGGGTAGGGATTCTGGTCGCCGCTGCAGCCGTTGACGAAGAGGGCCGTCGCATCCGGATGGGCGGCCTCGATGTCGCGCTGGGCGTACCCGGCGTAGTCGCCGTTGAACTTCTGATGCCCTAGGGTGGTGCAGTGGCAGGCGTATCCGAAGACGATGGCGAGGTTCTTCCCCGTGTCGGCGGTGCGCAGGCGCAGCACAGGGACACGGTGGTCGACGGGGCCGTCCGGATTGGGGGCGTTCTTGTAGCCGGACGGCGTGGGCAGACGGCGGTTCATGGCGAAACCGCAGCGGCTCTGGGCGTAGGCGGCCTCGGCGGGAACCAGGGCGGCGATGGCCTCGCCCACGAGGCGGACGAGGGTGGTCTCCAACTCGGCGCAGTAGGCGGCCGCCTCGGCGACGCGTTTTTCGGGATCGATGGTCCTGCCCGTGACCCAGACCTTCAGTTCCGGTCCGCAGTGGGTGTGGGAAGCGTTGAGGACGAGGGCGGCGGGAGGAATGCCGTGCTCCTTCTCCACCCGCCCGGCCACGGCGAGGCGGACGTCGCGCGGAACGGAGATCAGATCCAGGGTGACGAAGGCAAGACGCGCGCCGCGGCCGTCTTCGAGCACGAGGGCCTTGGCGAAAAGATCCGTGTCGGCTCCTTCCGCCGGAGAGGTGCGAGCCGCGTAGCCCGCCATCCAACTATTGGTTTTCGGGGTGATGGCAGCAGTTGCCACGCCGGCTTTCCAGACGGGCGGCGGAGCGTCCTGGGCGGTAATTAAAGGGGCTCCGGCCAGAAGAAGCGTCACGAACGCGACGGCAATGGAGAGGAGTTTTCGGTTCATCCGTCGCCGATCATAGGAAGGGCCGGCGGCCGGAGAAAGAGGAAAGCGGAGGCGAGCCACTACGCGACCCCGTATGCCGGCGGTCCTGGGTGGACGAGAGGGAGCCTCGACGAGGCCCCATGCCGCAATCCTTGCCGTCTGCGGACGATGAAACGACGACGGTGCGCGGACCTCAGCGCATCGTTCCCGCCACCCTCTCGCGAAAGGCCTTCACATGGGGGCGCTCGTGCCGGCCTCTGGGATGGAGGAGGACGAGACGCTCGTGCCCGACGAGGTGGGAGATGTCGCGGATCGCGAGGGGCTCGCCGGCTTGCGGCAGGGGGACGCCCTCGTAGGCGGGGAGCGTCAGGATGGCGACCCCCATGCCCATGGCCACGTAGTTCAGGATCACGAAGAGGTTGCTTGCCGTCATGGCGAGATCGACCCGCTCCGTCAGGCCGGCCGCCGCCACCACGGCGTCGAATTGGAGGCGCGAGCTGGATCCCTCCCCCGTGAGGACGAGGGGATGCTTCAGCAGTTCGCGCAGGGTGAGCCGCTTGATGCCGGCAAGGGGGTGGGAGGCCGGGCAGGCCAGTTGGAAAGGGTACTGGGCGAGCGGCACGGCGTCGAATCGCGGGGGAAGCCGGCTTCCCTGCGGGTGGCCGACGATGGCCAGGTCCGCCTTGCCCTCCTCCATCAGTTCCTGGGCCGCGCGCGACGGCGCATCCATCAAGGTGAGCTTCACCGCGGGATACAAACGGCGGTAGTCGGCGATCACCTCGGGCAGGATGCGGTTGAGGACGGTGGCAGGCGTGGCGACGCGGAGCTGCCGCTCCAGCTTGCCGTGGCGGTCCTCGAACACCGACTTCAGGGAGTCGAAGCCTTCCACCAAGGGCTCGGCCAGCTCCAGCAGCAGGGCTCCCTCCTCCGTCAGGCTCACTTCCTGGCCGCGGGCGGCGACCAGACGCACTCCGTATTCCTCCTCGAGGGCGCGCACCTGCCTCCAGACGGACGGCGTGGCGAGGCCAAGGGTCCGGGCCGCCCCGGCGAAGCTCCGGTGGTGCGCCGTGGCCACCAAGGCGCGGATCTGTCGGAAGCGCACTTCCTTGAAGTAGTAGCGAGGTTCGCCGGTGGAGGTTCGGGGCATTGTTCTCTGAGTAATGATTGTTAGGAAGACCGTTCCAGAAACAATGGCGAAGACAAACGGAAAGGAAGTATTCTCATGGCCATGGAACGCCGCCGCTTTCTCAACACCGCCGCCCTCGGAACCGCCGCCGCCTGGCTGACGGATTCCCGCTCGCAAGCCGGGCCCTCCTTGCCGGAGGATCGGCTCGCCGGCCTGAGGGACTTCATGGCCGCGACGCTCGCCGAAGCTCCCTATCCCATCCCCGGCATCGTGACGATGATCGGCACCCCGGAGGAAACCCTTTTCCACGAAGCCGTCGGCCTGGCCCAGGTCGTTCCGCGGGAGCTCCCCATGGGGCCCGATACCGTTTTCGACATCGCCAGCATCACCAAGGTCGTGGCCACCGCCACCGCGTGCGCCCTGTGCGTCGACCGCGGCCTGCTCGATCCCGACGCCCCCATGTCGCGCTATCTGACCGACCACAAGGGCAAGGACATCGACCGGATCCCCTTGCGCCATCTCGCGGCCCACACCTCCGGCTTCGCCGCCGATCCACGCCTCCATTCCTGGGGAAAGGGGGACGCCTTTTTCCAGGGGATGCTGCAGGAATCGCCCTCCTGGCCGGTCGGGACGAAATACGAATACGCCGACCGCAACACCACCCTGCTCGGCATCATCGTGGAGCGCGCCACCGGCCTGCCCCTCGATGAATTCTGCGCCCGCGAGATCTTCCAGCCCCTCGGCATGAAGGACACCTCCTTCAACGCCACGCCTCACCTCGACCGTGTCGCCGGCACCCATATCGAGCCCGGCATCAGCCACAACACGGACACCTTGGCCGCAGGACGCGCCATCGGTGCGGTCGGTCTCTTCACCACCGCCCCCGACCTCGCCCGCCTCTGTCGGATGATGCTGAGCGAGGGCCTTCACGACGGCGGCCGCTTCCTCTCCGCCGAGGTGATCCGGGACTTCACCAAGGACTTCACCCGCGACCTTGACCTGGAGCCGGGATTTTCCTCCCGGGGATTCATCTGGGCCACCGGAGACGAAGCCTGCCGCCCCGGCCGTCTCTCCCCGCGAGCCTACGGCCATGCCGGCTGGACCGGCACTGCCCTGTGGATCGATCCCGAAAAGCAGCTCTTCGCGCTCATGCTCGGCAACCGCATCCATCCCAAGGTCCTCGGGGCGGACAGCAAGTTCCCCCAATACGAGAAGCTCGCCCGCATCGCCGACGAAGTGCTGGGCGAGCTTGGGGTTTGAACGGGTGCGCTCCGCGAAAAAGGCCGAAGCCCTTGACGTTGTGCCGGGAAGGCGGTTCTCTTGGAGAGGTCCGCTTGGTGATGCTGGTTTGCGAGCACTAACAGGAAAGTAGGCTGGTGTCACCGTTAGGTCTGAGAGCATGTCTCCCAACGACAAAAAAGCGTGTCTGGTTTCCGCGTTTCTCAGCATTGCCGTCCTAGTGGGATTGGGGCTTCTTTTCGCCTACCCAATTGCGTGGATTTTTGATGGGATTCGGATTCGCAAGAGCCGTGTTGGTCTCGTCGAATTTCATGGGCGGACATCGACCCCCGATGGGAATCCAATTTCCGGAGTGGTGGTATCGGGAGAGCTGAACACGGTCAATTTTTTGGGAAGTTCAGAAACCTCTTCCATCCAAGCAACTTCAGACGATTTAGGGGAATTTTCAATTGGCCCAACAGAAGGGATAACTCTTGAAATCAATCAGGTTTCAAAGCCAGGATTCGTCGTTAGGGGAAGAAAGTGGCCAACCCGAGGGTATCAGTATTGGATTTTCAGGTTCTCAGCAAATGGTCGAATTCCTGATTCGTTCGACAAAGAGCATCCGTTCACCTTTACGCTCGACCCTTCGCCAGAATCCAACGCGGTGGGGCAGGCAATGGATCTGCCGTCGCCCGGCCTTTGATATTTGGCAAACCAAGTGCCCTTGTGCTTTACGATACAAGCCGTCAGCATTGGACTTGCCACCGTGAGAAAACCTACTTCTTGCGGTCGATGTATTCCTGGACCAGCACCGGGACATCGCTGCAAATGGCATCCACTCCCAGCCCCAAGCCGAGGAAGTAGTCTTCAAGGTTGTGGCCCGGCCAGCCGGTGACGATGAATCCCTGCTTTTGGGCTTCTTTCACCGCGAGGCGCGTGGTCCCCTCCATCTTGGCGGCAATCCGCTTGGAGCCGATCGTCTTCGCCGCCTCCATCAGGTCGGGGGTCAGCGGCCCGCCTTTGATCAGCATGATGTCCGCCTCGGGGGCCAGCTTCTTGATCGCCTTGAGCGGGCGCTGGTCGAAGGAGGTGAACACGTAGGTCGAGCCCTGCGGAACGAAGGCGGTGACTTTCCGATGCAGTGTGGCGACATAGTCGTCGATGCGGGCATCCGGATACAGCTCCTTGTTGCTGGTCTTCATCTCGAATTCCACATACATGCCGGGCTTGTCCTTCAGGAACTCCAGCAGGGTGTCGAGGAAGAGAAGCGGTTCGTTCTGCTGTTTGGAGAGGATTTTTCCGGCTTCGTCGGCGTTCAGGTGCTCCACGGGGCCGCTGCCTTGGTGCGTGCGGTCGAGGGAGTCGTCGTGCAGCACGACCAGCTCGCCGTCCTTGGTCATACGCACGTCCAGCTCGAAGCCCCGGATGCCTTTCTCGTAGCTGCTCCTGAAGGCGAACAGCGTGTTCTCCTCGAACTCATGCGCTCCGCCACGGTGGGCAAAATGGAAGGGCGTTTTTTCTTCGGCGTGCAGGGCGGACACGGCCAGACATGCGGCAGCGATGGCGGAGAGCAGGGACGGGGCGGGGGGGGGCATGGATGGGGGGGGACTTGTGGCTGGCCGGGGCGAAGCTCCGTCAGTCGCGGGAACCCGGTTCGGGCTTGGTGTAGCTGCAGGCGTCGATCACGGAAAGAACCTCGTTCAGAAATTCCTCGGAAGCAGCCCCGATTTTCTTCATGTTCTGGACTCGGAAGCGCGATACGCGGCCACTACCAAACCTCCTTGCCTTGCGGATTCGTCCAGCACTCCTCGCCGTCGAAGGCATCCGGTCGGCTGGCCGCGATCAGATCCTCGATGCGATGGAGCCCGCGAACAGGTCTTAAGTCCTGAACGGGAGCGATCGTGATCGTTGATTGGTCATTGCTGAGGGAAACCAGAGCTTCGCTCCCAATGGAGACGCCGATACGCTCGACAAGCTGCTTGGGAATCCTCACGCATTGACTGTTTCCCCAACGCTGGGGCGTGGTCTTCATGCAGTCAGTTATAAACCGATGGATATACGGGGCGAGTGGCTTTTTGTCCTAACGTCTAGCTCATCCACAGCGGGGATGAAAGCCCGAATTCAAACTGAAGCGTTACCCGCCGTTGGATGCAGCGTCTTGTTCGCATTGGCTGTTTCTACCAGTGACCAAACGGCCGCTCTATACCCCTTCTCACGAGCTGATCATATGTAAATGTGTCGAAAAAACCATCATTGCGATTCATGGTCACTAATCGCTTCCGTTCCGATTCTTCTAGCCGAGCCCATCTTCCTATTACGATTGAGAACTTGACGAAAGGCTGCTCGAAACCACCAAATCCTCTCCAGCAGTCTTCCAGTGATCTCGAATCTCTCGTCCGAAAGCTGCCATTGGCGGATCGCTCAGGATACTTCGGTAAAAGCTTCGCGCGGTCAATCAGGTCTCGGACAAATGCGCTGACGTTCGGACGAATCCATTGATTCCAGTCAGTTACCTGTGTGATTGCATCCTGATAGCGGCGAGCCGGTGATAGCTTCTTCGTGAAAAGCGAAGCGTCAGCTGGCTCAAGCTCGACAAGGTGAACGCAACATCCTCCTTGGCCGAAGCGCAAAAGGGCGAAATCTGCATAATAATTCGTGCCGATTGGCGGCTTCGTCAGCAGCGCAAGAACGGAGTCGTCTGCAAATCCATCCATCGACAGCAGAAATCTCGGATGGTCTCGAATGAAAACCTGAAGATCTTCCTCAGACGGAGATTGAGTGAGAATCTCTGCAAAATCAAGAACCTCGCCATACGTTGGTGCCTGATGTAACGCACGCCGATCAATCTCTGAATACCCAGTGTCAGAACTGAATATCGAATCAAGGACATCTCGCGTGGATTCAGTCATTTTTGTATGCGAACGATGAGCGCATGGAGAGCCGTAAGCCCTTCCATGTCGCGTCTTGTTAGCTTATCCTTTTAGGATCGACGTCACCCTCTGATGCAGCCCTCCAACGACAGGGATACCATACGCGAAACCGATCTGAAAACGTTCAATCGCAGCCTCATTCATGCTAGGATTCATTGGATCAAATTCAATTATTTGACGATTGAACGATGCGCTCATTCCCTTGTATAAAAACTCAGACATCGCTTGGAAATCTCCGCGAGGCGCTTTTTCTAGCATCATCCTCACATCACTGCAATACGTATCACATCGGGATGTGACGATCGCCAAAACCAAGACGCCGTATGGAATTTGATAATCCAGAAGCTCAGAGTCTCCCTTGAGCAACGAAAGCTGCTCTCGCAGCATTCTGAATACATTGTTCCGATCAACTCTCCACACTACATAGTCCCCGCATCGGACAACAGTCGCTTTGTCGGTCATCCGCCCCAAGTAGATGTTGCGCGCGTCTCCCGTCAACTTCATCAGACCAGGATCGTTTGACATCGCTGCGTTTCCGCAGGCAATCGAGATCGGTAAAAGGAAGGTTGTCAGCATCATCCTCATTCGTTCCTGTTCATCTAGTCCAACAACCGCTTGGAATTTCGCGAGGTCATCCGTGACGTGATGCATTGATCCAAATAATTCCTCTGCGAGCGTTGTAGGCTTCATATGAATGGTTCGTCGAGCCAAAGCGATTGAACGGAATTTTTAAGCTAACGTCAAAGGACAGGCGCGCCGTTAGGTGTTGCCTGCTCCGACTTGTGTGTGCCCAGCATGGGCGCAGTCCTAGTGGGGTTCAAGTCCCCTGTGTGAGAAACGATGAAAATAAGAAGCACCAGCAGAGGCCAAGGACGCGAGGGTGACCGGACGTCTGAAGGAAGGCTATGCGAAAGCCACGAGCCAATGAACAAGAACCTCATAGAAGGCCGGTCGGGCGAGGTGAGCTGGCACAACACAGCGAAGCCGTTCGTTTCAGCCCGGGAGGTAAATGGGGTGGTTGTGTGGTGGAGGACTGCGTTCTTACCTGGGGAGATCTGTCCGGAGCAATCCGGGCAGAAGTCAGCAGAGGCCGTAGTAGTCGGAGAAACGAGCCGGGGGCTGGAAGAGGCCCGTCCAAACAACGAAAACCGGAAGACTCACCCGATGAAGGGCCGAACCGATGAGGAAGATTCCGACCGCAGCCGGGACACTGCCGCAGATACCGCCAGTCGGCGGGGCGGGGGTGAGGGCCTGTCTGATGGGAAGCATGGGAGTCTTCAGGGCGGGCTTTCGAGCCCGTTCTCACTCCGGGCCTTGTGCTTGGGGCTGATCGGAACCGCCGGATACGGACCCGTACGTCCGGTGGTGTGGGACCCGTGGCTGGCTGGGCTAGCGCTCAGTCAGTCGCGGGGACCCGATTGGGTTCAGGATATTTGGAAGCCGGCCTTCTCCAACCGCCTTAGTAGCAAGGAAGCAAGCGCTAGGTGATCAAGACACGTGTCAGGGTCATCACGAAGAGAGTGCTCATGACCCCGTGGGTTTCGTATCGCCAAGATTGCGCCAGCAAAAAGGAACTGGTAGCCCTTCTGTTCGTCCCTCTCTGACGTGGTGGTGCATGGAGTAAGCGCGACTAGAGGGTTATTCTCTGGAAGAGCCTTCATCATCAGTTTGAACCCTGATTCAGACTCACCGGAAAGGCGCTCAATCTCCTTATCGATGAACTTGAACGCTTCGAATGTGGCTTGGGAGAAGTGTCCATCATCAAAGAGATTGCGAACGACAATTGGCAATTTGGGGTGAACATCCCTCGAGTCGAAGGGGTGATTCTCATCAAGTGTCGACGATCTCGGAACAGAACTAGCTCCAATGCGGCGAGCAATCTTCTCAAACCTTCTAAATGCATCAGCCATCGAGGAGATTTGCTTTGATGCTCTTGAAAATCCGATCGTAAGTCTCTTGATTACCGTCGGCTGGGAGATTGATCTCAACTCGCACGGTCAACCCAAAGTCTCTCGTCGCGGCCTCAGGCTTGACGGGAATCGTGACTTTAGGACTCTCAGCTTTTGGGGGAGTGGTTTTTTTCTTGGCCGTTGGTTCTTTGCCGTTTCGAGGTGCACTCTCACGGCGTTCCGGAACGTCGCCGTGACCACAGAATGCTGCCAATGTCTGAAAGGTCTTAGCTTGGCGAGATCCAACAACTGCGCTTGTTTGGTCAGTTTGGCGAAAATAAGTGATCAAGGCGTTCTCGTCTAACTTCCAAGCATTGTCGCCATGAAGGGAAAAAATATCTTCATACGCCGCGCGGACAAGAGCCTCAAGATCCTTACCGAAGGCCTTGTCGTCATGTTGCGTCAAGGCTTTCTTGGCGACTGCAGTCGGCGAACCGTCCTCCTCGATCAATTTCAAGAATTTCAGAATATTGATGAGGTAAGACTCATTCTTCGGAGCGATTCCTAGCTTCTTTAAGGTCGAAGCATCGATCTTCCCGGGCAGTGACTTGCGGAAGTGCTGAATTGCCTTTGCGAGGGCACCAGCACCAGAGATGTAGGGATGTTTGTCTGCCATAGTCTAGTTATTTGACCCAACGTTGTTTATCTACAGAAAATTGTGCGCTAATCCGATTTGCACACAAAAAACTGTGGACGAATCGAAATTTAGGTGTTCATCCGTTCAAATCAAGTTCAAAACTTCATGGATCGCTCGGTTTTCTCAAGAAACCCTCCTGAAGTTAAGCCTTGAACGAGGCGCATCGTCGAGGCCATCTGGTGCGACGGCGGTCGGGCGTTGCGGGGCGGTTCGATCCGCGCCCAATGGACGCGGCCACAGGGCTGGCGTGCTTGACTGGGGGCGCTGGGAGGGGGAGGTGGGTAGGAAAATGAGGGGTAGGAACATTTCGGGAGAATGGCTCCGTCGTCTTCGTCATTGTTCTTTGCACAATGATCGTTAGGAAGACTGTTTTAGAAACAATGACGAAGACCGCGAAAATGATCTTATCCTGCCGCCCATGAATCGCCATCGAAGCCTCCTGCTCGCCGCCCTCCTGCCTTTCGTGGCGGCGTTGTCCGGCGATGCCGGGACGGAGGCGGACTACCCCCGTGTCTTCCGCACCTTCATGCCGGATTCGGGCCCTTCGGCCTTCGCGGTGGAGCTGACGCCCTCGCTGGCGCTTTGCTACGATCCCCTGCGCGGCGGGGTGGGGGAGGTCTGGACGGGGAGCGTCGATCTCTCTCCCACGCTCCGGGCGAAGATCAACGAACCGGCGAAGGTCGATGGCAAACCGTTCTACGTCCCGACGCTGGTCCATCCGTTGCGCCTCGGCGATCCGTCTGCCGAGCTGGAGCACCGCTTCAAAGGCTACCGCTACGAGGCCGGAGCGGTCGTCTTCGAGTTCACCCTGCGCGGCCATCCTGTCAGCGAGACCCTGCGGGCGGACGAGGGGGGGCGCGGACTCGTGCGCGAGCTTGCCTTCCCCGAGGGCGGAGGCCCGGCCTTTCTGCGGGTCGAGAAGCCAGCCGCCGCCGAGGTCCGCGTCGAAGGCGGCGCGGAGGTCGAGCCGGGCCTGTGGCGCTTCCCCGATGGCGGGAAGGCGACGGTCCGCATCCTTCCGAAAACGCCCGCCGCTCCCTGAAGATGACCCGTTTCTTCTCCATCCTCCTCGCGCTGTCCGCCGTCTCCCTGCGGGCCGACCACACCTACGAGATCGAGGAAATCCCTCTGCCCGAGGGGATGGTGCCGGAGATCTCCGGCGTAGCCTTCACCCCGCAGGGCAGCCTCGTGGTGGTGAACCGGCCCGGCGAGGTTTGGCTGACCTCCGATCCCGCAAAGGGGGCGAAGGGGCCGTGGCGGCGCTTCGCCTTCGGCCTGCACGAGCCGCTCGGGGTCCTGGCCCTGTCCGAAAGCGAAATCTTCGTGACCCAGCGGCCCGAACTCACCCGCCTGCTCGACACCGACGCCGACGGCATCGCCGACCGATACGAGACGATCAACGACGACTGGTGCGTCACGGACAACTGGCACGAGTTCACCTTCGGCCTGCGCCGGGACCGGGAGGGGAATTTCCTCCTCGCCACCGGCCTGCCCGATGTCGCGGGGCCCATCAGCACCCGGCATCCGCGCGTGCCGCTGAGCGAGGAGAAGGTGCATCGCGAGGCGAAGCCCTCGCCCGGCCTCTACGAGGGCTGGGTGCTGCGCGTGGCGCCGGACGGGAGGATGACGCCCGTCGCAAGCGGTTTCCGCACCGCCGCCGGGCTCGGCCTCAGCCCGGAGGGCGAACTCTTCGTCACCGACCAGCAGGGCGACTACATCGCCACCAGCACCCTCGTCCACGTGCAGCCCGGCCGTTTCTACGGACATCCCGCCTCGCTCAAGTGGCGCGAGGACTACGCCGGTCCCCTCGATCTCGAAACCCTCGCCGCGAGGCGCTCGCCCGAGGCGGTGGCCCTGCCCCACGGCTCCCTCGGCGGCAGTCCGGGCGAGCCGGTCTGGGACACCACCGGAGGGAAATTCGGTCCCTTCGAAGGGCAGGTCTTCATCGGCGATTTCACGAAGCTGATCAGCCGCGTCTTCCTCGAAAAGGTCGCGGGCGAGTTTCAAGGCGCGGCCTTCCCCTTCATCCGCGACGCGATCGGGCTGGAGGCGATCCAGGCGAACCGCGGATCGGACAACCTCACCATCCCGGCGGGCCGGGACGGGCTGAAGCACTTCCGCGACGTGCCGCCGCGATCCGGCACCCCGCTGCGTCCCGGCAACATGCGCATGGCCTTCGCACCCGACGGCAGCCTCTACGTGGGCCAGACGACGCGCGGCTGGGGCCAGGGCGACGGACTCCAACGCCTCGTGTGGAGCGGGAGGACGCCGGTGGAGATCGAAACCATGCAGCTGACGGCCAGGGGCTTCCGCCTCGTCTTCACCACCGCGATGGACCGTGCACGGCTCGCCGACGCGAAGACCTGGCGGGTGAGCCGCTTCCGCTACCTCTACCTGCCCTCGGGCAGCCCGAGGGTCGACGAGAGCCCCGTGGAGATCCGCGACTTGCGAATCGACGAAGGAGAGCGCCGCGTCGAACTCGATCTCGCCGGACTCGAGCCGGGCTTCATCTACGAAGTCGAACTCGAAGCCCTCCGCTCCGCCGACGGCCGTCCTGTGGAGAATCCGCTCGCCTTCTACACCCTGAACCGCCTCCTCGACGGGCGCGGCTTCACCGGACCTCTCTCGGCCCCGCTCCGCCCCGTCGAGGAAACGCGCGAGGGCGTTCCCGATCCCGAGTCGGGCCGGCGGCTCTACGCGACCTTCTGCGCCACCTGCCACCAGCCCGACGGCAGCGGCGGCGGCCTGCCCGGCGCGCCCCAGCTCGCGGCGGCGAACTTCCGCCGGCGCGGTCCCGACGGTCCTCTCGCCAAGCCGGACGAAGCCCTCCTCAAAATCATCGCCGAGGGCGCCGAAGGAAAACCCATGCCTCCCTTCGGAGGCGTGCTCAAGCCGGGGCAGATCCGCGACGTGCTCGCCTACCTGCGCGCCGCCTTCGGCGAGGACGATGCACCACTGGACCGATAGACAATCCTGACAAATCACTACGACCATGAGATCTCGCCCTTTCCGGCTCGTCCTCCCCCTTCTCGTTGCGGCCTTGCAAAGTCCTGCCATCGACGCCGAAGATGCTCCCGCCCCCCGCATCAACCGCTTCGTCGAGCTGATGGAGTCCGGCAAGCCGGCCTTCGGCGTCTTCGCCTCGAATGTCTCCCTTCGGGCCGGAGCCGCCATGTCCGGGAGCGGGCTCGATTTCGCGATCGTCGACATGGAGCATTCGCCCTACGATCCGACTCGCCTCGAGGCTTACCTCGTCGCCATGACGAGCAAGGCCGAGGTCCTCAAGCACGGCTTGCAGATGCGCACTGCACCCTTCGTGCGCGTGCCCGCGGCGGGACGCGAGCAGCTCCAGTTCCTCATCAAGCAGGTTCTCGACCTCGGCCCCGTGGGCATCGTCGTGCCCCATGTCGACACGCCCGAGGATGCCATCGCCATGGTGCGGGCCTGCCGCTTTCCCCAGTTGAAGGACGCGCCCGACCACGAGCCGAAGGGTTTACGCGGCGTCGGCTACGGATGGGCGGCGCGGCAATGGGGACTCTCCGGCGGCGAATACGCCGAACGCGCCGACCTCTGGCCGCTCGATCCCGAGGGGGAGCTGGTGCTCTGGGTCATGGTCGAGAGCGCCTCGGCCGTCGAGCACATCCACGCCATCGCCGCGACGCCCGGCATCGGTGGGCTCTTCGTCGGGCCCTCCGATCTCGCCTTCTCCCTCGGCGTGCCCTTGGGCGACCCCGCCGTCGAGGAGGCCATTGGAAAAGTGATCGCCGCCGCCAAGGAGGCAGGCGTTCCTCTCGGCACCCTTTGCGGAGCCGGCGAGGTCGAGAAACGCCTCGCCCAAGGCTTCACCTTCCTCGCCGTCGGTGGCGACGGCGGGATTTCCGGCGCGGTGCAGGAGGCGGTGAAGAAAGGGCGGGCCTTCAAGAAGGCGGAGTGAGGCGAAGCCGACCTGATCTTCCCTCCTCCTTGTCCTGAGCCACTTCGGTCGGTTCCGGTTCACTGACAGCCGGTTTCACCGGAGGTCTCTGATTTTCCGGGCGGCGGAGTCGGCACCCCCGTCCCGGCGAGGAACGCCTCCAGCGCCGCGGTCGCCGGATCGCCCGCGACGCCGATCTCGGCGCTGAGGCGGAGGTGGCTCGTCTCCTTCGCCGCGTGGACCGTCACCGGCACCCCGGCCTCCTTCAGGACGCTGCCGAAGCGCTGCGCCTGGGCGCTCACGTCGGGATGGTCGGCAAGGTGGAGGATGAGAAAGGGCGGGATGCCCTTGCCCTTCGCGACGTGTGCGACCGCGGAGAAATCGACGTGCTTCTCCGGGTCGTTGCCGAACTTCTGGCGGTGTCCGTTTCTCGGGAGGGGCTGGCCGTGGGCGCGGCGGCGGGTCTCGGCGGTCTCGATGATCGCGGGGAGGTCGTAGGTGTCGCCATCGACGGGGACGCAGCCCTTCAGCGAGGTGAAGGGGACGCCCTCCTC
This sequence comes from Verrucomicrobiales bacterium, assembly GCA_037190325.1. GTDB lineage: Bacteria > Verrucomicrobiota > Verrucomicrobiia > Verrucomicrobiales > DEV007 > Arctic95D-9. The sequence continues at coordinate 92,770 of JBBCIU010000003.1, read as the reverse complement.
CTTCAGGTAGCGTCCGTCGGTACAGAGGATCGCGGCGAGCTGCGCCCCGGCGGAGTGGCCCATGAGAAGGAGGCGCGAGGGATCGCCGCCGTACTCCGCGATGTGGCGGTGGACCCATCCGAGCGCCTTGGCCACGTCGCGGATCAGCGTGCCCATCTCCACCTCGGGGAGGAGGCGGTAGTTGGTCGAGACGAAGACGAAACCCTTCTCCGTGAAATAACGAGGCTTCTCCTGCACGTCCGACTTGTCCCCGCTCTCCCAGCCGCCGCCGTGGATCCAGAAGACGACGGGGAGATTCGCCGCCCCCTCGGACGCGTAGAGGTCGAGGACCTGCCGAACGTGGCCGTCCGGGACGTAGGGGAGGTCCTGCTCGGCCGTGAGGGCGGAGGCGGGCGTAGTCATGGAGAGCGGAAGGAGGAGGGCGAGAGAGCGGGCATTCATTCGGGGAATCGGAGGCAATGGCACAGGTGGCTTTGTCAGGCCTGAACCGCCGTCTCCGCGAGGCTGGCGCGGGCGACGCGCATCACGTTGCCGCCGATGATCTTGCGGATGTCGTCGTCGCTGTAGCCTCGCTGCACGAGCCCGACGGTGAAGAGCGGCCAGTTCGTCCAGGCGATGCTCTCGGCGGCGCCGGGAGCCGGGATGAAGTCGTCCTTCGGCCAGAGCGAGCGGAAGGGTTCGCGGCGGCGGCGCAGTCCGGCCATGGCGGCCTTCTTGTTCTCCTCGCCCGCGTTCGGCGAGGTCGTTCCGATGTCGGTGCCGATGGCGACGTGGTCGACGCCGAAAGTCTTCGCGACATGGTCGATGTGGTTGAGGAACTCGACGATGCCGCCGCCGCCGCGGAGGAAGCGGGAGATGCAGCAGATCCCGATGTAGCCGCCGCTGTCGGCGATGGCCTTGATCACTTCGTCGGGCTTGCTGCGGATGTGGGGATGGATCGCGGCGACGGTCGAGTGGCTCGCCACGACCGGCTTCGACGAGACCTGCGCTGCCTCCAGACTGGTGCGCCAGCCGGAATGGGCGCAGTCGGGGATGATGCCGATGCGGTTCATCTCGGCCACGGCCTCGCGTCCGAAGTCGCTCAGACCGGCGTCGGAGCTCTCGCCGCAGCCGTCGCCGATCATGTTCCGCCGCTGGTAGGTGAGATGCATCATGCGGATGCCGAGGTGGTAGAAGACGCGGACATAGCGCAGCTCGTCGGCGGGAGTGAGCCAGTCCTGGGTCAGCGGCACGCCGTTGCCGGTGAAGTAGAGGCAGTGCCTTCCGTCGCGCTTTGCGACCTCGATGTCGTCCGGCGTCGCCGCCTTCGAGACGAAACCGCGCAGCAGGTCGGTGGCGTAGGTGAAATGGGCAAGGCGCTTCAGCAGGCGCATCGGATCCTGGCATTCCTGCCCGGCGTTCTGGAAGACGCAGGTCACCCCCGAGGCCCGCCAGGCCTCGCGGTAGTGGCGCTGCTCCTCCGCGACGGAGACGTGGCGGGTCATCGTCATCGCCTCCCGGAGGTCTTCGATCTCGACGTCGGAGGCTCCCGCGACGACCGCGGCCTTGATCGCTTCGCCGTCGATCGACGAAGTGGGGGAGAATCCGTAGGAATCGAAGACGAGCGACTCCGCATGCAGGCGCAGGCCGTGCTCCAGATCCCTGGCGGAGGGCTTCAGGATCGCGAGCGCCGCGTCGCGGCAGCGCTGGACGGACTCCGGCAGGTGCTCCACGAGGCCGGCGGGCCCGTCGCTTGGGGCAGCTTCGGAGGCGGCCTGCGTCTCCGCCACCGCGACGGAGGCGGCGGCGAAAGGGGCGGTGGCTTGGATGAACTGTCGGCGTTCCATGGCAGGTCAGCGAAGGTCAGACGGCGGCAGGAAGCAAGACGGCGTTGACGCCGCATCGCGCCATCCTCCCGGCTCGCCAATCATCGCCCGAGCTCCCTCATCATCTCGTCCAACACCTTCACCATCTTCGTCGAGGCCTCGGCTTCGAGGTAGCTGGAGCGCGCCCGCCAGGTCTCGTATCCGCCAAGGGCGTGGTGCTCGGGCGTCGGGAGATAGCCGTGGTAGGCGTTGGCGAGGGAGACGACGGTGGAACCGGGGTGGAGCCGCTTCAGTTCCAGCCCGATCTCGACGAAGACCTCGGCGGGCATCGCGGCGAGGCGCAGGTCCCCGATTTTCACCACCTGGAGCGGTGCCGAGACCTCGGCCGGAAATTCGGAGAGCAGCACCGTCTCGCGCGCGTAGACCTGCTCGAGCGTCTCCATGCGGGGCAGCAGCTTCGATTGCCGCATCGTCTCCCGGGCCGTCGCCACCTCCTCGTCCGTGGGCAGCCTTACCCCGAGGCTCAGCTCGCGCTGCGCGGCGGCGAGGGGGACGTGGTCGTGCCAGACGAGGTCGGCATGGACGCGGGCCACTTCGTCCGCGACCTCCCCGGCCACGAGCCGGATCTGGCCGTAGGGCGGCTGCTTCTCCTGCGTCCCGAGCACGTCGACGTTGTTGATGTCTCCGCTCGCTCCGTTCGACAGGATGCCGACGAAAGGAGGCTCGGATCGGTCCGCGCCGAGGCGCTCCCCGATCATCCTGGCAAAGGCACCGAAATAGTCGGCCGAAATATGTCCCGGACCGGTGCCGCCGACGTAATGGAGGGCGTAGTTCGCGTAGAGGGCGATGGGGCGGCCCTCCACGCTGCGCACGGAGAGAAAGGGCACCTCGGGGTCGGTCGGTCCGGCGGGCTTTTCGACAAGCGGATTTCCGACTCCGGGATTGGTGCGGACCTGGTCGGTCGCGACGCCCAGCGGGGTCGGGGGAATCCCGCCCTCCTTCATGAGGTAGCGGCGGTTGAAGACGTGCTGCGGTACGCTGCCGGCTCCCCAGGCGATCAGGGCCGGCTCCAGGTTCTGGATCGCGCAGCGCACCGCGTCGGCGATGCGTCTCGCCACGAAGCGCTGGTAGAGCGGGTCGGGATCGCTCTGCCCCACGGCCTGCATCGTCCCGCAGGAATGGGAATGCGTCGCCGACATCAGCATTTGCGACGGCGGCAGTCCGGTCACCTTCTCCACCATCGCCTTGGCTTCGTCGAAGATTTCGCGGCCGATGACGCAGCTGTCGACGGCGACGAGGACGATCCGGGTTTTCCCGTCGTCGAGGGCAAGGCAGCGGGCGAGCTGCGGATCGTGGATGTAGGCCGCCTCGCGGTCGTGGAAGCCGCCGTTGATGGAGGTGCCGAGCGGAGCGGTCACGTCGCTCGTCGCCGCTCCGGCCCGGAAGACGGGCTTGCCGGGATCGGCGGCCGGAAGGTTGGAGAGCGGGATCAGCAAGAGAAGCGCAAGAAGGGACCTTTTCATCGTCCCAGAGAAAGCCCGGAAAGGGATCCCTCCGCAATGGCCGATTCGCGCTCCAGCCACGGCTTCAGGATCGTTCCGGCGAGAGCGGCGCCTTTCCCGTGCTTCCTCAGTGTTCGATCTCCTCCTCCTTCGGCTCGGGAAGCCAGAAGGAAAGGATCACTCCCACGAGGGCATAGATCCCCGCGACGATGGCCCCGTTCTTCGCGAGGGCGGTCACGGGCTGCCCGGCGGAGAGGGTGAGGGTGATGAAGGCGGCGGCGGTGCCGAGGATGCGCCCGCCGATGTTCGCCGCGAAGCTCTCGCCGGTGCCGCGCAGGTGGACGGGAAAGACGAGGGGGATGTAGTTCCCCCAGAAGCTGAACTGGGCGATGGTGAACACCCCGGCGAGGAAGATACCCCACTTGATCAGCGAGAGGCTGCCCTCCGTCTCCAGCGAACCCGCAACCCACCAGAAGAAGACGGGGACGAAAATCATCGCGGGGACGAGGAAGAAGCGCAGCAGGGCGCGGCGGCTCACGATCCAGACGGCGAGCACGGCGAAGAGGACCCGTCCGGTGAGCCCTCCGACCTCCTGCCATTTCGTGACGGTGGAGGTCTCCTTGTCGCTCGCGTTGCCGGCGGCCTGTCGGCCGGCGCGGGTCAGGGCGGCTTCGGCGGGCGCGGGTTCACCCTTCGCAGTGGCCTCCTCGATGGCGGCGGCCTTGGCGGCCTCTTCGGCTTGGGCGGCGACGGCCTTCACCTCGACGTGGCCGCGCGGCCAGGCGAGGATCTGGGGCAGCTGCTGGATCGCGCCGAAGGCGATGCCGTAGCTCGCCGCGAAGATCAGGGTCGTGACCACGGTGGTGCGGATCAGGGCGGGGCTGAAGAGCTCGCGGATGCTGGGACGCTTGAGCTTGCCCTCCGCCTTCTTCTTCGCCCAGGCCGGGGATTCGGGCAGGAAGGGGCGGATGAGGATGAGCGGAATCGCCGGGATCACCCCGGAGATGAGGGTGTAGCGCCAGGCCTCGTGCCCGCCGTGGATCGCGGGGAAGCTGTGCGCATAGGTGGCGGCGTAGTAGTTCGCCAAGGCGACGAGGAGGCCGCCGATGGAGGAGAAGGCTTGGGTGTAGCCGAGGACCTTCTCGCGCTGCTTCGGCTCGGTGAAGAGTTCCGCGAGCCAGGCGACGGCGGCGACGAACTCGACGCAGACGCCGATGAAGACGAGGCAGCGGAAGAAGAGGAGCTGCGGCAGGGTCTGGGCGAAGGTCCCGGCGGCAAAGGCGGCGAAGGCGTAGAGAAGGATGGAGAAAGTGAGGACGCGGCGGCGGCCGAGCTTGTCGGTGAGATAGCCGCCGAGCAGGCCGAAGACGCCCCCGGCGAGGGCGGGCACGAAGAAGAGGGTGCGCGCCCACTTCACATACATCTCGCCGCCGGGCGCCCAGAGGGCGTTGGCCTCGGCCGGAGTCATGCCCCCGGCGATCAGTTCCTGCACGAGAGGGGCGCCCAGGGAGGCGATCACCGGTTTGATGATCAACGGCAGCATGAGCAGCTCGTAGATGTCGAAGGCGAAGCCGATCGAGGCGATGATGCAGATGAGCCAGCGGGTCAGGCCCATCCCGGAGGCGGGGGTGGAGATCGCGTTCAAAGTGGGGCACCCTAGCAGCCCGGCGGAGCGCGGCAACGGAAAAGGGGCGGCGGGATCACGCGCCAGAGTGGACAAGCTCCATCACCTTGAACTGCTGCCCCATCATCGACGGATGGGTGAGGGTCTGGAACTGCCGCAGCCGCTTCGCCGCGGCGGGGTCGGGCGCTTTTCCTTCGAGAGAGAGCAGCCAGGGACGGGCCGCGTCGATGAGGAAGTGATGCTGGTCGGTGAAACGCCGCTTCCGCAGCCCTTCGCGGACGGCGGCGAGCTCGACCCGGGTGAAGTCGACATGGGCGGTGATGTCCTGCTCGCCGGGGAAGGCGAAGGGGTCGTCTCCGGCACGGTGCTCCCGGTAGCAGCGCAGGGTGCCGCGGGTGCGCTGCGGCAGGTAGTAGTCGGAGCGCTCGTAGCCGTAGTCGACGATCCACCAGAGGCCGCGATCGAAAAGGCGGGCCGCCTCCGCCATCCACACGTCGACGGCGGGGCAGATTTCGGCAAGGCAGCCTTCGGGGAAAGCGTCTCCGAGCGCCGCCGCGAAGTCGGCGAATTCCGGGCGCAGCTCGCGCGAGACCCAGGCCGGCCGGTGCCGCGCGGCGTCCCATCCGACCCAACGTTCCCGCCAGCCGCCTCCCTCGAAGACGAGAAGATCGACGGGAAAGGCGTCGAGAAGCTCGTTGCAGAGGAAGATTCCCTCCGGAGCCTGCGCGGAGGCGAGCGAATCGACGACGCGGAGCATCCCCTCGGGAGCCGCCGCCAGCCGCTCCTCCAGCACCTCGCGCAGCGCGTCCCGCGGCTCGACGAGACGGTATTCCAGCCCTTCGAGAAGAGGCGAGCCGATTTCGCGGAGACCGGCGAGGAGATCCCGGGCGAGCTGTCCGTCGTGCGCACCCTGCTCGACGAGGACGAAGGGCAGGGCCCGGGCGAAGGTCGTCTCCCACTCCCGCTCGACCCGATGGGCGAGAAGCAGCCCGAAGAGATCCCCCACCGAGACACTCGTGTAGAAATCCCCCTTGCGGCCCACTTCGCGGAATCCGGGGCCCGTGCCGCGCCGCGCGTAGTAGCCATGGCCGGGATCGTAGAGCGCCAGATCCATCCATGCCGAAAAAGGGACCGCCTCCGCAGGACTTTCCGAAATTCTTTGAAAGACGAGATCGAAAAGGGGCGTATCTTGGGAGCCGGGCAGGTTTCCCGCAGTCGTGCGCATGCTTCCCACCCTACCCGCTCCGAACCCCGATTCCAGAATTCTTCCGTGCCTCGAGACTACGAAGAGATCGATTTCGACGCGATCGGCCACGACGACGCTCCTGTTCGACAGCGTCCCGTGATCGATCTGCCGCCGCTCGACGAACGCGCGCGAGATCGTGCGAAGCGCCGCCGTCGTTTCGTGTTCTGGGCGAAGTTCCTCGGCTTCTTCGCCGTCCTCGGCCTCGTTGCCGTTCTCGTCGGCGCGGCCGGGGCCTTCTTCTACCTGAAGCCGCGCTACGACCTGGCGCAGACCTTCGACCTCTCACTGCTCGAGGAGGTCGAGGTCGCGAGCCGGATCTTCGACCGGAACGGGAAGGAGCTGGGCCGCATCTTCGTGCAGAACCGCCGCCCCGTCTCTCTCGACAACGTCTCCGACCACTTCGTCCACGCCCTTCTCGCGGCGGAGGACAGCCGCTTCTACCAGCACGAGGGCGTCGACTACCTCGGGATCGCCCGCGCCCTCTACTACGGCCTGCGCTCGAAGAACATCAACCAGGGCGCGTCGACCATCACCCAGCAGCTCGCGCGGCAGACCTTCGAGCTGAAGGACCGAACCCTCAGCCGGAAGTTCACCGAGATCTTCCTCGCCCAGCGCATCGAGAAGCGCATCGGCAGCAAGCAGCGCATCCTCGAGCTCTACATCAACCGCATCTACTTCGGGAGCGGCTACTACGGAATCGCCTCGGCTTCGGAGGGCTACTTCGGCAAGGATCCCGAACACCTCTCGGTCGTCGAGGCCGCCACTCTCGCCGCGACCATTCCGAACCCCTACCACCGCTCCCCCCGCAGCTTCCCGGAAGTCTCCAAGAAGTGGCGCGACCACATCCTCGCCCGCATGGCGGTCGAGGGCTACATCGACAAGGACACCCGCGACCGCCTCCAGAACACCCGGGTCGAGATCGCGGCGAAGACGAACATCACGGGCCGGTCGGCCTTCGTCTACGAGAAGGTGAGGCAGGAGGTGATCGAGCTGCTCGGCTACGAGGCGGTTTCGAAGGGAGGCTTCTCCATCCACACCACGATCGACGGGGGGCTCCAGGAGTTCGCCGAAAACGCCCTGCGCGAACAACTGGCGAAGATCGAGCAGCATCCCGACTTCAAGCAGGAGACCCTGGAGCAATACAAGGCGAAGAAAGCCGCCTTCCAGGAATCGGCCCATCCCGACCAGACCTTTCCCGCGCCGAAGTATCTCCAGGGCGCCCTTCTCCTCCTCGACAACAAGACCGGCGCGGTACTCGCGCGGGTGAGCGGACGCGACTTCAACGACAGCATGTTCGACCGCGTCTCGCAAGGACGGCGCCCCACGGGCACGGCCTTCAAGCCCTTCGTCTACGCCGCCGCCTTCGAGGCGGGCTACTTCCCCGGCACCCTGGTCGACGACACCCCGATGGACACCCGCCAGGTCATGGTCGGGGGCACCACCGGCATCCTCGGGGAATGGGGCGTGGAGACCTTCGACAACGTCTACGAGAACGTCATCACCGCCCGCCGCGCCCTCGCCCGGGGCAAGAACGCGGCCACCGTCCGCCTCGGCCAGAAGGTGGGGACCGAGGCCGTCGTGGCCCTCGCCCGCAAGGCCGGAATGCGGTTCGAGGGCGAGCTGCAGAAATTCAACGCCACCTTCCTCGGTCGGAACCCCAGCTCGCTCGAGGAGTTCGGCCTCGCCTACACCATCTTCCCCAACAACGGCCGCCGCGCCGAGAGGCCCCACATCATCGCGAACATCCGCGACAGCCTCGGCAACGTCATCTACACCCCGAACGTCGCGATGCACAGCGGCCAGGCGATCGACCGCTACACCGCCCATCAGGTCAACAGCATGCTTTCCGACACCTTCTCCTACGGCACCGCCGCGAAGGCCCACGAGAAATACGGCCTGGGCCAATACCCCGTCGCCGGGAAGACGGGCACCGAATACGACTTCACCGACAACTGGTTCGCCGGCTACACCACCGAGGTCACCTGCGTCGCCTGGGTCGGTTTCGACCAGAGCGGCACGATCTACCCCGGAGCCTTCAGTTCCGACACCGTCCTGCCGGTCTGGGCCGCGGTCATGAACGAGGCGGCGAAGAAGTTCGAACCGAAGGCCTTCCTCCCTCCTCCCGACGCCGCGCAGGTCGAGATCTGCCTGAAATCGGGCGAACTCGCCTCCGACGACTGCTACGAGGTGGTGCAGAAGTCCGAGGGCATCGCCTCGCAGGTGCGCTGCACCTACACCGAATATCTGCGTCCCGGCACCAGCCTCGAAAAGATCTGCCACATCCACGGGAGAGGTCGCAGCCGCCTTCAGAAGCAATTGACGCAGAAGCGGACCAAGGACGGCTTGATCCGCCCCGACTTCTTCGTCCAGGAAAATGCCCAACCCGTCCTGCCCGTCGCGCCCACCGTGATCGGCACCAACGACCCCTACAACTCCTTTGCACCCGTCCTCCGCGCCCGCGTCGCGCCGGTCGTCGCCGAGGTGGTCGAGGAGACGCCTGCGGAAGGCGGAGTTACCTCCGCCTCCGGCGAACCGATCGGGAGCAATGGGATTCCCGTGGCCCGCCCCGTTCTCACCGAGACGGCCACCGAAGACCTGCCCGCCCAGCGCGTCCAGCTTCCCCGGCCGCGCGCCATCGAGTTCGAGTGAGACTCGGGAGAAGGGAGCCGCTCCCCTTCTGCGCCCGCCCACGCCCCTCCACCCTGTCCCGCCGGGGGCTATCCCACCGCCAGCTTCGCGGCGAGCCGCACCGCCTCGACGAGACTGCTCCCTTTCGCCTTGCCTTGCCAGGCGATGTCGCAGGCGGTGCCGTGGTCGACGCTGGTACGGACGATGGGGAGGCCGAGGGTCGTGTTCACCGCCGTGTCGAAGGCGAGGGCCTTCAAGGGGATGTGTCCCTGATCGTGGTACATGCAGACGAAGGCGTCGATCGCCCGCCGCTTTTCGGGAAGGAAGGCGGTGTCGGGAGGCAGCGGGCCTTCCACCCCCAAGCCCGCGGAGCGGGCGGCCTCGATCGCGGGAAGGATGAGGCGCTCCTCCTCGAGATCGCCGAAGAGTCCGCTCTCTCCCGCGTGGGGGTTGAGCCCGAGGACGGCGAGCTTCGGCTCCGTCCCGCGGATGCGCCGCATCGCCTCGGCCGTGAGCTCGATGACGTCGAGGATGCGCTCCCGCGTGAGGAGGCCGGGCACCTCGTGGTAGCCGACATGCACGGTGACGAAGCTAGCCCGCACTTCGTCGCTGTATTGGAGCATGCAGGCGCGCTCCGCACCGGTCTTTTCGGCAAAGATCTCGGTATGTCCCGGATGGAGGATGCCCGCGGCGCGGAGGGCCTCCTTGTGCAACGGCGCCGTCGCCACCGCCGCGACCGATCCGGCGAGGGCATGGTCGATGCTCGCCTCGATGTAGCGGTAGGCGGCGGCCCCTGTGGCGGCACCGACGACGCCGGGTTCGAACCCCGTGTCGTCGAAGCCGCGCAGGTCGAGCACGGCGGGTCCGTCGAGAGAGGCGCGGGCGTCGGGCCATTCCCATTCGGAAATGACGCGGGTTGGCGCAGGCAGGGCTGTGGTTTCGGCGCAGCGGGCGAGGATGGCGGCGTCGCCGAAGACGACCGGCAGGGCGAACTCCCGCACCTCCGGATTCGCGAGCAACTGCAGACAGACTTCGGGGCCGACCCCGGCGGGGTCGCCCATCGTCACGGCGATGATCGGAAGAGACATGGGCTTTGAGTTTTCAGTGTTCGGATTTCGCTTCCTCCATTGTAACCGATGCGGGGAAAGACGACTCTCTATTCGATGATGCGCGTTCTCTTTTTTCTTTCCTTCTCGTTCCTCGCCTCCCTCGCCGTCGCCGAGGAGGCCGCCTCTCCGTCGGTGCTTCGCGACGAACCCGTCGACGAGGCCCGCGGGCGGACGGTTCCGGTGAAGATCTACCTGGGAGCCGCCACCGGGGCTCCTTGTCCGGTCGTGGTCTTTTCCCATGGCCTCGGCGGTTCGCGCGAGAACAGTCCCTACCTCGGCGAACACTGGGCCGCGCAGGGCTACGTCGCCATCTTTGTCCAGCATTCCGGCAGCGACGAAACGGTGTGGAAGGAAGCCGTTCCCGGCGAGCGCCTCGGGGCGCTCAAGGCCGCAGCGAGCGTGAAGTCCTTCCTCGACCGCGTCGGCGACATCCCCTTTGTCCTCGACTGCCTCGAGAAATGGAACGCCGATCCTGCCCACGGATTGAAGGGGCGGCTCGATCTCGAACACATCGGCCTCTGCGGCCACAGCTTCGGCGCGGTGACGACCCAGGCCTTGATGGGGCAGCGCTTCGTCATGGGAAGGAGCTTCGCCGATCCACGCCTCGACGCCTTCCTTCTCATGAGCCCCTCGGCCTCGCGGGGTGTCCCTTCGGCGGAGGCCTTCTCCCACATCGCCGCGCCCGTCCTCTGCATGACCGGGACCGAGGACGGCAGCCCCATTCAGCCGGAACTGACACCCGAATCTCGCCGCGAAGTCTACGCCGCCCTGCCCGAGGGCGACAAATACCAGCTCGTCTTCGAGGACGGCGGCCATTTCGCCTTCTCCGATGTCGGCTTCCACGACGAGCAGAGGCAGCCCCATCACCACGCTGCGGTCCAGGTGCTCTCGACCCGCTTCTGGGACGCGTATCTGAAGGGCGACGAGGCGGCGAAAGCCTGGCTGCGGTCCGAGCAGCCGAGAGGCGGGGCCAAGCTCGTCGAGGCCGACGCGTGGGAGTGGAAATGACGCATCCGCGCCTTGGCCGCGTCCCGGATCGCGCGGGATTCGTTCCGTCCATGATGCGTCCGTTGCTCTGCTCCCTGCTCCTGTCCGCCTTTGCCCACGGTGCCGACTGGCCGAACTGGCGGGGACCGGACTACGACGGTCTTTCCTCGGAGACGATCCCCGCGGAATTGCCTGCGGAGCTGCCGATCCGCTGGACGGCGCAGGTCGGCATCGGCTTCGGCGGCATCGCCGTCGTCGGGGACAAGGTCCTCGTCTCCGGCAACCGGACCCTGTCGGGTGTGGAGACCGACACGGTCTGGTGCCTCTCCGCGCGGACCGGCGAGGTGGTCTGGCAGCATTCCTTCCCCTGCGCCCTCGATCCCCTCTACTACGAGGGCGGCCCCGGCGCGACGCCCACGGTCAGGGACGGGGCGGTCTACGTCCTCAGCAAGAAGGGCCACGCCCTGCGCCTCGCTCTGGACGACGGCCGCGTCGTGTGGGGCCGCGACCTCGTCGCCGAGCACCAGCTCGAGCTGCCCGAGTGGAGCTTCGCCGGCTCGGCCTTCGTCGACGGCGACCGCGTCCTCCTCAATGCCGGGCGCGGCGGCATCGCCCTCGACCGGGAGAGCGGCAAAACGCTCTGGCTCCCCTCGACCGGGACGTCGGGCTACGCCACCGTCGTGCCCTACGAGGCGGGCGGACCGGGGGCGGACCGGCTCCTCTTCTCCGCGAAGGCCCTCCTCGCCCTCGACCCCGCCACCGGGCAGGCCGCATGGGAGCTCCCGTGGAGGTCGAGCCGCGACGTCAACGCCGCCGATCCCCTCGTCATCGGGAAGCGCATCCTCGTCTCCTCCACCGCCGGCTCGGCCCTGATCGAGCCCTCCGCCGGAGGCGGCGAGCCCGCGACCGTGTGGGAGCAGAAGGACATGAAATGGTACTTCAATCCCGGCGTCCTTCTCGACGGGCACGTCTACTGCCTCCACGGCACCACCCACCGGCCCACGGAGCTGATGTGCCTCGACGCCGCCACCGGCCGGATCGTCTGGACCGAGCCGGGCTTCGGCAGCGGCGGGCTGATGGCGGCGGGGAAGACCGTCGCCGTCTTCGACCAAGGCCAGCTGACGCTCTTCGACGCCGATCCCGCCGGATACCGGCCGAGGCACCGGCAGGCGATCCTCGAGGGCAAATGCTGGACCGCCCCGACCTTCGCGAACGGCCATTTCTACGTCCGCAACGCCGAGGGCGACCTGGCCTGCGTCGGGGTGGGGGAGCCTCCTCCCGCTCAGTAGTCCGCCCCCCGCAGGCTGGCGACGACGCTGGAGAGCCATTTCTCCAACTCGACGGAGAGTTCCGAGACGAGTTCGGGATGGGCTTTCGAGACATCCCTCGTCTCGCGCGGGTCGTTGGCGAGGTTGTGGAGCATCCAGCGCACCTTCTCCCCGTTCGTCGGGGAGATGCGGTGCAGCTTCCAGTCGCCCGAGATCCAAGCGGCATGGCCGGCGTAGACGTTCTCGGGAAACATCCGTTTGGGGATCTTCTCGACCCGGCGGGTGACGCGCTCGACCTTGTTGTCGCTCCAGTCCTCGTTGACGGGCAGGACCTTGCTGACGACGCCGGCCGGATTCGTGAAATGTCCCGGGACCCCCGCGTTCCAGAAGCCGAGGGGCGCGGGCCGCACCTCCATTTCCCCGCGGAGCAGGGGCATCAGGCTGATGCCGTCGAGAACACGCCCCTCCGTGCCGGCCGCGCCCGCCGCCTCGAGCACCGTGGGCAGGATGTCGACGGTCCCGCAACGCACCGGCGTGGCCCGTGCCGCGGGGATGCCGGAAGGCCATTCGATGAAGGCGGGGACGCGCAGGCCGCCCTCGTAGAGGAGGTGCTTGCCCCCGCGCGAGTCGCCCGTGTCGCCGACGGGCATGGCGCCGTTGTCGCTGCAGAACCAGACGAGCGTGTCGTCGCGCAGGCCCAGTTCCGCCAGTCCGTCGCGGAGACGGCCGAAGGCGGCGTCGAGGCCGCTGATCTCGCCGAGATACTCGCGTTCCTTCTTCGGCCGGTCGGCGTAGAGCGCGGCGAACTCGGGAGCGGCGTGATGGGGAAAGTGCGGCGATCCGAACCAGACCGTGGCGAAGAAAGGGGCTTCGCTCCCCACCCTCCCTTGGATCCAGTCGAGGGCGAGGTCGGCGACGACGAGGCTGCCTTCTCCTTTGAATTTCGACGGCTTTCCCTGATCGCTCAGCTCGGGGTTGAGGTCGAAGAAATTCGAGGCGGCAATCCAGCGTTCGAAGCCCTTCGCCCCCGGACTGACGGGGCTGTCGGCCCGCACCGAACCGAGGTGCCATTTTCCGAAATGGCCGGTGGCATAGCCTTCGCGTCTCAGAATTTCCGCCAGGGTTTGCTCCTGAGGACGGAGGGGATGCCCCCAGCTGAAGACCCCCATCCGGTTGGGATGGCGGCCGGTGAGGACGCTCGCCCTCGTCGGCGAGCAGGAGGGCGCGGCGGCGTAGAAGCGGTCGAGACGGAGACCCGACGCGGCGGCGGCGTCGAGATGGGGCGTTCTCAGGTGGGGGTGGCCGTTGTAGCCCACGTCGCCCCAGCCCTGATCGTCGGACATCACGAGGAGAATGTTCGGGCGCTTCGGAGGGGAGGCCTGCCCCTCTTTCGTCCTTCCCGCCGATTCAAGGGAGAAAAGGGTGGAGAGGGCGAGGGCGAACAGGCTGATGGAAAGAGCGGACCGCATAGGGGACGAGGACATGAAGCGCGTGATTCCTGAACGATTGAGGGTCGGAAGCATTTGTCCAAAACGCTCCTCTGCAATCGAAAGATGAGCGCCGTAGGAACGGGCTTTGGGCGCTGGAACCACCTGGAGACACCTCCGACTAGGGGGTCAGCGGGATGGACGCGAAGCGGCAGGGCAAGGGCAGCAGCCCCGAGCTGTGGAGAAAGTCTCTCACCGCCCATTCGCGGTACAGCGGGTGGGCGAGCCGGTGGATGGGCCCGTGGTCGGGCCACCAGGAGGGCCAGGCAAGCGGGCGGGCGGGATGGACGATCCCGCCGCCGAGGCGGAGAGGGGCGGGGGCCAGGGGGAGCAGAACCCGGTTCCGCGCCACCAGCGTCGCCGGTTCCAAGGCGAATGCCTCGTCCTCCTCGAGGGCGGCCTCCGGCGCGTCCTTTGCCTGGGGTCCGCCGGAATCGGCGGCAGGCAATTCTTCGACGGTCTCGTAGAGCATGCGGTAGGATTCCGAAAGGGAGGAGAAAGGGATTTTCGCAATGCCTTCGCGATGGCGGAAGGTCAGGCCCGTGGCGTCGGAGCCGATGACGAAGACCGCCTGGTAGGTCCGGCCCTCCAAGGTGGTGAGGCGCTCGTGGTCGTAGCCACCGTCTTCGCTCTGCACGCCACCCGAAGCGGAAAGAATCACAACAGCCGCGACGAATTTGAGAAAATCCATATCGTCGCGCATCATGAATGAGAAACGGACACCTTCCAAGCGGAAAGTTCAGGGTCCATTTCTCCTCTTCCCGGGTCGGGAAGCGGGCTTCACGCCCTCGGATGCGCCTTGTCGTAGATCTGTCTCATGCGCTCGATCGAGACGTGGGTGTAGATCTGCGTCGTCGAGAGGCTGGCATGCCCGAGCAGGGTCTGCACACTGCGGAGGTCGGCGCCGCGGTCGAGGAGATGGGTCGCGAAGCTATGCCGCAGCTTGTGCGGGCTCGCCTTCTGGGGAATGTCGCAGAGGACCTGGTATTTCCGGAAGACGTCGGAGATGGCTCGGGTCGTGAGCCGTTTTCTCGACTTTCCGATGAAGAGCGGACCCGACATCACCTTCGCCGCGTTCCGGTATCGATGGATCGCCTCCGCCGCCAGGGAGCCCACGGGACAGATCCGCTCCTTGCTCCCCTTACCGAAGACGCGGACGCATTCCTGATGCAGATCGAAGTCCTCGACGTCGAGCGCGGCGAGTTCGGCAAGCCGCACTCCCGAGCTGTAGAAAAGTTCCAGAATCGCCGCGTCGCGCGCCGCCGTCCAGACCGGCGCCTGCTTGGGCTGCTGGACTTGGAAAGGCTTCTCCAGCAGCTCGGTCACTTGCTTCTCGGTGAGAACGACGGGCAGCTTCTTCTCCGCCTTGGGCAGTTGCACGTCGGCGGTCGGATTCGTCCCCAGACCGGCGCGGCGCACGAGAAATTTGTAGAAGCTCCGCAACGCGGCGATACGCAGGCGCACCGTGGCGCGCGCGAGCTTCCCGCGCATGAGCTCGAAGAGATAGTCGCGGAAGTCGTCGGGCTGGACGTCGCCCCAGTCCTTCGCCGGGGGCAGCCATTCCCGGAAAAGGGAGATGGCGTGGTGGTAGTTCGCCAGAGTCCGGTGCGAACTGTTCTTCTCGACCGAGAGGTATTCGAGAAATTGCTCGAGACGCTCGTCGGGGATGCGGATGGCGTCGGGCACGCGCGGAAGGTGGTGGAAAACGACCTCAGTTGACCGAAGCCCCGACCTTGGGCCAGAAATGCGCTCCACGGTAGCTCAGGGAGGAGCTCATCGCCCCGGCACCGCCTCCGGGAAAATCGGGCAGGCGCACCCTTTGCTCGAAGATGGAGCGAAAGCCGTGGGCGTCGTTCCACCCGAGGGCGATGCGGTACTCCCGATCCTCGGCGAGCAGGGGCACGATGAAATGGCCCGACTCGCGGTGGAGGAAGATCGTCTCCTCGGCATCGGTCTCCTGCCCGTTCACCTGAAGGCAGAGGCGCACCTTCGCATGCATCGGATGGCGCTCGCTCGTCAGATTCCAGTAGACCACCGCCGTGTCGCAGTTCCGGGGAATGACGGCGAAGGAGTCGTCATGGTGCGGGAGGGATTCGTGAGCGGGTTCTGGAGCGACGACTTCCATAGCGGGAGGGGATGGGAGAATGCTAAAGAAAACTTAAACATAATGTGTTTTAAATTTCCAGATATTTTTGAAAATTTCTTAAAATTCTTCAAAGTCTTTCTGCGAGCGCTTCCCGCCACAAGCTGCTACCCTTTCCCCGATTCCTTCGCCATGCTCACCAAACGCATCATTCCCTGCCTCGACGTCACCGATGGGCGGGTCGTCAAAGGCACCAATTTCGTCAATCTTCGCGATGCCGGCGATCCGGTCGACTGCGCCGTGGAATACAACCGCCAAGGGGCCGACGAACTCGTTTTCCTCGACATCACCGCCTCTTCCGATGGGCGGAAGACCATGGTCGACGTCGTCCGCCGCACCGCCGAACGCTGCTTCATGCCCGTGACCGTCGGGGGCGGCATCCGCACGGTCGAGGACATGCGCGAGATGCTTCTCGCCGGGGCCGACAAGGTCGGAATCAACACCGCCGCCGTGAAGACGCCCGATCTCGTTTCGGCCGGGTCGAAAGCGTTCGGAGCGCAATGCATCGTCGTGGCGATCGACGCGAAGCGGAAGGCCGACGGCAACGGCTGGGAAGTCTATACCCACGGCGGCCGCACTCCCACCGGGCTCGACGCCGTCGCCTGGGCCCGGGAGGTCCACGCGCGGGGCGCGGGAGAGATCCTTCTCACGAGCATGGACGCCGACGGAACGAAAGCCGGCTACGACATCGCCCTCACCGCCGCGATCGGCGCGGCGGTGCCCATTCCCGTGATCGCGAGCGGCGGGGCCGGCAATCTCGACCATATGGTCGAAGTCCTCGACCAAGGCAAGGCCGACGCCGTCCTCGCCGCGAGCATCTTCCACTTCGGCGACTACACCATCGCCCAGGTGAAGGACTATCTCGGCGAGCGCGGCATTCCGGTACGCATCGCCTAGCGCTTCCTCCCGGCCATCACGGGGACGCCGCCTCGACGAAGGCCTTCAGCAGCTTCGCCTGGACCGGGTCGTCGGGCATCATCTTCTCGGGATGCCACTGGACGCCGATGAGAAAGCGGTCGGGGTCCGTCGTCTCGGTCGCTTCGATCACACCGTCCGGCGCGTGCGCGACGGCCCGCAGCCCTTTCCCGATGCGATTGGCGGCCTGATGGTGGAGCGAGTTCACCGTCAACTCGGTCGTCCCGAAGATGCGGGCAAGGCGGGAGTCCGGCTCGATCGCGATCGGGTGGTCGACGTCGCGGTGGTTCGTGCTCAGCGCCGAGGGAATGTCCTGCACGAGCGAACCGCCCGTCGCCACGTTGATCCATTGGCTGCCCAGGCAAATGCCGAGAAGAGGCTTGTCGGTTTTCTCGATCCAGGCCGCGACGAGCGCCTTTTCGAAGTGAAAGCGGTCGTCCTCGAGCAGCTTCACGGTCTCGTGGGGCTCTTCGCCGTACTCCGATGGCGGAATGTCCGCTCCGCCAGGCATGAGAAGACCGTCGAGCAAGGCGAGGTATTCGGGCACCCGCTCCGCGTTGCCGCCGGTGTTGGGCAGCACCACCGGTAGGCCGCCCGCCTCGCGCACCGCTTTCACGTAGTTCTCGCTGGTGAGGCTGGCGATGCCGATGAGCGGAGGCCTCGATCCTTTTCCGTCGACCTCCGGTCCCGGGGCGGTGCCGCGTCCGAGGAGGAATCCGGCGATTCCGGCGGCAAGGACGAAACCGGTCAGGAAGAGGGAACGTCTGGTGACGGCGGGCATGGGCGGAACGGTACCCGTCCCCTCGCGGAAGTCGAGTCCGGAGCATAGGGAGGGTCCGTGGCGATTTATTAGGTTGTGTTGACCTTTTACGCGTCGTAACCTCAAGGCAGGACCTTTCTTCCCGCCATGGCCGATTTTGTTTTTGCGGACGACTACCGTTTGGACCGGAGCCCGACCCGCCGTTTCTACGAGCTCTTTCTCAAGGGCTACATCCACAAGCACAACAATCTCATGGGGGTCATCCAGGGCTTCTCGAGCCTCATCCTCTACGACGATTCGATCAACGACGAAGTCCGCGAGAATGCCGAGCAGATGCAGATCTCCTCGAAGGCGGCGACGGAACTGAACCGGGAAATCCTCGGCGCGGCCGGGTGCGCCCATTGCGATCCGGCACCGATGAGGCTCCCGGACGCGCTGCCCTATTGGAAAAGCAAATCCGAGGAGATCTGCTCGGCCGCCGGGACGGGTTTCGTCCTCGAAACGCGCGGGAACCTGCCTCCCCTTCTCGCCGATTCGAACCGTCTCGGAGAACTGTATTTCCACCTCCTCCGCAACGCGGCCGAGTCGTCCGCCGCTTTCCCCGGCAGCCACGTCGCGGTCGACCTTTTCCCTCCCGGCGAAGCGAGCCCGGGCGGCACCGTCGACCTCTTCGTCCGCAACCGCAGCGCGGAGCTCGACTCGGCGGCTTTGGCCAAATGCTTCCTTCCCTTCGAGTCCTCCAAGGGATCGAACCATTTCGGGATCGGCTTGACGACGGCCGCCGTCCTCGCCGGAGACATGGGGATGCGCCTCGGACTCCGCTGCGCCGAAGGCACGATGACGGCATGGCTCGCGATTCCGGTGGCGGAAGCCTGAGCGCCCCGCCCCCTTTCACAAGCCGTATTTCCTCATCTTCTCCCGGACCGTGAGCCGGGAGAGGCCGAGCCAATCGGCGGTGCGGGAGATGTTGCCGCCGCTGCGGCGCAGGGCTTCGCCGACCAAGGAGGTTTCCAAGCGCTCCAACGCGATCCGGTAGGCTTCCCCTTTGCCGTCCTGCGAGGCGGCGGCAGCGACGAGGTCCGTGCACCAGTCGCTTACGGGATCGGCTTCGCCGGCATCGTCGGCTCCGTCCGTCTCGCTCAGCAGCTCCTCGACGAGCGAGCGGTCGATGGGATAGCCGCGGCTGCGGAGGAGGGCTTTGCGGACGAGGTTCTGTAGCTGGCGGACGTTGCCGGGCAGCCGGGCCGACTCGAGGCAGGAGAGCGCCCCGCGCGCCATCGTGACGGGCGGCAGGTCGAATTCGCGGGCGAAGCGTCTCAGGAAGAAATGAACGAGCAGGGGGATGTCGCCGGTGCGGTCGCGCAGAGGCGGAAGCTTGATCGTGGCGACATTGAGCCGGTAGAAGAGATCCTCGCGAAACTGGCCTTCGGCGATCATGCGCTCGAGGGAGCGGTGGGTCGCGGCAATGATGCGCACGTCCACGGCGATTTCCTCGTTGCCGCCGACGCGCTGGAAGCGTTTCTCCTGGAGGACGCGCAGCAGCTTCGCCTGAAGGGCGTGGTCGAGGTCGCCGATTTCGTCGAGGAAGAGAGTGGCGCCGTTCGCCTGCTCGAACTTCCCGATTCGCGTCGCCGTCGCTCCGGTGAAGGCGCCGCGCTCGTGACCGAAGAGCTCGGACTCGAGCAGGCTTTCGGGAATCGCGGCACAGTTCACCGTGACGAAGGGCCGGTGGGACCGGTGGCCGTGCTGGTAGAGGGCGCGGGCGACGAGCTCCTTGCCCGTTCCCGTCTCGCCGCGGATCAGCACCGTGACCGGCGTGGGCGAAAGACGCCCGAGGGTTTTGTAGACGTCGAGCATGGCGCGGCTGTTTCCGACGAGGGTGTCGTTCTCCTCGGCCATTTCGTTGCGGGGATCGATGGCGACGGTCTCGGAGCCTTTGCGGGAGCAGTCGATCGCCTCGCGCACGGCCCGGCGGATTTCGGAGGGCTCGAGCGGTTTCGCGAGGAAGTCGAAGGCCCCCGCCTTCACCGCCTCGATCGCCGAACGGCTTCCCGAAGCGCGCGCCACGCCGATGAAGGGGAGCAGGGGATGGGAACGGCGCAGCGACTGGAGCCATTCGAAGCCGTCGAACGATTCGCCGGAAAGTTCGCAGAGGACCGCGTCGAAGCTCCGGTCCGCCAACTCGGCCATCGCCGTCTCCGCATCGGGAACCGGGACGAGACGCAGATCGGCGTCTTGAAAGGCTTCGCCCATGGCGCGGGCGGTTTCGGGGTCGGCGTCGACCACGAGGACGCAAGGAACATTGGGTAGGGCCATCGCAACAAGCGGGAACGGTCGGAATCTATCCGGTCGCTGGTAAGGAATTTACCACTTCTTCCGCCGATTTCTCGACCTTTCCCCCGCGCGAAAGGCCGCGAACGCCCGTTCCGGGCGAATTATCGATCTTGGCATGCAAGATGCTTGAAAAGCCTTAGGTCCCACCGAGTTCCACCCAATATCCGACAAGAGAAAAACCATGAAAAAAATCGAAGCCATCATCAAGCCCTTCAAGCTCGAAGAAGTCAAGGAATCCCTCACCGAGGTCGGGGTCCATGGCATGACGGTCAGCGAAGTGAAGGGCTTCGGTCGTCAGAAGGGCCACACCGAAATCTACCGTGGCTCCGAATACACGGTCGATTTCCTGCCGAAAGTGAAGATCGAGATCGTCGTCGAGGATGGCGACGCCGCCAAGATCGTGGACGCGATCGTGAAAGCCGCCTCCACCGGCAAGATCGGCGACGGGAAAGTCTTCGTTTCCGCGATCGAGGACGCCGTCCGCATCCGCACCGGCGAGCGCGGCGACGACGCCATCGCCGTTTCGGCGGAGTGAGAGCCCTTCCCGCCTCCCCTCCCTGACAGGCCCGGTCCCGCCACGAGCGGTGCCGGGCTTTTCATTTTCGGAGCCCTTTCGCCCGCCCGGCTGCTTTGACAAGGCCGGCCCGAAGCCTTATCGGAATCGGGATGGCCCTCTGGCCATCCGGTGCCGCAACCCAGGCGGATGATGCGCGGCCTCCATCGGTTGCCGCCGCGGCTCCGTCCTTCCCGATGAACGCCTACGCCTACCTCGCGATCGCCATTGCCGCCGAACTCGCCGCCACCTCGGCGCTGAAGGCCTCCAATGGATTTTCGAGGCTCGTCCCCTCCATCGTCGTGGTCCTGGGGTACGCGTTGGCCTTCTACTTCCTCTCGCTTGCCCTGCGGACGGTTCCGGTCGGCGTGGCCTATGCGATATGGTCGGGAGCGGGAATCGCGGTCATCAGCGTGATCGGCTGGCTGTTCTTCAAGGAGTCCTTGGATTTCGCCGCCATCGTGGGAATCGGGCTGATCGTCTCCGGCGTGGTCGTTTTGAATTTCTTCTCCAACTCGACGGCCCATTGACTCTCCTTCGCTCGGACGCGCGGCCTTCCTGGCGCAAGGGGAGGTCTTTTCCGCTTGAGTTCCCTCACGGCGGAGGCGATGGATCGGGAGTCATCCCCTCCCCCACATGCCTCTGGAGAAAATCACCAGCGTCACCGGTCGCGGCGTCTATGTTCCCGGCTCGGACATCGACACCGACCGCATCATTCCCGCACGCTTCATGAAGTGCGTGACCTTCGACGGGCTCGGCGAGTTCCTCTTCTACGACGCGCGGCACGAGCCCGACGGCACACCGAAGGCTCATCCCCTCAACGATCCGCGCTTCGCCGAAGCGAGCATTCTCATCTCGGGCATCAACTTCGGCTGCGGGAGCTCCCGCGAGCATGCACCGCAGGCGATCAGCAAGGCGGGTTTCCGCGCCGTGATCGCCCAGAGCTTCGCCGAGATCTTCTTCGGCAACTGCGCCACGCTCGGCATGCCGTGCGTGAAGGCGTCGGCCTCGGACATCGAGGCGCTGGGTGCAGCGGTGGAGGCCGACCCATCGCTGGAGATCGTCATCGATGTCGAAGCCAACGAGGTCCGCTTCGGCGGGCAGGCCATTCGGGTGACGATTCCGAGCACGGCGCGCGACGCCTTTCTCTCCGGCCAATGGGATCCCATCGGAGAGCTTCTCGACGGGGCCGACGACGTCGCCGCCACGACGGCGAAGCTCGCCTACATGTCGCGCTGACCTGCGGCGTCGCCGCTTTCGGCCGGGACGCGTCGATCCGGACGCATCCCTTCGGGCAGATAGTCGAGGATAGCCTTGCCCGGCTCGAGCCATTCGACCGCCTTGTCCTTCCAATTGGAGAGGGTTTCTCCCGGGAGGAGGAAGAAAGCGCCGACGAGGGCACCACCGAGCAGGGAAAGAGATGCGAACGTTCGGGTGAGGCGTTTGAGCCGTGCTCGCCGTGCCTCGGTGCGGGCGTCCTCGAAGAACGGTTTGGCGCTCCTGCCCTCCGGACGCTCGGGAAATGCGGAGGCATCGTACCCCGGGATGGTGCCGGCGTCCTTTTCGACTTTTTCACGAAAGAGGCTTTCGGCGAGTCCGCCTCTATCGGCGGAGCCGGTCCCGAAAGGTGAAATGCTCGCGTGAGTTTCGCAAGGAACTCGGGTTCCCCAGGCGGGCGCGATCGAAGCACGTTCGCCCTCGCCGCCGAAAAGCGGACGGAGAGGAGATGGATTTCCGGCCCCACCGAAGGGGGAGAGAGAGGATTGTCCTCCGGAAGGCGGAGCGAACGGAGATCCTCCGAAGAGATTGTCGCCCTCGCGGGTCGGGAGAGGGACGGCGAAACCCGGCAGCGCTTCGGGCCGAGACGGGGCGCCGGGGACGAAGGCGGGATCGGGGACGCCACAGGGCGCGGAGAGATCGCCGCCTACAGCGCGGATCCCACTTGCTTCCTCCAAGGCGACGAGAGACGTCCGGCAATGCACGCATTGCCCCTTCACCCCGAGGTGGCGGCGTTTGAAATGAAGTTCTCCGCCGCAGCGGGGACAGGCGAGCCGAAGGACCTCTTCGCCGCCGAGCGGCAGCGTCGGGCGGGAAGGATGGGTCTCGGCCATGAGGGTGACTCGAGGGAGGTTTTGTCAGGGCGTCGCCCCGTTTTCCGGCGAGCCGGGAGACACGGGCGCCAGCGGCATGGCAGGAGCCGGGGCGAGCTTTGCTTCGAGGAAGGAGCGGGTTGCCGCGACATAGCGGTCCACAGGCAGCACGAAAGTGGCGAGCGCCGCCCCGCAGGCGAAACCGACGATCACCACCACGAGGGCGAGGAACCCTTTGCGGACCTTGGGCTTTGGCTTCGAGCCGAGAGGCTGGGAGACCACCGTCGGCGCGGGAGCTTCGGCGGCGGGTTCCGACGCTCCCGTCCCTGTGGCGGCGGGCTCCGGAGGATCGGCTTCGGCGATTGGGGAAAAGGAGGAGAACGGCGAGGCCGCGGAAGAGGATGGCTCTCCCGGTCCGAGGAGGCCCGAACTGCCGAAGGGGTTCGCCGGAAAGACGGGTTGCCGGTCGGAAACCGCGGCCTCTTTCTCCTCGGTCGGTGGAAGCGTTTCCGGCGCCGCGTCCGTGATCGGCGGTCCCCAGGGCAAGGAGGCGGAATGGGCGAAGATCGGATTTCCGAATCCCTCGTCTCCGCCACGGGGCGCGTGATCGAAGGGCTCCCCGTCGGCCAGAGCGTCGAAGGAGACGCTTCCGCGATCCGCGGCCGTCGGCGCCTCGTGGAGGGAGGTGGCGGGAAGGGAGTTGAAAGAGAAATTCGACGAGGGCGTGTCGCGATCCGGCGCCGATCCCGTCTTGAAGGCAGGGCTAAAACCAGCGGGAGCCGCCTCCATGCTCTCGATGGTCGGCATGGCCGAAAAGAAGGAGGGCGAAGGCGGCTCAGGGCGTGCGTCGGCATTTCCGAAATCGGCGTTGCCGAAAGCGGACTCCCAGGAGAGCTCGGCGGGTGCCGGATCGGAGATGGCCGATCCGGTGGGCAGTTCCTCCACGGCCGCTTGGAGGGAGGGAAGGGACGATGGAACGTCGACGAAGGCCTGCGGCGGTTCGGCGATCGGCTGGCTGGGCGGTCCCCATGGCGACGGGGTATCGAAGCCGAAGCCGGCGACCGGGTCGGACGTTGCCACGGGTTCCGGCGCGGACAGGGGTGCCTCCTCGGGAGGCGGCACGAATCCATCGGCTTGGTAGAGTCCGTCGAGGTCCAGAGGATCCGGCGGCGCGACGAAGCCGCTTTCCATCTGCGGACGAGGCTCGGCGGGAGGGGTCGGCGGGTTGACTACAGAGGCCGGCTCCCACGGGAAAGAATTCCCGGAGGCAGGTTCGGATGGTTTTTCCTCGGAGAGCCCGGTCATCGTTTCAGGCTCTGGCGGCACCGCGGCTTCCGAGATTGGCGAAGATGGCGCCGGTTCGGATTTCACGTCGCCGATGGGGAAGATTCGGACCGACCCATCCTGCCCCGAAGCGGCCGCGACGATCGGGATATGGCACCATACGCAAGTTCCTTCCACCCCGAGATGGCGGCGTTCCAGCACCAGCGCTCCTCTGCAGCCGGGGCAATGGAGATGCAGGCATTCTTCCTCGGTCTGATCTTTCAGGTCCGCCGTTCGGACAAGCCCGTCAATCGCGTCCGCCCCTTCGATGGCTTCGGGAGAGGCTCCGGGCTCTGGCCGGAAGGCTTCGTTGGGAAGGGAAACGGCGGAGGCATCCGGCTCCGTTCCCCATCGGTCCACCGGAAAGGAAAAGGAGGGGTTCCGCGCCGGCTCCGCGATGGTGGAGGCGTACCCGATCTCGTCGGGCTGGGAGGAGAGAACGACACCCTCGTCTTCTCCGGACGGGACGTCCCTCGATCCGACCGCTTCGGCGAGGAAAGAGCCTTCATCGAAGCCGAGCGAATCGAGGAAATGGCTCTTCGCCTCGCGGGACGACGGTCCTGCGTCGGAGTCGAAAGTGACGTCGTAGTCGGGGTCCATGAGACAAAATTTCAACGCGAAGCAATTTGCGGAGATGGATTTTATAAAAATAATCTTCATTATAGAAATTATCAAAATGTTTTTTAGGGTGGATTTGATTTTCCATATTTATTAACGACCTTAAGGAATGTGCTTGTCCTCCTTCCGCTCATCCATTCTTTCCGCCGCCCTTCTTCTGGCGGCGCAGGGCTGCGTCTCGGTCGATGCACCGCCCTTCTCGGATACTTCGGCCACTCCCGCTTCGGCCATTGCGCTCAGCGAATCCGACGCCGCCGCGATCGGACGGAAGATCTGGCAGAACGAATGCGCCGGCACCGTGGAGGGGCTCACCTCGTGGAATGCCGGGGAGGATTTCCCCTCGCTCGGGATCGGGCATTTCATCTGGTACGTGCCCGGCCGCCCCGGCCCCTTCCAGGAGAGCTTTCCTTCCCTGCTCGCCTACATGCGCGAGCGCGGCGTCGCCGTACCCGCCTGGCTCGCCGAGGCCCGGGGCTGCCCCTGGAACAGCCGCGCCGAATTCCTCAAGGAGCAGCAGTCGCCCCGCATGAAAGAGCTGCGCCAGTTCCTCGCCAACACCGTCTCCGTACAGACGGGGTTCATCGTGCGACGCCTCGAGCTCTCTCTGCCGGAAATGCAGAAGGCGACGCCTTCCGTGTCCGACAAGGAGCGCCTCCGCGCGAATTTCCATCTCATGGCCTCCAGCCGGAACGGACTCTACGCCCTCATCGACTACGTGAACTTCAAGGGAGAGGGCATCAAGACCGAAGAGCGCTATCAGGGGCAAGGCTGGGGCTTGCGCGACGTGCTCCTCGAGATGCGCCCTGTCTCCGGCGGGGCGGCGGCGACGACGGAGTTCAGCGAGGCGGCGAAACGCGTCCTCCAGCGCCGCGTCAAGAACGCCCCTTCCGAACGCGGCGAATCGCGCTGGCTCGCGGGATGGATGAACCGCTGCGAGACCTACAAACGCGGCATCTGAGCCATTTTTCCCTTTCCTTCGTTCGTTATCTGCCTACTGGTAGCGGCTCTTCAACCTCACCAGCACCCCCCCCGACCATGGCGACCGAACGTTCCCTCATCCTTCTCAAGCCCGACTGCGTGAAGAAAGCCCATTGCGGCGAAGTGATCGACCGCTTCGAGAAGGCCGGGTTCCGCCTCCGCGGCGCGAAGATGATCCGTCTCTCCGACGAACTGCTCGCGGACCATTACAGCCACGTCGCCGACAAGCCCTTCTTTCCCAGCATCGTGGAGTTCATGCAGTCCGCCCCTGTCGTCGCCATCGCTCTCGAAGGGGACGACGCCGTGGCGAAGGTGCGCGCGATGCTTGGGCCCACCAACTCGAAGGAGGCCGAGCCTGGCACGATCCGCGGCGATTTCGGCGAGGACATGATGGTCAACGTCTGCCACGCCTCCGATTCCCCCGAGAACGGCGAGATCGAGGTGAAGCGCTTCTTCAAGGAGGACGAGATCTTCGCCTACTGAGGCCCGGGGAAATCCGAAGCTCGAAATCCGAATTTTTCGGCTAGCTTCGGATCTCTCTCGAAAGGTAGCGGAAGAGGCGGCTCTCCCGACGCAGCGGCTCACCCCTTCTTCTCGATCACGGCGTAGGCGTTGTGATTGTGGATCGACTCGAAGTTCTCCGCCTCGACTCGGTACCAGGCGATGCCCGCCTGCGCCTCCGAGGCGGCGGCGACGTTGCGGACGAGATCCTCGACGAAGACGGGATTGTCGTAGGCCTGCTCGGTCACGTGCTTCTCGTCGGGACGTTTCAGCACGCTGTAGAGCTCGCAGCTCGCGCAGCGTTCGACGAGTCGGATGAGATCCTCGATCCAGACCGGTTCCTTCGCGAAGCGAACCGAGTAGGTCACGATGCCGCGCTGGTTGTGCGCTCCGCGGGCGCTGATCGCCTTCGAACAGGGACAGAGCGTCGTCACCGGCACGAGCACGGTCACGACGAAGTCCTGCACTTCCCGCGAGGCGTCGACGTCGAAGACGACCTCGTAGTCCAACATCCCCTCGAGGCCGGTCACCGGCGCCGGCTTCTTCAGGAAGAAGGGAAAACGGAATTCCACGTGCGCCCGGCTCGCATGGAGCCGGCCGAGCAGTTCGGCGGGAATGCCGGAAATGGTGTGGACGTCGAGGACCGGGCCGTGGGAGTTCAGCACCTCGACGAAGCGGCTCATGTGGGTGCCCTTGTAGTGCTCCGGCAGATCGACGGCCATCGAGATGGTCGCGACGGTGCCTTGCTCCGAGTCCGCCTTGTCCCGGATCCGCAGCGGATAGCGAAGGTTCTTCACCCCGACCCGGTCGATGGCGAGGTTGCGGGAATCGGGTTGGTTCTGGATGTCGGTCAGGTTCTCCATGAATAAAAAAGCCCCGGGAGGCGTGTCCGGGGCTTTTTCAACGGCTGGTTATCGCCCGGGGTGGGACTAAACGCCCTTACCACGCGGGGTTCAAGCGCCACTTGGTGGCGAAAGATTCGAGTTCCGGCCGCATCGGCCAATGGTCGGGCTGGGGCTCGATCCCCTCGTGGCGGGCGCTGGCGCCCTTCAGCTCCATGCAGCCTTCGTTGTTCCCGATCTCGAAGACAGCCTGGACCTCCTCCGGGGTGAGGGTCACATCGGGCAGGGCGGCGAACTCGGCGACCTTGTCCTCGATGGGTCGGGCATCCTCTCCGGCTTCCTGGATGAAGGTGGGGCCGACCGACTTCACCGGAGCCTGGCTGAGGTTCCAGGCACAGGCGAACTGGAGCATCGTCAGTCCGTATTTCTCCGCGATCGGCCGCATTCTCTCGAGCTTCTCGCTGCCGTGCTCGATCCATCCGGCGGGGCGGTAGGTGCGGTGGTCGCCGTCGCGGAAGAAATGTCCCGGCTTCACGTCGTCGTGGAAGATGCCCCCGTAGTCGACGACGCGGGCGAGGATGTCGACGCCGAACTCGTTCGCCACCGGCAGCACGTAGCGGCCCGGCCAGGGCTCCATCGGGTTGAGGATGATCATCGCCCAGGAGATGTCCCGGTGGAAGTGCTCCAGGCAGTAGGCCATGTCGATGGCGAAGCCGTTCGCCGGCCCGGGGGCGATCCCCGTCATCTCGGTCAGGCCCTTCTCGCGCAGTCCGGCCATCGCCTCCCACACCGCCGGCGAGGAGTAGCCGAGGGAGTCGGGATTGTGGAGCATGACGACGTCGAAATGGTCCGTGCGGCAGCGCTCCGCGCATTTCGCGGTGGCCCGCTCGAGATATTCCGCGTAGCCCTCCGGGCCGCGCAGCTCGGGATGCGTGAAGCGGGCGTAGCCCTTCGCCCCGGCGCGGACGCCGTCGTAGATGTCGTGCCCGATCATCGCGACGAGGCAGTAGCTGTCGCGGGCGTAGTCCGCCAGGGCTTCGCCGAGCAGCTCGTCGCCCTTGCCGATGCCGTAGACGTCCGAGGTGAGGAAGGTGCGCACGCCTTGCTCGTAGGCCTGACGGGCGAGGTTCTTCCAGCGCTCCTCGTCGAGGCGCTGGCCGAAATGCATGAAGCGGCCTCCGCTCCAGGAGCCGAAGGCGGTTTTCGTGAGGTTCATGCGTCACCGTCGCCACAACCCCCGCCAGCGTCAAGGTGCGCGGTGGCGTGGACGCGGGGTAGCCCGAAGTGGGGAGAGGCGTGCCGTCGTCCGCGCCCGCGCAAAGAAACGGGAAAGGCTTGCCTCGCCGGGGGCCGGACTGTACAGTGGCAGCTCGTCATGAACAGCATCGCGATCAAGGGAGTCGGCATCGTCGGGTGGATCGCGTTCGCGCTCGCTCCGGAGGCGGTGGCGCAGTTCCATTCCAAGACTCCGAGCGGCCAGGCGGGAGTGAACCGGGCGGCGGTGAACTCCGCCCAGCGGCAGGCGGCGGGCTCGAACCCGAGCGCCGCCGTGGCGGGGCGGACCTCCTCGGGCGCCACGGTCAGCGGCGGCGGCATCGGCGGCGGCATCGGCGGCGGCGACATGATCCTCCCCGAAGGAGCCCGGCAGGCCTTCGGCGAACACAAGGTCAAGCTCGGAGTGATGCAAGGAAAGCCGATCGACATCTGGGGGCGCGCCATCCACCACGGCGACGAATCCTTCACCGAGTCGAGGCAGGACAACACCACCAACACCCTGGAGCAGGTCACGAAAAGCAAGAACGGGGTGGAGCTGCAGCGCCGCATGATCAGCCTCGACGAGAGGGGGAGGCCGTCGGAAGTGATGATCTACGACGGGCGCAAGCAGTTCAAATACCGCGGCGTCCTGCTCTACGACACCTTTGGCCGCTTTTCGGAAGAGCAGACCTACGACGCGAAAGGCACCCTGATCCGCCGCAAGGTCCAGGAATATTCGGCCCGCGGGGAGAAGCTTCCACTGCGCTCGTGGGACTACGTCGCGAACGTGCCGGAGGATCTGAAGCTCGTCATCACCCGGGACGACGAAGCGTCGGCACCAGGCGCCCGAAAGGCGCCCACCCCTCCGCCCGCCGCCGCCCCGGCGAAGAAAGGGGCGAATCTGCCCGGTCTCTTTCGCAAGAGGCAGAGAGAGTGAACCCCGGCGCCCGTCCTCCCTTCAGAGGTGAAAACGCTTTCCCCGCTCCAATCCCTCCTTCTTCTCGCCCTCGTCGGCCTGGCGATCGGAGGCTGGCTCTATGGCCTGCATTGGAAGCGGGTCGCCTCCGGCGACCTCTTCAGCAACGACGAGAAGCTGATGATCCGCTTGCAGGACCAGATCGAAACCCTGACGGCGGAAAATGAGAGGCTCCGCGAACAGGCGGGCGAGGCGGAGACCGGTGGAGAGACCCCGGATGGAGCGGAGGCCTCCGGCCCCGCGTTCGAGCCTGCTCCCGATCTTCCCGCCCCACCGCAGAAGATCGAGACGCACTGAGGCTGAGATAGCCCCGGCCGGCCCGGTCGGGGAGAGCGTCGTCCGGGCGCCCGCTTGGCCGCGCGGGGCCCTACGGCCCTGCCTTGCCCGCCGGGAACGGAAATCGACCTCCAACAGATCTCAGAACTTGGTCTGGGTGTAGCCGTCCACCGGAGGCTGGAACAAGGCCTGGGTGACCGGCACGTTCGTCTCGACGTGGCGGAAGACCGTTTGCACCGAGGAGCCGTCCTCGAGGTCGAGCTCGATACCGAGGAGACGGTGGTGCGAGGCATCGACGACGAAGGTGAAGGTCTGCACGCCCCGCCCTCCCTCGCCAAGGGGACGGGCGACGATACGCTTCGTGTTCGCCTCGGACCGGGTTTCGAGGACGCGGTACTTCTGCTGGAATTCCGGCAAGGTGCGCGGAAAGCCGTTCGCCAGGGCCGCCATTCCCGGAGCACCTCCCGAGCCGGCGGGACGTATCTCGTATTTCTTTCCGGGCGTCCGGATGATGAGGATGTCGGACCCCAGGCTGACCACGATGGTCTGTGCGGGATCCCCCGTCTGCCAGCGGAAGCGGTGGTTCGCGTAGTCCAGCCAGAGCGTTCCCTCCTGGCTCACCGAACGGCTCACCGAACGCATCTGACGCGTCTGGGTGAAGTCGATCTTGACCGAGGAGAGTCCCGAGTTCGTCGCGAGCCAACGTTCGACGACGGACATGTCCGGAGCATTGGACTGGGCTCGGAGAGGAAACGAAAGAACTCCGGAGATACCGGCAAGGAGGAGAAGGAGACGGGAGAAGGATTGCATGATTTTTGTAAATTAATCTTAAATTTACAAAAAAATGAGACAAATTCAGCCTCTTTTTTATGAAAAATCCCTAACCCCATAAAAAATTCCGACACACAATCCCGTTACCCGCGAGGGACCGGAGACACCCCCGCCGTCACTTCCCTCCTGCCGGAGCGAGCCGGTGCAGCCAGCGGTACCAATGCGGCAGCAGCCAGATCGCCGTGGCCATGTTCGCCAGGATGCCGACGGCGCAGACCATTCCGAGACTGGCGAGACCATGGGCCGAGGCGGTGGCGAAGGAGCCGAATCCGATCGCGGTGGAGCTGCCGCAGAAGAGAAGAGCCTTTCCGATCCCGGCGCGGGCAGCGACGATGTTTCCTCCGTTCCGCCTCAAGGCAAGGAGCATGTGGATGCTGTAGTCGATCCCCGTCCCGAAGATGAGAGGAAGGCCGCAGGCGTTGAAGGAATTCCAGCTCAAGGGCGTCCAGGTGGTGGCGAGCACGAGAATGCCGGCGGAGAAGAGCAGGGCGAAGACGCTCAGGACCACGTCGCGCCACGAACGGAAGACCCCCGCCAGCATCGCGACGAGAATGCCGAACATGGGCAGAAACACCCGCACGAGATCGCCGCGGATGCGTTCGTTCAGAGCCGTACCGAGCGAACCGAGGCTGGCCACGGCCGTGTTTCCGTCGCAGACCGCCTCGACCCAGTCGCGGTTCTGCGGATTGCTCGGCTTCACGGTGGCGAGGGCCGCGTAGGCGCCGTCTCCGGAAGAGAAAAGACGGTCCACCGACCAAGTCGCGAGCTTGCCCTCGGGCTTGGCGTATTCGGCGTTCTCCAGCTCGGCGAGGTAGCGCTCCCACGAGGCGAAGACCGTTTCCGTCAAGGCCGCTCCCTCGACCGAAAACCCGGCCAGACCGATTTCGCCCAGGAGCCGGTCCCTTTCGCCAAGCCAGCTTCGCACCGTCTCCGCATTCGCCTTCTGGTGCGCCGGATGGGGGATGAAGGGCGTCGGCAGGATGGAGTCGTCGATCAAACCGGCCTCGCGCGCCCCCTGGATGCGCCGTCCGGCGGCATCGAGGTTCGCCTGCAGATCGGTAAGGCTGGCTCCGGTGACGACGGTCGGGACGACGTTCTCGCGGCCGCTCAGCTCGTGCTGCAGCGCTTGCCAAGCCACCATCGAGGGGCTCTCGCGGATGCGGAAGGGATGGAAGTTCACCTCCAGCGCCGGCATTTCCTTGGCGAACATCGAGACGAGCGTGGCCGCGGGCACGAGGATCGCCGCGAGCAGGGCGAGGCGCCATCCCTGCGGATGGACCCTCGGCGGCCAGGTGGAGGGCCTCTCCGGCGTCGCGCGCACGAAGGCCACCGCCACCGGGGCGAAGCCGAAGAGCATCACCAGCGCGCCCGCCGCGATGCCGATGGCGACGAGGTTGCCCATTTCGGCGAGGCCCGGGAGGGAGCTGAAGTTCAGCGAGAGAAACACCGCCGCCGTCGTCGCCGCCGCCCAGAAGATGCTCGGCCCGACGGCGCGGCGGAGGCCTTTCGCGTCCTCTCCGATATCGTAGGCCTCGCGGTAGAGGAGGATGCCGTAGTCCACCGCCAGCCCCATCAGGATCGCGGCGAAGCCGGCGCTCATCACGCTGAGATTGCCGAAGAGGAGCCCCCCGATCGTCAGCGTGATCGCGAGGACGGCGAGCAGGGCCGAGATCAGCCAGGCGAGAGGCTTCGTCTGCCGGTGCATCCACCAGAAGAGCAGGGCGATGAGGAGCATCGTCGAGAAGACCGAGGTGGTCATGTCGAACTCCATCCTCGTCCCCACCTCGGCCATGAAGGCCGGCGTCCCGGTCAGCCCGACCGTGACGACGTCGTCCCCGCCGCGGCTTTCCTCCCATTCGCGCTCCCAGTCCGCGACGACGACGCGCACCTTCTCCAGCCACTTCGCCGCGTCGCGGTAGTTCGAGAAGTCGACGCCCATCCCCTCGACGTACATCACGCGGAAGGACCCGTCCCCCGAGCTCATCGGATCGGGGCTGGAGAAGCTCCCGCCGAACAGCTCGCTCAATCGCGAGAAGCCGAGCGGATCGTAGCTTTTCACCACCGTGCTCTGGTCGAGAAAGCCTTCCTCCACCGCCGCCATCGCCTCCGCGATCTCCTCTTTCGAGCGGCCGGGGGCGAGCCGTGCCCCGAGAGGGGCGACCTGGTCCGGACTGGCGTTCAGCCAGAGCCAGGCGAGCAGTCCGCCACCTTCCGTGACGAGCTCCTTCAGGGTCAGTTCCCCAAAGGTCGCCGAGACCAGGCGGGGTTCGTAGACGAGGCGCTTTTCCAGCGAGTCCATCGCCGCCTCCGCTTCGAAAGCCTCCGCCGCCTTCACCGTCACGATGAGCTGCCCATCCCGGCTGAAATGGCGGTTGAGGCGGTCCATCCCCTGGACCTCCGGCAGATCCGGAGGCAGCATCTCGTAGAGCACCGCGTCGAAATGGACCCGCAGCACGCAGACAGCGGCGATCGCGCCAAAGAGCGTGAGCACGAGAAGG
This sequence comes from Verrucomicrobiales bacterium, assembly GCA_037190325.1. Classification (GTDB taxonomy): domain Bacteria; phylum Verrucomicrobiota; class Verrucomicrobiia; order Verrucomicrobiales; family DEV007; genus Arctic95D-9. The sequence continues at coordinate 60,222 of JBBCIU010000003.1, read as the reverse complement.
GGCGGAATGCGGGTCATGGAATTGCCGCAGAGTAAAAGGCCGGATGCGGCGCGGGGAAAGGGAAAAGAGTGGAACGCAGGAGGAGCAGGGGACCGGCTTTTCCGACACCGACGGACCGTGGACTCCGCTCCCGGTTGACGGGCCGGAGCGAAGCCGCTAGTTTCCGCAGCAAGCTGCCGCCCCGACCATGATCCAGTCCTGTCTCCGTCGCTTTGGAACCGGTCTCGCCTTGATCGCCATTCTCCTTGCGGTGCTTCCGTCGACCGCCTCCGCGAACAGGAAACCAGGAAAGAAACCCGCGACGGTCTACGTGATCCGGGGCGGAGGCGGCTACTTTCCCAATCTCGGCACGGTCATCAACGAGAAGTTCGAAGCCCAAGGCCTGGACGTGGTCGATTTCCGCTACCACGAGCGATCCGCCGCGGCCAGGAAGATCGCGGCCGCCTACCGGGCGAAGGAATTGCCCCACGGCATCGTTCTGATCGGCTACAGCCTCGGCGGCTGCGGAGTCATCGACGTGTCGAGGGCGCTTCAGAAGGAGGACATCCCGGTGCGTCTCCTGTTCCTCATCGAGACCATCAATCCACTCCAGACGGTGCCGGCCAACGTTCAGGAATGCTTCAACCTCTATCATTTCCCCGCGATCCTCGGCGCGCCGGTGAAGGCCGACTCGCCGGAGACGAAGCTGACGAACTTCGAAGCCTACACCGATGCGGGGCTCGGACTGGAATACAGCCATTTTGCGATGCCCTTCGTCGACGAGGTCCACGAGCTGATCGCCTCGCGTCTCGTCGCGGCGATCCAGACGAAGCCGCCAAAGAAAGCGGCGGCCCCTGCCGCGCCGGCAAAACGCCAGCCCTCCCCCGAAGAGGCGTCCGATCCGGACAAGACGAAAACGAGGAAGCCGCTCTTCGCGGGCCTTTTCGCGAAAGCGGCAGGTTCGCAAGAGGTGCCCCCCTCCCCCGCCGAAGGAAAATCCAAAGGGACCCGTTGAGTCCGTTTGCCGGCTCCGATGGCCAAATCGAAACCCGTCCCCTTCGCAGTCATCCGAGCCGAAGTCCTCGGATTCGTCGCCTCGATCCCCGAAGGACGCTTCAGCACCTATGGATCCATCGCCCGCCAGCTCGGCGTGAACCCGCGGCATGTCGCCGCCGTCCTCGCGCGTCTCGACGCGGAGGAATCCTTGTCCCTGCCCTGGCATCGGGTCGTCGCGGCGGAAGGGCGTCTCAGCCAAGGCATGACCGAGGAATTGCGCGCCGAGCAGCGAGGGCGCCTGGAAGCGGAGGGGTTCGCCATCGACGCGAAGGGATTCATCGTCGATCCCGACGTCCGCTTCCACGTCGTCGGGATCCGGACTCGGACGCGGGGATCCGGCCCCATTCCTTCGAGCGAAGGTTGAGGAGGCATCGAATGTCGGAACGCGCGAACGGGAAATTGCTCCGACCGGCTTGAAAAAAGGGGCGCGGGTGGAAAGTGCCTAGGAGCGATGGAAAAATCGATCCGGTACTCCGAACGGACCGACGAGCCGAGTTCCAAGGTGGCCCAGCCTCGAGGACGCGCCCGGAGGCGATCCCTTTCGTCACCCGCGAGGAGGCGGAGAGGATCTTCTCGTCGCAGCGCTCGATGCCCTGGGAGAAGAAGCGTTAAATCGACCGGAGCCTTACGCCTGACGGGTTCCGAGTGAACAGCCGTAGTGTCTCTCGAAGGCGGAACCTGTAGCCGAGGCCACTGGCCTCGGTCGAACGTCGACAGAACGTCCGATCCGCGCCCGATGGACGCGGCGACAGCGGTGGCGCGTCCTTCGGGGGGGCTCCACGCTCCCTGCCATCCTTCTTGCGGGAATGGGACCCGCGCCTTCGGCAACCGCTCTTCCAGTGCCCGGTAGAGAGGCTTGATCCGCGGAATCCTGGCCGCTATCTTCTTTCCATGAACTCCCGTTTCCTTGCCGTGCCGGCCCTTCTCCTGACCAGCCTCCTCTCCGCCGCCGAGCCGGTGGATGTCGATGTGGAGAAGGCGACGAAGCTGCTCGCCGCCGAGGAGGAGATGGTCGTCGTCGATGTCCGCACGCCGGAGGAATTCGCCGAAGGCCACCTGCCGGAAGCGGTCAACATCGACTTCAACGGCGACGACTTCGAAGCGCGGATCGCGAAGCTCGACCCGGCGAAGCCCTATCTCGTCTATTGCGCCGTGGGCGGACGCAGCGGCCTGTCTCTGGAGACGTTCCAGAAGCTCAAGTTCGCGAAGGTCTACCACCTCGCGGATGGCTACAAGGGCTGGACCGCCGCGGGCAAGCCGGTGGCGGAATAGCGGGCAGCGCCGAAGGCTCCCGCTCGATGCCGGGGCTGGAAACGGCCGGACGGGTCAGTTCTGCGGTCCGAACTTCGCCTTGAGCTCGTCGCTCAGCTTCGAACCCGCGACCCACTGCCTCGCGCCGTCGCCGTCCATCGCGATCCACTGCTCGAGGAGAGTGGAGATGTTCTCGTCGCGCTTCGCCGCGTCGGAGATGGTCGAGGCCCACGTCACGGCGGACTCGGGGTCGATGTCGATGATGGCGCTGCTGAAGGTGGCGAGCACCTCGTCGTTCTGCGGACCTTTGGGCTGGCCGTTGAGCCATTCGGCCGCGGAGGTGGGGTCGCTGCTGCTCCAGTCGAGCATGACGTCCTCGATGATGCGCTGCCGCGTCTCGGGATTGTCGACCGAGGCCACCGCCCATTTCAGGGAAGCTCCGGGATCGTGTTCGGCCCAGCCAAGGGCGACGCCGAGGGCGGCGTAGTTCTTGTCCTCCTCGGATTTCAGCGAGGCGATCCAAGCCGTCGCCTTGCCGGGGTCCCCCATGGCCCATTCGGTGCCGATCTCCATGTGGGCGATGGCGCGGGCGTCGGAGTGGTTGAGCGTATTGGCCCAGGCCGCGGCGTCGGCAGGGTTGCTGCTGGCCCATTGCCCCGCGATGTTCATCACGAATTCGTCGCCGAAATCGTATTCGAGCAATCTCTCGGCGGCTTTCGCGGCGCCTTGCGGATCGTGCGAGGCCCACCCCGAAGCGAGGGAGTCCATCACGCTGGAGCGTGTGTACTCGTCGAGGCTCTCGGCCCAGGAGAGCGCCTCCTGCGGCGACTTGCGGCCCCACGACTCGAGGATCTCGTAGATCGCGTCTTCGCGGTTCACGCCGCTGGTGTTGTCGTTGAACCAGGCCGCCGCCGCCGCGGGATCGGTCTCCGCCCAACCATCGGCGATGTTGTAGAGCGCGTCGGACTTCTCGACCCCCTTCAGGTTCGCCATGACCCATTCGACCGCCTCCAATCCGTTTTTCTCGCCCCAGGCGGTGAAGACCGATTCGGTGTAGAGATAGCGGTTGTCGCGGCCGGGAATGCCTTTTGCCGCGGCCAGGGCGGCGATGGGATCCTCCTTGCCCATCCGGTAGCCGGACTGTTCGAGGTTGACGGAACTGAGGCTGCCGCTCCCCGGAGCTTCCGACCCGCCCTCGGAGCCTCCACCGGTGAAGGTTGTGACCTCCCCACCGCCTCCCGCATGGCCACCGCCTTTCGGCGATTGGAGCGAGGGGACAACGAGGTAGGCGGCCAGCGCGCCGACCGCGAGGGTGCCGAGGTGGGAAAGAACGAGGGTGGATTTCATAGGCAATCCGGGAACTTTAGGGGTGAAAAGCGAGGAAATCGAGCCGATTTCGTTTCAATTCCGCCATTCCATGTCTGCCACGGACCGCCTGAGACCTCGTGAAGCGGATCCTCTTCGAGGCGGGCTTCTTCCTTCTTGAACCTTCGCCTCGTTTCTCCAATGCCGGAACTCGCCGAAGTCGAATACTACCGCAAGCAGTGGGATCCGGGTCGTGGCGGCACCGTCGTCCGCGTCCGCACCCATCCGTCGGCCCGGATTTTCCGGGACATTCCCGCCGCCGCCGTCGAGCGGGGCCTCGCCGGGCGCCGCTTTCTTGCCAGCCACGCCCACGGCAAGCAGATGCTCTTCGAGTTTTCCAGCGGTACCTGGCTCGGCCTCCATCTTGGCATGTCTGGGGAACTCCGCACCGCACCGGTCGGCCACGAGTCGACCAAGCACGAGCACCTGGTGCTGACGCTCGATTCGATCTCCCTGGTTTTCAGCGACTACCGCATGTTCGGAAAACTCAGCCTGGACCTCGTCGAGAACGGACAAGCGCCGCGCTGGTGGCTCGACCTGCCGCCGCAACCGACCGATTCGCGCTTCACGAAACGTCATGTGCGCGACTTCGCACGGCGCTTCCCGAGGACCCCGCTGAAAACCCTCCTTCTCGACCAGCGCGGCTTTCCCGGCATCGGCAATTGGATGGCGGACGAGATCTGCTGGCAATTGCGCCTGCCCCCGCAGGGGCCGGCGGGTTCGCTCGACGACGCCACCCTCGAGGCGGTCTGGAGGCAAACCCGCCGCGTGTCCCGCGAGGCGCTGCGCACCATCGGCACGGACTGGGGCGATCTGCCCGATTCCTGGCTGATGAACCACCGCTGGCGCGACGGCGGCATCTGTCCGCGGCGAGGGTGCCGCCGGAAGTTGGTGCGGGAGGATCTGCGGGGGCGGACGACCTGCTGGTGTCCGGAATGCCAGAGATGAGGCAGCGGCGGCCAGCGCAAGAGGGTTGACTCCTGGACCCAAGTCTGTTCGGTTGTCGGACGATGGATCCCTCCGACTTGCATGAACTTTCCGCTTTGCTCAAGCGCCGGCTCGGCACGATCGCCGACGCGGATCTGCGCGAACGCGATCCGGAGCGGCAACTGGCCCTCTTGCAGGAGGTGTCGGAGGCCATCTCCGCCTTCCATGCCCGTCATCGCGGGGCCGTCCCGCCGCGACTGAATCACTTTCTGCAGAATTGCAGCTACCAGAAGGCGTTGGAATGGGTGGAGGCGGAACTGGCGAAGGAATAGCCAGGGCCGACGGGTGCGTCATGGCGAGTGAAAACGGCGGCCCGCCGCTTTGAATCACGGGTCACCGCCCGCTCCTCACGCCAGCATCCCGGACACGATGTGCCCATGCACGTCGGTGAGGCGGAAGTCGCGGCCCTGGAAGCGGTAGGTGAGCTTCTCGTGGTCGAAGCCGAGGAGGTGCAGCAGGGTGGCGTTGAGGTCGTGGACGTGGACGGGATCGCGCACGACGTTGAAGCCGAGTTCGTCGGTCTCGCCGTGGACGTGGCCTTTCCTCATGCCGCCGCCGGCGAACCACATGCTGAAGCAGCGGTTGTGGTGGTCGCGCCCGTCGTTGCCGCCCTGCACCATCGGGGTGCGGCCGAATTCGCCGCCCCACACGACGAGGGTGTCGTCGAGCAGGCCGCGCTGCCGCAGGTCCTTCACCAGCGCGGCGCTGGCCTGGTCGGTGTCCTCGCAGTTGGTCTTGATGGCCTTGGTGAGGTTGCCGTGCTGGTCCCAGGCCTCGTGGAAGAGCTGGACGAAGCGCACGCCGCGCTCGACGAGACGGCGGGCGAGGAGGCAGTTGCGGGCGTAGCCGGGCGTGTCGACGTCCTTGATGCCGTAAAGATCGAGGATGTGCTGGGGCTCGCTGGAGAGATCCATCAGTTCGGGCGCGCTGCTCTGGAGGCGGTAGGCCATCTCGTAGGCCTCGATGCGCGCGGCGGTGGCGGGATCGGCGAAGGTGCCGAGCGACTGGCGGTTGAGCGCGTTGAGGGCGTCGAGCGAGGCGCGCTGGGCCTTGGCGTCGACGCCCTTGGGATTGGAGAGGTAGAGCACGGCGTCGCCGGTGGAGCGCAGGGGCACGCCGCCGTAGAGGGTGGGCAGGAAGCCGGAGCCGTAGTTGCTTGCGCCGCCGCTGGTGCCCTTGGCGCTGGCGAGGACGACGTAGCCGGGCAGGTTCTCGCTTTCGCTGCCGAGGCCGTAGAGCGTCCACGCGCCGAAGCTGGGCCGGCCGAACTGCTCCGATCCGGTGTTCATCAGAATCTGGCCGGGAGCGTGGTTGACGGCGTCGGTCTGCATGGAGCGGACGAGGCAGATCTCGTCGGCGATGGAGCCGAGGTGGGGCAAAGTCTCGCCGAGTTCCATGCCGCACTGGCCGTGACGCTGGAACTGATATTTGGGAGCGAGCAGGGCGGAATCGGGCTGGATGAAGGCGGCGCGGTAGTTCTTCAGCAGATCGGCGGGCGGAAGCTGCCCGTCGTGTCTGGTCAGTTCCGGTTTGGGATCGAACAATTCCAAGTGGCTCGGCGCCCCGGCCTGGAACATGTAGATGACGCGCTTGGCCTTGGCTTCGTGATGGGCTCTGCGTCCTGACGCCGCAGCATAGCCTTCGCGCGTGAGCAGGCTGTGCGCGGCGAGGCCGGCGAGACCGACGCCGCAGTCGCGCAGGAACCAACGGCGGGAGAGAAATCCGAAGGGCTGGTGCTGGGGGCTGGTCTTCATGATGCGGCGGGTTCGGACTTCGGACTTTTATCCTTTGGTCAACGTTTCATCGAGATTCAGCAGTACCCTCGCCACCAGAGTCCACGCGGCAAGCTCGTTGGGCGTGGCGTCGGGCGGGAGCTGCGCGGCTTGGGTGAAGGTCGAAAAAGCAATGTCGCCCGCCGGCAATTCTCCCGCGCGGAGACGGGTCCGGTGCTCTTCGAGCAGAGTTCGGACGATCTCCGTTTCGGCGGCGGTGGCGGGGCGGCTGAGGCAGAGCTGGTAGGCCCGCTGGATGCGGGACTCGTCGGAGCCGCCGCCCTCCCGGACGATGCGCTGGGCGAGGGCTTGGGCGGCCTCGACGAAGAGGGTCTCGTTCAGGCCAGCGAGGGCAGCGAGCGGGGTGTTGGAACGGGTCCGGCGCGCGCAGGAGAAGTCGCCGTTGGGGGAGTCGAAGGCGTTCAGCACCGGATCGGGCATGGAGCGCTTCCGGAAATGGTAGAGGCTGCGGCGGTAGCGCCGGGCGTCGGTCGAGGGATGCCAGAAGTCGGGCGGGTTGTAGTTGTTGTCGAGCACGCTCTGCGGCACGGGCGGGAAGATGCTGGCACCGCCGACCTCCTCGTGCAGCAGGCCGGAGACGGCGAGGGCGAGGTCGCGCAGGGTCTCGGCGTCGGTGCGGAAGCGCGGGCCGCGGGCGAGGAGGCGGTTGTTGGGATCCTTCTCCCGCAGCTCGGGCGTGAGGGTGGAGTCCTGCCGGTAGACGGCGCTGGTCACGAGGGTCTTGAGCAGGTGCTTCTGGCTCCAGCCCTGCTCCATGAAATTCACCGCCAGCCAGTCGAGCAGGGCGGCGTGCTCGGGGACGGGGGTGCGGATGCCGAAGTCCTCCGAGGTTTCGACGAGTCCCGCGCCGAACAAGGTCTGCCAGACGCGGTTGACGGCGACGCGGGCGGTGAGCGGCGAACGCGCATCGACGAGCCAGCGGGCGAAGGCGAGGCGACCGGTGCCCGCTCCCTCCGGCAGCGGATGCAGCGAGGCGGGGACGTGGGGCGCGACCTCGTGCTTGGGCTGATTCCAGACGCCGCGATCCAGCAGTTGGGTGGGGCGCGCGTCCTGCGGGGAGCGCTCGGCGAGGTGGAGGACGGAGGTCTTCGCCTCGGCGGGCCAGGTTTTCCAGAGGGCCTCGGCCTCGTCGTCGAGCTTCTTGGCTTCGGGCAGGGCCTTGCGCCAAGCGGCGAGGACGGCCTGCTGCTGCTCCGGGCTGCGTTGCTCCGCTGGGATGGCCAAGGCAAGCTGCGCGGCGTGATCGACGGCGGGCGTCTTCGGGTCGGGCGAGCGCGTCGTGGAGAAACGCATCCGCCCGAGCATCGCGATGGCCCGCTGGCCGCGTCCGTTGCCGTCGCCGCTGTGGTTCATGCGCACGGTCAGCCGCAGTTGCGTGCCGGCGGGCGCGGTCAGGGGTTCGGCGAACTGGACCACGGCCACGGAGGGGGCGTTGCGCCGGCCCGGTCCCCGGTCGGCCCGCCAGGCGTTCTGGTTGCTCCCGTCGATGAGGAAGGAGGCGGGACCGACGCGGCGCTCGCTCTTTTCATCCGCCTTGGTCCGCCACTCCGCCTCGATGGGATGGTCGGGTTCGGAGAAATCCGCCGTGGCGTTTTTCAACTCCACCTTCGTCCAATCCTTGTCCTCGGGGCGCTTGAGATGGCATTCCAGTTCGGTGATCGCCCAGATGCCGTGGCGGCTGTGGCCGGGGCCGCCGTGGGGCAGGTCGCGATGGGTCAAGGCCTCAAGGCGCAGGCCGGTGAGGCCGTCGAGCGCAGGCTCGGCGAAGACGAGATGGTCGCTGACGGAGGAGGGGTGACCGAGGGTGAGGATGGACTCGTCCTCCAAACGCGTGGGGTGATTGAGACCTCCCGTGGTCATCAGCTTCGAGGGCCGCAGGGGAGTCCATTCCACTTGGGCGGCGCGGACGCCATCCTCCCAAGCAGCAAGCTTCTCCTGCCAGCCGGGGATTTCCTTTTTGAGGCGCTCGTCGATGCCGCGCAGCCCGTCCCGCACCTTGGCGACGGCGGCGGCCTGCGTCTCGTCATAGACCCAGGATTGGGCCTCGTAGGTGTTGTTGAGGAAGGCGAACATGCCGAAATACTCGTCATGCGTGATGGGGTCGAACTTGTGCGTGTGGCATTGGGCACATTGGAGGGTGAGGCCGAGCACCGCTTTCCCGACGCAGTCCATGCGGTCGAAGATCCCCTCGATGCGGAACTGCTCCGGCACGATGGCCCCCTCCTCGTTGACCATGCCGTTGCGGAGGAAACCCGTGGCCACGATCTGATCCTGTCCCGCGCCGGGCAGCAGGTCACCCGCGACCTGCTCGACGATGAACTGGTCGTAGGGCATGTCACGGTTCAGCGCGGCGATGACCCAGTCGCGCCAAGCCCACTGCTCGCGCGGCAGGTCTTTCTCGTAGCCGTTGGTGTCGGAATAGCGCGCCACGTCGAGCCAGACGCGGGCCCATTTTTCGCCGTAGCGGGGCGACTGGAGGAGCTCGTCCGCGGTTTGGGAAATCGCCTCGGCAAATCCGAGGTCCGAAATCCGAAGCCCGAATTGTTCGACTTCCTCGGGTGTCGGCGGCAGGCCGGTGAGATCGAGCCAGAGACGGCGGGCGAGGATTCCGGGGTCCGCCGGCGGCGAAAGGGCCAGCCCTTCCTGCGCCAAGCGCTCCTCCACCAGCGAGTCCACCGGATGCCGGTTCGGATTTCGAGCTTCGGATTTCGGATTTTCAAAAGCCCAATGCCCCGCATACTCCGCGCCCTCGGCGATCCACCGCTTCAAGGTCTCGATCTGCGCGGAGGTGACGGGCTTCTTCTCCTTCGGCGGTGGCATGATCTCGCCTGCGTCGTGGGCCATCATGCGGGCGATGATGGAACTTTTCTCCGGGTTGCCGGGGACGATGGCGGGGCCGTCGCTCTTGCCGCCCCGGAGCGCATCCTCGCGCCGATCGAGGCGCAGACCGCCCTTGCGCGTCTCGGCGTCCACGGCGTGGCAGTGGTAGCAGTGCTCGGAGAGGATGGGCTGCACCTCGCGGCGGAAATCCACTCCCTGCGCGAGCGTGGCGGGCACCCCCAAAAGAAGAATGGCGGGAAGGGGTTTCATGCGGCGCCGCTTTCGATGAACGTCTCACGGAATTTATATTTCGCCGCAATTCCGATGTCGGATTCGGCCAGAGAACTCGGCGATAGGAAACCATACAAGCCTTCCGGCAGCTCGCACCCTGCGGTATCGCGGTAGTAATGGACCTGTGTCCGGGGACCCGCCCTCCCCCGATGCCTCGTCGACATGATCGGCGAAGCGGGTCCATGCCGGGATGCCGCAACGTCATGGACCGGGGAGAATTTGCTGGCCTCCCACCGCGGTTTCGGGCTATCCTTTCCGCCCTCCTCCATGAAAACTCCCTCCCTTCTCCGTGTCGCGGCGTTCGGCCTTTTCGTCTTTGCCCTTGACGCCGCGGTGGCGGCTCCGATCACCAATGCCCAGTTCCGGGCATTCCGCGGACGCTACACCGGCGAGGTCTCCGGCATCGCCGGAAATCTGACGGGCTCGCAGGCGGTAGGCCCCTTCGCCAGCACCATCGTCGTGCGCTCGAAACGCAGCGAGATGCTGACGCCGCTGATCAGCAACCTCTACTCTCAGAACGCGCACAAGATCGTTTGGCGCAAACCGGCGGGCACGCGGAAGCGAGCGGTTCTGACGGGAGTCTACCGAGGAACTTTCTACGACTCCTACGGGGCCCAGTACATGGTCCAAGGAACCCGGCGGCTGGTCCTGACCCAGCGCACGGTGCAAGGATCGAAACGCCGTGTGGCGCAGCTCTCCGACGATCTCAGGGAAACCTTCGTCGCATCGGGGAACCCTCTTGCCGCGCAGGATCTGACCGGTCGGCTGCGGAGGTGAGCCGCTTCGTCATGCCGCCGCCGCGCGGCGTTTCAGCATCCCGATGAGAGCCCGCGCCTTCGCCCGGCCTTCCTTCGTGAGGGAAAGCGATTTTTCCTCCTCGTGGAGGTAGGCTCTCCCTTTCAGTCCAGCGATGGCCGAGGTGATGTGCGCGATGCGGGGGCGTCCGCTCTCGGCGATGACGTCGTTGATGGCGCGGCTGGAGAAGACATCCTGCATGTAGGCGTCGCTGAGAATGAGCGAGGCGAGGAGCGCCTGATCGGCCAGCGTCAGGTCGTAGACCGCTTCGTCCTCGAGAATGAAGCGGGCCTCGTCATGGAGCGCCGGCCCCTCGTCGCCGCGAATCGGCAGCTCGTCGCGATCCGTCGAAAGCGAACCTTGCGTCCGCATCCGGATGGCCACTCTCACCGCCATTTCCAAGGCCTCGAGATCCCGCAGATCCATCTCGGCGATGAGGGTGGTGAAATCGTCGCGGACCGATGATCTCATTTATATCTCAAATAAATCTCGAAATCAGTTCAATTCGCGCTTGCAATTCTCGGTCAAAAATGAGAAATCTCGCACGATGATGAGGTCTATTTGAGTAAATTCGCAGGAATTTTCATCCGATCAACAAGTATCTCTCAAGACCCATCAAGCGAAACGCATCGGAGACCGCCATGAGGGAGATCGAAACCGTTGTTGTGACGAGCATCGAAGCGTTGCTCGAGGAAATGGTGCCTCGGCTCGGATTCCAGCGCACCCCGATCTACCGGGGGCAGGTTTCTGCGGCCTGGCCCCTCCTACCACCTCTCTATCGCGAGGAGGTCGCGAAAACGGAACACAGATCGTGGGCCGCACTCGAGGGCGCCTTCCTTTTCAGTTTGAAGCAGCGCGCCACTGCCGAGATCGACCACGACCCGGTCACGGAACTGGAGTGGATGGCCCTCGGAGCGCATCACGGATTGCCTACGCGCCTTTCGAACTGGACTGAGAACGCCCTCGTCGCCCTTTTCTTCGCCACCGCTCCCGACGGCGAGGGAGAGGACGGCGTGGTATGGCGCATCATGCCAGGCGAAGCAGCCCTCTCCATCACCCACGATTTCGAGAGCATACCCGGCCGGGTATGTCTCTATCGGCCGCAACGTCCCGACCCTTCGATGCGGAACCAGCGGGCTTGCTTCCTCGCCCATCCGCTGCCCGAAGGGGAGGCGGCGCCCCAATCCTTCGAGGAATTCTACGAGGCGGGCGACGATCGCCTCGTGCTCTCGCGGCTCGTCATTCCCGCCGAATGGAAGGGATATCTGCGCCGCCGCCTTTCCTCCATGGGAATCGACCACCGTGCCCTGTTCCCCGGCCTGGGCGGTCTCTGCCGCGATCTCCGCGACGAGATCTGCTGCCACAGCGACAGCTACGAGTGGATCTTTCCGGAGTGAGCCTCCCCGCCGAAGGGGAAAGGGCAAAAAGGTCTCGCCTCGCGAGGGCGACCGGCTATGTTGCGCCGTCGTTTCACCCCCCTTTCATCACTCATGGACGCCGTCAAAATCCTCGGAAGCCTTCTCTCTAAAAACGCCCTCGGATCGAAGACCGGAGGCAGCATCCTCGAAACACTCCTCGGCGGAGGCGACGCGCCCCGCGGGAAAGCGCCTTCCTCGGCCGCGAATCCCACCGACATCCTTTCGACCTTGCTCGGCGGGAAAAAGGGCTCCGGCAAAGGCGGGTTCGCCGCCCTTGCCGCCCTCCTCGCCCTTGCCGCCGCTTCGCGCGGAAAAGGCACCGGCAACAGCAAAGGCGGTGGCGATCTGCTAGGCTCGCTCCTCGGCGAGGTCGCGGGCAAGGGAGGCCTTGGCGGCTTGGGGGATCTGCTGGGCGGGGGAAGCGGCCGCGGACAATCCTCCGGCGGCGGCCTCGGCGATCTCGTCGGAGGACTCCTCGGGGGCGGCAAGACGGGCGCCTCGCCGGATCTGGGCGGCCTGCTGGGGTCTCTCCTCGGAGGCGGCGACGCCGCCCGTGCCGGCATTGCCTCGCTCCCCGACATCGATCCCGCCGAGGCCGAAGAGGGGGCGAAGCTCCTCATCGAGGCCATGTGCCTCGCCGCGAAGAGCGACGGGCATGTCGACGAGCAGGAGCGCGAGGCCATTCTCGGCCAGCTCGGCGATCTCGACGACGACGAGATCGAGTTCGTGAAGCGGCAGCTCGCCTCCACCGTCGGAGTCAAGGACTTCGTCCGGCGCGTCCCCGAGGACATGGCCGAGCAGGTCTACGCCTTCGCCCTGATGGCCGTACGGCTCGATTCCCGCGAGGAGGCCGAATGGTTCGCCCGGCTCGCCCAAGGCCTCGGCATCGACGGGACGGCCGCCAACGCGATCCACGAGCGCCTCGGCCAGCCCGAGATCTTCGCCTGATTTCCGCCCTTCCCTCCATGGCCCGGCCCCGCCGTCGCAAAACCCCAGGGAACCGTCCTTTCGAGGCGCGCGCCAACGCCCATTCCAGCGCCTCGACCGGCATCGCCCGCCTCAGCGAGGAAGGCCTCTTCGATCGCCTCGCCGAGGCGGAGGAACTCGGCGAGGAGCCGCTCCTGCTGATCCTCGACGGGGTCCAGGATCCCCACAACCTCGGCGCCTGCCTCCGCACCGCCGAAGGGGCGGGGGCGATGGCCGTGGTCGTGCCACGCCACCATGCCGCGCCCGTGACCGAGACCGTCGTCCGCGTCTCCTGCGGTGGAGCGGAGCTCGTCCCTGTCGTCTCCGTCGGGAACATGGCCCGCTTCCTCGAGACCTTGCGCGAGGAGCATGGCGTCCGCGTCGTCGGTACCGCCGACGAAGCCGACTGCGAACTCTACGAATGCGATTTCTCCGGCCCTCTCGCCCTCGTCCTCGGAGCCGAGGGCGAAGGAATGCGCCGCCTCACCAAGGAGAACTGCGACGTCCTCGTCCGCATCCCCATGCTCGGGCAGGTGCCTTGTTTGAACGTCTCCAACGCCGCCGCGGTCTGCCTCTACGAAGCGCTCCGGCAGCGTGAATTCGGCGGTTCCCCGTGAATCGGGATTGTCCCGCCGACCGTTTCCGGGTTAGTATTTTCTCCCATCGCCATGAACAACGCCTACGCCCAACCCTATTCCGTCGCCGCCGCCGCTCCTTCCGAGCGCGCCGTCTTCATCCGCCGCACCTACCTCCACCTCGCCTTCGCGATCCTCGCCTTCATCGGCGTCGAGTGGTTCCTTCTCCAGCAGAGCTGGACACCCGGGCTGGTCCAGATGATGGCGGGCGGGAAATACGGCTGGCTCGTCGTCCTCGGGGCCTTCATGGGCGTGTCCTTCCTCGCCGAGCGCCTCGCCGCCTCGGAGGCCTCGCGCGGCGTGCAGTACGCGGGCCTGGCGATCTTCATCGTCGCCGAAGCGATCGTCTTCCTGCCGCTGCTCTTCATGGCGGTCTTCTATTCCGGCGATCCCGGCATCGTCCTCAAGGCGGGCGTCACGACCGGCTTCGTCTTCGGCGGGCTCACCCTCGCAGCCTTCGCCACGGGCAAGGACTTCTCCTTCCTCCGCGGCTTCCTCATGGTCGGCGGCTTCGTCGCGATGGGGATCATCGTCGTGTCCCTCATCTTCGGCTTCAGCCTCGGTACCCTCTTCGCCGGAGCCATGACGATCTTCGCCTCCGTCGCGATCCTCTACAATACGTCGAACATCATCCACCACTACCGCACCGACCAGTACGTCTCCGCCTCCCTCTCCCTCTTCGCGAGCGTGGCGCTGCTCTTCTGGTACATCCTCCGGATCTTCATGAATCGGGACTGAGGTTATGGTGCTTACGTGATTCCTCGGGGCCAGATCTGGAATGCAGTCGGACTGGCCAGCGTGGTTCACGGGCGAGAGCAACGACGATCTTGAGATAGTTGGGCCAATTGATTGATGGAGATTGGCATTATGCTTCCCTTTCTTGTTCGAATCCTTGGGTGCAGAAGGCCGGATTGAGGCGCTCTGGTGAAGTTGCAAAAGGACCTTTTTGCAACTGGATATGCCATCGAAATCTAGCGCAAGCGGTCGCGCCGATTTCTAAGAAATGGATTGTGGCACTATGAGCGAAGATTCGGAATTTTTTGCAAAATGCAGGAAAATCGGATTAAAAGCGTGCGTCGATCATTTGACGCAGTGCATAGAACATCGACATAAGATTACTAAAAACCCCAATGAGCCACGGGATTCATTCGAATTTCTCCAAGCTTTGTCTGACTTGGAAATACGAATTAAGGAATCCCATTATGATCCACCTGCCAACCATCCAGTTAAAAGGATGTTTGAGCATGCGAAACAAGGGCTGGAAACCGTTTGTGCGAAGCTGGAGAACCTCCATAGGAGGAAGGACTTTCGGTCGCAATGGGATGCAATCAAATATCGCGAGAGGTTGGAGCGGCAAAGAACAACGTATCAATCTCTGATTTCCAATTACCCAAATAAAATACAGAAGCTTCGATTAGAATATGAAGTTCGTAATGGTGACCTGTTGATAAGATGCAAGGAGCTGCGGGCGCGAGGCGAGGCATGGAGCAATGAGGGAGTAGCGAGAAATGTGCCATGGGTAATCCTTCCAAAAGGCTCATCCGGCGCGGAACTAGCCAAGTCGGAACGTTCGACAGGCTTCGGATTTGAAATCATTGAAGAGCGATTCAGTCTAATATGTGATCTTAATCCTAGCCGCATCTACAAGGGGGTTTACGAATTTTCCGGCTATTTTGCTTTTTTATTTGATGCGTGCCCTTGGGTCGTTTTTGAGTCCAATAAACGAGGAAACGCAATTTATGCCGTCAGAGGCGACTGGGTCTCGATGAGCAAAATGACAAAAGCAAAGTTAATGCATATGCGATCGGACAGAGTCAGGCGCATAGTTCACAAGGGTGATTGGCTCTGGTCCTTAAAGATGCTTTTAGAAGGCTACTATTGAGCGTGCTTCCGGCCAAGGGGCAGAGAGGAAAGCATGGCCTTCTGGGAACAGTCCCCCCTACTCTTTCGTCCCCAGCGCCATCAGTGTCTGGAAAAAGGGCGGTTCCGTCTCGCGGTCCACTACCGACACCTCGACGTCGGCGAAGCCCTGGTTCTTGAGGAAACGCGAAATCTCCAGCTCCGAGAACCCCAGCCACAGATCGGCATAGAGTTCCCGCGCGTCCTCGAACTGGTGCTTCAGCAGGTCGAGGACGACGATGCGTCCTCCCGGCTTGAGGATGCGGTGGGCTCCGGCGATGGCGGCCTCGGGATGCGCGGCGTGGTGCAGCGACTGGCTGAGGAAGGCGAGATCGACCGAGGCGTCGGCGATGGGCGGATCCTCGATCCCGCCGAGACGGTATTCCAGATTCGTGTAGCCGTTCTCACGGGCCACCCCGGAACCGTATTCGACCATCCGCTCCGAGTTGTCGACCGCGATGACTCGCTCGGCCCGCTGGGCGAGGAGCTGGGAGAAGGTCCCCTCTCCCGCGCCGAGGTCGGCGATGACGAGGGGCGGCATCAGCTTGAGAAGGGTTTCGGCGAGCGCCTTCCAGGATCGGCCGGGGCAGTAGGTGCGCCCGAACTTTCCGGCGAGGGCATCGAAGTAGGCGCGGGCCTTGTCGCGCCGTTTCGCGAGGATCAGCTCGAGGGCCGCCGCGTCGTCGGCCACTTCCGGCACCTCGGCCGCGGCGAGCGCGAGGGTCTCGGCGAGACATGGGTCGAGGGGGGCCGCGTCGTTGCCGAAGGTGTAGATGATGTTCTTCCCGGAACGGCGGTCGGTCACCAGCTTCGCCTGCCGGAGCTGGGAAAGCTGCGAGGAGATGCGCGACTGGCCCATGCCGAGGACTTCCTGCAGCTCGACCACGGAAAGCTCCTCCCGCCGGAGCAAGCTCAGGATCCGCAGCCGCGTCGGATCGGCGATGAGCCGCAGCGATTTCAGGATTGACGACATAGGCACCCAGATTATGGTATCAAGCAATCAAGATTTGTAAATACGACATGCCAAACTCCTACATTTTCTCCTCCGAGTCCGTCACCGAGGGCCATCCCGACAAGGTGTGCGACACCATTTCCGACTCCATCGTCGATGCCTGCTTCGAGCAGGATCTGGGCTCCCGCGTCGCCTGCGAGACGCTCGTGAAGGACAACCTCGTCGTGCTCGGCGGCGAGATCACCACAGCGGCCAAGTTCGACTACCGCGAAGTGGTGAAGGCCGCCATCGAGGAGATCGGCTACGTCAACGACGACTGCAAGTTCAACGCCGCGAACTTCTTCTTCGTCAACGCCCTCGGCCAGCAGTCGCCCGACATCGCCCAAGGCGTCGATGCGTCCGCCGCCGACCACAAGGACACCTCCGAGCAGGGCGCCGGCGACCAGGGCATCATGTTCGGCTACGCCGTGAACGAGACGCCGGCGCTAATGCCCGCTCCCATCGCCTACGCCCACCAGCTCGGCCGCGCCATCACCGAGCTCCGCAAGAGCGGCAAGCACACCTGGCTGCGCCCCGACTCCAAGACCCAGGTCTCGATGGAATACGTCGACGGCAAGCCGACCCGCGTCACCGCCGTGGTCGTCTCGACCCAGCACGCCGCGTGCATCGGTACCCCCGAGATCCGCGAAATCCTCAGGAAGGAGCTGATCGAGGCCGTCATTCCCGGCGAACTCCTCACCGACAGGACCGAGTACCACATCAACCCCACCGGCCTCTTCATCGTCGGCGGTCCCGAGGGCGACTGCGGCCTCACCGGACGCAAGATCATCGTCGACACCTACGGCGGCATGGGCCGCCACGGGGGTGGCGCCTTCTCCGGCAAGGATCCGAGCAAGGTCGACCGCTCCGCCGCCTACATGTGCCGCTACGTCGCCAAGAACGTCGTCGCCGCCGGCCTCGCCGACCGCTGCGAGCTCCAGCTCGCCTACGCCATCGGCTATCCCCAGCCCGTCAGCGTCCACGTCGACACCTTCGGCACCAACCACGTCGACGACGCCAAGATCGAAAAGGCCATCAAGGAGATCTTCTCCTTCAAGCCCGCCGACTTCATCCGCGAGCTGGACCTGCTCCGCCCCATCTACCGCAAGACGACCAACTACGGCCACTTCGGACGCGAGGACGACACCGACTCCCTCACCTGGGAGAGAACCGACAAGGCGGAAGCGCTCAAGAGCGCCTGCGCGTGAAGCACAACCATACCCTGACAGACACAGAAGCAGAACTATGAGCGCAACCCTCGCCATCAAGGAAGACTACAAAGTGGCCGACATCGGCCTCGCCGACTTCGGCCGCAAGGAGATCGAAGTCGCCCAGCACGAAATGCCCGGCCTCATGGCCACGCGGGCCAAATACGCCGCCGAGAAGCCCCTCGCCGGAGTCCGCATCATGGGCTCGCTGCACATGACGATCCAGACGGCGGTCCTCATCGAGACCCTCGCCGACTTGGGCGCCGATGTGCGGTGGTGCTCCTGCAACATCTTCTCGACGCAGGACCACGCCGCCGCCGCCATCGCCGCGCGGGGCATCCCCGTCTTCGCCTGGAAGGGCGAGACCCTCGAGGAATACTGGGACTGCACCGAGGCCGCCCTGACCTGGCCCGACGGCAAGGGGCCGCAGCTCATCGTCGACGACGGCGGCGACGCCACCCTCCTCATCCACAAGGGCGCGGAACTCGAGGAAGGCGACCGTTCCTTCATCGACAGCCCCTCCGAGAGCGAGGAGGAGGAAGTCATCAAGAACCTCCTGCGCCGCATCAACGGCCAGGATCCGATCAAGTTCACCAACTACCTCAAGGACTGGAAGGGCGTCTCCGAGGAGACCACCACCGGCGTCCACCGCCTCTATCAGATGTTCGAGGCCGGGAAGCTCCGCGTCCCCGCGATCAACGTGAACGACTCCGTCACCAAGTCGAAGTTCGACAACCTCTACGGCTGCCGCGAGTCCCTCGTCGATGGCATCAAGCGCGCCACCGACGTCATGATCGCCGGCAAGGTCGCCGTCGTCTGCGGCTTCGGCGACGTCGGCAAGGGCTGCGCCCAGACCCTGAGCGGCTTCGGCGCCCAAGTCGTCGTGACCGAGATCGATCCCATTTGCGCCCTCCAGGCGGCGATGGCGGGCTACCGCGTCCTCACCGTCGAGGACACCCTCGGCTGGGCCGACATCTACGTCACCACCACCGGCAACAAGGACATCCTCCGCCTTGAGCACCTGCTCGCGATGAAGGACCAGGCCATCGTCTGCAACATTGGCCACTTCGACAACGAGATCCAAGTCTCCAGGCTCAACGCCGCCGAAGGCGTGAAGAAGGTGAACATCAAGCCCCAGGTGGACCGCTACGACCTGCCCGGCGGCAAGCAGCTCTTCATGCTCGCCGAGGGCCGGCTCGTCAACCTCGGCTGCGCCACTGGCCACCCGAGCTTCGTCATGAGCAACAGCTTCACCAACCAGACTCTCGCCCAGATCGACCTCTGGAAGAACAAGGACGTCTACCAGCCCGGCGTCTACATCCTGCCCAAGAAGCTCGACGAGGAAGTCGCCCGCCTCCACCTCGACAAGATCGGGGCGAAGCTGACCAAGCTGACCGACGAGCAGGCGAACTACATCGGCGTGCCGGTCGAAGGGCCCTACAAGCCCGAGCTTTATCGCTATTGAGCCAGGCCGGATCGCGAGATCCGATCGGCTTTCGTTTCAGGAAAAGACCGGCGGGAGACCGCCGGTCTTTTTTGTGGCTCTCTTTCAGCTTCGTGGACCGCCCATGCGGAGCGGCGTTGAAACGTCCGGAATCACGGGATTAGTCCGGTGCTCCCTGGAGGGTGGCGCTGCAGCCGAGGCCACTGGCCTCGGTCGAAGGTCGATAGGACGTCCGGTCCGCGGTCAATGACCGCGGCTACAGGCAAGGCCCGTATCTTCGGGAAGCCCCCGCACGATGAGATTGGGTCTGCCAAACTGAAGGAGGGCCTTTCCTGCTTGCCCGGCAGGCATCGGCTTTGACGGCGAAAAGAGTTGGGAATGAAGTAAAATTGGTGTCCCGATGATTCAGATCGCACAAGATTTGCCCGATGACGAAGTGCTGGCGATCGTCTTCGAAACGATCGATCTCCTCGCAAGAGGGGATTTCGATTCTTTCGCCGAAAAGGTGGGATACTCCTTCGCGTTTGGTGCTCCGCCGGCGGAATGTGTCCGCGCCGCTGTCCGGAACTATCGTTCTCCGGAATGGTTCCCCGGAGTGGAGCGTTTCGAGGTGACCGATTGGAGTGTGGCTGCGGGAGGCAATCCGGAACCTCGGAAAGAAGTGATATGGTACGAACCCAACGAAATCCTCGGTGGCGCGGTCACCGTCGATTTGCCGCTCAACGGACGCTGGAGCGATCTCCAAGCGGACTTCGTGATATTTGATCACGGCCATGGAGAACCCTTCATCCTTCGATTGGAGGAAATCTATTCCTTCCGGCAGCGGAACCGCGATGATGGAGTTCATGCAACGCCTGCCGAAAGTCGAAGAAGCCGAGCTGGAGATGACGCCGGCATTCATCGAGAACCGTAGACGTTGGAGGACGAGGGCTGCGATGGAATGACGTGCTCATTCTCGCCTCGGCCAAATTGAGCGGCACGAGACTCCGGACGCTCGACCAGCGGCTCGTGGTCGCTGCAGAAGAGCTCGGAATCTCGTGGTCGACTGAATCGTCGGCCGGTTCAAATGGCTTTGTCCAGTGAGACCATCGCAACAGCCACATCGAACAGCGCTTTCCAATCGTCGGATTTCCCGGTTTGTCGCCCGATTAGCGCTCGCTTGACCGGAATCGGCGTTCGCTTGTATCTTTGCCGACCATGATCCCGCGCCGCGCCGCCCTCGAACGCCTTTCCCTGATGTTGGGAGGAACGCTTTCCGCCCAGCTCTCCGCCGGTCTCATGGGGCAGGTATTGAACGAGGGT
Organism: Verrucomicrobiales bacterium; assembly: GCA_037190325.1. Classification (GTDB taxonomy): domain Bacteria; phylum Verrucomicrobiota; class Verrucomicrobiia; order Verrucomicrobiales; family DEV007; genus Arctic95D-9. The sequence continues at coordinate 40,022 of JBBCIU010000003.1, read as the reverse complement.
GCGAGCGTCGAGGTGACGGAGTCGCAGAAGACGCTTCTCGCGGAGCTGGCCGACGTCATCCTTCCCACCACCGACACGCCCGGCGCAAAGGCCGCCGGAGTGGAGGCGTTCATCGTCCGGCTGATGCGCGACTGCTACGTGCTCGAAGATCAGGAGAAATTCTACGCCGGGCTCGCCAAGATCGACGCCGCGAGCGGCACGGCACACGGCAAGGCCTTCGTCGCATTGGGGCCGGAGGAGAAGGTCGCCATCGTACGGGATGCGGCGAAGACGAACACCGCCTTCTTCAAGCAGATGCGGCAGCTCACCGTGACCGGGTATTTCATCTCCGAGATCGGTGCGACCCAGGCGCTGGAGTATCTGCCGGTGCCCGGACGCTTCGAGGGCGACGTTCCCATGCGACCCGGGCAGAAAGCCTGGGCGATTTCGCGGTGATCCCGACTCGAGGGGCCGTCCCGGACCCAGCGGGGTCGCCCAACCAGCTTTCACTTTTTACTTTCGACCTTCTACCGCCACCCTGTGGCGCCCCTGCCATGCCGAATCTCAATCTCGAAGCCAAGAAGGCCAACACCTACGACGCGATCGTGATCGGATCGGGCGTCTCGGGCGGATGGGCCGCCAAGGAGCTGACCGAAAAGGGACTGAAGGTCCTCATGCTGGAGCGCGGCAGGCAGCTCCATCACGTCGCCGGGTACGAGTATGCGATGAAGGCGCCGTGGGAGACGAAATACAACGGCCGGATCACCGTCGAGCAGGCCGGGACCCATCCGAAGCTGGCCCGCGACTATCCCTACAACGAGATGACGGAGACCTACTGGATGAAGGACGTGGATTCCCTCTACGAGGAGAGGAAGCGCTTCGACTGGTACCGGCCCGACATCGTCGGCGGGAAGTCGATCATGTGGGGGCGGCAGTGCTACCGCTTCAGCGATCTCGATTTCGAGGCGAACGCGAAGGAGGGCATCGCGGTCGACTGGCCCATCCGCTACCGCGACATCGAGCCCTGGTATTCCTATGTCGAGAAATTCACCGGCATCTCCGGCGAAGCGCTCGGGCTGCCTCATCTGCCCGACAGCGAATTCCTCCCGCCGATGGACCTGTTCTTTATCGAGAAGGAAGTGCGCAAGCGGATCGAAGCGGCCTTTCCCGGCCGCCATCTCACCATCGGGCGGGTCGCCAATCTCTCGAAGGCGGCGGAGGCGCAGCTCGGCGTCGGACGCGGACCGTGCCAGTACCGCAACCGCTGCGCCATGGGCTGCCCCTTCGGCGCCTACTTCAGCACCCAGTCCGCGACCCTGCCCGCCGCCGCCGCGACGGGCAACCTGACCCTGCGCCCGGATTCCGTGGTGCGCGAGGTCGTCTACGATCCGGAATCGAAAAAGGCCACCGGCGTCCTCGTGCGCGACGCCGCCACGATGGAGGACCGCGAGTTCTTCGCGAAGGTCGTCTTCGTCTGCGCCAGCGCGATCTCCTCGACGGCCCTGCTGATGAACTCCAAATCCGAGCGCTTTCCCGACGGTCTCGGCAACGACTCCGGCGAACTGGGCCACAATCTGATGGACCACCATTTCAGGGCCGGAGCGAGCGGCACCTGGGAGGGGGATCTCGACCGCTACTTCTACGGTCGCCGCGCCAACGGCATCTACGTGCCGCGCTACCGGAACGTGGGCGACGACCGGCGCGACTACCTCCGCGGCTTCGGCTACCAGGGCGGAGGCGGCCGCCAAGGCTGGGAGCGCAACGTCGCCGAGCTTTCCTTCGGCGCGGAACTGAAGGAGGAACTCACCCAGCCCGGCCCCTGGACCATGGGCCTCGGCGGTTTTGGCGAAACCCTGCCCTATCGCGAGAACCACATGTCTCTCCATCCCGAAAAGCGCGACAAATGGGGCCTGCCCATCGTCGTCTTCGACGCCGAGTTCCGCGAGAACGAGCGGAAGATGCGGATCGACATGATGGAGGACGCGAGGGAGATGCTCGAGACCGCCGGATTGAAGAACGTGAGGACTTTCGACAACGAGTCCTATCCCGGCACCGCGATCCACGAGATGGGCACCGCACGCATGGGGCGCGATCCGGAGACCTCGGTCCTCAACGAATGGAACCAGGTCCACGCCGCGAAGAACGTCTTCCTGACCGACGGCGCCTGCATGACCTCCGCCTCCTGCGTCAATCCCTCCCTGACCTTCATGGCCTTGACGGCGAGGGCGGCGGACTTCGCGGTGGCGGAGCTGAAAAGGGGGAACCTGTGAGGCGCGCCGTTCCTTGACTTCGCTCCCGCCCCGCCGTTCCCTTGCGGCATGGCCGATGCTCCCAAGCGACTCTTCCTTCTCGACGGCATGGCGCTCGTCTACCGGGCCCATTTCGCGTTGATCCGCAGTCCCATCTACACCTCGGGCCGCTTCAACACCTCGGCCCTCTTCGGCTTCGCCACGACTCTGCTCGATCTTCTCGAAAAGCAGTCGCCGACCCACCTCGCCGTCGTCTTCGACACGTCCGTGCCGACGTCGCGGCACGCGCTCTATCCGCCCTACAAGGGCAACCGCGACGAGATGCCCGAGGATCTCGCCCTGCAGCTCCCGCATGTGAAGCGACTTGTCGCCGCCTTCCGCATCCCGGTGATCGAATGCGACGGCTGGGAGGCCGACGACGTCATCGGCACCCTCGCGAAGCGCGCCGAGGCCCTCGGCGGCTTCGAGACCTACATGGTCACCCCGGACAAGGACTTCGCCCAGCTCGTCACCGACTCGACCTTCATCTACAAGCCGGGCCGCCAGGGTTCCTCCGCCGAAATCCTCGATCCGGCGAAGATCCGCGAGGTCTGGGAAGTCGGCGATCCGCTTCAGACCATCGACGTGCTGGGGCTCTGGGGCGATGTGTCGGACAACGTCCCCGGCGTGCCCGGCATCGGCGAGAAGACGGCGAAGAAGCTGATCTCCGAGTTTGGATCCCTCGAGGAGCTGCTCGCCCACAGCGACAGGCTCAAGGGAAAGCAGCGCGAAAACATCGAGGCGAACCGCGAGCAGGCCCTCCTCTCGAAGCAGCTCGTCACCATCCTGACGGACGCCCCCGTCGAGGCCCGCTTCGAGGAGATCGAGATCCGCCCCCGCGACGACGAAGCCCTGAAGTCGCTCTTCGTCGAATTCGAGTTCAACGCGCTCGGGAAGCGGCTTTTCGGCGAGGACTTCCAGGCCGGGCGCGGCCACCGCACCGTCGCGACGGAGGACGGCGGCCTCGTCGCGGAGCTGAAGACCATCGCCGACGTGGAGAAGCGCTACCGCTTCCTTCGCGCCGCCGACACGACGGGCCGGGCGGCGCTGATCGAGGAGTTGAAGAGACGGACGTCCTGGTGCTTCGACCTCGAGACGACTTCGCTCGACGAGAAGACCGCCTCCGTCATCGGCCTCGCCTTTTCCTGGAACGGGCACGAGGCGACCTACGTCGAGGTGCCGGAGGAGAAGGGAGAGGCGGTACTGGAGGAGTTCCGCGACGTCTTCGCCGATCCCCGCATCGAGAAGATCGGGCACAACCTGAAGTTCGACATCGGCGTGCTGCTCTGGCGCGGATTCCGCGTCGCCACGCCGATCTTCGACACCATGCTCGCCCACAGCCTCGTCGAGCCCGAGCAGCGGCACAAGATGGACTACCTCGCCGAGTCCCTCCTCGGCTACACCCCCATCTCCTACGACTCCGTCTTCGGCAAGCCCGTCGAGAAGACCGGCCAGCTCAATCTCTTCGACGAGGCCGCGATGTCGGGGGCCGAATCCGCCGCCCCGGCCGGTCCCGCCTTCGAGGACATCGCCCGCTACGCCTGCGAGGACGCCGACGTGACCTGGCAGCTCGCCGCCATCCTGCGGGAGAAGATCGACGAGCTCGAACAGCGACGCGTCCTCCACGAGATCGAGTGTCCTCTCGTCCCCGTTCTCGTCTCGATGGAGAAGGAGGGCATCCGCGTCGATCCCGCCGCCCTCGCCGAGACCGGCGTCCTCCTCGGCGAGCGCATCGTCGAATACGAGAAGGCCGTCTATGAAGCCGCCGGGACGAAGTTCAACCTCAATTCGCCCAAACAGGTCGGCGAGATCCTCTTCGACCGGCTCGGCCTCGCCGACAAGGCCAAGAAGACGAAGACCGGCCAGTACAAGACCGACGAGCAGACCCTCGCCGCCCTCGCCACGGAGCATGGGATCGTACGCGACCTCCTCGCCTACCGCGAGGCCGCGAAGCTGAAGAGCACCTACGTCGACGCCCTGCCCGAGTCCATCTTCCCCGGCACCGGGCGCATCCACACCACCTTCCACCAGCTCCTCGCCGCGACCGGTCGCCTCGCCTCGAACCATCCGAACCTCCAGAACATCCCCATCCGCTCCGAGCAGGGACGCGAGATCCGCCGCGCCTTCGTCCCGCGAAACGAGGAGTTCGTCCTCCTCTCCGCCGACTACTCGCAGATCGAGCTGCGCGTCATGGCTTCGCTTTGCGGCGACACGGCCATGATCGAGGCCTTCCGCGCCGGCGAGGACATCCACCTCGCCACCGCCGCCCGCGTCTTCGGCGTGCCCCTCGACGCGGTCACCCCCGAGATGCGCCGTACCGCGAAGATGGTGAATTTCGGCATCATCTACGGCATTTCCGCCTTCGGTCTCTCGCAGCGCCTCAACGGCGAGCTCTCCCGCACCGAGGCCCAAGGCGTCATCGACGAGTATTTCCGCCAGTACCCCGGCGTGAAGCGCTACCAGGACGAGACCATCGAGCAGGCCCGGCGCGACGGCTACGTCGAGACTCTCACGGGCCGACGGCGCCATCTTCGCGACATCCAATCAAAGAACGGCATGATCCGCTCCGCCGCCGAGCGCACCGCGATCAACACCCCCATCCAGGGCACCGCCGCCGACATGATCAAGATCGCGATGGTCCGCGTCGCCGACCTCCTCGACGGTCTGGGCTGCCGCACCCGGATGCTCCTGCAGGTCCACGACGAACTCGTCTTCGACCTCCACCGCGAAGAGCAGTCCGAACTCGTCCCGAAGATCGAGGAGGCGATGAAACGCGCCCTGCCGCTGGAAGTGCCTATCGTCGTCGAATCCGGGACCGGCGAGAACTGGCTGGAGGCGCATTGAGCCCACGCCGGACTTCGCCCGCCCGGCGGCCTCACCCTACCGACTTCGGCATCTCCCTAGCCTGTTCCGCCGGATCGATGGGATTTTGGCGGCGGTAGTCGCGTGGCGCCAGGCCTTTGATCTCGCGGAAGCGGCGGTTGAAGTTCGAGAGGTTGTTGAAGCCGCATTCGAGGGCGATCTCCGAGACGGGCAGATCCGTCTCCAGGAGGAGGCGGCAGGCTTCGCCGACGCGGAGTTCGTGGACGTATTCGACGAGCGTCTTTCCCGTGTTGGCCTTGAAGAAGCGGCAGAAGGACTTGGGGCTCATCTTCGCCGCGGCGGCGGCTTGGCCCAGCGTGATGGACTCGGTCTTGTGCCGGCGCAGATAGCCGAGGACCGCGTCGAGACGCGAGATGTCGCGGGCCTTGAGCGACGGCGAGAAGGCCGGGCTCGCGAGAGGACGCCTCTCCTCCGAGACGGCGAAGTGATGCAGCAGGCGGAGCAGCTGCACGTAGCGCTCGAAGGGCGTCTGCCGCTCCATCTCGAGGATCAGTCCGGCGGCGCGCTGGGCGGATTCGCCATGGAATTCGAAGCCGCGGTCCGCCGCGTCGAGGAACTCCCGCACCGGCTGCATCTCCTGCTTGCGGAGCAGGTCGGTCCCGAGCGACTCGCGGGAGAACTGGATCACTGCGAGCGAGGGACGCGACGGGTCCCCTTCGTCGGGTCGGCCCGAATGGAGGGCGTGCGGAATGTTCGGCCCGTTCATGATCAGCGTTCCCCGTCCGAGCCGTCCGATGTGGTCGCCGGAGAGGAATTCGCCCGCGTGGTCCTTCAGCGAGAGAAGGATGTCGTATTCGGGATGGTAGTGATAGACCGGCCAGATGTCCTGGTCGATCTTGAAGATCAGCGCTTGGGAAGGGCCGGTGGGGATGACTTCCAATTGCGGACGGGCCATGGCGGAATCGCGTGGAATGTGCGAAAATCTGCCACTTGTTTTCCCGATCCGCCACGACGGGTGTGAAAATCGTATCGGATTGTGTCCCGCGTGGATTTGTCGATTCGACGGAGGGAGAGGACAGTGGGTCGTCTTCCTTGCGATGCCCCCGACCCCATGATCCGCGGCTTTCCACTTCTTGCGGCCTTGGCCTTGGGAGGCGGCCTGCCCTCCGGACTTCGCGCCGGGTTCTCCTCTCCGGAGGAGGGACGCCGCTTTTTCGAGGAGAGAATCCGCCCCGTCCTCGCCAAGAAGTGCTATTCCTGCCACAGCGCGGAATCGGAGAAACTGAAGGGCTCGCTGCAGGTCGACCACCTCGAGCACCTCCTCGCGGGCGGGGACACGGGGCCGACGCTCGTCGTCGGAAAGCCCGCCGAAAGCCTGCTGGTGGAGGCCATCGCCTACGACAATCCCGATTTGAGAATGCCGCCGAAGGAGCGGCTCTCCCTCGCCGTCGTCGAGGATTTCCGAAAATGGATCGCCGGCGGTGCGCCCTGGCCCGAGGAGCCCGTTCCGCAAGTGGGCGAGAAAGCCGCGGGCGAGGCCTTCGACCTCGAAAAGCGCCGCGCGGCGCACTGGTCCTGGCAGCCGGTGACGCGTGCGGAGCCGCCGACGGTGAAGGACGTGGACTGGGCCCTCTCGCCTATCGACGCCTTTCTCCTCGCGAAGATCGAGGAGGCCGGTCTCCGCCCCGCCGAACCCGCCGACGACCGCATTTGGCTGCGCCGCGTCCACTTCGACCTCGTCGGCCTGCCCCCGACGCCGGAGGAGATCGCGAGCTTCCTGGCAGACCCCTCGAAGGATCGCCGCGAGAAAACCGTCGACGCTCTCCTCGCCTCGCCGCATTTCGGGGAGAAATGGGCGCGTCACTGGATGGATCTCGTCCGCTACGCCGAGACCCACGGGCACGAGTTCGACTACCCGATCGAGCACGCTTTCGAATACCGCGACTACCTCATCCGCGCCTTCAACGAGGATGTTCCCTTCGACCTCTTCGCGAAGGAGCACATCGCCGGCGACCTCATCCAGCCTCCGCGCCGCCATGCGAAGGAGGGCTTCAACGAATCCATCCTCGGCACCGGCTTCTGGTATCTCAACGAGGCGACCCACGCCCCCACCGACGTGCTCGCCGACGAATCCGACCATCAATCGACCCAGATCGACGTCTACGCCAAGGCCTTCCTCGGGCTCACCGTCTCCTGCGCGCGCTGCCACGACCACAAGTTCGACGCCATCTCCACGGCCGACTACTACGCCCTCACCGGCTATCTGCGCAGCAGTGCCCGCACCGAGCGGTCGATGGATCCCGGAGGAAAGCGCGCCGCCGCCGCGGCGAGGCAGAGGGAACTGCTGGCCCAGGCCGATGCCGCCTTGCCAGCCGCGGCGGAACCTCCGCAGGCTCCGCTACCCCGGCAGGCTCCTCCACCCTCCGCGCTGGACGCCGGTTTCGAATCCGACACCCTCCCGCCCGGCTGGACCGCGATCGGCGAGGCCTTCGCCCCCACCGGCTCTTCTCCCCGCTTCACGCTGGAGGAAGGCGCGCTCTTCACCACGCCCGGCACGGTCTCCAGCGTCCGGCTGGGCGAAGCCCACAGCGGCGTGCTGCGCTCCCCAAGCTTCGAGATCCCGGACGACACCATCCACCTCCGGCTCCGCGCCAAAGGCGGCATGATGCGCGTCGTCATCGACAACTACCACATGGCCGTGCATCAGCCCCTGCTCTTCAAGGGCACGATCCACAAGGATCTCGACACGAAGGGCGAGTTCGTCTGGATGCGCTTCGACGGCGACCTGAAGAAATACCGGGGCCACCGCGCCTATCTCGAATTCGTCGATCCCGGTCCCGGCTTCCTCGAGATCGACGAGATCCGCTTTTCCAACGGTCCTCCCGCCGCTTCTCCGGCGAAGGCCGCACCTCCTGCCCCCGCCGACGAGCGGATCGGAGATCTTCTCGCCGAAGGCCGGCGCCTCGCCACCTCCCTCCCGCCCGAGCGCTTCGCCCTGACGATGGCCGAGGGGACGCCGGACCTGGCCCGCGTCTACGTGCGAGGCAGCCATCGCAGCCTCGGCGAGGAAGTGCCGCTCCGGTTCCTTTCCGCTCTCGGCGGCCGGGAAGGAAACCGCCTCGCCCTCGCCGAGGAGACGGTCTCGCCGGACAATCCCCTCACCGCCCGCGTCGCCGTGAACCGTGTCTGGCACCACCTCTTCGGACGCGGCCTCGTCGCCAGCGTCGACGACTTCGGACCGATGGGTCAGACGCCCTCCCATCCCGAACTGCTCGACTGGCTCGCCGCCGACTTCGTCGCCAACGGTTGGTCCCTGAAGCGGACGGTCCGCTCCCTCGTCCTGACAAACGCCTACGTCCAGTCCTCCCTGCCGCACCCCTCGCTGCGCGCCGAACGCCTCGCCGAGGCCGATCCGACGAACCGGCTCCTCCACCGCATGCCCGTGCGCCGCCTCGCCGCCGAGGCGATCCGCGACAGCCTTCTCGCCGTTTCGGGTTCCCTCGACACAACGCTCCATGGCGCCTCCATCCCCACCCACCGCACCGACTTCATGACCGGACGCGGCGCCCGTCCCAGCGGTCCCCTCGACGGAGACGGACGGCGCACGATCTACGGCTCGATCTACCGGAATTTCCTTCCTCCGCTGCTCACCACCTTCGACCTGCCCAATCCCTTCGGGCCGAAAGGAGCCCGCAGCGTCTCGAACGTCCCCGCCCAAGCCCTCGCCCTGATGAACGATCCCTTCGTCGCCGACCAGGCGAAGAAGTGGGCCGGCCGCCTCCTCGACGACTCCGCCCTCGACGACCGCACCCGCCTCGCCCACATGGTCGAGGCCGCCACCGGAACGGCCCCCGACCCATCCACCGTGGACGCCCTCGCCGCCTTTCTCGACGAGCAATCGACCCTCTATGGGGCAAGGGACGAAAGGGTCTGGTCGGATCTCGCCCATGCGCTCTTCAATTCGAAAGATTTTCTCTACGTACGCTGACTGAAGAGCCTATCGCGGAGTGAAAGGTAAAAGGTTTTCCATCCAACGCCCGCCACAAAGACGCCGCCGCATTCCTGCCTTTCACTTTCTACCGGGACGAAGCCCCGCCTTCCCATGCACTGCCGAAGATTCCAACCCGCTCCCTTCAGCCGCCGCGACCTCCTTCGCCGCTGCGCCCTCGGCTTCGGCGGCGTCGCGTTGCACGCCCTCCTGCACGAGGAGGCGCACGCGACCATCGCACCCGATCCCCTTGCTCCCCGCACCCCGCACTTCCGGCCGCGGGCGCGCAACGTGATCTTCCTCTACATGGACGGAGGCCCCTCGCAGGTCGACACCTTCGACCACAAGCCGCTCCTCGGGAAATACCACGGACGGGATCCGCGCGAAGTCATCGGCGAGCTCGCCCCGACCCAGTTCGACAACATCGGCAAGGTCCTCAAAAGCCAATGGGCCTTCAAGCAGCGCGGCGGGAGCGGGGCATGGGTCAGCGATCTCTTTCCCCATCTCTCCGATCCCGAGGTGATCGACGAGATCGCATTCGTCAAGTCGATGACCTCGAAGTTCTCCGAACACACTTCGGCGAACTACTTCCTCCACACCGGCAGCGGCCTTCAGGGACGCCCCAGCATGGGCGCGTGGCTCGGCTACGGCCTCGGCACGCCGAACCGCAACCTGCCCGGCTTCGTCGTCCTCAACGGCGGCCTCATCCCGCCCGGCGGGCTCGACTGCTTCGGCTCCGGCTTCCTCCCCGCCGCCTATCAGGGCTCCCTCTTCCTTCCTCGCGAACAACCCATCGCGAACATCCGTCCGACGGAGGAGCGCCCGGAGCTCCAACGGAACAAGCTCCGCCTCGTCGCCGAACTGGACCGCGGCGCGCTCGCGGCAAGCGGCCACGATCCGCAGATCGAAGGCGCCATCGGCAACTACGAGACCGCCTTCCGCATGCAGGCCTCGGTGCCCGAGCTGATGGACCTGCGCGGCGAACCCGGATCGGTGAAGAGACTCTACGGCCTTGATGCCGGCTTCAAGAACACGCAGACCTTCGGGCTGCAATGCCTCCTCGCCCGCCGTCTCGTCGAGCGCGGAGTGCGCTTCGTCGAGCTGACCTGTCCCAGCGGCAACGGCGACCGATGGGACCAGCACGGCAATCTCTTCGACGGCCACACGAAGAACTGCCTCACCGTCGACCAGCCCATCGCCGCACTGATCAAGGATCTCCGCCGCACCGGCCTGCTCGACTCCACCCTCGTCGTCTGGGCGGGCGAATTCGGACGCACCCCCTTCGCCCAGGGCGCCGACGGCCGCGACCACAACCCCTTCGGCTTCACCGTGTGGATGGCCGGGGGCGGGGTGAAGGGCGGCGTCAGCGTCGGCGAAACCGACGAATGGGGCTACAAGGCAGTACGGGACCGCTTCGAGATGCACGACCTCCACGCGACCCTGCTGCACCTGCTCGGCATCGACCACACGAGGAGCACCTTCCGGTTCAGCGGCCGCGACATGCGCCTCACCGACGTGCATGGGCATGTCATCGAGGGCATCCTAGCCTAGGAGAGGGTAAAGCCCGCAACGGAGAACGGGAAGTCCTTTCCATCCGGCCTTCGGCGCGCGCGGTCATGAACGCCCGTTCCCGGTTGGAGGGTGCGAGGAAGAAGGAGCGGCTACCATGGCGCTCGATTTACGGGCTCTCAAAGACTCGTTTGATCCATAAAATCAGGGAAAATTAAAAACTCTTGTTTAAATATTTGTATTTTCATAGAAACCGTAATAAAATTTCTTATGGAAAAGCAAACTTTCAGGTTCCTTCATGTGGCGATCGCTTCCGCTCTGGTCGCGATCTCCTCCTCTTCGGCTTGGGCCGGCACCAGCTTCCGCCTCAATTCGAAGTCGCCCATCGCTCCCAAGCGGGCGGCTTCCTTCAACGGCTACGTCTTCGGCTATGGTGGCGTCGTTTTTGGTTCCTCATGGGAGAACACCGGCGCCTTCGACCTTGATCCGGGTTGGCAGGACCACTGCCCCGACCAGGCGCTCGCCGATCCCCTCTTCGACCCGCTCAACATCCCGATGGATTGGGACACCGAAAACGGCTGGAGCTTTGGCGGCGGGATCGGGAAATACTCCGGTCTCTTCGGCGGGAGCCGCTTCGAACTGGAAGGAACCTATCTCAGCAACGAGGTGAACCGCCTCACCTACGCGGGCTTCGAGCTTCCCGCGAATTTCGACATCAAGACGAAGGCGGTGATGGTCAATTACCTCAAAGAGGTTCCCTTCGGCTCCGCGACCGGATACTTCGGCGGCGGCATCGGCTGGGGCTGGACGACGATGGACGGCGACATCGACACGATCCAGTACGGCTCGACCGACGACGGCTTCGCCTGGCAGCTCATCGTCGGGATCGACATTCCCGTGACCGAGCGCCTCGCCCTCTTCACCCAGTACCGCTACCTCGTCCTCGACGACTGCTCCTTCACGACCGACTTCGGCGACTTCACCAATACCACGGACGACAATCCGTCGAGCCATTCGCTGCTGATCGGCGCTCGCGTCTCCTTCTGACCGAGATCCGAGAAACCCTCTTTTCCAGAACAGCCCTGCCCGCGGCGCTTTGCCCGCGGGCAGGGCTTTGTTCTTGGCGGAAGCGGCGGGGTGGAGGCCGGCAGTTCCGATTTGAACGCCTCTCCCCATGATGTAGGCTGCGCTTCGCAAAAGACCATCGCTTGGCCGCGGAAACGCCTTTTCCCTTTGAACGACGCCTCCATGAGTTCCATCGCCTTCGAAATTGCCGTCGTTCTCGTCCTCATCATGGTCAACGGCGTTTTCGCCATGGCGGAGATCGCTCTCGTGTCGGCCCGGCGCGCCCGGCTCAGGCACCTCGCCGAGGCGGGCGATTCCAAGGCGGCGGCGGCCTTGGAGCTGGCGGAGTCCCCCAACCGGTTTCTTGCGACGGTGCAGATCGGCATCACCCTCGTCGGCATCGTCGCGGGGGCCTTCGGTGGAGCGAGATTGGCGGGACATCTGGCGGAACCCCTGAAGCACCTCCCCTGGATCGCCCCCTGGGCGGACAAGATCGCCTTCGCTCTGGTCGTCGTCGCCATCACGTACCTGTCCCTGATCGTCGGCGAGCTCATCCCCAAGCGCCTCGCCATGGCGAACGCGGAAGGCTACGCCCGCCTCCTCGCCAAGCCGATGCAGTTCCTCTCCCGCTTGGCGAAACCGGCCGTGGCCTTCCTCGGGTTCTCGACCGAAGGCTTGATGAAGCTCCTCGACCTGAAGGCGCAGGAGGGGGCGGCCGTCTCCGACGAGGAGGTGAAGGCGCTGATGCAGGAGGGACTGCGGGCCGGGACCTTCGTCGCCATGGAATCGACCATGGTGGAGAACATCCTCGACCTGGACGTCCTCGTCGCCCAGGACCTGATGACGCCGAAGGCGAAGATCATCTGGATCCAGGAGCGCGAGCCCCACGACATGATCTGGCACAAGATCGTCGTCAGCGGCCACAGCAATTTCCCGGTCTACGGGGAGACGCGCGACCACGTCGTCGGCGTGCTTTCGGTGAAGTCGATCTACGCCAACCTGGCCGCGGGAGCCCCGGCGAAGGTCAAGGATCTGATGATCGCGCCCCTGCTGGTGCCCGCGTCGACGCCCGCCTCGCAACTGCTCGACGTCTTCAAGACTTCCGGCATGCACGTGGCGCTGCTGGTCGACGAGTTCGGCCAGGTCGTCGGCCTGGTCACGGTCCACGACCTGCTGGAGGCCATCGTGGGGGACATGCCCTCGATGGAGGATCGCCTGAAGCCTTCCGCCATGCAGCGCATGGACGGCTCGTGGCTGATCGACGCCTCGCTGCATTGCGCCGACTTCGAGGAGCGGGTCGAGGACTACAGACTGCCGTCCGCCGACGGACGCGACTACCAGACGATCGCCGGCTACGTGATGCAGCGCCTCGGCCACGTGCCCAAGGAGGGCGAGGCCTTCGAGGAACAGGGCTACCGCGTGGAGGTCATCGACATGGACGGCCACCGCGTGGACAAGATTCTCATGATTCCCCTGAGGAATCTGTGAGGGGGAAATCCGAAGCTCGAAGCCCGAATTTTCTGGCGGCTTCGGATTTCGCATTGCGCGTGGACAGCGATTCTTCCATGTCCATAGTTCCCGTCGCTTGAACTATCGAGAATCCATCGACTGGCTCTACGGCACCCAGACCTTCGGGATCAAGCTGGGGCTGGAGAACATGCGCCGTCTCCTCTCCGCCCTCGCTATCGATCCCGACCGGCCCGGTCCGGCGGTGCTCCATGTCGCCGGGACGAACGGGAAGGGATCGGTCTGCGCCGTGGCCGAGCGCATTCTCCGCGATACCGGCATCAGGACGGGCCTCTTCACCTCGCCCCACCTCGTCACCTACTGCGAACGCATCCGGGTGGACGGGGCGATGATCTCCGAAGAAGCTGTCGCCGCCGGACTCTCCCAGCTGCGCGGGCTGGTCGACGAATGGGACCCGCATCCCACCTTCTTCGAGCTCAGCCTCGCCCTCGCGATGCGCCATTTTCTCGAGGCGGCCTGCGAAGTCGTCGTCCTCGAGACCGGCATGGGCGGACGCCTCGATGCGACCAACGCCGTCCAGTCCGATCTCAGCGTCATCACCCCCGTCGCGCTCGACCATCAGCAGTGGCTCGGCGGGACGATCCGCGAGATCGCGGCGGAAAAGGCCGGCATCCTCAAGCCCGGCGTTCCCGTCATCGTCGGCGACCTCCATCCCGACGCCCGCGACATCGTCGGACGCCGTGCCCTCGCGCTGAGCATCCCCTGCCTCGAAGCCCATCCCCTGCCCGACGACTGGACCGTCGGGCTGAAGGGCCCGCACCAGCGCGACAACGCCGCGCTGGCCGTCGAGGCCGCCTGCCGTCTCGACGAGGGGGAGCGCCTCACGCGGGAGGGCATCCGACGCTCCGTCGCCGAAGCGCTTTGGCCGGGACGTTTCCAGATCCTCGAGGACGATCTCGTCCTCGACGGGGCCCACAACCCCGCCGCCGCCGCGATGCTGCGCCGCACCTGGGAGCACGAATATCCCGGGGAGAAAGCCCACCTCGTCTTCGGCGCGGTCGAATCGAAGGACGTCGCCGGCATTTTTGCGGAACTCCTTCCCATTCTCGCTTCCGTCGATTTCGTCTCCGTGAAGTCCGAGCGCCGTCTTTCCGTGCCCGAAATGAAGAGGGCTCTCGCCGCCGCCGGAGGCGGCAGCCTGCCCCAAGGCGACGCGGAAACGCTCCCCGAGGCCGTCGCTCTCGCCCGTGGACGCGGCGGGAGACTCCTCGTCGCCGGTTCGCTCTTCCTCGTCGGCGAGGCGATGGGGCATTTCCTCGGCGAGCGCTTCGAGGTGAGTTTGCAGTAGTTGCAGGAATTTCCTTTCCAGCCTCTTTCACCCGCTTGTTGTCGCAGACGGGGCACCGCATCCCATCTTGCCGCAGATGGAGACAGCGAATCAGGAAGGACCGTTGATCGGTCGCGAAAAGTCGGACTACCGCGCAGAATGAACCTTTTTCTAATTTTCTTCTAATTAGAAGAAAAACTTGCGGACCAGCGATTTCCTTCCAATTTATTTCTAATTTCTTTCCAATTAGAAGAAACCCCGAATGAAATTTCCTTCGACTCCCCCAGACTGGCTACCGCTCTTGGATGCCGCTATCCGCAAGGGAGCAGGCTCCGACTTTTTCACCCGCGGAGAAGAAGATCTCCGGCTTGATCGCTACCTGCACTGGGACGAATTCCGACACCGTTACCAACAAAAGGGAGAATTGAGCGTCGAGGAGCAATGGGCCGCCCTGCGAATGAGACGGGCCTCTCGCTCCCAGCCTGTTTCCCTGAGAGATGCGGAAGGGAGGAACTTTACGTTTTTTCTGACCCAACGCGCCTTCGAGGAACTCCACGAAATCGATCTCCATTGCGGTGGCGGCATGGCGACCCCGGGCGAAGGAATCATCGACCGGAAGAACCGGGACCGCTACTACATCAACTCGCTTTTGGAGGAGGCATTGACTTCGAGCCAGTTGGAGGGGGCGGTCGTCACCCGTTCCGAAGCCAGAGAAATGATCCGCGAAGGCCGGGCACCCTCCTCGAAGCACGAGAAAATGGTCATGAACAACTTCAAGACCATGACCATGCTCTCCCGTCTGAAGGACCGAGATTTGTCGCCGGATCTGATTCTCGAAATCCATCGCGAGATCACCGCCGGAACCTTGGACGATCCACGGGACGAAGGCCGCGTCCGCTCGTCATCCGACCAAGTCAGGGTGGAGGACGAGGAAAGTGGCGAAGTGTTCCATCTTCCACCTCCCGCCGAAGAGTTGCCGGAACGGCTGGAACTCTTGTGCGAGTTCTCCAATGAAAAGGGGATGGCTGGATTTCTTCATCCGGTGATCCGTTCCATCCTGCTCCATTTCTGGGTCGCCTACGACCACCCCTTCGTCGACGGAAACGGACGGACTGCGCGCGCCTTGTTCTATTGGTCCATGCTGCGCCACGGCTATTGGCTGGCCGAGTTTTTCTCCATCTCGCACGAGATTCTCAAAGCACCGAAACAATACTACCGGGCCTTTCTTTACACGGAAACCGATGCCAACGACCTGAACTACTTCATCCTCCATCAGTTGAAGACCATTCAGGGAGCAATCGGGGCGCTCCGTGACTACATCAAGCGGAAGCAGGAGGAAGTGGCCCAGCTCAAACGCCATCTGGCACCCGGAAGCGGCTTCAACCACCGGCAACTCGCGTTGCTGAGACATGCCCTGATGCATCCACACGCTGCCTACACCGTGGCCAGCCACCAGGCTTCGCACGGGATCTCAACGCAGACAGCCATCACGGATCTGAATTTTCTGGCAACCAACAATCTTCTGACGAAGGCGAAAGTGGGAAAGGCGTTCGTCTACGCCCCCTCTGCCGATCTTTCCCATCGGCTCGGTTTCTGACATGCGTCGGACAGAGGCTGGAGAACCAGCGACTGACGAAAATCGTCGGACGTTCCGAAACGAGTTTGCAGTAGAGTATCCGAAGATGATCTACCTCGACAACAACGCCACCACCCGCGTCGCCCCCGAAGTCCTCGAGGCGATGCGGCCTTGGCTCGACGAAGCCTACGGCAATCCCTCGGCCGGCTACCGCTTCGGACGCGAGGCGCGCCGCGCCGTCGACCGGGCCCGCGAGCAGGTCGCCGCCCTGATCGGAGCGCAGCCGGAGGAGATCGTCTTCACCAGCGGCGGGACCGAGTCGAACAATACCGCCATCCGCTCCGCGCTCGCTCTGCGACCCGGACGCCGTGCCATCCTGACCTCCACCGTCGAGCACAGCGCCGTCGAGGAGGTGGTGAAATTCCACGAGTCGGCCGGGTATGAAGCCCGGTTCAACCCGGTCGATTCCCTCGGCTACCTCGACCTCGAGGCGTGGAAGGCGAGTCTCCGACAAGGAGATGTCGCCCTCGCCACGCTGATGTGGGCCAACAACGAGACCGGTGTGCTCAGCCCCCTCGCCGAGGCCGCCGCCCTCGCGGCGGAACACGACGCCTATTTCCACACCGATGCGGTCCAGGCCGCCGGGAAGATCCCCGTGCGCGTCGACGGGCTGCCCCTCCACACCCTCTCCCTCTCCGCCCACAAGCTGCACGGGCCGAAGGGCGTCGGAGCGCTCTGGGTCAATCGCCGCACCCGTTTCCAGCCCCAGAGCCTCGGCGGCGGGCAGGAGGGCGACCGCCGCTCCGGCACCGAGAACGTGCCCGGCATCGTCGGTTTCGGCGCCGCCGCCGAACTCGCGGTGCAGGCCCTCGGCGAAAGCGGGCGCATCGCCGCCCTGCGCGACCGCTTCGAACGCGGCGTGATCGAGGCGGTGTCCGGCGTCGAGATCAACGGCGATCCGGCCGCGCGCCTGCCGAACACGAGCAACCTCTTCTTTCCCGGCGTCGATGGCGAAGGATTGCTCATCCTGCTCGACGAGGCGGGCGTGTGCTGCTCGCCCGGTTCCGCGTGCAGCACGGGACAAGTGAAGCCGAGCCGCATCGTCCGCGCGATGGGACACCCGGCGGCGCGGGCGCGCAGCAGCGTGCGCTTTTCACTGTCGCGCTTCACCACGAACGGGGAGACCGACGCGGCCGCCGCCGCCGTCGCCAAGGCCGTCGGGAAACTGCGGGTCGTCTTGCCGGGGCGATGAGGCGACCGCCCGGTTGCCCCAATGGCGCGGCGCAAAGGTCGCCACGGAATTGCGGTTGACCATCCCTCCCTTTGCGCGGAACCTACGCGCTCCAAAAAACTCAGAGAACAAAAGAGATGGCAGCAAAAATCTACACGGAC
This sequence comes from Verrucomicrobiales bacterium, assembly GCA_037190325.1. Classification (GTDB taxonomy): domain Bacteria; phylum Verrucomicrobiota; class Verrucomicrobiia; order Verrucomicrobiales; family DEV007; genus Arctic95D-9. Next base: position 22,608 of record JBBCIU010000003.1, on the reverse strand, counting down.
AAAGACGCGGACCTCGGAGTGCTGAAAGGCAAGACCTGTGCCGTGATCGGCTTCGGCTCTCAAGGCCACGCGCACGCGCTCAACCTCAAGGACAGCGGCGTCAAGGTGATCGTCGGCCTCTACGCGAAGAGCCAGTCGCGCGAGGTCGCGAAGGAGTACGGCTTCGAAGTGATGGACACCGCCGACGCGGTCAAGGCGGCCGACGTCATCTTCATCGCCACGCCCGACACGAAGATCGCCGGCATCTTCGAGAAGGACGTCGCCCCGAACCTGCGCAAGGGTCAGACCCTCCTCTTCAGCCATGGCTTCGCCGTCCACTTCGCGACGATCACCCCGCCCGACTTCGTCAACGTGGTCATGGTCGCGCCGAAGGGCCCCGGCCACATCGTGCGCCGCCAGTTCGTCGAGGGCAAGGGCGTGCCCTCCCTCATCGCCATCCATCAGAACCCCGGCAAGGACGCGAAGAAGATCGCCCTCGCCTGGGCCAAGGGCATCGGCGGCACCCGCGCCGGCGTCTTCGAGACCACCTTCAAGGAGGAGACCGAAACCGACCTCTTCGGCGAGCAGACCGTCCTCTGCGGCGGCGTCAGCCAGCTCATCACCGCCGCCTACGAGACTCTCGTCGAGGCCGGCTACCAGCCCGAGATGGCCTACTTCGAGTGCCTCCACGAACTGAAGCTCACCGTCGACCTCATCAACGAGTCAGGCATCTCCGGGATGCGCTTCTCCATCTCCGAGACCGCCGAGTACGGCGACCTCACCACCGGCCCGACGATCATCGACGCCTCCGTCAAGAAGCGCATGCAGAAGGCCCTCAAGAACATCCAGAGCGGCAAGTTCGCCAAGGGCTGGATCGCCGAGGCGACCGGCGGCGGGAAGAACTTCAACCAGCTCCGCAAGGAGGGCCAGGCGCATCCCATCGAGAAAGTGGGGGCCCGCCTCCGCAGCCTCATGCCCTGGATCAAGAAGCGCGCCATCAAGGGAGCGCAGGCGTCCTACCATTGATCGGACTGCCAGGCCCGTGTCTCTGGAAAAGCCGGGGCGGCAACGCCCCGGCTTTTTTGCGTCCCGCCACCGTGCTCGCCGACGCTTGCGCGGCCCCGGCTCTCCGCCGTAGAGTTCCGCATGTTCCTCTCCCGCTACGCCGCGTTGGCTCTCGCCTTGGGTGGCCTCGTCCCCTCCTCGGGTCGCGGGGACGACGATCCGCTCGCCTTCGCCGATCTCGCCGCGCCGGAGCACGACTACTGGAACCGCACGCCGAAGGACCCCTTCACCTTGCTCAAAGACGACCTCGAGCAGGGGCGGCTGAGCCTCGACGAGTCGTCGGAGAAGGCCTATCTCGTCAGTCTGCTCGAGGCCTTGAAAATTCCGGTCGAGACGCAGACACTGGTCTACTCGACGACGAGCCTGCAGCTCAGCCTGATCTCGCCGCGCAGTCCGCGCGCGCTCTACTTCAACGACGACCTCTATCTCGGCTACGTGCCCGGTGGCAAGATCGAGATCGTCTCGATCGATCCGGAGCTGGGCGCGATCTTCTACATCTTCGACATTCCGAAGCCGGGGGTGCGCCCCGTGGCCGAGCGCTCGCGGCGCTGCATGAACTGCCACTCCGACGAGGACACGAGGCAGGTGCCGGGCATCGTGCTGAAATCGGTCATCCCCGGCCCCACCGGCGGCAGCCTCGAATCCTACCGGCGCGGCCTGTCGGGGCACGACATCCCGCTCTCGGACCGCTTCGGCGGCTGGCATGTCACCGGCGCAGAGGGAATCGGGAAGCATTGGGGCAACCTCACGGGCCGCTTCACGCCCCAGGGCATCGTGACGGCGCCCCTGCCGCCGGGCGAGCGCTTCGACTGGTCGGTCTTCCCCGTGGCGACGAGCGATGTGCTCGCCCACCTCCTCCACGAACACCAGGCCGGTTTCGTGAACCGCGTCGTCGAGAGCCACTACCGTCTCCGCTCCGCCCTGGCGCGGGGGAGAGGCCGCCTCCTTCCGGCGGACCAGGCCGATGTCGGGCGCCAGGTCGAGGAGCTGACGCGCTACCTTCTCTTCGCCGACGAGGCTTCCTTGCCCGAGGATGGCATCGTCGGCGACCCGGCCTTGAAGGACGCCTTCCTCGCGTCTCGCCGTCCTGCAACGAGCGGCGAGTCGTTGCGCGATTTCGACCTGAAGACGCACCTGTTCCGGAATCGGTGCAGCTACATGATCCACACGCCGCTTTTCCAAGCCCTGCCCGAGGGCTTCCGGCGGCGGATCTACGAGCGTCTCGACAGAGCCCTCGCCGCGAGCCCGGTGGACGCGGAATTCGCCTATCTGCGACCGGACGAGAAAGAGAGGATCCGCGATATCCTCAAGGAGACGGTGCCGGGCGTGCCGTGGTGAAGGAACTGTGGACGCAAGGCGAAAAGCCCCTTTCCGCGCAATCTCGTCATTTCCTCCAGAGTCGGTCTTTGCTAGGGTCGTTCGCCTCCTGCACCATGGCCCCTCGTACGAACCCCTTCCCGAATTCCATGACCCGACGGCGCTTCCTCGCTGGCAGCGCGATCGGCCCGGCGGGCGTTCTGGGCTTTCCCTCGATTTCCCGAAGCGCCCGGATCCAGACGGAGATCAGAGTCGCCGCCATCGGTGTGGGAGGCTTCGGGCACCGGACGATCTCGGAAGTGGCTTCGCATCCCAAGGTTGCCGTGACCGCGATCTGCGACGTCGATCCCGTCGCCATCGCGCGGGCCAGGCAATTGTTTCCGAAAGCCAGGGAGTTCACCGATTGGCGGGCCATGCTCGCCGACGCGGGCGGCGATTTCGACGCGCTCGTGGTTTGCGTTCCGGATCATATGCACGCCCCCATCGGCGTCACCGCCATGCGCGCGGGCAAGCATGTCTACGTGCAGAAGCCGCTCGCCGCCACCCTCCATGAATGCCGGACGATGCTGGAGGAGGCCCGGAAGAACCAAGTGGTGACCCAGCTCGGCAATCAGCGCCGTTCGAGCATCGAGGACAGGACGACGGTGGAGCTGCTGCGCCAAGGAGCGATCGGCAAGGTGAAGGAAGTGATTCTCTGGGAGAACAAGCCCTTGAGCTGGTGGCCCAGGAACACGACCCTGCGCCCGGTCGCGGATCCTCTGCCCGAAGGCTTCGCCTGGGATCTTTGGCTCGGCGTCCGCGAGCCGCGCCCGTTTCTCGAAGGCACCTACCATCCCATGAGCTGGCGGGCCTGGACCGACTTCGGGGTGGGAGAACTCGGCGACATGGGCTGCCACCACTTCGACGTGGTCCTGGACGGTCTCGCCCTGTCCGCTCCCCTCAGGGTGCGGCAGACCATGGAGAGCCGCAGCGCCGTCCTTTGGGGCGAGCGGCGCGAGGTGGAGTTCGTCTTCGAAGGTACGGAATACACCTCGGGCGAAACGCTCCCGCTCACTTGGTACGACGGGGATCTGCGCCCCGATGCCTCCAGAATCCAACTGCCCGAGGGCGTGGAGGCCCTCCCTGAATCCGGCGCTTTCTGGGTGGGCGAGCGAGGCGGCTTGTTCAAGTCCTTCCGGGGCGGGAAACCCGTCGTTCTCGACGGAAGCACCCACGCACCCGAGGACAATCCCTTCCAGTTGGAGCCCCGAAGCCACTACCACGATTGGGTGGACGCCATCCTCGGCGGCGGCAAGGCGGTTTCGGACTTCGGCCATGGCGCCCGCCTCACGGAGACGGTGCTCGTCGGGGCCTTGGCCGACCGCTTCCCCCAACGCTGGCTGGAATGGGATGCCGCCGCCATGGTCTTCACCGGATTGAAGGAGGCCGATTCCTGGATCCGGAGGACCTACCGGGACGGATGGCAGATTCCGGGACTGGGCTGAGGGGGACGGGCAAGACCCGCTCGACGATTTGGTGGAAAGGATCGCGTCACCCTCCCGTCGCCGCCATCACCTCTTCGGCCAGCTTCGCAAAGGCTGCTGAAATCGCGTTCGTCGCCGGATCGAGCAAGGCGACCGGTTCGCCGCGGTCGGCCCGGGCGCGGGTCTCGATGTCGAGGGGAATCTGCGCGAGCAGGGGCACGCCGAGCCGTTCGGCCTCGGCGGCTCCTCCGCCCTCGCCGAAGATGGGGTACTTGGTCCCGTGCCCGCACTCGAACCAGGCCATGTTCTCGACGAGACCGGAGATGGGCACGTTGACCTTCTGGAACATGGACACCGCCTTGCGTGCGTCGATGAGGGCGACCTCCTGTGGCGTCGTGACGATGACGCTGCCGTTCACGGCCACGGTCTGGACGACGGTGAGCTGGATGTCGCCGGTGCCGGGAGGCAGGTCGAGGACGAGGTAGTCGAGTTCCCCCCAGAGGCACTGCCGCAGGAACTGCTGGGTGTAGCGCGTCGCGAGGGGGCCGCGCACGATCACGGGCGAGTCCTCGGAAAGGAGGAAGCCCATGGAGATGGCCTTGATGCCGTGCGCCTCGATGGGGAGGATCTCGTTCTGGTCCGTGGCCATGGGCTGCTGGTCGGCGGCTCCGAGCATGAGGGCGATGCTGGGTCCGTAGAGGTCGCAGTCGCAGAGGCCGACCTTCGCCCCGGTGCGGCTGAGGGCGATGGCGAGATTGGTGGAGACGGTCGACTTGCCGACACCACCCTTGCCGCTGGCCACGGCGACGATCTTTTTCACGCCGGGAATGGCCATCTGCGCGGCGGCGGGATTGCCGGCGACGGCCTCCGGCGGGTCCTTGAGGTCGAAGTCGATGACGATCCTTCCCGCGCCTTCGAGGGTGGAAAGGGCCTCCTCGATGCCTTGATGGATGGCGCGGGGAATCGCAGGGTCGCGGGTCGCGAGGCTGACGAGCACGGTGATGTCGCCGTCGGCGACGTCGATGCGTTTGACGAGACCGAAGGAGAGGATGTCCCGGCTGAAACCGGGGTAGTTGACTTTCTTCAGCTTTTCCCGAACGGATTCTTCGTTGATCATGGGCCGTGAACGTAGGGAGGGATCTCCCCGATAGGCGATTACGACGCGAAGTCCAGCGCGGAGACACGGGAATGATGGAAGCGACGAACTTGATGCGGAAGGCGGCCGAGACGCTCTTCCCGGAGGCGGCGGAGTCGCAGGACGCCTTTCTGCGCGCCCTTCTCGAACCCGCTCCCCGCGGTGGGGCGATCCTGTGGACGGTGCCGCGCCGCGAAGGGGAGTTCGACACGGTACCCCGCGAGACACTACCCTCTTGGTTTCCGGACAGCGTCGAAGTGGCATGTCCGGGAGTGAAGATCGGTCTCGACGCGGCCTACGCGGCAGGCGAGGTCTATCCGCTCGACTTCTCCTCGGTCGCGATGGGCTCGGCCATGCTCGCGGCCCGCGACGCCCTGCCGCCCGACCCACGGGTGCTCGACCTCTGCGCGGCGCCGGGCGGCAAGACGATCCTCGCCTCGGTCCTGCTGCGTCCCGGTTTGATCCTCGCGAACGAGGTCGAGGCCAAGCGGCTCGGTCCCCTGCGCCACAACCTTTCGCGTTGCCGGGTCGCGAATGCCCGCACCCAGCGGCTCGACCCGGCGGAGATCGCCCGCCTCGCCCCGGCGGCCTTCGACCTCTGTCTCGTCGACGCGCCCTGCTCGGGGCAGTCGCTCCTCGCCAAGGGAATCGCGAATCCGGGTTGCTTCCATCCCTCGACGGTGAAGGGGAACGCGCGACGGCAGTTCCGCATTCTCTCGGCGGCGGCGGAGACGGTGGCTCCAGGCGGTTTTCTCCTCTACACGACCTGCACCTTCAGTCCACGCGAGAACGAGGGGGTGGTGGAGAAGCTGCTCGACGGCGTGCCGGACTTCGCTCCGGTCGAGGTACCGCATCTCGCGGAACTGCGCTCGTCCCTCGCGGAGTTCCCCGCCTATCGCGACTATCCGCATCGCTCGGCGGGGGTCGGAGGGTTCGCGGCGCTGCTGCGGCGGGCGGGGGAAGGCGGGAGGGAGGAGCGTGATCCGCTGGCGGCGCCGCTGCTGGATTGGCCGGTGAAAGGCGTCCCTGGTGTGTAGGGTGGGCGCTCCGCCTTGCCATGGCCACGGAGCGGCCGCCCACCCGTGTTTACAGACTCGCCCGATGCAGCGCTTCCTCGGCTTCCCGCACGGCCGCGAGAGGGATGGCGACATGTCCTCCGGGCGGGTCGGAGAGGCGCGGACCGCAGGCGCGGAACTCGCGGGTGTAGGCGAAGCGAGGGGTGGCGACGATCTCGGCCGGCGTGCCGCGTTCGAGAATGCCGCCTTCGAAGAAGACGGCGACCTGGTCGGCGAAGCGCTCGATCCCGCACAGCGATCCGGTCGTGACGAGAATCCCGATTCCGAACTCGTCCCGGAGGCGGACGAGCAGATCGTGCCAGGCTGCTTCGGCGAGCGGATCGAGATCGGCGCCCGCCTCCTCCGAGACGAGCAGGCGCGAGCCAAGCAGCAGGGCGCGGACGGCCCCGAGGCGCTTCCGGTCGAGAGGCGAAAGCTCGGCGAGTCGGCGAGGGAGGAGGAACTCCGGTTCGAGGAGCCCCGCGCTGAAACAGCAGTCGTCCCATTCGCGGGTCCTGCCTTTGGCGAGACGGCGGAGGTCCCGCAGCCATTGCCGGACGGTGTGGTCGGGGTCGGGAGGCGCGGAGGCCTCGTTCGCGACCATGACGATAGGACCACGGCGCAATCCGAGGAGACGGCGACGCTTCATCCGGACGAGGGAGGTGCCGTCGAACTCGACCGAGCCCGACAGCACCTTGGCCTTCGGGTCGGCGGCCCCGGCGGCGAGGCGGGCGAAAAGGGATTTGCCGCTGCCCGTTTCTCCCGCGAGCGCGACGATCTCGCCCGGAGCGACGGAGAGGGTGACGTGCCGCAGACCGATCCGCCGTTCGCCGAACAGGCTGGGCACCTCGACGGTCAGATCGTTCGCTTTCAGCAGGGGCGGGGCGTCGGCGCTCATGGCGGGATCAGAGAAAGCGGGGGAGCGGCCCGGTGCGCAAGGCGGCCGAGACCCGCCAGCCGAGGAGGGAAAGGGCGAGGACGACCGCGGTGGCGAAGAGGCCGGGATGAATCGCCATCCAGGGGGCCTCGATGAGATAGGCCCGTCCCCGGGCGACCATCGTGCCGACGCTGAGCCGTTCTCCGGCGAAGCCGAGGAAGGCCAGCCCCATCTCCGCAAGGACGGCGACGGGAACGAGCGAGGCGAAGACGCCCGGCAGGCGCCTCAGCACCGAAGGAAAGATGCGCCCGATCACGATCTCGCGGCGGGAAAGGCCGACGATGCGCGCCGCGATGAGATCGAAGCCCTCCTCCCCTTCGCGGAACCAACGCGCCAGGACCGGACAGAGGTGGAAGGCGGCGGCCGCGGCGATGGCTCCGATCACGAGGACGAGCCCTCCCCCACCCGCGCCAGTGAGGATCGCGATGCCAACCATCGCCGGGACGGTCCTTCCGGCGCGGGCGAGGCGTTCGATCCCGTCGAAGCGCGACGCCCTCGGATCGAAGACGAAGAGGGAGACCGCGAGCAGGGCGAACCCGATTCCCAGCGAGACGGCCACCACCGCCGTGGAGACCGAGGTGGCCATGGCGAGGCGGGTCAGCTCGAACAGATCCGCCCCGTTCGCCGTGGTGCCGAACCAGTGCTCCCGGTCCGGCGCCTTCCACTGCGGTGCATCGCGGATCCCGTAGAGTTCCTCGGGACGCGGGTCGCCCGCCGTGCCTCCCGAGAAGAGCCAGCCGAAGAGGAGGAGATAGGGAATGGACAGGAGCAAGGCCCTCCGCATCCGCCAGAGCTGGACGGCGAAAGGGAGCATGGAGCGGGCAAGCTTGGATTGGCGGCGGTTCATGCGGAGGACGGAGCGGCGAGTTCGCGGAGAAAGGCCGCGGCGGTGGCGAACGCGACGAGGGAAAGCGCGGCGAGAAGGATGCCGGGATAGCTGCCGAGCCGGATCGAATCGACGAGGAGCGAGCCGAGGCCCGGATAGCGGAAAGCCGGTTCCAGCACCACGAGCGAGCCGAGCAGCGCAGGCAGGGTACCGTCGGCCAGGGCGGCGAGATTCGGTGCGGAGCGGCGGAGGACGCGGCCGTAGAAAATCTCCTCGTCGTTCGCTCCCGCGAGGAAAAGGCTTCGCACCCAGGGCTGGGCCGCCTCGCGCTCCAGTTCCCCCGCGACCGCACGGATCTGCCAGGCGATGCCTGCGGCCAGGCCCGGCAGCGCCACGACCGCCGCGTGCCACCAGGAGAGCAGGTCGGGGCCCCGTCCCACGACGAGGTCGTCCGCGAAGCCTGGACGTTGCCAGTGGAAATACGAATAGATCGCCACGAGCACGACGAACCAGAATCCGGGAACGCAGGCGAAGGCGGCGAAAGGCGCGGAGAGGAGGCGGGCGATCCGATAGCGGCGCAGGCGGGCCCCGAGGATACCCCAGGCATGGCCGACGAGGAGAATGCCGGGAACCGCGAGGAGGAGGACGCGCCCCGTCATCGCGAGACGCTCGCGGAGCAGCTCCTCCCAAGTCAGGGGACGGGAGGCGAGTTCGGGAGGCACGGGGGTGTAGGACTCCGCGTGCCAGACGTGCCGGTCCGATTCCCCGAGGACGCAGAAAGCGAACTCCATCAGCACGAGCAGGGCGATCCCCGCCGCCGCGAAGCGGATCGTGGCCACGAGAAGGCGCTGGAGGAGATGGCGGATCATCGCGGGAGGGAAGGAAAGGACCGCTGATTCCTAGCTTCGGATTCTGGGTTTCGGATTTCAGGCTTCGGGCTGCGCCGCCTGATCCACCAAGGGCGCGTCGCCTCCAGTCCCTCTTTCCCGAGCGCGATGGGCTCCGTTCCTTCCGCCCCAGGCAGGTGCATCTCCAGCGCGCCCGTGCGCAGCGTGACGATCCGGCCGGAATCGCAGACGAAGAGGCAGGGCTGGAGCGCGGCGACCGCCCGCTGCAGGGCGGCGGTCGTTTCCGTCAGAACCACCGGATCGGACGCTTCGCGGAGCCGGTCGAGCAGGGCATCGACGTCCGCGTCGCGCAAGCCGCTGAGATTCGCCCCGCCCGGTCCCGCCGCGTCGGAATGCCAGACCTCGCGCCGGTCGCGGCCGAGGGGCAGTTTCCAGCTCAGCAGCACGGCGTCGAACTCCCGCTCCGGCAAGCGCTGGAGGACCAGTCCCTCCCACGGCACCGGTTCCACCACCGCCTCGACCCCGACCGCCGCCCATTGCTCGGCGAGGGCCGAGGCGAGGCGTCGGTGCTCGGGACTGGCGGCGTTCACCAAGAGCGTGAAACGCAGCGGCTTGCCCGCCGCGTCCCTTCTCCACCCGCTTTCCGCGTCGCGGGCGTAGCCCTCCTTCTCCAGCAGGCTCTCCGCGCCGCGCGGATCGTGCAAGGGCAGCAGGATCGGATCGGCGACATAGGGCAGGCCCGGAAAGAAGAGGCTGGCCACCGGCGTCTGGAATTCCGTCGCCGTGTCGCGCAGGATCGCGGAGGGATCGGCGGCACGGGCGAGAGCGTTGCGCACCGGCGCCCGGTCGAAGGGCGGACGGTCCAGGTTCCAGACCACGAGATGCTGGAAGCGAGGACGGTCGCGGAGGGTTTCGACCGTGCCGGGATGGCGCCTGGACCATTCCGAGAAACGTTCGTCCGGCTCGATCACGTCGAGCGTGCCGGTGCGCAGGGCGAGGAGGATGGACTCCAGCGAGGCGAAGCGCCGGTAGCGGAGCCGGGCTTCCCGGGGAATGCCGAGGTGGTAGCCGTCGTGCGCGACCAGCTCCATCCCTCCGTCGGCGCGCCGGTGCTCGATCCGGTAGGGGCCGAGTCCCACCGGCTGCGCGAGGTAGGCCGCACGCGAGGCCGCGTCGGCCGCGGGACCGAGGAGATGGGCCGGCAAGAGAGGAAGGGTCTCCCAGCTTTCCAGCATCGTCGCCGGGGCTTCGCGGCAGACGACCCGGAGCCGATGCGGCGACAGCGCCTCCAGCGATTGGACGAAGGAGAAACTGGCCGCCAGCGGCAAGGGCGAGTCGGGACGGGTCAGCGTTTCATAGGAGAAGACGAGGTCCGCGGCGGTGAAGGGCCGCCCGTCGTGCCAGACCGCATCGGCGCGCAGCTCGAGCAGCATTTCCCGGGCCGTCGTATGGCAGCGCCTCCCGAGCTCCTCCAGTTCCGGCGAGGTCGCGGGATTCGATTCGAGGTAGAGGCGCAGCTCTCCGAGGACGCGCTCGACGTTTCCGCGCACGAAGAGGTTCGCCTCGCGGTCGCCGACGAATTCCATCATGCGCACCTGCGACTTCTCCACCGATCCCTCCAGCCAGGCGGCGACCAGATCGTCGACCGAATGCGCCGCCCGCACCCGGAGAAGACGGTAGTCGCCGAGCAGGCCCGGCGGCAGGGATTCCAGTAAAGGCGTTTCCAATCCGTCCCCCATCCCCTCGTAGACCGCCGTCAGGACCGAGCCCGCCCGATCCACCGCCACGGGCCGCGCCCCCTTGGCCGGAGCCTCCCCCGCGCGGACGCGGGCCTCGGCCTCGCCCGCCGCCTCCTCGCTCTCGCAGCGGATCACGACGGTGGTGCGCGAGGTCCAGCGTTCGATCAGGTTCGGACGCAGGTTCAGATTCCCATCGCGGCGCAGGAGCGGCTCGAAGACCAGGCCTGCGATTTCCCCCTCGATCCCGTCGGCGGGCGACAAGGGACTGATCCTCCCCACAGGACGGTCGATCGCGTGGACCAGCGCGTCCGACTCGCGGATGAGCCGGAACTCCGCCACTGTCCTGAAGAGCCAGACCCCTCCGAAGACCAGCCAGAGCGGCGACGAAAAGAAGATCCAGCGCAGCCAGAACATCGCCGGACCCTAGCGCAAGGGGGGCAGTTTTGCCAAAACTACTTTGGAAAGGCGAAGGATCTCCTCTCGCACCGGTCCTTTCCGAACGGCCTTGCAGGCGGGGGCATGCCGCCTTGTCCGCTTCAGGCGCCTGGCGTCGGGGGAACCGCTTCCGGGACGCTGGCGGCCGGAGCTTCGGATTTCTTCGGCCCGCCCGCCTTGTATTCGTCGAGGCGCTCCACGTATTCCTCCTTCTCCGGATCGAGGGCGACGGCTTTCTCCAGATATTCGACCGCCTTCTCCATGTCGCCGAGCTGATGGAAGACCTGGCCGATGTGGTCGTAGATGACGGCGTCCTCCTGCTCGATGAGAGCCTCGGCGCGCAGGAGCTCTTCCTTGGCCGCCTCGTACTGCCCTTTCTTGAAGTAGAACCAACCGAGGCTGTCGGCGATGGCCCCGCTCTCCGGAGCCAGCTCGACCGCGGTCTTGATGAGCTCTCCGGCCTCGTCGATCTTCATGTCGTTTTCCAACCACATGTAGCCGAGGTAGTTGTAGACGGTCGCGGTGAATTCATGGTTCTTGTCGTCGGGATCGTTCTTCGCGATCATCTCGATCGTCTTGCGGAAGAGATCCTCGGCTTTGTCGAAATGGCCGCTGCGCTCGTGGGCCGCGGCATATCGGAAATAGAAGTACTCGTTGAGCAAGTGGGGCTGAGCCTCGCCGGCGAGCTCGAGCGTCTTTTCGAACTGCTTCAGCGCTTCCTCCCAACGCTCCTCCCCGGCGAAGGCGAAGGTGAGGAGAAAGGGGAAGTCGGCCGATTCGGGGAAGAGGTAGGCGGTCGCCTCGAGGAACTCGACCGATGCCTCGAATTCCTTCTGGTCGAGCATCATCCGTCCGAGGGCGCTGTACTCCTCGACGCCGCCCTTGGTGATGGCGAGAGCGGCGCGGAGATGGGGAATCGCCTCCTTGTAGCGCTCGCTCTGGAGGAAAATCCCCGCGATCCGCTTGTGGACGTCGGCATTCTCAGGATCGATCTCGACGATGCTCCTGTAGGTCTCGATCTCCTTCTCTCCGTCGCCCTTCGCTCCGTAGGCGCGGGCGAGGCGCTCGCGCAGGTCGAGCCGGTCGGGATGCCTCTCGAGGATCCCCGCGTACGCGGCGATGGCGCGGTCGAACTGGCCCGCGGCGTGATAGTATTCGGCGACTTTCTCGATCACCTCGACTTTGCCGTCCGCGAATTCCAGCGCTTTCGCATGGATGTCGTCGACAAGCGCGGTGTCCGGGCGACGGTCTTCCTCTCCGGGCGGCAGGACGCGGATCGCGAGCCGTCCGAGACGGAGCCAGAAGTGGGGATCCGAGCTGCCACGCTCCGCCGCCGCCGCCACCGCCGCGCGGGCGTCGTCGCGACGGTCGGCCGAAAGAAGGAGCTTTACGAGATGCTCGTAGATGGCGGGGTTGTCGGGAAAGCGCGCCACGGCCGCCTCGATCACCGCGATGGAGCGGGCCAGGCCCGCCGGGTCGCTCCCTTGGTAGGTGGCAAGGTATTCGGACAGGGCGATGTGGGCGTAGGGATGCCCCGCGTTGCGCTCGAGGCTTTCCTCGAGGAGCGCGAGGGCCTCTTCCTGGCGGCCTTCCCGGGCAAGCAGATGCGCCGTCTTGCGGGCGAGGAAGAACTGGTCGGGCTGATGGCGCAGCACCTCGGAATAGGCGTCGATCGCCTCCGCGGTCCGCCCCCGCACCTCGAGCCCGCGGCCAAGGGCGTAATGGGCGAGGGCCTGGCTCTTGCCCTTCGCCGCCTCGGAAAGGGCCAGATGCGCCGAAGGCTCGAAATACTGGTCGACGTAGATCTGGGCGAAATCGTGCAACCCACGCTCGCCGGCGGCACGGAGGGAAGGAACGGGAAGCAGGGAGGCGATCGCGGAGACCACGCCGATCCCGTACACGACAAAGCAGCGGTGAACCAAACTTGCCGGACCACCTGACTGCCTTGCTTTCATCGCGCCAAGATCAACGATCAGCTCTTGTAACGCAAACGCTTCTTGTGGCGGTTCGCCTTCATGCGTTTGCGTCGCTTGTGCTTGTTGATCTTGGTCTTCCGTTTTTTCTTCAGGGAGCCCATAATCCAATAAGTGTTCGCAATTACTTTCGCCCCGTCCCGGATCGTCGTCCGAGCCAGGCGGGGCGCGAGTATCGGTCACTCGATCACTTTGTTCAAGGGATATTCGATGATCCCCTCGGCACCGTGCTCTTTGAGAAGCGGAATGAGGTCCCGCACCTGGCGCTCGGTCAGCACGGTCTCGAGCGCGACCCAACCCTCCAGGGCAAGACGGGCCACGGTCGGCTTGCGCAAAGAGGGAAGGAGGGCACCGACGGTCTCGAGGGCGGGCTCCGGAAGGTTCAGCTTCAGTCCCACCATGTCGCGGGCGGTGAGGGCTCCTTGGAGGAGGACGGCGAGGCGCTCGATCTTCGAGCGTTTCCATGGATCGGCCCAGGACTCGCGCTTCGCGATGAACTGCGGATAGCTCTCCATGAGCACGTCGACGATGCGGAGGTTGTTCGCCCGCAGGGAGGAGCCGGTCTCGGTGATGTCGACAATGGCGTCGACGAGCTCGGGCACCTTCACCTCGGTGGCGCCCCAGCTGAACTCGACTTCGGCCTTGACGCCGTTGGCTTCGAGGTATTTCTCGACGAGCCCCGTGGCCTCGGCGGCGATGCGCTTGCCCTCGAGATCCTTCACCGACCGGATCGGCGAATCGTTCGGCACGACGAGGACCCAGCGGGTCGGATTCGAGGTGGCGCGGCTGTACTTCATGTCGCAGACCACGTGGACGTCGGCCCCGTTCTCCGCGACCCAGTCCTTCCCCGTGATGCCGCAGTCGAGGAAGCCGTGGTCGACGTAGCGTCCGATCTCCTGCGCGCGGATGAGGCGGATCTGCAGCTCGGGGTCGTCGATGGTGGGCCGGTAGGAGCGCTCGGCCCCGTGAATGTGGTAGCCCGCCTTCTCGAAGAGGTCCATCGTCGGTTCGAAGAGACTGCCCTTGGGCAGGCCGATCTTGAGGAGTCTGTCTGGTGTGTCCGCCATGGTGGGTGGCTAAAATGCCGAGAAAGCGGCGTCTGTCATGTCGGTTTTTCACGAGGGTTTCCGCCTGGCACTCCACTAGGCTTTGGCGGACCTCGAAGAGCAATGCTCGGAATCCGGAATGCTTGGCCTTGTGGAGTTTTCCCACCTTCGACCAGCAATCACCGTGCCCGAGACCCAAGCAACTGGACTCGTGGCAGGGTGAAAGTTGAACCGCAAAAGTGGCCAAGGAACGGCAAATGCCACGGAGGGCGATTTTTTTCTCAGGCCCGACTTGGGCCATAAGTCCTTGAACTAGAAGAGAGTGGGCAGAGAAGGATTCGAACCTTCGAAGGCATTGCCAGCAGATTTACAGTTTATCTCTTGGCCTGAACGGACGAGGACACTTGTGGACACCCCTGAACAGAAGATAACATCATAAGTCATTCATTGACAATGTATAAAGAATGGATTAAGGGTGCGCCTTGCCCGCCATGAGTGTCCAAAAATCGCCACAAGAGAACCTCAAAAACTGCAAAGCCACTGCAAAGTCGGAGGAGAAAAAGCCCCGGCCAAGCCGCTCCTCAGTCGCGTATTGGAGGGAGCGGGTGTTTCAGGCCAAGACGAAGCGGGGGGAGATTTGCGCGAACTACGGAGCCTCGATCTTTTTCCGGGGACGGCGGGAGTATTTCAACCTCCACACCCCGAACAAGGACGCCGCCGCCGAGAGGGTCGTCAAAATCTTCCGCTACCTCGGGGATCACGGGTGGGAGGCGACGCTTCTCAAGTTCAAGCCGGAGAAGGTCGCGAACCCGGACAAGCTCCCGTTCACCGTGGGCGCTCTGATCGAGGCCGCTACCGCCCTCTCTTCGGCAAGGCCGCAGTCGAAGAGCGAGTACGCCAAGGCGTTCCGCCGGATCGTCTCGGAAATCGAGGGAATCGACGGGAGGGGGCGCTACGACGCCAAGAACGGCGGAAACGAGAAATGGAGGAAGCGGGTAGACGGGATTCCGCTCGCGAGGATCACCCCGGACAAGGTTCAGGCTTGGAAGAACCGGTACTTGGAGGCGGATGGGGACGGCGCGGTGGCGCGGAGGAACCGGGCCAGCACTTTCAACGGGCTGCTGAGCAACGCGAAGTCGCTCTATTCCCGGAAGTTCATTCATTTCCTCAGGGAGCGGGTGGCGCTCCCCCCGACCCTGCCTTTCGAGGGAATCACGAAGGAGAGGGGGCCGTGCCTCCGCTACCGGAGCAAAATCGACGCCGGAAAGATCATGGCGAAGGCGCAGGAGGAACTTGCGGGGACCGATCCGGAAGCATTCAAAATCGTCCTCTTGGCGGGCGTCTGCGGCCTGCGCCGGAGCGAAATCGACTACCTCCTTTGGGATGCCTTCAACTTCACGAAGCGGGAGCTTCACATCGAGAACTCGGAGTTCCATCAACTCAAGTCGGAGGATTCGGCGGGGATCGTGGACTTGGACGACAATCTCACGGCGATCTTCCGGGGCTTACACGCGAAGGCGAAGGGGCCGTTCGTGATCGAGTCGGACGGCGCGACGGAGCGGAATCCGGGATCGGGTTCCTACCGGTGCGAAGCCCATTGGAAAGCCGTGGTCGCTTGGTTGAAGGAGCAAGGGGTGACGGCCCGGAAGCCCATTCACGAACTGAGGAAGGAAGTCGGCTCCCTGATCGCAAGCGAACACGGGATTTACGCCGCCTCGCGCTACCTGCGGCACAGCGACATTCGGATTACGGCTCAATATTACTTGGACAAGAAGCAGCGCATCACCCCAGCGCTTTCGGCGGGATTCTCCCTTGAGGAGAAGATCGTTTCAATTGATGACGGGAAAACGGAGAAACCTGATCGAATCGCGGCGAACGGAAACTGAGAGAGGATAAACTCAAGACGGTAGAGGACATGGGGCGACGCGAAGACATAGAGATTCACGGGGGATTCGATTTGCAAGCCTTCAGGCTTCCCAGCAAGCGGACCCTGAACCTTTCACGCTCAGAGTATCACCCATTTGGAATCTTCTACAGCCGTTTGCGACGTTGGCGAAGAACATGGCTCCCCGAATCCAAACAGCCCTCGATTTCCAGCCTCCTCGCCCAAGTCGAGGAGCTGACTGAGAAAGCACGATTGATTTCTGTCCCGGAAGAGCTCCGCCTTGTCTTTGACTCCATGCTCAACCTCGCTCCCGTCTTGATTGATCATTCGAACGGGTGGCAGCGCTTTGAAGCGGAAATGCAACGTATGCGGGAAAGGTTTGCGGAAGGAGGGCCGTCTCCCCGGCTATTCGCCCACAATCAGCCGGGAAGATCAGTCTTGCTTTCGCGCCTTAACTCGATCAGGAAGGCGCTTCATTCTGAGAGCCCAATTGAGCAAGGCTTGCTTTCGCTTCTCTTTGCCTTCGCCCGTGCCGTCGGCGCACGGGAAAAGTGGAAAATCGAACTGAATAGATGGGAAAGGGGCGTCAGGGGAGCAAGAAGCTTCGAACTGGACTCGTTCGTATGGGGCCACAGAGATTGCCTGATCGAGGCACGTTACCAGATGATTGTTCTTGGTCGCTCTCTCGTTGCGGGGAATCCCAATTCCACCTTCAACCGGACGAAGGTCAAAAACCGGGCCTCGATCATTCACACCCTTGCGCATTCTCGGCAACCAATCGTTCTGCACACGCTGATCCGCGACGTTCGAAAATGCCGCCGGAAGGTCCAATGGGAGGCCTATCTCAACAAACTCCCCTGTGAGCTATTCCCAAAAAAACATTGCGCTTAGGTTAGGTGAAAAGGTTTATTTTCTGATCAATTCTGGCTATACTATGGCACAGAATCTTCTCACACGAATTGAACTCGCCAAACGCTGGAAGTGCTCCCTGACGACGATCAGGCGAATGGAAAAGCGGGGAGACCTCAACCCGATGCGACTCTCTGGCAGGCTCGTAAGATTCGATCTCGCGGAAATCGAAGCGGTGGAGCAACAAGCTCGGTGCGAACTGCCGTGACAGCACCCCCCACCCTGAAAAAATCCTCAGAATGGATATAGGCTGCCGAATATCTGACGAGACACGCGTTCTTGAGGAAGAAGAAAAATGGGAGTCTTGTTTCCTTTGCGAAACGATTCATAGGGCGGGAAAACAGCACGCGGACATCACCTCCCAGTGTTCCGTCACTTGCTTCTCCTGCCGGAGAGATGTCAGAAAATCACCCACTTAACAGTGGTTACCCTAACGCTATTCCGCAAAGAAAGAGAGCGTTCGGAAAAAGGCGTTTGAACGCGCGTGCAAGCGCAGAAGATCTTGTGGGGGCAGAAACCGAATCCCTCATGGAATGAGGCTTGGGGCGCACCGGCGTCCTTGTATCCACAGGCCCAGAGCATGCACCAAATCGTTAGGAGAAATATAAGTCCGTCGGACAAAATGAAGCAAATTCTGCGGAAATGCGGGGCGGTGTCTCGAATCCTGGATTGCACCACCTTTTCTGACGAGAGCGGAAGCTGGAAAGCGTGCTTGCGGACACTGGAGCGACACTGCTCCAATATATGAGGAAAAAACGACTGCGGACTCGATCATCCGAACGCGATCTCCCCTTGTCGACCGAGAACCCTAAAAGACAATTCGGCCCGGATACCGTCACCAAACAACTTCCGGGCCAAATCCATTTTGCAATGGAAGAGTGTAATCCATCCGAACAGTATCCTCAAGCTTGCACACCCTATGGCCTCCTCCCGATTGTTCCGGCGGCCCGGAAAAGGAGGGCGCGTTCCAATAGTATCCGCCCACAAGGTATCCACCTACAAAAAAGCAGACAGAACGGAGATGAAGAAAGCGAAGCTATCCCTTCCCTTGATTTTTCCCGACGAGTATGCGCCGATGATGCGAGAATTGACAAAATTCTCTTGAAATGCAATCTCGGCATAGCTGAAATCGGCCATGAAGATGATTACCCCATGTTCAGAAACTGTCTACGAGATACCGAGGGAAGGGTATTCACAACAGCTCCAGATCAGGGAGCAGGAACGCGACCTATCGAAATCAGAAAGTCAGACTACACGCAGGGAGGAAAGGCTCTCCCGACACCCCTCTTTCGGGGCAGATTAAAAACAATCAAGCAGCAGGGATTTGTGCTTCTATCGACCGAGCTTTTTCTGAATCCAACGCGGGCGATACGATTTTTCCCAAGGATGACGGGGCGCAAGCAAGGAGTATTCGAGACCGCAGAAAAGCCAACTGAGCCGCGAACGCTTGATCGAAAATCGAACTGCCTCCCTGCGTCGATCACGCGGAGGGCTTATCGCATGGGAGAGAAACGCCACTTTGAGAACGTACTTCATCGGGTGGTGCTCAGTTGCAGCGAAGCGGCACAAATGGTCGAGCTTCCTGTCTGGAATTTCAACGCCTCTGATTTCTGCCTGAAATACTGCGAGTTCTACTTTGAGTTCCATCGGTCAGACGCGGTGGAAACCCTGAGAAGCTTGACGAAATCGCTTTTCTCGTTCGGAGGCAATGCTGCGCTCAGAGAACACGCTCCCCTCACCGAGGCCAACGAGATGGAGACAAGCGAAAATGCTGAATCGGTGAAACTGCGGCTTTCGAAGACGGAGCATATCGTCGTGTATGCAAAAACCGCCCAACGCCTACGTTTCGAGGTTCGATTTTCCAAACCCAGCACCAATATAGTTCGGAGCTGTTCCAGCCCCGGCCTGAGAGGGTTTTTTGCAATACTCGACACTCTCCGAGTAAGGGCAGCCAGCCGAATCAACGAAGTATTCGCGTTCTTGCAGGAGGCCTCCAGCTTGCCATCGGCCACGATTGCAAGTGATTGGCGCTATCAGAAGGCATGGCATCAGCGTCTTGGATGGAGCGCTGTTTCATGCGACTTTCTCCAAACGTTGAGGCTAAAAGGAAGTCTTTTCGTCCGGCAACCGACCATAGCGGAAAGAAAACTGATCCGAAAGGCAAAGACGGCGAAACTGGTTCGCTTTATCAAGCAGCGAGGGTGTTATGTCCCCTGTGCGGAGGCAATCTCGATCTCTGAAATTTGAACACGCGTTCAATTCCCAATTCATCATCTCCCTCGTCAGGAACCGATCCCCCTCATGGATTACCATGACGCCATTATGGGGCCTTTGAGGGATTGTATCCGAAATGCCGCCGCATGGTTTCGGGAAGGTTTTCCACTGGAATCGAAGCCACACCGGATGCCGTCTTGAACATGATGGAGTCAGCCAATATTTCGGTCACTGATCCTTTCTCGTGTATGGCCCCGTCAACCGTGGTGATCGTAACACCTTGACCTAAGAACCTCTTGTCGGCGTCGGCAAGTTTCACAATGAGGAAAGTAACTTCTATCCCATCCTTCTCCACCGTCACTTGGCGGTCGCCTATCTTTGTGAGCCTTCCGTTGAAGGTTTTGAGTCCGTCGGCACTGGTCCATGTTCGAAAATCGAAAATAGTCGAGATCTTCTCAGTGGGTTTCGCAGTGGCTCCGAATCTTTCTCTGAACTCGCTTATGCCCGCCACTCCTCTCGAGTTCACGGCTTTTCTAATGAAGCCCTCCTTGTCCATCTCCCGCAAATTGCTGTCGGAATCCAGAATCCAGAATCCGCCGTATCCATCCGCCTCCATCCGCTTGAGGATGACCTCGCTGCCTACTGAATAGGCGGAAACTTCAACATCTCCGAAACTTCCGTCAGCGTGTATCCTGCGGACCATAATTTTGTTTTCGTTTCTCAATAGGATGATGAGATAGCTCGCAAAATCCCATCGTCCGATTTCTGTTTCGGACAGCTTTGCTGCTTTTGAGACAAGCTCCTCCGAATCTTTCGGAAGACCCCAAATTTTGATATCTAACCGGGGATCGAAGTTACTGGTGGCCCAAGAACCCTCGCCAACAGGCTGCCCAGGGAGGTAATAGCCAATGAAGGTGCGGTGAAAAGATCGGGAGTCAGCCGCTCGAATCATATTTGCAATTTCCCTGATCGTTTCCTCGCTCACTTTTTCTTGGAGGCGGACTTCGACGGTCCGTTTGATCTTCCCCTGTGCCTCGTCCGAGATGATCGAATAGAGTTCATTTAGGGCTTTCGGCGTGGGATCGGACGACGACGCCTCCACTTCCGCTTTCTCCACGACGGGAATTGCTGCATCTTCGGAATTTTGCTCGAGCCCCGACACTGGACTATCGACTGAGCCAATAATAACCGAGAGAAGGAGGAGCCAGAAAGCGACAGCCAGGACGCAACTGACTACTATTATCGCTGCGCTCGTCGGCCCGCCTTTTTGAACGACAGATGGAGGAACGGGAGGCCGCTGCTCGGCTGGAGGGGCGGAAGGTTGTCGGACGACGGGAGTGGCAGGAGGCTGCTGCACGGCTCCTATTAGTGCTTGAATCATCTCGCGATGCCGCCGGTCCTGGTCGTACTTCGCCACAAGATGTCGCTGGTCCTGATCATGCTTCATCACGACATACACGGCGTGGATGATTCCACCGATCCAAACGCCAATGATGCAAAAGAAGATGTTTAGGAGGAACTGCCCGAATTTTCCGCAGACGAGGACACCCAGCGGCGGGAAGAGGATGGCGAGAGCCATTTTCATTGTGCGCGTCAGCGACTGCGTGGATTCGGTTGAGCGCACATCTTTTCCGTCTACAGTGGAATTCGGCGTTGAAATGGGCGGGCACGATCAGGACAATCGCTTTTTCCAACGTGTTGTTTGTGCGAGACTCGTTGGTGCTTTTGAGCCAAAAAGAAGATCGGGCTACCAACGAACCCTAAAATGCCTGCGAATTGTCTCTCCGCCCTTCCCATCGCACTGGCGGCAGACGCCTCCATTCAATTCCTTCGCACCTCGGCAAAACTTGCATTGCGTCGTGACTTGATCGATTGCTATTTCCCACGTCTCTCCTGCCTTCAATTTGGAAACGAATTCTTCCATCGTGAGACGATCATATTCGGCTCCCGTGCCAACAATGCGGCAGACCTTGATCGTGGCTTTCGCCCCAAGCGCAGTGGTGTATTGGAACATCGCCCCCGTCGTCTCAATAGGCCATAGGAATGTCTCTCCATCGGCGTAAACCAGCGAACTCTTCGGAAGATCGAGGCGGACGGTTTCCCAACCGCCGACCGCAGTACCCCCACGGCTGATACCACTGGCGGCCGATTCTGCCAATCCAACAGGAGTTCGAATTCTTGCGAGGTAACTTGACCCGTCGATGTGCTGGAGAATCTCAACTGTCAGTTTTGCCGCGGTTTTTTCGGCTTTCCCCGCTTTCTCAAGACGGCTCGCGTTTATCTGACCGAGGACCTTCTTCCATCGCTGATCGTTCGAGGGGATATCACCCATTGGGTATTCTT
The DNA here is from genome assembly GCA_037190325.1 of Verrucomicrobiales bacterium. Classification (GTDB taxonomy): domain Bacteria; phylum Verrucomicrobiota; class Verrucomicrobiia; order Verrucomicrobiales; family DEV007; genus Arctic95D-9. The sequence goes on along the minus strand of JBBCIU010000003.1, from coordinate 1,439 downwards.
CTGCGCGAACGTGGAGAACCACGGAGGCGGCGAGGGTAAGGAAGACGAAAACAAGAGGGGTTCCGGACATCTTCATCTGGGCAGAATACCGTACCGTCCAAGCTGGTCAAGCCTCAAATACAACTTTCTGTGGGCAGACGTAAGAACGCCCGGCGCTTACAGAATCTCGTTGGGCGCGATTCAGACAGAGCAACGGGAGATTGGCCGCAAGATCGGCTTGGCCGTCAGGGCTAGGCGGGAGGACCTTGGGCTGACTCAAGAGGAGTTGGCGCTCCAATCCGACCATCACCGAAATTACATTGGGTATTTGGAACGCGGAGAACGATGCCCCAACGTGGCAACGTTGGAAAGAATCGCCCACGCTTTGAATCTTAAGGTCTCTGAGTTGCTCGAAAAAGCAGGATACTAATCCCGCTATCATCATGCTAGGACCCCTTTTCCCTGCCAATAGATTCGTTCACCTTCTTGAGCTGATTCGGTCCAAGTGACTTCAGCGAATTTACTCGCAGCCTCAGAGAAAGGATTTTGACAGCACAATCGATAATCTCACCTTTCTCCCATCCAAGAACCTTGTCTTTGGTGTAAATGGCTTCGCACAATTGAATTTTGTATTCTCCGGTGCCCCTCGCACGATCTTAGAGCGGCTCATTGCATTTTGTTGTTGGAGAAACGAAATTGCGTTGTCATAGTCTTGTCGAAGAATTTCTTTGAAGGTGGAAACATTGAAACGCCCTTAGAGAATGCCATACGCCCTTTGGAAGTTTGACTTACCGACTTCCTTTTATAGCTTTTGGGGGAGTTTCTCGACCACTTCTTTAATCTTGGTTTATTGCTCGAAAGTGATATGCCTGATCATCAGGTGTAAATTCCGTTCGCTTGACGACTTTTTTATTTTAGTTTGGATCAAATCGCGACCGGCAATAGTCGCAGAGTTATGACTTCGTCTCTGCGAGACACGAACGCTTCAGTTCAAAACGAAGCCCGACGAAACCAGCGCTTCTTTGAGGTTGCTTGCGACGATTTGAATCTCTCGATCTGAAGCAATTCCAAATGGTTCAAGTTCATCCCCTAGAGTTGTCGTAGATGAGGAGTTGGTCCTTGCGGTCGGCGATCTCGTTTGAATCGCTCTCTTTGAATGCCCCCGGGGCGGAAATCGATATTGTCGAAAGTGAACGAGATGCGGCAAGGCAAGTATAATGTAGACCGCTTCCTCCGCGGACTTCCTTACCGACAGCCACATCGTTCCCGCATAAACCTGCTGGTGCGGACAATGGTGTCGCCGCCACCCCGGCGGGATGGCGGACGAGGAGGAGATGAGGCCGGGTGGTCAGCTCCCCGGCGGCGAAGTTCGGCGAGTTCGCGAGGGAAAGGCGGACGTGGCCGGTGCCTTGGCTGGCAGGGGCGGCGGAGAGGCGCCCGGCCCATCTGGGGACGGGATG
>JBBCIU010000002.1:0-466835 GCA_037190325.1 Verrucomicrobiales bacterium | reverse complement strand
ACATGCACCCGGCTCGCGGTCGGGCGAGCCACGTTTCGACGATCAAAACGAGAAGGGCGGCGAGGACGATCCATTTCCACAGCTTTTGCTGCGCTTCTTTCTGCTCCGATTCGACCCTCAGCTTCTGTGCGGCGCTCAATTCCGGGGTCGTTTCGACGGCCGCCTCGAGCAGCGGGATGCCGAGGGCGGCGAATTCGACGGCCGGATCGAAGGCATCGGTGCGCCCCTCGGACGGGTCGAGATTCACGGAGACGAGGCGCACGCCACCGTCGTCCTGCGCTTCCTCGTAGAATCCGGGAGCGGTGCCTTCCGTCTCGCCGACGTAGATCGTCGGAGCCGAACGGATGCTGTGGCCGGCATGGTCGAAGATGGAGTAGAGCAGCGGAACGAACTTCGAGGAAAGGGCGAGCTGGCTTTCCTCCGGCCGCCATCCGGCGAGGAAGGCGAAGACCGCTCCCTCGCCGACCCGGTGCTCCAGGAGCGCGGGCGACTTTCCATCGAAGGTGGCGAGAACACGGGTGCCGTCCGGCAGAGGTCCCTCGCCGAGATCGAGATGGCGGTGCTCCCAGAAGCGGATCTTCGTAAAGTCGCGGATCTGGGCGCGGGCAAAGGGCTCGAGCACGGGATGGTCGAAGTCGAGGTCGGCGAGCATGGCGAAGTCGCCGACCGACGCCTCCGACAGTTTCCACGAATCCTGCCCCGACAGCGCGGCGAAGGCGGCGCTGCCGGTATCGGCCGAAGGCAGGGCGAGAACCAAGCCACCGGCCTCGGCGAAGGCGTGGAGGGCGGCGCCGACGGACTCGGACCACGCCTCGGCCACGACGACGACCTCGATCGCCCCCAGGTCGAGGGTTTCGGTCGCTTCGGAAACGCTCACGATCGGCTGGAGGGACGGGGTCGGCTGGAGGGCACGCCGCAGGTAGAAGAGCGGCGATCCCGCGCGGTCCGCGTCGCTCTCCTTCCCGAGGAAGCGGATGCGGAGGGGGCGGGGCTGCACCGGCGCGACATGCACCTCGTTGTCGAAGGCATGGGCGTCGCCGCCCACGATCAGGGTGCCGCGCTCCGCGCCGTCGGGCCGGGGCGGGGAAACGAGAATGCGGCTCGTGCCGGGAGCGACGAGGGCTTCGACCTCGGTGGCGGGATGTCCCTTCCAAGCCAAGGTCGCGGTGGCGGAGGACGACTCGGCCGAATTCGCGATGCGGACGCGGTAGACCTCGGCCTCGTCGATGTTGGAGCGCGGCGGAGTCGCGGCGAGGGCAAGGGAGAGATTTCCCTTCTCCGCCGGAGACAGCGGAACGCAGCGGACCTTCACCTCCTCGGGCCAGGGATTGCCGTGGAGAAGCTCGCGCTTCGCCCCGCTCTGGAAGTCGCCGATCAGCACGATCTCGCGCAGGTCGGCGGACCGGTCCGCGTCGGCGGAAAGGAGGAGGTTCGCCGCGTGGACGAGGGCCGCGCCGAGATCGGTGCCGAACCAGGAGGGCGCCGCCGACTCCTCGGCCAGCAACCGTCCCACTTCCGCGGCCCGGGCCCCCGGCGAGAGCCCGGCGAGGGTGGACAGGTCGGCGGCGAGGAGAAAGCGCTCGTCGAAAAGAGCGAGGGCGACCTCGGCTCCCCCACGGTAGCGCTCCGCCGCTTCGCGGGCGGCTTCCGCCGCCGCTTCGCGCAGTCCTTCCCGCCGCATCGAGGCGCTGCGATCGACGAGGATCACGGCGCGGACGAGCGCTTCGTCCTCCGAAGGAAGGCGGATCGATTCGAGAAAGGGGCGGCCGAAGGCGAGCGCGAGGAGGATCAGGGCGAGGCAGCGCAGGGCGAGAAGGAGAAGCTGCTCCAGGCGCGTCCGGCGGACGAGCCGCTCCGGCGTCTTCTCGAGGAACATCAGCGAGCCGAACTCGACGTGCTCCTTGGGAGGCCGCTTCCGCAAATGCAGGAGAATCGGAACCGCGATGGCGGCCGCACCCAGGAGGTAGAGCGGAAAGAGGAAACTCACAGCACCGGAAACCCTGCCACGCTTTGTCCGGCGAGGCGAGGACGTTTTCGCGGGGTGGAACGACGGCAGAACGCTCGTCGCGGACGGATGAGGAACCAAAAGCCTGACGAAAATTCCGTCCGCAGCGGACAAGATCGCGGTCGGACGCAGGGATGGAGTCGAGACGATCCCGCACCTGCTCCGCCGACGCATGCCCAGCCACGTCCAGGGCCTGCACGAGGGCAAGGGCCTTTTCCGCTCCGGGCACGGGCACGAGTCGTTCTCGCTAGGACCGCGAACACCAAACGCCTTTCTACGGCCGGCCATCCTGGCAGCGCTCCCTCGGCGGCATTGCGCCTACGGGGCGAAAATCTTGACTTGCGGACCGTTCACCCTTCCAATCGGCGGATTCCCATCCATCCCTTCCCATGCAGACCACTCTCAAGATCAAGCTCGCCGCCTTCATGTTCCTCCAGTACTTCATCTGGGGGGCGTGGTATGTGAGCATGGGCACCTACCTCGCGAACACGCTGAAGTTCGACGGGGCCCAGATCGGCCTCGCCTACGGCGCCTTCGCGATCGGGGCGATGATCTCGCCCTTCCTCGTCGGTCTCGTCGCGGACCGCTTCTTCGCCTCGGAGAAGCTCCTCGCCGTGCTCGGAATCGCCGGAGGCGGCGTCCTCCTCGTCCTGCCGCAGTTCAAGGAGTTCGGAAGCTTCTATCCGATGCTGATCCTCTACTGCGCCCTCTACGTGCCGACCCTGGCGCTGGGGAATTCCCTCTCCCTCACCCACCTCGCGAACCCCAAGACCGACTTCCCCCGCGTGAAGATGCTCTCGGCGGTCGGCTGGATCGGTGGACTCGTCGCCCTGAACGCCGTCAACGGGGCCGAATCCCCGATCCAGTTCTACCTCGCGGGCACCGTCTCGATCCTCTTCGGGCTCTATTCGCTGATCCTGCCGCACACGCCGCCGACCAAGACCGGAGCCAATGTCAGCCTCGGCGAGATCCTCGGACTCGACGCTCTCCGCTTGCTGAGGAAACCCTCCTTCGCCGTCTTCATCCTCTGCATGTTCCTCATCTGCATCCCGCTCTACTTCTACTTCGTGAACCTCGGGATCTACCTCACCGAACTGAAATGGGAGAACATGCTGGTGAAGACCTCCTTCGCCCAGGTCTCGGACGTGGTCTTCTTCCTCCTCCTGCCCTTCTTCCTGAGGCGCTTCGGCTACAAGAAGACGATCTTCCTCGGCATCTCCTGCTGGGTGCTCCGCTACTTCGCCCTCTCCGGCAGCGTCGGGGCGGAGACCTGGGCCACGGCGCTGATCTTCGCCGCGATCCTCCTCCACGGAGCCTGCTACGACTTCCTCTTCATCGCGGGCCAGCTCTACGTCGACGACGAGGCGGGCGAGCGCACCCGCGGGGCGGCGCAGGGCTTCATCGCCTTCATCCTCTGGGGCGTGGGGGCCTTCGTGGGCACCTTCCTCGCCGGCGAGGTGTTGAAGCGCCACAAGCTCGAAACGCCCGTCGACGGCCTCTCGCACGACTGGGCCGCGATCTGGCAGACGCCCGCGTGGGGCGCGCTCGCCGTGCTCGCGGTCTTCGCGATCTTCTTCCGCGAGTCGAGGAAGGTCTCGGCCTGAACGGCGACCGGCAGGAATTGCGGCTTGTCTTCGCCAAGCCGCTGGCGGAACGTGGCTGCCGCGATGGGCGACGTCCCTGCGAACCGATTGGCGGACCGATGGCCCGAAGCATTTTCCTGACCGCGACCCTGGGAGCGTGCCTCCTCTCCACGGCGCCCGCCCGCGGAGACGAGAGCGCTTCCCCGGCCCGGCTCCTCCAGCTCGGCGCGAAGTATTGCGTCGCCTGCCACGCCATGCCGCCCGTGGACGCCGTCACGCGGGAGCACTGGCCGCAGCTCTTCGAGATCATGCGCCCGTGGATCGTCGAGCGCCGCCTGCCTTTCGAGGAGGCCGAATACGCGGAGCTGCTCGCCCTCTACCAGGCGGGAAGCCCCGAAGCCTTCGTTCCGCCGTCGGGCGAGTTCGGCATGGGTCCCCTCGGCTTCGTCCGGGGAGAGGTCGGACTGGAATGCGAGGAGGAGCGCCCGAAGATCACGCATGTGAACGTGACCGACCTCGACCAGGACGGGAAGGCCGACGTGCTCGTCTGCGACGACGTCACCGGGCGCGTCACCTGGCTGAAGATCGAGGAGGGGGCGTGGGAGGAGATCTTCATCGCCGACATCGTCACTCCGGTGAGGACGACGGTGCTGGACTACAACGGCGACGGCCACCTCGACATCGTCGTCGCCTCCCTCGGCTTCATCAGCCCGACGGACGATCTCATCGGATCGGTCTGGCTCCTCGTGAACCGGGGCGACCTCACCTTCGAGCCCCTCCGCCTCGTCGGAAACGTCGCGCGGGTCACGGACGTGAAGCCGGGGGACTTCAACGGCGACGGAAAGACCGACTTCGTCGTCACAGCCTTCGGCTGGCGGGAGTCGGGCGAGGTGATCCTGCTGGAGCAGGTCACGCCGACGCTGTTCATCCAGCACCAGGTCCTGCGCCAGAACGGAGCCATGCAGGTGGAGGTGGTCGACTTCGACCAGGACGGCCGGAGCGACTTCGTCGTGCTCTTCTCCCAGCAGCACGAGAGCATCGAATGGTTCCGCAACCACGGCGACGGCCGCTTCGAGCGCCGCCTCCTCGCGAGGGCGGACAATCCGGCCTTCGGGTCCTCCGGCTTCCAGCTCGTCGATCTCGACGGCGACGGCGACCTCGACATTCTCTGCACCAACGGCGACATGATGGACGAGGTCTCCCTCGCGAAACCCTACCACGGCGTGCGCTGGCTCGAGAACGTCGATGGATCGTTCCGCAAGCACGAGCTCGCCGCCATGCCGGGCTGCTACCGGGCCGTCGCCCACGACATGAACGGGGACGGCCATCTCGACATCGTCGTCTCCAGCCTCAACTTCGACTGGCCCATCCACGACTTTCCCAGCCTGATCTGGCTCGAGAACGACGGCTCCGCCCGCTTCACGCCCCACACCATCCTCTACGGGCCGACGAACCTCGCGACGATGGATGTCGGCGATCTGAACCACGACGGCCTCCCCGACATCATCGTCGGGGGCATGCACCTCCCCGGCCCGCTGGGGAGGCACGCACGGCTCACGGCCGTCTTCGCCACCGGAGAGCCTCCCGAGCCGGACACGGCGGCGACGGCGGCAGACGGCGTCACCCCCCCACCCGCAGCGCCTCCCAGCCCACCCACATCAGACCCAGGTCGATGAGCATATGGCTGAACCAGGGACCGATGAGACTGTTGTAGCGGTCCGCCTGCCAGCTCCAGAAGGCGCCCCCGAGGGCGACGCAGGCCCCGAACGCGAGCGCCCAGCCCATCGGGAAGAACTGGCTCAGCACGACGACATGGTGCGAGGCGAAGCCGACCGCGGCGACGAGATGGGCCGCGCCCTTCGGCATCAGCCGCTTCGCCTGGCCGAAGGCGAACCAGCGCCAGTAGAACTCCTCCATCGCGGCGTGGATGAAGGAGAGGAACAGGGCGAAGGCGAGGAAGCTCTCCGCCACCCCGAGATCGTGGATGCGCTGGACGATCCGGCCCTCGTTCGCCTCGAAGATCGCCCCGAGGGGCGAGGCCCGGAGGAGAAGGAAGAGCAGCCCGACCACCAGCACGCCGAAGACGGTTCCCGGCAGGAGCGAGGCGAGGTGGCGCTTCGGGCGGGTCCGGTCGACCATCGGCTCGCGCAGGATCAAGGGCACGGCGAGGAGCGGCCAGGCGACGAGGAAGATCTTGTGGGTGGTGTAGAAAGCGTTGCCGAAGGCCGTGCCCGGAAAGAGGACGAAGTAGAAGAAGGAAAGAACGAAGGGGACGACCAGGGCCGGAACGAGAAGTGCCCAGCGCAAGGGCGCACGCCGGAGCATGGGAATAGACGGGACGGGATCGGACATGCGCCACGGTGGAGGCGCTCGTCCGCCCCTCAAATCATTATTTCCGATCTTGTGATCGACCAAAACGATGGCAATATTCCGTCCTTCCCCAGAAAAAAAGTTAATATATATTAAGCAACCCCGCTCTTTCCCATGGCCATCGTCGCAACCAACCTGAAACGCGGACAGTGCATCAGCTACAACGGAGAGCTCGGCATCGTCACCGGGCTCGAGCACCGCACCCCCGGCAAGGGCAACGCCCTCGTCATGGCCACGGTCCGCTCCTTCAAGACGGGGAAGACGAAGGACATCCGCTTCGCCTCCAGCGACAAGGTCGACATCGTCCAGTCCGAGCGCCAGAAGCTCGAGTTCAGCTACCAGGACCAGACCGGCTACCATTTCATGGATCCGTCCACCTACGACACGGTGACCTTCCAGGAGGAGTTCATCGAGGACAGCAAGGACCTCCTCATCGACGGGCTCACCGTCGAAGTGCTCTTCGTCGACGGCAAGGCCGTGACCATCGAGCTGCCCCCGAGCATCGAGCTGGAGGTGACCGAATCCGCCCCCGGCGTGAAAGGCGACACCGCCACCGCGGCGACGAAGGAAGCCACCGTCCAGACCGGCCTCCGTCTCCAGGTGCCTCTCTTCATCAACCCCGGCGACCGCATCCGCGTCAGCACCGAAGACAAGAAATACCTCAGCCGCGCCTGACCGTTCCCGGCCGCGCGAGACGAGGGAGGGTCGCCGATCTCCACCGCCCGCAGATCCCTTGCCCCGCCACGCGACGTCCCGAAACCGTTCGAGACGGCGGAAATCCCCGCCGCCGCAGGGACTCTCCGCCTTTCTCCCCGGGGCGGCGCTCTCGGTCCTCTCCGATCCCGAGTCCCCCACCCTGCGGACGCTGAAGCTCGTCGTCGGGATCGCCCTGCTCCCGGTCTGCTGGATCCTTCTCGAGACCTTCCTCGTGCTCCTCCAGGCCGACACCCTGGCCGGAGAGTATTGGAAATCGCGTGAGTTCGTCTTCTTCGGCCTCGGGGCGGCGCTGTCGCTCGTCCTCTTCTTCTTCTGCCAGGGCCGCGTCCTCCGCTGGATCTACGTGGCCGGCCACGAACTGACCCACGCCCTCTTCGTCCTCGTCTTCCGCGGGCGCGTCAGCGACGTCCACGTGTCCTCGCGCGGCGGCCACATCCTCACCGACCGGACGAACTTCCTCATCTCCCTCTCGCCCTATTTCTTCCCCTTCTACAGCGTCGTCGCCATCCTCGCCTGGACGGTCTACGGTTGGGTCGCCGCGGAGCACTCGCCCCCCGATCCGGTCTGGCTCTACGGGCTGATCGGCTTCACCTGGACCTTCCACCTCGCCTTCACCCTCTGGATGGTGCGCGGCGAGCAGCCCGACGTGGTCCAGAACGGACGCGTCTTCTCCTTCTCCGTGATCTTCTCGGCGAACGTCCTCGTCCTCAGCGCGATGCTCATCGTGGCCTCGCCCACGGCCAGCTTCCGCAGCTTCCTCGTGTCCTTCTGGGAGAACGCGCGGACCTTCCTGCCGCGGCTCGTCGAGTCGGCGGCGGAGGTTTATTCTTTTTTGCCGTGGTGAAGGGAGAGAAATCCGTGAGAATTTCTTCCCGGCGGATGTCGCTTCGGAGAAATTGCCTTCGGCGGTCCTCTTCGCGTATTCTCTGCCTGCGGCTATCCGCTCCGTATTCTCCACTATGTTCCGGGGCACATGGGAGTCATCGATCCTCCTTTCAATCCACCGGCCAGTACACCCGCATCAGAGGCAGCAATCCCCGCCCCTCCGTGTCGAATGCCTCGTAGTTCGCCTCGATCAACCGCGCGAGATCGTCCAGATCCAGCAGGGTGACCGGCACGTTTGACCGCTCGCCCTCGTAGCGGGCCTCCCGGGTGAAGCCGCCGGTGGAAAGGAAAATCCCCCGGTCTCCCGTTCTCAGCGCTCCCAGGAATCCCCGCAACTCTGGTGCCCCCATCGCCGTCTGCTTCCGGTGCTTCACCTCGCATTTGATCCGCGGCTCCTGCAAGCCCAGCCCGTCCGGCGACGCCAGCACGTCCACCCCGCGATCCGGTCCCGCCGGACTTACCCACGTCTTGAAGCCCAGCGCCCGCAACAGCGCCGCCAAAAGCTCCTCCATCTCCGATGGGTCCAGCGCCCCGATCCGGTCCTTCAGCCGCTCCCGCGCCTGCTCCTGCATGTTGCGCTTGTCCTCTTGGATCGCCTCTCTCGTCTCCACGGAATCCACCTCCTCGGTAGGTTTGTTTCCGGCCATCACCGCCTGAATCTCCTCCCACACTTCCGGCGAGAGCTGAATCAAGGTACTCGGCCCTCCCAACGAATTGCGTGTGGAAATCTGCAAGTCGTCCCGCGACACCAAGCGGGACTTCCAGATCACCGAGCGCCGCTGCGGAAGCTCGTCCGTCCCGGGCTCGAAATAGTAATCCCCAGTGATTTCCCCCACCCAATACACCCGCTTCCCCGGATCATAGGTAATCACGCCATCTCCAGGCTTCATCACGTTCACGATCTTGTTCAGAGGCCCCGCCGCCCCACCGATCTCATGGACAGAATTGTCCGGATTGATTTCCCTCAGCCGCACCCGGATTCCGTCCAGATCCTTTCCCGCCAAATCCTCCGTCACCCCGAAGTGAATGCCCACAATTCCTTTCTCCTCAAACAAGGGCAGCGCCGCTCCGCCATCCGATCTCACCATCCATGCGTTTGTCATGATTTGTTGGTCTCTTGAATCACCAATTCCTAGCAAGTCAGTCGGAGGCTTGGCCGCCCGGCACCGACGCCCCGAACGGATCAGGCGCGGGGGATGCGGGTGCCGGCTTCGCCGCCTCGGGCGCGGGGGGAGCGGTCTTCGGCCCCTCGACGATCTCCAGCAGCAGACCGTGCGCCTCGCGGTAGCGCAGGGAGTCCGCCAAGGCGTCGAGCACATGGCGCTTCGCTTGGGTGGCATCCTCCTCCTTCAGAAGACGCGCGAGACGGAAGCGCACCTCCGATGGATTCGCGGGTCCCAGACGCAGGGCGTTCTCGAAGGACCGCACCGCCAGATCCGTCTCCGCCTTCGCCTCGTGGGCGCAGCCGCGGCAGTAGTGGATCCGCTCGGTGAAGGGATTGATCGCAAGGCCCCGCACCGCGTTGGCGATGACGGTGTCCCAGTCGCCGCTCTCGAAACCGACCTCGATGAGCCGGTTGTAGGCCTGGAACGCCTCCGCCGAACGCGCCGCGAGCTGCTCCAGCACGGCGGCCTCGCCCGCCGCGTCCTTCCTGCCGCGCAGAGCGAGGGCCTTCAGCGAGTAGCCGTTCCGCTCGCCTGTATGCTCGGGGAGCAGGGCGATGAGCGCGTCGGCCGACTCGACCGCCGCGTCCCAGTTCTCCTGCTCGACGAGCAGGGCGGTGAAGATCCGCCTCGCCTCGAAGTTCGACGGATGCCTTTTCAGGAAAGCACCGACCGAGAGAACGCTGCGCGGATCCATCTCCCCGGGCTCCGGCTTCCGCCAATCGACGCCGGCACCGTAGGATTCGGCGAGGCGCACCGTGGCGTCGGCGAAGGATTTCTCGAACGCCTCCATCGGCGCGGTGTGGCGGGAGATGGCGTCGTTGACGAGCACGCCTTCGGCGAGATCGGCGAGGATGCCACGCAGGGCCTCGAGTCCGTATGCCTCGACGAGGTGCTCGACCACGAGCATGGACTGGTAGTAGGCGAACATGACGTGCAGGGAGCTTTTCGCCTGGAAGAAGGCCTGGCTCATGTCCCGCACGGGGGTGAGGGCTCCCTCCTCGAGAATCATGCGGCGGTACTCGGGATTCATCCCCTGCCCCCAGTTCGGCTGGCGCTGCTTCTCCTCGTAGACCGAGATGCCCTCGCTCAGCCAGCGCGGCATCTTGTTCTTCGTCGCGGTCAGGGTGACGACGTGGCAGTACTCGTGCCAAAGGGTCGCCTCCCAGTTGCTCTTCGCGGCGGTGACGCTGCCGGGGCTGTTCATCGTCACGACCGAGCCGAAGCACACCCCGAGCAGGCCGTCGCCGCCGAGCGAGCCGAAGGAGCGGATCGCGAAATCCTGCTGGTCGGGGTAGAACTCGACGAGGGTCGGCTGCTCGATGACGAGACCGTATTTCTCCCCGAGGACGCGCTTCGCCTCCGTCAGCAACTCGACGACGCGCCCGCCGTAGATCGCGGCCTCGTCGGGAGGCAAGCGGACGATGAAGTCGTCCGTCCTCACCGAGGCGAAGCTGGCGATCTCCTTCTCCAGCACCTCCAGGTTGTAGGCGAGGACATTGTAGGGATCGGCGGCGGCGACCTCCTTGGCGAGCGGCCAGGCCTCCTCGATCCGGCCGAGGCGCAGGGAGTCGAGGGCGAGCTGGAGCTTCGCGGGGAGGAAGTCCGGATCGAGGGCGAGGGCGCGCCGCTGGGCCTCGGCTCCCTCGGCGTAGCGGTACTTGCGGGAGAGAACCCGTCCGATGAGATGGTCGATCGCCGGATTGTCCCGCCAGACCGACAGCGCCGCCTCGCGCTCGCGGGCGAAGGCGGCGTGGTCGGCCCGTTCCAGCTCCGCGAGGATGGCGCGGTAGGCATGGGCCTCGGGATGGCGGGGATTGACCGACTCGACCAGGGCGAGATACTCCCCCGCCGCTTCGTAGCGCTCGAAATTGATCGCCGACTCGGCTTGGAGAAGGAGCGCCCCAAAATGGACCGGGGCCTCGGCAAGCGTCTTCTCCAGATAACCCGCACCGGCCTCGCGATCGGAAGGCAACAGCGCCCGAGCCATCCCGAAGAGCGCCTCGATCTCGTTTGGAGCCAGCTTCAGGGCGGCGGCATACTCCTCGCCGGCGCGCTTCAGATCCTCCTTCTCCATGGCGAGGCGGGCGGAGGCGAGATGCGCCTCCAGCAACCCCGGCGGGATCTCCCGTCCCTTCGGCTTCGTCGCCTTGGCCGGACCGAAATACTGCTCCAGCACCTTCGAGGGGTCGGCCCCGAGGACCAGCGCTGCTTCACCGAGATGGACGAGATCGAGAGCGGTGCGCTCCCGCTTCGGCACTGCCCGCGCCGCCGCATTGAGATCGGCGAGGCGGGCCGCGGCCTCCTCCTCGTGACCGTGGGTTTTGAAATACGCGTGGAGCCGCAGCAAGGCCCCAAGATCCTCTCGGAAGCGCTCCGCCGTCGCCTTTGCCTCCTCGTAGGCCTCCTCGTAGCGGCCTATCGCGGCGAGCGACTCGAAATGCAGCACCCGCCATTCCCAGGAGGGTTGCCCACGCCGCTGGGCATACTCGCAGACTCTGAGGACGACCTCGTAGCGTCCCTGCGCGAAGAGCTCCCGCACCTTCGGCAGCTTGTCCTCGTCGAAATAGCGCTGGTAGTCCGCCTGCCCGCGGAGGGAGGAAGAGAACGACGCCGACGCGAGCACCGCCAAGACCATCGCAAACCAACGCTTCATGAGGGGAAATGGACACGCGTTTCGCCCTCCCGTAAAGGGCGCATGGGTGGATCGTGGGGCGCCGGGAAGCGGTCCAGGTCAGCCGGGAAATCCCGCAAACAATTCGCGATGGCCGGCGAGCAGCCTTTCCGACACGGCCTCGTCCGGACTGGCATCCCAGTTCCCCCGTTCGAACGTTCCGCCCAGGACGACGCCGTCGCTGCGGGAAAACATGTAGAGATTTCCGGCGATGAGGTTGTAGTCCACCTCGGGCTGCGGCAGCAGGACGTTGAGCTGCCCCTTGATGGGGACGAGTTCGTCGTCGGGGAACAGTTCCTTCGAACCCAGGCCGCTGCAGTTGAAAACGGTGTCTTCCGGAAGCGAGAGAACCTCGTCAAGATTGGCAAAGGTGCGGATTTCCACGCGGGCTCCCCCGATCCGAACCTCTTGCTGGAGCGTGCTCAGATAGGTCGCCGGCTCGATCAGCAGGGTGTGGAAGCGCCGGACGTAGTTGGCCGGGAAGGCATGCTCGCCCGGCCCGAAATCCCGGAAGCCGACCTGCATGTGGTGCAGCGCGCCTCCCGGCCCTCCCATCCAGCCGTTCTCGGGCTCCTCTTCGCTGAGATAGTAGTTGGGCACCCATCTCACGCCCCATCGCGGCCCCACCAGATCCTGGAAGGATCGGAAGGAGACGTTCGCGGCGGCAACGAACTGCTCGGCGAAGGCATCGGTCCTGCGGTCGCGGTCGAACACGGAGACCGGCCAGCACTGGGCTCCCGCGATGTTGGAGGTCGTCTGCGGCGGCAGATCGCGGGTGTAGAGAGTCACCGCCGCGCCTCTCGCCTGGAGAAGGCGCGCCACGCTCAAGCCCATGACGCCGCCCCCGATGACGGCGCAGGCCTTGCCGGCCACCGGATCGGCAAGCGCTATGGCCAGATGCGAGGATCCCCACGAGAGGGTGAATCCGCCGCCGCCGTGCCCATAGTTGTGGATCACCGTCTTTCCTTCCCATTGCTCCCGCTTCACCACAAAGCCCGAGGGACGGAAGGGGCGCAAACCGGTGATGACGCGGATCTGCCTCTCCACGCCGACACGGACCGGCGGCAATCCGCTTCCTTCGAGCGAGGATGACGCGTCCCTCTTCTCGACAGGCGACGGACGGAAATCGCAACCGGGCAAGGAGGCCAACCCCAAAAGGGTCAGCGGCAGGGCTTCTCTTCGTTTCATGGGGGTCGCTACTTACGCGTAGAAAGAATCTCCAAAGCGGTCCAATCCCGACCGCGCCGGGAGAGGTGCCTCAATGCGTGAAACGGAGGACCACGGCCGCCACGACGCAACCCACCAGATTGGAAACCAGGTCCCAGCCGGTGTTGACGTATCCGCCGACGTTCGTCTCCGGAATGGTGAGGACCGCGATGAACTCGACGACCTCGTTCAGCGCGCCCAAGCCCATCCCGCTCGCCGCGCACAACGTCAGCAGGCCCAAGGTCGGCTTCACCTCGCCGCGAGGGATTCCGAGGCCGGCGATGGCCGCCCGCAATCCCTGCCAGCACAGCCACGTGGTGATCCCGAATCCGTAGGCATGCACCACCTGGTCGTATTTGAGATATCCGGGGGGAAGGATCCACCAACTGTAGAGCACCGCCTGGTCCCCGTCGTAGGGCCATCCCGCGGGCAGAGGAACCAATCCACCTGCCATGTGGAGAAATCCCCAAGCCGTAAGTCCCCAGAGGAGCCCTGCCGTAAGGCAGATGCGCGAGTGGACCCACGCCACCGTTCCGAACAGCACCCCCATCACGACGATGTAGAAGACAAACTCGCTGTTCCCCCTGGCGATCGAAGCCGCGATCGCCGCCCCCATGTAGGCCAGGGTGAAAAGGATCACGCCGCGGAGTCCCGGCTTCGTTGGCTCTTCGATGGTACCCATGGCGGGCATTCCAGCACTTCCCTGCCATCGCCACAAGCGCGAAGTGCTCCCATGCGCCGCTGCCTCGCGCTATCATGAAAGCGAAAGCGTGGACCGGCCGGCTCTCCGTCACGCGGCCCTCAGCCGCGCCCTCCTGGCGAGCCTGTATTCCATGCAGGTTTTGCCGACGATCAGAACGAGCAGGGCGACGAGCTGTCCCTGCATCCTCATGATCAGGAAACCCGAGGCAAGAATCGCGAGATGGAGAACGATGACGCGCCCGTAGGGTTCGCCCATCTGCATGCGGGGAGTCCTGCGGCGGTATTCGCCGCGCAGGTAGAAGGCGGCGATCAGGCGGTAGAGATGGCTGGCCGCGATCGCGAGGACGGACAGCCAGACCGTCGGGGTGAGGCTGTCGGGGAGGGACATCTTCGCCGGCGAACTGATTTCTCCGGGACTCTTGAGCAGGATTCCCAAAAAGGCCCCATGGACAAAGGTGAACATCCCATAGTGGACCATGAAGAGGAATGCCGTGCCGATCCTGCTGCCCGGAGGCACCGAAGCATGGTGGGCGGGTCGATGCGGCGAAGGCGCGAGGGCGGGTTTCAGCACGTCGGGATCGGGACGGCAGGACAGAATCTTGACGAGGTTGAACAGTCCGATGACCACGTTCTCCAGCCAGTAGATCAGGACGACGTCGAAGATGCGCCATCCGAAGAAGAGGACCCCGACGGCCGGAAGGAAATTGGCGACCAGGATCGGAACGAGCAGGGATCCGCCCGACTCGCTCCGGTCCGTTGCCTGTTTGGACGACGACGTCACTTCGAGATCCTGGCTAAAGCGGGAATCCCCCATCCGGAGGTGAGAAGGAGGAGCCTCCAATCGCAACAAGCATCCAAGCGGCAACGAAAATCACGGGGGTCATTTCCTGAACCCTCCGATTTTAAGGCTCCGAAGGAAAAATGCCAATCGGCAACCGCCTTTCCTTTCCTCCGATCAGTGCGTCATCCTCCCAACCTCTCCGCCAAAAACGGCGCGGTGCGGCTGCGCTTCACCTTCGCCACCTCCTCGGGCGTGCCGACCGCGACGATCTCGCCTCCGGCTTCCCCGGCCTCGGGGCCGATGTCGATGAGATAGTCGGCCTCGGCCATGATCTCGAGGCTGTGCTCGATGACGACGACGGTGTGGCCGTCGTCGACGAGGCGGTGCATGACGTCGAGGAGACGCTTCACGTCGGCGAGGTGGAGGCCGATGGAGGGCTCCTCGATGAGGTAGAGGTTCGATTTCGGCTGGCGGTTCTGGCGGAGGCGGGCGTTCGCGGCGCGGCCGATGCCGCGGGTCAACTCGGTGACGAGCTTGATGCGCTGGGCCTCGCCGCCGCTGAGGCTGGGGCTCGCCTGGCCGAGGTGGAGATAGCCGAGCCCGGTCTCGCGCATCAGATCGAGGGTACGGGCGATCTTCGGCACGCCGGCGAAGAACTCGGCGGCCTCGTCGATGGAGAGGTCCATGACGTCGCCGATGGACTTGCCGTTGTACTCCACCTCGAGGGTCGGGGCGGCGTAGCGGCGACCCCCGCATTCCTCGCAGACGACGTAGGTGGAGGGAAGGAAGTTCATCTCCAGCTTGATCGAGCCGTTGCCCTTGCAAGGTTCGCAGCGTCCCCCTTCGGTGTTGAAGGAGAAGCGCGAGGCGGTGTAGCCGCGTGCCCGGGACTCGGGGAGCTGGGCGAAGAGGGCGCGGATCTCGTCGAAGACCTTCACGTAGGTCGCGGGGGTGGAGCGCGAGGTCTTGCCGATGGGCGACTGGTCGACCTCGTAGACGGCCTCGATGCGCCCGGTCCCCCCGATCGAATCCCAGGGCCGGGCAGGAGCGGATTTGCCCTTGGCCCTGGGCTTCGATTTCGCTCCGGTCTTCGCCTCGGCGAGGGCCTCGGTCACAGCGGGCTTGAGAACGCCCCGGAGAAAGCTGGACTTGCCCGAGCCGGAGATGCCGGAGATGACGGTGAGGCGCCCGATGGGCACGCGGACCTCGAGATTCTTGAGGTTGTTGGCGCGGGCTCCCTTCACCACGAGCCATTCGTCCGCGGCTTTTTTGGCGGGCAGTGTGCGGCGCGATCCTCGGAGGGGATGGACGAGGGGGTGCGAGAAGGCCTCCCTTGTGGGGGAGTCACGGGTGACCTTGGAGGTGCGGCCATTTCTTTTGGCAGATTTTTCAGTGGATTGGAAAAGGTCCTTCGGATCGCCTTGCCACACGATTTCGCCGCCGTGCTGGCCGGCGCCGGGGCCGAGGTCGATGAGGTGGTCGGCGCGGCGGATGGTGTCCTCGTCGTGCTCGACGACGACGAGGGAGTTGCCCTTGCCCTTGAGGGCGGCGAGGGTGTCGAGGAGTTTCGCGTTGTCGCGCGGATGCAGGCCGATGGTGGGCTCGTCGAGGATGTAGAGGACGCCGCGAAGGTTCGACCCGAGCTGGGCGGCGAGGCGGATGCGCTGGCTCTCGCCTCCGCTCAGGGTGGTGGCGGAGCGGTCGAGCTGGAGGTAGCCGAGGCCGACCTCCTCCATGAAGCGGAGACGCTGGACGATCTCGGGCAGGATGTCGCGGGCGATGAGGGCCTCGCGCCCCGCAAAGCGGAAGCCGTCCACGACGCCACGCGCGGCGCTGACGGAGAGTCGCGCGAGATCGGTGATGGCCAATTCTCCGATGCGGACGTGGCGGGCGACTTCGTTCAACCGGGTGCCGCCGCAGGCCGAACAGGGTTCGGTCTCGCTCTCGGCGTCGGCGCGGGAGCGGCGCCATTCCTCGCGCAGCTCGGCGTCGAGGACGGATTCGGCATCGCGCTCGTCGGGCCCGGC
The DNA here is from genome assembly GCA_037190325.1 of Verrucomicrobiales bacterium. Classification (GTDB taxonomy): domain Bacteria; phylum Verrucomicrobiota; class Verrucomicrobiia; order Verrucomicrobiales; family DEV007; genus Arctic95D-9. The sequence goes on along the minus strand of JBBCIU010000002.1, from coordinate 450,722 downwards.
GGACCGCTTCTCGACCGATCCGTAGCCGCGGCAGACCGGACACCAGCCGTGTGGGCTGTTGTAGGAGAAGAGGCGGGGGTCGAGGTCCTCGAAGGAGCGGCCCGTCTCGGGATCGACCATCTCGGTGTTCATCACCTGGAGCCGGTTGGCGGCGTCGAAGAAGCGCAGAGTGCGCTTGCCGAGGCGCAGGGCAGTCTCGACGAGCTCGAGCACCTCGCCCGCCGGAGCCTTCGCGGCGACTTCGCCGACGACGACATCGATGCTGTGCTCCTTGAAGCGCTCGAGGCGCTGGAACTCCGCCACGGGCACGAGTTGTCCATCGACGAGGAGGGTGTCGAAGCCCTGCTTCCTCGCCCATTCCGCGACCTCGGTGTGGTAGCCCTTGCGCGCCCGCACGAGCGGGGCCATGACGCGGACGGCGCGCCGTCCCTTCGACGCCTCGGTGCGGAGGCGGGTGACGATGGCGGACGGGGTCTGCTTCTCGACGGCATTGCCGGTGTCGGGCGAATACTGGCGGCCGAGCTTCGCGAAGAGAAGGCGGAGGAAATGCCAGACCTCGGTGACGGTGGCCACGGTGGACTTGCCGCCGCCGCGGGAGATGCGCTGCTCGATGGCGACGGTGGGGGGCAGGCCGGCGACGAGGTCGATGTCGGGCCGCTCCATCTGCTCGACAAACTGCCGCGCGTAGGTGGACATGCTGTCGAGGAAGCGCCGCTGCCCCTCGGCGAAGAGGATGTCGAAGGCGAGCGTCGATTTGCCCGATCCGCTCAGGCCGGTGAGGACGACGAACTGCTCGCGGGGGATGACGAGGTCGAGGTTTTTGAGGTTGTTCTCGCGGGCGCCGTGCAGGGAGATCGCATTGGCGGCTTCGTTGCGGTGATCGATGAGCGGTATTCGGTAGTCGGCAGAGGGTGCTTCAGCGATCTTGGACACCTTGGCGGCTGGAAACGGCTCCCTGAACGCTGCCAACTTTTCCGCCAGATACCTCCCCGTGTGAGAGCGTGGGCACGCCGCCACCTCCTCCGGCGTCCCGCAAACCACCACCTCCCCGCCTCCCACCCCTGCCTCGGGACCGAGATCGACGACGTGGTCGGCGGCGGCGACGACATCGAGGTTGTGCTCGATCACGATCACGGAGTCGCCCGCCTCGACGAGCCGGTCGAAGGTCTTCAGCAGCATCGCCGTGTCGTCGAAATGCAGGCCCGTGGTCGGTTCGTCGAAGATGAGAAGGGATGTCTTGCCGTCCTCGCGCTTCCGCGCGGGCGCGGCGAGGAGATGGCCGACGAGCTTGAGCCGCTGGCTCTCGCCGCCCGACAAGGTGTTCAACGGCTGGCCGAGGCGCAGGTAGCCGAGCCCCACTTCGGCGAGGAGCCGCAGGCCCGCGACGACGGAGGCGGCCCGCTTGTCCTCCATCGCGAGGAACCAGGGAATGGCCTCGGCGACGGTCATGGAGAGCACCGCGTGGATGTTCCTCCCGGCCAGCTCGACCTCGAGGGCCTCGGGGGTGTAGCGCCTGCCCTCGCATTCGGGGCAGGTCACGTAGAGGTCGCTGAGGAACTGCATCTCGACCTTCTCGAAGCCGTTGCCCATGCAGCGGCCGCAGCGCCCCGCGCCGCTGTTGAAGGAGAAGTAGCCCGGCGTGAGGGCGCGGGCCTTCCCGTCGGGCGAGTCGGCGAAGAGCTTCCGGATCGCATCGAAGAGCCCGGTGTAGACGACCGGCGTCGATCGCGGCGTGCGGGCGAGCGGTGCCTGGTCGACCATCACGACCTCGCGGACATGGCCCGCCCCGCGGATCTCCTTGCACTGGCCGATCTCGGTCTCGCCGGTGGCGAGACCGAGCGACTGGAGCAGGTTCCCGTGGAGGACGGAGTGGACGAGGGTCGATTTGCCCGAACCGGAGACCCCGGAGACGCAGCAGAGCACGCCGAGGGGGAAGTCGACGTCGATCCTCTTCAGATTGTGCTGGGCGGCGCGCTTCACGGAGAGCCAATGGCGGGGCTTGCGACGCGAGACCGGGGCGGGGATGGCCTTCCCTCCCGAAAGGTATTGCAAGGTCAGGGATCGGGGATGTTTTGCCAGGGATTTGGCCGCGCCCCCCTCGTCCGCCGCGCCCGGGCCGGCGTAGACGAGCTCGCCGCCGCCTTCGCCCCGGCCCGGACCGATGTCGACGAGGTGGTCGGCGGCGCGGATCACGGCTTCCTCGTGCTCGACGACGACGAGGGTGTTGCCTAGGTCGCGGAGACGTCGCATCACGCCGACGAGCTTGCCTACGTCGCGCGGATGCAGCCCCACGGTGGGCTCGTCGAGGACGAAGAGGGTGCTCGTGAGGCTGGCGCCGAGGCAGGTCGTCAGGTTGACCCTCTCGGTTTCCCCGCCCGAGAGGGTGCGGGTGGGGCGGTCGAGGTCGAGGTAGCCGAGCCCCACCTCCTTCAGGTAGCCCAGCCGGTTCGCGATCTCGCGATGGAGCATCGCGGTGGTTTTGTCGGAGCCAGTCGTGTCGAGACCGGCGAAGAAGGTGGAGAGATCGTCGATGGAGAGCCGCCACAGCTCGGGCAGGGTCTTGCCCGCGATCTTGAAGGCAAGGGCCTCGGGCTTCAGCCGCGTGCCTCCGCAGGTCTTGCAGAGGGTATAGCTGCGGTAGCGGCTCAGGAAGACCCTGACATGCATGCGGTAGGCGCGCGACTCGAGCCAGTCGAAGAAGCCGCGCACGCCGTACCAGGTTCCCTGCCGCCAGGCCTCCTCGGGGTCGCCGCCCTCGCCCTCGAGGATCCAGCGCTGGTCCTCGGGCGGCATCTCGTCGAAGGGGGTCACGAGGCTGAGCCCGCGCGCCCGCGCGCAGCGTTCGAGATCCTCCTCGCATTCGTAGTAGGAGTCGCCCTGGAAGGCCCGCACGAGGCCCTCGGCGATGGAGAGCGACTTGTCGGGGACCGCCTTGTCGAGGTCGATGCCGATGACTCGACCGAAGCCCCGGCAGACGGGGCAGGCTCCGAGAGGATGGTTGAAGCTGAAGAGGCCGGGCGTGGGCGCTTTCAGCACCGTGCCTGTCTCGGGCGAACTCCAGTCGCGGGAGAAGGAGACGCGCTCCCCCGACTCGGGATCCGCCACGGTGACGACGCCTTTTCCGAGATCGAGGGCGCGTTCGACCGCCTCGAGGAAGCGCGTGCGCCGCGACGGATCGACCCGGTCCTGGATGACCTCGACGCGGGCGGGAAGGGCCCTGCGGTCGTAGGAGTCCGGGTCGTCGGCACGGTAGGCCTTGCCATAGAGCCAGACGCGCAGATAGCCCTGCTGCTGGAGGAAGGCGAAGAAGTCGGCCACCTTCGTCCCGGCGGGGGCGTCGATGGAGAAGAGGACGAGGAGCGGCTTGCCCCGGCCGAAGCGTTCGGCCGACTTCCTCAGGATGGACTCCGGCGAATCCGGCGCGATCTCCTCGCCGGTGACGGGATCGTAGCCCTTGGCGAGGCGTGGAAAGAGGAGCTTCAGGTAGTCGTTGATCTCGGTGATGGTGCCCACGGTGGAACGGGTCGTCTTGACCGCGTTCTGCTGCTCGATGGCGATGGCGGGCGGGATGCCCTTGATCGAATCGACCTGCGGCTTGTCCATGCGGTCGAAGAACTGCCGCGTGTAGGGCGAGAAGGTCTCGACGTAGCGCCGCTGCCCCTCGGCATAGAGCGTCTGGAAGGCGAGGCTCGACTTGCCCGATCCGCTCGGACCGGTCACGACGACGAGCTTTCCGACAGGCAGGTCGAGGTCGATGCCCTTGAGATTGTTCTGCCGCGCGCCCCGGACCTCGATGACCGAGTCTGCTTGAGTGGGTTTGCGTGTTCGTTTGTTCGCCATTCTACTGCCGGGAGGTTACGCCGGAGGCGGCGCTTTGCATGGGGAAAATGGCGGGGAAATAAAGCTGGACTTGTCCATGCGCTCCACTTCCCGGACCGATGCGGTTGCGTTTCCCTCCGACAGGGATTTCTTGCGTCTTCATGGCCAACCTGCGTTTTCATGCCGAAGCTCTCGACCCGTCGCGGCACCGGCGGGAAGATTTCGACTGCGGGGTTTCGGCGTTGAACGACTTCCTCCGCTTGCGGGCGCGGAAGGAGATGGATATGGGCACCTTGGCCTGCTTTGTCCTCGTACCGGAATCCGATCCCGGACGGATCGCGGGTTTCTACACCCTCTCCGCTGCGACCATCGGGCGCACGGCCCTGCCCGGAGCGCTCACGAAGAGGCTGCCGCGCTATCCCGAACTGCCCGCGACCTTGCTGGGCCGTCTCGCCCGGGACGTGAGTTTCCGGGGAGAGGGCGTTGGCGACCGTCTTCTCGCCAGTGCCCTGCACCGCGCGGTGTCTGCCTCGCAGGAGGTGGCGTCGTGGGCAATCGTGACGGATCCGAAGGACGAAAAGACGTATGCCTTCCATGCGAGCTTTGGATTCCTACCGCTGACGGAGACGCGGCAGTTCCTGCCTATGTCCACGGCGTCGAAATGGCTCAACGTTCCGTGACGCTGCCACGATGAAGGGCGAGGGCGCCCTTCATTCGTTTCGTCGGAGCCTTCGGAGGCGCGAGCAGGGCGGCGACGAAGCGGCGCGATTCGGCTTGGTTCAGTTTCACCGTTTCATGCCGCTTCACTACCTCGGTGGCGGCTTCCCGCACGCGGGAAACGACAAAAGCCGCGACGGAACAGCCCTCCAAACCAGCGGCATGTTCCAGCAAAGCCTTGTCCTCCTCGGAGAGGCGGGCAACCAGGCGGCTGGAACGGGGGGGCGTGGAAGGAGCGGACATTTCCGATTTGTACGCCAAAACGTGACACATTTCGGAAGACCTCGCAAGAAAGGAATGTCCCGGCGGAACGCGCAAGATGCGACGACAGGACGGAAGCACCTGGCTAAAGCGACGGATCGAGCCATGGCCCGACAGTCATCCCCGCCGGATTGACGAGAAGAACCTGCGGATTCGCCGCCTTGTTCTGTTCGAGGACGCTGCCGGTGAGGTGAGTCGGGCTGCCGTCCTTGCCGAGGACGAGCAGGGCTTTGGATTCCTCCCTATCCGCTTCGAAGACCACCCGGTAGGGAAGCCGGTAGAGATCGCCCGGCCCGCGGATGACCGTTTGCACGACGCGCTGCCGGAAGATGAGGGTCCTCCGCTCGGCGTCCCAGCGAAGGGAAACCTGTTCCGCATCGAATGTCCACTGGGAGCGGACCTCCTTCGGCACGGGGAAAGGTGCTGCCTCGCCCGATGAGTTCCACACCGCTCCCGTCAAGAGCATCAAAACGATTGCCCGGAACCATCGGTAGCGGCTTGTGCGATTCATTGGCGAGTTAAAAAGGTAACGGATCGCCATTCCTCCCGTCAAGCTTTGCCCAACAGAGCGGAAGGTCGTCCCGGAAAGACGGCGCGATTGCCCGCTTGAAGGAGACTCCAAGGATCGGTAGGATTTCCAGGCCGCACCCCCCGACCTCCCATGTCCTCCCTCCTCGACCAGCTGATCCGCGAACAGGGCGACGAGGTCGCCGGAAGGATCGCGGCCAAGCTCGGCATCTCCCGGGAGGAGGCCGCCAAGGCCCTGCCGGCGGCGGCTTCGGTGGTGCTGGCGCGCTTCGATCCCGGAGCCCGCGGAGAAGAAGGCCGAACGCCCTCCTCGCTCGACGGAGTCCTCGGCGATGCAGGCGAGCAGGTGAGCGAGCGCGTCGGATCGCGGCTCGGGATCACGCCCGAGCAGGCCGCGGTGGTCGTGCCCATGCTGCTGCCGGTGGTGCTGCGCTTTCTCGTGCGGCGCGTTCCCTACGGCGGAATGGCCCTCTCGGTCCTGACGAAAACCGTGGAGCAGCAGGGCTACGGTTCCCTCGACGAGATCGCGGTCCGGCTTGTGCAGCGGCTCGCTCCCCCGTCCGACCCGGGCGGGCGTCCCGCTCCGAGCCTGGCGACGCGGCTGGGACGGCTCGCGGGAAAGTACTTTCCCAGCGAAGGGGAGGGATCGGATGGCTCAAAACGGCCATAGCCTCGGAACCATCACCAAGGCGATGACGAGGATGAGGACCGTGAGCGGAGCCCCGACAATGAGGAAATCCTTGAAGCGGTATCCGCCCGGTCCGTAGACCATGAGGCAGGACGGCTCCAGCGGCGTGAGGAAGGAGCAGCTGGCGGCGATGGCCACGGTCATGGCGAAGGGACGCGGATCGTAGCCGAGCTGGAAGGCGGCGGCGACGGCGATGGGCAGGACGAGGGCGGCGGCGGCCTGATTCGACATCGGCTGCGAAAGGCCCACGGTGACGAGAAAGACGAGGGCGAGGAGCCAGACCGGACCGAGTCCCTGCGTCACCCCGGCGAGCCATCCCGCGATGAGCTTGTCGGCTCCCGACGTCACGAGAGCGGCGCCGATGCTGAGCATGCAGGCGATGAGGATGACGGCCTTCCATTCGACGTCGCGGAAGACCTCGTCGCTCCGGACGATGCGACTTGCGAGCATGGCGAAGGCCCCGGCGAGGACCGCCACGGAGAGCGGAAGGATCTCGAAGACGCCGAGCGCGATCGCCCCGACGAAGATTCCCGCGACGAGCCAGGCCTTGCGCCGGGGCATGGACGAGGCGGCGGGCGCACCGACGAGCCGGAAGGCCCCCTGCTCCTCGAGCGAGGCGAGATCCTCGGAGCGCCCCTCGAGAAGGAGAACGTCGCCGACGGCGAACTTCACCTGCGTGAGCTTGCGCACGCGCCAGCCGGCCTTCTGCACGCCGAGGACGATGACGCCATGCCGCTCGCGGAAGCGGACCTCCTTGAGGGAGCGGTCGATCAGGGTCGATCCCGGCAGCAGAATCGCCTCGACGATTCTCGATTCCCCATCCCCGCCGCCGACGGAGGCGAGCTTCGCCTCCGCCTTCAGTTCCAGCCCGGCGACGTTCTTGATGTCGATCAGGGCCTGGTGTCCCCCTTTCACCAGCAGCACGTCGCCCGCCTCCAGAACGATCTCCGGCCGGGCGCGGAGGTGTTCGGTCTTTCCACGCACGATGCGCAAAACCTGGATGTCGTGGTCCGAGCCGAGCCGGGAATCGGCCAGCGTCCTGCCGGCGAAGGTTGAACCTTCCAGCACCATGATCTCGCCGGTGTAGATGACCGCTCCGTCGATCCCCGCGCTGTCCACCGTCCGCCGGGGGATCAGCCATCGCCCGACCGTGACGAGGTAGAGGATTCCGACGATCAGAATGGGCAGGCCGACGGGCGTGAGCTCGAACATTCCCATGCCCTCCAGGCCCTGAGTCTTCATCATGCCGTTGACGACGAGGTTCGTCGAGGTGGCGATGAGCGTGACGGAGCTGGTCAGGATGGACGCAAAGGCCAGCGGCATCAGATAGCCGGAAACGTCGGTCTTCAGGCGTCGCGCCACCCCGATCGCCACGGGAACGAAGAAAGCGGTCGCCGCCGTGTTGCTCATGAAGCTGCCGAGGACGCCGACGCTGACGAGGAGCAGCCAGAGAAAGCGCTTCGGATCGTCGCCGGTCCGCCGCAAAAGGAAGCGCGAGACCGCCTCCATCAATCCGGTCCGGGCGAGGACGGCGGTCATGATGAGCAGGCCGAGGATCATCATCACGGTCTCGTTGGCAAAGCCCTGGAAGGCCTCCTCGGGCGTGAGCACGCCGAAGGCGACGAACCCGAGCATCATCCCCAGGGCGACGACTTCCGCCGGGATCCACTCGAAGGCGAAACCCGCCATCGCCACGAGCAGCAGAATCAGGACAACGATGATTTCGTAGGTCATGGAAGAGGCCGGTCCCGAAGGATATCGCGTCCCAGCGTGTCCCTCCCGCTGGCCCGCCGATGGCGACGGCGGAAAGAAAGAGCCAAATCCGAAACAGTCCAGCGCCATTCGAGGAAGATGGAACCGCCGACGGTCTTCCTTCCGGACTTGAAAAGGCCCCCGCCTCGCGGTAACGACGGTCCATGTCCGTCTCCCCGCGCCGCGCCTTCCTGCGAAACAGCGTCCTCACGCTCGCCGGACTCGGAACGCGGTCTGCTCTCCCGGCGGACACCGCTTCCGACTCCACGCCGGTTCTGGGCATCGGCTTGCTCACCGATCTCCACTACGCCGACAAGGACACGGCGGGCCGCCGTTTCTACCGGGACACGTTGGGCAAGCTGGACCAGGCCGTCGGGCACTTCAACCGGAGCGCTCCCGCGTTCGTCGTCGAGCTGGGCGACTTCATCGACCGGGCGGATTCGGTCGACGAGGAGATCGCCTGGCTGAAAACCATCGAAGAGCACTACGCCAAGCTCCAGCCGCCCCGGCACTACGTGCTCGGCAACCACTGCGTCGACACCCTCACCAAGGCGGAGTTCGCCAGCCACATCGGATCCTCCCACCCCTTCCACTACCGCTTCGAGGAGAAGGGATTCCGCTTCGTCGTCCTCGACGCCTGCTACCGGGAGGACGGCACGCCCTACGAACGCCGCAACTTCCACTGGCAGGACTCCATCGTACCCGAAGCCGAACTGCGCTGGCTGGAAGACGAGCTGGCCTCCTCCAGCGCGCCGACCGTCGTCTTCGCCCATCAGCGCCTCGATCTCGACGAGCACCACGCGGTCCGCAACGCCGCCGAGGTCCGCCGGATCCTGGAGGCCTCCGGCCAAGTCGCCGCCGTGTTCCAGGGGCATTCCCACAAGAACGACTACCAGCAGATCGCCGGCATCCACTACACCACCCTCGCGGCCATGGTGGAGGGGGCAGCGCCGGAGCACAATGCCTATGCCACGCTCGACCTCCTCCCGGACGGCGGCCTGAGGCTCCACGGGTTCCACATCCAGAGTTCGCGCGAGCTCATGGGGTGAAACGCGCGCCGTCGCGCGCGATGTCCGGGAAGTAAAGAAGCGCCGCCAAGCGATTCCTCTCCCGGCTCCAGCCTCGCAACCTGTCCAGAAAGCCCCGCGCGGAAGTGTTTTCCCAGTGGAAAGCATTGAACCCTGTCGAGGGAGCCTGCTTTTCGAGCGTTCTGTGAACATTTTTGCCAAACTGCATCCTCCCCGCATCCGTTACGGGCGCACAGACGAAGCGAAATAGAGGTGTTCCGAATTCGGACCTCCCTTCGTGACGATGGTCGAGCCTCCTCCGACTTCGAATCCGGATGCCGCCGCAGGCGAGGCTGCCGCGTCCCGCTTCGGATGGATTGCGACGAGCTGCCTGATTCTCCTCGCCGCGGTGGCGGTGATGCTACCCGCCGACCTGACCCGACCGGGACGCCTCTCGCTCTTTTTCTTCTCCTTCGCGGTCATCCTCTGGGCGACGACGCGGTTGAATCCATCCTACGTCGCCGCCATCGCGGCGGTTCTCCTCGTTCTCACGGGGGGAACGCCGCAGGAAAGGCTCTTCGAAGCGCTCTCCTCGGATGTGATGGGACTGATGTTCGGCGCCTTCATTCTCGGCGCAGCCCTGCAACGGACCGGTCTGGCCGCGCGCCTGACGGAGTGGGTCGTCGGCCGGGCCCGCACCGTCGGCGGCACCTTCTGGCTGCTCACGGCGATGCTGATCCCTCTGGCCATGTTCATCCCCTCGACGACGGGTCGGGCGGCGGTGGCGCTGCCGGTATTCAAAAGCATCGCAGGGGCGACCCGCGATCCGAGGATTTCCCGGGCTCTCGCCCTGCTCATCCCGACGGTCATCCTCGTCTCGACGATCGGCACGCTCGTCGGCGCGGGATCTCATCTCATCGCGAACGATCTGCTCGAACAGATCTCGGGGCAACGCATCGGATTCCTCGAGTGGCTCGTCTACGGCCTGCCCTTGGCCGTGGTCGCGAGCGGCATCTCGGCCTGGGTCGTTCAACGCGGATTCCTTGACCGCACGATACGGATCCGGGAAGTGGTCCTGCCGAAGACCGAACGCGGCGCGCTGGCCAAGGCGGATTGGCTGACGATCGGAGTCACGGTGACGATGCTGGGCCTCTGGGTCAGCGAGCGCTGGCATGGCTACGACATCGCGGTGGTCGCGGTCGCCGGGGCGCTCGTTCTCACGCTGCCGCGGGTGGGGGTGCTGGGCTGGACGGAGGGGTTGAGGGCGGTGTCGTGGAATCTGGTCATTTTCGTCGGCGCGGCCCTCGTCCTCGGGCGGGCGCTGATCGACTCGGAGGTGGCGGCATGGATCGTCGGGAACTTCTTCTCCGGGAGCGGTCTCACGGCAGACCGGGCCCCTTCGCCCTTCGTCATCCTCGTCCTGCTGCTGGTGTTCACCCTCACGTCGCATCTCTACATGACCTCGCACAGCGCCCGTGCCGTGGCGCTGGTGCCGCCGTTGCTCGCGCTGGCGGCCAGCCTCCAGCTCGACCCCGTGGCCGTGCTCTTCCTGTCGGTCGCGGGGATGAACTACTGCCTCACTTTCCCGGTGAGTTCGAAAGCGCTGCTCGTGTTCCAAGGCGTCGACGAACCGACCTTCGCCCCCGCCGATCTCCTGCGGCTGAGCGCCCTGCTCCTGCCGATCCACTTCGTCCTGATCCTCGTTTGCTACCACACCTACTGGCGCTGGGTGGGCCTGCAGCTATAAAACCCGATCACCCTGCCATTCCCTCCTCCAACGCATGAGCCTCCGCATCCTCATTGCTCCATCGGGCTTCAAGGAGAGCCTTTCAGCGGAAGAAGCGGCCGATTGCATCGAGGCCGGCCTGCGCCGGGTCCTGCCAGCGGAGGCGGCCATCGTCAAAGTTCCCATGCCGGACGGAGGCGAGGGCTTCGCGCGCACGCTCGTGGGCCTGCAAGGAGGCACGCTTCACCGGCAACGGGTGACAGGTCCGATCGGCGAACCGGTCGAAGCCTATTTCGGCCTCCTGGACGGGCCCGGGCCGCGGACGGCGGTGCTCGAGATGGCGGCGGCAGCGGGATTGAGGCTTGTCCCGCCGGAAGCGCGGGATCCCTTGAAGACCACGACCTACGGGGTGGGCGAATTGATCCGCGCGGCACTCGATGCCGGAGCGGAGAGAATCCTGCTCGGATGCGGCGACTCGGGGACGAACGACGGCGGCGCAGGCCTTGCCCAAGCCCTAGGGGTGCGCCTCCTTGCGAGCGACGGAGGTGAAATCGGCCGCGGCGGCGGAGAGCTCGTCCGACTCGCGAGGATCGATTTGACCGGTCGCGCTCCCCGCCTCGGCACAGTCCCGATCGAGGTCGCTTGCAACTGGCACAATGTGCTCTGCGGCGAAAGAGGGGTAGCACGGGTCTTCGGACCGCAAAAGGGAGCCGGACCCAAGGCAGTCGAGCAACTCGAAAGCGGCCTGGAGGCCTTCGCCTCGGTGATCGAGCGCGATCTCGGAATCGATGTCCGCCATCTTCCGGGCGGAGGCGCCTCCGGCGGGACAGGTGCCGGGCTGCACGCCCTGCTGGGAGCGGAGCTGCATCCGCGCTACGAGATCATCCTTCGCCACATCGATATCGATCGCTTGCTCGCGGAGAGCGATCTGGTGTTCACCGCCGAAGGCATGCTCGATTTCCACACGGCCCGGGGAAAGATTCCGACCGAACTGGCGGAGCGGGCCCGTCGTCTCGGCGTGCCGGTGATCGCCTTCGCCGGCACCCTCGCGGAGGATGCCTCGCGCCACTACGATGCCGGGATCGATACGATGTTCGACATTCTCGAGCGCCCCTGCAGTCTCGCGGAGGCGATCGAGGAATCCGGCAGTCTCCTCACGAAGACTGCGGAACGGGCCATGCGGGCTCTGCTCATCGGCGGACGGCTCCACGAGGCGGGAAAGATCTGACCGTGGCTACGGGGGCAAAATCCGGGTATCCCGACGCGTCGCAAGGACTATCGGAACGGAGGAAGCGGGAGTCGGCGCGAGGAGCGCCTCCAATCCGCTCCTTTGCTCGTCGGGGCACGAAAACGGGACCAAGCCGACCGAGCGAAGCCATGCCTCCTCACGCCATCCCGGAGGAGCGGCAGCGGGGTTGAAAAAACGAAATTCTGCGGAAACCTGACGCTCCCTCTGTCCGTCACTCTCTGCCCGAGACTCCGCCTCTTGCCTTCCCATGCTCCCTTTCGCCCGACCGTCTTCGAACGCGCCCTCCCGGCTCTGCGTCGCCGCCTTGCTGCTGACCGCCTCCGCCATGTTGCCCTCCCGGGCCCACGATACCTGGGTAGCGCGCACCAATGTCATCCAGGGAGGAGGACAAGGCAGCTCGCCCTCTCGGGCAGTCTATGCGGGGGGGCGGTTCCTGCTTTTCAGCAACACCTCCGCCTACTGGCACAGCGCCGCCGGGACAGCAGCGTGGACAGTGGGCTCCCTTCCAACGCCCCCCAGCTTTTTCAGCACCAGAGGCTTCGCCTCCGGAGGGGGCAACGTCGTCGTGACGGGCTCGAGCAACACGCTCTACCACACCACCGCCGCCTCGATCGAGGGATTGCCCGGCACGCCGATCTCATGGACGAAGCTGAACCCGGCAATACGCGGGAGCAGTCCGGATCTTCTTGGCGCACGGTATCTCAACCATCAGTTCGTCGTCGGGGTGGCACCATTCACGGGCGGAGGTGATTCGGAGCGATATTCGGAATTCCTGACCAGCCCCGATGGACTGACTTGGACCTCGCACAAGATCATGGCGAGTACGATAGGGGGCAGCTCCTTCCAGCCTCGGGACATCGCCTTCAGACCCGGCGCGAGTCCGGGGACTGGGATCTGGGTGGTGGTCGCCCATCTCACGAACCACATCGTCACCCTCCCCGAGGATCTGTCCTCCGCGACCCTGCTCCAGATCAACGGCGTGGGCGACGCCAGCATGTCCTCGCAGCGGATCGTCTACGCGGAAGATCCGGCGCTCTTCGTCCTCGTGACCGGGCACGGCAGAATCTACACCAGTTCCAACGGCACGACCTGGACCCAGCGAAGCACTCCGGCAGGACTGGACCTCCGCCTGCACGACGTGTTCCACGACGGAGAGCGCTTCGTCGTCGTGGGCGGCACGAAAGTCGGCGTCACGCCCGCGCATGGCGTCATCCTGCACAGCACCGATGGTATCACGTGGACGGAAGCGGATGAGGTTCCGGCGGAACCCTCCCTCTTGGAGGGAGTGATCCGCGCCGACGGTCTGTGGCTCGCGACGGGTCCGAGCCGGACGGTGGTCACAAGCGGCTCGGCCTCGGTCTCGCTGCCGGAGATCACCGGCCTTCCCGAGTCGGTCCAAGCCAACACCGGAGGCTCGGCGACCCTCGTGGCAACGGTCGCAGGCAGCCCCGCTCCTACTGTCCAGTGGGTGAAGATCGGAAGATTCGGCGAAGAAATAGCGATTAGCGAAGGGTCACAGCCTTCGGGAGCGGTGCTCGAAGGTGTAACGGACCCTACCCTCTCCATTTCCAACCTCACCTTCGCCGAAGTCGGCATCTACCGTATAAAAGCCACGAATCTGGTTGGTACGACCTACTCGCCGACAATCAGACTGGCAGTCTCGGCCGAGGCGGGCGGAGCCGTCCTGACGCCCTATGGAGAATCGACCACGGGAGGCGGACGGCTCATCCCAGGAGCTTCTCCGCCCAAGGCGGTGATCTCGACGTTCTCGATATCCGGGGCGATTAACCTAGCCTTCTTTACCGTGGGTAGCGGGATCACCTCCCTACAGAACCCCACCGTGAACTCGCCCTACTACTCCTACTCGCTGGGAGGTAGCACCAATCGTTCGGGTACGAAGGCTCTGATGGGCCCATCGAACGGCCATGCCCCGCTGCTGGTCTACGATCTCGCTACCCAGACCGGCGTGCAGATTCCGCTGCCCAGCTTCCCGTTCGGCCCGATCTCCTCGATGAGCATGATCCTACCGGGAGCCCTTGCCGACAACGGCGACTTCACCGGCATCATCAGGGACAACGGCGATCAATACCACGCCTTCCACTACGACGCGGCAGACCAGACCTACACTCTCCTCGGAAACATCCCCAACGACAACAACGACATCGCCTCGAACCTTGGCGGCATCTCCGCCGATGGCCAATCCATCTCCGGCTACGAACGCACCGAGCCTTGGGACGGGGCCTTTGTGTGGACGCCTGCAAACGGGGGTGAGTTCACCCTCCTGCCCGCCCCATCGGGCGGCGCGGCCAACGGCGATGTGCGCGGCATCTCGCCGAGCGGACGCTGGATCGTCGGCTTCGGCTCGTCTCCCCCGGCCTACGGCACCGGGCAGATCGCCCTGCGCTGGGACCGGGGCCTCCCTCCCTTCAGTCCCCCGACGGTGCGGCCCCTGCCGAAGCGCGCAGGCGACAGCTACGCCGACGCCTTCACCGTGAACGACGACGGTACCGCAGGCGGCAATGTCCGTGGGGGATACTCCTTCAACGACAACCGCGCGGCTGTCTGGCTGCCGAGTGGCGCCCTTATCGTACTGCCGGACTATCTGACCACGAATTACGGCCTGAACTTGTCCGGCTTCACCCTCAACCAAGTGACCTCGATCTCCGACGACCTCCTTACCATCGCCGGCACCGCGACAAACGCCGCGAACCAAACCGAAGGCTGGATCCTGACCTTGCCGGATCCGCTCGATATCGAGAATGCTGCGCCGGATCTCACCGTGCTGCGCGCCTCCAACTCGCTGAGTAACGGAGCGACGCACGACTATGGCATGAAGGCGGCCGGATCGGAAACCGCATTGCAGCTCGACCTCCGCAACGACGGGTCGGCCCCACTGACCGGGCTCGGCATCTCCATCGGCGGGACGAATGCGGTCGACTTTGTGACCGACCCGGGAGTTCCCTCCACCCTCGAAATAGGAGAATCTGTCAGGCTCACCGTCCGCTTCAACCCTCCGCTAGGATCGAACGGACTCAGGACGGCGACATTGACCATCGCCAGCAACGATCCCGACGAGAGCCCCTTCGAAATCCTTTTGAGGGGCACAGTCGCTTCTGCATCCCAGCTCGCCTTCACGAACTACCTCGTCGCCGCCAGCGTCCCGTCCCATCTCCGGGGGGAACTCGCCGATGCGGACAACGACGGGCTTTCCAATGTGCTGGAGTTCGCTCTGGGGCTTTCTCCGGGGCAGTCGAGCACCATGCCCGAGGCCAGGATCGTGGGCGATCATCTGGAGCTGACCTACACCCGTGCCCAACAGACCCATGCGGTCTACGAGGTCGAGGCCTCGGGCGATCTCGCCGGAGGCCCGTGGTCCGGCGACGACGTCGATCAGGGAACGCCCGACGGCGACGGCGTGACGACGGCGAGGATTCCCCTCTCCACCGGCAAGGGCTTCCTGCGCCTGCGGGTCTCCCTCGCCCCCTGACCGGTCCGCCGCCTTCCAACACCCGAAGTCCGGGAAAAAGCGGCTGCAACCCGCGCCGGGAGGCGATACACTCCCGGCCCACCTCATCCCCCGACCATGTCCGAACGACGCAAGCAATTCCCCTTCGACGAATTCGAACCCAAGTGGCAGGCCCGCTGGGAGACGGAGAAGACCTTCTCCGTGCCGAACCCCGGCGATCCCGGATTCGACGCCTCGAAGCCGAAGTTCTTCGTCCTCGACATGTTCCCCTACCCCAGCGGTGCCGGCCTCCACGTCGGCCATCCCGAGGGCTACACCGCCACCGACATCATCGCCCGCTACCGGCGCATGCGGGGGGACAACGTCCTCCATCCGATGGGCTGGGACGCCTTCGGCCTGCCCGCGGAGGAGCACGCCCGCAAGACCGGCGAGCATCCCCGCCTCAACACGGAGAACAACGTCAACAACTTCCGCCGCCAGCTCAAGCGCCTGGGCTTCGCCTACGACTGGGACCGCGAGGTGAACACGACCGATCCCGGATACGTGCGCTGGACGCAGTGGATCTTCCTGCAGCTTTACAACAGCTACTTCGACGAGGCCACGCAGAAGGCCCGCCCCATTTCCGAACTCGAAGCCCAAGACCTGGGCCGCGACGAGATCGACGCGAAGCGCCTCGCCTACGTCGCCGAGGCCCCCGTCAACTGGTGCCCCGATCTCGGCACCGTGCTCGCCAACGAGGAGGTCGAGGAATGGCGCGCCAAGGGCCACGCCGTCGAGCGACGCCCGCTGAAGCAGTGGATGCTGCGCATCACCGCCTACGCCCAGCGGCTCATCGACGAGCTCGACGGCCTCGACTGGCCCGAGGGCATCAAGCTCCTGCAGAAGAACTGGATCGGACGCAGCGAGGGAGCCTTGGTCGATTTCGCCATCGGCGGGGAGAAGGTGACCGTCTTCACGACCCGGCCCGACACTCTTTTCGGCGCGACCTACATGGTCCTCGCGCCCGAGCATCCGCTCGTGGACCGGATCACGACGCCCGAGCAGAAGGACGCCGTCGAGGCCTACCGCCGCGCCTGCGCCGCGAAGTCCGACCTCGAGCGCACCGACCTCGCCAAGGGGAAGACCGGCGTCTTCACGGGCGGCACCGCGACGAACCCGGTCAACGGCGAGGAGATCCCCGTGTGGATCGCCGACTACGTGATGATGAGCTACGGCACCGGGGCGATCATGGCCGTGCCCGCGCATGACGAGCGGGATTACGAGTTCGCGACGCAGTTCGGGATTCCTGTGATCGAAGTGGTCCAAGCGCCGGAGGGGAGCACCGATACCTGCTTCACCGGCGACGGCATCGCCGTGAATTCCGGCTTCCTCGACGGCCTCCCCACGCCCGAGGTGAAGGCCAGGATCATCGCCTGGCTCGAAGAAAAGGGCCTCGGCACGAAGACCGTGAACTACAAGCTGCGCGACTGGCTCTTCTCCCGCCAGCGCTACTGGGGCGAGCCCTTTCCCATCGTCTGGAAGGACGGACGCCACGAGGCCATCCCCGAATCCGAGCTGCCCCTCCTCGCGCCCGAACTGGAGGACTACAAGCCGAGCGGCAGCCCCGAGCCCATCCTTTCCAAGGCCGCCGCCTGGGTCGATCTCGGCAATGGCGTCGCCCGCGAGACGAACACGATGCCGCAATGGGCCGGCTCGTGCTGGTACTACCTGCGCTACTGCGACGCACGCAATGCGGATCGCTTCATGGGCAAGGAGGCCGAGGCCTACTGGCTGGCGAAGAACGGCAAGCCCGGCGGCGTCGATCTCTACGTCGGCGGCACCGAGCACGCCGTGCTGCACCTGCTCTACGCCCGCTTCTGGCACAAGGTGCTCTTCGACCTCGGCCACGTCTCCACGCCCGAGCCTTTCCAGAAGCTCGTCAATCAGGGCCTCATCCTCGGCGAAGACGGGCAGAAGATGTCCAAATCGCGCGGCAACGTCGTCAATCCCGACGATGTCGTCGCCGAGTACGGGGCCGACTCCCTGCGCCTCTACGAGATGTTCATGGGACCGCTCGAACAGGTGAAACCCTGGTCGATGAAGGGCGTCGAAGGCGTCTATCGCTTCCTCGCCCGCGTCTGGCGTCTCGTCATGGAGACGAACCAGGAGGGCGAATGGGTGCTCAATGCGAAGCTCGCCGACACCGAACCTGACAAGGGCACCGACAAGGTCGTCCACGCCACCATCAAGAAGGTCGGCGAGGACATCGAGTCGATGAGCTTCAACACCGCGATCTCGCAGATGATGGTCAGCACGAACGAACTGACCAAGCTCGAACGCGTCCCCGTTTCCTCCGTCGCCCTGCTGCTCCAAGTCCTCAACCCCTTCGCCCCGCACCTCACCGAGGAGCTGAACGCGACCCTCGCCGCCGCCTTCCCCTCGCTCGACGCGGGCGAGCTGGCGAACCGGCTCTGGCCCGTCTACGACCCGGCGAAGCTGATCGAGGACGAGATCGAGATCGTCCTGCAAGTCAACGGGAAGGTCCGCGACAAGCTCTTCGTCGCCAACGGCGCTCCGAACGAGGAAGTCGAGACACTCGCCCTCGCCAGCGAGAAGGTGAGGTCCTTCACCGAGGGACTCACCGTACGCAAGGTCATCGTCGTGCCGGGACGGCTCGTGAACGTGGTGGCGAACTGAAGCGGGAAATCCGCTCTCAGATCTGCTCCGAGACGAGCCGGTGGTAGGCGCCTTGTCTGCGGAGGAGTTCCTCGTGGGTGCCGCATTCGGAGATGCGGCCCGACTCCATCACCGCGATCCGGTCGGCGTGGCGGACCGTGCTGAGCCGGTGCGCGATCACGACGACGGTGCGATCCCGCGCGAACTCGCGGAGGCTCCGCAGGACCGAAGCCTCGTTCTCGGCGTCGAGGGAGCTCGTCGCCTCGTCGAGGAAGAGAAACTCGGGATTCCGATAGATCGCCCGGGCGAGGAGGAGCCGCTGTTTCTGCCCGCCCGACAGGCCCAGCCCCTCGGCTCCGACGGGGGTGCGCTCGCGGCGGGGAAGGGCCGCGACGTCGCGGGAGAGGTTGGCGAAGGCGATGGCCTCGCGGAGACGGTCGGGATCGGGAGCCTCCTCGCCTGGCGCGACGTTCGCGGCGATGCTTGCGGCGAAGACGTAGCCGTCCTGCATCACGACGCCGCAGCGCGCCCGCCAGTCCTCGGCGTTCCAGTCCGAGAGCGGGCGCGCCCCCAGAAGAATGCGCCCGTCCGTCGGCGGATAGAGACCGAGGAGCAGTTTGAAGAGCGTCGTTTTTCCGCCGCCGCTCGGCCCCACGATGGCGGTGACCTTTCCCACGGGGATCTCGAGGGAGACGCCGGCGAGCACATCGGGCTGCCCGGCTCCGGGGTAGCGGAAGACGACCTCCTCGAGCACGAGGGAGTCCCCGGGCGTGGAGACGAGGCGGAGGCGGTCGGGCGCGGAGCCCGTGTCCTCCGATTCGTCCTCGACCTCCCGCAGCCGCTCCATGCTGAGACGGGCGTCCTGGCCGGCCTGGCAGAACTCCAGGAGACGGCGCACCGGCGAGTCGAGCTGGCCGGCGATCGATTGCACCGCGACCATCATGCCGAGAGTCATCTCGCCTTCGATGACGGCGCTCGCGGCGAGGAAGGAGACGAAGGCATTCCGCAGGTAGGAGGCGGCGGAGGTTCCGAAGATCTGCCACTGGTCGATCTGATGGCTGCGCTCCTCGATCTCGCGGCGGCGTTCCGCGAGGTCGCGCCAGACCCGGCCCCGCTCCTCCGCGAGTCCGTGGATGCGGATCTCGGGCATGGCCCGGACGATCTCGTGGAGAACATCCTTTTCCCGCGTCGCCGCGGCGAAGCTCTCGTGGTCGAGCTCGCGCCGCCGCGGGAGGAAGGCGACCAGCCAACAGGCCGAGAGGCCGGAGAAAAGGAGGAAGACGAGGAGAATGGGCAGATGATACCACGCCAGCACCGCCGCGAAGACGACGAAGGTCATGAGCGAGAACACGATCTCGAAGGAGGAGGACATCAGGAAATCCCGCACCCGTCGGTGATCCCCGATCCGCTGGACGATGTCGCCCGGAGTGCGCGTCTCGAAAAAGGCGAGGGGGAGCCGCAGCAGCCTGCCGAGAAAGGAGCCGATCATGTCGATGCTCACCCGGGAGCCGATCCAGAGGAGGAATCGGCTCCCCAACCAGTCGGAAACGGTCGCGCTGAGCGAGAGGACGACCTGGGATCCGAGCAGAAGCAGGAGGAAGGCGTAGTCGCGCGACGCGATGCCGCGATCCACGACGGCCTGGGAGAGAAAGGGAAAGGCGAGTCCGATGAGGAGACCCACCGCGGTCGTCGCGAAAGCTCCGACGAGCCATTTCCGATGGGGGCGGAAGTGCCGCAGATAGTCGAGGAGCCGCCAGACCGACGCGTCGGACGCGTCGTCCGGATTCGCGAGGAAAGCCGGAGTGGGTTCGAGGAGCAGGTAAAGTCCCTCCGCGTCCTCGTCGCCCTCGCCCGGCGGGACGATGCCCCGCCGGAACTCCGCCTCGCCCAACCGGCGGATTCCCACCGCCGGATCGGCGATGGAGACGGATCGGTCGTCGACGGAGACCACGACGACGAAGTGATCGCCGTTCCAGTGGGCGATGCAAGGCAGGGGGGCCTCGCGCTTCCACCTGGTGAAAGGCAGCTTCACGGGCAGGGCATCGAATCCGAGCGTCCGCGCGGCGCGGGTCATGCCCTCGAGATTGACCCCGCCTCGGGCGATGTCGCACAGCTTGCGGACCCGGCTCTGAGAAAAGCGGCGACCGTAAAAGGCGCAGACCATCCGCAACGCCGCCGGACCGCAGTCCATCTCGTCGAGCTGGCGGATGAACGGGAAACGTCGGGCCATGCGGGAGGGGCTTCACGTCATCGGGTGCAAAGACAGGGGTCGCCGGACCAACCCGGCATCGCCATCGTCGGGGGTCGGACAAGACCCCCGACGATGGTGCGAGGCTGCATTGCCTCTTGTTGGTTATCGCTGGATCCGGAGGGAATCAGGTCCGGCTCCGGCTCCGGCTGCGACCACCGCGACGACGACGGCGGCAGCGCCTGCCGCGGCGGCCACGCGGACATCTCCGGCGGCGGCGCGAACGGGATCGGCTGCGGCTGCGGAAATTGCGGCCGCCGGTGACCGTCTCCGGCGCGTCGATGACATCTTCGGAGAACATCTCGAAGAGACTACGCTTGATGATGACACCTTTCATGGGGTTGGTTGGGTTTGGGTTTGGGTTTCACTTTGGGGTTCCTCCGCCTCTCTTGGGCGGCCGATTGCACAGAAAGTCCCGGGGTCCCGATCCTTTGGAATCGTTGCGCCTTTCTTCGAAACCGTTCCGGCCCCCCTCCCGCCGAGCCAGGGGTGAGCGAGAGCCTCCGCAATCCCCGCCCGCCGGGAGGGATCGAGTTCGAGGAGCCGCGAGAGGAAATCCGTCGCGCTCTCGAGCGATTCTCCACGGAGAATCGTCTGCCGGCGCAGGCGGCTCCGCAGGGGATCGCGGCGAATCGCGGGGCGAAACCGCAGTTCGCCGTCCCTCTCGAAATAACTGTCGCGGTAGCACGCCCCGCGCAGCAGGGATTCGGGAAAGGGTCCGCAAAGCCTCGCCATGAGCACGGCGAGCTCGTAGTTCAGGGCGAGATCGAGAAGATCGTCGGCGCCCTTCGCCCTCCGCCACGCCTCCCCCTTGTCGCGCCCGGCATCGGTGGACTCTTCGCGCGGATCGTGGCGGCGGAGCGGGATCTTCGCCAGCGGAGCGCGCCGGGCGCCCTCGGATCCATTCTCATGAACGGGCTCCGCCGTCCACACCGTCGCGAAGCGCCCCTGGCCGAGCACTTCGCGAACGCGGTATCGCCCCCCGACCACGGCACCGGATTCATACTGCTCGGCCCGCTCCTCCTCCTCGTCGGTCCGGGCCTCCGGGCCCGGCAAGAGTCCTTGGCGACGGTCGAATTCCACATACTTCCTCTCCGCCACCGCCCGCGGATCGAAGAGGACGCGGCCCGTGAGCATTTCGCAAAGACAGCAGCCCAGGCTCCAGATATCCACCGCGGGAGTGAGCGGGGCCCCAACGAGGACCTCGGGCGCGGTGTATTCCCGGCTCCCGAGGAGCGCGCCCTGCCGCAGCGTTCGCCGGGCGCTGCCCAGATCGGCGAGACGGACCTCGCCGCTTTTCGGATCGTAGAGCAGATTGCCCGCCTTGATGTCCGTGTGGACAAATCCCGCCGCGTGCAATCCCCGGACCGCCTCGAGCAGCGATACCGCCGCCTCCCGCACCCGCTTGACGGGCAGGGGGCCGCGGTCCACCTGAACCTCCAAAGACCGCCCGTGACGCTCGAAGGCGAGGCAGACATGACCGCCGCACTCGAAGGTCTCGAACAGGCGCACCAGTCCCCTGCTTCGGACATGGGAAACGCCGGACAGATGGCGATGGGTGGCGGACTCCTCGAGGCCCTCTCTACGGTATCGCCGCCGGAAAATCTTGAGAGCAATCATCCTTCCGCATCGTCTGTTCGAGCCTTCCGCCTCTCTCCGAATCCGATCCCTCCCTTGTTAGGGACAGGCAGGGGTACGGACCGTTCAAGAGATTCGACGTTTTTTCACCGGCGCCGATTCATCAAAATCGCCCGAAAAATCCTCCCCGTTGCAATTGGAGAGATAATCCCCGTCGGAAGACCGCCCCAACCAGACCCGAGGGTGGCGGAGTTGGGAATGGGATTGCGGTCTGCCGCGATGACAGCCGCTTTTGTCGGATCCAGAGCGCAAGCCCGCCTTGGGCTGGGCACCCTTTCCTCCTACGCTTGCTCTCCTCCCGATCTTTAGCAGGAACAGGAGGATTCCGGAATCCTTATGCGATCCGGTCGAGGAGATACCCGCGCAGCTCCGCGATGGCGATGCGCTCCTGCTTCATCGAGTCGCGCTCGCGGATCGTGACGGTGTCCTTCAGCTCCTCGCCGTTCTCGCCGATGGTGTCGAAGTCGATCGTGACGCACCAGGGCGTGCCGATCTCGTCCTGGCGGCGGTAGCGGCGGCCGATCGCGGCGGCCTCGTCGTAGAAGACGGTCATGAAGGGCGCCAGCATCCGCTGCACCTCGCGGGCCTTGGCGACGAGCTCGGGCTTGTTCTTCAGCAGGGGGAAGACGCCCACCTTGACCGGAGCGACGCGCGGGGAGAAGCGCATCACCACGCGGGTCTCCTCCTTTCCTTTCTCATCGGTCACCGTTTCCTCGTCGTAGGCCTCGCAGATGAGAGCGAGGACGGTGCGGTCGCAGCCCGCGCTCGGCTCGACGACGTGGGGGACGAGCTTCTCCTTGGTCTCCTCGTCGAAGTATTCGAGCGACTTGCCGGAGCCCTTCTGGTGGACGCCGAGGTCGTAGTCGGTACGGTAGGCGACGCCCTCGAGCTCCTGGATGCCGAAGGGGAACTCGTATTCGATGTCGTAGGTCTTCTGCGAGTAGAAGGCCCGCTCGCCGTCGGGGATGTCGACGACGTGGAGGTGCTCCCGCGGGATGCCGATCTCCTCGTAGAATTTCAGCCGGGCCTCGAGCCATTCGTCGGTGAGGCGCAGGCCGTCCTCGGGCTTGCAGAAGTACTCGATCTCCATCTGCTCGAACTCGCGCGAGCGGAAGGTGAAGTTCCGCGGGTTGATCTCGTTGCGGAAGCTCTTCCCGATCTGGGCGATGCCGAAGGGCAGCTTCACGCGCGAGGTCTCGAGCACGTTCTTGAACTGCACGAAGATCGACTGCGCGGTCTCGGGGCGGAGGTAGGCGACGGTGCTCTCGTCGTCCTCGTCGGAGGAGGCGCCCACGTTCGTCTTGAACATGAGGTTGAAGGCGCGCGGCTCGGTGAGGAGGGAGCCGTTCTCGGGATTGAAGCGGGTCGAGTCCGTCACCGTCTCGGTCCGCTCGCCCGCGAGCTCGAGCGCCTTGGGGGAGATCCGCTTGTCGGAGAGGAACTGGGCGAAGTACTGGCGCGCCGTCTTGCGGGCCTTGTTCTCGTCCTCTCCCTCCTTCACAAGCACGGCGTAGTCGCGCGCCACGCTCCATTCCGACTCCGCATGGGAGGCACCGCTGTACCAGTAGGCCGTACCGGCCTGGGCGGGAATCTGGTCCGCGCGGAGGCGGGCCTTGCTGAGGAGACAATCGCACATCGGGTCGGAGAAGCTGCCGACATGGCCCGAAGCCTTCAGAACGGCCTGGTGGGTGAGGATGGAGCCGTCGAGGCCGACGATGTCGTCGCGCTCCTGCACGTGCTTCCGCCACCAGTACTCCTTGAGGTTGCGCTTCAGTTCCGCTCCGAGCGGACCGTAGTCCCAGCAGCCGTTGAGCCCCCCGTAGATCTCCGCCGACTGGAAGATGAAACCGCGCCGCTTGCAGAGGCTGACGATTTTTTCCATCAGGGCGGTGTTCTTTTCGGAGGCGGCGTCGCTCATGGCGTGGTTCGGTGGGGATGGGGAAAGAAGGACGGACAAGATAGCCGAAGGGCCTGATCCGCAAGGGGAAAGTCCCGGAGCGGCGCGGGCGGCTGGATTTCCTCTTGACCAAGCGCCGTTTCCGCCGACATTGCCCGCCCCGCAGGACCGGCTTGGCGGCCGAAGCCCCTCGCCCCATTCCTGCCCGAACCTTTCAACGGATCCCAGCCATGTCCAGAGTTTGCCAAATCACCGGAGCGAAAGTGTGCACCGGCAACAGAATCCATCGCAGCGGACGCGCCAAGAAGAAGGGCGGGATCGGTCGTCACGTCACCGAGACGGTGAAGCGCCAGTTCAAGCCCAACCTGCGCGAGAAGCGCGTCTGGGTGCCCGAGCTCGGGAAATACGTCCGTGTCCGCGTCAGCGCCCGTGGCCTCAAGACCATCGACAAGAACGGGGCCTACAAAACGCTGAAGGAAGCGGGATTGATCTGATCCCCTCTGGTGTCGGGCATGTCTGGCACCTTCCGTTCCGCTGCGCCGGACGAACTCGACGGCCTCGCCTTGGTCAGGCTGGTCTCCCGGCTGGGGGTTGAAGTCCGTGCCTCCTGTACCTTCGTCTACCACGAAGGCGACGATCTTCCCAAGGCTTGGGATCGTTGGCTGAGGGATTGCTTCTCGCCTCTCCTGGCACCCGCCTTTGCCGAAATCCACCGGCTCGCCGGGGAAATGCGGATCGAAAGGATCGTCGAGCTGGACCGCAAGCTCGACCAGTCCCTCGACAGGATCCCGAGGACGAACAGCCTTATGGCCGCCCGCGCCTTCCTCGAGGGGAAATCGGAGATGCGGGCGAACCGCGAGTGGAGCCGTTTCGCCCAATCCGTCGCCGACGGGAAGGCTCCGGGACATGCCCCCGTCCTCTTTGCGTTGCAGACCGCCCTCTACCATCTGCCCCTCGCCTCCGCCCTCGCCGCCTACGTGTGGTTCGAGCTCGAATCGGGCCTGCCGCGTACGGCGGGCTACCGCGACCGCACCGGCAGCGGCGAGGAGGCCCTCGCCCTCTTCTCCGCCGCTCTGCCCCAGGTGCGGGTTGCGATGGCGGCGGATCGCGGCGACTTTGCCGACGACGGCCAACCCCGCCTGCGGGCCATCTGAACCCTTCCCGCCGGATGATCCCGGATCTCGACGAAATCACCCTGACCGAGACGGAGACTCTGACGGAGCACGACGCCCCGTGGAACGTCGTCGTCTACGACGATCCGGTGAACCTGATGAGCTTCGTCACCCTCGTCCTGAAGCGCGTCTTCGGCTACCCCCACGAGAAGGCCGAAGCCCTGATGCTGGAGATCCATCGCAGCGGCCTGTCCGTGGTCTGGTCGGGAGCGAAGGAGAAGGCCGAGCTCTATGTGCAGCAGCTCCAGTCCTACCAGCTCCTCGCGGCGATGAAGAAGTCGTAGCGCGGGTGCCCCGCGCTGTAAAAGGTGAAAAGTGAAAGGTAAAAGGTCTGGGGCTTCGGATTTCGAGCTTCGGATTTCCGAAAGGCTTCAACCTTTCGGATGATACCGGAAATGCCCGATCACCTTCCATTGGCCGATTCCCTTGGTCAGTTCGGGGCCCGCGCCGATGTTGTGGACGAAGGTGTCATTGGCCACGACCATGCCGATGTGCCAGAGGCCCTTGCCGTTGAGATCCCAGGTGACGAGGTCGCCGGGGAGGTAGCGGCCTTTCTCCGCGCCGGTCACTTCCGCGCCCTGCCGGCGGAAGAAGGTCTCGAGATTGGGGACGCGCCGGTGGTCGATGTTCCGGTCGGGCCGCTTCAGACCCCATAGTTGCGGGTAGGCGGAGAAGGCGGCCTTCATGTCCTCGTGGACGAGCTTCTGGAGATCGATGCCGAGGCTCCGGTAGGCGCGGATCACCTCGTCGGTGCAGACTCCGGTGTCGGCGGGCACGTCGCCGCCGGGATAGTCGAGGACGACGTAGGCCGGATCGTAGCGCACCGTCTGCGTCGCCCGGAAGTTCGCCGCCTCGACGAGACGGGCGGCGAAGGGCGATTCGTTCCGCGCATCCTGCGCCCCGATGGCTTCGCAGAGCACCCAGAGGCAGAAGAGGAGGAGGGCTATGAATTTCATGGCGTCGATCTACGGTTCGACGCCCGGCGGTCTTTCGCTTTGCCAAAAAAAAATCCGAAGTCCGAAGCCTGAAACGTCGAACCCTTGAACCTTGACCCTACCTCCCCGCCCCGATCAGATCCATCACGCTGAGAATGCCGACGAGCCTCCCATCCTCATCGACGACGAGACACTTCTGCCGGCCCGAGCGCACCATGCCCTGGATCGCCTTCTCGACTTCGCAGTCGGCCGGACAGACGGGAAGATGGAGCCGCTCGACTCCCGCGATGGGCGTCGTCTCGCCGACCTCGGCCCGCTTCAGATAGTCGAAGAGGTCCTCCCGGGCGAGCGCGCCGTCGAGGCGTCCGTCCGACCCGATCAGGGGGTAGATGCTGAAGCGCCGCCCGCGGAACAGGGCGAGGGCATCGCCCACGGTCGCCTCCGCAGGCAGGGTCGCGATGTCGGTCCGCATGACCTCGCGCACGGGACGACGCAGCATCGCGGGATCGAGCTTGCCCTTCACCGACTCGATCTCCGCCTCGGCCGAGCCCAGCGTCGTGGTCCGCCCGAGGACGCGGCGGAGGCGGCTGCTGTTGCGGAAGAAGGGCAGCACGACCTCGCCGCTCAGCGATACCAGCTCGGTCGATCCCTGGGCGTAGGCGTCGTAGAGGTAGCCCCCGCCGTGGATCAAGGCCCGCTCTCCGAAGTACTCCCCCTCGTCGATGGTGCGCACGGTCGCGCCCTGCCCGTCGCGCAGCTCGACCGAGCCGCTCTTCACGACATAGAGCGAGAAGGCCGGCTCGCCGCGGTGGAAGAGCGCATCCCCCGGCTCGAGGTGGACCTCGCGGCACAGCTTCGTGAAGCGCGGGTTCAGCAGGGTGATGTCGCGGGGAAAGAAGAGATCGAGCGTCCAGTCGATCACGATGCGCAGCTTCCGGTCGAGGCCGGGCAGCTTCGAGAGATAGATCGTGCGCCAGAGGAACCACGCGACGAAGCCGGAGAACTGCATGCCGAAGAGGCTGGCGACGGCGGTGCGGTGGCCGATCGAGGCGAGCTCGCCGAGCCCCTTGAACTGAAAAGGGTCCAGTGGCCGGCCCGACAGGGTCGACCCGAGATTCCGGGCGAGGGCGGCGCCCTGGCGCGTCGCGAACTGGGCCGTCTGCGGGCAGTGCTCGCCGCTCTTGCCCACGAGGGGAACGAGGGCGCAGTCCCCCGCCGCCCAGAGCGAATCGCGGCCCTCCACCCTCAGGAACTCGTCGGTGCGGAGCCGGTATCCTTCGTGCGGCAATCCGCTCGCGTCGCAGAGGGCGCGGATCGCGGCATTCGGCGCGTTGCCCACGGTCGAGACCACTGTGGCGGTCTCGATGAATTCGTCCGAGGAAAGATAGACGCGCGTCGCGGTGACGGCGCGGACCCGTTCCTCCAGGCGGATCTCGAGCCCCCTCTGCCGCAGCTTCTTCGCCGCGTAGTCGCCGAGCTCGTCGCCGAGGGCCTGGAGAATGCGCTCGCGGCTGTGGACGAGGACGACGCGGATCTCCTCGCGGGGGATGTCGTGGTAGTCGCGGGCCGCCTCGCGGAGCAGGTCGAGCATCTCCCCCGCCGTCTCCACGCCGGAGTATCCGCCGCCCACGACGACGAAGGTGAGGAGACGGCGGCGCACCTCGGGCCGGTGCTCTGCATTCGCCTCCTCGAGGCGGGAGATCAGCGTCGCGCGCAGGATCATCGCATCGCCGACGTTCTGCATGACGAAGGCGTGCTCGGGCATCCCGGGGACGCGGCTGAGGTCGATCTCCGCGCCGAGGGCGAGGACGAGATGGCGGAATCCGATGACGACCCCGGCGGAAAAGGAGCCGGTGTCGACGTGGACTTCCTTCCTCTCCAGATCGATGCCCTTGACCCGGCCGCGCAGGACACGGAGACCGCGGCAGATCCGCCGGATCGGATTGACGACATGGCGCGGAGCGATCGAGGCCCCCGCGACCTCGGCGAGCATGGGCTGGAAGACGAGGTAGTTCTGATCCGAGACGATCACGGCCTGCGCGGGGGCCAGCCCGGCCCGCTTCATCTCCTTCGCGAGGCGCTGCCCGCAGGCGACCCCGGCGAACCCTCCACCGAGGATGGCGACTTCGAGATCGAGGCGGGCGGGGACGATGGGAGAGGACGACATGGCAGAGGCAAGCGGGCAGGAATCCGGGGACTTTGGCAAGCGACAAATCGGCCAAGCCGCGAGGAAAATCCACGGAGTCCCGCGAAGACGGGGAGGATTGCGGTGAACCGTCTTGCCGCGAGGCAAGGGTAGGCCGTGCGGCCCGCACGGCCGATCGGACGTCCCAACGACGCTCCCTCCCCGAGCGGGCCGCTCGGGGCTACCTTCGGGATTTTTGCTCCGAAACCACAACGATTTGCGGTTCGATGCCTCCACCCCTAGACTGGAACGTCCATCTCCCGCCTGGATGACGCTGCCAACCGACACGCTCCCCACACGAGAGACGCTGATCCTCCGGCTCCGGGATCGGGAGGATCAGCGCGCCTGGGAGGAGTTCGCCGAGATCTACACCCCGCTGCTCTGCGGATTCTGCCGGAAACGCGGACTCGCCCCGGAAGACCGGGCCGACGTCGTCCAGGAAGTCATGCGCTCGGTCTCCCTGGCCATGGGCGACTTCCGCTACGATCCGGAGAAGGGGAAGTTCAAGGCCTGGCTCTTCACCGCGGTGCGGCGGGCCGTCTACAGGCACTTCCGCCAGCAGGCGAGGCGGCCGGTCCCCGCGACCGAAACCCAGCTGGTCCACGGCCTCGACCGGGATCCCGCGGGCGGGGAAGAGGTTGAATGGGACCGCGACTACCGGCGGCGCCTCCTCGCCTGGGCTATGGAGAAAGTGAAGCCCGAATTCTCCGAGCGGATCTGGCGGGTCTTCGAACTGACCGCCGTGCAGGACAAGTCCATCGGCGAAGCCGCCGAGGAGATCGGCATGACCCGCAACGCCGTGTCCATCGCCAAGTCCCGCGTCATCTCGCGCCTCCGGGAGAAGGCCCGGTCCGTGGACGAGGACCAGTGGGAAGCGGAACTGGAGAAAAATCAGGATTGTGGAAAGAAGCCCCGGTCCGCCGGCTAGAAGGCTTCCGGAGGGGACCCGACTCCTCCCCCTTCGCAGCACGCCCCGATGCCGATCCCCGCACCAGACCGGAAAACCATCGACGACTGGCTCGCCGGCGTCCTGCCTCCCAAGCGCGCGGCGGAGATCGAGTGCTATTTCGAGGAGCATCCCGGGGAGATCGACGACGAGGTGGATGACGAGATCCAGGCCTTCGGACTGTCCCTTTTCCGGGGACTCTCCAGCGAGCTCGACCCGGCCGATGCGGCCATGATCGCCCGGGTGAAGAGCGGGCTGGCGCATGGTCCCGGATCTCCGCGCGAGGGCGCCTGGAAGGAGATCCTCGCCCCGGCGGACCGCAAGGGGCTTCTCGGCATCCTCGGGGACTACGAAGTCAGCGCGGTGATCGCCTCCGGCGGGATGGCCACGGTGTTCAAAGGCTACGATCCCGTGCTGGACCGCCACGCCGCCCTGAAAGCCCTCTCTCCGGAAATGGCGGCGAACGCCACCGCCCGCGAGCGCTTCCTCCGCGAGGCCAGAGCCGCCGCCCGGCTGGAGCACGAAAAGGTTCTTCCCGTCTACGGCGTCCACGAAGGAGCCGTTCCCTGGTTCGCGATGCGCTACGTCGAGGGCGAGACCCTCCAGGAACGCATCGATCGGGGCGTGGTCTTTTCCGCCGATGCCCTGAAATCCATTGCCCGGCAGATGGCCTCGGCCCTGGAGGCGGCCCACGCCGAGGGAATCGTCCACCGCGACATCAAGCCCGCCAACGTGATCTTCGACGGCGACAGCGACCGCCTCTGGGTCTGCGACTTCGGGATCGCCCAGTGCTCCGGAGATCCGTCCCTGACCTACCCCGGCGCCATCGCCGGCACTCCCCATTTCATGTCGCCGGAACAGGCCCGGGGCGAGGAAGTGGACGGTCGCAGCGACCTTTTCTCCCTCGGTGCCGTGCTCCACTGTGCCGCCACGGGACGGCATCCCTTCGCCGGGGCGACCACCGCCGCCGTGCTCCGGGGCGTCCAGGAGGACGTCCCTGCCCCCATGAAGCGGCCGGAGGCCGCCTATCCCCGTTGGCTGCGGGAGCTGGTGGGAGCCCTCCTGGAAAAGGAGCGCGACCGCCGCCCCGGCAGCGCCGCCGAGGTGATCGCCTGCCTCGCGGAGGAACGGACGGGCGACCGTCGCGCGATTTCCCGTCGCCGTCGCCGGGCCGGGTGGACAGTCCTGTCCGCCGCCGCGCTTGCCGGAACCGCCGCCCTGATCCCGTGGACGCCGGTCCGGGATCTCCTCCCCGATGCCGGTCGCTCCCGCCCGGACCTAGCCGCGCTCGCTGTGTCCGTGAACCGTTCGGACGAAACCGGCACCGTCGAGCTGGCGGCGACCGGCGAGATCTTCGCCACCCTTCGGGAAGCCTTCGCCGCCACCTCCGGCAGCGCCACTTTCCTGCTCCGCGGACGCCTGGAATGTCCGGAGACCCTCTACAGCGCGAACGATCAGGAGATCCACCTGCTGGCCGCGCCGGGAGCGTCGCCCGTGGTCGTGGCCACCCACCGCGACGACCACGCCCTCTTCCTCGCGGGCCCGACCCGGATCTCCGGCATCCGCTTCGAGCGGGGCGAGACCGGCGTCACCAGCCTCCCCATCGTCGGATTCCTCTCCGACGAGCACGAGGTCGTGGTCGAGGACTGCGTCTTCTCGCAGAGGGCCGAGGTGGACGGACGACGCAACCTGTCCCCCGCGCTGGGAATCACCGGCACGAAACGTGCCGTGGTCCGGCGTTGCCTCTTCCAGGGAGGGAGCGGCCTGTGGCTGGCCTTCGTGGAGCACCGGGGCGTGCCGGAGGCCGAAATCCGCGTGGCGGACTGCGTCTTCGACAATTCCCAGGGGCTCCGTCTCTTCTCCTGGGTGCCCGGCGACCGCGGCCTCTCCCTGCGCATGGAGCGATGCGTGGGGCTCCTCGACGACTTCGCGGAACTGGTCGAGGGAAGCGGGAGAATGCGTGCGAGCTTCGACCTGCGCGACAGTCTGATGGATGTGCGGGATTCCGCCTTCCGCACCCAGGCCCCATCCCTCGCCGCCATCCTAGATCGCCTCGAATGGACGGGCCGGGGAAATGTCTTCCGCGCCGGGGTCCCCGCCGCCGCGACCGCGTCGTCCCAAGGCATGGCCGCACCGGGCCTACGTGAGGACCTCCTCGCCACGGGCCGGGCGGTGGAGTTCCCCATCGACCGCGCCGCCTTGGGTGAAAGTCCCGTCGGCATGGCCGAATGGAGGGAGGCCCTTTCCAGCGAGGCCCCCGCCGCCGCCCGGAACACCCTCGGGCTCTTCATTCGGTGACGGGGATCCGATGTTTGGAAAAAAAACTGGGAAACCCTGAAAGAACTGCCGCCCGGCTGGATAGAGGGGGGTAGATGAATGCCAGCGTCCGCCACCTCCTCGCCATTTCCGCCCTCGCCCTCCTCGCCTCCGCGGCGGTCCCCCTCCGCGCCGCCCCGGTTGTCATCGACGATTTCTCGGAGAATCTGACGCCGAGCACCTCTTACGCCATCTACCACGACGGCACCATGCTGGGTGGCGAGGTGGACATCATCCTCGGCCTTCTCGATGCGGCGACGGTCGAGATCGCTGGCGGAATCCTCACCCTGTCCGGCGTCACCGAGACATCGGGGCCGAACAACGCCCAGCTTATCTACGACGGCAACGATGACGATTCCACCCTCTCCTATGGTCTGCCAAGCGTCGATTTCACCGGTGGGGGATCGAACGACCGCTTCGCCGTCGACCTGCCCTCCGTCACCGGAAGCATCGATGTCGCAGTTTGGGTTTATGAAGGCAGTGGCGGCCACTACGCGGCCCTTCGGGTCAACGGTGTGACGAACGCCGGAGTTCTGGAATTTCCCTTCACCGACTTCGAGCACATTGGCGATGGCGCCGATTTCGCGGCGGCGAAGCAGGTGAGCCTCTTTGTCTACCTCGACACCGGGGATGGGTTCTCGATCGACTCCTTCATGGCCACGGGACCAGTGTCCACCCCGGATCCCGACACCGTTCGGCCTGCCCTCCAATTCCAGAATGCGAAGCGTCTCAAGACGCCACGCCCGCGCCACATCATCAGGGGACGCGCCACGGACAATGTCGCCGTGGCCAAGGTGGAGGTGAAATCCCGCCTCCAGAAAGGCTGGCGCCCGGCCAAGTTGCGGCCCAACGGAAACTTCGCCTTCACGACGAAGCGGCTCAAGAGCGGGAGGAACCTCCACCAATTCCGCGCCATCGACACCAGCGGCAACCGCTCGAAGATCCGGATGGCGAGGCCCGTCGGCCAGTGAGGCCGCCGACCGCCGTTTTCGCGAGGGGCCGCAAGCAAAAAAGAAATCCGCATCCCATGAAATCGACTGAGACAATCCGACGCCCGTGGCCATCCCTGATCGCCCTCTCCTCTCTGGCCCTGCTCCAGGCGGAAATGCTGGAGGCGATCGACTTCTTCGGTACGGGCGCCGAGGTCCACGCGAGCCAGAGCACCGCCCAGTCTCAATGGACGCCCCGCGTGGCACGCCTGACCGACGGACGCATCCTGGCCGTATGGGACGACAACAGCTCCATCAAGGGACGCCTGTTCCACGCGGACACCACCCCGGCGGGAGACGAGTTCGAGATCGACGAAGCCCCCTTCGCCAGCACCAACAACTTTACCCCCGATGTCGCCGCCCTGCCGGCGGGCGGGTTCATCGTGACCTGGCAGGGATACATCGATACGACTTCGGTCTTCGATGTCTTTGCGCGTGCCTTCGATGGGGATGCCGAGCCGATCGCGGCGACCTTCCGGGTGAACGACGTCACAGTCGGAGCGCAGAACCGTCCCTCGGTCGAAGTCTTCGACGCTGGGAAGATTCTCTTCGTGTGGCAGCACGATTCGGGACATCCCACGAGATGGGACGTCAAGTACCGGATCTTCCATTCCAACCTGACTCCGGTCGACACCGAGCAGCACCTGGCGACCGCGCTCCTCGCGAACCAGTTCCGGCCGGACCTCGCGAGACTGGGCGACGGCAGCATGGTCGCGGTCTGGGACACCGAGGAGAGCGACGGCGAGGCGACTCGCTGGAACGTCCGGGCGCGCCGGATCGGATCACTGGGGGCGTTGGGCGATGCCATTCTCGTGAACACGGACCACGTTGGAGACCAATACCAGCCGTCGGTGGCGCCGCTTGGCGACGACGGATTCGTGGTGGCGTGGACCCACGACCCTGTCTTTGGAGATCCCGAGAACGAACGCGGCGAAATCCGTTTCCAGAGATTCCATTTCGATTCGACCACCGACGTCATCACCCTCGCCGGGTCGGAGGCCCAGGCCAACACGACCACCTTGGGAACCCAGTGGGAATCGAGTGTCGTGGGGTGGAACAACGGATTCGCGATCGCCTGGACTTCCGAAAACAATCATCGCCAGGCTGGCGACGCGGACATCGCGACAGGCGAGGACGGCAGCGGGGCGGGAGTGTATGCGAGAGGCTACGACGCGGACGGGACCGCCCAGGGGCTTCCGTTTCGGATCAATCTCACCACGCTGAACCACCAGTATCAACCCAAGATGGCGGCGCTGAACGGATTCTCGGCGATCATCTGGACCTCCAAGGGACAGGACGGCGACTCGGACGGAGTCTACCTCCGACGCATCCAGACCGATGCCGGCATGGTGCCGGCCGATCCCGATCCGAACGGGAACCTGCCGACGTCTCCGCCCATCGTTCCCACCGCGCCCAAGGCTCCTCCCTCGATGACCCTCACGGCGCCGGCCTCCCCCGTCTTCGCCATCAAGGCGAATGGACGCATGCCCCGCGCGAAGATCTGCCGTGTGGGGAACTCCGGAGGGACGTCCCTCACGTGGCGCGTGGCGAAGAAACCCAGGTGGCTCAAGGCGGCTCCCGCGAGCGGAGTCGTCGCTGCGGGCCAAAGCCAGGCGACCCGCCTCCGACTGATCAAAGCGAAGCTTCGGGACCGCGGCGACCGCATCCGCGGAATGCTGACCTTCGACGCACTCGGGGAGGGGACCGGCGACAGGACCCTCAGAGTGACGGTCCGGCGGACCCGCCGATGAGAGAGGGGCAGCGGGTCAGTTCACCACGAACACATCCACGACGAACCAGGCGATCATGCCGAGGGCGAGGGCGACACGGCCGGCGATGCCCGCGAGCCCGCCGACGACGGTGCCCACGGTGGACTGCCCGGCTTCCTTGACCTCCTTCTTCGCGACGAAGACCTCGAAGACGAACACGCCCGCGATCGGCCCGACGATCAGCCCCGGCAGCCCGAAGAACAGTCCCACGATGCCGCCGAGGATCGCCCCGACGATGCCCCATTTGCTGGAGCCGAACCACTTCGCCCCGAGCGCACCGCTGAGCCAGTCGAGGGCGATGGAGAGAGCGAAGAGCACGCCGATGAAGACGAGCCCCTGCCAGGCGAGGCCCGAGGCCTCCATGCCCATCGTGAAGTAGAAGAGCAGCGCCCCCGCGAAGATCAGCGTCGTGCCCGGCAGCACGGGAAGAAAGGTGCCGAGGAAGCCGACCACCAGCATGACCACGACCACGGTCCAGATGAAGGTGGCGTAGAGGGCGTCACCGGAGAGGAAATCGGGCCAGGCGGCGAGGAGGGGATGCATGGGATTCCATCACCTGTAGCATGGGCTTGCTGTCCATGCATCCCGAGGTTCCAGTTGAGAGTGGATAGTTGAGCGTTGAGAGGCTGAAAAGGAGCGGCTGGCGCCGAAACCCAACGGTTCGCTCCAGAAAAGCGGATGGTCAGGACCATCGAAGGCGGGACCTGTAGCCGAGGGCATCGACCTCGGCCGAGCGTCGTTTGGACATCCGATCCGCGCCCAATGGACCCGGCGACAGCTCTGGCGCGTCCGTCGGCGGATACCCGCGCTACCTACCCCTCCCCCAGCGCAAGCCTCGCCGATTCGGTGACGCCGAAGCAGGTCTCGTCCATGGAGAGCTGGTCGGTCTTGATGACGAGATCTGCGCAGGATTCGTAGAGCGCCTCCCGGACGGCGAGCAGCTCGCGGATCGTGCCCAGGGGATCGGCCGTCTGGAGCAGGGGGCGGTTGCGGTTGCGCTTCACCCGCTCGTAGATGGTCTCGGGCGAGGCCCTCAGCCAGACCACGTAGCCCGCTTCGCGGAGGATGGGCCGGTTCTCCTCGCGGACGACGACGCCTCCGCCGGTGGAGATCACCTGCTCCTCCCCTTCCGCGCATTGCCGCAGGGTCTCCGTCTCCAGTTCGCGGAAATGGTCCTCGCCCGACTCCGCGAAGAGCTTCGGGATCGGCTTGCCGGTGCTCTTCACGATCAGCTTGTCCGTGTCGACGAAGCGGAACCCGAGGCTGCGCGCCACGCGCATCCCCACGGAAGTCTTTCCCGTCCCCATGAACCCGATCAAAATGAGATTGCGGGCGCGTTTTCCTGTCGTATGCACTGCTCGCAGCATAGCGGGAAACGCGCCGCCGCCAACCGGAATCCCCCACTCCCTTCCATGCAGACCGAGATCGCCCTCACCGACACCGAGCAAAGCACGCGCGAGACCATCTCCCGCGCCGTGGCCCTGCTGCGGAGCGGAGAGACGGTGGCCCTGCCCACGGAAACCGTCTACGGGCTCGCCGCCGACGCCTTCAATCCGGCCGCCGTGGCGAAGATCTTCGAAGCGAAGGAGCGTCCCCATTTCGATCCCCTCATCGTCCACCTGCCCAACAAGACGATGGTCCGCGACGTCGCCGAAGTCCCCGCGGACATCGCGAAGACCGTGACGCAGCTCGTCGAGACCTTCTGGCCGGGCCCGCTCACGATCCTGCTGCCGAAGAAGCCCGTCGTCCCCGACCTCGTCACCGCCGGACTGCCGACGGTGGCGGTGCGGCAATGCGAGCATCCCATCTTCCACCGCATCCTGAAGCAGTTCGGCGGCCCGGTCGCGGCCCCGAGCGCGAACCGCTTCGGAAAGCTCAGCCCCACCTCGGCGGCCCTCGTCCACGACCAGCTCGACGGGCGCATCCCCCTCGTCGTCGATGGCGGAGCCTGCGCCCGCGGGCTCGAGTCGACCATCGTCCGCGTCCTCCCGGCCGGGCCGAAGCCGGTGATCGAGGTGCTGCGCCCCGGACCGATCACCGAGGACGACCTGAAGAAATTCGGGAAAGTCGTCTTCGCGCCGCGCAACGCCGCCGTCGAGGAATCCGCGCCCGAGGCCCCCGGCATGCTCGCCACCCACTACGCCCCGCGCACCCCGCTGCGCCTGCTGGAGCATCCGCGCGACTTCTCCCCCGAGCCCGGCAAGCGCTACGCCCTGCTCAGCTACCGAGGACAGGAGAAGGACGGCTACCTCGCCCTGCACGACTGGGCCGAGGTCGCCGTGCTCAGCCCCGGCTCGGGCCGCGTCGCCGAGGCGGGCATCCGGCTCTTCCACCTCCTGGGCCAGCTCGACAAGCACGGCCACGACGAGATCGTCGCGGAACCCGTTCCCAACCGGGGCATCGGCCGGGCCATTCTCGACAAGCTGCGCAAGGCGTCGGGGAGGAGTTGAGAGTCAGGAGTTGATAGTTGATAGGGGGATGGGCGGCTTGCGCCGGGGGATGGGTTCGTTCTGGCAGATCGGATAGGTGAGATCATCGAAGGCAGAATCCTGTAGCCGAGGCCTTTGGCCGCGGTCGAGCGTCGCAAGGACGTCCGATCCGCCGCTACATCGCGCGACTTCCTCAACAATTCGAGGAACCGCAGCCAGATCTAGGAGCTTCACCTCGATACGAAAACAGCAGTTCGGATCAATAAAGTCAACCGCCTCGGGGCGTAATCAGGCTTGCGATCTCCGCCTTGTTAGCGCCGAGCGGTTGGAGTATGCGTCACCGACCACATGCAAGCATCGTAGAAGAGCAAAATCCAGATGCCGTGGCGTTCATCATGAGATGCAAAAGCTCTCCAGAATCTGAAAACTGAATCACCAACATCCACCCGTGCCATCTTTTCCAAAACTGGAATAGTCTCGTGTAGTCGAAACTGTTCAATCAATGTGACGTCGAAATCGAGCTCTGAATTATCCAGATTTGGTCGATAGCGATATAGGAGTCCTCTCACGATTTTCTCAACTACACGGTGAAGAATATCGGGATCGAGCGCCATCATAGCCACACTCTCTTCGCCTGAACTTTCGGACGACCTAATGACCTGAGAATACTTGAGAATATCCTCAATCTCGGGAGCGATGCGTTTAGAAGGCACTGTAGATCGTTCGACTTTCTCATTCCAAATCCGATCTCCTGCAGGTGATCGATCAATAAACGCAGCCATCGCCAACCTGAAGTATTCGTCGTCCTTCGAAAATTGATTGTTGCAAGGTTCACATGCAGGAACAGTAATCAGATCGCTTGGGCGCGGCGAGGGAAACAATCCTTTTGGAGGAACGTGTTCACGAGTGAGACCCTCCTCAACTCCACACAGGAAGCATCTTCCGTCCATTTTCTACGCTAACATCCGAGTCATCCCACATTTGATTTGGAGTGGGCTCTGATTTCTGGATTGAAGGTTAAATTATCATGAAAATTTCAACTTCCCTGCGGAGCAGGTGTGGAGATCGAAGTTTCGCTCACCCGAACGTTGTCACTAGAGGCAGCCACAGGGAGGAAGGTAGCATGAAAGCTTCGGTTCGTTCCCTTGGAGGCACTCAATCTGCCCTTCACATTCTTTTCTTAATGCGTTGAGCGACTTAAGGACTCCGCATACTGTCGCATTTAGTTGTTTTTGTTGCTGTTCCTGAAGCTGCCCATTCGGATTGTTTGCGCGATACAATTCTAGGAGTTGATTAAAAAGGTTCAGATCGACCTCGACTGGAGAAAGCAAGCGGTGCAAATCAAGGGAACGCTCGGTGTTGGCAGGAGCGAGTCGAGCAGTAGTAACCACTGCCAATGGAAGCCGCTTAACTGGAATGTGTGACTTATCCAACGATTCGTCCTTGATGATTTTGATCGTTCCTTTGAGGGAATCGCACTCCGCCTGAGTTCTACGGAGAAGGCTAAGATACTCGAAATGAACCTTTCGATCTTCGTTGAAGATACTCCAACGATAGTTGAAGAAGAATGAAAGAACCGCACCGATTACCCCCCCAATAAAGGCGCCTCCGAGTCCGGCAATGAGTGTTGCTGCTACTGTGCTCATATTTTGAGGCGAACACGTTGATCATAAACAAATTTACCGAAAAATCCCCCTGTTTTCGTCATATTCAACAGTAAAATAGGACCGGAAGCGCCCGAAGCCCAACTTGGGCGGCGAAGCCAAGGATTTCCGGACGGAACCAGCCTCCCCTACACCCCACGCTTCGCGCCGTAGAGGCGCAGGTGGAGGCGGTCGGAATAGCGGAATCCATGCGCCTGGGCCATGGCGGCGACGGCGCTCTGGTTTGCCTCCAGTTCCGCGAGCGTAAGCGCCTCGGGCATGAGAAAGACCTGCTCGGGATCGATCGCCGCATCGGCGACGAGGACGAGGGCCTCGTCGAGGTCCTCCTGCGAACCGATCACGAACTTGAAATCCGCCTTGCCCGTCGCGGCGAGGGCGGAGAGGACCTCGGGCTTGCGGCGCATCGACTCGGGGACGCGGGAGTTCGCCAGCTTGGGAGAGACGTTGAAGCGGTCGATGCGGGCGAGGAACCCGGGGCCGGGAAAGAGGGTGCCGTTCGTCTCGATCTCGAAGAAGGGACGCCGACCCTCCGCCGCATCCAGCGCCGCCATCAGGTCCACCCAAGCCTTTTCCTGCACGAGCGGCTCGCCGCCGGTGAAGACGTAGTTCCGGCAGGGAAAGGCGGAGACGGCGGCCACGATGGCGGGAATGCCGAGGTCGAGGATCTGCTCCTCGCGCCGGTGCTTCCGATAGGAGGGATCGGCGTCGCGCTCGTGCCGGTAGGGGGTGCCCTCCCAGTTCCAGGTGTAGTCGGTGTCGCACCAGTGGCAGTGGAGATTGCAGAGCGAGGCGCGGACGAAGACGGAGGGACGGCCGACGGAACGGCCCTCCCCCTGGAGCGTGAAGAAGATCTCCGGGCTCCCGTCCGGCATTCTCGCGAGCTTCATCCCCGCAAGGTAGCCGGATCAGCGGTGGCCGACAATCATGCAGGTGCTCCTCGGATCGTAGAGGTAGCCGAATCCGAAGGTCATCGGCTTCACGGGATGCGTTCCGTTCGCGTAGGCCGCGGCGAGGTCGGGCTGGGCATACTCGGTGAAGGGGGATTTCGCGCCCTGGTAGTTGCCGTGCAGCTTCAGGTTCCAGCCCGCGTCCCTCAGATAGCGGTAGGGCACGCCCGAAGGGCACTGCACGAGCCCGCGCGAGGAGTTCACGATGTAGTCGCGGATCGCGGAGAAGTGGCTCCGGTGCATGAGGTAGCTGGCGCTCTTCACGAAGGTGACGGGCGCACCCTTCGAGGAGACGAACTTCAGGAGACGCCGGTCGCCGAGGCCTCCGTTGGAGAGGTCCTCCTGGAAGTAGAAGATGCTCCTGCCTCCGGCCCGGATGTGCCAGCCGGGGCAGGAGGCTCCGGCGCTGCGGGAGACGAGGTGCCCGGCGGAATCGAGGCCGACCGCCTCGACGGAGGAGACGGCCTTTCCGTCCCGCGCGATCTGGGCGAGGAGGAGAGGGAGCGTGCCGCGGAGGGCGGTGCTGGAGAGATCGGCCCGCATCTCGGTGGTGACGAAATAGCTGGCGTCGGTGACGGTGCGGAGGGCGTTGGCGACTCCGCCGAGTCCTCTGGCGAGTTCGGGGGCGGAGAGGGAGGAGAGCTCGGGCATGGGCTCGACGCCTTCGAGGCCGACGAGGATGTAGGTGTTGGCGCCGGGGAAGAGGGAACTGGCGTGGAGGTAGTCGGGACCGCCGAAGGGATAGAAGAGGACGCCGGGCGAGCCCAGCCCGCCGATCTCCTTGCGGAAGCCGCGGATGTGGCTCTGCCGGCCCGACTGCCGCGTCCAGAGCGCGTCCATGCGGGCGGCGTGCGATTTCCACTCGGGCGAGCTGCGCGGCAGGGCGAGGTCGCCGCGGTTGTTCCCCGGCAGGCCGGCGAGGTAGCGGGCGGTGTCGCCAATGGAAGCGCCGCCGGAGGCGCGGCTGTCTCCAGAGGAGGTGACGCAGCCGGTGAAGGCGAAAAGCGGAACGAAAGCGGCGAGGACGAGAAGCAATCGACGGATCTTCATCGGTACCAGAATGGTCAAGATTGCTTAACTACCGGGCCGGTTTCGGCTTTGCAAGCGAAATGATCGGTTCCAAAGACGCACGGCATTCACGAGACCTGCTTTGCAGACCCGTTTCCTTGGGAACCTCCTTGTTCATGGATTCCCGGTTCCTCTCGACGCATCTCCGTTCCCGTCGTGGCGACGATTGCCTCTTGCTCCTTGCCTTTGGCCTGTGATCATAGGGAGCCAATCCAAAGAGCGCCGAACAGGACATCCCAATCATGACATCCCCCAAATCACTCGGTTACCGAATGCCCGCCGAATGGGAGCCTCAGGCCGCCATCTGGCTTTCCTGGCCCTCCGGCCATCCCGATTGCTGGCCCGAGACCCTCGCCAAGGTCGAAGCCGTCTTCGCGGAGATCGCCGCCGCCATCAGCCGCTACGAACCCGTCCGCATCAACGCGCCCGCCTCCCGTCACGAGGCGATCCGCCGCCAGGTCCTCGGCGCCCGTGCCGTCGCCGACCATGTCGAGCTCTACGACCATCCCAACGACGACGTCTGGTGCCGCGACCACGGCCCGCTCTTCGTGAAGCACCGCGAAACCGGCGCCCTCGCCGCGACGGACTGGGGCTTCAACGGCTGGGGCGACAAGTTCGGCCCCTACGCGCTGGACGACCAGATCCCCGCCCGCATCGCCGAAACCCTCGGCCTGCCCCGCTTCGAGGGCGGCATGATCCTCGAAGGCGGCTCCATCGAGCAGAACAGCCTCGGGCAGATCCTCACGACCGAAGCCGTCCTCCTGAACCCCAACCGCAATCCCCACCTCTCCCGCGAGGAGATCGAGGAACGGATCAAGTCCTTCCTCGGCATGGACGAGATCTTCTGGCTCGCCTCCGGGATCGAGGGCGACGACACCGACGGGCACATCGACGACATCGCCCGTTTCGTCGACGACCGCACCATCGTCCTCTCGCGCGAGTCCGACGGCGACAACCCGAACCACCGCGTCCTCGCCGAAAACCGCGAGCGCCTCGGCGACTTCCGCCTCCCCGACGGATCACGGCCCGAAATCGTCGGAATCGATCTGCCCGAGGCTTGCCATGTTCCCGGCTGGCGCCTCCCCGTGCTGCCCGCCAGCTACGTGAATTTCCTCATCCTCAACGAGGCCGTCCTCGTCCCGGTCTTCGGCCAGGAGAAACGGGACCGCGCTGCCCTCGGTTTGCTGGGTGAGCTCTTCGGCGGACGCGAAGTCGTGCCCGTCAATGCCCTCGACATCGTCCGCGAAGGCGGCGCGATCCATTGCATCTCGCAGCAGCAGCCCGCCTGACCATGAAAATCACCGCCGAACAAATCGCCCGCGTCGCGGAGGACATGGGCATCTCCGGAGACGAGCTGGCCCGCTTCGTCGCCCTGGGCCGGAACCGCGTCTTTGCCACGGGAGACTACCTTTTCCACGAGTCCGCGCCGCGCCGTTTCTTCGGCATCGTCCTGCGCGGGCGCATCAGCCTGCTCCGCGGCCTCGCGGGACGCAGCGTCACCGTCGCCTGTCTCACGGAGGGGGCGATGATCGGCGAGACCCTCTTCATCGACGAACTCGCCCACAGCGTCTCCGGACTCGCCCTCGAGGAGACGGAGCTCTGGACCGTGGACCGGGAGGCGATCGAGACCTTCCGCGAGGAGAAACCCGAGATCTTCTACCGCATGACCGCCCGCGCCGCCCGTCGCGTCGCCCTGCGCCTCCGCGAGACCACCGAGATGCTCCTCCGCGCCGACCACCACCGCGCCCCCGTCGCGAGCTACCGCACCGAGCACGACTCCCTCGGCCTGCGCGAGGTCTCGAACGCCCACTACTACGGCATCCAGACGATGCGGGCGGTGGAGAACTTCCCCTTCTCCGGCATCCGCCTCTCGCACTTCCAGCACCTCGTCCACGCCTTCGCCCAGGTGAAGAAGGCCGCCGCCGCGGCGAACGCGGAGCTGGGCGTGCTCGATCCGGCCATCGCCCGCGCGATCGAGCACGCCTGCGACCGCATCCTCGCGGGCGAGCGGCACGAGCAGTTCGTCGTCGACATGGTCCAGGGCGGCGCGGGCACCTCGTCGAACATGAACGCGAACGAGGTCATCGCGAACCTCGCCCTCGAAATCCTCGGCTACGAGAAGGGCGAATACTCGCATTGCCACCCGAACGACCACGTCAACTGCTCGCAATCGACCAACGACGTCTATCCCACCGCCGTGAAGCTCGCCGTCGTCTCCGCGACCCACGAGACCGTCTCCGCGCTGGGCGTGCTGCAAAAAGCCTTCCGGGAAAAGGCCGACGAATTCGCCGACGTCCTCAAGATGGGCCGCACCGAGAACCAGGACGCCGTGCCCATGACCCTCGGCCAGGAGTTCAGCGCCTACGCCACCATGCTCGGCGACGGCATCCGCCGCCTCGAACGCGTCGCCGAGGATCTCCTCGTCGTGAACATGGGCGCGACCGCGATCGGGACGGGGCTGAACAGCCCGCGCGGCTACGCCGAACTCTGCACCGCGAAGCTCGCCGAGATCAGCGGACGCGCCGTCGTCCTCGCCGACGACCTCGTCGAGGCGACGCAGGACGCCGCCGACTTCGCGATGATGAGCAGCGCCCTGAAGGTCACCGCGATCCAGCTTTCGAAAATCTGCAACGACCTCCGCTGGGCCTCCTCCGGTCCGCGCTGCGGGCTCGCCGAGATCAACCTGCCGCCGCTCCAGCCGGGCTCCTCCATCATGCCGGGCAAGGTCAACCCCGTGCTGCCCGAGGTCGTGAACCAGATCTGCTACCAGATCATCGGGTCCGACCTCACCGTCTCCCTCGCCGCCGAGGCGAGCGAGTTCGAGCTGAACATGGCCGAGCCCATCATGGCCCACAACCTCCTCAGCAGCCTCATGCTGTTGAAGAACGCGGCCATCGTCCTCACGACCCGTTGCATCCAGGGCATCACCGCGAACCGCGAGCGCTGCGAGAGCTACGTCAAGAACTCCATCGGCATCGTCACCGCCCTGAATCCCGTGCTCGGCTACGAGCGCTCCGCCTCCATCGCGAAGGAGGCCCTCGCCACCGGACGCGGCGTCTACGAGCTCGTCCTCGAGAAAGGCTGGTTGAGCCAGGAGCGGCTCGACGACCTTCTCAGTCCCGAGAAGATGGCCAATCCGCTGAAGCCCGAAGCGGCGACGTGAGCGGGCGTCCAGTCCAGCAACGTGGAACCTTGGCCCCTCCCCCATCGACGCCAGTTGCAGACACTGGGAGACTGGATGATGAACTATCCCGTCCCTGGATTTCGGGACGTTCCACCCAGCCCTTCCTCCCGATGAAGGCCTACCTTCTCTCCTCGCTGATCTTCCTCCTGCCAGTCGTCGCCCCCGCCTCCACCTGGCGAGTGGCGCAGGACGGCAGCGGCGACTTCAACGGTTCGGACGACGCGCCCCTGCGCGCCGCCATCGCACGCGCCAAGGCGGACGGCGGCGAAATCGTCGTCGGTCCGGGTGTGTACCGCATCGGCAAGCGCCTTGCCCTCGATGGCGTCAAGCACCTCCGCATCCGTGGCGAAGGCGAGGCGGTGCTGCAACTCGTCCCGGCGCTCGTGACCGAACTGGCCGTCCCGGCAACGGTCGGCGACACCGGCTTGGTCCTGCGCTCGCCGGAAGGCCTGCGCGCGGGACTGAAGCTGCGCGTGATCGCCCCGGGGGAGATCGTCGCCATCACCGGCAAACCCAAACCGAGCTTCGAGGCCGTCGCGGCGTCGGTGGACGGAGCCACGGTGACCTTGGAGGAGCCGCTGCGCTTCGGTGCGCCCGCAGGCACCCGGGTGGTCGATGAGAACGACCTGAACCTCTTCACCCTAGGAGGCGACTGCGACGACGTGACCTTCGAAAACCTGACCCTGGACGGCGCCTTGAAGCCCGACGGCCTGCGCCAGGCGACCCACCACACCCGCTGCGCCGTGTGGATCCAAGGACGCTACGACTATCTGAAAGGCCCCTCCGGACCGAAACCGCGGCGCATCGCCCTGCGGGACTGCCGTATCCGCAACTTCCACGGACGCGGCATCGCGATCTACTCGGCGGACGACTGCGTGGTGGAGAACTGTATCATCGAAAACACCCTCGACGAGGGCATCAACCTCGACCATTTCGTCGAACGCTGCCGCGTGGCCGGCAACATCGTCCGCCAAGCCGCC
Organism: Verrucomicrobiales bacterium; assembly: GCA_037190325.1. Taxonomy (GTDB): domain Bacteria; phylum Verrucomicrobiota; class Verrucomicrobiia; order Verrucomicrobiales; family DEV007; genus Arctic95D-9. The sequence goes on along the minus strand of JBBCIU010000002.1, from coordinate 406,487 downwards.
GTGGGCATCGAACTGAACGACGCCAACGACTGCGTGGTCGAGCGCAACGAGGTCGAGAACTGCTCCATCGGCATCCGCCTCTGGCGCTATTGCAAGCTGGAGAAGCTGAACGTGGGAAATCTGATCCGCGCAAACCGGCTGCGCGGCATCGAAGGCTTGGCGCTGGAGTTCCAGAGCGACACGGCGGAGAACATCGCCCGCGACAACGTCCTCGCAGTGCCCGAGGGCTCCGATGAAACGGTGGAGAAGCACTTCCGCGACGCGGGCAGTGAGAATCGGCTTGAGCGCAACCGGGTCGAGACTGATCAGACACCGCCGTCGGCGCGGTAAGTCCGGCCAGGCCCCTCTCCTCCCTTGAGGCCGGGCCGATCCCGGCTTGCGTTTGACCCGGCCCGTGCGAAGGGGTTCCTTTTCCCTTCGCCCCATGCCCTACCGCGTCTGCAGAATCTTCGAGATCGAAAACGGCCACATGCTGAGCAAGCATCCCGACAAGTGCCGCTTTCCCCACGGCCACTCCCGCAAGGTGGAGTGCGTCCTCGAAGCCGACGAACTCGACGGACGGGAGATGGTCTGCGACTTCAAGGTGCTGAAGCTCGTCCTCGCCGACTACCTCGAGCGCTACGACCACGCCCTCTGCATGAACACCTCGGATCCGGCCTACGCCGACTTCAAGGCCCGCTACGGCGAGCGCGTCATCGGCTATGAGTCGGAGGATCCCACCACCGAGATCCTCGCCCGCGACATCTTCCGCCACCTGCGCGACTCGCTCGCGGAATACCGGACCCAGGGTGCCTCCGACTTCCCGCTGCGCGATTCCGTCCGCGTCGTTTCGGTGAAGGTGTGGGAGACCTCGAAGTCGTGGGCGGAGTACCTGGCGTGATCGGCTTGAGTAGAGAAATTCCTGAGGATACGGGAGGGATAGCCGGAGGCCATTTCTCCGAGGGCCTTCCCCCACAGGAGAGATTCTCATGAATTTCTCTACGGACGGCCCGCCGTCAATGCCGCCGCCACCGCAAGATCGCCGGGCACGGTGATCTTCAGATTCGGTTCCAGATTCTCGACCAGCTTCACGACCCGTCCGATCCCGGCGACGGCGGAGACTTCGTCCGTCACCGCCTCGCCCTTCGCCAGGACCGCCGCATAGGCCTCGCGCAGCAGCGAGGTAGAAAAAATCTGCGGCGTCTCCATTGCCCAGAGATCCTCGCGCGAGACCGCGCCGACGACTTCGGCATCGGCATTGCCGCGCTTCAAGGTGTCCGCGACGCGATGGGCAAGAGAGGCGGCGCCATGCGCCGCCGCGACGGCGGCGCAGCGCGAGATCGCCGTCGGAGTGACGAGGGGGCGAGCCGCGTCGTGGACCGCCACGAGATCGCAGATCGCATCGACCCGTTCCAGCCCGGCGTGGACCGAGAGATGCCGTTCCGCTCCGCCGGGGATCGCCTCGACGAATTTTTCGACCCCTAGACGCCGAGCTGCGGTCGTCGTTTCGGCGATCTTCTCCGGCGAAGTGACCACCCGGATTTCCACCACGTCGGGACAGGCGGAGAAGGCAAGCATCGAGCGCACCAGCACGCTCTCGCCCGCGAGATCGGCCGCGAGCTTGTCGAAACCCATGCGGCGGCTGCTCCCGGCGGCGACGAGGATGGCCGAGACCTTCATCCGGGAATCATCCCAATTTCGCCATCACCGCCTGCGAGAGCGTCTTCCCGTCGGCGCGTCCGGCGGTGCGGTCCTGCACCAACTTCATCACTGCGCCCATCTCCTTGCGCGAGGTCGCTCCGACCTCGGCGATGGCGGCGTCGATGATCGCCGTCAGTTCGCTCTCGCTCAAAGGCTCGGGCAGGTAGGCCTGGAGCACTCCGATCTCCGCCTCCTCCTGCTCGGCGAGCTCGGCACGTCCGGCGGACTGATACTGCTCGATGGAGTCCTGCCGCTTCTTCACTTCGCGGCGGACCACGGCGACGACTTCGGGATCGGTCAGTTCGGCGTCGGCTCCGCCCTTTTCGATGGCCGCGTTCTTGATCGCCGATTTCAGCATGCGGATCGCCCCCAGCGCGACGGCGTTCTTCTCGCGCATCGCCGTTTTCATGTCCTCGGTAATCTGTTGGGATAATTCGCTCATGCGCTAAGCTACGCACGTTCAACCATTCCGCGACGTGAAAAACGAGTCCCGTTCATCCTCCCCGCCTCGCGATCTCGGCGGACGCCTTTGGAAAATCGCGATGGGCCTGCTCCTCATCGGCGTGGGTTGGGTCTTCGTCACCTACCTGTGGAATTCCTGGCAGCGCGCCGCCCAGATGGACGGCTGGGTCGAGGTCCCCTGCCGCATCGAGTCCATCGACATCGACGATACCCAGCGCAACCAGCGCGGCCTGCCGAAATACCTCCTGAAGATCGCCTACCGCTACCAATGGCAGGGCCACGACTACCTGGGCGAACGCTACAGGCGCCTTCCCACCGAAGCCAGCGACCCCCGCAAGCTCAAGGGCCGGCTCGACCAATACCCCGCCGGCACGGAGACGGTCTGCTATCTCGATCCCGACGCGCCCGAGCTGGTCGTACTGAGGAAGGACTCCAAGGCCGCCCTCTACACCCTCTGGTTCCCCTGCCTCTTCATTGTCGGCGGCGCGGGCATGATCGGCTCCGCCCTCTTCCGAAAACGCCCTTGATCCCCTCGTGACCCATGACCCGAACCGCCCTCCTCCTCGACCGCGGCTTCGCCGACCACGATCCCGGCGACCACCATCCGGAAGCTCCCGGCCGCGTCTCCGCCATCCTCGACCAGCTCGAAGCTGCCGGGCTCGCCGCGGAATGCGGCAGAATCGAAGGACGCGAGGCCACCGACGACGAGATCCGCCTCGCCCACACCGACGGCTACCTGCGTACCGTCCTCGCCGAAGTCGCCGGAGGAAGCGGCCAGCTCAGCACCGGCGACACGAACTACGGGCCGAACTCCCTGCCCGTCGCCCGCGCCGCCGTCGGCGGAGTCCTGAATGCGGTCGACGGCGTCATCGGCGGGAAGTTCCGGAACGCCTTCTGCGCGGTGCGTCCGCCCGGCCACCACGCCACCACCGACCGGGGCATGGGCTTCTGCCTCTTCAACAACGTCGCCCTCGCCGCCCGGCACGCCATGCAAGCACACGGCCTCGAGCGCATCGCCATCGTCGACTGGGATGTCCATCACGGCAACGGCACACAGGACATCTTCTACGAGGATGGGCGCGTCTTCTTCTTCTCCACCCACCAGTCTCCCTGGTATCCCGGCACCGGAGCGAAGGACGAGACCGGCGCGGGAGCGGGGCGCGGAACCACCCTCAACGCACCGCTGCCCGCCGGATCGGGGATGGGAGAGATCGGCGGCCTCTTCCGGGGGACGTTTGCGGAGCGGATGCGCGACTACAAGCCCGAACTGATCCTGCTCTCGGCCGGATTCGACAGCCGTCTCGGCGATCCCCTCGGCCATTTCACCCTGACCGACGGGGACTTCTCCGAGCTGACGAGGATCCTTCTGGAGATCGCCGACACCTACGCCGGAGGCCGCCTCGTCTCCGTTCTCGAAGGCGGCTACAACCAGCGCGGGCTCGCCCAGGCCGTGGAGAGCCATGTGCGGGCGTTGAAAGGGTGAAAATCCGGAGCTCGAAGTCCGAAGGACCGCTGACTGGGAGGGGGACTTGAAACGTCCCGCCCCCAGTCAACCGCAGGCGAGGCTAGAGATTCGGATTTTCCTACTCCCTCATTTCCCGAACTCGACCCAATCCACGTTCATCAGCCCGCCCTTGCCGGGATTGACGAAGACGAGACAGACGTCGGCGCGGTTTCCGGTCTTTGTCAGGGTCGTCTCGAACTCCCGGAACTGGTCCCAGCCACCCGTCACCGGCACCTCGATCGAGCCGAGGAGCCCGCCTTCGGGCGCGCCCGAGCGGATCTCGATGGTCCCGCCCGCGCCGCCGGAGGAGGCGAAGACCTTCACCCGGCCCACCTCGCCGAGGGGCACGGAGGCGAAGCGCACGAAATGCCCGTGGGCGATGGAGCCGATCACCTTGCCCTGCTTCCTCGGCCCCTCGATCCCGCCGGCCTGCTCCGCCTCGATCCGGCGGGTGCGCAGCTTCACCACGGCTTTGCCGGAGAGCGGGCCGGCGGGCGCTTTTCCGAGGTCGGTGAAGGTCGCCTCGACGAGGCCGGTGGCGAGCTTTCCGTCCTTCGGCGGGGTGACCTCCCCTTCCAGCCCGCGGGCCACGGTCGGCGTGTTTTGCCCTTCCGCGAGGGAGTAGATCCATTTCACCATCATGTGGACTTCGTCGGCGGTGTGGTTCGGATGGGGCAGCATCGGTAGCAGCCCCCACACGCCGGTCGAGCCTTTGATGACGCGCTCGACGGAGGTTTCGAGGGCGCCGGACTGGCCATGGTATTTTTTCGCGATGTCCATCAGGGGAGGAGCGACGAGCTTCTGGTCGACGGCGTGGCAGTTGAAGCAGTCCGATTGCTTCATCCGCGTGAGGCCGGGATCGACGTCGCTGGGCTTCCCATCGCCGGAGGCCCAGGCCGAGCTGACGAGGGTACGCACGGAAAACTCGGCTTCGCGACCGGCGCTGCCGCCGTCCTCCGCGTCGCTGACTTCGAGACGGAAGGCCACCGGCTCGCCGGGAATGAAGAAATCCCCGTCCTGCGGGGAGAGGAACCTCACCTCGGGGATCGAGTTGCCCACGGTGACGGGGACGACGGCCTTGCCGACACCGCCCTTGTCGTCGCGGACGAGGAGTTCGAGCCGGAAGTCGCCGGGCTCCTGCAAGGTCACCTTCGTTTCGGCCTCCCGGGAAAGGACGCGGTCGCCGAGGCGCCACTCGTAGGTCACGGGGTCGCCTTCGTGGTCCTTCGAGCCGGCGGAGGAGAGGGCCAACTCGAGCGGCTGCGGTCCCGCCGTCGGAGTGACCGTGGCCCGTGTCACAGGGGCGAGGTTGCCGCGCTGGTAGCTCATGCGCACGAGGCGCGAGTCGGGGTTCGCGCCCCAGGTTTCGCCGTAGTCGAGGAAGTAGAGGGCCCCGTCGCGCCCGATGAGGAAATCGACGGGACGCTTGATCTGGAAGCGCCCGCTGCCGTCGTCGTCGCCCTGCGCCACCCGCGCCGCGCCGGTGAAGGGGAGGATCTCCTGCAAACTCCCCCCGTCGTCGAGGCGGGCCCAATGGATGAAGGGGCGCTGCCAGTCGTAGAAGAGGAGCAGGCCGTCAAAGTACTCGGGCAGGCCGCCCGTTCTCTCGAAGGCCGGGTCGTAGTGGAAGACGGGGCCGCCGCAGGCGGTACGCCCTCCCTTGCCGAGGATGGGGAACTCCTCCGACTCGCCGCCGGGGTAGAAGATCAGAGGCGCCTGCACCGGGGGCAGCTCGGCGAGGCCGGTGTTGTTGGGGCTCTGGTTGGAGGGCCTGGCCTTGTCGTAGAGCGCACCCGGCACGTTCGCGGCGAAGTCGTAGTCGATGTAGACGCGGTTGCCGCGCGAGTAGGGCCAGCCGTAGTTGCCCGGCCCGCGGAGCTGGTTCACGGTGTCGAAGCCGCGCGGGCCGCGCTCCTCCTTGTCCTGCCCCGCGTCGGGCCCGACGTCGCCGACGTAGACGTAGCCGGTCTTTTCGTCGATGGCGAAGCGCCAGGGATTGCGGAAGCCCATCGCGTAGATCTCGGGCCGGGTCTTCGGCGTGCCGGGCGGGAAGAGGTTGCCCTCGGGGATGGTGTAGCCGCCCTCCGGGGTCGGCTGGATGCGCAGGATTTTGCCGCGCAGGTCGTTGGTGTTGGCCGAGGACTTCTGCGCGTCCCAAGGGCCGCGGCCGGGGCGCTCGTCGATGGGGGCGTAGCCCTCGGAATCCTTGAAGGGGTTCGTGTTGTCGCCGGTGGAGGCGTAGAGATAGCCGTCGGGGCCGAAGCGCAGGGCTCCGGCATGATGGCAGCACTGCTCGCGCTGCTCCGGCCAGTGCAGGAGATCCTTGCGCGAGGCGAGGTCGAGCTTGCCGTCCTTCAGGGTGAAGCGGCTGATGTATTGGCCGTCGTAGTCCGGCGGCGAGTGGAGGAGGTAGATCCACTGGTTCTTCGCGAAGCCGGGGTCGAGGGCCATGCCGAGGAGGCCGTTCTCCTGCGCCGTCGTCACGGTGAGTTCGCCGGCTTCGGAGACGAGCTTCGATTTGGGGTCGAAGACCTTCACCTTGCCCGCGATCTCGACGAAGAAGAGGCGCCCGTCCGGCGCCTCCTCCATCGTCATGGGTTGCGGGAGGTTCTCCGCGAGCACCTCGAAGTGGAAGCGATAGTCCGGCGGAGCGCTCTCCTGCGCGGAGGCGTGGAAGGCGTGGACAAGGAGGGCGAGGCCGGGCAGAAGGCGCGTCATGGCGGCGGAAAGCGTAGGCGACGCTCTCCATCCGTCCAGCAAGGCGGGAATACGGGAAAAGGGGATCACTCCTTAGCCCCGGCAGGCGTCTCGACGGTCCGCTTCAAATTCGCCAGCCCCTCGAGGAATTGGTCGCCGCACATCTTCTCGCAATCCATGAACAGCCCGACCAGCTTCGCGAAATAGGGCTGCGGGCTCTGCATGGCCCAGGTGACCTTCGTGCCGTCGCCCTCCGGCGCAAAGGTGAACTGCACGTCGGAGTCGCCGGGGAAGGGGCGCACGAAGGAGAGCTTCATCCCGATCCTCTCGGCGGGGACGCTCTCGACGATGGAGATGCTGCCCTCTCCGACCTGACTGTTCCCCGACCACTTGTAGACCGCGCCGACGCCGGTGGGCGGCCCCTCCAGGGTCGTCTTCATCTCCGTGTCGAGCTTGGCCCAGGGCGACCATTCGTTCCAGCGTCGGTAGTCGTTGACCACGGCGAAGACCTCCGACGGCGGGGCGGCGAGGGTGGCGGACCGGGTGACGTGCATGGTGTCCGGCCGGAAGGCGGCGTAGACGAGGACTCCGGCGACGAGGAGAACAAGGACGAGAAGGATTTTTTTGATCATGATAGAGTCTGGCTGGCGATGGAAGAGGGTCTGGTCAGGAATTTCCAGAGCCGGAGACCTCCGCCTCGAGGCGGTCGAAGACCTCCTCGTTGCAGCGGGGCACGTAGGCGAGGACCTTCTCCGCCTCCCCGGGATCGCGGAAGTCCATCTCCCACTCCAGGTAGGTGCCGTAGTCCCTCGGCGAGAGGGCAACGGTGAGCAGGAAGTAATGCACCTCCCGGAGATGCTCGACGACAATGCGGTGCGGAGGCTCGATCGCGATGAAGCGGCTCTCGTTGTTGTAGCGGGTCCCGTCGGGTCCGACCATGTCGAAGTTCCAGGCGCCGCCCGGCTCGATGTCGCAGGTGCGGAACTCGTTGGTGAATCCCTTCGGCCCCCACCAGCGCGCGAGGCGGGCGGGATCGGTGAAGGCGGCGAAGACGGCCTCGGGCGGAAAGGGCAGCGTCCGGTGGAAGCGGAGCACCCCCGGCCGGTCGGGCACGACGGCGGCGGCGGCCCGGAGAACGGCGATGTCGAGCTTCTTCATCTCCATCATGGCCTTCATGGCCCGCTCGTTGGAGGCGGGATCCTCGCTCTGGTAGAGTCGGCAGACGTTGCGCGGCGCGATCTGCCAGGAGAGGCCGAAGCGGTCCTTGACCCAGCCGCATTGCTGCGCCTCGGGGTCGCCGCCCTCGCCGAGCAGCTCCCAGTAGCGGTCGATCTCCTCCTGGCTGTCGCATTCGACGGAGAGGGAGATCGCTTCGTTGAACGTGAAGTAGGGACCGCCGTTCATGGCCATGAAGGGCTGGCCGCGCAGATCGAAGTTGATCACCAGCACCTCGCCCTCGCGGCCTTCGTGGGCGGGATGGTCGGTTCTGGGATAGCGGGTGACGTCCGTGATCCGCGAACCGGGGAAGACGGAGAGGTAGAAGGCGACGGCCTCCTCGGCGTTGCGGTCGAACCAGAGGCAGGGGACGATGGGATTCATAGGATGTTTTGCTAGAGGATGGCGGCGAGTTCCACGAGCTGGTCGGCGGCCTTGCCCCAACCCTCGTGGAAGCCCATCTTCACGTGCTCGTCGCGGTCGGCGGCGTTCCAATGCTTGGCCATGGCGGTGTAGGCGGTGCGCCCGTCCCCAAGGTCCTCGAAGAGCACGACGCCGGTCATGAAGGGTTTGGCGCTAGGCTCCCAGGCCGTGGTGTAGGCGTCCGTGAAGACGAGGCGCTCGTGGGGCACGACCTCGAGATAGACGCCGTGGTTGGGGAACTCCTCGCCTTCGGGGCTGCGCATGGTGACGTGGCAGTCGCCCCCGGCGCGAAGGTCGAGCTTTGCGCCGGAGACGCCCCAGGGCTTGGGGCAGAACCACTGCACGAGCAGCTCGGGTTCGGTCCAGCAGCGCCAGAGCTTCTCCCGCGGCTGGTCGATGACCCGATGGAGGACGAGGTCGAGGCTTTCGGGGGAATCGCTCATTTCATCTCGGGGGTGGTGACCATCCACATGATGCCGAAGGCATCGGTGACCATGCCGAAGCAGGGAGACCAGAAGGTCTCGCCGAGGGGGGTGAAGACGGAGCCGCCTTCGGCGAGGGCGTCGAAGACGCGCCGGGCCTCGGCCGCGTCGGCCACGGTGAGGGACATGCAGTGTCCGCCGTCCTGCCTCTCCTCGCTCATGCCGTCGGAGCCCATGATCAGGCTCTCCCCGATGCGGAAGGCGCTGTGCATGATCTTCTCGTCCCAGTTCGGGGGAAGCTGGCCTCCGGCGCAGCCCTCGGAACCCTCGCCGGGCTCTTCGGGACTTTCGCCGAACTTCATCTTCATGACGATCTCGGCGCCGAGGTGCTTTTGATAGTGGTCGAGCGCTTCCTCGCAGCGGCCGGCGAAGAAGAGGTAGGGTTGGACATAGGGAGGATTCATGGGAGTTGGGAGTGGATGGTTGAGCGTTGGATACGGCAACGGGTCAGAGCACCACGATGGGGCGGAAGCCGGCGAAGGACATGCGCTGGCAGTCGAAGATCTGCTGGCATTTCTCGCCGAACTCGGCTAGGCGCGGGTCGGACATGATCTTGGAGTTGGCCTCGTCGCGGACGGCCTTCGATGGATAGACGACCCACGAGAAGATGACGACCTCGTCCTCCTTCGCGTCGGCGGCGGTGGTGAAGGGACGCATCTCCGCACAGGAGGCGTCGTCGATGACGCTCTCGACATAGTCGAGGGCGCCATACTCCTTCCAGATGGGGGCGCATTTGGACGCGACGGCGCGGTAGTCGTCGAGGTGGGCGCGGGGCACGGGGAGGAGGAAGCCGTCGATGTAGTGTTCGGTGTTCATGTTAGGGATTGGGGTTTAGGGATCAGGAGTTAGGATTTTGAAGGACAGAGGAGGTTGAGCCAGGCTTTGCGCTCGACCCAGAGTAGGAAGAGGGAGAGGGCGGCGACCCCGAGGAGCATCGGGGAGAAGACTCCGTCCTTCGCGACGAGGGCGTGGAAGGCGAAGATGTTCACGATGACCGGACCGAGGAGGAGGAGGCCGAGGTTGCGGGTCTTCGGAATGGCGACGCAGATTCCACCGACGAGCTCGAAGAGCTTGACGAAGGTCATGTAGCCGGTGGGGGCGAAGGCGGCCATGAAATGGGCGATGGGCGTGCCCTCGGGCATCTCGGGGATGGGGGCGAGCTTGAAGAGGACCGTGACGGCGGACATGACGAAGAGGACGCCGAGAAGGATCCCGGCGACGAGGGCGGCGATTTTCATGGGGTGGTGGGTTGGGGTGATGTCGGAGTGGGGCGGAGGAGGGCGGCGAGGCTGTCGAGCCCCTCCTCCCAGCCGACCGCGAGACCGGCTCGAAGGTAGGGCTCGCGCAGCGAAAGGGAAGGGAAACGGACACGGACGAGGAGATCGGTGGCGTCGCCAACTTCAGCGAAAGAGGCGATCACGAGGAGAGCGGCGGCCGGGTCAGGCCGACCGGGTGTCAGTTGCTCGTGCCACTCCTCGGGATAGGCGGAGACGTCCAGGGAAAGGACGAGTCTTTCGGGGGCGACCAGTTCGACCACCTGGCCACCGAGAGGATAGTCCGCCCCTTCGGGGTTGCGCATGAGGATGCGGAGGTCTCCGCCCGGACGCGGATCGATCTCGCATTCGGGATTGACGATGGCGTGCGGCCCCCACCATTGCGAGAGCAGGGCGGGGTCGGTCCACGCCCGGAAGACCTCCGGGCGCGGCGCGGCGAGACGTCGGGCGACGGCGTAATCGAGATCGTCGGCGGTGGAGGCGCTCATGCGGAAGCAGCCTTGGCGGAGCAGCAGGAGGCGGGGGCGGCCACCCTGTATTCGTCGCGGCGTTTCACCCAATCCATGATCTCCGCCTCGTTCCGGCCCTTCGGAGTGATGTCGAGATAGACGAAGGCCCCGATCGCCTCCTCGTTCCCCCGCGCGTAGCTGGAGTAGGTGTGGAAGATCTCGCCGGTCTCGTTGCGATAGAAGACGCTGAGCCCCGGCAGCTCGTCGTAGCCGAAATCCTCGTCCTCGATGAGCTCGTAGTTGTAGGGGATGCGGCCGGAGGCGAGCTGTTCCGGGGTGAAGGAGACGTGGAAATCGAAGTTGAAATCGCTGCCGTGCGAGGAGACCCACTCCGCCGTCCACCCCATCCGCTTTTTGTAGACGAGGATTTTTTCGAGCGGCGCGCGAGACACTCTCACATAGGAGACGTCGTGATGGGCGAGGTGGACGAGGGAGCCTTCGGCGTGGTCGGCCTCCAGGGAGCAGCTCGGGCAGCCGGCCTCCCAGTCGGGACCGAACATGAAGTGGTGGACGATGAGCTGGCGGTTGCGGCCGAACAGTTCCAAAAGCGTCCGCCTGCCCTCCGGCGAGTCGAAGACGTATTCCTTCTCGAGACGGACCCAAGGCAGGGCGCGCCGGTCGGCGGATACGAGGTCCCGCATGCGGGTGAGGGCTTTTTCGTTCTTCAAGTGCGCCTTTCGCGCGACGAGCCACTCCTCCCGCGAAACGACGGGATGCGTGCTCAGCTCGGCGTCGGTGACGGGAGGATGTTTGGTCATGGCGGCAGGAAGGGGTGGTTGGCGGGGAAAAGAGTCAGGACTGCCCTTCGGAGGAGCCGCATTCCTTCACGATGGAATCCCAGCGCCGCTGCATCTCCTCGGGGGACACCTTTTCGATTTCGCGCTGGAGCATCCATTCGTGGCCGAAGGGATCGCGCACCGAGGCGCAGCGGAAGCCGTAGAACTCGTCCCGTGGCGGCATGGTCTCCTCGGCCCCGGCGGCGAGGGCCTGGGCGAAGGCGGCGTCGGGATCGTCGACCATGAGGCTGAACTTCACCGCCGTGCCTCCGAGGGTGCGGGGAGATTTGGCCCAGGCGGGATGCTCCTCCGCGAGCATGACGAGCTGCCCGTGGAGGGTGAGTTCGGCGTGGCCGATCTTGCCCGAAGCGGAGTCGACGAGGCGGAAGCACTCGGCCGCCCCGAAGGCCTGTTCGTAGAAGGCGATGGCGGCAATGGCGTCGTGGACGATGAGGTAGGGACTGAGGGCGGGGTAGTGGGATGGGTTCATGGAAGGCGATGGGTTCGGTGACAGGATCGGTGCGGCAAGGCCTTTCGTATTGAACAAATCGGAAGAGCAGGTCAGGCGGCCTTTTCGGAAAAGCGGGCCTCGACGAGATGGGGTCGCGGGCCGCGGATCGCGTGGTAGGCGGCGGGGGTGAACCCGCTGAAACGGCGGAACTCGCGGATGAGGTGGGCCTGGTCGGCGAAGCCCATGCGACCGGCGAGGTCGCACCAGTCGGGATCGGCGGCGGCGTGGACGTGGCGCAGGGCTCGCTGAAAGCGGCGGAGGCGGGCGAAGGCCTTCGGATTGAGGCCGATCTCGCGTTGGAAAAGCTCGCCGAAGCGGCGCGAGCTCAACCCCGATTCGTCGGCGAGGGCCGCGACGCTGACACCGTCGGGGTAACGAGAAATCTGAGCGGCGGCCCAGGCCACGGCGGGATGGAGAAAGCGGAGGCGACGGGCGCAGAGGGCGGTGTCGAGAAGACGCAGGCGGCGCTCCGGGCCGGCTGCGCGGAAGAGCCGGTCCATGAGGTCGTCGGCCTCATGGCCGAGGATGGCCTCCATCGCCGTGCGGGCGTCGCTCAACTCGTGCGCGGCGACGCCGAAAAGCCGCCAGAGGCCGCCCGGTTTCAGATGCACGCCCATGATCGCCGCCTGCTGCCGCGTGTCGATGGTGTAGGCGGCGCGGTGCAGGCCGGCGACGATGGGACCGGCGGTGCGCCCGTGGGGCCGGCCGTCCTCGTGGTAGCAGCGCAGCTCGCCGTCCATCAGGTTGATGAGAATCTCCTCGTGCCCGCCGGGGAGGACGCGTTCGAAGGCGTGCGGTGGGACGGCCCCCTCGTGGATCCAGTAGCGCTCGACCACGTCGGCGAGCGGCGGCGAGGGGAGGAGGGTGCGGAACGGCGACAGGGCGGCGATCATGGCGTTGGTGGTTTCGTCAGGAGGCTCTCCACCCAGGCCAGGGCGAGGCGGAGGTTCGAACGGATGATCTCGGGCCGGTCCTCCGTTTTGCCGACGAGCATGGAGCCCTGCCAGAGGCTGTTGAGGTACCAGGCGACGGCCTCGGGATCGAAATCCGCCTCGGGCGCGTGCGCCGCCTTCGCCGCCGCGAGCATGCGGGCGCAGTTTGCGGTCCAGAGCTCGAGTTGGCGGGCGCATTCCTCGCGCATCGCGGGATGGGTCTGGGAGAGCTCCTGCGACATCATGCCCACCATGCAGGTGCAGACCTCGTCCTCGCGTTCGGTGAAGCCGATCATGATCCCGAAGAAATGGCGGAGCTGGTCGAGCGGGGCGCGGCCTTCGTCCTTCCAGGCCTCGGCGTAGAGGGCGGTGCCGAAGGCGCCCCACCACTCCACCGCGGCGCGGCCGATGGCCTCCTTGCTCTCGAAGTGGTGGAAGAAACTCCCTTTCGTCACCCCCGCCTCGGCGCAGATGTCGTCCACCGAGGTCGCCGCGTAGCCCTGCCGCAGCATCCGTTGCACCGCCGCCCCGACGAGCCGCTCGCGCGTCTCGGCCGGATTGCGGCGGGGTCTGGAAGCGGTTTTTGACATACAAACCAGTTGGTATCTTAAAGGGCTAGAAACAGCAAGAAAAAAATTTTGAAAAGGTGCGGGCGTCCCCTCTTCGAAGCGTTTTTCCACCGGGCCAACACAGTCCCCAGGCAAGCGTCTCCCTATTCCCGGTGGCGCGAATCCAGCAGGATCGTCACCGGCCCATCGTTCACCAGCGCGACGCGCATCATCGCTCCGAACTTGCCCGTGGCGACCGGTTTGCCGAGTCCTTTCGAGAGGGCCTCGACGAACTGGCCATAGAGCGGGATCGCGGCCTCGGGCCGGGCGGCGCGGTCAAAGCCGGGACGAGTGCCCTTCTTTGTCCGCGCATGCAGGGTGAACTGGCTCACGACGAGCGCCTCGCCATCGGCGTCGAGAAGGGAGCGGTTCATCTTGCCTTCGCCATCCTCGAAGACGCGCATCGGCAGGATCTTGGAGACGAGCCAGTCGATGTCGGCGGCTTCGTCTTCGTGCTCGATCCCCAGCAAGATCAGAAAGCCACCCCCGATCCGGCCGACGACCGTTTCGCCGACGGTGACGGAGGCCTCGCTGACGCGTTGGAGGACGGCTCGCATGGGAGCCGTTTTCTGCCCCGCGATGCCGCGGAATGCAAGGGGCTTTCCGGACGGAAATCGTAATTTCTATATTTTGCCCTCCCTCCGCGTGGTGATATATTCGCTGCCTTTCCGTTCCCGAATCCCCCCGAGGTCGCCGGAAGGCTCCGTGCCAGTCCCGTCCCTCCAGTAGCCCGAGACCTTTACCTTTTTACCTCTTACCGCGGCGACCGCCGTGCCCCTCCCCATGGACGTCCTTCTCTCCATTCTTCGTTTCCTCGGCGTGCTCTTTCTCGTCGTGATGATGTTCAACCTCATGATCATCGTCCACGAGTGGGGCCACTTCCTCGCCGGGCGCTGGCGGGGACTCTACATCGACCGCTTCCAGATCTGGTTCGGCAAGCCGATCTGGAAGAAGACCTACAACGGCGTGCAGTACGGCCTCGGCAGCATCCCGGCGGGCGGTTTCGTCTCCCTGCCGCAGATGGCTCCGATGGAGAGCATCGAGGGCAAGGTCGAAGGAGAGACGCAGAAGCGGCTCCCTCCCATCAGCCCTCTCGACAAGATCATCGTCGCCTTCGCCGGGCCGCTGTTCAGCTTTCTCCTCGCCGTGGTCTTCGCCGTGGTCGTCTGGGCGGTGAAGAAGCCGGTCAGCGAAGCGGTCGGCACGACCACGATCGGACACGTCGTGGCGGACTCCCCCGCCGCCAAGGCCGGCATCCAGGTCGGCGACACGATCAGAACGGTCGACGGGCAGGTGGTCGAGCGCTTCCTCGGCATGAACAAGTCCATCATGTGGACCATCATCGCCAGCGACAACAAGGACATCGAGATCGAGCTGGACCGCCCCGGCGCCGGACCGATGAAGGTGACCGTGGTGCGCCCCGAGGAAGCCCAGGAAGGGAAGCTCGAAGGCGGCTGGCTGCGGCAGGCGTGGAGCTACGTCTCGCGCCGCCCGGCCCTGCGGACCATCGGAGTCGCCCCCATGATCTCGCCGGTGGTGGCGGGACTGAGGGAGAACAGCCCCGCCCTCGCTGCCGGGCTCCACAAGGGCGACCTCATCGTCTCCATCAACGGCAAGCCGGTGCGCAGCACCGACGAGGTCTCCGGCTATCCCTGGCAGGCGGGCCAGGCCCACGAGATCGGCATCGTGCGCAACCACAGCGAGCGCACCGTCTCCGTCACTCCCCGCGTTCCGGAGAAGCACGGCGAGAAGCCGCTCATCGGGATCGTGCTGAGCGAGGAGGGGCTCCGCACCCTCGTGCGCGAAAATCCGGTCGTCCAGGTGATCGACAGCTTCAACTCCATCGTGCGCACCCTGAGGGCCGTCTTCTCGCCGAAGTCCGACGTGAAGGCCGGCCACCTCAGCGGTCCCGTCGGCATCATGGGCACCTACTACGACCTCTTCAAGGATCCCGAAGGCTGGCGTCTCGCCCTCTGGTTCAGCGTCCTTCTCAACGTGAACCTCGCCATCCTCAACCTGCTCCCCTTCCCCGTCCTCGACGGCGGGCACATCGTCATGGCCGGCTACGAATGGCTCACCCGCCGCGCCATCCCGGTGCGCTTCCTCGAAGTCGTCCAGACCGCCTTCGTCCTCCTCCTCCTCGGCTTCATGGCCTTCGTCACGCTCAAGGACGTGGGCGACCGCATCCCCAACGGCAACGGCGGACAGGAGAGCAAACCGCTTCCCGAATTCCTGCCGCTGGAGCAGAAGCCCGCATGACCCGGCCCTATTCGCCCTCGCCCCTCGGCCTCGAGCGACGGACCGCACGCGTCGCGGCGATCGGTCCCGTGCCGCTCGGCGGTGGGCACCCCGTTCGGGTCCAGTCGATGCTGACGAGCGACACCCGCGAGACCGCGGACTGCGTCGCCGAGACCATGGCCCTCGTCGCCGCCGGCTGCGAGATCGTCCGCGTCACCGCCCAGACCCGGCAGATCGCGGCCAACCTCGAGCACATCGCCGCGGGTATCCGCGGGCATGGCGCCGACGTCCCCCTCGTCGCCGACATCCACTTCAAGCCCGACGCCGCGATGGAGGCGGTGAAGTGGGTCGACAAGGTCCGCGTCAATCCCGGCAACTACGCCGACAAGAAGAAGTTCCAGGTCCGCGAATACACCGACGAGGAGTACGCCGAGGAACTCGCCCGCATCGAGGAGGAGTTCGCCCCGCTCGTCGAGGAGGCCAAGGTCCGCGGCGTCGCCATGCGCATCGGGACGAACCACGGCTCGCTCAGCGACCGCATCATGAACCGCTTCGGCGACACGCCGCTCGGCATGGTCGAGAGCGCCCTCGAGTTCGCCCGCATCGCCCGCTCGCGCGGCTACCACGACTTCGTCTTCTCGATGAAGGCGAGCAACCCGAAGGTCATGATCGAGGCCTACCGCCTCCTCGTCGCGAGGCTGGCCGAACTCGGCGACGACTGGAACTACCCCATCCACCTCGGCGTGACCGAGGCCGGCGACGGTGAAGACGGGCGCATCAAGAGCGCCATCGGGATCGGCTCGCTCCTTTCCGACGGTATCGGCGACACCATCCGCGTCAGCCTCACCGAGGACGCCATCCACGAGATCCCCGTGGCCCGCGCCCTCGTCGGCCTCGTCACCTCGCTTCGCGAACGATATCCCGAGCCCATCGCCCCGCTTTCCTGGGACGAGGTGCCGTGGAATCCCTTCGAATACCGCCGCCGGCCCTCGGCGAGGATCGAGATCCAAGGCGTCGCCCTCGGCGGCGAGGAGACCGTCCGCGTCTTCACCAGCCGGAGAAAATGGGACGCCCTCGCCCACAAGCTCGACCGCCTCGGCGACTACCAGCCCGAGATCGTCGTCGAGGACTCCGGCGTGCTCGCCCTCGACCCGCGCGACGAGGCCGCCCTCGCCGCGCTCAACGCCTCGGAGACACCGCGCCTCGTCACCGTCGCCGACGGCCTCGACCTGCCGGTGATCCCCGCCTTCCGCCTCCTCGCCGCGAAGGCCGACCCGCGTCATCCCATCCTGCTGAAGGACACGCTCTTCCCCGCGACCCAAGAGGGTGCGGACTTCCTCCCGACCCTCCTGACCGCGAGCATGAACCTCGGCGCCCTCCTCTGCGACGGCATCGGCGACGCCGTCCTCGTGCAGGGCGAGGAGGCGCCGGGCCAGTCCCTGCGCCTCAGCTACAACATTCTCCAGGCGGCGGGGACGCGCATCTTCAAGACCGACTACGTCGCCTGCCCGAGCTGCGGCCGCACCCTCTTCAATCTTCAGTCGACCACCCAGCGCATCCGCGAGGCCACCGGCCACCTCAAGGGGGTGCGCATCGCGGTGATGGGCTGCATCGTCAACGGTCCCGGCGAGATGGCCGACGCCGATTTCGGCTACGTCGGCGGCGCCCCCGGCAAGATCAACCTCTACGTCGGAAAGGAACCGGTGAAGTTCAACATCCCCGAGGACGAGGCCGTCGAGCGTCTCGTCGATCTGATCAAGGAGCACCACCGCTGGATAGACGTGCCGGCGTTGGTGGCGGAGGTGTGAGGGGCATCCGGCCATGGAGAAATTCGCGAGGATTTCTCCCTATCGATGCTCCACCGTCTTTGGTCGGAAGGGATGGTCTCGGCTATCCGCTTTGCGCCTTCTCACGTCTTTCCCCACCAGCGATGGAGGCGAGGGCGGGAATCGAACCCGCGATAGGGCTTTTGCAGAGCCCGGCCTTACCACTTGGCGACCTCGCCATCGCTCGGAATCCAGCCTGAAACAGGCCGGGCGGAACTAAACGCCCGATCCGTCCGGCTGTCAACGTCTTAGCACCCATCGGATTTCGGATGGATCACCCTTCCGTCACCCGCCGCAGCCGCTCCTTCACCGTGCCGAGAAGATCGTCGGCACTGTGGCGGCCTTTCTTGAGGACGGCGTCCACCCGATTGCGGAGGAAGGCCTGCTCGGCCTCGGTCGGATCCTTTCCGCTCATGACGATCACGGGGATGGACTTGAGCTGGGAATCGTCGCCGAGATGCTGGAGAAATTCGAAGCCGTCCATTTCCGGCATCATCAGATCGAGAACGATGGCGGCAGGCCGCGTCTTGGCGAGGATGTCGAGGGCTTCGGCTCCGTTCCCGGCAGCGAGGACGGTCCATCCCGACGCCTCGAGGAGCCGGGCCATCGTGGCGAGGGATCCGGCGTCGTCGTCGACGAGGAGGAGGTTCCGCTGCGGAGCCAGGCGGGTGACGCGCTCGACCACGCGGACGAGATGGTCGACGTCGATGGGTTTCACGAGATAGTCCTCGACCTCGAGGGCGAGGGCGTGTTCCTGCTCCGCCATGACGGAGACCATGATGACGGGGATGGCGCTGGTCGCGGGCGATTCCTTGAGGCGGCGGAGGACTTCCCACCCGTCCATCCCGCCGGGCATGACGACGTCGAGGGTGATGGCATCGGGGCGGTGCTCCTCGGCGAGGCGCAGGCCGGCCCGCCCGTCCTCGGCGACGAGGACGCGGTGGCCGTCCTTGGTGAGAAGGCGGACGAGGAGGTCGCGCACCTTGGCGTCGTCGTCGATGACCAGAAGGGTGGTGCCGCGAACCCTGCTCTCCCCGTCTGCCGGGTCGCCCTCCCTTTCGTGGAGGGAGAAGGCTTCGAAAACTTCCGGCTCCTTCCGGTCGTAGCGTTCGGAGGTCGGAATGCGGGGGAGGAAGACGCTGAAGTGAGTGCCCTTGCCGAGTTCGCTGACGAAGCCGATCCTTCCACCCATCTGCGCGACGAGTTCGCGGCAGATGGAGAGGCCGAGGCCACTCCCGCCAGCGTTGTCCTTCTTGTTCGAGACGAAGGGAACGAAGGCCTTCGCCTGCTCCGCGGGGCTCATGCCGCGACCCGTGTCGGTCACCGTGAATTCGATCCAGGCCTCGTCCGCGATCTCCTGCGGGCGGGCCGCGATGGTGATGGCGCCTTCCCTCGTGAACTTGCAGGCATTGCCGAGGAGATTGCCGAGGATCTGGCGGAGGCGACGTTCGTCGGCGACGAGCTCGCCGATCCCGGCGTCGCATTCGGCGGAGAGGTCGATCGGCCTCGCCCCGAGGGCGGCGCGGTGGGTGGCGACGAGCTCGTCGAGCAGCGGCGCGACGGCGACGGGGTCGCGGTTCAGGGTCTCTGCCCCCATGATGATCTTCTGGTATTCGAGGATGTCGTTGACGAGGTTCAGCTCCCGGGTGGCATGGTCGCGGATGCGCTGCACGTCTTTCTGCTGGGTCTCGTCGAGCTTCGAGAGCTTGAGGGCCTCGACCTGGAGGAAGATGGCGTTGAGGGGCTGGCGAAGGTCGTGGCTGATCTTGGCGACGAAGGCGTCCTTCTCGTGACTGAGGCTCTTGAGCTTGTCGTTCGCCTTCTCCAGCTCGATGTTGGCGCGGCGCAGCTCGCGGGTGCGGTCGGCGACGCGCTGCTCGAGCTCCTCCTGGGAGGCGATGATCTCCTCGAAGAGCCGCTTCGAGGCGCGGGAGATGTCGCCGACCTCGTCGCGGCGACGAGTGTCGAGACGCTGGGCCAGCGCCGCGACCTCCCGCACGAGACGGTCGCGGGGACTCTCGGTGATCCGCTGCGCGGTCACCGTCATCTGCTTGAGCGGACGGATGAAGCGCATCGCGAAGAGGAAGCCGACGAGCCCGAAACCGCCCGCCACGAGGAGGGAGATGTTCCTGACGACGAACATCTCGGCCTCGATGGACGAGGCGAGCTCGTCGTCGAGAACGGCGTAGTGGAGGAGATAGTCGGACTGGTTCTGTCCCTCTCCGACGAGGAGCCGGACCGCCCAGGAGTGGATCTCGTCGCATTCGACGAGGGGCCGCCACCGGATCCCGTCGAAGGCTTCGCCGAAATGCGTCTTCATCTCCTTCTCCACCTTGGCCCGGATCTGACCGATCTCGCCACGGTCGTGGGCGAGAAGACGGACCTCGCGCACGCCGGAGAGCATCCCTCCGATGCGGACCTTTCGCCCGATGCGTCCCTGCATGCCCTCGAGAAAGGATTCGACGGACTCGTGATCCATCGCCCCGAGCGCGGCGGAGAGATTTTTCCCGGGAGCGCCTTCCTGGAAATAATAGGGGCTGGCGAGCGGGACATAGTCCTTGCGGACGAGACGGTCGACTTTCGGCTCCGCCTTGATCTTGGTGGGATCCTCGTTCGGCTCGCGCCGCTTCGCGAGGGCTTCGAGAAGCTTCGGATCCTTCCCCAGGGAGAGGAAGACCTCGTCGTTGCCGCGTTCGACCGCTTCGGTCTCGTCGGGACGGACGAGCTGCATGCCGTCGGCGTCGGCCAAGGTGAAGAGGTGCCTCGGCGACTCCGGCGAGTGGAGAGTCATGAGGATGCGGATGTAGGAGGGGGCTCCCTCCTGCTCCGAGGCGAGGCTGCCGAGCCGGGCGACCGCCCAGATCACGGGCTCCCAGCGCTCGAGCGGCTCGCCGGGAATGTCGAGCCGGGTGAGATGGAGACGCTGGATGGAGGAGAGGTGCAGACGCGACCCGGCGGTGGCGTCGGGATCGGGAAACCAGAGATCGGACGCGGCGACCTTGGCTTTCTCGTGGATGACTTGTGGCTCCTGGTTCGCGGGGTCGAAACTGACGACGTCGATGCGCAGGTGGTTCACCCAATTCCGCCGGCAGAGGGTGCGGGCCAGGGCCTTGAGCTCTTCGGGCGGTCGCGCGCCGTCCACGCCGCGTTGGAATTCGGGACTGAAGGCGATGTGGATGAGGTCGTCGCGGAGCCCGTCGATCTCGTCGATGAGGGTCCAGCCGCGGAGCGAGGCTTCGTCGCCGAGATCGACGAGCTCGTGCTCGCGCAGCGCTTCGGTGGCCCGGTTCGTGAGGACCTTCGCGACAAGGAGGGCCGACGCCGACGTCGCCAGGATGACCAGCAGCGCGACCTTTCCTTGGATTCCGAACGACATGACCGGCGACGGATTCGACGGATGGGGAATCGCGGCGATTCAGAAAAACGGGCCGCCCGCCCGGCGAGATCCGGTCCGCACGGATGGCGGGTCCTGGCAAGCCTTCTTTAGAGGAAGGACCGGGTCATCTGGCTCATGCTTTCCTGCATCCGCTGGTTCTTCTCGGCCGGCGTCGGATAGACGATCGTGTCCTCCGCAGGATCGGTGGTGGTGCAGGAGGAGAGGCCGACGGCAGCGCAGGCGCCGAGGAGGAGAAGCCGGAGAGGGCGCAAGGCGGAAAGAGGGATCGTTTTCATGGTAGAGGGAGGCCGAATGGCACTGGGCCACTCTCTACCGATACCGCGCCGGGCCGATCCGGGTCAATCCCGGAATTCCTCCTCAGAGTTTTTTCGGTGCCTTGCCCAAGGGAGCGATCCCGAAGAAGTCACGGAAGACGCGGACGAAGACGGGGCGCTTGAACCGCGGCACCCAGGCAAGGGTGAACTCCCACGGGTCGATCCAGAGAAAGCGGGAGAACTCCTGCACATGGGCCTTCAGGTCGATGTCCTCGTCGCGGCCGCGGAAATCGCAGAGAAAGTAGGTCTGGGTCTGTCCGCAGTATTTTCCCTTCTTCAGCTTCCCCTTGGGAAACTTGTAGCGGTAGTCGGTACGGCAGGCGATGAGATCGTAGAGATGCCGGCCCACTCCGATCTCCTCCTCGACCTCGCGGTAGAGGGCCGAGATCAGGTCCTCTCCCTTGTCCACTCCTCCCTGCGGGAACTGCCAACTGCCGGGGTGGTCGATCCGCTCGCCGATGAAGATCTTGCCGTTGGCCGGGTCGCGCAGGATCGCGGCGACATTGGGTCGATAGGTAGCCATGGGCGGAGGGAGCAAAAAAGAGGAGGGGGCGATGCGTTTGTTGCTTTACATGGGGAAATTTCCGGGGGGAAGATAGCGGTCGTGAGAGTTTCGCAACGCAATTTTATCCACGGACGCGCCCGTCGGAGCCTTCTCCTGCCCTTGGCGGCGGCAGCCGTCTTCGTCGTCGGCACGGTCTTCGTCGTCTCGCAGATGAGGTCTTCGGTCGTCCTCGCGAAGCGGCAGGCCTCCCTTCTCGACGGGATCGAGCGGCGCAGCCCGCCGCGCATCCAGCGGCTCGTCGCCGAGAGCTATTCCGACCGCTGGGATTTCGACCGCGAAGACCTCGTCCTGACGATGGTCGACGCGGGCAGCCAGTTCCTCGCCCTCGTCGTCACGCCCGAGGAACAGCGCATCGAGATCGAAGGGCGGCGGGCGGTGGTCACGACCCGGCTCGTCGTGGGCGGAAACCCGGTCGGCCCCGGAGGGCACGAGGTGGTACGCCAGATCAACCGGCTCAAGGAGCCCTTCGTCTTCACCTGGGAGAAGCAGAGCTTCCTCCCCTCCAGTTGGCGGCTGGTCAGCGTGGACAACGCGGCTCTGCCCGACGAGCTCTACGGCTACGAGCCCGGCGATATCCGGCGGGCGATGCGGGGGGAGTGAAGAGGAGGGCCATGGGTTCACGGGTCATGAGTTGGAACGGGCCTCTTCCTCGTGACCCGTGACCCGTGACTCCTCACTTCCCGTAGACCTTGTCCTTCGGATCGCCCGCCGACATCAGGTAGGCCATCAGGTCGCGGACCTCGTCGCTGTTCAGCAGGTTGAGCAGGCCGGGGGGCATCTGCGAGACGGGAACCGCTTCGATCTTCGCCACGTCGGAGCGCTTCAGCCTCGTCGGCGCGGCCTTGGCGTCGGGAGGATAGACCTCGAGCCCCTCGCCTCGCTCGACGACGAGTCCGGTGTGGGTGGCGCCATCCTTGGTCGTCACCATCGAGGACCCGTACTGGTCGCTGATGACCTTGCTGGGATCGACGATGGACTCCAGGACGTAGGCGGCGTCGAGCTTGTTGCGGATGCTGGTGACGTCGGGCCCGATGTCGCCGCCGAAACCGGCCATGCGGTGGCAGGCGGCGCAGCCGGTGGCGTGGAAGAGGCTGCGGCCGTTCTCGTAGCTCGCCTTCTTCAGCTCGCCGGGGCCGGCGTGGCGCAGGGCGGCTTCGACGGTCCACTCCTGCCCCGGCCCTTTCGGCGGGTGGATGGGGAAGTCGGGCACGGCCTGGTAGCTGACGCCGGTGAGCTCCTTGAGGGCGAGAACGTGGTCGTTCGGCGCGAGGGCGAGAGCCTCGTCGCGGGTGTTGGTGAGGAACCCGGCGTAGCTCGCGCCACCGGGATGCTTCGCCGCGGCGTTGAGAAAGGCGAAGTAGCGACGGCGCTGCTCGAGAGTCCAGCCGGTCTTCAGATTGCGAAGGGCGAAGGTGTAGGCGATGCCTCGGACCGGCGGATAGTCGTCGAGCATGGCCTGGATGCTCCGTCCGTAGCCCGGGTTGCGGACGATCAGCTCGGCCCAGTCGGGGATCTCGGCCGGCCCGCCGCCCTCGATCAGGGACAGGGC
The DNA here is from genome assembly GCA_037190325.1 of Verrucomicrobiales bacterium. Taxonomy (GTDB): domain Bacteria; phylum Verrucomicrobiota; class Verrucomicrobiia; order Verrucomicrobiales; family DEV007; genus Arctic95D-9. The sequence goes on along the minus strand of JBBCIU010000002.1, from coordinate 383,525 downwards.
CTTGTCGATCACGGAGGGAACCTCGAGAGAGACGAGCAGGTTCACCAGCTCGACGTTGGCGTCGGCGGACGGCGAAGGCAGGAGGCCATCGAGCTTCGCGACGACTTGGTCGCGGAGACCCTCCGCCGGTTTGCCGAGGCGGATGAAGTTGAGCTGCCAGGCCCGCAGCCAGCCGAGGAGCTGGGCTTCGTCGAGCGTGGCGGGATCCGTCTCGAGAAGGGCGGTGGTCAGCTTCGTGCCGTGCGCCGCCGGGTCGCCCTTTCGCGCAAGGGCGACCGCTCCGGTGATGCGGGTCTGCGGATCGTCGGCGCTCAAGGCCTGGTCGGCCCACGAGGCCACGGGCTGCGACTCCAGCGCGACGCGGGCGGCGTGGCGGAGGAAGCGGTCGGCGCTGCCGAGATGGGGCAGGGCCTTGGCCACGGCGTCGGGGTGCTCCTTGCCATGGAAGGCCTCCAGTTCGCGGCGCAGAGCCCGGGCGGCGACGGTTTCGGGCACTTCGGCGACGCGCTCTTCGGCCGGGATCAGTTCCGTGTAGGTGACGCGGTAGATGGCCGACTGGGTGTTGCGCCCGCCGATGGCGAAGTAGAGCGCCCCGTCGTCTCCGATGACGGCGTCGGTCAGGGGCAGGGGCGCGCCGTAGAGGAAGGGCTCGGCCTTGCCGGCATAGCTGGAGCCCTCCGGCTCGAGATGGATCGCGTAGATCGTGCCGAAGGTCCAGTCGAGCGCGAAGACCGCCTCTTGGTACCGGACCGGGAACTTCGCCCCGGTGCCGGCGACCATGCCCGTCGGCGAGCCTGGTCCGATGTCCACGAGCGGCGGCAGGCTGTCCTCGTAGTAGGCGGGCCAGCGTCCCGAACCGCTGCGCCAGCCGAAGTCGCCGCCGCTGACGACGTGGCAGATGCGGGTGGGGATGTACCAGGGCATGCCCATGTCCCACTCCATGTCGGAGTCGAAGGTGAAGAGATCGCCGTGCCGGTTCAGGGCGAAGTCGTAGTGGTTGCGGAAGCCGATGCAGTAGATCTCGTGCTTGCGGGTCTGCGGGTCGAAGCGCGAGGTCCAGCCGCCCGGCGCGAGCCGTCCCCGGGCGTGGCCACGGGCGTCCCACATGCGCGGGAGGAGGAGGTCCTCCGCCCAGGTCGTCACGCGGGAGCCGGAGAGAAGCTCCGGCGCGGGAGGATCGGTGAAGTTCCCGGCGGCGAAGTAGAGCTGCGATCCGTCCTCGGTCGGAACGAGACCGTGGTTGCCGTGCTCGCCTCCGCCCTTCACGCTGGGAATCTCCTCGACGGCCTCGGGCCTGCCGTCTCCGTCGGCATCGGTGAGGCGGTGCAGGTTGCCCCCGCTGGGGTTGAACCAGAGCGCACCGAAGGCCTCGACCAGACCCTGCGCACCGGAAAGGGCGACGGGCATCTTTTCGACGGATACCTCCGTCCCCTCGACAGCGATGCGGTAGAGCCCCTTGTCCCCTTGATCCGAGGCGAGCAACCGTCCTTTGGCGTCCTTTGCCAGCGAGACCCAGGACCCTTGCTCCTCCTTCGGCACGGTGTAGAGCAGCTCGACGCGGAAGCCCTCCGGCACGGTGATTTCGTCCGGATCGAGCGGTGCAGCGCTGGCCGTGCCGCCGCCCGGTCCCTCGATCCCGGCGACCCCCCAGGGTTTGACGCCGAACTTGCCGAGTTCCTTGAGCCGGCCCGTCCAGCCCGAGTCGTCGAAGTCCGTCGATTTCCAGCCCCCGGCCTCGGCGAGGGAGAGCTTCCAGTCCAGCCCGCTAAGGACGGCGTGCTTCTCGCCGTCGGCGCTCTCGTATTCGAGCTTCAGGTGGAACGCGGCGATCCCGCCCCGGTTGCGCGCCTTGGCGGCGATGATGTTCTTCCCGGGCTTGAGCCGCTTCGCCGCGTCGGCATTCAGGATGGGAGCGCCCCAATCCGGCGCACGTCCAACGCTTTCGCCGTTGATCCAGAGCTCGAGCTCGTTGTCGCAGGTCGCGTAGAGCCGCGCCGACTTCACCTCGCCCGCCGTCTCGAAGGATTTGCGCAGATAGATCCAGTCGTCGTTCAAGGCGTCGGCGCGCCAGATCCAGGTCGCCTTCGGCTCCTCGGCGACCCAGGCGAAGCGCCCGCCCGCCGGGACCTTCGGCTTCGCCGCCCGGGCTCCATCGGCGACCGCCTTCTCCAGCACTGCCTTCGCCTCCTCGCCCGCGAGCCTGCGGAGCTGGATCTCCTTGAACTCCACCCGCATCGGAGGACCCGCATGGAGCTGGAGTCCGATCACCCCCGTCTTCAGAGCTTCGGGATGCCGGTCGACGATGTCGACGGTGGTGACGCCGTTGATCTGGTGGACGAGCCTCCCGCCCACCGCGACGACGCGCAGGGTGTTCCATTCCCAATCCTTCAGTTCGGCCTTGTCGCCGACTTCGCCGACGACCTTGGGCACGCCGTCGGCGCCGACCTCGACCCTCTGCCCGCGCTGGGCGATGATGCCGCGCTTGCCCAGCTTCTCCCCGTAGAGCATCCCGAAATAGTTCTGGCTCGGATGCAGGTCGGCCTGGTAGCCGGCGAGGACGAACTTCTCCGCATCGACGACCTTGCTGCGGTATTGCAAACCCGAGTTGTTCCCCTTGAAGCGGACCTGGCAGGTGATCTCGAAATCCGCCAGTTCGCCTCCCTGCCAGACGAGGAAGGTGTTCCCCTGGGTCGGATTCGCCTCCGTCGTCTCGCCGACGATGGTCCCATCCTGGACCGACCAGAACTGGGGAAGACCCGACCAGCCGGCGAGGTCCTTGCCGTTGAAGAGCGCCTCCGGTTGCGCCGCGGCGGGCGGAGAGACCAGAAGAAGCACGGAAAGAAGGAACGGGATTTTGCGGTGCATTGACGTTCTTTTGCACCAAAACCGCCCTCGCGTCCAGCCCGCAACCTCGCCCTCAGCCGCCCGCCAGCTCGCCGCGGAAGACGAAGAAGACCGCTCCGAGGAGGCAGAGCCCGGCCCAGAGGTAGTCGAGCTTGAGGGGCTCCTTGAGGTAGAAGACCGCGAAGGGTACAAAAAGCGCCAGGGTGATCACCTCCTGCAGCATCTTGAGCTGCCCCACGTTCATCACGCTGTGGCCGATGCGGTTCGCCGGGACCTGGAGGAGGTATTCGAAGAAGGCGATGCCCCAACTGAAGAGCGCCGCGACGATCCAGGGCTTGTGTCCCATCTCCTTGAGGTGGGCATACCAGGCGAAGGTCATGAAGAGGTTGCTCAGGCAGAGCAGGCCGACAAAGGAGAGGTAGGGATTCATGAGCGGCGAAGGCCGGAATTTGTCGACGGGAGCCTCCCGCAACGCAAATGCGTTCTCGACACATTCCACGGAGCTTGCCACGGTTTCCAGATGATGAGAATGCTCTCCACGCTCTTCCTCCTCGCGCTGTGTGGCGCGACCGCTCCCTCCCTTTCCGCCGCTCCTCCCATGACCCTTTCCCCCGAAACCCGAGAGAAGGCGCTCTCCATTCTGCGCGGGGCGCTGCGTCTCGAGGAGACGGAGCAGTTCTGGATCGCGATGCATGCCGCCGAGGGCCTCGTCCTCGGTGGCTACGGCGAGGAGATCGTGCCGGTGCTGGAGCCGAGGCTGGCCACGGAGAAGGACGGCCAGCGTCTCTGCGGTCTCGCCCGCGAACTCGTCCGCGCCGGGAGAAAGGAGCATGTCGCCGTCCTCGCCGAAGTGCTGCAGCGGGAGGATTCCTATGGCCACACCCACGCCGCCGAAAGCCTCTACAAGGTCGAGGAGCTGGGCGACGAGGCCACCATGCGCCGGCGGTTCCAGCAGGGCGAAGACATCAAGCTGCGCCTCATGGCGGCGGGAGCCCTGGCCCGAAAGGGCGACGCGGCAGCCCTCGCCTTCATCCGCGAGAGCCGCGACGGCGCCTCCCCCGAGGGCGTCCAGATCGCCGCGTGGCTCCTCGGCATCCTCGGGGACCGGAGCGACATCGAGCCCCTCCGCCAGCGCATTGCCGACGCCCCGACGCCCCTCATCCGCGCCTACGTCGAGCATGCCCTCGCCTGCCTCGGCGATCCCGACGGGCTGGCGCGGCTCGCCCGCAACCTCGAGGACGAGGACGATCTGATCCGCACCTACGCCGCGACGTTCGCCGGCGACGCAAAGGCGGTCTCGACGCAGGCCCGGCTCGAAGCGATGCTCGACGATCCCTTCCACGACGCCCGCGTCCGCGCGGCCCAGACCCTCGTCCAGCTTTCCAGAACCGCTCCATGAGATCCAGCAAAACCCTGAAACGCCTCCGCGAAGGAGGACTCGCCCGTTGTGCCAACCTCGGCAATCCGATCCCCGCCTACATCGTCCATGCCGCCCGCGCGGGCTTCGACTGCATCTGGCTCGACCTCGAGCATCGCGCCTTCGGGCCGCGCGAGCTCCAGGTGCTGATGGCCCATTTCCGCCTCTACGACCTCGACTGCATCCTTCGTCCCCCCACGCTGGAGAAGACCGCGCTCTACCGCTACCTCGAGGACGGCGCGACCGGACTGATGATCCCGCATGTCTCCACCGCGGAGAAGGCGCGCCAGCTCGTCCAGGCGGTCAAGTTCCCTCCGATCGGCGACCGTGGCATCGACAACGCCGGCTTCGACTCCGACTACCGCGTCAATCCCGACAACCTCGCCTTCGCCGAATGGGCCAACCGAGAAACCTTCCTCGTCGTCCAGATCGAGACCCCCGAAGCCGTCGAGAACGTGGAGGAGATCGCCTCCGTGCCGGGAGTGGACATGCTCTTCGTCGGTCCCGGCGACCTCGGCCTGCGCTACCGCCTCGCGGGCGACGAGAGCGGCGAACGGCTCGAAGCCGCCTACGAGCGCGTCGCGGCGGCCTGCAAGGCGAGCGGTGTGGCCTGGGGCTGTCCTGCCGGAACGCCCGAGGACATGGAGAGGCGCCGACGCCAGGGCGCGCAACTGCTCTGCAACTGCGGCGACTTCATCATCCTCCGCGACGGCCTGCTCTCGGCGTCGGCGATGTTCGAGAACTTGGAGTGAGTCAGCCGTGGAGCGTCACGTTGGAACGGTCCAGTTCGACGAACTTGCCTTGCGCGAATTGGGCGGAGATTTCGTTCCCAGTTGCGCCGGACGAGGTCGATCAATTCGCGGTTGGATATGTTGCCGGTGGAAATCAGCAGCAGTCGGTCGGGGCGGGAGCGCAGGAGGTGCCCATCCACGAAATCCACGTCTTTCGTGGCGACGATGCGCCCCTCGCGTTCGGCCACTTCGACGACTTCGGCATCCGTGGTGCGGTTTGCCAAGGGCAGATCAAGCGTATGGATCGCCTCCGCGCCCAACGCGACGAGTTCGTCAGCGAGGCGGCGCGGGAGTTGCGCGTCGATGAGAAACCTCATACCCCGGCAGGGGCGATCCGTTTGGTTCGAGCGATCCGGGCCGCCCAAGCGATCGCGGCACGGAGATCCTCCGCATCGAGATCTTCGTAGTCGGCTAGAATCTCCTCGTTGCTCATGCCGCTGCTGAGCAGTTCGAGGAGGGTTTCCACCGGGTAGCGCAGCCCGCGGATGCAAGGTTTCCCGTGACACACATCGGGAGAAAGGGTGATGCGGTCGAGCAGCGGGTCTGGATTCATGGTGAAAGGCTACCGTCCAGCCGGCGGGGGCGCAAGACCACGATCCATCCCGTTCCGCCGCGCATGCCGAAAGCCCTTCTCGAAAGAGTTGCGGGATTCGCACGCTTCCGCTACGATGGCCGCCAAGCCCGAAACCGATCCATGAGCCCGAACCGCCCGATCCAGATTCTTGCCCTCGTCCTCGCCGTCCTTGCCCTCTCCCCCGCGATGGCTCAGGCGGCCCGCTTCGACCATTGCGAATGCGTCGACGACTACAAACCGGCCAAGAACGTCCTGAAGCTGTGGACTTGGCCCATCAGGACGGAATGGGAGCAACGCCACCACTGCCTGCCCTGCGGCCGCAAGGTGCCCTACAAGGTGAAGGTCATCACCTATCGCGAGCGATACACCGACGGAACGCAGCGCACGTGGAAATGCGTCGTGGCCGGTTCCGAGGTTTCGCTCGGGAAATGACCCCTGCGCCTCCCCCGGCTCAAGCCTTGCCGCCGACGATCGACCACGCCCCGAACTGACGAGCGGCGGATTCGAAGCTGAGCGATTTCGCAGCGATCCGTTGCGATTTCTGAATCGCCGACACATACTCCTCGTCGTCGTGGAGAATGCGCTCGATCCGTTCGAAGACGTTCTTCATCCGAATCGTGCCGTCGTCGCTGAATTCGGGGAAAGCCATCTTCTCGATCGTCGAACTGCCGCCGACGCAGATGGTGCGCGCGAGCAGACAGTCGCCCGCCACCTGCCCCGGCACGGTGCTTCGGTCCATCTGGTAGACGAAGCGATGCGAGGAAAGGAGCCGCATGTAGTCCGGATAGGGCAAGGTCGTTTCGTTGACGCGGAGACAGCCCGGCGGAAACGTCCTCGCGAGATCGCGGAGGATCTTCGTGCCTTTCGACTTGTCGGAGTTGATCACCGTGACTCGGGGGATGTCGAATTCATGGGCCAGCGAAGCGGCTCGGGTGATCGCCTGGATGTGGTTCCGGGACTCCGTTTTGAACTCGCGCGTCCCGATGAGGATCCCGCAACGCTCCTCGATCGGGGTGGAGAAATCCCACGAGGGGAAATCGACGGGATAGGGCGTGGGAATGAACTTCAGCTTCCGCCAAAATTCCTCCTGCCGGATCGCTCCGACCCTGGGCGGCCATGCCAGCGTCGGGGAAAGAATGCCGTCGGCGAGTTCGAGGATCTCACCATAGGCCTGCAGTGCCCGGACCGAGTTCAGCTGCCTTGAAATCTGGTTGTGGCTGCACTCCTTCCACGCGACAAGCACGCGCATTCCGGCTTGCTTGAGCGCCTTCACCGCCGCAAGGCTGAGCCAGGTGCGCCGCCGGATCAGCACGAGAACCGCATCGAATCGATCGCGCGCGGCAAGAACGCTGTCGACCGAATCGCAGAAAGCCCCGTAGGTCGCCGCCGCATAGGCATGGAAGTTGACCGGGGCGTGGACCCCGCGTTCGTAGTCGTCGGGACCTTTCGCATAGTCGAGATAGGGATCCCGCCCTTTGGGATTGAGGACGGCAAGACAGACGGGAGACTGGTAGAGAATGGCCATCGGCACGCTGAATCCCCGACCAGCGGATGGGAGCCCCCCGTCCAAGGACGGGATGGTGCGCGATACAGGATTTGAACCTGTGACCCCCACCGTGTCAAGGTGATGCTCTACCCCTGAGCTAACCGCGCAAGTCTCCCGTTTGAAGGGCCGCGAAAATAAACTCCGGCGTGCCCATCCGCAACTGGAATCTTTTTTTGCTTCGACGAGCTTGCCGAGGTGAATCCCCCCCACTCCTCAACCCGGCGGATCCGCTCGGCGGCGCTTGGCCAGACCCTCCTCATCCGGGAATGGGCGACGGGAGGATCGCCCCATGGCGACGCCCTCCTGCTCCATGGTCTCGGGGACCATTCCGGAAGGCACGACTGGGCCGCCGGTTTGATCGGGAGGGCGGGCTACCGCCCCATAGGCTTCGATTGGCCGGGAAACGGAGAATCCGACGGCACCCGCGGCGACATGCCCACGATGGAGGAATCCTGCCAACTCCTCGACGAGGCGACGCAGTCCCTCGATCTTGCTCCCAGCGGCATCTTCGCCCATTCCACCGGTGCCTTCCTCCTCCTCTCTTGGCTGGCGAGGCGGTCCGGCCAAGACGGAGCGCTGCACCGCTTGCGCTGGGTTTGGCTGAGCTCCCCCCTGCTTCGTCCCTCCCACGGCCAACCGCCTCTGAAAATAGCGATCGCCAGGACGCTGGCCCGGCGTTTTCCAAAAATGACGCTCGGCACGGGCGTCCGCGCCAAGGATTGCTTCCATACCGGCTTCGCTCCTTTCGCCGAATCCGCCAGAAAACGCGCCGGGGGCCACCATCGTGTCTCGCTGCGCTTCGCGACGGATCTCCTGGCAAGCGAAGGCGTCCTCTTGGAGGAAGCGGAACGGATCGATCGCGGAATCGCCTTTCTCCTCACCCAGGGAACGGAAGACCGCATCTGCCCGTCGGGCTACGCGGAGGAGCTTTTCCAGCGCCTCCCGACGGAGAGCAAGACCTGGATTCTCGCTTCCGGAGCGCGCCACGAGCCCTTCCGCGAACCGGAACCCGAAGGAATCGAGAACGCGGCACGGGTTTGGTTGGAATGGCAGGGTCGGGGCCGGACGCTTCCCGCGAACGGATCGTGTTGACATCGCCCTCCCAATTTCGTTGAATTCCGGACCATGTCAGAAAACACCTTCTCCCTCATCGTCTGCATTCCCGGCGAAGCTCCCGCCCGCCATGATCTCGGCGGAGATGCCGTCACTTTCGGCCGAAGCCCCGAAAACGACATTCAAATCCTCGTCGCCGAAGTCTCGGTGAAGCACGGCCGGCTCGCCCGCGAAGGCGACACCTACCGGATCGTCGACTCCGGCTCGACCAACGGCACCCAGGTCAACGGCGCTTCGGTCGGAGGCGATGGCGCGCTCCTGAAACCCATGGACCGGGTCGTCGTCGGAACGGTCGTCCCGGCCTTCTTCGTGCCCGTCGCGGCCCTGGCAGCCACGCCGGTGGAAGAACTGGTCGCCTCCCTCGAAAGCGCCGCGAAATCCACCACTCCGAAAACCGCCCCCATTTCGGTGGCGGCCGTCACGCCGGCCTCTCCCGTCCGCGCCGCCGTTCCCGTCGCCGTCTCACCGCCCGCTTCTCCTGGCGGAGCCACCGTGAAGCTGGATCAAGTCCGTCCTCCCGTCGCTCCAGCCAAACCGGCGGCCTTGTCGCCCAAGGCGCCCGGCGCCGTTCCCGTGGCCCCCGCGGCCCCCGGTGCGCCCCAGCCGCTTCGCCCTCCCGGCGTCGCTCCGGCGACGCCCGTGGCCCCCGGTGGCGTCAAGCCCGGTGCACCCCAACCACTTCGTCCTCCCGGCGTCGCTCCGGCGGCTCCCTCCGTCCCGCTTCCGAAGACCCCGCCGAAACCGGGGCAATGAGGCGGGGCCTCGCCCCGTTCCTCACTCTTCAGTGGGTAAGGGCGTAGAAGACGATGTTGATGCCGAGGGGGTAGGCGTATTTCTCGGAAAATTCCTTGAAGAACCAGGGATCCGTCCCCTCCTCCTCCCATCCGTCGCCGAGGTCGGTGTTGAAGCAGATCATCATGCAGATCCGGCCGGAATCGTCGAGGACGGCGCGGTAGTGGGGCGTCTCCGAGCCCGGCTTGTTCCACTCGTAGGTGATCCCCTCCTCCCGTCCCATCATCGCCAGTCCCACGGCGGGAATCTGGGGCTTCAGGTCGAGGTCGAAGACCATGTGGAAGATGGGATGGTCGAGTTCCAGCTCGACCCATTCGCGGTCGGGGAAGATCTGGCGCAAGGCCCGCTCGAAATTCTTCCACTCCTGGAAGCCCCAGAAGTCGTCGACCATGATGAAACCGCCGTTGAGCAGATAGTCGCGCAGGGTCTTCGCCTCCTCGTCCGTGATCCAGATGTCCCCCGGCTCGATCATGTAGACGAAGGGGTAGTGCCGGAGCTGCTCCGGATCGATGTCGACGATGGCGCCCTTCGGGTCGACTTGAAGGGAGGTGAGTTGCTGCAGCCGATAGGAGAAGTTCAGCTCGCTGTCCGGGTAGTCGATGAGCCACTTCTCCCTCTGCCCCATCCAAGTGCCCGAGTTGTAGCGGAGCCGGGCGAAGGTGAAGACATCGTTCGGCAATTCGGCGTTGACGTCCCAATCGGGGAAGTCATAGTAGCGCCCCTCCCGCCAATGCCTCGGATCCTCGGGAACCCCGCCGTCGCGGATCCCGAAGTAGGTGGGGCGAGGCCCGCCCGCACGATCCTGCGCAAGAACGGCGGAAGCCAGCAGAATCGCCAGAAGACCGGCGCGTTTCAGAAGCGGACGGAGCATGGAGCGAAGGTAGGGGAAAGAAGCGCTCCGGGAAAGAGAAAGTCGGCTCGGCGAAGGAGAAACCAAGCCAATTTAGAATAGTTCTTGATCTAAACAGCCTTTCGCGTATTCGTTCCGTAACCATTTTTGAATGGAGTCCCCATCCACAGAAACGTCCGTCTCCAAAGCTTCCGAAGACTTCGGCGGCCTCCGCATGACCAAGCAGCGGCAGGTCGTCTACGAAGTCCTCGCCGACCTCGGCCACCACCACCCTACCGCATCGGAGATTTTCGTGAGCGCCAAGGAGCGCATGCCCTCCATCTCCCTCGCGACGGTCTACAACTGCCTCGACACCCTCACCGGCGCCGGCGCGATCCGGCAGGTCCACATCGACCGCGAGGCGACGCGCTACTGCGCCAACCTCCAGCCCCACGCCCATTTCTACTGCGACGGCTGCGACGAAGTCTTCGACATCGATCTCAAGGACGGTGTCGACGCGGCTTCGGTCTGGTCGCTGCCGGTGGGCTGCCGCGTCGAGGAGATGCATGTCGCCATGCGCGGCGTCTGCGGCGTCTGCCCGAAATGCCGCGGCGCGGAAGCCGACGCCTGATCCCCCCCCTTCTTTCCTTTCCTCCCTCCATGAGTCAATCCCTCAAGATCGAAAACCTCCGCGCCTCCGTCGACGGGCATGAAATCCTCAAGGGACTCACCCTCGAAATTCCGAAGGGCGAAGTCCATGCCATCATGGGGCCGAACGGCTCCGGCAAGTCCACCCTCGCCAAAGTGATGGCCGGACACGAGGACTACGCCGTCACCGGTGGCAGCGTCACCCTCGACGGCCTCGACCTGCTCGGTCTCGAAATCGACGAACGCTCCCGGGCCGGTTTCTTCCTCGCCTTCCAGTATCCCCACGAAATCCCGGGAGTGAGCAACGCCAACTTCCTCCGCGCCGCCCGCCAGGCGCGCCTTCCCAAAGGCGAGGAGATCGACGCCGTCGCCTTCTACCGGGAGATGTACGCGAAGATGGACCAGCTCGGGATGGACCGGAAGTTCACCGGACGCTCCGTCAACGAGGGTTTCTCCGGCGGCGAGAAGAAGCGCAACGAGATCCTCCAGATGATGATGCTCGAGCCGAAGTACGCCGTGCTCGACGAGACCGACAGCGGCCTCGACATCGACGCGCTCAAGATCGTCGCCCAGGGCGTCAACGCGATGCGTTCGCCGGAGCGCGGCTTCCTCGTCATCACCCACTACCAACGTCTCCTCGACTACATCGTGCCCGACGTCGTCCACGTTCTCTTCGACGGACGCATCATCAAGACGGGCGGCAAGGAACTCGCCTACGAGCTCGAGGAGAAAGGCTACGACTGGGTCACCAAGGACCTCGCCGCCTGACATCCCTGACGAAAGCACCACCATGACGGACAGCGCGACACTGGAGGCGGTCAGCATCGACCAGGACGAAGGGAACTTCTCCTATCCCGAGGACTACGCCCACGACGCGGGCTACGGCCTCAGCGAGAAGACCATCGACTACATCTCCGACATCAAGGGCGAGGCCGAATGGATCCGCGAATTCCGCAAGCGCGCCCTCAAGGTCTTCAACGACAAGCCCATGCCCACCCACTGGGCGAGCGAGGACCTGAACAACATCGTCTTCGACCACATCCGCTACTACCTCGCCAAGGGCCAGCGCCCCACCCGGAGCTGGGACGAGGTGCCCGACGACGTGAAGGAGACCTTCGAGCGGCTCGGCATCCCCGAGAAGGAACGCAAGTACCTCGCCGGGGTCGAGGCCCAGTTCGACAGCGAGGCCGCCTACTCCAACGTGAAGGAGGAGCTGACCAAGCAGGGCGTCGTCTTCGTGAACTCCACCGAGGGTCTCCGCGAGCATCCCGAGATCTTCCGTCCCTGGTTCGGCAAGGTCATCCCCACCGGCGACAACAAGTTCTCCGCGCTGAACAGCGCCGTCTTCTCCGGCGGCAGCTTCATCTACGTGCCTCCGGGCGTGAAGGTGAAGCACCCGCTCCAGGCCTACTTCCGCATCAACGCGGAGAACTTCGGCCAGTTCGAGCGCACCCTCATCCTCGTCGACGAAGGCGCCGAGGTCACCTACATGGAGGGCTGCACCGCGCCCAAGTTCGAGACCGCCACCCTCCACAGCGCCGTCGTCGAGCTCGTCGCGATGAAGGACGCCAAGATCCAGTACATCACCGTGCAGAACTGGTCGAACAACGTCTTCAACCTCGTGACCAAGCGCGGCCTCGCCCACGAGAACGCCGAGATCCGCTGGATCGACTGCAACATCGGCTCGCGGCTCACGATGAAATACCCGGGGGTCATCATGAAGGGGCGCAAGGCCCGCGGCGAAGTCATCTCCATCGCCCTCGCCAACGACGGCCAGCACCAGGACACCGGGGCGAAGATGATCCACGCCGCCGACGAGACCACCTCGAACATCGTCGCGAAGTCCATCTCCGTCGGCACGGGACGCTCCACCTACCGCGGCCAAGTCCACATTCCCAGGCACCTCAAGGGCTGCAAGAACAACACGGAGTGCGACGCCCTCCTCATCAACGCCACCAGCCGCACCGACACCTATCCCGCCATCACCGTTCGCGGCAACCGCCACGCCACCCAGCACGAGGCCAGCGTCAGCCAGGTCAGCGAGGAGCAGATCTTCTACATGAAGCAGCGCGGCCTCAGCGAGGGCGAAGCCATGAGCCTGAGCGTGAACGGCTTCGTCAACGACCTCGTCCGCGAATTCCCGATGGAGTACAGCGTCGAACTGAAACGCCTCATCGACATGGAGATGGAAGGCAGCGTCGGCTGACCGAATCCTGTCCGAAATCCGAAGCTCGAAATCCGATTACCGATCACCGATTGCCTCCCCCGCCCGGGCGCGACGCCTGAATTCCGACTTTCACCCCTCTACCTTTCACTTTTTACGGCGGCGAAGCCGCCCCCCCTTCCGATGTCCTTAGTTCTGACACCAGCCGAGGAAACGACGAGCCGCACGGCCGACACCTGGTGCGCGGCCCCCCCCGTCACCGACGGAAACGCCGACCTGCCCGATTGGTACCGCGACTTCCAGTCCGCCGCCTGGGAACGATTCACCACCCTGCCGACTCCCGTCCGGACGAACCAGTCATGGCGCTTCGCCGATTTGAAGCATCTCCGCTTCGAAGGCTACGCCCCGGCCCGTCCGGTCTCCGACTCCCTTGCCGCAGACCTCGTCGCCCGCGCCGTGTCCGAGCGTCCCGCCGATTTCGCCGCCCACTTCGTCTTCGCCAACAACCGGCTCCTCCACGCCGAGACGCCCCGTCTGCCCGCCGGAGCCCTCTGCCTGTCCATGGCCGAAGCCCTTGTTGCCTCGCACGCCGAACTCATCCGCCCGCGCTTTCTCCGCCACGACGACACCCTCGGGGGAGAGAAATTCGCCGCCCTCCACGACGCCGCGACGCTCAGCGGCGTCTTTCTCCACTTCCCCAAGGGCTGCGTCGCGGAGCATCCCGTGCTCGTCCATCACTTCGTCGGCGGGGAGGATTCCGTCATTTTTCCCCACACCCTGATCGTCGCCGAGGACGCCGCCGAGGTCTCCGTCGTCGATCTCTACGAATCGATCGCGGACGCCGAGGACACCCTCGTCGTCGCCATCGCCGACCTCGAGGCCGACCGCGGCGGACGGATCCATTACATCGCCCTGCAGGATCTGAGCGAGACCGGGGCAAAGCACGTCCATCTGCAGCATACCCGGGCCGGGCGCGATGCGGTCACGAAAGTCGGCTTCGTCAATCTCGGCGCCGAATGGGTGCGGAGCGAATGCGTCAGCCGCATGGTCGATACCGGAGCCGACTGCCGGATCGTCGCCGCGAACCTTTCCAACGGAACCCAGGAATACGACCAGCGCACCCTGCAATCGCACGAGTCGCAGCGCACCTCTAGCGATCTCTTCTTCAAGAACGCTCTCTACGACCGTTCGCGCACGATCTTCTCGGGCCTCATCCAAGTGCAGCCCGGAGCACACCACACCGACTCCTACCAGACCTGCCGCAACCTCCTCGGCAGCGACGAGGCCGAGGCCAACGCCATGCCGGGCCTCGAAATCGACGCCGACCAGGTGAAATGCTCGCACGGCTCCACTTCCGGGGCGATCAGCGACGAGGAGATCTTCTACCTCCGTGCCCGCGGCATTCCCGCCGACGACGCGCGCAAGATGATCAGCCTCGGCTTCCTCCACGAAGCGATCGAACGGCTCGAGGGCGAAGGGGTGGCGGAAATGCTCTTCGCGCGCGTCGAGCGGAAGTTCGCGGAACTGGGGTGAGCACTGAAGCGGATGCCCCGGCGGTGCGTCCCCGGCGTTTGTGGACAGGCGGATTTCAGGTCCGGACACGAATGGCGCAAATCCGTCACCGTTTTTGGAAATTTCCAGATATTCAACTGAAATTAGATTTTGGTTTTTCTTAAATTGCGCCATAATTCACATGGTTCTTCTCTGAGAGCCTTGTCCGATGAAGGCGCGTTGGCATGTGGCGGTGATTGCGGTGTTTCTGCTGGGGGTCGTTCTGACGGGAACGATCGGCACTTCCGCGTCCACGACTTTCCTTTGGCCGGCCTGCGGGGTCCTCGGACTGGCCGCGGCGCTCTCGATCGGCCTTCTCTTCCAGGAAACGACCTTCGCTCTGCCGAAATGGAGCCTGATGGCGCTGTTCGCCTTCGGAGGCTACCTGCTCGTCAGGGCCGCGAATTCGCCGGTCGCCTACTTCGCGCGGGAGGACGTCGCCCTTCTCGTCACCGGCTTTCTGGTCTATGGCCTGTTCCTTCTGCTGCTCGTCACCACGCAATGGCGGAGGCGCTTCGTCGATCTGCTCGCCCTCCTCGTGCTCTTGAATCTCGGCTTCGCCCTGATCCAAGCGCTTTTCAGCCCGACGCTCTGGCTCGTGCCGGGCTATGAGCGGACCTTTCCGGACCAGGCGGGAGGACTCTTCAACCATCCCGACCACTACGCCGGTTTCCTCGCCATGCTCGTTCCGCTCTGGCTCACGACGGCCCTTTTCAGCCGACGGGAGCGCTTGGCGAGAATTGGCGCCGCCGCGCTCGCCGCCGCCTCGATCCTCGCGGTGATCGTCTCCGGCAGCGCCCCGGCCATCCTGGCCCTGGGAATCGGTTCCGTCGCCTTCGTCGCGCTCGCCGCCGCCGTCGTCGGACGAAGAATACCTGCGGACACCCGGAAGCGGATCTACCGCCGAAGCGCTTTCGGTCTTCTCGCGGCTTCCATCGCCGTTCTCGCCGCCTCCGGTCCCCTCTCCCGTGCCCTCGACCGCCACCTGCTTTCGAAAAACGGCGACCTCAGCCTCCCCCTCGTCTGGAAGGCGGGTTGGGAACAGGCGAGGGAGGCTCCCTTGCTCGGCACCGGCAGCCGCACTTCCCAGATCTACGGACGGCTCTTCCGGGAGGAATCTCTCGGCACCGCCTCGACCGAGCCCGAGTTCATCCACAACGAATTCCTCCAAGCGCTCGCCGACTACGGCATCGTCGGACTGGCTCTGCTCCTTTTCGCCCTGGCCCTTCACCTGATGGGCGGATTTCGATTTGTCCGCGCCTATTCGGGCTTCGGAGGAACGCCCCAGCGGCTTCTGCCGCAGTCCGACCATCTCGCCCTCGTCCTTGGCGCGATAGCCGCCCTCGTCGCTCTCGCTTCCCTCGCGACCTTCGATTTCGTCCTCCACCTGCCCGCCTTCGTCGCCGTCGCGGCCGCTCTGCTCGCTGCGCTCGCCGTGCCCGATCCGATGGCGACCGCTTTGAAGCCGGCTCCCTCCGCGCGCATTCTGCCCGGAGGTGGCTGGCTCTTCGCCCATCGCGCCCTCGTCTTCGGTCTCGGACTCGCCATGGCGACGCTCGCGTCGGTGTTCTCGCGCAGCGAAATCCACTACGAAATGGCCCGGCGCGCCTTCGAGGAGAATCCGGCGGGCTTCCAGCATCTTCCCCATCTCAAGGCCGCCCGCACTCTCGATCCGAAGAACCCTTGGGCCGCCACCCTCTCCGCCCATGCGCAGGTGGCGGGAATCCTCCCGGAGATGCCGGAACCGGCGAGGCGACAGGCCTTGGAGCAGGCGGACGCCTATTTCTCGCACGCCCGTCGCCTCTACCCGCAGGACATCTTCGCCGCCGTCGGCCACGCCGCCGTCCTCGACGAGCTGGGACGCTCCGCGGAGGCCCTCGACCGCCTCCGGGAGGCGCGCGAGTTCGCACCCCGCTACGGCAACGTCATGCTCGCCGAGGCGGAACTGCACCTCCGCCACGGACGCATCTCGGATTCGGAGCGCGTCTTCGCCGAAGCGCTGGGGGCGTCCGCCTTCCGGGACACGCTGGCGGCCCAGCGGGGTCTCATGACGGTGACCGAGTGGAAGCTGATCGCCGAGCAGAACGGACTCGATTGGAGGAGCTCGCCCGATCCCGTGGAATCCGAGCCGCTTCTCGCCGGCCCCGATGGATACCGGAGCCTGCCCGAAGCCAAAGTCGCCGAACGCGAGCTCGCCGGGCAGTCGCCCAAGCCGCAACCCCAGCCGGAGAAGGAAGGCGAGGGAGAGGGTCTCTCCGGGAAAACGGCGGACGAATAGCGTGGTTCACCGCTCCTTCGGCGAGAGCAGCACCTGCTCCCCTTCGCGCGGCGAGATCACCCGCGCTTCCAGGCCGAGGGCCTCCACGGCGGTGAGCAGACGCTGCAGGGGCTCGTGGCGGTGCTCGTTGCTCAGGGGAAAGGTCCCGTGGTGCATCGGCATCATGCGGTGGGCCTTGAGATCGAAGAACGCGCGCAGCGCCTCCTCCGGATTCATGTGGACCTCGCGGCCGCTGGGACAGTCGTAGGCGCCGATGGGAAGGAGCGCCGTGTCGATCAGGTGCCTCTCCCCGATTTCCGTGAAACCGTCGAAATAGGCCGAGTCGCCGGAATGGTAGACGGTGTGCCCGGGGAGCTTCACCACGTAGCCGCCGAAGCCTTTGTGGTTGTCGTGGAGGTAGCGCGCCCCCCAGTGGTGGGCCGGAGTGAAATGGATCTCCGCGCCGCGGAAGGTGAAGCAATCCCAATCCGACATCTCCACGACCTCCCGCAGGTCCAGCTTGCGCAGCACCCCGGCGACTCCGCGCGGGACGATCACCGTTTGCGTGCCGTTCGCGATGCGTTTCAGCGTCATGCGGCAGAGATGGTCGAAATGGGCATGGGTGATGAGGACGAGATCGATCGGAGGGAGATGCTCGATGTCGATGCCCGGGTCGCGGTGCCGTTTCACCGGCCCCATCCACTTCGCCCAGACCGGGTCGATGAGGGCGTTGAACCCTGGGGTGCGGACGAGGAAGCTGGCGTGGCCGATCCACACCACCTCGATCTCCTCGGGCGCGAGCGCGGGAAAGGCCGGTGGATGGGGGGCGCCGGTGGCCTCGCGTCGACGCACCATCGCCGGCAGGAGACTGCCGCTGAGATAGCGGTAGTTGCGCATCGCCCAGCCTTTCTGCGGGAGCAGCCCCACGCGCCGCCCATCGGTGAGAAAGCGGGAGGTCGGACGTTTGCCGTTCGGTGGCAGGATCAACGACTCGGAATCGAACTCGGACATGGATCGAAAGACGGCGGCAGGATTTAAAAATGTAACCAGATAGCCTTCCGCGGGCAACTGAAGACTGAGCCGAAGTCGCGGCAAGGTCGCAGACTTGACTTGACTCTCCACCCTCCGCTTCGTTTCATCTTGCGTATGGCCGATTCCGCCCCTCGCCGCCGCTTCTTGCTGCGGCTCCTGTTCCTTCTCGTCGCGCTCGACCTCGTGGCCGTCGCGGCGTTCTTCTCCCTCAGCTCCCGGGAATCGCGAGCACTCGGCGGGAGGGTCGCGGACTGCCTCTCCCGCCTCCAGGCCGGTGCCATCCTCGAGACCGACCTCACCCTTGTTTCCGTCGACGGACTGTCCGAGAAGCTCGCCGGCCGCTCCGTCAGCCTGCGCTGGCAATCCCCCGACAAGCTCCTCCTCCAAACCCGCCTCGACGAGGAGGACATCGTCGCAGGACGCGACGGCGACAGGATCTGGATCCACCTGCCCAAAAAACCCTTCGCCGTGATCGGCGACGCATCGGTCCCGCGCTTCGCCGGCGATCCCGCTTCGATCGAGCCGACCCGGCTGCCGGACTTCGCCCCGCCCGTCTCCTCCCTCCAGGCTCTCCTCCTTCCTTTCCTCGTCGAGGCGAGCACTCGGACCGGTGCCGCGGAAGAAGCCCCTTGGACGCGTGTCTCGCCGAACTGGATCGGCCGGGCCCTTTTCGATCTCCCCGACTTCCGGCTCGATATCCGCACGAAGGAGGGCGGCATCCACGACCTCCGCATTGCCACAGAGAAAGGCCAGGGGATCCTCCTCCAGGTGGACCGCTTCGCCTTCCGCTCGCCGGCCGACTCAAGCCCCGCTCCCTCCTGGTCCCCGCCCGAGGACGCCGCCGCCTCGGCCGAGCGCGTCGCCCTTTCCCATCTCGTCCGCTGCGCGAAGGTGCTCCGCTCGCGCCTCGGCGCGAAGACTCCCGCCCTTCCGCCCGCGACGGGACGGAAGGAGGTCGTCGCCACCAGCGGCAAAGGACGCCTCGAGCTCCACGACGGGGTGCGCGTCCTCTTCCTCGAAGGCGAACCCGAGGAGATGGGGCGGCAGCAGGGCGAACTGCTCCGCGACGAGGTGCGCTCCGTCGGCGAACGCATCGTCTACGGCGTCGGCGTCGGCAGCTCCTTCCCCAAGGGCCGCTGGTTCTTCGGCGAGATCGAGGAGGCCCAGAGCCGCATCCAGCCCTTCGTCTCCGACGCCCATCTTCGCGAGATGGACGCCCTCGCCGCCGCTGCGGGCCTCCATCCCCAGGAGGTACGGCTCGCGAACTTCTTCCCCGAACTCTTCCACTGCTCCGGCTTCGCCCTGCACGGCAGCGCGACCCGCGACGGACGGATCTACCACGGGCGCATCCTCGACTACATCCGCGGAGCCGGTCTCGAGGACAACGCCGTCGTCGCGGTCTGCCGCCCCGCCGGGGGCAACGCCTGGGTCAACGTCAGCTATGCCGGCTTCATCGGATCGGTCACGGCGATGAACGAGAAGCAGCTCGCCATCGGCGAGATGGGCGGACGCGGCGAGGGGAACTGGGACGGCAAGCCCATGGCCCAGCTCGTGCGCGAGGTGATGGAGCAATGCGACACCATCGACGAGGCCGTGGAATGGATGCGCAAAGGACCCCGGACCTGCGAATACTACTACGTGATCTCCGACGCGAAGTCGGGACGCGCCGTCGGGATCAAGGCCACGCCCGATCTCTTCGAGACCGTCTGGTCCGGCGAGAGCCATCCGCAACTGCCCGATCCCGTGGCCGACACCGTTCTCCTCTCCGCCGGGGACCGCTACACGGAGCTGGTCAAGCGGGTCAAGGCGGGCCTGGGCGACTTCGACGCCGACTCCGCCCGCGAGCTGATGACGCGCCCCGTCTGCATGACCTCGAACATCCAGTCCGTCCTCTTCGCGCCCGACACCCTCGATTTCTGGGTCGCCAACGCCGATTCGGAAAACGTCGCGAGCCACACGCGCTACACCCCTTTCAATCTTGCCGAACTCCTCGGGCAAACCGTCCCCACCCCCGCCACGCCATGAACGTCGCCTCCCCACCCCGAGGCTGCCGACGCCTCCTTCTCCGTGTCCTCGCCGGTCTAGCGATCGCCGTCGCGCTCCTCCTTGCCGCCGCCGGCGGGCTCTGGTGGTATTTCCATCCGTCCTGCGAGCGGACCGCGGGCATCGTCTACGGCCAGCGGGCCGGACACGATCTGACCTTCGATCTCATCCGCCCCCGCCATCCGAATGGCTCCGGCATCCTCGTGCTCGTGAGCGGACGCTGGAAGTCGCGGCCCGAATCCTTCGATCTCTGGCTGACGGCCCCGTTCCTGCGGCGGGGACACACCGTCTTCGCCGTATCGCACCGCTCCCAGCCCGAGGCCTCGGTGCAGGAGACCGTCGCCGATCTGCACCGGGCGGTACGCTTCATCCGCCGCCATGCGACGGACTATGGAATCGATCCCGCCCGCCTCGGCGTCACGGGAGGCAGTTCGGGAGGACACCTTTCCCTCATGCTCGCGACGCGCGGGGGGGACGGGGCCGCGGACTCGTCCGATCCCATCGACCGCGAAAGCAGCGCCGTGCAGGCCGCCGCGATTTTCTTCCCCGTGACGAACCTCGCCGATCTCGGGACCTCCACCCAGAACGCCGGCGACGGTGGTCCTCCCAAGAGCTTCCGCGAAGCCTTCGGCGCGGAGGGGAAGGATCCCGAGCAATGGCCCGCGCTCGCCCGGGAGCTTTCGCCCGTCTTCCACGCCCGCGCCGACCAGCCTCCCGTGCTCATCGTCCATGGAGACGCCGACACCCTTGTTCCCCTCGAACAATCGCAGTGGTTCCGCGACGCCTCCGCCAAGGCCGGCGCCGCCGTGGAACTGCTCGTCCGGGAAGGAAAAGGCCACGGATGGGTGACGATGCTTTTCGACATCGTCCGCTTCGCGGAGTGGTTCGACGAGCGGCTGTCGCCGCGGGTATCGACTCACTCCGCCTCCAGCGACACCTCGACGAGCTTGTTCACCCCGATCTCGACTTCCTTTTCCGCCTGCTTGTCCTCGTGCGAACGGCGCACGAGGACCTTTCCGGCGGGGAGGTAGAAGGTCGCCTCCTTGTCGTAGGAGACTCCGAGATCGACCGGATCGCTCTCGCCGTCCTCGGGAATCCCGAACACGTTCCACTTGCCGGCCTTGGCGGCCTTCACCTTCAGGACGCCCGCATTGAGGTTCAGGACGACCTGGGTCTGGCGGTTCGCGACCACCTCGACCTCCGCCTCGGCCTTGGCCTCGCCACGGCTGACGGTGAGCAGATACTTCCCGGCGTGGTTGCGGAAGCGGGGATTGCCGTCGTAGCTGAAGCCTGACTCCTTGCGGTTGCCTTCGGCATCGGTTTCGCCCAGCAGCTTCCACGCGAGATCTCTCCCGACCGGCTCGCCTCCCTCGCCCATCACCGCCGTCGCGAGGAGGGTGCCCGCGTCGAGGACGAGCCCGGCCTCGACGAGCTTGCCGGCCTCGACCGAGACTTCCTTCTGCGCCTTCGCCTGACCCCAGCCCACGGTCACGAGGTAGTCGCCCGCCGGCACGTCCAGAGTCGGTTGGCTGTCGTAGGAGAAGGCGACTTTCTCGCGGTTGCCCTCCAGATCGGCCGCACCGAGGACATCCCATGCCAGATCGTTCTTGAGCGGCTGCGCCCCTTCGGCGGGCAGCGCCGCGAGACGGAGCTTGCCCGAACCCAGGACGAGGACGATCTCCGAGCTTCCCCCGGCGCCGACCTCGATCTCCTTCGCCGCCTTGGCGCTGCCTTGGACGACTTCGACGAGGTATTTGCCCGAGGGCAGGGAAAAGATCGGCTGCGAGTCGTAGCTGAAGGCGATCTTGGGGCGTTTTCCCTCGAGATCGGGTTCGCCATAGACATCCCACGCCAGCCCCTTCTCGAGCGGTTCGCCGCCCTCCGTCATCGACGCGGAAGCCTTCACCTTGCCGCTTTCCAGAGAAAGCAGCGCCTCGGTCGTCTTGCCCGCCGCGATCTCGACCTCCTGCTGCGCCGTCGCACTGCCGTGCTTGACCTGCACGAGGTATTTCCCGGCGGGCAGGTTCAGGGTCGGCTGGGCCTCGTAGCTGAAGCCCTTGCTGACCCGGTCGCCCTCCGCATCGGCTTCGCCGAGAACATCCCAGGCGAGATCCTTGGTCAAGGGCGGCTCGCCCTCCTTGAGGGTGGCGGCGAGCTTCAGGCTGCCGCTGCCGAGGATGACGGTGACCTCTGCCGCCGCCCCATCGCCGACGACGACCTCGCGCTCGGCCACCGCACCGCCACGCTTCGCCTCCAGCAGATAGGTGCCGGGATCGACGCGCAGGAAGGGCTTGTTGTCGTAGCTGAACGCCACCTGCTTCCGCTCGCCTCCCGGTCCGGCGGCGCTGTAGAGAGTCCACGCCAAGCCCGACTCCAGCGCGGGGCCGCCCTCGGTCTCGTGGGCGCTGGCCTTCAGACCGGTCTCGGTGAAGATCACCTCCTTCGTCACCGTCTCGCCGCTGGCAACCTCGACTTCGAGCTTCATCGCCTTGTCGCCCCGGGCTGCGAGCACCTGGTATTGGCCCGGCTGCGGCAGTTCGGGCGACCAGCGGCCGCCGTCGCCTGCCGCGATCTCCTCGCCGTTCGCCGCGAGAAGCTTGAAGGAGACACCGTCGATCACCGGTCCGCCCGAGGCGAGCTTCGGCTCGACGACGAGACGGCTCGTCGGCATCATCACCTGCTTCAGCGTCTCCTGGAGCGCGTTCATCAGCCCCGCCGCCGTGTCGGCAAAGAGGTAGAGACCGCCGGTCTCCTTCGCGAGGCATTCCAAGCCGACCGATTCGCCCGGCTTCAGGTCGAATCCGATGACGTGGCAGGTGAAATCCAAGCCCGCCGCCTCCAGTTCCACCGCGATGGTGCAGGGATCCTTGCCGCAGGTCTCCTCCCCGTCGCTCACGAGAATGACCGAGGCCTTCTCCTCGGTGTAGCGCAGGTGGCCCGCCGCCTCGATCACCGCCGCCGTCAGCGGCGTCTTGCCGACCGGGTTGAGGCCCGAGAGCTTGGAGAGCACGGCGCTCCCGCTCCCCGCCGCCGGCGGCACGAGCAATTCGATGTCCTCGCAGTCGCCCTTCCGGCGATGGCCGTAGGCCATCAGGCCCAGCTCGACCTTGGGGTCGAGACCGGAAACGATGTCGGCGACGACTTCCTTCGCGACATCGATCTTGGGCCGTCCCTCGATATGCCCCGCCATGCTTCCCGAAGCATCGAAGACGACGATGACCCGGGCGGGACTTCCTTCGCCCTGGGCCGAGCCTTGTGGGGCGAGACCGAAGAAGGCGGCGACAATTACAAAGAGGCGGAAAACGGAGAGGCGGTTCATGGAGGGTGGGTTCGGGTTGCGGCACGATAGCTCGCGCCAAGCTGTAGACGAGCGAGGCATCCCGCTATTTGTGAAAAAATTCCGACCTCCGTCGATTTCTTTTTCCCGTTCCGCCTCGATTCGACCGGCCGACCCGCAAGCATGCCCGGGCGGCCCCGTGTCCGTGGGAGACGTGATAACGCAGGCTCCACGGGCTCGACGAAAGGTCCTCTTCCCCTCTACCCTCCCTGCGAGCGATCCCCACCATGAACCGCCGCCACTTCTTCCACGCCACTCCCGCGCTGGCCTTGCTGACCGGACGAACGTCCTCCCAAGCCCAGGAGACTTCGGAGGAATCCTCCGCCAAACCGCCTGCGTCCTTGACGCTGACGCCTCCCGTCGTCATGGCGCCACGGCACGACGGCGCGGATCTCGTCTGGGCGGTCAGCCGACTGGCGCGAGGATGGGTGGAGTGGAAAGCCGAATCCGGCGAATCGGGCCAGGCCCACACCACCCCCGACGGCTTCTTTCCCCAGGCCAGCCGCGTGATGAAAGTCCCTCTGCGCGATCTGTCTCCCGGCAAGGAGTACCAGATCCGCACCATTACCGAGGCCATCGACGGCTCGCCGGAGAGAGCCGAAAGCGAATGGAAGACCTTCCGTCCCCTCGATCCCGGGGCGGACGCCACCCGCTTCTCGGTCTGGAACGACACCCATCAGCGGGACGAGACCCTCCGCGAACTGCACCGGATCACTCCGGCGTCGGATTTCCTCCTCTGGAACGGCGACACCTGCAACGACTGGAAAAGCGAAGACCTTCTCATCCCGACCCTGCTGCATCCGGGCGGCACCGATTTCTCGCACAACCGTCCCGTCCTCCTCACGATGGGCAACCACGACGTCAGGGGGAAATACGGCTACCAGGTCCCCGAAACCATCTCCACGCCCGGGCAAAGGCCCTACTACGCCTTCCGCAGCGGCCCCGTCGCGATCGTCTGCCTGCACACGGGCGAGGACAAGCCGGACGACCATCCCAGCTTCGAGGGACGGGCCTCCTTCCAGCGGTTGCGCGAGCGCCAGGCGGAGTGGCTCGGGCGGGTCCTCCGCAGGCCGGAACTCCGCGACGCTCCCTACCGCGTCGTCTTCTGCCATATCCCCTTGCGCCTGGACGAGGAACCTGAAACACTGGACTACGCCAACGGCGACTTCGACCACTACGCCCGCTCCAGCCGGAACCTCTGGCACGAGTCCCTTGTGGAATGGAAGGCCCAGGTCGTCATCTCGGGCCACACGCACCAGCAGGCCTATCTGGAGCCCACCGACGCCTTTCCCTACGCCCAGCTCATCGGCGGCGGCCCCCAACCCGAACGGGCGCGCTGGATCGAAGGAGTCGCCGACCGCCGTCAGCTGGCCCTCACGACCCGGAATCTGCAGAACGAGGTGACGCACCAGGTCGCCTTTCCGCCCATCGGCTGATCCGCTCCTGTCAACTTTCCAGGGCCGCACGGCCGATCCGGACGTCCAAGCGACGCTCCTTCCCTGACCGGCCAGGGCATCCCCCGGATGCGGAGCGAAAGAGCTGAACGATGGAGTGGACGGGAAGTGTTCCGGGAATTCCCGAGGAACGAGGTCCCGGGAAGCCAAAGCCACGGTGCGGCCCCTCTCCGAACCGGGGGCAGCCGAGCCGAACCCCGATGATTGTCGATTTTCCCATCCCCGGAATCCGTGCTTTGTTACCCATGCACCCGCCGAATTGCCGGATGAACATGGACGGTCCTTTCCTGGCTCGAACTCACGCCTCGCTCGCAGCCCTGGCGCTGCTGGCCTTGGCGCCCCCGCTTGCCGCGCAGCAAGGGCCGCTGCCGGTCGCGGCGCCCGTCCCGCCTTCGGACGAATTCGCACCCGGTCCCGCGGAGGAGGCCATGCCCGCCTCCGTCCCGCTGCCGAAGCCCCCCGGAACCGCGTCGCCCGCCTCGGAGTTCGCGACCGAACAGCCCGCGCCGCCACCGATGACCTCCGACCTCGTCGCCGCCCCCGCCAGCGCCGCGCCCGTCGCCCTGCCAACGGGACCGATCGTTTCGGAAACCCAGTCGGGCGCGCGCATCATCGAGATCGAGCATCCCGAACGCGTTCCGGTCTATCCCGACGATCCCGAAAGCGCCTGGTGGGAGATCAACCCTCACTACGCCTTCGAGCGTGCCCAGCGCGAGCAGCGCCCCTTGATGCTCCTCTTCACCGGCGTGTGGAACACCCAGGCGATGGCCCTCTCGCAGGAAGTCTTCGCGACGAAGAGCTTCAACGACTACGTGAAGGAGAACCTCGTCATCTGCTACCTCAACTACCCGCGCAACCCCACCGACGCCCCGGACGCCCTGCGGCGGATCAAGGAGAAATTCAAGGTCCGCGGCTATCCCAACGTCCTCATCTTCAACCCCAACGGCGAGGTCGAGCGCGGCATCCGCGGCTATCGCACCGGGCGCCCCATCGACTACTTCAACCAGCTCACCGCCGCCTGCCGTCCCGTTCTGGAGTCGATCGAGGCGCAGAAGGGCAAGCTCGTCGCGAGCGGCTACCGCGACTGGTCGAACTACCTCGGCAAGCTGATCTTCGCCAAATTCGTCGAGCGCGACGCCACCCACACCGTCCTCGTCGACGCCTCCGGACAGCGCTGGACCGTGCCCGTGAACGACCTCGCTCCCGACGATCAAAGATTGGTGGAGTCTTTCCCCGCCGTGGCTAAAGTGGCGGAAAAGTGACTCTTCGCGGAACGCCCCACGATCCCATGGCCCGATTCCTCCTCCATCTCTCCGGCGTCGTCCTCATCGGCGCGTTTTCGGGGAGCCTCTATTTCGCCCTCCTCGCGGACGACGGACGCTACGACCTTCTCGACCTGCTCCGTCGCCGTCCCCTCGCCGCCGCGGTCGGTGCCGAACGCTCCCTCCTCGCCCAGAGCGGAGCCCCCCTCCTCCGTGCCGAACCTCTCGACCTGAACAATCTCGACGTCCTCGAGAAGGTCAACCGCGCCGTCTCCGATCTCACCGACGCGGTCGTCCCTTCCGTCGTCAGCATCGACACCACGACCCGCGTCAACGTCACCCGCGTCGTTCCGACCGATCCCTTCGGCTTCTTCGGCTACCGGCAGAACGAAAGCTACGCCGCGCCCGGCCTCGGGTCCGGCGTCATCGTCACCGAGCAAGGCCACATCGTGACGAACCACCACGTCGTCGCGGGCGTCGACGTCATCCGCGTGACCCTGCACGACGGGAGCCAATACGACGCCGAATGGATCGGGAGCGAGCCCAACGTCGACATTGCCGTGCTCCAGCTGAAGACACCGGAGGGCGGCGCGCTCCCCGCGCTGCATCCCCTTCCCTTCGGCGACTCCAACGCCGTCCGCGTGGGCGAGATGGTCCTCGCGGTGGGCAATCCCTTCGGCCTCAGCGAAACGGTGACGCAGGGGATCATCAGCGCGAAGCAACGGGAGCTCAACGACGGATCGAACGAATACTTCCAGACCGACGCCGTCATCAACCCGGGGAACTCGGGCGGCCCGCTCGTCAACGTGCGCGGCGAGATCATCGGCATCAACGTCGCCATCTTCACCGGACAGGAGGATGTGCGCGTCTGGCAGGGAATCGGCCTCGCCATCCCCGCCAACGAGGCGAAGGAGGTCTTCGAGGCGATCGTCCTCGGACGCCCCCTCATCCGCGGCTACATCGGCATCGAGGTGGACAACCTTTCGCGGAACCATGCCATCGCCTTCGGCCTCTCCAGCACCCAGGGCGCCCTCGTCACCGACGTCACCAAGGGATCGCCCGCCGAGGAAGCGGAACTGAAACCCGGCGACATCATCGTGAAGTTCGACGGCAAGACCATCCGCAACGCGGAGGAAGCCCTCTCGCGCATCCGCGCGAAGAAAGCCGGCGAGGTCGCCGACCTTTCCCTTCTCCGCAAAGGCCAGCCTCTCGAGACGGCGGTGAGGGTCATCGCCAAATCGGAGACGAATACCCTGAAGCTGCGCTCCGACATCGCCGCGAACGGCCAGGCCATCGCCGATGCCCTCGGGATCTCCGTCGCCAATCTCGACGCCACGCAGCGCGAGGCGCTCGGCCTGCCCGACTCCGTCGCCGCCATCGTCATCACCGGCGTGAAGGCCGGAACCCAGGCGGCCCGCCGCTTCCAGCCCGGCGACCTCATCCACCGGATCAACCAGGACGCCGTCACCGACGTCGCGACCTTCCACGACCTCCTCGGGTCGATTCCCCAGAACAAGACCTCGGTCATGGTCCTGAGCCGCGACGGACGGATCATCCGGGCTTTCCTCAATCCCTGAGGATCTCCCGCGAACCTCTCGTCATGGACCGGCTCGACCTCGCGGAGCTCCGGGAGCGGGCCGCCGATCAAGCCTCCGCCGCCCTTGCCACGCCGGGGGTCTCCACCTTCTGCTCCGCCGCCCTCTGGCAGCTCGCGGCGCACGACCATCTCCACCCCGCCGTCGCGGAAGCGCGCACGCTCATCGCCGAACGGGACGGCGCCTGGCTCCTTTTCAGCGAGCGGGAGCAGCGAGGCGTCCTCCTACCTCTCGAGGCCGCTTGGATGTTCGGATGCCCCCTCGTCGGCGAACCCGAGGCCGCCGCCACCCTTCTCCTCGACGCCGCCCGCGGGGAACGCATCGAGCGGAAGCGTCCTCTCGCCGTCTTTCTCGGCGGGCTCGCCCGCGGCGGCGCGATGCACCAAGCCGTCGGAGCCCTGGAACGCTTCGGCAAAGGCCTGCGTGAATATCCCGGAACCGACGTGATGCTCATCGACCTCGCCGACGGAGTCGAGGCCTGGCTGGGACGGCGCTCGAAGAAATTCCGCCGCACCCTCCGCGCCGCCGAGGAGGAGGCTCCGGAGATCGAGCTGACCGACGCGTCGGACGACGATCCTGAACACTCCCTCGCCCGCCTTCTCGCCGTCCAGCGCCGCACCTACAAATGGCACGAGGGCACGGACATCTTCCAAGTGCCGGAGTTCGCCGCCTTCTACCGCACCCTTCTCTTCGGCCTCCACGCCGCCGGGGCGCTCCGCCTCCTCTTCGCCCGCCGCGACGGCGTCGACCTCGCCCATATCTTCGGCGGGGTCCTCGGCACGACCTACCGCGGGCTCCAGATGAGCTACGCCGAGGAGGTCCGCGACCTCGGCCTCGGCAACCGCCTCCAGCTCGAGAACCTCCGCCGCTGCGCCGCCGAAGGCGTGGCCGAATACGATCTCGGCATGCACTCGCCCTACAAGGAACGCTGGGCCGATCGGCAGGACGAGCGCATCGGCCTGTTCTGGGTGGGATGAGGCGACAGGGCAAACGCATCGAATAGGACCGACGAAAGGACGGCGGGAGCGCCCCGCCTTGGCCGCTCCCGCCGTTAGGGTCAGGGCTGGAATTCCCCCCCCTCGCCCCACCCAGACCCCTTCAGGCACCCAGGACCATGCGGGATTTTTGACAGTTCCGGGCGAAGGGATGATAGAGGATTCCGTCCAGATCCTCCCATGCCCCCAAGACCTCCGAAACTGAACTTTGAGCTTTAGCCCATGCTGACCGTCATCAAGCTGCTGATCTCCGCGGGACTCATCTACGCGGTGAACGAAATCGTCATCGCGCGGAGCCGTCCTTTCCTCGGCAGCCTCGTCGCCTCGCTTCCTCTGGTGAGCCTCATCACCTTCGTCTGGATCTGGTTCGGCATGGCCGACCGGCCCGACGAACGCGTCGAGAAGCTCGCCTCCCACTCCACCGGCGTCTTCTGGTTCGTCCTCCCGAGCCTGCCCATGTTCCTCGTCTTCCCTTGGCTGCTGCGCAAAGGCCTCTCCTTCTGGCCTACCCTGTTCGTCTGCTGCCTCCTCACCATGGTCCTCTATGCCGGCATGGCCGCGCTCTTGAAGCGCTTCGGCGTGGATCTGTGAAGTGGATCCTTCGTCCTTGGACTTGGCTCCGCTTCAAGACCGCCCCGGCACTCCATGACTCTGGCGGTGGATGTCGTCCCGTCCTTGCCCGATGCGGCGACGGCCCATGTTGGCGGAGCCGGTGAAGGCTCATCCCGCCGTCCAAGGCCTGCGTCTTGGCAGGCAAAGCAGGCCGCCTTCATGCGGCATCGGCCTCCCCGAACCTTTTCAATACTCCCGCCTCCCTCTCTTCGGAACGGATCAGTCTTTCGGGCGTTCCCTGCCGTTGCCACCCTGTCCTCCGCGGGCACCTCCCTCGCGCGGAGGAGCCTTCGCTTTCGACGCCGCCTTGTTCGAACCGGCAGGACCTTTTCCGGAAGCGCCCTTCCCTTTTCCCTCTCCTTTCGGGATTGCGCCCTTCCGTGGCGACGTCGGCGTCTTCCCCGATGACGGAACCGTGTCCGCCTCCTCGGCATCCCGGTCCTCCCCGTCGGGAACGTTCTCATCGTCCGGAGTCCCGTCGGAGTCCGGCAACGCATCCGACTTCGTCATCGGTTCGGGAGCGGAATCGGGCTGGGGCGCAGGTTCCGGCTGCGGCACCGGGACCGGTCCCGGATCTGGCTGAGGTGCCGGCTCCGGCTTGGACATGGGAGCGGCAGGCTCGGAATCCGGAGCGGGCGCCGGAGCCGTCTCCACGGGCGGAGCCGGAACGGACGGGGGTGCCGCTTCGGCCGGCCGCGGCGGTGCGGGAGCCTTGGGCGGGGCCGCTGGGGCCACCGTCCGCGGATTCGCCTTCGGCGGGGCCTGCGCCTTTGCCTTGCCACCGGCAGAGGGAGAGGACGGCGCGGCAGCACCGCCGCCCGAAGTCGGCTTCGGCGGTGCCGCGGGAGACTTCGTCGATTTGGGAGCCTCCTTCGGAGCCGCTTGGGCACCCGCCGGCCGGTTCGCTTTGGGCGGGGCCGGTTCCTTCGCCTTGGCATGGACCGGCGGGGAAGACGGTGGGGCCGGAGCACTCAGCTTCGCCCTCTCGCGGGCGAAATTCTGCAGCAGGCTCTCATCGGGGCTGGCAGCCGCATGGGCGGGCATCAACTGCTCGAGAACTCCGGCGAGGAGAGAGGGGCGGGCCTGGGCTTCGGGAGCCGGGGCTACCCTCGGTGCGTTGTACTCCAGACGCCCCTGCTCCAGCCGGGGCTCGGGGTGCCCTCCCCTGCCGGAATCCCATCTCTCGCGGCGGTCGATGGCGTGCCGCGGCATCCGCTCCCCGAACTGCCGGCGAAGAGGCTCGGGACGGGGGCCCTCGACGAAGACCGTCGCCTCTCGCGTATGGATGTGGGTCACGTTGACCGTCTGCGGCACGAGGGCGACGCTCTGGTTCGGCGGCAAGGCGTGCGTCCGGACCGGTTCCACGAAGACGCGGGTCGGGACGAAATTGTAGTGATGAGGCGGAATCCCGCAGGCGTCGTCGGTTCGGTTCCCGTAGTTGAAAGTCGTCTCGTAGACGGTCACGGGGGGCAGCGGAGCCCAGCCGATGTGGGTGTCGCTGACACGCCAGGAGACCCACGCGGGAGCCCAGTCCGGACCCGGTATCCAGATCCAGCCGACCCGGTCGAACTCGGTCCAGCGGCCATAGTGGTAGGTCGCCCAGCCGAACGGCTCCTCGCTCCACCAGGCCCAGCCTTGGTCAGTGTCGAGCCAGCGTCCCACCGTGTAGGGACGCCACCCACGGTCCCGTCTCGCCACGGCGGGTTGCCAGACGTATCCGTATTCGATGGTCTGAAACCAGGAGCCATGCGGCGCGAGCTGTTCGTAGAAGAGGGAGTAGTCCGGCCCCGGACGGTAGCCGGGAGCCTGATGCTGGAGCGGCAAGGCCTGGATCGGGGCAGCCCCTTTCGCGGGCACGGACGCCGCCTTGGCACGGGCCGCCTCGTCGGCTTTCGCGACTTTTTCCGCCGCCTCGCGTTCGGCCTTCGCGACGCTCTCGCGGGCGTTCGATTCGGCGAGAGCCCGCTCCGCCTCGGCGGCACGGGCGCGGGCCTCGGCCAAGGCCTGCTCTCCTCTGGCCGTCTCCAGAGCCTCCCGGGCGCGAGCGGCCTCCTCGATCGCCCGGTCGCGGTCGAGCTCGAGACGGGCGCGCTCCAGTGCCCGCCTCTCCCGCTCGATCTCGCGCTGGAGTTCCAGAGCCGCATCGGAAGCGGCGGCGTTCTCGTCCCGAGGATCGGATTTCCGGTCGCAGGAGACGGCAAAGGCGAAGACCGCCACGAAGAGAGCTGGGATGAAGGGGCGATGCATATGGAAAAGTCCAATGGCTATACGGATGAGCCTCCCCTTTCATGAGCAAATCGCTCTCCAAATCCACCCTGTGGTTGCAGTCCCCACCCACCACGAGGCACACCCAGACGGAAAAGCATGAGCCTTGTTCAATCCTCTGGCATACATGGCGACCCGGCAGGCAGCGGATCGATGGCGGATCGCGGGGGCAGTCAATGACAAGCGGATGCCACGAGGGATTGCCGATAGTTGGAATCGGTTTCCTGTTTCTGATCCTTTTCCGATCCCGGAAACTCTCCTTCACCCTCACAGCACCGGGCCGAGCAAGGCGGCGGCGTTGTTGCGGAAACGCTCCCAGACGGACCATCGATCGACTATCTCCCGCGTGACGGTGCGGCTGTGGGTGAGGAACTCCTCCTGCCGCGCGCGGAGGACGGCGGTCAGCGCGGCGTCGTGGAAGAGGATGTTGTTCTCGTAGTTCAGCTCGAAACTGCGGCGGTCCATGTTGGCGGAGCCGATGAGGGTCATTGCGCCGTCGAAGGTCAGCGTCTTGGCGTGGAGCAGGCCGCCTTCGTACTCGTGGATGCGGACGCCCGCGGCAAGGAGGTCGGCGTAGTAGCTGCGGCTGGCCGCGCCGACCTCCCACGAGTCGTTGCGCGCGGGGAAGAGGATCGTCGTCTCCACTCCCCGGCGGGCGCTGGCGCAGAGGGCCGCCTGCATGGCTTCGTCCGGGACGTAGTAGGGCGTGGTGATGAAGAGCGAATCCCGCGCGGCGTAGATGAGGTTCTCGAACACCTCGGGCATCGCCGAACAGCGGATCGTCGGCCCCGTGCCGATGACCTGGGCGGGAAAGCCGGGTTCGACGCGTGGCAGAGGCTCCAGCAGCAGGCCGCGCAGGTCTTCGTCGGTGTTCCCGGTCCAGCCGTCGGCGAAGAGGCGCTGGTTCTGCCGCGCGACGGGACCTTCGAAGCGCATCAGTACGTCCACCCAGGGGGCGTATTTCGCCTTCACGAGGAATTCGGGATCGGCGCAGTTCTGGCTCCCGCAGTAGGTGATCCAGTTGTCGACGACCACGATCTTGCGGTGGTCGCGGAGGTCGATGCGTCCGTTGAAGGCCCGTACGAGGGGATTGCCGATGGGCAGGGCGACCGCGAGCTTCACCCCTGCCTCGCCCATGTCGCGCCAGTGCCGCGAGGCGGTCATCGCCCGCGAGCCGAGTCCGTCGGCCATGGCCCGGCAGACGACGCCGCGGGCCGTGGCTCGCTGGAGCGCTTCGACCACCTTGAGCCCGTTGTGATCGGCCAGCCAGATGTAGAAGACGAGGTGGACGGTCTCCTTCGCGGCGTCGATGTCGGCCACGATGGAGTCGATGGCGGCATTCGAGTCCTTCATCAGGCTCGCGTGGTTGCCTCCCACAGGGTCGAAGCCGTTGACCGTCGCTCCCGCGCGGAAAACCGGTCGGTAGCGGTCCGGGATATCCGCCTTGAGCGCCGCGCCGTCCCAGCCGGGCGTGAGCGTCACCTCCGGGATTCCGCGCGTGGCCCGGCGCATCCGCTCCACACGCCTGCGTCCGATGCTGGTCTCGCCCAGGAGGAGATAGCCGATCATCCCGAGCACGGGCAGGGCGAAGATGACCACGATCCAGGCCATGCGGGAGGCGGGCTGGCGGTGCGGGCGCAACATGGCCCGCGCGGCCACGGCCAGATGGAGGAGGAAAGCCAATCCCGTCCAGAGCAAGGTGACGATGTGCGCATTCATGGCGGTTCCACGGCCGGCGCTTTTCCCTGAAGCATGGGTTTCCGCCGGACGACCGCCCAATGTAGAGCGGATGACGGAGAGAGGAAAAGGCAAAGAGGAGGGCGGAGAATACGGATCGGAGGCCGCGAGGCAATTGCCGATGGTTGAATCGGATGGCCTGCCCCTGTGCCGCACTGGCCTCCGGACTCACTGCTGGAAGCTCAGAATAAAAGGCGCGGCGAGACGGACGGCGGCGGCGGTGCCCCGTCGCTCGCGGAAGGTTTTCAGGAAAGTGGCCTGGGCCTGGGCGGCGGCGTCCTGCGGGGTCTTCTGTCCGGCCTGGAGGGCGGTGTAGAAAGCGACCATGTAATCGGCGGTTCCTTCGTCAGCCACGGGCCACAGGGTGAGAAGGAGATGGCTCGCTCCGGCCTGCATCAGGCCCCGGCGCATCCCCAGCACGCCCTCGCCGGCGAGGGACTTGCCGATGCCGGTCTCGCAGGCGGACAGGACCACGAGCCAGGTGCCGTCGAGCCGCAGCCGGGAGATTTCCTCCGCCGTGAGAATGCCGTCGTTGCCGGCGTCGGGCACCTGGCCCGCCCCCCATTGCCGCAGGGTGGCCTCGCCTCCGGTCAGGGCGAGGCCGCTGCGGTGCATGGGATTCTGCAACACGATGTCCTCGAAGCTCTGGAGGGAAAGGTCGGGCGGCTCCCGGTTGACGCTGCGGGACTCCCAGTAGCTGCGGCCGCGCTGGAAGAGGTCGGCCCGTCCGGTGGCGGGCAGGTAGAAGCCGTGGGTCGCCAGATGCAGGATGCCGGGCGAGGCGATCTCCGCCACCCTGGCTTCGGTGGCCTCGCGGTCGAGGTGGCTGGTCACGGTCCACCCCGCTCCGCTCCATTGGCTGGTGATGAGCTGTCGCAGCCCTTTTTCCTCCGCGAGGGTGCCGGGAAGGGGAGGCAGCGCGATCCGCCCGAGGACCCCGCGCATGCCCACGGCGAGGTCGCGGTCCTGTCCTTCCGCGTCCGCGGCGGCTTTAGCGGCAGGTGTCGGGAAATCCGGATTGGCGATGATCTCGATGGAGCTTTCCCGGATTCCCCCGGTGCCCCGGAGCAAATCGCGGGCGGAGGTGACGTAGGACACGGGCCAGTGCTCGCCGACGAATTCGCCGTTTTCGGTCAGCAGGGAGGCGAAGGAAAAGAAGTTGAGCGAGCCGTCGGGGCTGAGGAGGATGCGCCCGCCGACCGGAGGCAGATGGGCGGCCAGGGGGGTCCAGATTTCGGCTTCGATCCGGCGGAGCAGGGCCGTCATGTCCTCGTCGCTGCCCTCGGTCCTGACCTGGACGGCGTAGGTTTCCACCAGCCTGTCGACCGCGTCGGCCCGCCCCAAGGCCACGAAGACGGGATCGCGGTCCGCGGTGAATACCAGGGCGCCATAACGGGAAAGGAAAGCCCCCGGGCCGGTGTATTGGCGGAAACGGACCATGTCGATCAGCACGGCGTTTTCCGGCAGGGCGGCGCGGACGTCCGCCACGCTGGTCTCCAGAGCTTGCTGGCTGCGGTCCGTCGCGCCGGTGGCTTCGCGCAATCGGGTTTCCAAGGTCTCGATCTCCTGTCGCAGGTCCGCTGTAGCCGCGTCGGCCGCGGCCTTGCTGCCGAGCATCCGAGCCATGAGCTGCCCGCGGGCACGCTCAAGCCGGGCCACGATCTCCGCCGTTCCGGGAGCCTGGGTCAGCCGATCGTCCTCTATCATGGATTCGAGCACGATGCCTTTGGTCCTCACCACGGCCTCGGCGAATGCCTCCTCCAGACCGAGATGGGCGGGGAGGCTCCAGAGGTCCACGGACGAACGGTAGGCGAGCCGCTGGGATTCGTCGGCGAAGGCCAGCACATCGCGCAGTTGCCGCAGTCGCTGCTCCTGCACGGACCGTCCGAGGCGGTGCGCCGCCTCCGTCTCGCCTTTGGCATGGGCGAGCAGGGCGCGGCTTTCCTCCAGATCGAGATAGGCGGGATGCCCCTCGGGGTAAAAGCTCTTCAGGGCGGCTTCGGCCTGCCGGTAGGCGAGTTCCGCCTCCCCATGTTGTCCCAGCAGGGCGCGCAGGTCGCCGATCTGGCGGAAGCTCTCCTCGGGGCGGACGAGGTTGTCCTCGTGGGTCAGCATCTGCACGCGGGGGTGGGCGTCCCCGCGCGCTTCCACGCCCTCGACAAGGAGTTCCAGGGCGCGCTCGTGCTCGCCCGCGGCGCGGAAGACCGCCGCCGCCCGCTCGTGGGTGAGGTATTGCAG
Source organism: Verrucomicrobiales bacterium (assembly GCA_037190325.1). Classification (GTDB taxonomy): domain Bacteria; phylum Verrucomicrobiota; class Verrucomicrobiia; order Verrucomicrobiales; family DEV007; genus Arctic95D-9. The sequence goes on along the minus strand of JBBCIU010000002.1, from coordinate 348,429 downwards.
GTTGAGCCTGACCCCTTCCGCTGTCTTGGCGAGCAGCTCCGGGTCATCGGCCGGGTTCTCCTTCACCGCGCTTTCCATCCACCGCTGGTGTACCGGCAGCGCCTGGGCCGCCGATTCCCGCGCTTGTTCGGCGTAGCCCGTGGCCGCCTCGTATTGCTCGGTCAGAACGGAGATTTCGGCCAGCTCCATGAGCAGGTTGGCGCGCCCCATGAGGTAGTTGAGCTTGAAGGTGTCGGTGAAATGATCCTCCTGCCCGCCGTTTTCCTCGACCACCTGGGGCCAGGCCCGGTCGCTGGTCTCCAGACTGGTCAGCAGGGCTTCGGTGGCTTGGGTGTAGTCCCCTGTCGCCCGGTAAAAGGTGCCCTCCATGGAGGTAGCGGCGGATGAGAACCGCAGATAGGCGGGGACATGGCCGCCGCTCCGGACGCGGGTGTCGGACGCGGCCTTGAGATCGCGCGCCTCCTGAAAGGCGGCGGTGGCCTTCTCCAGATCCCCGGTGGCCAGGTAGAGATTCATCAGTCCCCGCAGGCTGGTCAGGATGGCGTCGTCCAGCATCCCCTGCAGCGGCGACAGCGTCTCGTCGTCCAGACCGGAGGGTGCCTCGATCCCTCGGGCCTGGGCCACGCTCCCGATCAGATCGGCCTCGGCCTCCGCGAGGCGGCCCAGGCTGAAGCGCAGCGACGCCCGCAGGTGCAACGTGGTGTTGAGGACGAAGCCCTCCCCGAAGCTGGTGGCCGCGGGCGCCAGCGTGGCGATCGTCTGGCTGGCCTCGGCCTCGGCGGCTTCCAGGTCTCCGGCGGCATACGACTCGGAAAAATCCCCGAGATCCCCCCGCACCGATTGGGCATCGACCTTGGACTGTGCTCGCCCCGGCTCCGGCGATGCCGGCAGCAGGAGGCAGAGGAGGGGGATCAGGCGAAAGGTCGCGGTTCTCATCCTGTGGTGGTTGGCGGGTCCTCCCTCATCGCGAAGTCGGATGACCGGCTCGGCAAGAGAGCCTTCCCAGCCGAAGCTGCCCGTGTGCCTTGAAGATCGACCATTCCTCCTCGCGGAACGGATCGCCCGCGTCGGGGACGAGACACCGGCGTCGCCGGGTGAGCAGGGACTGCGCGGCGGGCATGGAAGAACGATGAGCCATGCGCGGCGATCCGGCAAGCGGCGAGTTCGAGGGCGGATCGCGGCGGATGACACCTTCTTGCCAACCGTGCCGGAACCGTTCAGAGATAGCGGCCCAGCTTGCTGCGGACGTCGTCCTCGAACTTGCGGATGTATCCTACGGTGTATTCGACGATGTCGAGATCGGGATCGTGCGCCGGCGGCGTCAGGTCCATGGCATAGATCAGCATGTCGGCGTCGTCCACCGAGTGGGAGTCGAAAAAGGTCGCGTTGGCGCGTCGCCGCCCCAGGATGGCAAGGTCGTAGCGCTTTCCACCGGAGATCTGGGAATCGAAGACGCCGTTGATGGCGGCGGCGAGGTTTTCGTGGCCGCTGACATTGTGCAGCACCTTGTCCTCGTCCGGCATCCAGTCCAGACCGCGCCAGACCTCGCAGCCCCATACCGTTTCGGGCCGGTCCTCCGCAGGCAGTTCGCGTATGGCGCGCAGCACCGCCATGACCACGCCGATGTGGGAGGCGTGCTTGTCGGCGGGATTGTGGGTGTAGACGATCTCGGGACGGGTCGCCAGCAGGATCTGCTTCAGGTCCTCTGTCAGCGACGCGTTGCTCGGATCCTTGATCGCCGAGCTGGGGTGGGCGAGCTGGATCATCGAGCCGAAGCGTCCCACGACGGCTGCCGTTTCCTGCTCCTGCACCCGGACGTTCATCATGTCCTCGTTGGAAAAGCGCTCGTAGGGGCCGGTACGGGCACTGCCGGCGCCATCGGTGCAGGTGACGCCTCCAAACCACAGGTCGTCGCGGTGGTAGCACGACAGGATGCCGTGGAAGGCCATGAACTCGAGATCGTCCTGATGGGCCCCGATGCCGAGGTGCGTGGTGCGCCGCAGGGCGGTTGCCTCCGGCTGCTGGTCGGGGATGAAAAGACGGGCCTGGGGATGGGACAGCTGCATGTCGGATCGGAGGGGAAAAGCGGAGAGTCAGACCACTTTGGGAAGGCTGGCCGCGGCCACCGCCTGGCCATGGCGCTTGTCCTGCTCGTTGGGCGTGCGGAGCCGGATTTGCCGGTGGAGTTCGGGGAATTCATCGGCAAGCACCTCGGCAGCCTTTTCCAGGATCACCTCCCCGCCGCGCCCGCTGGTCACCCGGCCGAGGATCAGCAGGTTCCTCAGCTCGTAGAAGGTCGCGTAGTGGGCGATGGCGTAGCCGAAGCAGACGCCGATGGTTTCGTAGATCCGCAGGGCCCGCTCGTCCCCCGCCGCCATCAGCTTCTGCACCTCGACGAGCTGTTCGGCGAAGGGCATGCCCTCGGGTAGCTCGATACCGGCCAGGGGAACGAGCCGGGCCACGCCTTGCTGCGAGAAATACTGGACACCGCATCCGATGTCGCCCGACCACTCGTCCAGCGGGGCGTCGTCGCGGTAGTCGATGGGGGCGAAGGCCAGCTCGTTGAGCCACGGGAGGATGCGTCCCTCGGGATTGACGTAGCCTCCCGCCAGACTGGTCCCCATCGAGATGCCGAGCACCGCATTGTCGTTCATCGACATGGAGCCGGCCAGGGCGGTGACTTCGCCGTCGTTGACCACTTCGAACGGCACCTGCTGCCATTTTTCCTTCAGATCGAAGAAAATGCGGCGGACGTGCTTCTCGAAATCGTCCTCCGAGACGCCGCGGAAGAGAGAGGCGGCGCGGACCTCGTTGTTGACATACACGCCGGCGGCACTGCCCCCGATGGCGTCGACGCGGGGAAGATGCGCCGCCGCCCGGCGCAGGGTGTCGTCGATCCCGGCGAAATGGTAGGCGGGATCGCTCTGGAAATAGGGATCCCACACCACCTCCTCCGAAAAGACCACCTCGCCGTCGATCACCGCCGCGCATTTGCGGTCGCTGCCCCCGAGGTCGAAGCCGATGCGGCAGCCGTCGAGATTCCGGCCCAGCGGCACGGAGCTTTCGTGCCCGGCCGGCACCTCGTCGAGTTCGACGCATTCCACCACCATCGGATGGCTGTAGATATTTTTGCCCATGAACCCGTGGTCGAACGAGCGCACGCCCTCCGGGCTGTAGATCCCGCCGATCATGGCCGCGATTTCCGGGGCTCCGCCGATGACGATGCGGTAGCCGCCGCGCTGCCACAGCAGGAACTTGATCAGACGCTCCACGATCTTCCGGTTGAGCGCCACGTTCTCGCCCGTGTGGGGCAGCACCCGCAGATCGTGCCGGGACACCGTCCCGTCGGCGCGGACCAGCGCGATGGCCAGAGGCTTCGCCGACGGATCGTCTTCGGCCCGTTTGGCACAGGCTCGGTGCCAGAGCGCGGCAGGCTGGAAACCAGGATCGAGAACAGGTCGGTGCAGGGGGGCGATGGTCATGGAAAGAAACAGGAAAAAGGAGCCGATTCCTGAGAGTTGGCGGGAGATCCCGCCGACGCGCGACGGTCGGATGGAGCCGACTCGAAGGCAAGTCAAAAGCGCTTGCAGGGGTGGATTCGAGCTCTGGTTTCCGGGGCACCCGGCGATACTTGAAGGCTTCCGGACACGGTTGGGAAACGAGCGGAGGCTTTGTCGAGAATCGTCGCAGCCCCCGAACTGCCGGAGACGAGGCGCGGAGACACCGACATGCTACCTGCCCCCGGAATCGAAAGCAAAAATTGATCGATCCGAATTCAACGAGGGCGGGGGAATCGAGGAGAATCAGCTTCTGCTGAAGGGCTCGAAGGCGATGGTGCAGTAATTGGGCGCACGATCGTCAAGCCTGCAGAGTCCGTTAGGGAGCGATCGCTTCTTGACGTGGCCTTCAATTGCACCTCGTGCCTACGCTGCCTTAAGCCACTGGCACCCCATTGAAAGGTGGCGTAGACCACCGTGGATTCCCCGGCCGCCAATACCGGCGTTCGCCAAAATCCGTGAGCAATCGATACAGTGCGGTTTTTCCCATCCTCCGTCCGATATCTGGACAACGTATTCCGACGATGGCTATACCGAGCACCGACCACGAACTCGTCGCCTCGATCGACACTGGTGATTTTGAAATGAGCCGTGATACGGGAGCGTGAGCGCTTCGGCCTCACCCTTTTGGCTTGCTTTATTGGCGTAAAAACCCCGACACCCACACTTTTCCCGCGCGGCACCGACACCGATAGATCAGGCTGCGAAAAGGCGATATAGGCAAGACCACCCCCATTCCACGCAGTTCCAGCATCACCGATAACCTTGGTAGCAGCCGTGGCGGGCTCGATCTGATAGAGCATCGACGATTCAGCAACACCGATCGCGTAGAGAATTTTCCGCTCAGGATCGGCTGCGAGCCCCGGTGAGACAAAAAAATAGCCAGTGCCTCCCACCACCGTCCAAAAATCTCTCGATGGATCGTAGGAATACAGCCTGTCTCCATTCCCCAATCCGTATACCACTCCATCGAGAACCGCCAGACCCAGGACGGGATTCGGAGGGTCGGCAAGATTCCTGATTCTTTCACCCGTGGAAGTGTCAATCGTAAAGAACTCTCCCGTGGACAACGAGCCGTAGAGAGTCTTTGAAAGAGGGTCGTATCCAAGTCCTTCGGCACTCACCCCTCCCCGGCTCGAGGTCCTTCCTCGATCTATGGAGATTTCCATCAATCCAGGAACAGGGCCACCAAAGAGGAGTTTGGCAGGATGATCGACTTCCGTGAGTCCACATCTCCCGACGATCGTTCCTGTCGCCAAGTTGACATCGACACTTTTTCCCGTCAGGGGATCGACCCGGTATAGACCCAAATCGCTGTTTCCTTCTCTCATGTAGTAAAGATGACCGCCCATCGAAGGGCCGGAGAGAACGCCGAGAGACAAGGCGAGGATGAGGACGCTGATGGACTTCATTGCAGGTGCGCGAGCATGGAAGATCATTTGTCGGTTAACTTCCATCCATTATATTTTCTGGGCAGGGAATCCCGACGACGAGACTACAGGGTTCCGCCGACCAGGCAAGAGGATATTCTTGCTTGTCTTTCGCAGGATTCCGAATCTCCTTGCGAGACTGGCTCACTCTTCCAATCTTTTTAAAATCGCCCGTCCCCTTTTGCAATTCGGTGGATTACCCCCTACCTCCCGATCACGTCCTTCTGAAAATCCCGCATCACCCGTAGTTCGCCCCGTTCCGCGCCACGCATCCGCCGGGCTCCGGCCGTGCGTTTTTCGCCGTTCCTGTTCGCGCCCGAAGACTCCGTTCAAGAACTCCACCGTGCCAGCACTACCCCATCGCAGAAGTAATACCCGGTGGCGTAGCACCTGCCGCACCGGTATCGCCCCACCTCCTTCCTCACCGCTTCCACCTCGGCTTCCTCGAATCCTTTCCGGCCGCGTTCGCTCCGATCCTCTTCGAAGGCTTGCCCCTGCCCCCTCTTCATACAGAAAAAGCCGGTCGCACGACGCCGTGCGCCGCCAGTCGTGTTTAAACCGGTATCCTGCAAGGCCTCGCCAAGCATCAGGCCCAGCCCGTCGCGGGCTTGTCTCGCTCCCCGTCCGCCCGGGCAGGGCCCGGCGTAGCCGCATCGGCGGAAGCCCTCCCTTGTCGTGAGCGACGAAGATCCGGTTCATCGGGTATAACGGATCTCCATCGTGCCGGAATCCGTTTTTCCGTCCGCCCGCAACTTGAAAGCAACCAAATTGTTGCGATCTCCCCTCCGGTATACTCCGGCGAAGTAGCGATCGGTGGTCAACCGATAGAAAACGAGACGCCGTTCATCCGTCCCCAAGCTGGTCGCGTAGCGACCGGTCCGAAGCGCAGCCGTGATATTCCGCTGCTTCAAGCGAGCGGTCACCCTCATTCCCGGATGATGGTCTCCGAAACTTCGCAGGGCCATCCTAGGTTCGGGCGCTCCCCAGTTCTCCAATCCCAGCACGATAGATGCCGTGTTTTGCTTGAAGATCTTTCTCGAATGCGTAATCTCGAAATCATATTCGCCCCCCATCAGACTGCGGGCGGTTTTGCCACCCATCAGGTTGGGATGCGCTCTCCATTTCGTTCTGGTAAACATATGAATGGTATTGAGACCGCCCTCGGTTTGGAAGGTGAACGGGGCCGGAACTATCCCCAAGGTCGCGAGATTGATGTCGAAGTGCCTGTTCATGACCATCCGGCCTTTAAGTGGAGTTCCGCTGACATAGCCCTTCGGAAGGGCTAGATGCGGATCTGAAAGGGAGATCGAGATGGCATCGCCGCTCGAAGATTGAGGAAAATCGCCGGAATGGATGTGACGGTGGAACGGCTTCAATCCGGGCAGCGCAATCTGATACAGATCGAACAACGCTTCTTTCGAAGCGGCGGGAAAGCGGACAATCCCCCCTGGTGGGAAGATTCCATCCAGGCCGGAAATCGCCGATTGTTTGACTTGGACAGGCGCGGGAAATCCCGTGGTATCGATGGACCCAACCACCGTGAAGACCACTCCGTCTCCGACTTCTTCAGCGTCGATGTAGAGGTTATCCGCCGTGGAACTTCCGACGAAAAGAAAACCGATCATGACGATCGGCAATATTGGATGAGAGGGGAGAAAGGGGAAATAGGTCATTGCTCGAGGAAGAATTGGCTACGAGAACCAAAGAAGCCATGCGATCCCAAATCAATCAAGCGGAGAGTCCGAGGTGCCCGGCCCATGGGCCATGGAGGCGAAGGGAACGCCGGGCCGCGCCCGGCGATCCAACAAGCGGCGAGTCGATGGCGGAGGGCGGGGTTGGGAATCCGGATCGGACGCCGGGAAGCGTCGTGACGTTCCATCTTTGCAATTTGATGCTTCCGCCTCTATCTCCGCTTTGCTCCGATTGCGGTTCAGACGAACCACACTCGGCATCGCGCCCCTATCCGAATCCGCCTGAAGGCCTGGTAGCGAAGCTCGTGAGAGCTTCTCCAGACCAGCCCTTCGATGGACGTCCGTCGAAGTTCTCACGAACTTCGCGACGACTCCCATTGGCTTCCGGGCAGGTCCGACGCGGGCACGCAGGAGCACGCCCTGCCGGGCTGCCGCGTACCGCCCACCTACCGTGGATGCCGACTCGAGGAAGGCTTCAGGAGAGTCCGCGTCGGCTTGCCCCGTCCGCGAGGCCATCCCCGCATTCGGCCGGCCTCAGCCGCGTCATCGGCGCTTCGTAGTGGCGATACACATAGCGGGAGATGAGCAGGATGAGCACCATCCCCAGCGCCTTGGGCACCAGCTTCTCCCAAAGCTGCTCCCGGTCCTCGCCGAACCAGGAGACGACGGCGAGGAAGACCATGTGATGGCACAAGTAGATGGAGTAGGACCACAGGCTGACGGCGGTCACCAAGGCCTCGATCCGCCGGCCGGCCCATTGCGGCCGCACCGCCAGCCGCGCCCAACGGGCCAGCAAGGGCATGGCCAGGGCGAAACCGAGCGGCAGGAGAAACAACGCGATCCGGAAAAACGCCCTCTGGTCATGCAGAGGGCGGATCTGGAGATGCACCGCCAGCAGGGAGACGACGATCCCGCCACCGACCAGAGCGCCGATCCAACCCGAGAGGCGGGAGCAGGTACCCTTCCCACACCACACGGCCATGACGACTCCCATAGCGATGGCATCCAGCCTCGGCAGCGTCATCACCCTCGCCTGGGAGGCCGGCCAGCTCTGAAAAGCGAGCTCACGCAAGGCCGCGGCCACGACGATCAGGAGCAGGATGGCAATGGCGAACGCCGCGCCCTTCGCGACACCGCAGCGGAGGAGCCCCCAGAGCAGGAGGGGAAAGATCAGGTAGAAGGCCTCCTCCACGCACAAGGACCAGGACACGTCGAAAAACACCTCGTTCGGCGACATCAGATTCGGCGCGAACACCAGGTAGGGCAGCAGTCCCGCGATCCCTCCCTCCGGCAGCTCGCCCCGAGGCGCGTGGTGGAGGATGGCGACGACGAGAAACAGATAGTAGGCCGGCAGGGTGCGCCACCAGCGCCTCTTCCAGAAATTGAGCAAGGCGGCGAACGCCCACGGGCCCCTCTCCGGGATGCAGCGGTAGAGGATGCCTCCGATCAGGAATCCGCTGAGGGCGAAGAAGAGCTCCACGCCATACAGGCCGAATTCCTGGGCGTCCTGATGGGCATGGCCGAGCACGACCAAGCCGATGGCCAGAGCCCTCGCCACATCCAATCCGAAGAGTCTGCCCGTCGTCGCCAGAGAAAAGAAGAGGGTTGGGCGGCCGCCTGGTCAGGGCTGGTGCAAAAAGGGAGGCATCGTGAACTTGCCTCCAATTTACCACAGATCTTGTGAGAATCCAAAATTCACGCACCCCCTTCCCTTCGGCTTTGCCCCCCCCTCCCGCCCGATCCCAGCGGAGACGCTGAAAAGGAGGGCCTCGTCCGCAGCGGAAGTCCGGCGCGCTTCCGATCCGCATTCGAACGCCTGACCTGCCCGAGATCCGTCGTCCTCTGAGCCACTTCCCATGCAACCGTCCTTGACGAACTCTCCCATTCTTCGTCGCACTCCAGCGCCACCTTCGGAATACTGTCAAGAAATGTTGTGACCCCGAGAAGGCCGCAGCAGGAGCAACGGAGCGGGGCTTGCAAGCGGGCAAACCCTTTCGGACCGGGCGAGCAACAGGATCCAGCCCCAGCGCGGCAGGGACAAATTCGATATCGGCTCCCTGAATCCGATGCCCCGAGCCTACCCTCGGCGCCTTGTCCCTTTAAACTGGCGAAGGGACAGGGGCGAGGAATTCCACCGGGCGATTTCGGAATCAGACGCCTCCGGTAAAGCCGGAGGTTTGGGAATTGGAGCCGCTCAAAGCGGCCTGTGACCTCGTTTCTCAACGCCCCGGAAGGACTCACCGCCGCCCGCACCCTCCTCGCCTCACGCACCGCCTCGGAGCCCAAAGGCAGCCCCGAGCGGCCCGCTCGGGGAACGAACGTCGTTAGAACATCCGATTGGCCGCGCGGGCCGCGCCGCCCCACCCTTGCCTCGCGGCCAGAACATCCATCGCAGACCATCTCCCCGGTGGATGGGGGACTGCGGGAGAGGTCAGCCCTCGGTCGTCTCCCCGGCAGAGCCGGGGTTTCGCCATTCGAGAATGATCCGGCTTGGCCGAGCTCGCGGCCCGTGCCTCCAAGCGCCCGCGTAACGAATTACAAGTGAGCGATCGCAGAAACGAATTCGTTCAGGTAAGGTCTGTGAACGCATACAAGGTCCGTTTGCACCAGGCCCAGCTCCTTCTTGTATTGAAAGAACTCCGCCTCGAAGTGGTTCCAAGCGCACTTCTTAAATCCGAAGGAAACAGTCTTTCCGTTGGATAGAGGAACGTTTTCCTTGGAGATATCGAAGATCTTTCGAAGCGAGTCGGTTGACTCTCCCCTGAAGAAGTACTCCGTGTCAAAAAGTATATAGCCTTTGTCTTTTAGAAAGTCGATGAGGCCTTCCTGTCCAGAGAATTCGATCCACAAAAAGTGCGCATCGGCAAGAATCCTGGACATCCCCTTGAGCGCATTGAGCTCGCCGCCTTGAAGATCCAGTTTGACGAAATCGATCCTGTCAGCAACGACATCATCGGCCATGACGCAATCCACCACGATGGTTTTCGCTGCGGGGTTCTTCAGCAGCCTCTTGATGCCGGGATCCTTTTCGATGAGACGACCGCCGCTCGAGTACCCCGCCATCCCCCTCCGTCCCCAAGCCGACTCCTCGGAGACAACCGAAGGAACGTGGAATTTCATTTGCTTCCTCTCGTCAGCCAAGGCTTCAGGGATGAGCACGATGCGTTCATCGTGCGCGGTGAAAAAACGATGGTTCCCCGGGAAAGGCTCGAAGGCGAAGACTTTCCCGTCCTCCTCAAGGTATCCAAGCATCTCGCTCGACAGATGACCTGCCCCCGCCCCACCATCAATCGCGTTGAGGAGCTTTATTCCGGCCTTCCTATAGGCACTCAGAAGCTGCACCAAGGAATCCACCCGCTTTACGGACAAAAGTTCATTTACCATATGAATACTATAGGTGCACCGCCAACTCGGCATTCTATTCTTGCATAGACCGCTACCGCGTCAACCATTTTTGGAACCGACCACGGCTTCCGATGACGGACACCGTGCGAAAACACGGCAAGGCGGGGCAAGCGGGCGAACCCTGTCGAACCGCGGGCGCTCCACAGGATCGAGCCTCGGCGCGACAGGGGGAATTTGGATATTGCGGTGCTCAGGGGCGAGCCTTGGTTCAGGAGGTAACTGGACGGTTCCATGCCCTCGTTCCCGAGTCGATAAGGACAGGGACGCGCGGCAGAAATCCTCTATATTCTAGGCAAAGGCAGGTGTCGCTTGGAGTTCTGTCAAGAATTGTCACCTGACACCAGAAACACGCAGATACGAATCTCCGCCGCTTCCGCGCGGTTCCACGAGAACCGACTTGGAGCGGTCGCCGAAAAGCCGTCCCCATTGCCGGTGACGGGAGTTGAAGTGCCGCGTGTAGGAAAGCCGGTCGCTCAAGCGGCATCAATCTGTATTCGGCGAAGGAGCCGAATGGACTCCCCTTGGACGGAAAGGAGTGGAGTCAATTCTGGAGCCATCCCATGCCCTCGACGAGGTTGACCGAGGACGTCTCGACGAGGAGGTGGTAGTGGTTGCCCATCGGGACCCAGGCCCAGATCCGGAATCCGAGGCGCCGCAGCACCCGCCGAGGGTTTTCAGAAAAAGCGCCTCGTCGGTCCCGTCGGCCGAAGCGAAGATCGCGTTGCGGCAACGCCAAGCCGCGTCAGCGGCATCGAAAACGGCGAAGCGAAACTGCGCAGGCTGCCCCCAGCCAATTGCCACGGGCCATGACGGGTAGAGCGCACCCTCGTCGATGCGGACTTGGCGAGGCATGGAGCAAGGGTACGCCGACAAGGGTGGAGTCAAAAGCGAAATTCGTTCCCCCATTTCCCCGCCAGTTCAAGGCTCATTCCCTTGCGAGCGGCACAGTCTTCGAGTTGGTCTCTACCGGTACTGCCGCCCCCGAAGTACTGCCGGACACCGTGACCCGAATTCCCGTCTACGTCCCGATCACGTCCTTCTGCAAGTCCCGCAGCACCCGCAGCTCGCCCCAGTCAGCCCCGCGCATCCGCCTCGCCCCCGTCCTGCGCTTTTCCCCGAAGCGCCGACGCAGGCCCTGCTCGCGCTCGAACACCGCGTTGACGAACCCGACCGTCCCCAGCACCGCCCCGTCGCAGAAATACCGCACCCGGTGCCGCAGCAGCCGGGGCACGGACATCGCCCCCTGCACTTCGGTCACCGCCTCGACCTCCGCCTCCGAAAAGCCCCGCCGTCCGCGTTCCCCCGTCTCCCCGTCCGGGAGCACCTCCCGGCCGTCCTCGTAGAGGAACATCCGGTAGCGCCGCGGTGCGCCGCCAGTCGTGCTTGAAGTCTCCGTCCTGCAACGCCTCGCCCAGCATCCGGCCGAGCCCCCCGCGCGCCGCCTTCGCCCCGCGCCGGCCCGAAAGCGCCTCGGCGTAGCCGCACCAGCGGTAGTCCTCCGGAGTCTTGGCCAGCCCGGCCCGCACGGGATTGAGGTCGATGTAGGCCGCCATCGTGAGCAGGGCGCGCTCCGTGTCCTCGACGAGCACGCTCTTGTAGCGCCCTTCCCAGAGGGTGCCGGTGCGGCCGAGGCGCTTGTTCATGTAGAAGGTGACGCGCAGCTTCAGTTCCTTGAGGAAAAGGGAGAGGTCGCCGCGCCGACGCTCGTAGCGGTCGAGGATTTCGCGGTGCCAGCGTTCGTCCCCGGCCTGCCGGGCGCGCTCCAGCTCCTGTCGCACCCCCTCGACGGTGACGGCGTCGTGGAGCCTGGGAAGCACCGCCAGCAGCCCCTCCTCGTCGAGCGGGGCCAGAGCCCCCCGGTCGGGGACTTCCGGAAGCAGGTGGGAGTGGTTCGACATCAAACAGTAGGTGACCACCGCCCCCCCCCGAGAAGGCCTCCTGGTTGAGGAGGATCCTGCGGAAGACCTCCTTGTCGCGGGCGGTGAAGACCTTCCTCCGGTCCACCACCCGGGACATGACATGATAAAAGGAACGGCCTTCGCCGAGGTCGCGCGGTTCTCATGCAGGCAGGATGGGGGTTGGCGGGTCAAAACGCAAGTGCGAAAGCGATTGTTTGTCTGTCCCTTACGCCGAGAACTTCGACAAATTGCCTGTCACCGGGAAATCTGGGGAAAACTTGCCAAAAGAGTATCGAATCCCTTGACGGGGTGGCAGATTTTATAGAAGATCGAGCAAAAGCGGAGAAGGTCTCTCCTTTCAACCTCGGCCCTACGACTCCATGCCATTGAGCAATCGGTTACTCGTACCCATCTCGGCCATCCTGTGCTTGGGTTATTTCTCCGCATTTGCGCAGACCGTCACCATCACGGTCGACGCAAAGGCTGGGCCTTGGAGTCCTTCCCTGAATCCTTCGCTCGCTTATGGCATCGGAGATCAACTTCCGCAGCCACAACAGCCAAAGGTGGCGGTAAGAAGCGGCGCGCTTGTCAAAATAAAGGCACTTCCTGGAGGCGGAACTACCGCGGATGGCGGCGGACAGCTTGCCGGACCGGGTGGCTACACGGAAGGCCAAGGTTGGGACGACTGGACGCCAACAAATGGCAACGCTGGCAGCAGTGGCGCCAATCATCCGAGTTTTTACACTCCCGCGGACTGGGACACCAATCTCATGTCGATCATGGGTGCATTTACGAATGACGCCGGGGTTGTAATCGGACCGCCTTTTGAGATCGGAAATGAGGAGGTTGAAAAAAGAGCGCCGTCAGGAGCCACTTATGTTCAAATTGGCATTAATGACGACATCTTTGGCGATAATACAGGCTCGCATCAGGTGGAAGTGACCGATATAGGGGGGCGCACCTATGCTCTTTGCGTTGGAGTGAACTGGGGATTCGGTGATTTGCAAGGAATCGACTCTGCCAGACTGGTGGCGAAGGGTATTCAAGCCTTTCTGGGAAGTCAGAATGTTGAAGTTCTCGAGTTGTATTCCAATCAAACTGGAAACATCTTTCGAATACGTGACAAACTGCACAGCCTTTTTCAACCATCGAGCCGAAAAATTCAACCGGGAGATACCCTGATTTTCTATATCCATACTCATGGAACGCAAGGCGTCATTGGGCCAAATACGACAGTTTCGAAAAATGATGAGAGACTGGTGGAAGTTCAATATGAACCTGAAAATGAAAATGCTAGAGTCCTAAATGGCGCAGACGAATACTTGGAAATGGGAGGCGGCGAATACCTCTGCGATGACTTTTTTCAGATATTGTTCCGCGGCCCATTTCTGCCGGAAATGGAGCAAGTCAACAAGTTGTTTCTCATTAATGCATGTTTTTCGGGGGGGATGATTGGAAATGCGGAGAGTATCGCAATGGGGGATAGCGGGGATCTTTCTGTGCTACCTAAAACCGCGGTTATCGCTTCTTCAAAAGAAGGGGATTATACATGGGGGCTTAAGTTTCAAGAAAGTTTTTTTGGAGCAGCGATATACGAATCATTACTCAGCTTGAGGTCGATTGGCCCGGAGTTGTTTTATCATCCTTTGCGGCTGGCGATTGATGAAAACTATCGACGCCAAGAACTGGATCACGCTGGGGAGTTGGCGCGAATATGTTCAACGCCGAATCTCTGGAATATTGATGTTCCAATTCGTCCAGGAATGTGCGTTCTTGAGAGTTTTATCAGGCCCGATTTTGTTTGGATGGCATCGGCAACGCCACTCGCTCCCTTTGCCATCACCTCTCCCTCCACCAATTCCGTTCAAATACCTGAGAATGTCGGCATTATCTTGAAAGCGAATGGCGACGCTGACTTTTTAGATCTTCCAACCTTCACTTGGTCCCAGGTCAGTGGCCCGGGGAATGTTATCTTCGATGATTCCAACACCCTCACCACCGGTGCCCGGTTTGACGCGCCAGGCACATATGTCTTGCGCATCACTGCCGTCGCTGACGCTCAAACTGTGATGGACGAAGTCACGGTCGAGTATGCGCCGCGGGGAAGAAAAGACCTTGTCCTCGGCGTGCATCAACAAGCGCCTTCCTATAATATCGCTGGCAATCATCCCGCCTTCGGCGATGTGCATTTGTTGCTGGCTGCGGGCACCGGATTGAATCCGAATTCGATGGTGGACGGGGCTTTCCTCGTTGGCAAGACCGTGACGGGAGATTTTGACATTTATTGTTATACGGGCGTGTTGTCAAACCCCGGTGGAAGCGTGGATTGCCGTTTCGGCCTCATGGCGCGAGCGGCTCCTGGCACCGCGACAGGCGGCAAGTATGCCGCCGCGCTGTTCCGCGTGGACGACACCCCGGAATTCAGCCGCCGCGCCACCGAGAATGCGGCTGCGTCCATCGAGAATCTTCCGGCACTAACCGAGCCCACTCAACCCGGTCTTCGACTGGTGAGAAATGGGAATATATTCACCGCCTATGCCGCTGCGGATGGCGTCACATGGCAGCAGATCGGCGAGAGCCAAAACATCGATCTCGGTGCGTCACCGATTGTCGGTTTGGTGGCCACCAGCGCTGTTCCAGATAGCCTTGCCGGAATCGTATTCGCCGTTCCAGATTTCGTTCTCCCTCCCGTCTCGTCCTCTACCAGCCCGTTTGTGAGTGCAGGGCCGGACCTCGTCGGTGGCCAGTTTCAAATGCTGGAGGGATCTGTGGCCGTTGGTGCCGATCCTTCGCCGCCCGGCGTTGCTCTCGAGTGGCAGCACAGGGATGAGTCTTCCGCCAGCGTAGTTTTCAATGAGCCAACATCTGCCGGTACGCTTGTCAACATTGACACACCGGGCGTATACTCACTGCGCCTCACGGCAAACAATGGCACAGTTACCACTTTTGACGATGTCATTGTCACGCGGAACGATTCGCCGATCGAGGATTGGCTTACGAATGTCTTTGGCGATTCCGCCACTGATCCGCAAATCGCGGGCGACTTGGCGGATCATGACATGGACAATCTGCCCACGCTGTTGGAATATGCGCTGGGTCTTGATCCCAACACGCCAGACGGAATGAATCTCGTAATTGAACACAAGGGTGGTGTGACGGAAGTGACCTACGAACGGCGCAAGGTTGCCACGGACGTGAACATTGTCTTGGAAACATCCAGCGATTTGGTGAACTGGTCAGTGCCCACAACGTTGGATTGGGTTGTCGAAGAAGATGAGGAGACGCGTACCGTCAAGTCAGTTTTTCAGTCCACCGGTCACCGTGAGTTTGTGCGATTGAAGGTGACGCGCTGATGGTTTCATCCGGCCGCCGTTAACTGCTAGGAATTTCCTTTTCCGGGCCCTACAGCCCCGGGTCGGGGTCGGGGGGAGGCAGGGGGGTGCGAAGGAGACCGTCGCAGGGTAGAATGGCCCAATCCGTCCCTTGCCATCAAGATTTTTCGGGCGAAACCGGAGGTTTGTCCGCAAACGTGGCCAAAATTCGCGGATTTAGGACATGGGCTGCCGCTCCCGCCCGCTTCCCGCTTCGAAAACAGGCGGGGATCGACCGGTCACCGCTTCAGTTCGCCCCGAAGACAGCCCATTCCTCCTCGGGGGAATGGGATCATGCGACCAATCCCAAATCTCACTCCTCCAAATTCGGCCCCAACCACCTCTCCGCCTCCTCCAACGCCATCCCCTTCCGCGCGGCATACGCCTCCAACTGATCCCGCCCGATCTTCCCGACGCCGAAGTATCTGGCTGGCTCGTTGAAGAAATACAGTCCGCTCACGCTCGATCCGGGGAACATGGCGTAGCTGGTGGTCAGCTCGATGCCGACTTTGGCCTTCACGTCGAGCAAGTCCCACAAGGTCGCCTTTTCGGTGTGGTCGGGACAGGCGGGGTAGCCCGCCGCCGGGCGGATGCCGCGATACTTCTCGTCGATGAGTTCCTCGACGCCGAGGTTCTCGCCGATGCCGAAGCCCATGAACCTGCGCACCTTGCAGTGGAGCCATTCGGCGGTTCCTTCGGCGAAGCGGTCGGCCAATGCCTGGATGAGGATGGCGGTGTAGTCGTCGTGCTTGTCGCGGAAGGTCTTGGCATACTCCTCGACTTCGTTCCCGGCGGTGACGGCGAAGGCTCCGAGGTAGTCGGCGCGGCCGCTGTCGAGGGGGGCGACGAAGTCGGCGAGGCTCTGGAAGGGGGTGCCGGGCTGGACTTTCTCCTTCTGCTGGCGCAGGAAGTGGAAGGTGGCGAGCGTTTCGCTGCGCGAGTCGTCGGTGAAGAGCCTCACGTCCTCCCCGGTGGAGGCGGCGGGCCAGACGCCCCAGACGCCTCGGGCGTGGACGCGGTTGTTGGCGATCAGTTCGTCGAGGACCCGCCGGGCGTCGTCGTAGAGCTTCTGCGCCTCGGTGCCGTGCCGTTCGTGCTGGAGGATCTTGGGGAAGACGCCGCGCAGTTCCCAGGCGTGGAAGAAGGGGGTCCAGTCGAAAATCTCGGCGACTTCGGCGAGGGGCACGGGGTCCTCGAGGTGGGAGCCGATGGACTCGGGGGTGGCGATGTCGGCGGTGGCCCAGTCGATCTGGTATTTCTGCCGCTGCGCCTCCTCGTAGGGCACGTAGACGGCGGTGGAGCCTTTGCCGGCGAAGAGGGTGCGCTCGCGCTCCTCCTTGATGCGGTGCTCGGCGAGGAAGCCTTCGCGGAGGTTCTCGGAGAGGAGGGAATTGCACACGCCGACGACAAGGGAGGCGTCGATGACGTGGACGACGGGTTGCGAGAAATGCGGGGCGATCTTGATGGCGGTGTGGGCGCGGGAGGTGGTGGCTCCGCCGATGAGGAGGGGCTGCTTCACGCCGCGCTTCTCGAACTCCTTCGCGTTGTAGATCATCTCGTCGAGGGAGGGCGTGATGAGCCCGCTGAGGCCGATGATGTCGGCTTTGTGCTCGGCGGCGGCGGCGAGGATGCGGTCGCAATCGACCATGACGCCGAGGTCGATGACCTTGTAGCCGTTGCAGCCGAGGACGACGCCGACGATGTTCTTGCCGATGTCGTGGACGTCGCCCTTGACGGTGGCGATGACGAAGACGGGGGCCTTGTCGTCGTCGCCCTCCTGCTTCTCGGCGAGCATGAAGGGCTCGAGGTAGGCGACGGCCTTCTTCATGACGCGGGCGCTCTTGACGACTTGGGGGAGGAACATCTTGCCGGCTCCGAAGAGCTCGCCGACGACCTTCATGCCGTCCATGAGGGGGCCTTCGATGACGGCGAGGGGCTTGCCGAGGGCGGCGCGGGCCTCCTCGGTGTCCTCCTCGATGTAGTCGGTGATGCCCTTGACGAGGGCGTGGGTCATGCGTTCGAGCACGGTGCCGCTGCGCCACGCGAGCTCGGCGGCGGCGCCTTTCTCCTTCTTGTCGGCTCCGGCGGCCTTGAGCTCCTCGGCATGGTCGATGAGGGCCTCTGTCGCGCCGGGGTGGCGGTTCAACAGGACGTCCTCGACGAGCTGCTTCAGCTTCGGCTCGACCTCGTCGTAGACCTCGAGCATGCCGGCGTTGACGATGCCCATGTCCATGCCGGCCTGTCCGGCGTGGTAGAGGAAGGCGGCGTGCATGGCCTCGCGCACGACGTTGTTGCCGCGGAAGGAAAAGGAGATGTTCGAGACGCCGCCGCTGACTTTGGCTCCGGGGAGGTTCTGCTTGATCCAGCGGGTCGCCTGGATGAAATCGACGGCGTAGTTGTTGTGCTCGTCCATCCCGGTGGCGACGGTGAGGATGTTGGGGTCGAAGATGATGTCCTCGGGGTTGAAGCCGACTTCGTCGACGAGGATGCGGTAGGCGCGCTCGCAGATGCGGATCTTGTCCTCGTAGGTGGCGGCCTGTCCCTGCTCGTCGAAGGCCATGACGACGACGGCGGCTCCGTATTTCATGACGGTGCGGGCGTTGGCCTTGAAGGCGTCCTCGCCCTCCTTCAGCGAGATGGAGTTGACGATGCCCTTGCCCTGGAGGCATTTCAGCCCGGCCTCGATGACGGACCATTTGGAGGAATCGACCATCACGGGCACGGCGGCGACGTCTGGCTCGCCGGCGAGGAGGTTGAGGAAACGGGTCATCATGCTGACGCCGTCGATCATGCCCTCGTCCATGCAGACGTCGATGACGGGGGCGCCGTTCTCGACCTGCTGGCGGGCGATGGCGACGGCGTCCTCGAGCTGGCCTTTCTTGATGAGGGTCGCGAACTTGGGCGAACCGGCCACGTTGGTGCGCTCGCCGATCATGAGGAAGCCCTTCTCGGCGGATTGGGTGAAGGCCTCGGACCCGCTGAGGCGCATCGCGGGCGGGGGCGTGGGCAGGGCGCGGGGAGGCTGGCGCTCGGCGACTTTGGCGATGGCGGCGACATGGGCGGGGGTGTTGCCGCAGCAGCCGCCGATGAGGTTGACGAGCCCGGCGGCGGCGAAGCGCTCGATCTCGCGCTCCATGTCGGGCGGGAGGAGGTCGAATCCGGTGGGGGCGAGGGGGTTGGGCAGGCCGGCGTTGGGATAGACGGAGACGTGGGTCGCGGCGACGCGGGAGAGCTCGGCGAGGTGCGGCTCCATGAGGTCGGGACCGAGGGAGCAGTTCAGCCCGACGGCGAGGGGCTTGGCGTGGGCGACGGCGTTCCAGAGGGCCTCGGTCTTCTGGGCGGAGATCATGGTCTCGCCTCCGCGTCCGACGGCGGCGGAGACGATGATGGGGAACTCGACGCCGTCCTCGTCGTAGACCTCGCGGATGGCGACGAGGGCGGCCTTGGCGTTGAGGGAGTCGAAGATGGTCTCGACCATCATGATGTCGGCTCCGCCGGCGACGAGGGCGCGGACCTGGTGCTTGTAGGCCTCGAGCACCTGGTCGAAGGTGACGACGCGGAAACCGGGGTCCTCGGCGTCGGGGCTGTTGGTCAGGGAGACGGTCATGGGACCGATGGCCCCGGCGACGTAGCGTTTCCGCCCGGTGTCGTTGGCGATGCGGTCGCACCACTGGCGGGCGAGCTTGGCGGACTCGTAGTTGATCTCCCAGGCGAGGTCCTTGAGGAAGGCGCTGTCGCAGACTTCGCGGGCGAAGAACTCGGGGTCCTTGCGGCCTTTGCCGCTCTCGCGCGGGTCCTCGACGAAGAATTCGCTCTGGGCGAGGGTGGTGGCGGAGAAGGTGTTGGTCTCGATGATGTCGGAGCCGGCTTCGAGGAAACGCTTGTGGATGTCGCCGATGACGTCGGGCCGGGTGAGGGAGAGGATGTCGCCGTTGTTGAGGAGGTCCTTGGCGTTGGCGGCGAAGCGCTCGCCGCGGGCCTCGGCTTCGGTGAGCTTGTACTCGCGGATCGTCGTGCCCATCGCCCCGTCGAGGACGAGGATGCGCTTGGCGAGCTCTGCTCGCAGCTCTTTTTCTAGCTGATTGGCCATTAGCGGTTTAGCGGTTTAGCTTCTTTCCTGCAAAGTTGATCCGATACTCTTCCGGCCAAACAGCAAAAAAGCTACCCGCTAAACAGCTCATCGAACTCCCCTTTCCCATTGCCTCGGGGCCGCGTAGATTCGGGGACATGCCGCGCTACGCCATCGTCATCCCTGCCTACAACGAGGAGGCTTATCTGCCCCCCACGCTCGCGGCGGCGCGGGAGGCGATGGCGGCTGTCGCGGCGGCACACGGACATGGCGAACTGATCGTCGTGGACAACAACTCCCGCGACCGCACCGCGGCGACGGCGAAGGAGCACGGTGCCGACCGGGTCGTCTTCGAGCCGCACAACCAGATCGCCCGCGCCCGCAATGCCGGCGCGGCGGCGACGGAGGCGGCGTGGCTCGTCTTCCTCGACGCCGACACCTGCGTGCCGGAGGAGACGCTGCGGCAGGCCCTCGACGCCCTTGCCTCGGGCACGGTCGCGGCGGGCGGGGCGCGCGTCGCGATGGACCAGGCGGTGACGCCGATGGTCGCGTGGCTGGTGCGGACCTGGGACCGCGTCTCCACCACCTTCGCCTACGCCGCGGGCAGCTTCTTCTTCGTCCGGCGCGACGCCTTCGAGGCCGCGGGAGGATTCGACGAGAGCGTCTACGCGGGCGAGGAGATCCAGCTCGCCCGGCGCGTCAAGGCCTGGGCGAGGCGGCGGAGGCTGGCCTTCCGCATCCTTCCCGATCCGCCGGTGGTGACCTCGGGGCGGAAGTCGGACTGGTTCTCGACGAAGGATTTCCTCGTCCAGCTCGCGGTGATTCTCCTCGTTCCCTGGGCGGGACGCAGCCGCCGCCTCTGCGGGATCTGGTATCGCCGGCCCACCTCTCCAGCCTCCTCCGCCGAGTGATCCCCCTCCCCTCCCTCCACCTGGCGCCGATGCAGGATGTCTCCGTCCTGCCCCTGTGGCGGTGTCTGGAACGGCGCGGCGGGCCGGATGTCTACGTCACCGAGTATTTCCGCGTCCATCCGAATTCGCATCCCGAGCGCGACATCCTCCGCTCCATCGTCGCCTTCGGGACGGACAAGCCCATCGTCGCCCAGATGATCGGGACCGGGCCGGGCGATCTCGTGCGCACGGCCCGCTATCTGGAGGACCACACGCCCTGCGCCGGCATCGACGTGAACCTCGGCTGCCCCTCGCCCACGGTCTGCGGCAAGACGGCGGGCGGTGCCCTGCTGAAGCAGCCCGACCTCGTCCGCCGGATCGCCGAGGCTCTGCGCCCGGCGGTGCGGGGAACGCTGACGCTGAAGACGCGGATCGGCTACGAGTCGCCCGGCGAGTTCGACTCCCTTCTCGATCTCTACGCCGGCCTGCCTCTCGACGGCCTCGCCGTGCATGGCCGCACCGTGCGCGAGCGCTACCAGTCCGAGGTCCACACCGACCGGATCGCGCAGGCGGTGGCGAGGCTGCCCTTTCCCGTCGTCGCGAACGGCTCCGTCGTCTCCGCGGCGACGGCCCGCGCGATGGCGGAGCGGACCGGCGCGGCGGGGCTGATGCTCGGCCGCGGCGCGATCCGCGATCCCTGGGTCTTCGCCTCGGTCCGTGCTGCCTTTTCCGGAGCGGAGAGGCCGCGCCCCTCGCTGCGGGAGGTCCGCGACTATCTCCTCGAACTGACCGAGGAGGTCCGCGCCGAGGGGAGCTTCGCACGGGAGATCGATCTGGTGAACCGGATGAAGAAGTTCACCAACTACATCGCCTCCGGCATCGCCGACGGGGCGCTCGCGCACGAGCTTCGCCGCGCCACGAGCCTGGAGGCGTTCCGCCGATCCTGCCAAACCCACCTCGACCGCGACGGACCGTTTCCCGCCGAACCGCGCGAGGACGGCACGCTCTTCTGCGGGTTCCGGAAATTGGCGGCAGGATGAGGCCCCACATTTCCCTTGCCGCCGGGGGAAACCATTCCTAGTATCGCTGCACTGCGGCATGAGATGAGCGATTTTCTGGTCTTCGACAAGGTGACAAAACGCTTCGGAGATTTCGTCGCCGTGAAGGAGGCCTCCTTCTCCATCGGAAAGGGCGAGATCTTCTCCCTCCTCGGCCCGAGCGGCTGCGGCAAGACGACCCTGCTGCGGATGGTCGCGGGCTTCGCCTCGCCCGACGAGGGGCGCATCCTCCTCAACGGACGGGATCTCACCGAGCTGCCGCCGGAGAAGCGGCCGGTCAACACGGTCTTCCAGAACTACGCCCTCTTTCCCCACCTCACCCTGCGGCAGAACGTGGCCTTCGGTCCCGAGCTGGCGAAGAGGCTCTCGCGCAAGGAGATCGACGCCGAGGTGGAGCGCATGCTCGACCTCGTCGACCTCTCCGCCCACGCCGACAAGAAGCCCGCCCAGATCAGCGGCGGACAGAAGCAGCGCGTCGCCATCGCCCGGGCCCTCATCAACAAGCCGGAAGTCCTCCTCCTCGACGAGCCGCTCGCCGCGCTCGACCTGAAGCTGCGCCAGCGCCTCCTCGTCGAGCTGGACGAGCTGCACGAGGAGGTCGGGATCACCTTCCTCTACGTCACCCACGACCAGCACGAGGCGATGGGCCTCAGCGACCGCATCGCGGTGATGCATGCGGGCCGCATCGAGCAGATCGGCGCTCCGGCGGAGATCTACGAGACGCCGGTGAACAGCTTCGTCGCGGCCTTCATCGGCGACACGAACTTCCTCCGGGGCGTCGTGGACACGCCGGTGGACGGGGAGCACAGCACCGCGACCTTCGACTATCTCGGCGGCCCCATCCGCCTCTACAACGACCGCGCCGTGAAGCCGGGCGAGCGCATCAGCCTCAGCCTCCGGCCCGAGAAGATCTCCCTCTCCCGCACGCGGCCCGATCCGCTGCCGGAGAACCGCAACGCGGTCAAAGGGACGATCGAGGACATGATCTACCTCGGCTCGATGACGCGCTTCTGGGTGCGGACAGGCGAGGAGCTGCTGATGGTCGAGTCGCAGCACGGACGCTTCTTCCTCGACGAGACGAAGCCGCCGCAATGGGGCGACGAGGTCTGGGTGAGCTGGAACGCGAACGACGGCTACCTGCTGGAGCATTTCTCCGAGGAGGACCGGCAGCTGCTGTCGCTGCCGGACGACGACGAATGAGCATCCTAACGGAACACCCATGATCCGCCGGAAGAACGAGATCCTCCTCACCGCGCCGACGCTGGTCTGGCTCGCGGTCTTCTTCGTGGTGCCCACCTTCGCGATGGTGGCGATCTCCTTCCGCCCGTCCACGCTCTACGGCGGCGTCGGCGAGGGCTGGACCCTCGACGCCTGGCGCGCCCTCGCGAATCCCAGCTATCCCGTCATCCTCTGGCGCACGGTCTGGCTCAGCCTCGTCACCACCGCCGTCTGCCTCGCCCTCGCCCTGCCCATCGCCTTCCTCCTCGGACGGCTCCAGGGCAGATGGCGCGGCTTCCTCCTGATGCTGGTAATCGTGCCCTTCTGGACGAACTTCGTCATCCGGGTCGCCGCCTGGCGCATCATGCTCCATCCCGAGGGGCTGCTGCGGCAGACGCTGCTCTCCACCGGCCTCATCGGTCCCGACACCCTCCTCCTCTACAACGAGGGCGCGGTGCTGATGGTGATGATCTACACCCACCTGCCCTTCGCCATCCTCCCGCTCTACGCGGCGGCGGAGCGCTTCGACTACAGCCTGCTCGAGGCGGCGCGGGATCTCGGGGCCAGCGGCTTCGGGGCGGCGATGCGGATCTTCGTCCCCGGCGTGAGCCGCGGCCTCCTCACCGCGATGGCCCTCGTCCTCATCCCCGCGCTCGGCTCCTACGTCATCCCCGACCTCGTCGGCGGCCCCACCGACGAGATGATCGGCAACAAGATCGCCCAGCGCACCCTCGGCGACCGCAACCTGCCCCAGGCCGCGACCCTCTCCGTCGCCCTGCTCGCCTTCACGATGATCCCCATCCTCGTCGTCTACCTCCTCAACCGGAAGGAAAGGACCGCCCCGGTATGAAAGCGAGCCGGGTCCCCGCCATCGTCCTCGCCCTGGTGCTGGTCTTCCTCTACCTGCCCATCCTCCTGCTCGTGGCGAACTCCTTCAACGCGGCGCGCTTCAGCTCGACCTGGGGCGGCTTCACCCTGAAGTGGTACGCCGCCCTCCTCCACCCCTCGAACCGCGACATCTGGGACGCGGCCCAGCGCACCCTCCTCATCGCCCTTTCCTCCAGCGCCGTCTCCATGATCCTCGGCACCCTCTCGGCCTGCGCCCTGCACTGGTACCGATCCCGCCTCCAGCAGGCGAACCACGGCCTCCTCTACCTGCCCATCGTCATCCCCGACCTCCTCATGGGGATCAGCCTGCTCCTCTTCTTCGTCGCCCTCGGAGTCACCCTCGGCACCGGCACCATCCTCGTCGCCCACATCACCTTCTGCGCCAGCTTCGTCGCCGTCGTCGTCCTCGGCCGCCTCCAGGGCTTCGACGAGAACGTCATCGCCGCCGCGCGCGACCTCGGCGCGACGAGATGGACCATCGTGCGCCGCGTCGTCCTGCCCCTGCTCGCCCCCGGCATCGTCGCGGGCGGGCTCCTCGCCTTCACTCTTTCCGTTGACGACTATGTGATCACGTTTTTCGTAACGGGACCGGGCTCCGCCACCCTGCCGCTGAAGATCTACAGCATGGTGAAGCACAGCAAGGACCTGCCCCTCATCAACGCCATCTCCACCCTCTTCCTCGCCCTCACCTTTCTCGTCGTCTGGCTGAGCCAGCGACTCACCCAAGCCCAACCCGACCGCGCCAGCCGATGAAACGCCGCCTCCACGCTCTCGCCCTTCTCTGCGCCACCCTCCTCCTCGCCTCCTGCGGGGAGAAGAGGCCGACGCTGCACCTCTACACCTGGGACGACTACCTCAATCCCGAGCTGATCGCCAAGTTCGAGAAGGAGCACGCCTGCCGCCTCGTCGTCGACATCTTCGACTCGAACGAGGCCATGCTGGCCAAGCTGAAGGCCGGCGCGACCGGCTACGACGTGCTCGTGCCGACCAGCTACATGGTCAAGATCCTCGCCCGCGAGGGACTGATCGCCGAGCTCGACCACACGAAGCTGAAGAACCTTCCGCACGTCGATCCCGACTACCTCGCCACCCTCGCCTTCGACAAGGAGATGAAATGGAGCGTGCCCTACATGCTCGCCCCCACCGGCATCGCCTACGTCTCCGACCGCGTCGAGAACCCCGAGCCGACCTGGCGCGTCTTCGAGCGCACCGACCTGAAGGGGCGCATGACGATGCTCAACGATTCGCGCGAGACCCTCGGCGCCGCCCTCAAGACCCTCGGCCACAGCATCAACACCGTCGACGAGGCCCAGATCGCGGCGGCGCGGGATCTCGTCATCGAATGGAAGAAGAACCTCGCCAAGTTCGAGAGCGACCAGTACGACAGCGGCCTCGCCTCGTCCGAGTTCTTCCTCTCGCAAGCCTACGCCGGCGACGCCTTCCAGGCGCAGGAGGACAACGAGGCCATCGAGTTCGTCCTCCCCGCAGAGGGCACCTCCGTCGCCTGCGACGACCTCGTCGTCTCCAAGAGCGCCCCGAATCCCGAGCTTGCCTACGCCTTCATCGACTTCCTCACCGACCCCGCCAACGCCGCGGCGAACATGGAGTACATCTACTATCTCGCGCCGAACAAGACCGCCTACGATCTCGTGAGCAAGGAGTTCCGCGAGATCGAGGCCCTCTTCCTCGACGCGGAGACGATGAGGAAGTGCGAGGTCATCGACGATCTCGGCGAAAAGAACGCCCTCTACAACGCCGCCTGGGACGCGGTGCGGGCGGCGCAGTGAGCCAAGGAGGGGGACTTTCCCAAGTCCCCTTTCTCAAGACGGTGCTTGGCAAGCCCCGCTCCTTGAGCGCCATCCCTTCGAACGAGCTCCCGGCTCTCAGTCTTCGGGCAACGCGATCGAGGTGAGCAGACGGTAGAGCGGCTCGTTGATGAAGAAATTGCCCCGGCCGATCCGGACCTTTTTCACGAAACCCTCTCCGGCGAGCAGGTCGAGATACTTCGTCGCCGTCGGACGGGACACGGCGAGTTCGCGCTCGATGAAGGCGATCTTCGTGTAGGGATAGCGGAAAAGATGGTTCAGCAACTCCTGACGGTAGATGGTGGGTAGCCTCTCGCGGATCCCGGTCTTGTATTGCTGCATCAGGGCTCGTAGCTCCTTGATCAGGACGATCTCGCTTCGGGCTGTGAGCGCGATCCCCTTCAGGAGGTAGAGGCACCATTCATCCCACCGGTTCGACTCACGGGCCGACTGGAGGAGACGGTAGTAGGCCTCCTTGTGGGTCGTGATGTAGCGGCTCAGGTAGAGCACGGGCAGGTTCAGAAGGCCCTCCCGGATCAGGATCAGGACATTGAGGATTCTGCCAGTCCGACCGTTGCCGTCGTAGAAGGGATGGATGCTCTCGAACTGGTGGTGGACGATGGCCATCCGCAGCAACGGGTCGAGACCATCCTCCTCGTGGATGAATTCGATCAGGTTCGCCATGAGATCGGCCACTTCAACCCCGCTTTGCGGCGGTTCGTAGACCGTTTCGCCAGTGGCCTCGTTCTTCAAGACGGTGCCGGGGAGCTTCCGCAGTCCGGCGCGGTTCTGCTCCAACTCGGCTTGGACGTCGAGGATGGTTTCCAGCCGGATCAGACCGCCCGGTTCCACCGCATTGAAGCCAGCCCGCAGGGCGGCGACGTAGTTCTGCACCTCCTTCGCGGCAGCGGAAATGCGGGAGACGTCCTCCTCCTGCGCGGCGTAGAGCTCGTCGTGGGTCGTGACGATGTTCTCGATCTCGGAGCTGTCCTTCGCCTCCTGAATGGAGAGGGTCTCGATGAGAATTTCCGGGTTGGGCAAAGCCTCGCAAAGTCCCTTCAGTTCCGCGAGATGGCGATGCGCCTCGGCCACAGCCCTCCATACCGCCGGGGTGTCGAGCCGCGACGAATTCTGAAGCGGCAACGGAGCGAGGACGGCCATGGGATCGTGTAAAGGAAACAGGAGATTATTTTACACATCGCCCAATTCATGTAAAGAAAATCGTGATTTCTTTACATGAAATACGATTCTGGCTCAAACCATCCCTTCCCTTCACTCGCAAAGATCCGCGAACCAGCAGCACCGGGTTGGGGCGCGGACACATTCCCCGCAAGTCTGCGCTTGCCGTAAGCTTTACGAACGCGGAACGTTCCCCTCGCGTTTCTCCCATTCCCCGAAGCCTGCCCATGATCCAGCGTTTCCTCCTCCCGCTCGCCGTCCTTGCATTCCTTCCGGCCGCGCCGCTCGCCGCCGCCGATCCCATCCCCCTGCCGCAGGAGGACAGCGACATCCCCGCCGATGCCGCGGTGAAGTGGGGCCTCCTCGAGAACGGCCTGCGCTACGCCATCCTCCCGAACGCCGAGCCGCCCGACCGCGTCAGCATGCGGCTCTACGTCGACACCGGCTCGCTGATGGAGAACGACGACCAGCAGGGACTCGCCCACTTCCTCGAGCACATGGCCTTCAACGGGACGAAGAACTTCCCCGCCGGCGAGATGGTCGAGTACTTCCAGCGTCTCGGCATGGGCTTCGGCAACCACACCAACGCCCATACCTCCTTCCACGAGACGATCTACAAGCTGGAGCTGCCGAAATCCGACGTTGCCATGATCGACGAGGGCATGAAGCTCTTCCGCGACTACGCCGACGGCATGCTCCTCGATCCCGACGAGATCGAGGACGAACGCGGCATCATCCTCAGCGAGAAGCGAGATCGCGACTCGGTCGGCTGGCGCACCTTCGTCGAGCAGATCGCCTTCGCCTTCCCCGACCAACGCATCTCGAAGCGCCTCCCCATCGGGACCGAGGAGGTCATCCAAGGTGCCCCCCGCGAGCGCTTCGTCGAGTTCTACGAGAACTGGTACACGCCCAACCGCATGGCCGTGATCGTCGTCGGCGACGTCACCGTGGAGGAGGTGGAACCGCTCATCTCCAAGTATTTCGCCGACATGCCCGTCCGCGAGAAGCGCCCCGCGCCCCCGATGGGCGACATGCCGAAGCGCGGCTTCGCGACCCACTACCACCACGAGGCCGAAGCCGGCGAGACCTCCGTCTCGATCGAGGTGCTGAAGCCCCGCGTCGATCCTCCCGACAACAGCGAGCGCCGCCTCTACGACCTGCACCTCATGCTCGCGGGCCGGATGGTCGACCGTCGCCTCGAGCGCTTCGCCAAGGAGTCCGACTCGCCCATCTCCTCGGCGAGGATGAGCGCCGGCGACTTCTACGACCTCGGCTTCGCCCTCTACACCTCGATCGACGCCGACTGCAAGCCGGAGAACTGGAAGGCCGCCCTCTCCCTGATCGAGCAGGAGCTGCGCCGCGCCCTCGAGCACGGCTTCACCGAGGCCGAGCTGGCCGAGGCGAAGGCGAACCTCCGCCGAAGCTACGAGGACGCGGCGGAGCAGATGGCCACCCGCCAGTCCC
This sequence comes from Verrucomicrobiales bacterium, assembly GCA_037190325.1. GTDB lineage: Bacteria > Verrucomicrobiota > Verrucomicrobiia > Verrucomicrobiales > DEV007 > Arctic95D-9. Next base: position 320,506 of record JBBCIU010000002.1, on the reverse strand, counting down.
GCCAGCTCGCCGACCAGCTCGCCGACCGGATCGGGTCGCGGCGCATCTTCACCAGTCCCGCCGACGACCTCCCCCGCGTCGTCGCCTCGCTCGACAAGATCACCGCGGAGAGCTGCCGCGACCATCTCCGCGAACTCTGGGAATCGGCCCACGAGACCCTCGTCTTCGTCTCGGGCAACGCCGCCGTCGAGGACGCCGCCGCGACCATCGCCGCCGCCTACGAGGAGAGCCGGAGCGTCGCCGTGGCCGCGCCCGAGGAGAAATCCGTCGAGGCCTTCGCCTACGCCGATCTGCCCGAACCCGGCACGGTGGCGGAACGCAAGACGGTCGAGGACCTCGGCACGACCCAGCTCCGTTTCGCCAACAATATCCGCGTCAACCTGAAGGCCACGGACTTCGAGGCGAAATCCATCCATGTGAAGGCGCGGATCGGGGCGGGCCTCCTCACCGAACCCACTCCGGGGCTGTCCTTCCTCCTCGGCAGCATCTTCACCAAGGGCGGCCTCGAGGCGCACAGCGACGACGACCTCAAGGCGATCTTCGCGGGCAAGTCGGTCGCCGTCGGCTTCTCGGTCGACGACGACGCCTTCGTCCTCTCGGGCCGGACCACGCCCGACGCCCTCGCCGACCAGCTCGCCCTGATGCGCGCCTACGTCACGAATCCCGGCTTCCGCGAGGAGGCCGAGACGGAGTTCCGCGGCGCGCTCGACCACCTCTACCAGCAACTCGAGCGCACTCCCGGCGGCTTCGCCCAGGACGAGGTGGCCCAGTTTCTCCATGGAGGCGATCCCCGCTTCGGCTATCCCTCCCGGGCCGAGGTGGAGGCCCTCGCCAGCGCCCAGGCCCGCGAGTGGCTGATGCCGGATCTGGAGAAAGGCTACTGCGAGATCACTCTCGTCGGCGACTTCGACGAGGCGGCTACCATCGACCTCCTCGCGAAGACCTTCGGCAGCCTGCCCGAGCGGGCCGCGGAGAAGCCCGCCTACGAACAGGAGCGGATCGTGAGCTTCCCCGCCGGCGGGACCAAGGAGTTCCTCTTCGACTCCGCCATCCCGAAGGCCATGTCCGTGGTCCACTGGCCCACCACCGACATCTTCGAGATCGAGAGGACGCGCCGCCTCGGCATGCTCTCCGCCATCCTCGACGACCGCCTCCGCGTGAAGATCCGCGAGGAGCTCGGCGACGCCTACAGCCCCTTCGCCCACAACCTGCCGAGCGACACGTGGAAGGGCTACGGCTACCTCTTCGCCTCCGTCACCGTCGATCCCGCGCAGGCGGAGAAGGTCAACGGCGTCATCGCCGAGATCGCCGCCGACCTCGCCAAGGGCGACAGCATCACCGAGGACGAGCTGGAGCGCGCCAAGGCCCCTCAGATCGTCTCCATCGAGGAGATGCGCCGCACCAACCGCTACTGGATGAGCAGCGTGCTCGAGTCCTCGCAGGAATATCCGAGCCGCCTCGACTGGTCGCGCAGCTTCGTCGACGACTACCGGAACATCACCGTCGAGGAGCTCAACGCCCTCGCGAAGGAGTTCCTCAAGGCCGACACCCAGGTCTCGGTGGTGATCAAGCCGAGGCAGCCGGTTTCGGAGGAGGAGGCCCCGTCGGCGTCGCAGTGATTCGGCGGTCGGGAGGGAATCGAATACCTCCGGCAGAACCGGAGGTTTGGAGATTTGGGCCGCTCAAAGCGGCCTGCGACCTCGTTTTTCAAGCGACCACGGAACCATCTCCACTCGCCCTTTCGGAGTCCGAAGGTAGCCCCGAGCGGGCCGCTCGGGGAACGAACGTCGAAGGACGCCCGATTGGCCGAGCGGGCCGCTCGGCCCTACCCTTGCCTCGCGGCAAGCCCATCCTTCGTAGCGGATGTCCTCGGCAGAGCCGGGGCTTTCCTATTGGAGAGCAAGGAGGACGTCAATCACCAGCCAACGACTCCTCACTCTCGAAGACCCACTGCGAGAGGAGCCAGACGAGGAGGATGCAGTTCAGCACTTCCGCGTCGAAAAAGGTGTTCTCGAACAGGCCCGAGACGAGGAAGGCGGCGATCGGCGGCACGAAGAGGGGCGCATGGCGGCTCCGCCTCGCCTCGCGCATCCAGGCGCAGCAGAAGGCGAGAAAGGCGAGCCCTCCAAAGACGCCCGTCGAAGCGAAGGCCTCGAGGTAGTTGTTGTGGGCGTGGCGCACGAGGTGGGAGGGCGGCTGCCGCTTCCCGTCCCGCCAGGAGACGTCCTTCTCGAATCCGTAGCGCTCCTTCAGCTCGGCGGACTGCAATTCGAAGTTGCGGTAGCCCCAGCCGAGGACCGGTCGCTCCAACGCCCCCAGCGCGGCGGCACGCCAATGATTCTGCCGCGTCGAAACGGACTTCGTCTCGACGTAGCGCGAACCTTGAAACCAAGAGAAGGCAAGCGCGACGAGTCCCAGAGCGACGACGCCGAGGAGGATTTTCCTCGATTTCCTCGCCCCGAAGACCAGCAGGCCCACCGCCGTGCCCAGCATCGCCCCGCGGGTGTAGGTGAGGTAGAGACCGCCCCCCGCCGCGAGCAGGGCGAGGACTGCGATCCAGAAGGGAAGGCGGGTGGTCCGCCGCCAGAGGCCGGGAAGAAAGACGAAGGCGGCCAGGGCCACGACCGAGAACTGGAGGCAGTTCGCGAAGGTCATGACCTGCCCGTAGAAGCCCGAGATGCGCCTTGCGTCCGAATGGCTCTCGCCGCCCACGAGGCGTTCCCCCGTGGCCCAGCCGTAGAGACCGACGAGGATGGCGAGCCCCATCGGGACGAGCCAGGCGAGCACGAGGGAGTCGCGCCGCCACGGCACCCCGAGATTCCGCCCGATCAGGGCCGGCATCGCCAGGACGAGGAGATAGACCACGAAGATGCGCAGCTTCGCGAGATGGTCGAAGGGCTGCTCGACGATGGAGAGGTTTCCCAGCACGGAGAGGAACGCGATGGCGAGGAAAACGGCGAGGCAGACGGCGCTCGTGCCCCAGCGCCGCCATTCGAACGCGGCGCGCCCATGCAGGAAAAGGGTCGCGACGATGCCGCAGAAAACGAGGATCTGTCCGGCCGCGAGGAATTTCTGTCCGAAGAACTGCGCCGCGACAAGACAGAAGAGCCCTCCGGCGAAGAGGTTCGTCCCGGCATACCAAGGATGGCGGAGGAGTTCGCGCAATGCGGCCATGGGTTCGTCAAGCCAGCTCCGGCGTCGGCGCCGGAAACAAAAAATGCGGTTTTCGTCATGAAAACCGCACGAGGTTGCCGCCGCCGCCGGGCTTGTTCAACCCGGTATTTTGGAATCCTGCGAAAAACCTAGCCGTCGCCCTCCATCTCCCCGAGCCAGAACTCGCGATAGCGCGCCGCCGCGTGAGCGAGGCGGTATTTCCCATCGAAGGCGGCGTAGGCCCGCGCGCCCATGCCCTGCACGGCGGCGGGGTCGTCCGCGAGCCACCGGATCGCCGAGGCCAGTCCTTCGTCGTCGTCGGGAGCCAGACGGACTCCACAGTCCTCCTCCGCGACGACGCGGGCCACCTCGCTGCCCTCGGGCACCATGGCGAGGATGCCCCGCCCGGAGGCGAGGATGCCGTAGAGCTTGCAGGGGACCGCGACGCCTTCGAGCCCCTCGCGCTGGGAAACGAGGGCGAGATGGCAGCAGGCGAGGGAGTCGGCCAGACGTTCTTCGGACTGGAAGGGAAGCCAGACGACGTTGTCCGCGCCGAGCTCGTCGGCAAGGGCACGGGCACGCTTCTGGCGCATGCCTCCGCCGATGAAAAGGAAGCGGAGGCGCGGATGCTCCTTCAGCGCGGCGGCGACGCGCACGAGGGTGTCGATGTCGTGCCAGAGCCCCATGTTTCCGGAGTATTGCACGACAAAGGCATCCTCTGGGAACCCTTGCTCCCGCCAGGTCTCGGTCTTCCCGGGCTCGAAGCGCCCACCGCCGTCGGCGATGCTCCAGTTCGGAACGAGATGGAGCCTTTCCTCCCCCACCCCGTAGCGGTCGCGGAGCAGCTCGCGCATGTCGCGACCGAGGACGACGATGCCATCGGTTCCGCGCAGCGCCCGCCGGTTCGCCCAGCGCCACAGGCCCGCGATCGCTCCCGAGGCCTTCAGTTTTCCCAGGGAGACGAGACCGTCGGGAAAGACGTCGTGACAGACGATCTGGTAGCGGAACCCGCCGAAGCGGGACAGCAGGCGGATCCAGGCGGGGGCGAAGGGAGGATTCGTCACCGTGCAGACGAGCGCCCCGCGACCTTCCCTGACAATGCGCCAACTGGCGGAGATTACGAAGGACGCCATGTAGAGCGCACGCAGGAGGAGGTTCCTCTTGTAGTCGCAGCGCAGCCCGCAGCGGAAGATGCGGATCCCTTTCCGTTCCTCCTGCGAGGGAATCGGAGACGGCATCTCCGCCGGCAGCATGACGGGGTGCCCGCAGACCACGGTGAAGCCGATGGGGGCGTCCGTCATCGCCTCGAGCAGCTCGGTGAGGAGATGGCTGGTCGACTGGATGTCGGGCCAATAGGGTTGGGTCACCAGCACGACCCTCTTGCGCCGGTCCGGTCCGGCATCGGTCTGAGCATCGCTCACCATTCGTGGTCCGTTTCGTAGCCGAACTCCACCAGCAGATCCCCGTCCTGCGCCAGGAACTCGCGCTTCAATTCCTCGTCGAAATGGTTCCGCCAGTCGCCGGCGACGCCTTTGCGGAAAAAGGCGCCGCCCTGGCCGGAGGCCTGGCTCGCCTCGAAGCGGTTCCGCTCGACGATGCCGCGGACCGTGGCTTCGTCCGAGGGCAGTCCGAAGAGCGCGAAGACCCGCCGCAGGGCGTCCTCCGGATTCGCCAGCATCTCCTCGTAGGAAAGCATGAGGCTTTTGCCAGGGTCGCGGTGGTCGCGCCACGAGCGCATCCAGCGGGCGAACTCCGGCAGGCGCACCCGGAGGAAATGCCGCAGCGCGTCGGCGCTTCCGAGATCGCGCAGCGCGGCATGGTCGAGGTGCCAGGGCGTGTTCCTGACGTAGTGGACGTAGCTGACCGCGACGTCGCGGGGGTCGCGGTAGAGAATGACGTAGGGAAGACCGGCTTCGCGCAGGACGGCGACGTTTCCCGGCGATCCCGGACAATGCATCTTCGTCAGGACGAGAGCGCCCCGGAGCCGCTCGAAACAAGCGTCCGGGAGCTCGAAGCAATGCCCCGGCTCTCCCCTCAGCTCGGCGAAGTTCGCCTCGGGGATGAGCACTTCGCGGTAGCCCGCCTGGCTGGCGACCATCTGCTCGAGCCAGGTCGAGCCGCTCTTGGGCAGGCCGGCGACGAACAGCAACGGATGCGGATAGCGGTCGCCGCTCTCGCGGAATCCCCTCCTCGCCCCGGCGAGCTGAGCCTGGTAGCGGGGGTAGACCATCGCCCATTTCACCGCCACGCCGAGAGGGCGGGGCAGCTTCTGCATCAGCGCGGTGTAGCGGCCGATCATGGTTCCTGGCGGCCGCCCGGCTCAGCGGGACGCGGCCTCGGGCTGGACCCGCTCCGGAGCGGCTTCGGGGCGGAGCCGCGAGCCGCGGATGAGGGAATGCGCATAGGCGCGCAGCCCTTCCTCGTCCTCGTCGTCGATCAGCTCCAGGAGACGACCCATGTCGATGGACTCGACTTCCTCGAGGCCGCTCTTCTTCACCACCCAGATCCGGTCGAGGTCGGTGCGGACGACATCCTCGTCGTCGGTGAGGAGCTCCTCGAACTCCTTCTCTCCCTTCTTCAAGCCCGTGTAGACGATGGGTATCTCGACGTCGGGCACGAAGCCGGAGAGCTCGATCATGCGGCGGGCCATCGCGTCGATCTTCACCGCCTCGCCCATCTCGAGGACGAAGATGCGGCGGTCCTCCTCGATCGCCCCGGCGGTGAGGACGAGCTCCACCGCCTCGGGAATGGTCATGAAGAAGCGCGTCACCTCCGGGCTCGTCACGGTGACGGGACCGCCCTTGGCGATCTGCTCGCGGAAGATGGGGATGACGCTGCCGTTGCTCCCGAGCACGTTGCCGAAGCGCACCGCCTTGAAACAGGTCCGGCCGCCGCCCCCGCATCGCTCGATCACGACACGCTCGGCGAGGCGCTTGCTAGCGCCCATCAGGCTGGTCGGCCGCACCGCTTTGTCTGTGGAGACGAGGACGAAGTGAGCCACGCCCTCCTCCTCGGCGACGGCCGCGGCGACCTGGGTGCCGACCACGTTGTTCTGGAAACAGGCCGCCGCGTTGCGCTCCATCAGATCGACATGCTTGTAGGCGGCGGCATGGTAGAGGACGTCGATGCCCCCGGCCTGGCGGATCGCGGCGCGGAGCTGCTCGGCACGCTTCACGTCGCCGGCGACGGCGATCAGCGTGATGCCGAGCTCCTTCGCCTCCGCCGCGAGCTCGCGCTCGATCTCGAAGAGATGGAACTCGCTGAGCTCGTAGAGGACGAGGGCCTTGGGGCGGAACCGCTGAACCTGCCGGCAGATCTCCGAACCGATGCTGCCGCCCGCGCCGGTGACGAGAATGCGCCGCCCCGCGATCATGCCCTCGAGCCGGTCCGTCGCGATGCGGTAGGGCAGCCGCTGGAGAAGGTCCTCGATCGCCACCGTCCGGATCGCGCTGACGTCGACCCGCCCCGAGGCGATCTCGTCGAAGGAGGGAACGACGCGGTAGTCGCACTTCAGACGGCTTTCGGAAAGGGCGTCCACGACCGCGCGGATCCGCTGCGGGGCGGTGAAGGGCGGCAGGAAGAGGATCGTGGTCGCGGAGAGCCTCCGCACGAGCTCGGGAATGGAGTCGGTCCCGGCGTGGATCTTCACCCCGCGCAGGTTGGAGCCATGGTGCCGCGAATCGTCCGAGACGATCCCGACGACCCGCCCCAGGGTCGCCGCATGCGGCTCGATGCCGCGGAGGAGCACGTCCGCCTGCTCGGGCGAACCGACGGCGAGGATGCGTCCTTCGCCGCGCGAGCGCAACCGGCTTTCCCGCCACAGCCTCGCCAGTCCGCGGCCTCCGATCTCCCAGACAAGGAGAAGGAGGTAGGTGACGATCAGGACCGAACGCGAGACCCCGTCGAAGGAGCGGTCGTTCACCAGATAGATCCCCCCGGCCGCCATCAGCGTGCCCACGCCGAAGGCGATGACGGTGATGACGCAGTCCCGCAGGGTGAAGAAGCGCCACATTCCCCGGTAGAGCCCGAAGGCGAAGACGCAGGCGACGTAGCAGGAGAAGAGGATGCCCACCCGCAGCTCGAAGTTCGCGAGCTGGCGGTCCGGAATGGCGAAATCGAATCGGAGAAGGTAGGCGGAGAAATGGGCCAGGGCGATGCCCGCCAGGTGGAAAAGGAGGGCGAGGGAGCGGCGGAAGAGGGTCGAGGCCCAGAGCCCTCCCGCGAAGGACGGAACCGGGAAGGCCCCCGGCGCGGTGCTGGATGGATCGCTGCTCAATTCGTTCTCTCCTTGTCGTTGTCGTCGGTGCGGACGCGGTCGCCGAACCCGCGCCCGGTCAAGGTGCGCCAAAGGATCGTTCCGTCCAGCGCCAAGGAGCGCCGCCGCACATATTCGGCGTCGCATTCCGACAGGGCCACGGGATCCGACATGTCGATACCGCGCACCTGCCCGAGCCCGGTGATGCCGGGAAGGACGGCGAACACGCCGCGGGCCTCCCGCTCGCGGACCAGCTCCTCCTGCGAGGGCAGACAGGGCCGCGGGCCGACGAAGCTCATCTCGCCCCGCAGCACGTTGAGCAGCTGCGGCAGCTCGTCGAGCTTCGCCTTGCGGAGAAAGCGCCCCAGCGGAGTGATCGCGTCCGCCCCGATCTCGTGCGTCCCGGCCTGGCGCGTGCCCCGCTTCATCGTCCTCAGCTTCAGACATTCGAAAGGTCGGCGGTCCTTCCCGACCCGCTCCTGCCGGAACAGGGCGGGGCCTTCGGAGCCCAGGCGGATCGCCACGCAGAGCACGAGGAGCAGGGGCGCCGCGAGGAGAAGGAGCAGGCCCGCGAGGAGCATTTCGAGAAAGCGCTTCACCGGTCGGAGGAGGTTCGGAGGTCGGAGAGGGAGCGGGCCATCGCCTCGAGGGTGGGTTCGACGGGATCCCACCCGAAGGTCTCCCGCGCCCGCGAGGCATCGATCACGAGATCGGCGAAGAGACCGGCGGCCATCTCCTCGCGCCCCGCCCAGCGCAAGGGCGCGGACAGGAGCGCGGGCGGAAAGGGAAAGAGCCCCGCCCGGCGGTCCAGTCCCGACCGCAGCGCGGTGCAGACCTCGCGCAGGGAGACGAGTTCGCGGTCGGCGGCGACATAGGTCCCGCTGCGCTCCCCATCGCCTGACGAAGCCAGAATAGCCTCGACCAAACGGCCCAGATTGCCGATGCCGAGAAAGGAGCGGCGGTTCGCGACCGAGGCGAACGGCAGGGGCAGCCCGGAGGCCGCGAGGCGCGAAAGAGCCGCCCAGCTGCCCTGCGCTCCCGGGCCGAAGACGAGGGGGAGCCGCAGGTTCGCGACGAGACGTCCGGGGGCGGCCGCGCCGTCGAAGGCCAGCTCGGCTTCACGCTTCGAGCGGCCGTAGTCCGTCGCGGGAGCGGCGGGAAGGCGGTCGTCGATGGACGAGGCCGCGAGCGCACGCACGCCCCCGAGCGCGGCGACGCTGCTGAGATGGATCACGGTGCGGACCGCGCTGCCCGGAACGGCCTCGGCGAGGCGGCAGGAGTAGCGGAGGCTGCCCTCGTAGTTCGAGGGAACCGCGCCGGAATTGGCGGGAGTCGCTCCGGCAGCGTGGATCAGGGCCTCGCAGCCCTCCAGCGCCGCGGCGAAGTCGCCGTCTTCGTCGAGGACGACCCATTCCCCCACATCGGTGGCACTGGGAGGTTTCCGCGAGGCCGCCACGACGCGATGCCCCGCCTCAGAAAGCCGTCTTCTGAGATGGGATCCGACAAATCCATTCGCTCCGGTCAACAAGATCCGCATCCGCTGGGGCCACTTCGGAAGGAACCACGCGAGGCACGGTCCCGCCGGAAGATCGGCGATCCCTCCCGCTTTTCAAGTCGCGAGGGCCTGGTCGAGGAGCCTGCGGAATCCCTCGTCGAACACGGGTCCGGCGGCCAGCTCGCGCACCGCGGCCCGTCCGTGGGAGGCGAGCTCCGCAAGATCGGTCCCCGAGGCGATGGCGGCGAGGAGGACCTCCCCCATCTCCTCGATCCGTTCGCCGAGGAGGTAGTCGGCCCCGGGACGTCCGGGCATGCCCTGCGCGCCGATCGGGGTCGTCAGCAGCACCTTGCCGTCGGCGAGGGCGTGGAGCGACTTCAGCTTGATGCCGGATCCCGAATCCTGGGGATTCACGACGACGAGCCCCTCGTCCATGAAGCGCTCCTCGTCCTCGACGAATCCGAAGCCACTCACCCCCGGATGGGCGCCGTCGAACTCCTCGCTGCCCTTTCCGCCCAGCAGCAGCCGGAAGCGGGAATCGGACGCCTTCAGCCGCGGGAACACCTCGTGGACGAAGCGCTCGATCCCCTGGCGCTTGCGGATGTCGAAGGAGCCGAGATAGAGGAGCGTGAAGGGATCGCCGGTCACCGGCTTGTCGAAGCGCTCCGGATCGAGCCGGATGCCGAGAACCCCGTCGACGCCCATTCCATAGAGCGAGGCATAGGCCTCGGCGTCTCCCGGCGTCACCGTCCAGTTCACATCGGCGTCGGCGAGGACGCGGCCTTCGTAGCGCTTCAGGCGCTTCACCTCGGCTCCCCACGCGGCGCGCATGAGGACATTCGATTCCGCGAGGAGGCCGAGAAAGACCTCGGCGGAGACATTCAGGCTCCAGTGGATGACACGCCCGAAACGCGCCCGCAGCGCGGGATCGGCGAGCAGGGACCAGTAGAGCGGTGCATCGAGGACGATCAGGACCGGCTTGCGGTCGCCGGCCTCGTCGCAGAGGCGATGCAGCACTTGCGGCAGGGCGGGGCTCACGTAGCGCTGCGCCGCCGCCGGCCAGGGAGAGAGCAGCGACTTGGCGAAGCGCCGCCACTTTGGACGCGTGTCCGCCTCGATCTGGTGGAAGCCGATGCGCGAGGAATCGCCCGGAAACTGCTGTGGCGGACGCTTTTCCCGTGCCGGGACGGCGACATAGTCGACCCGGTCGAACTCGCTGCTCAGCACCGGAAGCAGGGAGCGCGCTGCGAAGCCCGTCCCCGTGTACAGATCGGGGAACGCGCTCGAGAGAAGGAGGCAATGCGATCGGTCCATGGGGCGTCAGACTCCGCCGCGGGCTCGGCGGCGCTCCAGCCAGGAGGGCAGAAAGCGCGAGACGAGGTCGAGGAGGAGACGCTTCAGCCAGAGCATGCGGACTGCCGAGACGATTCCCCAGACGAAGCGCTCCCGCAGCGAATAGCGCTCGCGCCGCATCGCGGCCCATTCCGCGTCGAGGGAGGCGCGATGGTCCTTCGCGGCGGAAAAGCCCCGCCCGTCGTAGACCGCGAGCACCTGCGGGAGATGGACGGCTTCCACCCCCTCTTCGGCGAGCCGCAGGAGCAGCTCGTGGTCCGAGCGGAAGCGGTAGCGGAGGTCGAGCCCGCCGAGACTCAGAAAGCGATCGCGCCGGATCCACTGCGCCTGATGGCAGATACCCTCGAGGAAGAGGGCGCGCCGGCCGAACGGCGACGGAGCCCTCCGGACCTTGGCGGAGCGCTCGTCGAAGGAGTCGCCGTAGAGCAGATCGGGAGCCGTCGGGGAGGCGTCGAGCGCGCCGCCAACGAGGGCAACGGTTCCGGGACCGGGAAAGCGGTCTCCGGCATTGAGAAAATTCAGATACTCCCCCCGCGCCTGACGCGCGGCGCGGTTCATCGCATCGTAGATGCCCTCGTCCGGCTCCACGACGACCCGCAGTCGCGGATCCGAAGGGAGCCCGTCAAGCGATCCGTCCGTGGATCCGCCATCCTGGACGAGATACTCGAAATCGGCATCCGCCTGCGCGAGCACGGACGCCACCGTCTCGCGGAGCAGCCCCCCCGCGTTCAGCGCAACGGTGACGATGGTGAAACGCGGCTCGTTCACGCTGCTGCGGATTCCCGGCATCCCGTCCTGGGAGCAGTCCCTTTCGAAGGACCGGGATCAGTGGCCCTTCTGCGCCACCTCGCGCTTGGCGAGGTTCCAGTCGGCCTCGGCCATGATGGTGACGAGGTCGCGGAAGGTCACCTTCGGCTCCCAGCCGAGGACACGCTTCGCCTTGGCGGGATTTCCGAGGAGCTCCTCGACCTCGGCGGGGCGGAAGTAGTTCGGCGACACCGCGATCAGCGTCCGGCCGGTCTCCTTGCAGATCCCCTTCTCGTCGACGCCCTCGCCCGTGAACTCGACGGGCAACCCCACCGCGGCGAAGGCGTGCTCGCAGAACTCCCGCACCGTGTGCATCTCGCCGGTCGCGCAGACGTAGTCGCCGGGCTCGGGCTGCTGGAGGATGCGCCACATCATCTCGGTGTATTCCGGCGCATAGCCCCAGTCGCGCTGGGCACCGAGGTTGCCGAGGAGGAGGACGTCCTCGAGCCCCTCGCGGATGCGCCCCGCCGCCCGCGTGATCTTGCGGGTGACGAAGGTCTCGCCGCGGCGCGGCGACTCGTGGTTGAAGAGGATGCCGTTGGAGGCGTGGATGCCGTAGGACTCGCGGTAGTTCACCACGATCCAGTATCCGTAGAGCTTCGCCACACCGTAGGGCGAACGCGGATAGAAGGGCGTCGTCTCGCTCTGGGGCACTTCCTGCACCTTTCCATAGAGCTCGCTCGTCGAGGCCTGATAGAAGCGAACCTTGCGGGCCAGTCCCGTCTCCTTGATCGCATCGAGAAAGCGCAGCGTGCCCACCGCATCGACCTCCGCCGTGTATTCCGGAACCTCGAAGGAGACCTTCACATGGCTCTGCGCGGCTAGGTTGTAGATCTCGTCGGGACCAACCCGTTCGAGGACCCGGTTGAGGTTCGAGGAGTCGGTGAGGTCCCCGTGGTGGAGGAAGAGGCGCGAATTGTAGATTTCGTCGTTCTCGATGAGATGGTCGATCCGGGAGGTGTTGAAGGAACTGGAGCGGCGGATGATCCCATGGACCTCGTATCCCTTTTCCAGCAGTTGTTCCGTGAGGTAGGAGCCGTCCTGGCCCGTGATTCCCGTGATAAGCGCTTTTTTCATGGATGGATTCTGTGTTCTAGAAATGGCCTGGCCTCCGATGCGATCCTGCGGAAGGAGCTGGGCATGTCCTTGAATGGACCTGGCTTGTCAACTTCAATGTCTTTCCGGCGGGCCTTCCGCGAGTTCGTCGGAGACGAGCTTCGCGGCGAGATCGATGCCCCTGACGGTGGGACGCCACCCGAGTTCGCGAGACGCCTTGGATGCGTCGCCGACCAGATTCAGCGGATCGAGCGGACGGAAATAGCGGGGATTCACGCGAAGCAGGAGCTTTCCGGTGGCACCGTCCAGTCCGATCTCCTCGCTTCCCTCCCCCCGGAACTCGATGTCGATCCCCACCGCGCGGAACGCGCCCGCGACGAACTCGCGCAGGCTCGTGAGCGCTCCGGTGGCGAGGACGAACTCTCCGGCTTCGTGGTGCTGCAGGATCCTCTGGATGCCGTCGACGAATTCGGGTGCGTATCCCCAATCCCGCCGCGCATTCAGGTTGCCGAGCTCGAGGACCTGGTCGTCGCCCCGCGCGGCGCGGACCGCCGACATCACGATCTTCCGGGTCACGAAATTCTCGCCACGCCTGACCGATTCGTGGTTGTAGGCGATCCCGCTGCTGACGAACAATCCGTAGGCCTCGCGGTAGACCCGGCAGAGGTTCACGGCAAAGGCCTTCGCGCAGCCGTAGGGACTCGTCGGACGATAGGCCGAATCCTCGTTCTGCGGAACCTCGGCGGGATTTCCGAAGATCTCGGACGATCCCGCATGGTAGAAGCGCGGAGGCTCGGGTAGATCGCGGCAGATCTCGAGAAGAGCGAGCGTCGAGCCCGCCACTTCCGTGAAGGTCGACTCCGGAATCTCGAAACTCAGCCCCACATGGCTCTGGCCCGCGAGATGGTAGAACTCGGCCGGCGACACCGATTCGAAGATCCTTCGGATCGCGCCCCGGTCGGAAAGGTCCGCGGCATGGAGGACGATGCGCCGCTCCCTCATCAGCCCGTCGAGATGGCGCAGACGAGAGCCGTCCTCATGGCTCAGGCGCCGCACGAGCCCGTGCACCTCGCAGCCCTTCGCCACGAGAGCCTCCGCCAGGTAGGAGCCATCCTGCCCGGTGATGCCGCTGATGAGCACCCTTCTCGCCTGAACGTCTGACATGCCTGCAAAATACGTCCCTGCCAGCCTCCCCCTCCGCAGCCGGCCCCTCCCGTCATGGGCAGAGCGGTTCGACGCTCCTGTCGCGGGCGAGGGAAGCGGCCTCCTCGAACGCGATCTTCTCGAACACCTCGAGCTTTCCCCCCACGGTCGCATCGAAGACGCGGCGGTCCGCCCTCCGGTATTCGAGATCCGCGATCCGGTAGGCGATCTCCGAGGCCTCCAGATCGGCGAGATGCCAGAGATCTCCCTGAAAGTAGCCGGGGTCGAAATGGTTCTCGTCCGCTCCTTCCATCCTCTGCACCTCGTTCGCGCTGCCCGTCTGTTTGAAGCTGTGGTCCACGCCCACGAGAAAGACCCTCTCGAAGCCCATCGCGAAGGCGATCTGCAGCGCGACGTAGGTCACGGTGTGCCCCTGCCCGAAGTTCCCGCTCATCCTCGGGTTGAAATTGAAGCGGTCACGGGCCCGGATCGGCTGAAAGTGCCTGTGCCGCAGAACCTCCCCCTGGCAGTACTCCGCCGGAAGGAACGTCGTGACTCCAAGGGACGCGAACTCGTCGAGGGACTGCGAGACGACGAACGGATTCACCGAGACCAGATAGGAGAGCGCCAGCGGCTGCCGACGCTGCATGAGGTAGATCTTGTTCAGTCCGAAGCAATGCTTTCCGTCGAGCAGGGAAAGATCGGTACGGTTCAGGGAGGGACCATTGCCGAGGATGAAGCAGTCCTCGCCGCCGTGACAGCCCTCGAAAGCGGAAAGGGAGCGGACGCGTCGCGGAACCACCATCCGCCGCAGATGGGAGAGCCCCCCCCCGCCCTTCGACAGGCGCCGCTCCGCCTCGTAGACGAGCCAATCGCGGAGCAGCCCGAAGGCGGTGGCTTCGGGCTTCGGCGCATGCGGCACCCCGCCCTCCAAAGTCCCGGACGATCTCATTGCCTTCCATCCCCCTCGGGCGGAAGAAGCTCCGCGGGACGGATCCAGAACGCACGAGCCCGCTCCAGTTCGTCCGGGCTGTAGAAATGCCTCGCGTATTTCGAGCCGAGCATCCGGTCCACATAGTCCTCGGGCAGGCGGATGCGGCGGCGGAAATCCTCGTAGAGCTTGGCGTAGTCCTTGCCCTCCCCGACGTTCGCGCGCACCAGCTTCAGGTCCGCCAAGCCAAGGAAACTCCGCAGGGCCTCCGCCTTGACCTCGTCCGAGGCCTCCACCCTGAGAACGAGAATCTCGAAGCGCCCTTCGGAAACCACCGTCCACTGCTTCTCGAAGGGGAATGGATAGTTGAAGAGGCAGACTCCGGTGACGCGTTCGAACTCCGTGTCGAACCATTCCAGCGGAACATGGTGCGGATACTCCTCGAGGAAGCGTCGGATCGCCTCGTCCACCGGGATGGAATCGAGCGGGCTGCCGCCGTAGTAATCGGTGAGGTTCTGGAAGAACGCCGACATGTTCCGGCTCAACGGCTCGCGGACCATCGTGACGATCCTGACCTTCCCGTCCGCGCGCTTCAGGCGGTGGGCGATGGCAAGGCCAAGGCGCTCGTCCTTCACCGGAAGCCCTCTGCGGCGGCGATCCTCGGCCACCTTCTCGATGTTCTCCGGCGCGATGCGGTGCACGTGCTCGCAACGGTGCCCCGCGCTCTTCAGCGAATAGTAGACGGTGGAGGAGCCGACTTTGCCGACCTGGTAGACAAGGATCGGCAGATCCCCCTTCCCGTGGCGCATGCCCATCGCCTTCGCCCATCGCTTCGTCGGCATCAGCACATGCTTGCGGAGCCGTCGCCCCAGGTGCTTCGCCGCCCTCCTGACTGCCGTTTTCATCTTTCTCATGTCAATAAGCCTCCATCCGGACGACCGCGCCGGACCGCCTCCGAAGAGGACATTCCATCTTCACCCAAGCATTCCGGAATGGCTTTCGAACATCAGCCGGCTCAAGGCGGTGATTTCGGCCTGGTACCATTCCGAGGCATTGTCGATGTCGGCCGACTCCATTCTCGGCGTCTCGAAGATCGCGGGCCTCTCCCCGATCCGGGCCTTGGTGCGGGCGAAGCTGTCCCGGCTGAAGATGTAGAGGCAGGAATTCTCCTCGTACCACGGCTCCAGCTCCTGCGTCGGCACGAGATTGTCCGGATCGTGGTTCACGGGCCGCACCTCGCTGTCGTAGAAACGGGTCTGGAAGCGGTTGACCGAGAACAGGCTGTCCTTCCCTTCGGACAGCGCGGCCGCATAGGCCTCGAGGGCGGCCTGGAAGGTCGCTCCGCCGAGCAGCGGATTGGTGGTGTGCGTCATCAGGTAGGTGTCGGCCTCCACCGCGGCGATGTCGTCCTCGATGATCCGGTTCATGCTGACCTCGTCGCCGCAGAGTTCGGGCCTGCGGTCGCGGATCAGGATCCGGCCTCCGCTCTCCAGTCCGGTCTCCGCGAGCTTCGCCCGCGCATCCGTGTTGATCACGACCCGCTCGATCTCCTCCAGCTCGAGGAGATGGTCGAGGGTCCAGCGGTAGAGGGGCTTTCCCGCGAAGTTCCGGAAGTTCTTGCCCGGCACGCGGGCGCTGTGGAGCTTCATCGGAAGGAGTGCGACGACGGCCATCGGTGTTGAAGAAGGGGTTACGGACGAATGGAGAACCGGCGGATCAGAGCGAATGGACGGCCCGCGATACCTTGAAGACGTACTTTCTCAGCGTTGCCGCTTCCGCAACGCTGGCTCCACAGCGGTGGACGTCCTCGGGGAAGAACACGGCGAAGCAGCCCTCTCCGAGCAGCAGCCTCGTGACGGGGCCTTCGGGCGTGGCGTAGAAATCGACGTCGCCGTCCACGTTCTCCTCGATCGCCTCTCCGACCTCCCCGGGATGGGCGATCTCGATCCACTCGATTCCTTCGACGACGACCTGGAGATCGACTTCCCGCCGATGGTTCTCGAAGCGGCAGGGCGTCGGATCGCTTGTCACGTATTCGACCTTCTTGACGACAATGCCTTCGCCGACTTCCTCGGTGTCCGCCGACCAAGGCCGCTCCTGTTCCAGCCAGTCGAAGCAGGCCCGCATCCATGGCAGATCCCTGGCAAGGCGGCCCGCCGTTTCATCGTTCAGTTTTCCAGTGATCATGGCGCGTTGAGAGGCAGCAGGCCTTCGAAGACGATTGAGAGGAAAGAGGGCTCACGCCCGGCCATCCGAAAGTCCGGCCCGGATCGCCTCGAGTCCCGTGCGGCAGGCGTGCATCAGCATCGTCACGTCGAGACTGTAGGCCAGCAACTGGTAGCCCTCCGCCACGCGGGCGAGCAGTTCCGCCGGATCGGGAGGAACGACGTGGATCCCCGCCGCGATGCCCCGCTCCTGACAGGCCTTGAGGACACGGTCCCTCGCGGCGAGATAGTCCGGATGGTCGAACTGGGCCGTCACTCCAAGCGAGGCGCTGAGGTCGTAGGGCCCGAGGAACACCGCGTCCACCCCCGGCACCGAGAGGATCGACTCGATCTGCTCCACGCCGGTCCGGGACTCGATCTGGATCGCCAGCAGCATCTCGCCGTTGACCTCCTCCACGTACTCGACGAGCCCGGCACCGTATCGGTTCGCCCGGCAGAATCCCACGCCACGCCGTCCGATCGGTGGATACTTCGTCGCGGCGACGAGCGTTTCGACATCCTCCCGCCGCTCCACCAATGGAGCGATCACCCCGTTGGCTCCGGCGTCGAGGTAGCGCTTCACATGCGCGTAGTCCACCCCGTGCAGCCGGACGAAGCAGTCGCAGCGGGGATCGCCGCTGCGGATCGCCTGGAGGATCTCGAAGACATCCCCGAAATCCACCGGCGAATGCTCCACGTCCACGGTCAGGAAATCAAAGCCGCAATGGCTCATCAGTTCCCCGACGATCGGGCTCGCGGTGTTCACCCAACTGCCGATGGCAGGCTTCCCCGCCCGCAGCAGGGGAAGAACGGTCGATTCGAAGGCTTTGGATTTCGAGGACATGGACGGAGACGGAAAAATCTGGATGCGATGAGATGGGTAGCGCGGGCAAGGGGGTCAGTCGCGCCGCAGGAGACGGTTGACTTCCTTCTCGACCAGCGCCCGTCCCACGGGGACGCGGAATGCCATCATTGAGGTCGGCAACATGTCATTGAAAGGAAGAGAGGGATAGGGAAAAATGCGGAACCATGGGAGCCCGCCGCCGGCGAGGGGCTCGGGGTGCCACTGGCAGACCCAGACCTGGTAGCCGGCCTCCTCCAGCCATCCGGCAGAGGAGCGCATCGCCTCCGCGCTGTCAAGCGCTCCGCGGGCGCACAGGAGAGCCGGCGGGAGCGGCGCGTCCGCGCCCGACAGGACCGACTCCAATTCCTTCCGATCCGCAATCTTGACCTCGGCCTCGGAGGAAATGCCGCCGAGACGCCGCAACAGCGCCGCATCGTCGAGGCGCAGACGCGCTTCGGGCGGAGCTCCCGGAGAAATGCCGCCGGCGTCGAGGGAAACCCACGACGCATCCCGCCGTCCCTGGCGCGCCCCGCCTCCTTTTCCAACCAGAAGCGACACGCCCCGCTTCGCCAAGCGGCGTCCCTCGCGGACCCAGCGCTGGCACCAGGCCAGATACCTCCACAGGGACTGCTTCAGTCCCAGGGGCATCGCCTCCGCCAGCCTCTTCCTGGCGAGGACGAGCCTGCTCCGGGACGGGGCGGAGGATCCCGCCGCCGCACTGCGAAAAAGAGCCTGTTCACATAGATAGGTCGTCGCCCTTTCCTCGGAGAGCTCGGCGGGAGACGCTTCGAGAACCGCACGGACGAAGTTCTCGACCCGATTCTCCTCGCACCAAGCCTTCATCGGAGCGGCCCCCTGCAAGGCCGCCACCTGTTCCGGGGCGGCGGCGATTTTCGCAAAGACCTCCCGCAGCCCGTCGGAATCCCAGGAGTCTGCCAGCCAGCCGCCACCGCTCTTCGAAACCTGAAGCCCCAGCCACGAATCCGACACTGCGACCACCGGCTTGCCCAGCGAGAACGCCTCGGCGAGGATCGAGGAGGTCCGATAGTGGAACGCTTCGGGGCTGTAGGGAAGGAGCACGATATCGGCCCCGGCGAGCAGCTCCGCATACTCCTCCACCGAGAGCACCCCGCGCACCCAAGAGAGGTTCCGCTTCTTGAAGTTGGCGCTGCCCCTCGCAGGCTGCAGGCGGACCACAAAGTCGAAGACATCCGAGAACTCCTCGGCATGGCGGAAGAGGAAGCGCGACAGCACGTCGAAGCCCCGGATCTCCTCGGACTGCGACGGATAGACCACGCGGATCCTCCCCCCGGCGGCACGGGCCGCGTCCCGCGCGCCTTCCACACCTCCCTCGGGGAAGCCCTGGCTCGGGCACATCGGCAGCAAGGAAAGCCCCAGGCCCGCCGCCCTGCGAATGTCGCCGACCAAGGGCGATGAGTCGCAGACGAGGGCCAGATCCCCGAAACCCGAGGCCCGCTCCGCCAACTGGGCCAGCGAGTGGAAGACGGCATCTCCCGACGAGCCCGAGCGGACTCCTTCGAAGAAGCCGGAAAAGAGATTGAAGACGAAACGCCGGCAGCGGAAGCGCTTCGTTTCCCACCTTCGGATGAAGGCGGGCAGCAGGGCGGGATGCCCCAGATAGAAGAAGACCGTCGCCTCCTCGAGCGAGGAAGCATCGTCGAGCAGCTCCAAGCCCGAGAACAGCTCCGCCACAAAGGATTCGGCCAAGGCCTGCCTCTCCTTGCCCGTCCGGCGATGCACCTGCCAGATCTTCGTCTCGAAGACAGGGAGAGCGAAGCGCCCGCTCAATTCCTCCTCCAATCCCGCATCGCCGAGGCTCACGAAGCCGGCCCCATCGGGACAGACGACCTCGCGGATCGCGAGATCCTGGTAGAGCGCATGCCCCAGCCCGCCCCGCAGGCTCGGGTTCACCGACACGAAGCGGAGTCCCGACAAGGCGGTCCGGTCCAGCTGCCGCACCCTCGTCCGCATGCGGCGCTCGCCCTCGGAAAGCAATGCATTCGCCGTGTCCTCGTCCACCGCCTTCGCCAGATCCGCTCCCACAGCCCGCTTCGCCAGGGCCGGAATGCAGGAGGGCGCGACGCTCGCCACCTCGATCCCCGAGCGCTCCAGATCGCCGAAGAAACGCTCCAGCTGCCGGCAGTGGGTGAGGTAGTAGTCGTTGTAGTCGATCGCGAAGAACCCCGGGTGGACCTCCTGGATGTTCCGCATGCGGTCGTTGATCTGCGCCGCGGTCGAATGCCCCCAGAAGTAGCCGTCGTCGGCGAGGCGTCGGCCGTCGCAGCCCAGGATCTCCAGACGCCGCGAAAAGCAGGCCGCGAAGGGAACCATCAGCAGCGTGAGGATGTTCTTCGTCGCCTTCACCACCAGCTCCCGATCGAGCTGCCAGTGAAAGTCCTTCCGCCCTCCATCGAGTGGCACGAAGACGGTCCGCTCGACGAGTTCCGGAAAGCAGTGGCTGAAGAGGAAGCAGTACTTCTCGCTCACCGCGATGCGGAAATCGTACTCGGAGGCCGCCGCGCGGAGGCGCGCCCGGAACTCGGAGGCATAGCGCGAAGGACCGAAATGGAAGATCGGATCCCCGAAGACGACCAGGGAGGGACGCGCCCTGTCCATGAATTCCCGATCGATCACCGCGCTGTTGCAGGTCACCACGAAGGCCCCGTCGAAGTCGTCGATCCCGGCATGGCGCTCGAAGGACGGCCCAGTCGCGACGAGATAGCTCTTCGAGAAGCCTCCCCATGCCTCGGACCACTCCCAGAGACGGCAGCAGCTCGCGCTGCGGATTGCCTTGATCTCCCTCCGTCTCGCGTAGTGGACGAGGCGGGTCGCGTCGTTGCCCTCCGTCGCCTCGAAACGGCTGAAGACAAACGCCCCCGGACCCGCTGTCGCCTTCGCCGCCTCGTCCCGGACCAGGACGAGCCCGGCACCGGAACGCCCTCCCCGCGGCTTGACGAAACGCAGATTCCCGCAGAGCGCCTCGAGCCCGTCCGAAAGGGCTTCCGGGACCTCGACCCGGGAAGGCGGCTCGAAATCCATCTCGACCTCGACCGTCTCCCCGGCCGACGCCCAAGCCAGGCGGGCGAGGACATCGTGGATGCCATCCCGCTCGATGAGCGGGCGGTCGATGCGGACGCGAACCGGTTGCTGCGAACTCATGTGGGACAGGACGCCAAAGACCATCGATGCTCGCTTCCCGGTTACGCGTTCCGGGAAACGATCCTGCGCAGATCGTAGGATTCCCCGAAACTGCCGTCGAACCGATAGCCGCCCAACAGCACGTCCTCGGCATAGTGCCTCGCCACGAGCTCAATCTGCCTGTCGTTCTCGAAGTACTTCCGATAGTCCCGGTCGCGCTCGGTGGCGCCCTGCACCGGCGGAACGTCCAAATCGCAACCGAGCCTGGCCGCGATCTCCCGGATCGCGTCCGGGAGGCATTCCATGCGGAACACCCGTTCGACGACGACCCCCTGCTTGTCCCTCAGCCAGTGGGACTGCGGGAAATACAGGGCCTTCTCCAGATAGTCCTCCCACGACAGATGGATCATCGACTGATGGTAGTCCATGTGCTTTTCCGAGACATTGACGAGCATGGCGGGATTTGCCGCCCTCTCATGCTCGAACTTGTAGCGCGAAACGGTTCTGTCCCACGGATTCCTGACAAACCCGAACCAGAAGAACCCGTCCGGATCCAGCCCCACCTTGCGCATCTTTCTCCGCACGCCGACAGGATTGTGAAATCCAATGTTCCCGCTCTTCGCACGGCTGTTCTTGAACACCGAGTCCATCACCGCCTCGTCGATGAAGGGCTCGAACAAGCTCCGCAATGCGCGCGACGCCACCTTTGGAACAGCGCAGTAAACAAACCTATGGCTGGTTGAAATCACCATCTCCTCGTCCTTTCAAATTGTCCCTCGGTTGCAAAAAACCAATTTACAGCAAGCCCGCCGGCATTCCGGGAAGCTCAATCGGCCAACGGCGAAAACGCCCATTCTGGAAGCTCGCGCCGAAGACAGTCCACATCCTCTTCGCCCAGATGGTTCTTCCAATCGCCGATCACCCCTTTCCTCAGGTGGCTGGACTGCGTCCTTGCCTTCCATGTGTCGAACCGGGTTGCCTCGTAGACGCTCTCGATCTTGGTGGGGGCAACCCCGATCCCGATGAATTCGCCTATCGCCCTGATCTCGTTCAGGCCATCGACATGCAGGCGCTCGTAGGACGCGACATGAAGGTTCGGCACGTTTCCAGACCAGAGGGAATTGTACTTGCAGACCTTCTTCGCCACCTTGACTCCACGGCTTTTGAAAAAGCTGTTGAACTCCTCCTCCGCGCCCCCTACCCGACGATAGTGGTAGTAGGCGGAGACGACGACATCCCGGATGTCCCGCGTGATGTTCAAGACGCGCACGCAATCCGAAAATTCCTCCGTCAGGAGCCTCTTGCTCGCCGGGTCCCCCAAATGGTTCTTGCTCACGTAGATGTCCGTCGAATCGCGGAACTCCTCGATGAACCCGCGGAGCTTTTCCGGATCGATCGAAGGATTGTTCCACTTCGGATTCCTCCATCGCTCATCGATCTGCTGCGGCGAAGCGAGCCGACGAACAATGTTCAGCAGCCAGCTAGATCCGCTCTTAAAGGCACCATTGCATATCACGATCATAGTATTCAATAATTATTATGTCGACTCTTCTTTAAAGACCCCAATTCGGCAAACGATCAAAGGAGCGTTCTACTCTCTCTATTTTTCAAGCGTTTTCGCCCTTCAGGGACCCGCTTCAGATGGAGCGGCCAGGCAACCCGCCGTCAAGGCAATTCGGCCCCCAAGGGAGACAAGCGCTCCCATTATCGAAACGTCCCGTCAGCGCCTTGTTCATCGCCGCACTTTCATCGATGGAACCACGTCATCCGCCAGAGAGCTCACGACTTTGCTCTTCAAGGGCTTGATCCATGAAGGGCATTCTTCGGACTCAATCTCGGCGCACGTCCGCTTCGCCCATCGACGCAAGTGCTGGTCAGCCTCCGAGCGAAGCGCCCTCCGCCTCCGCCACGGAAAGGCCTTCGAAAAGAGCAACCCCGCCCACCCTTTCCGTTTCACGACTTGGAAAGCCGGGAGTCCGAACTGCCGCATTGCCTCGACAAGCCCAAGCGACGAGAAGAGGGTCACATGGACATCGTTGTCGAAAAACGGACTTCCTGCGTCATTTTCGCACCCTTCCTCCAAATAACGCCAACTTCTGGGATTGAACATAGGGACCGAGATGAAGACCGCCGCTCTGCGCCGGACCGCATAGCTCGCCATTTCCGCGAGCAAAGGGCGCGGCTCCGCGATATGCTCGAGACAGGAGATACTGACCACAAGGTCTGCGGCATTCGGGCGCGAGGCATTCCATTCACCTGCGTTCATCTTCAAGCCGAAGTGCTCGTTTCCCCAGACGATGGCCTCTTCGTTGACATCGTATCCCTCAACAGCCAGGCCATATTCCTCCTTCGCCACGGACAGGAAGGTGCCTATGCCGCAGCCGACTTCGAGAACGCTTCTCATTCCGGGCAGGAGCTTTCGGAGATCGCCGAGCAGCCCTTGAGCAAGCTCGCGGTTCCGTTCGATCTGGCGGCGGTTCCACTCCAGATCCGAAAGAAGTGCCGCGCCGTCCTCCCGATAGTCGCTTTCCACTGCGAGCGAAAGACAGCTTGTGCAAAAACGGGTCAGGCGCAGGCACCCGGTACGCTGTCCGACAAGCCGCCGCACTGGGTGGCTCGTCTCCTGTCCGCATATCCGGCAGGCAAGGATAGGCACTTTTCCAGAATCCATTCAAGCAATCCCCCCCGTTAGCCCCCTTCCCGTCCCCGTCAATCCTTTTCGTTCGCTCCGATACGACCGGCCTTCAATACGCATGCGTCCATCGACGATCCGCACGACGGCGTCCCGTCCTGGCGCAACGCACCCGCATCGAACGGCCTGTTTTTCCCACGACGGACACCCAACGCGTCGGCCGGTCATTCCAGCTTCTTCTCAATGCCCCCCTGGATATCGACAGGAGGAAAAAGATACTTCCGAAAAATCCGGGGAATCCGTGCCCTCATCGCGCCGACATAGGCCTTGTAGCCCCCCAGCTCCCGCCGGCAGTCCTTCAGCTCCTGCTTGATCCGCCTCCATTGCTCCGTTTTTTTCCTTAGTTCCCTGGTCGTCTCCTCCACTACGGAGCGCTCTTTCTGCAACAGGTCCAGAAAGCCCGCGAACTCCGGGCCACCGGATCTCATCCCGCGTTCATTCCATAGCCACTCGATCGCCTCGTTCCAGGCAATCTCGTAGCACTCCTCCTTGTCCTCCAAGTTCGCTCCGCCCGGCTTGGAATGGACGACAAACCTGCCGCAACGGCGTCGGCAGAACGCAGCGCGGACGCGATTGGCGTTCCGAAGCCCCCACAGCACATCCCCCCTGGGACCGACATCCGTCGGGAACGGCAGCGCCTGCAACGTTGCGGTCCGGTACAAATTGCTGGCCGAGCTCCCCAGCCAGCTCTTGTGACGCCTGGAGGGCCAGCAATGGCACAGAGCAAAGGCGACCAGATCGCCCGCCGCCAATTCAATGACCTCCTCTCCCTCGTGCATCTGCAACAGGCCCAGAATGGGCCACCTGGGATCCTGGCGAATGCTCCCGTCCTCGTTCACGAACATCGGCGGCGCAGTGACCACGTCGGCCCCCGTCCTCCCGGCAACCCCCAGCAGATAGCCAAGATCCTCCTTGCTGGCCACATCCCCCGCCGTGGCGATATGGATCCATTCCTTTGTGGCCTGGGCAATCCCATAGTTCCACGAGGCATACAGCCCCCGCGGGTGCGTAAGAAACCGGACGTTCACCGGATCCAGCGACTCCCTCAGAAGCTCCACCGTTCCATCCTCCGAGTCGCTGTCGACGACGATGACCTCCCCTGCCAGAGCTACGATTTCCCGCAATTTCCCGATGACCGGCTCGAGGAGGTGACGGCAGTTCAAGATTGGAATGACAACCGAGATATCCTTCGGATCCGGACTCGTCGACATGATGTGTAAGTACTGTTCTCCCCGACCTCCCTCTTGCTGCACGCCTGATTTGCCATCCGGTAAGGGAGGCTGCAAACCAAATGCTTTTCGTGCCCAGCTTCGACGCCCTTCCGTCTTTCACCATGCTCCTTGTGATCGCTCGACGATCTCAAGGAAACGCCTCCTCGCTTCCGCGCGGGTCCGAAGCAATCTGGCCATCGCCTGCGATTCCCGGGATTCCCGGCTTGCCAGCCATTCCGCCGGCCCTTCGGCAAGCAGCCCTCTGATCTTTTCTGCAAGAACTACCGAATCAGCGACGGGAAAGAAAACCGATTCCGGTGGATCCTGTTCGCGGTGCACCTCGAGATCGCTGAGAATGAGCCGCTGGCCCAGCGCCTTGCAGTCTTCCACCACCGTGCTCCATCCCTCGAAGCGGGAGGGTTGAATGACGGCGAGGGCGGACCGCATTAAATGAAGTTGCTCCTCCCGGTCGAGAAAGCCGAGCAGATGCACGGAGCCATGGACTCCGCCGCGCTGGATGGACTGAAGCAGCTCATCGACGTGTCCGGTTCCCCGATAATCCCGCAGCGCTCCTGTAAACACCACTGGCACGGAAATGCCTTGCTTCTGCAAACGGACAAGAGCGTCCACAACCACTGCGTGATCCTTGTGTTTCCAGAACTGGTTTGCCACGAGAAAGAAGCGTTCGGGCAAGCGGTAGCTCTCCACCACTCCTTTGGGATTCGTCAGGAAAAGCTCCTTCGAGGGATTGCTGCAGAAGCTCCAGACCTCCAGCTTCGCGGGGGCCTCCGGATAGCATTTCTGAAAGTCCCGACGGCTTGCTTCACTGCTGAAAACGACAGTTTCCGCTCCGGCGAATGCCTCGAACATTTCATTGCGGCTATTCATATCGGCCTGGGTAAAGAGTTCCGGCAGGAAACAATGCTGGAGATCCGGTATCCAAGCGGCGCCGCGGATGCCTGCACGACTGACCGTTTTCGGCAGAGGAAACACGAAATCAAGCTGGTGGTCGCGCACGACTGCCTTAAAGGCCGCGACTTCGGCCTCTTGTGGGCTCGGTGGCGAAGTTTCTTCCTCCGCTTCGTCCAGAGGCCCCGTGCGGAGAAACCCACGCCACCATCCTCCTTGGTCCCTCTTCCGCTTCTTCTGTTTTCGAAGTTTCCGGGCGTGTTCTTTCTCTCTCCTGATTCTCTCTTTTTCCTCTTTTAGATAATCGCTCAAAAAGGCCATGCCCCCCCCTAAGCGCTCCTCCTGGGGCTGCGCCGGGGTCCGCTCCTTCGCTATGACGACAAGCTCGACCGGCGCATCGGACGCGTCGTTCAAGAGGGCGATGAGGTTATCGAAGTAGATCTGCCCGCCATGCCATGCGCTCCCGAACGTATTGGGATACACGCCGATCCTGTAGACTTTTTTCATCTCGGTCAAGAAATGCACTCCCTCTGGAAAGCGCCGCTACCTGCTTCGGGACCACTCGACAGTCCGACGAACGCCCTCTTCAAAGGAGACCGTCGTCTCGAATCCGAGGGACCGCAGTTCGGAGATGTCGGCCCGCCAGTGCGGCGGCGCGGCCGAGGCCGTTTGCCCAGTGAACCTCCACCGCCCTTCCGAAACCCCCATGTACCGGGCGACCGTGCCCACCACCTCCGCGATCCGCGTTTCCTCCCCGGACGCCACATTGATCACTTGGTGCCCCTCGTCCTCCCGGTCTGCGATGCGATACAGCGCGTCCACGAGATCGTTGATAAAGATGAAGTCGCGGCTTTCCTCCCCCGTTCCTGGGAATTCGGCGAGGCCGGGCTTCGCCAGCTTGCAGATCGAATCCCACACCACCTGCTTTGTCAGATGCGGACCGTAGGCGGAGAAAACCCTCGCGCTTGAGATCCGCAATCCGTAGACCTGGGCATACTCGCGTGAGAGGATTTCCCCGATCCACTTGTGAAAGCCATAGGGCGAAACGGGACTCGGCGCCGTCTTCTCGGAGATGGGCAGGGACGCCGCTTGGCCGTACACCGCCGCGCTCGACAGGAGAACCAGATGCGCTCGGGGAGCCGCTTGCCGCGCGGATTCGAGCAGATCCTGAACCACGGGAGCCGAACAACGGAAATCACGGGACGGGGAAGAAAACGACAGCGCTGGCAATGCGCTTCCGGCACAATGGAAGATCACATCCGGTTGGAATTGCTCGATCACCCGGAGAAGTCCATCGTCGGGGAGGCGCAGGGCGGCTTCCCCCGCGAGTCCGGGCGGCGCCCCTCCCCGGCCCGAATTGGAAGCGATCCCGAAGACAGGCAAGGCTCTTGCAAGCCCCTCGACAGCCAAGGCCTTGCCGATGAAGCCGGTCGCCCCGGTGATCAAAACGCGCTTCATTCCGTGCTCCTGCGCTCCGCGAGAAACGAGTAAAGTCGCCCTGGAGTCCTCATCTTTTTCTCCCACAGCAGGACCTCCTGGGCGAGGCCCTCCGGGGAGTTCCCCGCCAGCCAATCGCGGAACCAGCCGCCCCGCTTGCGTCGCCGCGCCCTCAGGTCCTCGGTCACTTTGGCTTTCGTCTCGGGAAAATAGTTAATGGGGCTGGACTTCGGTCCGATCACCCGGGCAACCACCAATCCCGCGGACTCGAGCGCCTGCGTGTAGCGCTCCAGCGTGTAGGCGGCCTCGCCGCCGTAGAGATGATGGAGGGGATGGGCCTTCAAAAAGGCCTCAAGATCCTCCTCCTTCGACAGGACATGCTCCCGCGTCAGGAGCACCTTTCCGCCCGGCTTCAGCACTCGGTGGGCTTCGGTGCAGAAGGCGTCGAGATCGCGGGCGTGGTGGAAAACGGCCCGTCCGTAGACGAGATCGAAGCTCCCCTCCACAAAGGGCAGGGCCTCTCCCCACTCCTCCTCCACCCTGATCGGCAGCCCCGACTCCGCCGCAAGCGAACGGATCGCACCGGCCCCGACGATTCCGCTGGCATCGGGCTCGAGGGCCGTCACCTCCCATCCCGCCTTGGCAAAGGCGTAGGAGGAAATGCCGCGACCGGCCCCGAGTTCGAGGACCTTTCCGGGAGCGCCCGCCAAGGCGAGCACCGCCATCCATTCCTCGCTCGCGGCGAAACGCTCCGCGGCAACGGGCAACGGATCGTCGTAGTAGCAGGCCCGGACGAGGTTGGCCTGGGCCGGATCGCGCCGCAAGGTCTCGACGGCTTCTTCCCAGGTGATCATTGGCCTTTGGCTAGAAAACATCCCACGGCCCGGCAATGAGCGGCCCCGTCCTCCCCGACTCCAGCCCCTGTTTGTGGATTGTGGCTGTAGGAATCCTCGCACTCGCTCCAACTGGCCGCCTTCCATCCTTCGGTGCGGTAGCGGAAATAACGTTCCGATACACTTCCGAACCCCCTCAGAACCGCCACGAGCGAATCGATCATGGCGCGGTCGAACTGGTGGAAGAATCCGTGGTCCTCGTATTTTCCGACGGGTACGGTGATCGCGATGGTTCCGTCCGGCCGCGTCACTCGAACGAGCTCTTTCACCGCCTCGAGATAGCCGCCCTGAACGGCCCCGGCAGCCGTCTCGTCCTCGTGCCCGTAGATCTCATTGTTCATCCCGATGTGTTCGAGCGTCGAGATGCAGAGCGTCACTTCGAACCAATCATTCCGAAAGGGCAGGTTCCGAAGATCGCAAATCTGATAGGATACCCCTTCGGAGTAGTGGCACTCCTTCTCGATGGCGAGACCGGCAATCGTCAGCCTGGAAGGATCGACGAGCGGATGCTTCACGATGGGTTCGAAGTTCATCACCGACCCTGCGTCCAGAATCGGTCCCTCGCTCCCGAACAGATGCGGGAAAGCCCATGGATACTCCACCACGCGCTCGTCGATTCCGACCCCGTAACCCGCCGCAAGCGGCTCGGACGAGAACGCCCGACAGACATGTGGATCCTCGAGCGTGGACGAGATGAGCTGCCACTTGTATTCGTGATAGCCCGGCGACCAGGGAATCCGTCCCCCCTCCAGATAGCTCTCGACGAGTTGAGCGCTTCTGGCCTCCTTCGAGCGCTCCCCGCTTTTCGGACCGCGTCGCTTCGGCCTGGCACCACCTTTTTTGCCTTTGCCGCGTTTCTTAAACAAATTCCTAAGTCTCCAGTGCATTCTCAAGATTCCAAACTGGATCCACCTCCTACCCGCACCACCACCGCCGGATTGCCCGCCACCACCGCGTAGGGCGGCACATCGCGGACGACCACGGCACCAGCCGCCACGATCGCGCCCTCGCCGATCCGAACCCCCTTCAAAACCGAGGCCTTGAAGCCGATCCAGACTTTGTCCTCGATCACAATGGGAGCGCTCGCCGTCTTCGTCGGAGTCAGGCAGCCCCTCCCCTGGAGGATGGCGCGCCCGTCGCGTACCCGCTCCTCCGCGTCGACAGGATGTCCGTCCGTGTCGTGGATGTCGACGAGATGGGAGATGAGGACGTCATTGCCGATCCGAATCGAAGCCTGCGACCAGATCCGCGAACCTCCGCCGAGATAGCAGTTGTCGCCCATTTCGATTCTTCCTCCGTTCCAAAACGTCAGGAGCTCGCCCCGGATGTGGGTGTTGGCGCCCAGAACGAAAGCATCGTCCTGCTTCGAGAGATTCTGGAAGCTGGCCATCTCGTGCAGAACCGTGGTCGGATCGAGCTTGACGCCATGGGGCACTTTCCGCACCGCTTCGTCCATCTTCCGCTCCGGCTTCCTCGACCGCGCCCTTTTCTTCCGACGGGGTCGTCCGTCGGCCTCGATCAAGCGGAGGCCGCGCCTCACGAGACGCTTGAGGATCTTGTCGAGAAGCGAAATCTTCACCGACCGTCCCCTTCTTTCCCTTTTCTCATTCTTCTGATCAAGGCTGCGACGAACTTCGGCCAAAAGAGATTCATCGAGCCTAACGCTTGCCGGCATCCGGACCACAAGCGCGTCTGGGGCAAAACTCGCTCGCACAACGCTGGAAACAGCCTTGCCATGCGTCCCCGATCCGTCGAACCCGATGTTTTGGATGAGATTCTGTGGTGGATAGGCAACGACTCCACCCGAGCGAAACACATACCAGTAGAAAAGAACCGCCCAGGAGCTCACCTTGTTCCGGATGCTATGCCGGAACATTTCCGCATACGGATAAATGTCTCCGAGATCAAAATCACGATGGAGTTCCGGATGCGCTTCAAAATCCGCAGCGAAACCATCGCGCTGCCGCAAGAAATCCTGCCATACCCGTCTCGTCGTTCCCCAGCCCCACGCACTGGTGAGAGGCAAAAAATAGACTTCGTCCGAGGCGCTTCCGACATGAGCGTAACCCGACAGCTGCTTGAAACGGGGTTCCTCACCGAAGGAATCGAAGACGGCGGCCGCGTAACTGAAGAACGTCTCATTGGGCAAGCAATCATCCTCCAGCACCACCCCGTGCTCAACCTGCTCGAAAAACCAGCTCACGGCGTCGATCATGCCCTCGCAGCAGCCGAGATTCCCGTTCCGAAAGCGGGTTCGGACATCGCAGTCCCAGTCGACCCGCGAAACCAAGGCGCGGCAGGCCTCCACGGCGGAGAGATCCCCCGGAACGCCCTCCCGAGGACCGTCGACGGCGAGAAAGAGGCGCTCCGGTTTTGCATTCGCGACCGCTTCGAGCACCCGGGCGGCGTGATTGGGACGATTGAACATCGTCACTAGAACAGGAGGGGAATTGGTATTCATCAAGAAGCGGGCTTGATCCCATCGATAAGCAGCGAAGTGTACTTCGGCTCCCCGCCAGCGTTGCGCAGATCAAAGCGCAGCGAACGCATCACTTTCCCGTCGGCGGGCTCCCAGCCGGCTGCATGGAACTCCCCTGAAGTGTCCCAGTACTCCAGTCGTTCGGGGATCAACCCTGCCTCACGGAGCGCTGCTTCGAGAATCTCCGCAGTATAGAGGATCTTGTGATCGTCGGCTCCGGGACCGGCCCCGCCGGG
This sequence comes from Verrucomicrobiales bacterium, assembly GCA_037190325.1. GTDB lineage: Bacteria > Verrucomicrobiota > Verrucomicrobiia > Verrucomicrobiales > DEV007 > Arctic95D-9. The sequence goes on along the minus strand of JBBCIU010000002.1, from coordinate 290,249 downwards.
ACGCACGTGTTCGATGTAGTCTGGATCGGGATGATGCCCATCCGGCACCGCGATGCGAATCCGCCCTCCGGGGCGGAGATGGGCTGCGACATGCTTCAGGGCGACGATCCCATCGCCCGGAGAGAGATGCTCCCAGACGTGCTCCGCGAGAACCCGGTCGAGCTTGAGATCCCCCACGACTGTTTGCCAGTCCGAAAGATCGAGGAGGTTGAGAGAATCGATATTAGTGCTGATCCACCCCTCGTAGAGAGTATGGGCGGCACCGACGACGATCCTGAGAGGTCCGCCCCCGGCAGCCACCTCCTGCAACATTCTCCGAGTCTCTTTCCTTGGATCCGGGGCAGAATGGCACCGGGTTGGAGCTTTTCGTCCCTGCTTCGGAGCCGGTTTTCCAAAAAGACGAGTCAGTCGACGGAGCACCCGCTTCCACAACGGCCTTGCGGGTTGGCGAACACGTCTTTTTCGTCTCTTTCTCGGCTTCGTCCGTATTCGTTTTTCCCCCGCCGGCCTCAGCTTCACCTTCTCTCGCAAGGTCCCGTTCACCCACTCTTTCTCACAACCCGACAAAGTCCACTCATTCCAGGGAACGCCCTCGGGAAGAAGACTTAAGTTGTAGGCAGCCTCCGGATCTTTTTCGTAGGGAACTCCCTCGTCCTTTCCACGATTGCCATAATCGTGATTCTGGTGGAATCCCAAAAGGGAAGGACTCACATCTACCGTCAGGAGCCCGTGGATTTTCGCGTGGTAGATCATGTAGAGATCCCATCCTCCGCGGCCGATCCAGAGATCGGGAAGCCTATTCTCAAGATACTGACGTCGAGGAAAGACAAAGTAGTCACTACCCGCCGGCGGATGCATCTTCCCGCTTGCTTTCACAAACTCTTCGAAGACCGCAATATCCGTCGGTGAAGCAAAGGAAAAGACCCGATCACCGTCGAAGTCCATGCGCGATCCCACGAGAAGGAAACGACCACCTGCAACGGCCCCACAGGCAGTCACCCCGGAGAAAAAGGACGGAAGATAGATCATGTCCGCATTCGTGAACATGAGCAGGTCCGCCTCGGAACGTTCCGCTGCGATTTCGAACATGGAGCGGATGGAGGGGAGACCGTTGTCGGTGCATTCGACATCCACGATAACCTCGGATCCAGTCTCGGCGATGGATCCGGTCTCGCCGGATACCGCACCAAAGACGAAGACCTTCCCCACGGTCGGACAGGCACGCCAACTACGCAGCGCATTGCCCTGATGGATCGCCGCTCGCCCGGAAAAGGGTTTCGGAGTGGTGAAAAGATCGATCGTAGCCATTGCAATGATCGACTAGCAGACTGCGGCAAGTCGCGTATTCAGAAAGATGCCGTCCACTTCGCGAAGCTCCCCTGTCTCGTGATTGGTGTGTCCATCGATGATATGGGTGAGGACGAAACCGCGATCCCTCAGAAATTCCCGCACCTCGACGAAAGTGGCCCCTCCTTCGTAGGAGGGAATCAGGGCGAGCTCGCATTGCAGGACCGAGACCTCCTTGAGCGTCTCCATCGCACCTCGCAAAACACTGAGCTCAAATCCCTGCACGTCGAGTTTGAGCATGACCGGCCCCGTAAAGACCAGGCCCTCTTCCTTCACCACGTCATCAAGCCGACGAACCGTGACGATTTCCGATCCGATCGGGCTGGCATCTGGACGCAATTCCCTAAAGTCCGTCGAGAACGGCAGAAGCGAACTCGAGGTGGAGTTGCCCGCGATCCGGATGGTGGATTCCTTGTTTTCCTCTCCTAGGGCGAAGGGATAGGCCTGCCACTGCTCGCACGACTCGGCCTTTGCACGCAGTAGGGCGTAGGCGTCGCTGAGAGGCTCAAAGGAGAAAACTCGACCCCGCCAACCGGTCTTTTGGAGGTCTTCCACGTACTGTCCCGCATTGGAGCCGCAGTCGAGAAGGGTGGTGATGCCACGCTCCTGCATCAATCGCAGTCGTTTCGATTGAACGAGGGACCATCCTTCTCCTGCCAACCGCCGCCTCTCGCGCTCCTGATCGAGAAGCAACTCAAAATCCGGATTAGAAAGGTCCACCTCGCACGAAAGAACCCCCTCCGTATCTATTTGTTTCCTTACCCGATCTTTCTGCCGCTCCTCCTGCCGCGCCTTTCGTCGCTCGGAACGACGTTCTTCTCGTTGCGCCTTGTTTAAACGGGGCCTGCCTGAAGGATCACCCCTTCCAATAATTCTGTTTTTGATTCGGCGGAGCCTTCGAAGCAACGAGCGAGACTGCTTCGGTGCGGGACGGGGAGCTTTTGCGGGACGTTCTTTTCGTAACGCTCTCTCGGCCAGCTCCAGCCATCGGACTTGATCCACCGATTCGCTTTCACTCAACATCTTCTGGAGAACTTCCTTTTCCGGATCAGGCAACGATGATTCTTCAACTATCTGCGTCAATCTCTCACGGATGACACGGCGGCGGCGAAATGGTATCTCCGGCGATTCATTTGCAGTTTCAAGATGATAAACAGATTGGCTGTGCCTTCGGTAGACGAACCCCTCGATTCCTATCGATGCAATTCCGCCATGCAAAGCCACCTGTGCGAGCATAGGAATTTCTGTGTTCGCACTGAAACCAAACCCCATGTTCATCCGCACTTGACGCAGCACGCCAATCCGATAAAGACCGTAAACACAGAAAAAGATATTCGAAGTAGGCACTTCAAAAAAAAGACGGCGGACCTTCGGCCAATCCGAAAGGCATTCCTCCAGCCGTATTCCCTCAAGTCGATCCAACGTCCGTTGACCCGTGTCCTCAAACAGGTTCACCACATCTGACATGACGCATACGAGCTCCGGATGGTTTTCAAGTATGCTCGCAAGGGCGCCTATTGCCCCCGGCGATCGCACATCGTCATCCGCCGCCCAGCAGAAATACTCGCCTGACGCCTGACGCAGAACGAACGTAAAATTGTCCGTTGCCGCCAGCGGCTCCTTCTGAGTGATCAGCTTGATCGTCCGGTATCTCGATGCGAAATCCGCCAAGATCTCAGGCGTTCGGTCGGTTGAGGCATTGTCCGAAATGACGATTTCCAAATTCGGATAATCCTGCTCAACCAGCGACGCGAGCGCCTCCTCAAGGTATCGCTCGCCGTTACGAACCGGCATTCCAATGGACACTTTGGGCACCATCTGCTCCAGACGCGAGGGATCTTCGTATACGCTCATTCCACTTCTCGATCAAGCTTTCCGGCACATTCAACCGGCAACCGAAACCGCAATTTCGTAGGCACGTCGGATCAACCCCTCCAGGAACCATCCCTCGCCTCCGGCACGGCCTATCAGATGGACGTTGGAAAACCCCTTTGCTTTGCGTACCTGTTCTGCAAGGCTCGCAACCGATTCGTTCGTCTGCACTGGAAATCCATTTCGAACGACTTTCACATGTTGGCTTTTCAGAACCGCTTCGTCGTCGCACAGTCCCATCCGACGCATTTCTTCCACAGCGACCTGCGCCCAATCGCAGGCGTCGACCCCCTCGGGATCCACCATGAACTCCACCGTCGCACCGAAGCAACCAGCCTCGTTACTTCTGAAATTCCCGTAGAGCGTCACACGGAATGCGGAATATTCCGGATCGAATACCGTTATATAGTGGCATTCGGACGTGAATTTCCTATCGAAGACAAGTCCCGCAAGAACGGTTGACCGGAACTCCGGGGGAGTGCCTTTGACTTCCAATCCCGCAAGCCGGCAGAATATCGCAGGCGCGGCGCTCCAAAACAAATGTTCAACCCCGGTCGTTTTCCCGCCGACCGTCATGGTTTTCACCCTTCCCTTGGATGTTTCGAGATTTTCAATGGCTGCCGCAGTGTGGATTTCGACGCCCGCAGCACTCAGCTTGCCTTCGAGCTGCTCAATCCAACAGCCAATTCCGCCATTGGCCGGATAGAGGCAGCGGCGATGCCCTTTGAAGTGGTCCCGATGGTGGAACGCGACGCGGGCATCGAACCTTTCGGATTTTTTCAATTCCTCGGTCACCACTTCATCCAATACGGCGAACCGCTTCAGATTGAACAACAAATTGGCTTGATAGTGCAGATGCGGCGATGATTTCCCGGTGAATTTCTCCAGGATCGGGTCAAAAAACACTCCGACAAGGCTGCGTCCGTACTCCGCGGTCAGGAAATCTTCAGCACATCCGGGATCATCCGGACCACGCCAGCCCGGTGCCGAAAGCAAATCCCCGAGGCACCGATAGTGGACGTCCCGGCTCAGGGAATTCAGGTCCGGATTGTCGCTCCCTTCGTTGAGACGCCCGTTCCAGAAGTTTCCTGCTGCCAGGAGCGGGTACTCCCTCCATTCCGACTCCCATGCACCGAAGAGCAAGCGATCAAGTTCGGCGATTCCGGTGCAGTTCGCAAAATGGGTTCCGAAATCAAAAGTATAGCCATCGACCTCATAAGAGCGAAGAAGGCCTCCGATCTCCGCTGCGGTATCAATCAGGACACAGCGCCGCCCCTTGTCCGCAACGGCGAGAGCCGCCACGATTCCCGGCAGACCCGCACCGACAACAACGAAAGCATCGTCCGTCAGCATCCGAATTCCCAACGATTACTCACTTCCCGATCCGGCGGAGAAAGCCGCCCGGCGCGTTGCCGACGAGGATCTTGCCGTCGAGCTCGCCGTCGACGGCAAAATCGTGCCGTTCCGAGAGGAACTTGTAGACCGCAGTAAGCGGATTGTTGCCCTTACCCCACGGACGGTCGCCGTAGAATTCCTCCGGCATGTGCTCGATTGCCGTGTCAAATACGATGCAGTACCCCCCCGGAGAAACCAGATCCGCATATGCCTCAAGCTCGGCAAGAACATGTTCCTCGGTGTGATTCGAATCAAGCACGACCATGACTCGCTGAAAGCCATTCGCGAAGTCCGCAACTCTGGTGACCATGGTGGGATCGACGCTCGAGCCTTCGAACATTTCCACATAGCCGGAGAGCGGATGCGCCCCGATCGCCTCGCGGTTGTGGGCACGGATGTCGATATCGATGCCGAGGACACGGCGCTTCGGACGCCGGGGATCGACCGTTCCCCCGCCCACAGCGGCGTCGCAGAGATCCAGCATGGCCAGCAGCGAGGCGTGGTAGATTAGCGAGCCACCGTGCGCGATGCCGGTCTCGACGATGAGATCGGGCTTCGTTTGCCAGACCGCCTCCTGCACCGCTACCATGTCGCTACCGATCTGGATGATGGGGCGCCCGAGCCAATCGAAATTGAAGATGTATTTGAAGGCCGATACTTCGCGGATCCACTCGTTGGAAAGTTCCGAAAGGTGGTTCGACTCTCGGATCGCGGCGATGTTCCGCTTCCGGTCTTCCAAAAAGGATTCTACAGGGTTCATGGGAATGGGAGGGGTTTCAATTGTCGCCGTTGGCCAGTGCGGAAAGCGGAGCGGGACGACCGTCGATCTGGACGGGCCAGTCTTTCCAATAGACGGGGACGGTCTCCAGATGGGCACGAGCCCGCTCCAGCCCAACGCAGAAGAGCAGGTCGATCAGAGAGAGATAGGGCGTGAATTCGCCGTGGAGCTGGTCGTAGGGACGCAGGCGGTAGGACATGTAGTGGACGCGGACACCGTTTCGCTCGAAAGGCCCGTAGTCGAGATAGTCCATCCCCCCGTTTCCGCTGAGGTAGTCGCTCGCACCAAAACGTCGGCAGATTTCAACGACCCGCGCGGTGCTGGAGAGCTCGCCCGCCCAATCGCCGAGCGACGATCGCTCGAAGCACGCCGTGATGCCGAGGACGGCGGCGATGGGCTCCATCGAGCCGACGAGAAAATCGGCGAGGCAGGGCGATTCGTTGCCGTAGATGGGGCGGACGACTTCATCGAAGACCTCGCGGAAGTAAGGTGCTTTGCGATAGGCCTGCTCGATCCGGGCGAGGTGCTGTCTTCGCCAATCGGTCGCTCCCACGAGGGCGTCGCAGATGCGCTGGTTTCCGTTCCCAGAGCGCTGCACCGGGATGGAGAGCCATTCGGTGCCCTTCGGCGTCTTGATCTGAACGCGAGTCATGAAGCCGCGGCTTGCGCCTCCGCCATGGGGGAGCTGCACATCGTCGTAGACGAGGACGCGGTCCGCGTGGAGGAGCTGTGAAAAGAGGCCGTGCCACGGCATCAGCATCGGCTGCGTGATGACAAGGCGAAGGTGGCCCTCAATGCTTGTAGACATACGCCGTGAAGTCGTAGTACTTGCCGACGCCGCTGGCGAGACTGCTGTAGCCGTGGTCGAGGACGACGCGCGGCGAAACTTCGGTGAGGAGCCAGGAGAAGAGCTCGACTGGGTTTTGGTAGTATAGATTGCCGACGGCGAAGTTCACCCGAGTCGACATCATGTTGAAGGCGATGCCGTACCGGCAGAGAGAGAACATCTTTCGAACCACCTCCTTGGCGTACCGCTCCATATCGGGAATCGAGACGTCGTGCTTCTGGGTGAGGATACCGTTGCAGATCAGAAAGTCGTAGATTCCCTCGCTTTCGATCTCGAGAATGTCACCGACAAAGAACGTAGCTTCCGGATGGGCCGCCTCTCCGTGTTCGACCATCGCTCTGACAATATCGACACCGTGATAGTCCATCTCCACTCCGAGTTCCTTCGCCCTCGAGGCCAGCCCTCCCCAACCGCACCCGACGTCGAGCAACGACGGCCGCGATGGCCCTTTATAGAAATCCATGTCGAGGACGCGGAGCATCTTGTCGTAGCGATGCCGAAGCTCCGACTCGTCGTTCCAATCGACGCCCCTTGCCGTGGCTCCATGGGTGGAGAAAACGGACGCATGGTAATCTCTGAGAAGGGACGATATTCTGTTCATCGGCTTTGGGATGTTGGTTCAACCACTGTCGCGGGTAGCATCTCAGCTCAGACATTCCTGCACCACCTCGGCGACGCGGTCCATCTCCGCCTCGGCAATGTCGTGGTAGCTCGGCAGATTCACGCCCCGCCTCGAAATCGAACGGCTTACGGGAGTCCCGTGCCGGCCCTCGAAATGCCCCGTCTCGCTGAGCGGCCAGAAGAAGACGCGGCCGTCGATGCTCCTGTCTCTAAAACGGGCGAGGAGCGCCTCGCGCTCGAAAGGAATCCCCTCGTCGACGACGAAGGTCGGCATCCAGTATCCGTGGATGCGGCCGGGGCCGTCGGGGGGATTGACCCGCAGCGGCAGTCCAGCAAGCCGCTCGCGATAATGCTCGAAGATGGCGCGCTTCCTCGCGATCAGTTCCTCGATCCGCTCCATCTGGGCGCAGCCGATCGCGGCGGCGAGGTTCGGCATCTTGTACTTGAAGCCGACTTCGCTGGGCCAGAACTGCCGGGGCTCGGCGGCGCTGCGCCCGTGGTTCGAAAGGGTGCGGACGGTTTCGAAGAGCGTGGTGTCGTTCGTCACCCAGATACCGCCCTCTCCGGTGGTCAGCGTCTTGGTGCCGTGGAAGGAGAAAGTGCCGAAAGCACCCATCGACCCGGCGCGAGCGCCGTTGTAGACCGATCCGATCGCCTCGGCGCTGTCCTCGACGACGGGGATTCCGTGTCGCGCTCCGATCTCGAGAAGCCGGTCGAGATCACACAGATTTCCGTATAGATGAACGGCGAGAATGGCCTTGGTCCGCGGCGTGATCGCCTCCTCGACACGGCCGGGGTCGAGACACCAGGAGTCGGGGAGCACATCGACAAGAATCGGCTTCGCCCCGAGGTAGGTGATCGGCGCAGCGCTGGCGATCCAGTTGATATCGCCCATGATCACCTCGTCGCCGGGCCCGATCCCGAGACCGGCGAAACCCATATGGAGGGCTCCGGTGCAGCTCGACGTGGCGATGGCGTGCTTCACGCCCAGATGCTCCGCAAAGAGCGCCTCGAACCGCTTCACGTAGTCGTAGCATCGCTCGCCCCAACCGTTGCGGGCAGCATCGGTCGCGTATTCGACCTCCCGCTCGGTGATGGAAGGCTTGGCGTAGTGGACCTTCGATTCCATAAGGTGGGCGCGGAGAATCAGAGCCTCCCATCCACCGGCAGTTCCGCCAGAAGAGGTGCATTCGCATCCCGTTCCGAAAGGATACGGGGCGACAAAGGCCAATCGATGCCAACGGCGGGGTCGCTCCAGCGGAACACCCTTTGGGCGTCGGGTCGATAGTCTCCGCTGATTTGATAAAGCACTTCGCTTTGGTCCTCCAGCGTGAGATAACCGTGGGCGAGTCCTCCAGGGACCAGAAGCGCCGCAGGGACATCGCCCGCAAGCTCAAAGCCGCACCATTCGCCAAAGGTCTCGGAGCCGGCGCGAACATCGACGATAACATCGAAGACCCTCCCTCTCTGGCAATGGACGAGCTTCGTCTCGAAATGGGGTCCGGCTTGCCAGTGCATTCCACGCAAGGTTCCCCGATGGGGGTTGCCCACCCGCAAGGTCTGCGTCCAATCGGTCGGGAGGCCGTGCGATGCAAATTCCTCCGCGGAGTAGGTTTTGATGGACTGCCCCCGATCGTCGATGAAAGACCGAAGCTCGATCCGGTAGAGTCCTTCGATCGATGTCTCCTGTTTCGTCATGAGAAAAAGCAATTCACATGGCCCATGCAGCGAACCGGGGCCATCGTTTCACACTTCCCTCACCTCCGGAATCGGAACGACGAAACGCCCTCCCTTTCTTCGATAGCCCTCCTGCTGGCGCAGAATCTCCTCGGCAAAATTCCACGTCAGCAGGAGAGTGTAGTCGGGTTGCCTGTCTTCCAGCTCCTCGGCGGAAACGACGGGCAAATGCAGCCCTGGGCTGAGCCGTCCCTGCTTGGCGGCGGAGCGATCGGCGATGAACTCGATCGATCCTCTGGGAGGATCGCAGTAGTTGAGCAGAGTCGAACCTTTCGCCGATGCGCCATATGCCGCGAGGCGACGACCGCTTGCGGCGATCTCGCCGATTTTGGAAAGCAACGCGGCCTTCAGCTCGGCAACCCGCCCCGCGAGCGATTCGTAGTATGGCAATCCGCAAAGCCCGGCTTCTTTCTCCTCGGCAAGCAGTTCGGCGACGATGGGCCGCGGTTCGTGGACTCCTTCGTGCCCGAGCCAGACCCGCAGGGATCCTCCGTGGATGGGGAGACGCTCGACCTCGTATATCTCGAGCCCGTGCTTCGCGAAAAGCGGCACGAGCGGGGTGAGGGCGAAGTAGAAGACGTGCTCGTGGTAGATGGTGTCGAACTCGTTCCGGTCGAACATTTCGCGCGCGTAGGGGAACTCCAGGCAGACCGTCCCGCCGGGAGCCAGGAGCGCGGCAAGACCGGCGACGAAGTCGGTGATGTCGGGAACGTGGGCGAAGACGTTGTTCCCAAGGATGAGATCGGCTTTACCACGCCCCTCGGCGAGGCGAGTCGCGCATTCGGCTCCGAAAAACTCGACGAGCGACTCCACTCCGACGGATTGGGCCACCTCGGCGATGTTCGCGGCGGGCTCGATGCCGAGGCAGGGAATGCCGGCATTGACAAAATTGCGGAGGAGGTAGCCGTCGTTCGACGCGACCTCGACGACAAAGCTCCCCCGTCCAAGACCGAGCTTCGCCGTGAAAGTCTCCACGGCGGCCGCGGCATGACGCAGCATCGTGTCGGAGTAGGAGGAAAAATAGAGGTAGGTGGAAAAGAGATCGACCGGCGGGACGAGGTGGGTCAACTGCACGAGCCAGCAACGTTCGCAGACTTGGATGCCAAGAGGGAAGCGAGGTTCCTCGGAGGCGAGGTCGAGGCCTGGGAGGAAATTGTTGGCGAGCGGCTGGATCCCAAGATCGAGAACGGGACGGAGCTGCTCCGAACCGCAGGCCAGGCAGCGGCAGACGGAAGTGGCTGATCGGACGGGGAAAGCGCTCATACGGCGAAAGCGTCGATCTGGCGGTCCATGAGACTGCGGATTTCGGCGGAGGAAGCACCGGCATGGCGCTCGCGGTACCAGACCATTGTTCCAGAGACCGCCTGCGAAAAATTCCAAGTCGGCCGCCATCCGAGAACGGAACGGGCCAAGTCGATGGAAACGGCCAGTCGGGAGGCTTCGTGGAGCATGTCGCCTCCCGAGAGATCCCGCCACTCTCCAGGCCAGTGAAGAAGGCATTCCGCGACGAGTTCCCTCACGGAGCGCTCCGACTCGCCGCTGGGCCCGAAGTTGAACGCACGATGCGGGCTTGTCGCGGAGGTTGCATCCTCCGCCATCCACCTTGCCAGAAACAGGTAGCCGGAAAGGCAGTCGAGAACGTGCTGCCAAGGACGGGTTGCGCCCGGCGAGCGGACGCCGAGAGCCTCGCCTCGCCCAAGGGCGCGGGCGAGATCGGGCACAATACGGTCGGCAGCGCCATCTCCTCCTCCGATGACGTTCCCTCCCCGGGCCGTGGCGACGCGACCGACCTCTGCCCCACGATCGAAAAAACTCCGCCGCCAGGACGAGATCACCATCTCCGCCGCCGCTTTCGAGGCCGAGTAGACGTCGTGTCCCCCGAGGCGGTCGGTTTCGCGATAGGGATAGGCCCACTCGCGGTTCTCGTAGCATTTGTCGCTGGTGACCACAACGACGACCGCATCGGGGGCTGCCCGGCGCACCGCTTCAAGGAGATGGCCAGTTCCGAGCACATTCGTGGCAAGCGTATCGACCGGTTCGCCGTAGGATCTCCGCACGAGCGACTGCGCAGCAAGGTGGAAGACAAAATCGGGACGAGCCGCCACAACCGCCGCCTCCAGCTCCGGACGGGAAAGAAGGTCTCCCCGATGATCTCGCCCCTCTCCAAACGCGCCTCCTTCGCGGACGATCTCGAAGAGATCGCACTGTCCCTCGTCGGGGTCGAACGCGTAGCCATGGACCACGCCACCAAGCCGGTTCAACCAATGCGAAAGCCATGCACCCTTGAAACCGGTATGGCCGGTCACGAGAACGCATTTTTCTGCAAAGGTTTCGCCGAGACTTTTCATCGCGATTTCAAGCCAAAAACCGCCCCTTACCAACGCTTCCACGGGGCTCTGTCCGAATTCCAGAGCTCCTCGAGGTAGATCTTGTCCCGGAGCGTGTCCATCGGCCTCCAGAAGCCTTGGTGCCGGTAGGCACCAAGATCGTTGTCCCCCGCAAGCCGCTCGAGCGGACCTCGCTCCCATGAGGTCTCGTCGCTCTCGATCAGTTCCAGGACAGAAGGCTCCAGGACGAAAAAGCCGCCATTGATCCACGCGTTGTCCCCATCGGGCTTTTCGCGGAATCTGCTCACCGATCCGTCGCCGCCGATCTCCAGAGCTCCGTAGCGTCCCGGCGGCTGAACGGCGGTGAGGGTCGCCTTGCGTCCAGACTGGCGGTGGAAATCAAGCAGCGCTCCGAGGTCGATGTCGGCGACGCCGTCGCCGTAGGTGAAGCAGAATGGTCCGCCGTCGCGGAGCAGATGGGCTACCCGGCGCAGACGACCACCCGTGTTCGTCTTCTCGCCGGTGTCGATCACGGTCACTCTCCAAGGCTCGGTGCGCTTCTCGAGGATCGTGACGGCATTCGCGGAAAGATCGAAGGTCACGTCCGAGGCATGGAGGAAGTAGTTCGCAAAGAACTCCTTGATGACGTAGCCCTTGTAGCCCGCGCAGACGACGAAGTCGCGAATTCCATAGGAAGAGTAGATCTTGAGGATGTGCCAGAGGATGGGCATTCCCCCGATCTCGACCATGGGCTTCGGTCGTAGATGGGTCTCTTCGCTGAGCCTAGTGCCGAGACCACCTGCGAGGATTACCGCTTTCATAAAATTCCTAATTGGCTAGGAAATGTTCTGATTCGGTTTTCCGGGTTTCCCACGACTCCGAAGTTTCCTTCCGGAATTCTCGGTCCCATTCAACATCCATCGCAACAACATCATGGATTTCTCGTATCGGCACCATCCGCTTTACGGCTTCGTCCGGAAGCACGTGAAGCAGCTCCGGCTCTGCTTGAGAACCAATAAGATCAAGAGTCTGACTTCCCTTTGCGATCCCGATCCAACCCGAGAAGGTTCCCGCAGGCAACCAAACGGGACCAGTCACGACACGAAACCAACTTTTCCCTTTTGGGATATCCCAGATAATTCCGTGATCAGCGGTCGTTTTCGTAATAAGAAATGAAGTGCCATCCAAGTTTGATATGGCAAAGGACCAACTCACTCCCTCAATGGCCTCCCTAGCCTCAACACACATCTCCACCACAAGCGGTTCCCGTGAGACAATCTCCGGGCCATTCAGCCCGCGGAAGGAATACTCGACGATGTGGGCGAGGGTTCCGTAGCCGTTTCCAGCCTCGACCTCGGCTTCCGGCTCAGGATCCTCCTCCCCGCAGTCTTCCTCCTGACATCGGGACTGCGAGACAAGCCCAGCCTTCGCCAACTGCATCAGCGAATGCTTCTCGGCCAGGATCGCCCCCCACTTCCGCATGGCCATCTTGCCATGCGAGACCGCCATCCGGAGGCCGAAGACGAAGACCACCATCCAGACGATCTTGTTTTCGTCGAAGGCCCCTTCAGCGGAGACGAGGAGGAACACCAGCGCCATAAGGACGGCCGACCCGAAGTTCATCGCGGAGGAGATCTTTCTCTGCAGGCGCGTCCTGTCCTCCGCCTCGGCGCCCGCGAGCCGGTCGAACTCGTTGTCGGCGTATTCTTCGATCAACTCGCCCGCACTCGCGCGTCGGCTGCCGATGGACTCCAGTTTCTGAGTCGCCGCCTTTCTCGCCTCCACGAGCTTTTCGTTCTCCTTGTCGCCCTCCCTCTGCGGGGACGCCTTGACCCGGCACCTGAGGACCATCAGCATCGCGACGCCAGCGACGAGGAGGATCGCCCCCACGATCCAGTCGAACCAAGCGAGGATCGCCAACAGGACTAAGACCAGAAAGACCTCGGAAAGAAATCCGATCGTGGCGGAAAGCCCCGAGGTGGCCGAGCCCAGGAAGCCCTTCTCCTCGCCGAGGAGGTGCTGGATCTGCTCCTTGCGCTCTTCGGACGGAAGCCTCGCCGCCTCCGCCATCATCACTCCGTACATCCGCCTGGCCATCCGGGTGTTCTGGGCCTTCAGCCCATTTTTCACCCGCTCCGAGCACATCTGGACGAACACGCTGACGAGGGTGGCCCCGAGAATGATCAAACCCAGCCAGAGACGCATCTCAAGGTCGAGAGGTTTGCGGATGCCGTATCCGACCGCCCGGATCATCACCCCGAGGGAACCGAGCCGCGAGACCTGGTCGAGCGCGGGGACGAACACGCCCAGAACCAGCAAACCCCGCTCACTGAGGGGCAGGCCACCCCAGAGGGCCCGGGCTCCCTGCACCCAGGTACGGGAGGGGATCAGCCCGGCGCTGCTGCCGCGCGGGGCCTTGCTTCGCTTTGGCTTCTGCGCTTTGCCGGATTTCGCTTCCCTTCCCATTCCGAGCAGCCCGGTATCCCTCCTGCCTCACCTGCCCGCCTTGGCGAGCTCCCAGTCCGCCTCGACCATGATCCTGACGAGCTCCTTGAAGGTCACCTGCGGCTTCCAGCCGAGGAGCTGCTCGACTTCCGCGGGGCGGAAATACTCGGGAGAGACCTCAATGAGGACCCGGGCTCTTCCGACAGACTCCCTTCTCGTCGCCCCCCTTCGCCCTCGAAGCGCAGCGGAAGCCCCACCAACCTCGAAGGCGTGCTCGCAGAACTCCCGCACGGTGTGCATCTCTCCGGTCGCGCAGACGTGGTCGTCGGGCTGGTCCTGCTGTAGGATGCGCCGCATCATCTCGGTGTATTCCGGCGCGTAACCCCAGTCGCGCTGTGCACCGAGGTTTCCGAGGACCAGCTTTTCCTTGGACTCCCACGGCGATGCGTCCGGCGGCGGGGGTGATCTTGTGGGTGACGAAGGTCTCGCCGCGGCGGGGGGATTCGTGGTTGAAGAGGATCCCGTTGGAGGCGTGGAGCCCGTAGGACTCGCGGTAGAGTTCACGACGATCCAGAAGCTGTAGAGCTTGGCCGCGTCGTAGGGCGAACGGGGGTAGAAGGGGGTCGCCTCCGACTACGGCACCTCTTGGACGAGGCCGTAGAGCTCGCTGGTGGACACCTGATAGAAGCGCCTGCTTCTCGAGTTCGACCTCCTTAAGGGCATCGAGGAAGCGGAGCGTCCCGATGGCATAGACCTCGGCGGTGTATTCGGGCACCTCAAAGGACACTTTGACGCGGCTTTGCGCGCCGAGATTGTAGATTTCGTGCGGTCCGATGCGTTCGAGGAGGCGGTTCAGGTTGGACGAGTCGGTCAGGTCTCCGTGATGGAGCTGGAAGCGGTCCTCCTCGCGGAGCTGCTGCGACGGATCATGCCATACACGGCGTAGCCTTTCCCGAGGAGCCGTTCCACCAGATAGGAGCCGTCCTGTCCGGTAATTCCAGTGATCAGCGCTTTTTTCATAGAGGGGGGGGCACCTAGGAAGGGGGTTCAACGGATTTCCTTTTGCAGGAAATCCCGATAGGCAAGCCGCAGCCCTTCCTCCAGGCCGACCTTCGCCTGCCAGCCCAGCGAGGCGACGAGGGAGGAGTCCATGAGCTTGCGCGGGGTGCCGTCGGGCTTGGAGGGATCGTTGCGGATCTCCCCTTGGAATCCAACCGCCATGGCGACGAGCTCCGCGAGCTCGCGGATGGTCACGTCCGATCCGGCGCCCACGTTGACGAGGGAGGGAGGATCCTCCAGAGCGAGGAGGTGGAGGCAGGCGTCGGCGAGGTCGTCGGCGAAGAGGAACTCGCGGCGCGGCGTACCGCTGCCCCAGATCGTCACGGACCCGGCTCCACTCTCCTTCGCCTCGTGGAAGCGCCTGATGAGACCGGGGATGACGTGCGAGTTCTCGGGGTGGTAGTTGTCGCCGATGCCGTAGAGGTTGCAGGGCATGGCGGAATGGAAGAGGCGACCGTGCTGTCGGCGGTAGTATTCGCAGAGCTTGAGTCCCGCGATCTTGGCGATGGCGTAGGCCTCGTTGGTCGGCTCGAGCGCGCCAGTGAGGAGCGACTCCTCCCGGATCGGCTGCGGGGCGAACTTGGGGTAGATGCAGGAGCTGCCGAGGAAGAGGACCCTTCCGACGCCTGTCTCGAAGGCCGCCCGGATCAGGTTCGCGGCGATTATGAGGTTGTCATGGAGGAAGTCCGCCGGATAGGTGTCGTTCGCGTGGATGCCGCCCACCTTCGCGGCGGCGACGAGGATCACGTCGGGACGGCGGGCCGCGATGAAGTCCGCCGTGGCGCGCTGATCGCGCAGATCGAGTTCGGAACTCGGGACGGTGAGGATCTCGCCGCATCCCGCCTTGGCAAGGGCGCGGCAGAGGGCACTGCCGACCATTCCGCGATGGCCGGCGACATAATATCTGCGGTCGATGGCGAGGCCTTCCATGGGACAGAGGGAGGGGGTTCGGGGTTTAGGATCAGCGCTTGAGCCAGCGCACGACGATGGGAACGAGGCTGCGTCCCCGCTTCTGCCATTTCTGAAGAGCCCGGATGCGGTTCAGGACGTTAGCGGAGCCATCGTCCTTGTCGGACCGCTCCATCGCCTTGGCGAGTTCGAGCATCGTTCCGAGGCGGCGGTCTCCATGATCGAGCCGAGGTTGGAGGCGGTTCTCGAAGAAATGGCCCACGATCCGGGACACGTTCAAGTCCGCGACGAAATGCTCGCGCCGGTCGAGGGGAACGGACTTCGGCACGACCGCTCCGAGGCCCTTCAGCAAGGTGAGCCCCTGGCTGGCGCTGCCCTTGCTAATCCCGAGGCGGGCGACGATTTCGTCCATGGGCAAGGCCGTGGTGGAGACGAAGAGCAGGCCGTAAATCTGGCCGATCGACTTCGGCAGGCCAAAAACCTGGACGAACGAGACGAAGAACCCGATCGACTCCTCCATCAGTTCGGACGAACCGGGCGAGCTACCGCCTCTGGTGCCGTCTACCTCCGCGAGGGAGAATCCGGCCCCATGGCTTGGGGTGACACTGCTTTTGCTCTCCATCCCCGTCGGGGTTCGAAGGACGCGAATAAGTAACCTTCTTCCCCGTTTGTTCAATCAAAAATGAACAAAATGCCGATCCCTTCGGTTCTCCGGAATTGCCGGAGGGGATCCTCCGTCCCCGGGCCACTTGCGGAAAATCCCGGATGCCACACTTCGCCCTTGTGCGGCCTCCCCGGCCAGCTAGTGTCCAGCACGCTAAGCTACGGAGCGTTCGCTCGATCCATTTCCCATGCGCGTGCTTCTCACCGGCGGATTCGGCTTCATTGGCTCCCGCTTTGTCCGCCTGCTCCTGAATCCGGGAGAAGGGGAATCCGGCTGGCCGGTCGAGCAGGTCGTCAATCTCGACAAGGTGACCTACGCGGCGAATCCGGATCTCCTCGCCGATCTCTCCGGCGATCCGCGCCTCCTTCCGGTCCGCGGGGACATCTGCGACGCCGAGCTCCTCGCCGACCTGTTCTCCCGGCACGACTTCGACGCGGTGGTCCATCTCGCCGCCGAGTCCCACGTCGACCGCTCCATCGACTCTCCGGAAGCGTTCGTCCGGACGAACGTCCTCGGAACCTTCCATCTGCTGGAGGCGGCACGGAACCATTGCCGCCACCGTTCCGCTGCCGCGAAGGAGAAGCGCTTCCTCTTCCTCAACGTCTCGACGGACGAGGTCTATGGCTCGCTGCCCCCCATGGCCGCCGCCTTCACCGAAGCCGACGGCTACGCCCCGAACAATCCCTACGCCGCATCGAAGGCGGGGGCTGCGCACCTCGGCCGCGCCTATTTCCATACCTACGGACTGCCGGTGATCACCGCCAACGGCTCGAACAACTACGGGCCAGGCCAATTTCCCGAAAAGCTCATCCCCCTGATGATCTCGAAGATCCTCCGGGGCGAAACCCTGCCCGTCTACGGGGACGGCCTGCAAGTGCGGGACTGGCTCCATGTCGACGACTACGGCCGCGCCCTGCTCGCGATGCTGCACCAGGGAAGGCCGGGCGAGGTCTACCACGTCGGCGGACGTTGCGAACTGACGAATCTGGAGGTGATCCACCGGCTCGTTGCCTTGGTCAACGAGCATCTCCCGCCGGACAGCCGCCGCAGTGCCGAAGCGCTCGTCCGCTTCGTCCCCGACCGTCCCGGACACGACCGCCGCTATGCCATCGACTGCTCGAAGATCGAGCGGGAGCTCGGCTGGAACGCGCGCGAAACCGCGGACAGCGGATTCCGCAAGACGGTCCAATGGTATCTGGAGCATCCGGAATGGATGGAGCGGATCGCCGACCGATACCGTGGCGAGCGCCTGGGCCGCTCCCTCTGACACGAACACGCTCCTGACCGCCCCCCGGGGCACCGATCAGGCACCCAGAATGGCCTCGGCCACGCGATCCTGATCCTCGGGCGTCACGTAGGCGCTCATGGGCAGACTGAGGCAGGCCGAGGCGACTCGCTCGGCGACGGGGAAGTCGCCCAGAGCATGGCCGAGGGCGGAGAAAGCGGGCTGGAGATGCAGAGGAACGGCGTAGTAGGGCACGGAAGGGATTCCCTTTGCTCCGAGCCTGGCCTGGAGAGCGTCCCGGTCGTCGGAGAGGACGGTGTACTGGGCGTGGACGGAGGTATTGCCCTCGGCGACATGGGGCAGGATCAGCGGAGCCTCCGCCAGGCGGCTCGCGTAGCCGTCGGCGACCGCCTGCCGCATCGCGACCTCCTCGTCGAAGATCTCCATCTTCGCGAGAACGATGGCGGCCTGGAGGGTATCGAGGCGGCCGTTGATCCCGACGACGGGATGGAAATGCTTCCGCTGCTGGCCGTGGACGCGGATCCAACGCATTTTCTCGGCGAGTTCGTCGTCGTCGGTGAAGAGAGCGCCTCCGTCGCCATAGCCGCCGAGCGGTTTCGAAGGGAAGAAGGAAGTGCTGCCGACGAGCGAGAGCGCCCCCGAGCGCTTCCCCCAGTGGGTCGCGCCGAAGCTCTGCGCCGCGTCCTCGATCACCGGCAGGTCGCCGGCCTCGGTGGCGATGCGGTTGATCGCGGTCATGTCGGCGGTCTGCCCGTAGATCCCGACGGGCATGATGGCCCTGGTCCGCTCGGTGATGGCGGCGGCAAGCCGCTCGGGATCGAGATTCCAGGTGTCGGGTTCGATGTCGACGAAGACGGGTTTTGCCCCGAGGAGGGAGATGACCTCCGCCGTGGAGATCCAGGTGTAGGGAACGGTGACGACCTCGTCGCCGGCCCCGATCCCGAGGGCCATGAGGGAGATGAGGAGCGAGTCGGTCCCCGAGGAGACGGCGATGGCGTGGCGGCAGCCGAGATACTCGCAGAGGGTGGCCTCCAGTTCGGCGATTTCAGGACCCAGAATGTATTGCCCGTGGTCCAGCACGGCGGCGATGCGCCGGTCGATCTGGTCGCGGATTCGCCGCTGCTGGCTTTTCAGGTCGATGAAGTCCATGGGAAGAGGAGCGCCAGTCTACGCCGCAGAGCGACCCGCGCCAGCGAATTTCCGGGTTCCAGTGGCTTCCCACCGGACGGATCGGCCGCTTCTTTGCCGCTTGCCCGAAAGAGGGCGGTCTTTACAGGTGATCCGTTCTCTCTAAGGTGGCGGGATGCCCGCAAAGCCCAGATGGGTCCTCGCCCAAGCGCCGGCCCCCGAACTCGTCCGCGAGTATGCGGGCGCGTTTGGCCTTACCCCGGTCGTCGTCGCCCTCGCCCTGCAGCGCGGCCATGTCGAACGCGAACAGCTCGAGCAGTTCCTCCACCCCCGCCTCAAGGATCTCGGCGACCCCTTCGCCCTGCCCGGAGTCGATGCGGCGGTGAGGAGGATCCTGACCGCGGTCGAGAAACGGGAGTCGGTCGTGCTCTATGGAGACTACGACGTCGACGGGGTCAGCTCGATCGCGCTGCTCTGTGCCATTCTGCGTGCCTATGGACTGGAGCCCCGCCCCTTTCTTCCGACACGGCTGGAGGAAGGCTACGGGCTCAGCGCCAAAGGGATCGAGAGCTGCCTCGAAGGCGGTCCGCCCGACCTGCTCATCGCGGCCGACTGCGGCACGAACTCGTGCGAGGAGGCCAAATTCCTCCGCGGGCGGGGCATCGATCTCATCATCCTCGACCACCACGAGCCCTCGCCCTCGGGGGTGGCGGAGTGCGTCGCCCTCGTCAATCCGAAGCTGGGGGACGATTTCCATTACCTCTGCACCGCCGGAGTCGTCTTCAAGATCGCCCACGCGCTCCTCCGCGTGCGACCGCTTCCGGGCTTCGACCTCAAGAACTATCTCGACATCGTCGCTCTTGGGACCATCGCCGACATCGTGCCGCTGGAGGCGGAGAACCGTCTCTTCGCCCGGCGCGGCCTCGTCCAGCTCGAACGCACCATCCACCCCGGCCTCGTCGCCCTGAAATCGGTCGCCGGGGTGACCAATCCGATCCGCACGCACGACGTGGGCTTCAAGCTCGGCCCCCGCCTCAACGCGTCGGGCCGCCTCGACACCGCCGTCGCTTCGCTGAACCTGCTGCTTTCCCAGGACCGGGAGGAAGCCCGCGCTCTCGCCGAATCGCTCGACCGCCAGAACCGGGAGCGCCAGGAGTTGGAACTGGCCACGCGCGAGGATGCCGAGCGCCAGATCGAAAGCCTCCCTCCCTCCCAGCGCAGCCATGCCATCGTCGTCGGGGCGCGGGGCTGGCATCCGGGCGTGGTCGGGATCGTCGCCTCGCGCATCGCCAAGCAGTACCATCGCCCCACCTTCGTGATCGGGATCGACGAGAACGGTCTCGGCAAGGGCAGCGGGCGCAGCGTCCCCGGCATCTCGCTGGTCGAGGCGCTCGATTCCTGCCGCGAGCTGATCGAGTCGGGCGGCGGCCACGAGATGGCGGCGGGCGTGGGGGTGCGCGAAGAGAATCTCGAGGCCTTCCGCGAGGCCCTCGTCCGCAGCGTCATGGCGCAGGCCGACAACGAGACGCTCGTGCCGAAGCTGTTCATCGACACGGAGATCCGCTTTCCCGAGATCACCCTCGACCTTCTCGACAGCTACGAATTGCTGCGCCCCTTCGGCGCGAACAACCCGCAGCCGATCTTCATGTCCGCCGGCGTCCGCGTCGTGGGCGAGCCGCGCACGATCAAGGAGCGGCATCTGAAATTCCGCTTCGAGCAGGACGGAGTCGAGCAGGAGGCGATCTACTTCAACGGGGCGGAACTCGACCTGCCCAAGCCCCCCTGGGACATCGCCTTCACCATCGACCGCAGCGAATTCCGCGGCCGCCAGCAGGTGAACGTGGTGCTCCAGGCGATCCGGAAGGCGTGAGCCTGGAAGCGGAGTTGAGACTCGGCAGATGAGAGTCGAGAGCTCAAAGCGAGCGGCCTGCACCGAGGCAATCCGTTGATTCCGAGTCTCTCAACGATCCCCTTTCAACTCTCATCTTCCTTTTTGGGATGAGCGATCCGGCAACACCAATCTGGAACCTTGGACTCGAAACCCGAAACCTCTTCCGGAATCAGCCGTCCGGATCGTCGAGAAGCGCTTGGAGCCGGGGCCTCAACGAAGCCGGGACGCGGTCCAGCCAGCTCCCGTCGAGCTGGCCGATCTCGATCATGTCGCGGAGATGGACGCGATCCTTGTCCCGGTAGGACGTGAGCTTCATCCTCACCAGCGCGGCGAGGTCGAGGAGGCGGAACTCGCCCGGCGACGGATCGACCTCCTCGACTCCGGGCGAGGGCTCGGGGGATTCGGGATCGACCCGCTCGTTGGCGAAGATGAGGTGGACCGCGTCGCGCACCTTGGCTCCGGGACCGTCGAGGAACATCTCGATGCGCCCTCTGCCTCCGAGGATCGAGACGCTGCGGTGGATGAAGCCCGCCTCCCCGAGCGCGGCGGCGATGGCGGGGAGATCCCCGCGACGGACGAGAAGATCGACGTCGCGGGTGTTCCGCACGACGGAATCGTCCACCCGGGAGACCCAGGCGGCGACGGCGTTTCCCCCGATGACCGCATAGGGAAGCCGAGCGGCCTCGAGCGCGGCGGTGGCTCGCATCAGGCGATCCTTGACCTTTTCGATCCCTTGGCTCATGCGCTCCCAGGACACAGGACCGAGAACCGTCCCCGACGTTTCCATGCGGGGAACGTATCACGAAGCACAACCTCTGGCGACGCCAATTTTCCCCCCTCACCCGGCACCGAGTCTCTCCAGGCCCCACGCGATGACAAAAGGAGCGGAGACGAGACTGAGGAAGGAGGTGACCATCACCACCTGGATCGCCACCTGCGGCTGGCCTCCGAAGAGACGGGCGAGGACGATGGGGAAGACCGCCGCCGGCATCGCTGCCTGGACCACGAGAAGGCGGCGCAGGTCCTCGGGCACGGGGAGGAGCAGGGCCGCCGCGAGGATGAGCGCTCCGTGCAGGCCGAGGCGGGCGACGGTGCTGGCGATGCCCACGCGCAGGACATCGACGAAAATGCCATCCCGAAAGAAGCGTCCCATCGTGGCGCCGATCATGAAGATGGACATGGGGACGGCGCAGCGGCCCAGCATCTCCATCGAGGTGTGGACGACCTCGGGCACGAGCCGATAGGCGCCGGTGTAGTTCAGCACGAGGGCGGCGATGACGGAGAGGAAGGGGCCGTTGACGAGGGCACGCAGCCCCGCCTTTCCCGTGAGGATGGCGAGCCCCGCCGTCCACATCGCCATCTCCACTCCGATCCCGAAGATGAAGGCGAGGCCGGCGGGACCGGCGTTGCCGGGGAACAGTCCGACGAGCAGGGGCAGCGCGATGAAGCCGTAGTTCTGGATCCCGGCGCTGATCGCGAAGGTGCGGAGACCGCTGCCGATCCGCATGCCGCAGGCCAGCCCGACGAGCCACGAGACGAGGAAGCCGCCAAGCACGAGGAGGAAGCCGAGGCCGATGGACCAGGCTGTCGTCGAGAGTTTTTCTAGGGCGGAATTGCCCGGCACGAGCGAAAGGACGAGACAAGGCACGAGGAGGTTCATCCCCAGCCTCATCATTCCCGTCTCGGTCTCCTCGCTGAGCCAGCCGCGCCGGTGGAAGAGGAATCCCGTCGCAATGACGAGGAACACCGGCAGGATCGCGGAGAGAATGGCGAAGTAGCTGGGCATGGCGGCAATCCCGACCTTCGGCAAAACGGTTCACAACCCCGCCATCGTGCTCCAGACGCGCACGATCTTCGCCTTCACGCTGGCGAGGTCGCCGGTGTAGTTCGTGACGAAGAGGGCGAAGGCGTAGCGCTTCCCGGAACGGGTGTCGATGTAGCCCGCGTAGTTGCGGATGCGGTCCATCGTACCGCTTTTCGCGCGGACGCGGCCTTCGGCGGCGCTGCCGCCGCCGATGCTTTTCAGCGTGCCGGAGCGCCCCGCCACGGGCAGGGAGTCGCGGAAGGTCGCGAAGCGCTCGCCCTTCGAGGCCTCGCGGAGCATCAGGGCCATCTGCCGGGCCGTGACCGTGTTCGCCCGGGACAGGCCGCAGCCGTCGCCCATGAAGAAGCCGGTCATGTCGATCCCCTTCCCCGCCCAATGCGCCCGCACTGCCTCCGCCGCCGCGACCGTGGTCCCCTGCCCCTTCGCCTTCACTCCGATGGCCCGGTGGAGGCATTCGGCGCGGAGGTTGTCGGACTTGTGGTTCGTCGTCACGAGGATGCCGGAAAGCGGTTCCGAAGCCTGCTCGAAGACCTTCTGGCGCGCCCCGATCTCCTTCCCGGCCATGCCGAGGAGGCGGTCGGTGGTCGGCTCGCCCGCGACGGGGAGACCGTTCGCGTTGAGGTAGTCGGAGAAGGTCCGGGCGCAGAAGAGGGCGGGATCCGGCAAGGCCCCCTTGATGGTGAACGATCCGCTGCCCGCCGGGACGGTGCCGCGGAAGGTGACCAGCTTCCCGTATGGATCGCCGTAGATGTAGCCGTGGTCGCCAGACCCTGCCGCCCCGACCCGCATCTCGTTGTAGAACTCGTAGCCCGGCAGCTTCGGATCCGTCCCCGCCAACGGTGCCTTCGCCCCGGCCGACGGCGTGCGGAAGGTGGCTCGGAAGAGGTTCTGATGGACCGTCAGGCCGCAGGCTCCGGCGCCGTAGTAGTTGCCCATGTCGTTCCACTGCCAGGTGTCCGGGGTGAGGGCGGTGCCGAAGACCGAGGCATCGCCGACGACGGAACCCTCGACCCCCTTCACGCCCGCCCCGAGCAGGGCCGCCTTCCATTTCGCGTAGGTGGCGGAAAGATCCGTCGCGGCGAGCGTCGGATCTCCGCCTCCGCGGATCACGACATCGCCGGCGAGGATGCCGTCTTCGCCCAGCGTGCCGGTGGTCTGCAGCTCGGTCGTGAAGCGATGGTCCGGCCCGAGCAGCTCGTTCGCCGTGGCCGTGGTGAAGACCTTCATCGTCGAAGCCGGAACGAGGCCGGCGTCCATGCGGTAGCCGACGGCGGTGTCCGGAGCGGCCTCGAGATCGACGAGACAGAAGCCGACGAGGGCGGTGCGCAGTCCCGTCTCGCCCGCGATCTCCTCGACTTTGGCGATCACGTCCTCGACCGTGGCGGCGGAAAGGGACGCGGCGGGGGAAAGGGAGAGGAAGCATGCCGAAACGCCCGCGAGTCCCGCCATGGGCACGCGCCGTCCCTCCAGCCTAGCGGAACAGCCTCGGCGCGAAGTCGGCGAGGTAGCCCCGCCAGACCGGCCAACTGTGGTTCCCCTCGGTGAGATGCCATTCATGGCGAATGCTCTTCTCCTTCAGCAGAGCGGTCAACTGCTCGTTCTCGCCGAGAAGGAAATCGTCCTTCCCGCAGGCGATCCAGAGCAGCTTCAGCTTCCCGTTCGCCGCCTCCGCGTCGGCGAGAGCGGGGTCGAGAGCCGTCGGCTCGGGTACGGCGGCGCTGAAGGCCCCGATCCAGGCGAAGGCATCCAGCTCGTTCAGCCCGATGGTCAGCGCGTGGAGCCCGCCCATGGAGAGCCCCGCGATCGCCCGGTGCTCGCGGCCCGCCTTGATCCGGTAGAGCCTCTCCACCATCGGCAAAGTCGCTTCGAGCAGGTCGCGCCGCAGCGCCTCGGCGTTCGCCGGGGAACGCCCGTCGCCGTAGGACTCCGGGAGGGGATGCCCGTCGAGCATGAGCACGACCATGGGCACGGCCTTTCCCTCGGCGACGAGATTGTCGAGGATCCAATGCGCCTTTCCATGGCCGACCCAGGTGGCAAAGGTGTCGCCCTGACCATGCTGGAGGACGAGGAGCGGATAGTCCTCGCCGTCCGTCTCGTAGCCAGGCGGCGTGTAGACCTGGAATTCGCGGAAGTGTCCCGTCGGCTCGCTGCGGTGCGCGTGGACATGGACCGTCCCGTGGGGCACGTCGCGGAAATCGTGGATCGAGCCGTCCTGGATGTGAAGCAGGCTCGTGTTCGGCGAACGCTTCGGCATCAGGCTCGGGTTGCCGGGATCGACCATGCGGACGCCGTCGACGAGGAAGCCATAGTCGTAGATCCCCGGCTCGACCGCATCGAGAGTGACCGACCACAGACCCTCCCCGTCTCGCACCATCGCGAGCTTGCCCCCCACCATCCGGCCGACGACGAAGACCTCCTTCGCCTGCGGCGCCTGGATCCGGAAGGTCACCGATCCTCCTTCGCCGAAAACCGGAGAGACGACGGGCTTCGGGCGCGGGGGACGGTTCGGCTGGGTAGAGGCGGCAAGGGCAAAGGCCGCGCAGAGCAGGATCGTCGAAATTTTCGCGAGTCTCGCGACGGAGCGATGCCGGGAGAGAGGGTTGGAGATCATTCGGAATGGGTGGCGTGGGTCTTCACGGAGCGGACACGGCTGCCGCGGGCGCCCCGGCGGGGCGTCCCTGCCGCATCCGCCCCACGCCTCGTCATCGCCTTCACCAGACCCTCTTCGCTCCCGGACCCGCCCGGGTTCAGTCCGCCTTCTTCGAGGCTCCCGGCTTCGCCGCCCTGACGACGAAGTCGTCGTAGTGGACGTCGTCGATGTTCGTCGTCAGGCTGACGAGCGACTTCGTCTCGTGGGCGAGGCCTTCGGACTTCAGCTTGCCGACCTCGTGGTCGTTCACCCACACCGTCACCTCGTCGCCCTTCGTGCGGATGAGCAGGGTGTGCCAGGTCTCGCGCTTCAGGTCGAGGAGGAAGCTGGCGGACTTCGAGGCCAGCAGCTTCTTGGTCTCCTCGTCGAGCTCGGCCCCGCCCTTGCGCTTCTCGTAGATCGAGTTCTCGAAATTCCCCGTCTTCGCGTCGCTGATGTTCCCGTTCTTCGGGCTGATCGTCACGCTGCAGATGTGACCGGCGTGGGAGCCCTTGTAGTCCTTGTCGTCCATCCATACGTTGAAGCGCTCCGCCGTCTCGCCGACGAAGTTGAACTTCACCGAGATCTCGAGGTCCTGGCGTCCTTCGAAGCGGATCGAGTCGACCCCGGCGTGGTCGTTGATGTCGATCGTCTTGCCGACGAGGACGCCATCCTTGACGACGCTCTCGCTCTTGTAGTGGCCCCAGCGCTCGCCGAAGCCGTCCTTGTCGAAATTGTCCTCGAAGATCAGCTCGCGGTAGTGGAGCTCGTCCTCCTTGCCCTGCCGCTTCAGATCCCATTCCTTGAGAAACTCCTGGTCCTCCGCCGAGAGGCTCTCCAACGGCACGTCGAAGGGGCGGCGGTTCACCATCAGCCGGACCTTGCCGTCCCGCAGGTCGAGCAACTCCGCCTCGATCTGCTTGCCTTCGGCATTAGTGAAGGTGCGGAACTCCCGGGCCGGGGTGGCGGCGGAGAGGAGCAGGGCGAGGAAAGAGAGGGCAAGCAGCTTCGCATTCATGCCACGGATTGTGGACGAAACCCGGGGGCGAGGTCAACGGGAAAGAAAGAGGGGCGGAAAGCCGCACGTGGTCGAAGCGAAGTGGCCAGCTACTTCCTTTCCCTTCCCCGTCATCTGCGGCCACCGCGCCACGAGAATTTTTCAAAGTCGGCAATCGTCTGGAAGGAGTATCCGTCGAAGCGTCGATTCTCCGCGGAAGGAAACACCGTCAGCGGGAAACCTTTCTCGGGATCGACCTAGCCAAGCGGTAATCCCGGGGCATTGATGGCGCGGATGGCCACCCTCCCTTATCCTCTGGAATCGCACAGCCTGCCAAACAACGCCAAGGGTAGGAATGGAAAAGCCACCTCTTCTCTTTGCATTACGATACCGGAGGTTGCGTGCGTCATCCTGCCGGGAAAAAAACTTGAGCCGCCACGCGTCTGGCTTTGTGTAGACGCAGGAGTCCGCGAATGCTGTAGAACTTCCATCCACGCTTTTCCCATGCCGAACCCGTTCCTCTTCGCCACCGACTTCTCCGATGCGGCCACCGACGCCGCCGATGCCGCCGCCGCCCTTGCCGCGAAATTCGGGGAGCCCCTGCTGCTGGCCCACGTCTTCGAACCTCCCGCTACCGAGGAGTCACTCGTCGACTCCCTCCGCACCGCCGCCGGACTCCGCCTCCGCGCGGAAGCGGAACGCTTGCGCCAAGGCGGAGCCTCGGTCGAGGAGGAACTGCTCGAAGGCTCGCCCTACGAGGCCATCGCCGGACTTGCCGAACGGTCCTCGGCCCGCCTCGTGGTGATGGCTTCGCACCGGAAACGCTCCCTCCCGGCCCGCTGGTTCTTCGGCGGCGTGGCCGAGCGGATCGTCAAGACCGCCTCCGTCCCCTGCCTCGTGCTGCGCGACGCGGCCTTCGTGGAGGAATGGCTCTCCGGCCGACGACCGCTCCGGGTCTTCGTCGGAGCGGATCTCTCCGTCCTCGCGGACGCCCCCCTCCTCTGGGTCGGGAAACTCGCCCAAATCGGCCCCTGCGAAATCATCGTCGCCTATCTGAACTGGGTTCCCGACGAGGCCTCGCGTCTCGGTCTCGCCCACTCGCCCTCCGCGCTGCTCGACACCTCGCACCAGATCCAGTCCATGCTCGAAAACGAGCTGCGGAAAAAGGTGGGCCGCCTCCTCGGAGACCTTCCCGTCACCATCCGCGTCGAACCCCGCTGGGGCCGGGCCGACCTGCCCCTGATCGACATGGCGGAGCTTGCCCAGACGGACCTCTTCGTCGTCGGCACGCGGACACGGGGAGTCTTCTCGCGCCTCTTCGACGAGTCCGTCTCGATGGGCGTGCTCCACCACGCTCCCATGGCCGTGGCGACGATCCCCTGGAACGCGCCGGTTGCGGAGACGGCACCCCCGCCCTCCTTCGACCGCGTTCTCGTCGCCACCGACTTCTCCGACACGGCCAATCACGCCATCCCCTACGCCTGCGCCCTCGTCGCGCCGGGTGGCGTCCTCTGCCTCGGTCACGTCGTCGACTCCCATGGCCTGGACGAAGCGGAAGCGCAGCGCCAGTTGGCCGCCCTCGTCCCGCCCCACGCCGCCACACGCGGCATCCGTTGCGAGACGGCCGTCTGGCATGGCCGGGCCCCCGCCGAGGACATCGTCCATCTCGCCGAGCACTTCGCCGCCGATGCCATCTGCATCGGGTCCCACGGGCGCACCGGCGTCGCCCGCGCCCTGATCGGATCGGTCGCCCAAGGCGTGCTCGCCGCCAGCAAACGCCCCGTCCTCGTCGTCCGCAAACCCGTGTAGCCGCGGAACTCCCATCCACCATGCCGGATATCGCACGCGCTCCGACCGATTGGCACCGCCTCGCGGGCGATGAAGCCATCGGCCGGCTCGGGAGCGACCCGGTCCAAGGCCTTTCCAAAGCCGAAGCCGCCGCGAGGCTTTCCCAATACGGCCCCAACACCGTCACCGCACGCGGCGGCCTGCCCGCGTGGCGGCGCTTTCTCCTGCAGTTCCACCAGCCGCTCATCTACATCCTCCTTGCCGGAGCAGCCATCACCGCGTTCTTCCGGGAATGGGTGGACTGCGGCGTCATCGCCGCCGTCGTCGTCGTCAACGCCATCGTCGGCTTCATCCAGGAATCCAAGGCGGGCAAGGCCATCGAGTCGCTCAGCCGCATGATCGTGACCGAGGCCACGGTGCGGCGCGGCGGGAAACGGCGCCGCATCCCCTCGCACGAACTCGTCCCCGGCGACGTCGTGCTGCTGCAGGCCGGCGACCTCGTCCCCGCCGACCTGCGGCTGATCCGCGCCAAGAACCTCCAGATCGACGAAGCCCCCCTCACCGGCGAATCGCTGCCCGTGGACAAGCACGCCGATCCCCTGCCCGCCGACACCGTGCTCGCCGACCGCAGGAACCTCGCCTTCGCCGGCACCCTCGCGACCCACGGGCGCGGCGAGGGCGTCGTCTTCGATACGGGCGACCGCACCGAGACCGGCCGCATCGCCCGGCTCATCTCGGAATCGGTGGAGATCGACACCCCGCTCACCCGCAAGATCGCCTCCTTCAGCCGCCTCCTCCTCTGGGCGATCCTCGCCGTCGCCGCCCTCACCTTCCTCCTCGGCATCTGGCGCGGCGAGAAGGCTGTCGAGATGTTCATGGTCGCCGTGGCCGTCGCCGTCGGAGCCATTCCCGAAGGACTGCCCGCCGCCGTGACCGTCGTCCTCGCGATCGGCGTCAGCCGCATGGCGAGGCGCCGAGCCGTCATCCGAAAGCTCCCCGCCGTGGAGACCCTCGGGAGCACCACCGTGATCTGCTCCGACAAGACCGGCACCCTCACCGAGAACCAGATGACGGTGCAGCAGGTCCATGCGGGGGGCCATTGCTTCGACGTCACCGGCACCGGCTACGGATCCGACGGCGCCTTCCTCCTCGACGGCGCTCCGGTCGAGCCGGACCGTCATCCCGCCCTGCTCGAATGCCTCCGCGCGGGCGTGCTCTGCAACGACTCCAGAATCGTCCTCAAAGACGAGCGTCCCGCCGTGAACGGCGACCCCACCGAAGGGGCCATGCTCGTCGCCGCCGCCAAGGCGGGACTCTCCCACGCCGAAACCCACGAACGATCGCCTCGGATCGACATGATCCCCTTCGAATCCGAGAACATGTTCCGCGCCACCCTCCATCAGGCCGGGGAGCGGAGGACGATCTACAAGGTCGGTGCCGTCGAGAAGCTGCTCGAACGATGCGACAGCGCCCTCGGTCCGGACGGGGAAACCATGCCCCTCGACGCCCACGCCGTCCGCGGGACGGTCGAGGCCATGGCCGGAGAGGGTTTGCGCGTCCTCGCCTTCGCCCGCCGCCATGCCGACGACGTCGCCGGAGATCTCGACCACCACCACGTCAGCGAAGGCCTCACCTTTCTCGGCCTCCAAGGCATGATCGACCCGCCCCGCGAGGAGGCCATCGAGGCCGTCGCCCAGTGCCGCCGCGCCGGGATCGGGGTGAAGATGATCACCGGCGACCACGCCGCCACCGCCCGGGCCATCGCCGCACGCATCGGCCTCGATGGCGGGCGGAACGGCGACCAGCTCCGCGTCGTCACCGGACGCGAGCTCGAGGAGACCTCAGATGAAGCCCTGCCCGCCATCGCCGAGGAGACCGCCGTCTTCGCCCGCGTCGCCCCCGAGCAGAAGCTGCGCCTCGTTCGCGCCCTGCAGTCGCGAGGCCATGTCGTCGCCATGACCGGCGACGGCGTCAACGACGCCCCCGCCCTGAAGCAGGCCGACATCGGCATCGCCATGGGCATCACCGGGACCGACGTGGCCAAGGGCGCCGCCGACATGGTCCTGACCGACGACAACTTCGCCTCGATCCGCTCCGCCGTCGAGGAGGGCCGCGGCGTCTTCGACAACCTCCTCAAGTTCATCATCTGGACCCTGCCCACGAACGTCGGAGAGACCTGCATCATCATGGGCGCCGTCCTCCTCGGCCTCGCCCTGCCCATCCTGCCCGCCCAGTTGCTCTGGATCAACCTCGGCACCTCCGTCTTCCTCGGCATGATGCTCGTCTTCGAGCCTCAGGAGAAAGGGTTGATGGCCCGCCCTCCACGCCCGCCCGGACGCCCGCTGCTGACCTTCCCCCTGCTGATGCGCACCGGCCTCGTCTCCCTGATCATGATCGCCGGGGCCTTCTGGATCTTCTTCCACGAAATGCGCACCACGGACGGCAACCTCGACGTGGCCCGAACCGCCGTGGTCAACGTCGTCGTCATCGTGGAGACCACCTACCTCTTCTGCTGCCGCTCGCTGAACCACTCCCTTTTCTCCATCGGAATCTGGAGCAACCGTCTCGCCATCGTCGGCGCGCTCTGCATGGTCGCCAGCCAGATGCTCTTCACCTTCGCCCCCTTCATGAACCGGGCCTTCCATTCCGCGCCTCTCGGTTTCGACGCGTGGATCCGCATCGCGTCCGTCGGCCTGCTCGCCTTCCTCGTGGTCGAGCTGGAGAAGTGGATCCGCTTCGGCCGGGGCAGGGCGGGATTGCCGGAGTGAACGACCGCGACACCTCCGGATCCTTGGGCGTCTGGTAGCGTCCGCCGAAGAAGTATGGGTCACCCGAAATGGACACCCCGGCAGTGGGTCCCTTGTATCTTGAAAAGGTGTAGGGTGAAGGTGCCAAGGGCACTGACGCTCGCGACGACCGAAACAACGCAAGGGCTGGTGGCCACCGGCCCTTGTGCTGCCCCGTCGAGGCTGTGCGTCCCTGGCACACGGCCCTTGCGCCGGAGTGCGCTCTAGCAGCCTAGCCCGGTGGGGCTCCTTGGTCTGAGCTTGAACAGTTGCCGGAACGGGACACCTCGAAAGCGGCCCAGTTCGCATCAACAAGGAGAAGTCCAGCCATGCATCACGAAGTTGTCCACGTCGGAGCAGACGTGGCTCAAAACCACAGCGAGGCCGTCCGTGGACGGACCAACGCACCGCTCTCCACGGAATTCTCTGGATCTTGCGGACCGGAGCGCCGTGGGCGGATTTGCCGAAGCGATACGGGAGCTACCAGACGGTTCATCGGAGGTTTCAAAGGTGAAGGCAGGAAGGGTTCTTCGAGGAGCTTTTGTCGCCCTCGCCGAGGATCTGCGAGACCGGGGAGGACTCGATCTCGAGGAATGCTTCATCGACGGGACTTTTGTTTCGGCGAAAAAAGGGGGCACCAAATGGGGAAGACCAAGCGGGGCAAAGGAACCAAGATCATGGCAATCGTTGACGGCAATGGTCTTCCTATCGCCGGAAGGACGGAAAGCGCTTCGCCGGCTGAAGTGAATCTGGTCGAGGACACTCTCGATTGCCTCTGGGTGCCGGGCCACCCGAACCGGCTCATCGGCGACAAGGCCTACGACAGCGACCCGCTCGACGAGGAACTTACCAAACGATACGGTACGGAGATGATTGCGCCGAATCGGAGGAACCGAATTCGCCGCACGCAGGATGGACGATCTCTCCGCCGATACAAACGACGTTGGAAGGTTGAACGCCTTTTCGCCTGGCTTCACAACTTCCGTCGCCTCGTTGTCCAATGGGAATATCATGCTGAAAACTTCACCGCATTTTTCCATCTCGGATGTGCAATCATCCTCCTCAGGCATTTATGAGATGGCTTCTAGGGGTGGAGGGGGAACCGGTGTTCTCGTCGGATGTGAACTACATCTACCGGAAGCAACTCGAGGGGGCCGAGATCATCGCGATCAACAAGGTGGACGTGCTCCCCCCGGCGCGTCTTGCCAGCTTGCGCGAGGCCTTGGAATGGCAGTATCCCGAAGCGTGGCTCATCGAAATCGCAAGCCAGTCGGATTGGGGGATGGAGTCCTTGTTCGAGATTTTGAGCGCCGAAGCCAGGCCGACGGACCGCCTCATCGAGGTGGACTACGAGCGCTACGATGCTGGCGAAGTTCTGCTGGGCTGGGTCAACGTCGAGGCGGAATTGGAGTCGACCGAAGCGACCGCCCCCCGGACGCTCGAACCAATCGGGAGCGACGCATGGTTGCTGCAGCTCGCCGGCGACGTTCGGGCGGCGCTTTCCGGGAGACGGCTTGAGATCGCGCACCTCAAGCTCTCACTCACCGGGTCCAGAAGCGAGTTGACCGCAGTCCAGCTCATTAGTAGCTTGGGAGAACCCATGCTGACGCGCAGTACCAAAGTCCCTTTCGCCGATGGAAGGCTGCTGATCAATCTGCGCTCGGAGGCCAATCCCGACATCCTGCTGGCGGAAGTATTCAAGGTTCTCGCGGAGGCGGTGGAACGCCACCCCGAGGTGAATCTCGCCCACGTCTGCAGCGAACATTTCCGGCCCTCCCAACCGGTGCCGACCCACCGCGTCGCCAGGATCCTTTCGTGAACTTGCAGGCGCCCCCTCAATTCCCGCCCACCATCCCGAAGAAAAGATCCTCCAGAACCCGGCCCGCGGATGCTAATGAAACGCGAATCCGCAAGAAGAAGCTTGGTTTGCCACACACCTATTATGAAAGTCACTTATTTCGGAGCAGGTCTCGGAGACGTCATTCGCTCGATCTATTTGCGGGAAGGATACAGATTGCTGTCGGAGACGACCGAACCAATGGCTGTGATCGTCGCGTCCCACAACCCATACTCCATCGAAATCTTTCGTCACCACAAGAACAATTCAAAATTCGTTCTTTACGACCTCGGCCACAAATTCGATGAGTTTCTTCATAGCAGGATGGATGGATCGAAGATGCTCGAATCTCTCGTAACTTTCGCCGGTCATTCGATGGACGACCTGGTTCTCGGAAAATCGGACGGCTACGATCCGATTTTCCACGCCCCGGACGAGATTGCGTCGCACGGCCACATCGTGTTCTGCCCCTTTGCTGGAAGCACCGGAGCGCGGACGTTCACGCGGGAGTTTACTGTTCGGGTACTGGAGGTGCTCAAGCGTAGCGGGAGAGCCGTCTATCTCGTTTCTCGCGACTTTCCCCGAATCGATCCCCGTGGCCGTGTAATTCACGGAAGCGAAAGCACAGCCAGCTTCGCCAGCGAGAACGTGATTTGCCTGAACAACCTCTCCGTTCCCGCCTCGATCAATCTAGTGAAGAATTCGGCCGCCTACGTGGGGAGCTGGACCAGCCTCCAACAGGCGGCTTGGTTTGCAAACAAACCGGTGGCAGTATTCTATCCCCCCAACTGGTCCGGTGCAACGAAAGCGAGCGCATATGCGTTCGGCATCGACAGGCCAGACTGCCACCACTCGGATTACGAATCGTTCGACGAATCCGCGCTCCGCGTGTGGTTGGGCCGACTGTCCACGTTCGGCGGATTGAAGGGATAACGGACACGCATCAGCTTTCGTGGGAAGTCTGCTGAACTCAAGACAGCCACGCCGGCCTCGACTAGAGTCGAAAGCAGGCCTCAAACCGAATAGCACCGATGCAGAGAGAACTTCTTGAGCACGGTTTTCATGGTGGCATATCTGTCACCAGATTCCTGTAACGATCGACACTCGTTTTTGGTTGCCGCCGCAAAGTCGCGGAGCGGAGCGAGCCATGCCCTGATCCGATCGATTCCCAATCCGACATTCGAGGTGGCTCTTTCCATCCCCCTCTATACGGAATGGCGGGACGTGCTGACCCGGCCCGAACATCTGCCACCCGGCCAAGGTCCGGAGCAAGCGCTCGCCTTTCTCCGCTATCTGGCAGGACAATGCCATTGGTAGGAAATCTTCTGCCTCTGGCGTCCTTGCCTGAAGGACGCTGGCGATGATATGGTGCTTGAACTTGCCGTGGCTGCGCGCTGCTCCCGCATCGTGACTCACAACCTGAAAGATTTTCGCGGCTCGGAACGCTTCGGCATCGCCGCCATCCACCCGGCGCCTTCTACGCACTCATCCACCCATTGCCATGAACGCCCTCACGATCCGCCTCCCCGACTCCATCCACCGGACCATCAAGCAGCTCGCCAAGCGCGAAGACTGCTCGGTCAACCAGTTCCTCGCGAGCGCAGCCGCCGAGTAAATGTCTGCCCTGCTCACCCTCGACTATCTCCGCGCCGAAGCCACCAGGCGAAACGCGAGAACTTCGACGCCGCGCCCGATGTCGACCCCGAGGAGACGGATTGGATGCCGTGAGAGAGATTGGCACGGAGTCCGTACGGACACCCGGCGGTGCGTCCCTTGTATCTTGAAAAAGGTATCAAGTGGAGCCGACGGGGGGCAATGACGCTCCCTCGCCTCATCCTTTCGCCGCCGCCTCGGCCTTCGCGACCGGCGCTTCGGCAAGCCCGCCTTTTGGACGCACGAGCCAAAACGCCGCGAGCGCCTGGTCCCAATCGCCAAGCAAGGCTTTCCCCTTGCCGCTGCCGGTCGCCTCGACGTGGGCTTCGACCAAGTCTCTCAATTTCGCCGCGGAGACGGAATCGGGCTCGAGGCGGCCAATCTCGACCATCTCGGCATTGAGGAGCCTTCCGAAACGCTCCTCTTCGTCGAGGATGAAGGCCTCGCCGCCGCTCATGCCGGCGCCGAAGTTCTTTCCCGTGGGGCCGAGAACGACGACGGTGCCGCGGGTCATGTATTCGCAGCCATGGTCGCCGATGCCCTCGACCACGGCGGTGCCGCCGGAATTGCGGACGCAGAAGCGCTCCCCGGCGCGGCCGTTGGCGAAGAGACGTCCTCCCGAGGCACCGTACATGACGGTGTTGCCGAGGATGACGTTTCCCGCCGGATCGAAGCCACGGACTTCGCGCGGCCGGATGCGGATCTCGCCTCCGGCCATGCCCTTGCCGACGTAGTCGTTCCCCTCGCCCACGAGGGTGAGACGGACGCCGCCGCAGAGGAAGGTGCCGAAGGACTGGCCCGCGCTGCCCTCGAAATGGATGTCGAAGGTGCCCTCGGACACGCCGTGGTCGCCGTGTAGCCTGGCGACGGCTCCGGAGAGGCGCGTGCCGAGGTTGCGGTGGGTGTTTTTGACAGGGTAATGGAGCGAGGCGGGCGTCTTCGTCGCGATCCGGTCGCCGAGGTCGGCGAGGATGCGGTCGTCGAGGGGCGGTTCCTTCGGCGCGCCGTCGTTTCGGGGCAGCAGGCAGCGACGGGACAGGTCGCGCCCGCTCTTCTCCGCGACATCGGCGAGGATGCGGCCCAGATCGACGAGATTGGCCTTGGGATGGTCGGGGACGTGGCGCTGGCGCAGGTACCCGGGCCGTCCGACGAGATCGTCGAGACGGCGCACGCCGAGGAAGGCCATGTGCCCGCGGACCTCCTCGGAGACGGCGTTGAAGAAGTTCACGACATGCTCGACCTCGCCCTTGAACTTGGCGCGGTATTTGGGGTCCTGCGTCGCGACGCCGACGGGGCAGTTGTTGAGGTGGCAGCGGCGCACGTAGACGCAGCCCATGGCGATGAGGGCGATGGTGCCGAAGTTGAACTCCTCGGCCCCGAGGATGGCGGCGTGGACGATGTCGAGGCCGGTCCGCATCCCGCCGTCGGCGCGAAGGGTCACGCGCTCGCGCAGGCCGTTGAGCATCAGAACCTGCTGCGCCTCGGCGAGTCCGAGCTCCCAGGGCAGGCCGGCGTGCTTGATCGAACTGATGGGCGACGCTCCCGTGCCGCCGTCGTGGCCCGAGATGAGAATGATGTCGGCCTTGGCCTTGGCCACGCCGGCGGCGACGGTGCCGACGCCGGTCTCGGCGACGAGCTTGACCGTGACTTTGGCCGCCGGATTGACCTGCTTCAGATCGTGGATGAGCTGGGCGAGGTCCTCGATGGAGTAGATGTCGTGGTGCGGCGGCGGAGAGATGAGGGTGACGCCGGGCTGGGTGTTGCGGAGGCGGGCGATGAGGCCGTTGACCTTGTGCCCGGGAAGCTGGCCGCCCTCGCCGGGCTTGGCTCCCTGGGCCATCTTGATCTCGATCTCCTCGGCGGACACGAGGTAGGAGGCGCTGACGCCGAAGCGGCCCGAGGCGACCTGCTTGATCTTCGAGTTGCCCCAGTCGCCGTTCGGATAGGGAGCGAAGCGGCGCGGGTCCTCGCCACCCTCGCCGCTGTCGGACTTGCCGCCGATGCGGTTCATGGCGATGGCGAGGGTCTCGTGGGCCTCGGGGCTGATCGCGCCGAGGGACATGGCCGCGGTGGTGAAGCGGCGGCGCACCGCCTCGACGGGCTCGACCTCGTCGAGGGGAATGGGGCCGCCCTCGCCGGGGACGAGTTCGAAGAGATCGTGGAGGGCGTGGGGACGGTTGTGCTTCAGTTCCGCGACGTAGCGTTCGTAGTCCTCGGCCTTGCCCGACTTGACGAAGGTGTGGAAATTCTTGATGACGCCGCCGCTGACGGCGTGGACCTCGCCGTCGCGGCGGAAGCGGAAGAAGCCGGGATCGCCGAGGTCCAGCTCGCCATGCCCGTTCGGCACGGCCTCGCGGTAGGCGGCGGTGTGGCGGGCGAGGCTTTCGGCGGCGATCTCGGGGAAGCCGACGCCGGCGATCTGCGAAGGGGTGCCGGGAAAGCAGCGCTCGATGACCGGCCCGGCGATGCCGACGGCTTCGAAGATCTGGGCGCCCTGGTAGCTGTTGAGCACGGAGATGCCCATCTTCGAGAGGATCTTGAGCAGGCCCTTCTCCAAGGCGGAGTGGAATTTCCCCAGCCCGGCCTCGACGGTGATCCCGTCGAACTTGCCCTTCGCGTTCTTCTCGATCAGCTCGCGGACAGTCTCGTGGGCGAGCCAGGGACAGACGGCGGTCGCTCCGAATCCGATGAGGCAGGCGAGCTGGTGGGGATCGCGGACCTCGGCGGTGTCGGCGACGAGGCTGGCGCGCATCCGTTTCCCGGCACGGCCGAGGTGCTGGTGGACGGCCCCGACGGCGAGGAGCGAAGGAATGGCGGCGCGCTCGTGGCTGGTGGCCCGGTCGGTGAGGACGAGGAGCCTGGCTCCCCCGTCGACCGCGGCCTCGGCCTTCGTGCAGAGATCGTCG
Organism: Verrucomicrobiales bacterium; assembly: GCA_037190325.1. Taxonomy (GTDB): domain Bacteria; phylum Verrucomicrobiota; class Verrucomicrobiia; order Verrucomicrobiales; family DEV007; genus Arctic95D-9. The sequence continues at coordinate 253,562 of JBBCIU010000002.1, read as the reverse complement.
AGAGCGGCGACGAGTCCCCCGGGACCGTTCGCCACCGGCCAGGTCAGGTCGAGAGCCGAGGCGGGAAGGGCGTCCATACGCCGCAGGGCTTCGAGCTGATGGCCGAAGAGAAGGGGCGAATCGAGATGGACGACGCGGGCGTGCCCGGGAGCCTCGACGAGGAGGTTGCGCTCGGGTCCGAGGTCCGCCTCGAGGGACATCACGAGATGCTCGCGGATGGGATCGATGGGCGGATTCGTGACCTGGGCGAAGAGCTGCTTGAAGTAGGTGAAGAGCGTCTTCGGCTGGCGCGAGAGCACGGAGAGCGCGGCGTCGTCGCCCATGGAGGAGATGCCCTCCTGTCCGGCGAGGACCATGGGGGCGAGGATCAGGTCGAGCTCCTCCTGGTTGTAGCCGTTCGCGACCTGGAGCTGCGAATGGGTGAGCGGGTCGTGCTCGGGATCGGGCGTCGGCTGCGGTGCCGGCGGGACGAGCGCGGAGAAGCGCGTCTGGTGCTCGCGCAGCCACGCGCCGTAGGGCTGCTGGGCGGCGAGACGCTCCTTGATCTCGCGGTCGAGGACGACCTCGCCTTTGTCCATCTCCACGAGGATCATCTCGCCGGGACCGAGACGGCCTTTCCTCACGACCTCCCCGTCGGGCAGCTCGCAAGTGCCGACCTCGGAGCCGAGGGAGAAGATGCCGTCACTCGTGAGCTTGTAGCGGGCGGGGCGGAGCCCGTTGCGGTCGAGGCAGGCGGCGACCTGGACGCCGTCGGAGAAGGCGAGGGCCGCCGGTCCGTCCCAGGGCTCGCTGAAGCAGCTGTGGTAGCGGAAGAAATCCTCGACCGCGGGCGGGGTGAAGGGATCGATCTTCCACGCGGGAGGCACCAGCATGGCCATGGCGTGGGGAAGGGAGCGTCCCGAGAGGACCAGCAGCTCGAGAACCGCGTCGAGGCTGGAGGAGTCGGATCCGTCCGGATCGATGGCATGGCGGAGAAGCGCCACCTCCTCGCCCCAGAGCTCGCTGGCGAACTGCCCGACGCGGGCACGGAACCAGTTGCGGTTGCCCTTCACCGTGTTGATCTCGCCGTTGTGGCAGAGCATGCGGAAGGGCTGGGCCAGCGCCCAGGTCGGGAAGGTGTTCGTCGAGAAGCGCTGGTGGTAGAGACAGACGGCGGTCTCGAAATCGGGATCGACGAGGTCGGGATAGAATTCGGACACGGTCGAGGCGACCATGAAACCCTTGTAGTTGACGAGCCGGTGGCTCAGCGAGGGCAGGTAGACGCCGGACAGGGACTCGACGCGGACGCGGCTCTCGATCTCGAGGCGGGCGAGGCAGAGGCGGCGGGCAAAGGCGGCATCGTCCAGCCCCGCCGGACGGCTGAGGAGGAACTGGACGATCTCCGGCATGGTCTCGCGGGCGAGGCGGCCCAGCGCGTCGGGATTCACCGGCACGGGCCGCCAGCCGAGCAGGCCGCAGCCGCGGCGAGCGAGAATCTCCTCGGCGAGGGCCTTGGCCCGTCCCCCTGCGTCGGGGCGGTCCGCCGGGAGGAAGAAGACGCCCACGGCGAGATCCTCGTCCGCGACCGGCGCCGCGCCGCTGGTTTCGAGAAAGGCGCGGAGGATGCGGTAGGGCAGATGGGTCATCACCCCTGCCCCGTCGCCGGTCTTGCCGTCGGCGTTGACCGCGCCGCGATGGGTCACGTTCGCGACCGAATCGAGCCCGAGGCGCAGGACCCGGTGGCTGCGCTCGCCCCGGATGTGGGCGACCACGCCGACGCCGCAGGAGTCGCGCTCCAACTCGGGACGATGCAGGGTGCCGACGAGGCGCGGATAGTGGAGGTGCCGGCTCATGGGGATTTGGCATCCATCATATCATGATTCGTGCCAGAACCGTCTCCAAAATCCCCTTTACCGGGAAATCCTACTTTTTTTCACCCTCCCCCGAAAACTGCCCGAAAAGGGCAAAACCGTTGATTTTCCAAGCGCTGGACCGCCTTGAATCACCCTATATGGCAGTTTTTTTTCGATTCTTGCGCCCTGCCTTGTCATTGAAGACTGGATTTTCTCAACTTTTCGTCAATGTTCCCCCCCCGGTCCCCGGGGGACCGGGTTTTCACAACCCATCCTTCCACTCCGAATGTCCGTCTCGAAGACCTCCCCGCTTGGCTGGCCTCAACCCCAGGGACTCTGGAACCCTTCCCATGAAAAGGACGCCTGCGGCGTCGGGTTCATCGCACACCTCAAGGGGAAACGGTCGCACGACATCGTCCTGAAGACCCTGACGATGAACGAGAACATGGACCACCGCGGAGCGAGCGGGTCCGATCCGGCGACGGGCGACGGCGCAGGCATGCTGGTGCAGATCCCCGACAAGTTCCTCCGCAAGGAGATGGCGAAGAAGGGAATCACGCTGCCGCCCGAGGGCGAATACGGCGCGGGCCTCGTCTTCCTCTCCCCCGAGCCGAGCGAAAGCGACGCGGCGAAGAAGGTCTTCGAGCACATCATCCACGAGGAGGGCCAGGAGTTCATCGGCTGGCGGCACGTCCCGGTGAAGAGCGAGATCCTCGGCAAGACCTCGGGCCGCTACGAGCCGGCCATCTTCCAGGTCTTCGTCGGCAAGGATCCCTCGGTCGCCGACGCGACGGAGTTCGAGCGCAAGCTCTACATCATCCGCCGCCGCGTCGCCCTCGCGATCCGCAACAACGAGCTGCCGAACGGCTACACCGACGTCCACGGGAACAAGTCCAGCTCCTTCCCCGGCGCCGCCTATTTCTACATGCCCAACCTCTCGTCGCGCACGATGGTCTACAAGGGCATGCTGACGCCCTGCCAGCTCGCGGAATACTTCCCCGACTTCCACGATCCGGACTTCGAGTCGGCGCTGGCGCTGATGCACACGCGCTTCTCGACGAACACCTTCCCGAGCTGGTCGCGCGCGCATCCGAACCGCTTCATCGCCCACAACGGCGAGATCAACACGGTGATGGGCAACGCGAACTTCATGAAGGCCCGCCAGGCCCTCTGCCAGAGCGACAAGTTCGGCGAGGACATCTCGCGCGTCTTCCCCGTCATCAACGAGGACGGATCGGACTCCGCCCGCTTCGACAACGCGCTGGAGTTCATGCACTTCGGCGGCTACGACCTCGTCCACGCGGTCATGATGATGATCCCCGAGCCGTGGGAGCGCCACACCTTCATGGACGAGGACAAGAAGGCCTTCTACGAATTCCACGCCTGCCTCATGGAGCCGTGGGACGGCCCGGCCTCGATCACCTTCTCCGACGGACAGATGATCGGCGCGGTCCTCGACCGCAACGGCCTGCGCCCGAGCCGCTACTACGTGACCGAGGACGACCTCGTCATCATGGCCTCGGAGGTGGGCGTCGTGCCCGACATCGACCCGCTCACCGTCGTGGAGAAAGGCCGCCTCCGCCCCGGCCGCATGTTCCTCGTGGACATGAAGGAAGGCCGCATCGTGCCCGACGACGAGGTCAAGAAGCGTGTCTATTCGGCGAAGCCCTACAAGCAGTGGCTCGACGGGAACCGCGTCTTCCTCAAGGACCTGCCCGAGGCGAAGGCCCCGAAGACGGTCGAGCCCGACCGCATCCTCGAGCGCCAGCTCGCCTTCGGCTACACCTACGAGGACCTGCGCATGCTCCTCGGCCCCACCGCGACCAGCGGCGTGCAGCCGATCGGCTCGATGGGCAACGACACGCCCCTCGCCGTGCTCTCGGACAAGCCGAAGCACCTCTATCAATACTTCAAGCAGATCTTCGCCCAGGTCACGAACCCGGCGCTGGACTGCATCCGCGAGGAGCTCGTCACCGCGACCGAGACCTTCCTCGGGTCCGAGGGCAACCTCCTCGAACCCGGACCGAAGAGCTGCCGCATGATCCGCCTCGACCAGCCGCTCCTCGACAACAAGCAACTCGCGAAGCTGCGCGAGATCGACCTCGACGGCTTCAAGGCGACCACCCTCGACGCGCTCTTCCCCGCCGACGGCGGTGGCGAGGGGCTGGAGCAGGCCTTCGACGCGCTCTGCGCCAAGGCCGACGCCGCCATCGCCGAGGGCTGCAATCTCCTCATCGTCTCCGACCGCGGCATCGACGCGCAGAACGCGGCCATCCCCACCCTGCTCGCGATGGGCGGCCTGCACCACTATCTCGTGAAGGCCGGCACGCGGACGAAGGTCTCCATCATCCTCGAGACCGGCGAGGCCCGCGAAGTCCACCACTTCTCCACCCTCATCGGCTACGGCGCCGACGCCATCAATCCCTACATGGCCTTCGAGTCGATCCACCGCATGATCGAGGAGGACATGCTCGACATCGACTTCGACAAGGCCGTCTACAATTTCCTCAAGGGTTCGATCAAGGGCGTGGTCAAGACCATGGCGAAGATGGGCATCTCCACCGTCGCCTCCTACCGTGGCGCCCAGATCTTCGAGACCATCGGGCTCGGCACCGAGCTGGTGGACAAGTTCTTCACCGGCACCTCCAGCCGCTGCGAGGGCTCCGACATCGAGCAGATCGCCGAGGAGGCCCTCATCCGCCACCGTCAGGCCTTCCCCGACCGCCACATCGAGATCGAGGAGCGCGCCCTCGACTCAGGCGGCGTCTACCAGTGGCGCAGCGACGGCGAATACCACCTCTTCAACCCCGAGACCATCCACCTCCTCCAGAAGGCGGTGCGCACCGGCAACTACGAGGTCTACAAGCAATACGCCGCGAAGGTCAACGACCGCAGCCAGAACCTCTCCACCCTGCGCGGGCTGATGAAGTTCCGCCACAACCGCGCGCCCGTGCCCATTGAGGAAGTCGAGCCGGTCGAGGCCATCATGAAGCGCTTCAAGACCGGCGCGATGTCCTACGGCTCCATCTCGCAGGAGGCCCACGAGACCCTCGCCATCGCCATGAACCGCATCGGCGGCAAGTCGAACACCGGCGAGGGCGGCGAGGACCCCGAACGCTTCAAGCCGCTGCCCAATGGCGACAGCAAGCGCTCCGCCATCAAGCAGGTCGCCTCGGGCCGCTTCGGCGTCACCAGCGAATACCTCGTCAACTCCGACGAGATCCAGATCAAGATCTCGCAGGGGGCCAAGCCCGGCGAAGGCGGCGAGCTGCCCGGCTCCAAGGTCTATCCCTGGGTCGCCAAGGTGCGCCACTCCACCCCCGGCGTCGGACTCGTCTCGCCGCCGCCCCACCACGACATCTACTCCATCGAGGACCTCGCCGAGCTCATCCACGACCTCAAGAACGCCAACCCGCGCGCCCGCATCAACGTGAAGCTCGTCGCCGAAGTCGGCGTCGGCACCATCGCCTCCGGCGTGGCCAAGGCGCACGCCGACGTCATCCTCATCGCCGGGCACGACGGCGGCACCGGCGCGTCCCCGACCTCGTCGATCTACAACGCCGGGGCGCCGTGGGAGCTCGGTCTCGCCGAGACCAACCAGATCCTTCTCCTCAACGACCTGCGCAGCCGCGTCGTCCTCGAGACCGACGGCCAGCTCAAGACCGGGCGCGACGTCGCCATCGCCGCCCTTCTCGGGGCCGAGGAATACGGCTTCGCCACCGCCCCGCTCGTGTCCGTCGGCTGCCTCATGATGCGCGTCTGCCAGAAGAACACCTGCCCCGTCGGCGTCGCCACGCAGGACCCGCGCCTGCGCAAGAACTTCACCGGCAAGCCCGAGCATGTCGTCAACTTCATGACCTTCATCGCCACCGAGCTGCGCGAGCACATGGCCGAACTCGGCTTCCGCACCCTCAACGAGATGGTCGGCCACGTCGAATGCCTCGACACCAACGAGGCCACCGACCACTGGAAGGCCAAGGGCGTCGACCTGACCACCGTCTTCCACAAGCCCGACGTCGGCGACGAGGTCGGCACCTACTGCCAGAAGACACAGGACCACAGCCTCGACAAGGCCCTCGACAACACCCACCTCCTCAAGATCTGCGAAAACGCCATCGAGCGCGGGGAGAAGGTCTACGCCGAGCTGCCCATCATCAACATCAACCGCGTCGTCGGCACCATCACCGGCAGCGAGGTGACGCGGAAGCACGGCGGAGCCGGACTGCCCGAGGACACCATCCACCTGAAGTTCAAGGGCAGCGCAGGCCAGTCCCTCGGCGCCTTCTGCCCGAACGGCATGACCTTCGAGCTCGAAGGCGACGCCAACGACTACGTCGGCAAAGGCCTCTCCGGCGGCAAGATCATCATCTACCCGCCCAAGGGATCGAAATTCAAGGCCGAGGAGCAGATCATCGCCGGGAACGTCGCCTTCTACGGCGCCACCACCGGCACGGCCTACATCAACGGCATCGCCGGCGAGCGCTTCTGCGTGCGCAACTCCGGCGTGAAGACCGTCGTCGAGGGCGTCGGCGACCACGGGTGCGAATACATGACCGGCGGCCAGGTCATCGTCCTCGGCGAGACCGGGCGCAACTTCGCCGCGGGCATGTCCGGCGGCATCGCCTACGTCTACGACATCGACGGCGAGTTCGAGAAGCGCCTCAACCGCGAGATGGTCAACCTCTACCGCGTCATCGAGACCACCGACGCCGACATCGCCAACCTCAAGGCCGAGATCGGGAAGCACGTCGAATACACCGGCTCCGCCCGCGGCCAGTTCCTCCTCGACAACTGGGACGTCGAGCTGCCCAAGTTCTACAAGGTCTTCCCCCGCGACTACGAGCGCATGCTCGAATGCTTCCGCAAAGTCGAGGAACAGGGCCTCTCCGGCGACGAAGCCGCCATGGCCGCCTTCGAGGAGAACATGAAGGACCTCTCCCGCGTCGGAGGGAACTGAACCCTCTTCAGCCGACCACCCAACCCTATCGTACCACCCTCTTCGCTGATTCATCATGGGCAAACCCACCGGATTCCTCGAGATCGACCGCCAGACCGACTCCGAACTCGATCCCCTCGAACGCCTCAAGAATTGGAAGGAATTCAAGATCCATGGCGAGGACAGCGTGCGCCGCGCCCAAGGGGCCCGCTGCATGGACTGCGGCACGCCCTTCTGCCACACCGGGCACATCGTCTCCGGCATGGCCAGCGGCTGCCCCGTCAACAACCTTATCCCCGAGTGGAACGACCTGATCTACCGCGGACGCTGGCGCGAGGCGCTCGAACGCCTCCTCAAGACCAACAACTTCCCCGAGTTCACCGGCCGCGTCTGCCCCGCGCCCTGCGAAGGCTCCTGCGTCCTCGGCGTCATCGAGCCGCCCGTGACCATCAAGAACAACGAGTGCGCCATCATCGACAAAGGCTGGGAGGAAGGCTGGATGACCCCGCGCCAGCCCGAGACGCGCACCGGCAAGAAAGTCGCCGTCGTCGGCTCCGGCCCCGCCGGCCTCGCCTGCGCCGACCAGCTCAACCAGGCCGGGCACGAGGTGACCGTCTTCGAGCGCGCCGACCGCATCGGCGGGCTCCTCATGTACGGCATCCCCAACATGAAGCTCGACAAGGAGGAAGTCGTGCAGCGCCGCGTCGATCTCATGGCCGCCGAAGGCGTCGTCTTCAAGACCGGCGTCCATATCGGCAAGGACCCCGAATGGACCGCTGAGAAACTGCGCAAGGACTTCGACGCCATCGTCCTCTGCTGCGGAGCCACCAAAGGCCGTGACCTCGATCAAACCGAAGGCCGCGACGCCAAGGGCATCCACCTCGCGATGGAGTTCCTCACCGCGAACACCAGCCACCAGCTCGACCACCAGTTCGACGGCACCAACCCGTCCCTCAACGCCACCGGCAAGGACGTCGTCGTCATCGGTGGCGGCGACACCGGCACCGACTGCGTCGGCACCAGCCTCCGCCACGGCTGCAAGAGCGTGATCCAGCTCGAGATCATGCCCAAGCCCCCGCTGGAGCGCGCCGCCAACAACCCCTGGCCCGAATGGCCCAAAGTCTACAAGATGGACTACGGGCAGGAGGAAGCCGCCGCGGTCCAGGGCGAGGATCCCCGCCAGTATCTCGTCAACACCAAGCGCTTCCTCAAGGACGAGGTCGGCAACCTCACCGGCCTCGAGATCTGCAACATCGAGTGGGTCAACGAAGGTGGCCGCTTCTCCCCGAAGGAGATCGAAGGCAGCGCCCGCGTCATCCCCGCCCAGCTCGTCCTGCTGGCGATGGGCTTCCTCGGCCCCGAGCAGGAGATCGTGCAGCAGTTCGCCCTCGAAACCGACGCCCGTTCCAACGTGAAGGCCGAGCACGGCAAATTCACCACCAACCTCCCCGGCGTCTTCGTCGCCGGCGACATGCGCCGAGGCCAGTCCCTCGTCGTCTGGGCGATCAACGAGGGACGTGGTGCGGCGCGGGAGTGTGATCGGTTTTTGATGGGCGTGACGGGGTTGCCTTGAGGGGTGCCCGCTTCTTCGACCGAATGGTGATGGTTCAAACCTTGAACCTCTCCGGGTTGCATTCCCCATCGCTTGCGGCGATTTGTCCTTCTCGCTGATCGATCCTTCGATTCGCGTCGGATCAAATATCCCGCTGCTGGCCGCAGGGATGTTTTTTATTTCCATGAAAGCCACCCTCTCCGAACTCAATGCCTTGCGCGACGCAGGCATCATCGGCCAGTGCGCCATCGGCGGCGCGATGGGAGCGACGTTTTATCTGGAGCCCATCTCCACCTACGATCTGGACATCTTTGTCCTCTTTGACAATCCGCCTCTCATCCTGACGCTCACGCCCATCTACGAATTTCTGAAGCAGCGCGGACATGTGCCCGAGGGCGATGCCATCGCGATCCACGGCTGGCCGGTGCAGTTCCTGCCTGCGGAGTCGCCGCTGCTGACGGAGGCAGTGCAACAGGCGGTGGCAGTGGATTTCGAAGGGGTGCCGACCCGAGTGATGACCGCCGAACATCTGATGGCGATTGCCCTGCAAACTGGCAGGGCCAAGGACTTTGCCCGCCTCCTGGCCTTCCTCGAATCCGGCGTGGTGGATGAGATAGCGCTCGCGGGAATCCTGGCCCGGCATGGATTGGTTGACGCTTGGGGTAGATTCAAACAGAGCTATCAACCGAACCCATGAGTCCGCTCACCTCGCAGATATTGGAGCAAAAACGACAGCGCCGCCAGACGCTGGCGCAACTGCCCTTCCCCGAGAAGGTGCGCATCGTGGAAAAACTCCGCGATGCCAACCTGCGAATCGTCGCAGCGGCCCGGCAGCAAGGACTTCGGAAGCAGGCCGCTGCCGATCCTAACCCCATGCGCGCCGACTGACGTCGTCATGCTGGAAGACGACCGCAAGGAGGCCTAAAGCGCTGTTCGGGCTGACGGCAAGGTAGGCAAGATGCTCAAAGTCCCGAAGAGACGCAAGGGGCGCGGACTTAAGCGAAATCCGGGGGCGCACGGCAGCTCGTCGAAACGTTAGCACGTTCCGCTTCCTCAGCGAATCGTATAGCGGATCTCCGCATCCCGGACAGTCGCAGTGTTCATGGCGCAGCACAAAACAATGCACGGAAGCGGCATGTCAAGCTTTCCCAGCTTCAGATTCGACCTCGCAAAATCCCCTTATGTCCCGCTCCGCTTCCCGCCGGAAGGGGGGGGACACGCTGTCATTGACAGCGTTGCTAGCATTGCCTACAATATCCACATGGGTACGACCTTGACGATTCGGAATCTGGACGAGCAGGTGAAGCAAAAGTTGCGCGTGCTGGCGGCGACCCGCGGACGCGCCATGGAGGCGGAAGCGCGGGAGATCCTGACGAGAGCCGTGATGAAGGCCGCGGAGGAGGCTCCCGATCTCCCTCCCGTCGGCAAGCGACCGGCCAGGAGCGCCTGCGATGCCGTTCGAGGCGTTTGGAAGGGGCGCATGTCCACGGACGAGATCCTCCAACTGACCCGGGGGGAATGACGCGATGCCCGTGCTCGTTGACAGCAACGTGATTCTGGACATCGCCAGCGACGATCCGGTGTGGGGCGCATGGTCGGACGCGCAAGTGACCAGGCATTAACGGAAGACGCTGCTGGTCAATCCCGTGATCTACGCCGAACTCTGCGTCGGAGCCGAGACGCCGTCCGAAGTGGACGAGCTGCTTGGCGGTCTGAAGCTGGAGTGCCGGGAGCTTGCCCGGGAGGCGCTCTTCCTCGCCGCCAAGGCGTTCCTCTGCTACCGCAGGCAGGGAGGCATCCAAATCTTCCCCCCTCCGGATTTTTTCATCGGCGCCCATGCCGAGGCATTGGGCATCGCGATCCTCACCCGCGATGCCGCCCGCTACAAAACCCATTTCCCCAAGGTCAAACTGATCTGCCCGTGACCGGCCACGGGAAGTTCACCGCCAGTCTCCCGGTGCCTTCGCCGGTGACATGCGCCGCAGCCATTTTCTCGCCGGACGTGGGGCGGCAGGGGAGCGCGATCGCTGCCTCCTGGGAGTAGCGAGTCCGCCGCGAGCGTGCTGCGAGAATTTTTCCAAGTCTCCCTCCCGCCTACCACTGGGAAGTTGGGGTCGGAGGGGCCCGCGTCTTAACTTGGCACCCTTCAGGTTACACGAAAAAGCCGCTGACGAGACCAACGAAAAAACTAAGCGTAAAACCGAAAATCCATCCGGCAAACGAGAACCCCAGAAATTTCACTCGGCGGCGAGTGCCTATCCAAGCAAACGCCAAAAACAACAAGATTGCCATGCCGGTTCCGATCAGAAATGTGAGGTCTTCATGTTGAACGGCTCGGTTAGATTTCACCGTTTTGGGAAGAAATACGCCAAGAAAAAGGGAGAGTAGGAACAAAAATCTAGCCATCGTCAGGAAACCTTGATGCCTTGCATCGCTCCACCGAGCGCCTCAGTAGGCGAGAGCCTACTTTAGTCCCTCCCTTTCCGGCAATCAACTCGCCAACCCAATGCTGGGGAATAATATACTTGACGCATAATTCAATTGAGGTATTATCTCCGTATGAACGCGGATAACCTCCCCTCAAGCCTCCAAGAAGCGGCGGTCTATTTTAATGACGAAAAGAACTGCCACGACACAATGGTCCAGATGCGGTGGCCTGACGGTGAAATCACCTGCCCTCATTGCGCCTCCCGCAAAATCGGCAAGCTTGTCGTGTCCGTTCGTGAAATATCGGGCCGCACGCTGAAAAGCGGCAAGGTTGTCGAGCCTTACACCCTGATCCGTCGAGTCTGGAACTGCAAGGGTTGCAAGAAGCAGTTCACCGCCAAGGTCGGCACTCTTTTTGAGGACTCCCCAATCGCCCTCGGCAAGTGGCTCCTGTGCCTCTGGATGCTTGTGAACTGCAAGAACGGCATCAGTTCTTACAAGGTCTCTCGCGATCTAAAGGTCACGCAGAAGAGCGCGTGGTTCATGCTGCAACGTCTGCGTCTCGCACTGCACGAAGGAGGCTTCGAGCAAATGTCGGGCGGAATTGAAGCGGATGAAACCTTCATCGGCGGTAAAGCCCGGCTCATGAACGCCAAGACAAAAGCCAAACGAACAAGGGGCACTGGCCCCGTTGCAATGACTCCCGTCCAAGGGCTTTTGGAGCGCGGCACGCGGGACAAAGTTTCTCGCGTGAAGCTGCACGTCCTCAAGGGCACGAAGAAAGCCGATGTGCAACGCGCTGTTCGGGAATACGTCCTCAAGGGTTCGGAAGCTCACACCGATGCACTAAAGTCTATCAGGGCCTCGAAGACGAATTTGTTCACAAGGTGGTAGATCATGCGGTCTGTTACGTGAAGGACAACGTCCACACGAACAGTCTGGAAAACTTCTGGAGCCTCCTCAAGCGGACGATCAAGGGCACTTACATCGCCCCTCGCGAGTTTCACCTCTTCCGCTACCTCGATGAGCAAGCCTTCCGCTTCAATGAGCGCGGTGGTGACGATCAAAGCCGATTCCTCAAGGCCGCGAAGTCACTCGCTAATCGCAGGTTGACCTACGCCGGACTGATCGCGAAGGAAACCGCCTCATGATTCAGTTCGCAGGGCGGCGATTAGGTTGCTTGTGATCCGGCTCGGCCGGCTTTCTCTTGGGGACGGAGACAATTGCCTTGAGGGCGAGGGCAAACTTTTTCGCCGCAGACTCTCCCTCATTGCAACTGGTTGCAAATTCACGGGGCTTCCCCCCGCCATCGTCATCGCTCATGACGGGATGGTACTTGACTTCTAAGGATCGGTCAATTATTGTGAAAATGAGAACGGGACGCGACTGGAATGCCGTGCCCCGCTGGTTCACCTACTAACTCCACAGGCTCCCCTATCCGCGCTGGCACGCAGTCGGGGAGATACGATCACCGTTCATCCTCCTCGTCATTGGCAGTGACGCTTGAGGGTTCTTGCTCTCGCTCGCCCTGTGCGGCGTTCGGCAAAGTCGATTTTGGGTGCCGAGAGGCCAAATCCCACTTACGGGCACCGAGGTTGATAAAGCGCGGGTCCCGACTCAGGCCGGATCGCAAAGAGTTCACCGAACTGACTCCGTGACCGCGCCTCTTCATCTCGCTAAAAATCTCTTCCATGCTCAACGGAGAGCCGCGCACCTCAAGCACTTCAGCGGCAGCCTCGCTCTTTTTCAATAGAGGAAACGTGAAGAGGTTCGACCTGGGCTTCTGCGTCGCGGACTCATCGGAGGTCTGTTCCTGGACGGCGGGCACAGTCGCCTCAGACATCAACGCCTCATACTCCTCGATGATCTTCAATTTCCGCAACGCCTCCTCGGCTTCGGCCACCTTTGCGGAAAGCTGGGCCTTCACCAGATCATGGGGGGATTTTGTTGCGGCTTCCATTGGGATTCCTTCGGCTTGATGAACTTCTAAGCCAGACCCGCATGGAATGCAAATGCGCGGCGCAACTTTTTCAAAGAAAATCGCTCATTATGCGTCAAGTATATTATTCCAATGCTGAGTTTCCGGGGTCCGGTCAGAATGGCTCGAGATTGAGCGGATTATCGGCATGATCAGAGCCAAAGGACGAGGATAGAAAGATTCCAATCCTTCGCGCCCTGAATCCCCCTGAAATTCTCCCCTCCCCCTCCACTCCCGCAAAGAGGGATCGTCCCGCGCCTTGAAAGGGCGCGGAGCCGGTGGAAAGGTCGCCCTCCGCAGGTGCGTACTGGACGCATCGCCGCCCTTCCGGACCCATGAAAGCCACGGCCCTGACCCTCCTCGTCCTCGTGTTCTACGCCCTCCATCAGGATGTGTGGAACTGGGACCGGGCCGAGCCTCTGCTCTTCGGCTTCCTGCCCATCGGCCTGACCTACCACGCCGTCTACACGCTCTGCGCCGCCGGCCTCCTCGCCCTGCTCGTGAGGTTCGCCTGGCCCTCCGGGCTCGAACCCGACGAGGACGGCACCTCCGCCGAACGGAAGGAGGAAACGCGATGATCCCCGCCATCGTCGTGTTCCTCTATCTCGCCGCCATCCTCTACGTGGGCGTCTTCGCCTTCCGCCGGGGGAAGAACACGAGCGAGGACTTCTTCGTCGCGGGCCGCTCCCTGGGTCCGTGGGTCTTCCTTCTGACCGTCTTCGGGACGAACATGACCGCCTTCGCCATCCTCGGCAGCAGCGGCCTCGCCTACCAGCGCGGCATCGGGGTCTACGGGCTGATGGCCTCCTCCTCGGCCCTCGTCATCCCCCTCTGCCTCCTCTTCATCGGCACGAAGCTCTGGAGCGTGGGCAAGAAATACGGGCACATGACCCAGGTGCAGTATTTCCGCGACCGCTGGGAGTGCGACGGCATCGGCACCTTCCTCTTCGCCCTCACCGCCCTGATGATGATCCCCTACCTCGTCATCGGCATCATGGGCGGCGGGCAGACGCTCGAGGCCATCAGCGGCGGACTCGTCCCCTACTGGTTCGGCGGCGGACTGGTCGCCCTCGTCGTGATGGCCTACGTCTTCTTCGGCGGGATGCGCGGCGTCGCCTGGGTGAACGCCTTCCAGACGACGATGTTCCTCCTCTTCGGCGGCATCGCCTTCTTCCTCATCGCGCGGAACCTCGGCGGATTCGACAGGATCGTCGGCGAGATCCTCGCCGATCCGGGCAAGGCGCCCCTCCTCACCCGGCAGCGCATCAGTCCCGAGGAGTTCTTCAGCTACTCCTTCATCCCCCTCTCCTCGATCATGTTCCCGCACATGGCGATCATGTGCATGACGGCGAAGTCGGTCGTCTCCTTCAAGAAGACCGTCGTCTGGTATCCGGTCTGCATGCTGCTCATCTGGCTGCCCAGCGTCTTCCTCGGCGTCGTCGCGGCGCACCAGTTCCCGGGACTGCGGCCAGGGGAATCCGACGACGTGCTCCTGCGCATGCTCTCGGCGAACACCCATGTCATCGTCGCCGGCGTCCTCGGCGCGGCGATCATGGCCTGCGTCATGGCCACGGACAGCCAGATCATGGCGCTCTGCACCATGTTCACCACCGACGTCGTCTCGCACTACGGCGGCGACCGCATCGGCGAATCGCGGCGCATCCTCGCGGGCCGCGCCTTCGCCGTGCTCTTCACGGTGATCGGCTACGTCCTCGCCCTCTCCCTGAAGGACATCAAATCCATCTTCGACCTCGCCGTGCGCTTCGGCTTTTCCGGCTTCTCGGCCCTCGCGCCCGTGATGCTCGCCGCGCTCTACTGGCGGCGCAGCACGAAATGGGGCGCCTTCGCCGCCGCCGCCTGGGTCGTCGTCGTCACGGCCGCGCTCTGGTGGATGCAGGAGGCCTCCGCCGGCATCGCCCCCAAGCCAGGACAGTCTCCCGTGCCGATCTTCCCCGCCCTCGGCGACCTCTTCCTCCGCACTCCCGGCGGCGTCACCGTCCACGGCTTCAATCCCGTCATGCCGCTCTGCTTCGGCGCGACCCTACTCGTCATCGTCGTCTCGCTCCTGACCCGCCCGCCCGGACACGAGACGATCCGGAAATACTTCCCGGCGGAAGCGGAAAATCGCGCTTGATGCCCGGCCCTTCCGGGCTTGCCTTTCTCCTGTGAGCCTTCCCTCCCCGCGATCCCTCCACGACCTCGACCTGCCCGCCCTGCACGAGGCGCTCGCGGGCGACGGTGTCAATCCGCACCACGCCGCCGCTCTTTGGCGCGCCCTGCACCGGGAGGGGGCGACGGACCTGGCCGCATGCGATTTCCTGCCGCCCCTGCGGCGCTGGATCGACGGGAAGGTCGGCGAGGGAAGGGACTGGTTTCTCGACGTGCCCGAACCCGTCGAGGAAATCCCCAGCCGCGACGGACTGACGCGGAAATTCCTCCTCCGCCTCCGCGACGGACAGACCATCGAGACCGTGCTGATGGGCTACGAGGGACGCCACACCGTCTGCATCAGCACCCAGGCCGGTTGTGCGATGGGCTGCGTCTTCTGCGCGACCGGGCAGATGGGCTTCGTCCGCCACCTCCGCCCCGGCGAGATCGTCGCGCAGGTCCATCACGCGAGGCGAGTGCTTCGCCAGACCGATCCCACGAAGCGCGTCCGCAACCTCGTCCTCATGGGCATGGGCGAGCCGCTCCACAACTACGACTCGGTGATGCGCGCCCTCGGCATCGTCTCCGACACCCGGGGGGCCGCCATCGGGCCCGCCCGCATCGCCATCAGCACCGTCGGCGTGGTCCCCGGCATCCGGCGGCTCGCCGAGGAGGGCCGCCCCTACCGCCTCGCGGTGAGCCTGCACGGTTCCAGCGAGGAGGAGCGCTCCGCCCTCGTCCCGGCTTCGAAACGCTGGTCCCTCGCCGAACTGATCGAGGCTTGCCGCGACTACGGCCGGACCACGGGGAAACGCATCTTCTTCGAGTGGACCCTGATCGAGGGAAAGAACGACTCGCCCGAGACCGCGGGCCGACTCGCCGCCCTGCTCGCCGGGATGGATGCGCATGTGAACCTGATCCCGCTGAATCCGACCGGCGGCTTCGACGGGGTCGAGAGCCGGAGCGACGACGCGCTGAAGTTCCAGGCGGTGCTCCGGGCCGCCGGTTTCCCCTGCACCTTCCGCCAGCGCCGCGGCATCGACGTGGCGGCGGGCTGCGGGATGCTGCGGGCGGAACGACGGGAGCGGCGCATTGAAAAGGCGGCGGTGAACGAATAAGCTGCTAAGACGATGTCCCTCCCTTCCATCATCGTGGAGCGCTTCGACCGGTCCTCCGCTCTTTACCGCGATCTGATCGACTCCATCGACGACGGGACGCTCGGCTCCAAGCTTCCCGGCCTTCCCTCGAACACGGTGGGATTGCAATTGTGGTGCGTGGTCGGCGCCCGGGAAAGCTACACGGCGGCGATCGAGGCGAACGAATGGTCGGGGTTCTCCTGCTCGCTGGACTCGGTCACCAGGACGGCGCCGGTGGCCGACGCGCTTCGCCGTTCGGCGGAGGGCGTGTCGGAGGTCCTGAGCGCGATCGCTACCTTCACGGAGGTCCAGAACCGGCTGATCGTCGATCTGCTGGAGCACGAGGCGGCCCACCAAGGTCAACTGATCCGCTATCTCTATGGCCTGCGGCTTGCGATTCCCGACAGTTGGAAGTCGAGATATGCCTTGGGATGAGGAGCGCGGGCACTCCCCTTCGCACCCCCCCGCCTCACTTCCTCCGGAAGATCGCGACGTGGCGGTCCATCGACTTGCCCGGCGTGGCGAGCGCTCTCGTCTCCTCGTTGAATTCGCTGCGGATCAGCTCGCCGCCGAGGCGCTGGATCGCCTCGAGGGCGAGGGCGTGCTCCTTGTCGAAGTAGCTGGTGATGACGAGACGCCCCTCCTCGCCGAGCTTGGAGAGGGCGTGGTCGAAGATCTCCTCCCAGTCGCGCGCGCCGTTCCAGTAGTTCTGGTGGCGGAGGAAGACGAGATCGAAATCCTCGCCCAGCTCCGCGTGGTCGCGGAGCTTCGTCGCATCGCCGACGAGGAAGTCGAACTCGCGCCGTCCTCGCCCGTTTTCGGGGCCGCGCCGTTTTCCGAACTTCCTGGCCGCGTCGGCGATCTCCCGGGCGCGCACGTCGATGCCGGTCAGCTTGGCCGACGCCGCCTCGCCGCCCTTGAGCTCGGCGGCGAAATCGGAAAGCACCTCCGCCTCGCGGCAGTCGCCGCAGGCGAGGTCGAGGACCCGCGCTTCGGTCTTCGTTCCGAGATCGCGCTTCACCCTCTCCAAGTCCCGGCCCGCGACCTTGCGCAGCATATGGCGCAGCCGTTTCAGGTCGTCTTCGTTGGCAGCTTGGATCTTTTCGGACATCGCAATTCGGTCGCTTGGCTCAGGCGGCGGTCCTGACGAGGTTCGCGCAACCAGCCTCCAGCCGCGCCTTCTCGATTTCCTCCGAAAGGAAACTAGGCAGGATAAGAGGAAGAGGGCAAGGACGCAATCGATGCGGAGCCTGTAACCGGAAACCGCCCCGTCTCGTCTCTTTCCTCCGGGAGCCACTTGCTCGCCATGTTTTTTTTCGATACAACGCGGGCGACGCCGACGGTGGAGAGGGAGATGCCAGAATCCGAATGGGTGGCCCGGGCCGCAAAGGGGGACGAAGACGCGTTCGTCCGCCTCGCCGTCGCCTATCGTCCGCGCATCTGGGCGACGGCCTCGCGCTTCGCCCGCTCCCGGCCCGAACTGGAGGATCTCGTCCAAGACCTCCTCGTGAAGCTCTGGAGAGGATTGCCCGGGTACCGCGGCAACGCCCCCTTCGGGCATTGGGTGATGACCGTGACGGTGCGGGGCTGCTACGACTTCCTCCGCGCCCAACGCCGACGTCGGGAACGGGAAACGCTCGTCGATCCAACGGAGCGGCACGAGGACATCGACCCGGAAAACGAACGCGCCCGCGCCCGCCGCGAAGCATGGGAGACGGTGCGGCTCCTCCTCGAACGCCTCGACCCGAAGGACCGTCTCGTCGTCACTCTGCTCGATCTCGAGGAGCGCAGCGTGCGAGAAACCGCTTCCCTAACCGGCTGGAGCGAGGCGAATGTAAAAGTGAGGGCCCACCGCGCTCGAAAAAAAATGCGGGACCTCCATCACGAGCTCGGACTCGACCCATGAACTCCGACGACACTCTCCCTTCCTTCGATCGCGTCCTCGCCGACGCGCGCCTCCATCGCCCCTTCTCCGAAGGAGGGGGGCCTTCCGACTTCGGATTCGAGACCCGCCTGCGCGCCGCCCTCGCCCCCAACCTCCCCGTGCCGGGATTCGCCGAATGCTTCGCCTCCCTCTCCTTGCGGTTCTCCGCGATCTTCCTTCCTCCCGTCCTCGCCGTCTTTGCCTTCCTTGCCCTGAACCACCGCCACTCGCTCCCCGAGGGCCTCGGCGGTCTCGTGGCGCATTGGGCAGGCTTGCTCCCCTTCGGCATCTGACCAGCGCTACGCATGCAACGAAAAACGAAACTCAAGGCAGGCTGCGGCCTTCTCGCCGTCTTCGGATCGGGCTTTCTCTGCGGAGCCGTGGCCCTCTTCCTCTTCTTCGCCAGGATCGTCCCCCTCAGCGAAGGATGGCGCGACGAGGAGTCCAAGGAGTTCGTCACCGACTATTTCTCCAAGCAGCTCGCCCTCGACAAAGGGCAGCTGGAACGGGCGCGCCCGCTCATCCACGCCGCCCTCGACGAACGTCACGAGAGGCGAAAAGCCTATGTGAAGGAGGATGTCGCCCTCACCGGCCAAGCCCTTTCCAAGGTGCTTCCGATCCTAACGAAGGCGCAGCAGGAGAAAGCCAAGCAGATCTTCCAACGCTGGAAGGAGGGCAAGGAGCGCTTCGCCGGGGTGGAGGAGTAAGGCGCCTTGCCCCTTGGCTCTCGCCAAATCCCCGAGGATCGCCTACCTTGGAGGTGATGAAACGGACCCCGGCCGACTTCCGTTGCCCCTCCTGTGGAACGGCTCTCTCGCCCAACGCCCGCTCCTGCGCCTGCGGAGCGCACCGGGACGGAAGCGGCTGGAGCGCCTCCGAAACCTATGACGGACTCGACCTCGGCGAGGACGATTTCGACTACGACGACTTCGTCCGCCGAGAGTTCGGCGACTCTTCGGGGGAGCGATGGAGCTGGTTCGCCCGGATGAGTCCGAAGGAGCGCTTCTGGTGGATCGTCGCGGTGGTCGTTTTCGCGGCCTTCGCGGCCATGGCCCTGGCGGGGTGGTGAGAGACCGCTCAGGCCGGTTCGACGCGCACGCCGTTCCGCAGAAAGGGGACGGCACGGTTCCAGAGCCCGCCCTGGGGATTGGCGATCGGATGACTGGAATAGGAAGCAAGGAAGGCGCGGCGGGGATGCCCGGTGGTGTTGGGGCCGCTGCGGTGGAAGAGCGCACTGGAAAGCGCCACGATGCCGCCGCGCGACACCGGTACGACGATTCCGGAATCGTCCCCCTCGTAGCCGACGAGATCGCCGCTCGCCTTGTCCTTGCGATGCGGCAGGATCTCGCGGGAGCCAAGAGACGACCAGGGCAGCACACGGAGCGCGCCGTTCTCCGCCGTGGCGTCGTCGAGAGCGCACCACAGGCTCACGTAGGGCTCGTGGGGAATCCCGAGAAGGTAGCCCGAATCCTGATGCCATCCGAAGGGCATCCCGGTGCGGCTCGCCTTGACGACGAAGAGCTCGAGGAAGAGGAAGGCGTCGCCACCGAGCAGCCCGCCCACGATCTCCGCCATCATCCCGCCGAAGAGGAAGCGCCCCGTCGCACTGGATGGATCGTGCCAGGAGGGGAGGAAGTAGCGGCGGTCCTTGTGGGAGAGTCCGAGGACCTCCGCTTGGACCCGCTCCATCAGGACGGTGTGCTCGTCCAGATAGCTCTGACAGGACTCGTCGAGCGCCGCGAGATCCTCGTCCGGGATGACCCGGTCGAACACGCAGAAACCGTCGCGTTCGAACTGGCTGCGGTGGGTTTCGGAGAGGATCATGCGGAAGCGGGATCGGGTCCGATACGATTCGCCCGAGAAGGGTCCCGTCGCGCCCGCTTCCCGCCGAGCCGACGGGGCTGGGATCAGCCCAAGGTTTCGCCCTCGATCAGATCGTCCAGCGTCTGCCGTTTCCGCACCACCGTCGCCTTCTCCCCCGAAACGAGAATCTCGGCCGGGAGAGGGCGCGAGTTGTAGTTCGACGCCATCACGAAGCCATAGGCTCCGGCGCTGAGGAGCGCGATGCGGTCGCCGGTCTTCAGAACGGGGACTTCGCGGTTCTGGGCGAAGAAGTCGCCGCTCTCGCAGACGGGCCCGACGATGTCGACGACCTCGGTCTCGCCGGCGGCGGGTTCCCGCAAGGGAGCGATTTCGTGGTGGCCCTCGTAGAGCGCGGGGCGGATGAGGTCGTTCATCGCCGCATCGACGATCTTGAAGGTCTTCGCCGTGCCGCGCTTCTCGTAGAGCACTTCGGTGAGGAGGACCCCGGCATTGCCGACCATGAAGCGGCCCGGCTCGAGGACGATGCGCAGACCGAGCGGCTTCAGCAGAGGGACGAGACGTCCCGCGTATTCCTCGACCGTGAGCGGTTTCTCGTCCTTGTCCACCCACCAGTCCGGCCCGCCGCTGGCGAGGCTGTCGCGGTAGACGATGCCGATGCCGCCGCCGATGCTGAAGAACTCGATGCCGTAGAGGGCCTTCAGTTCCTCGACGAGGGGCAGCACCTTTTCAACCGCCTCGACGAAGGGCTCCACCGAGGTGAGCTGCGAGCCGATGTGCATCTGGAGCCCCCGCACCCTCACGTTCGGCAGCGCGGCGGCGCGGGCGTAGGCCTCGCGGATCACGGCGAAGTCGATGCCGAACTTGTTCTCGCTCTTGCCGGTGGAGATGTACTTGTGGGTCTTCGCATCGACGTTCGGATTCACCCGCAGGGCGATGGGGGCGACCCGTCCGAGCTCTCCGGCGACCTGGCTGATGAAGGCGGCCTCGGCCTCGCTTTCGACATTGAAGGAATAGATCCCCTGCCGCAGGCCGGCCTCGATCTCGGCACGGGTCTTGCCGACGCCGGCGAAGGTGCATTTGCCGGGATCGCCGCCCGCTTTCCCGACGCGGAAGAGCTCGCCGCCCGAGACGATGTCGAAGCCCGCGCCTTCCTTCGCGAGGAGATTCAGCACGGCCAGGTTCGAATTCGCCTTGGTCGCGTAGCAGACGAGGCAGTCGAGCTCGGCCATGGCCCCGGAAAGGCGGCGGTAGTGGTCGAGGATCGTGCCCGCGCTGTAGACGTAGAGGGGTGTGCCGTGCTCGGCGGCGAGCGCCTCGAGATCGACGCCTTCGCAGTGGAGCGTGCCGTTCTGATAATGGAAGGAATGCATGGAACGCGGAAGATACGGGGGAAATGGACGCGGGCAAGGGACGGAGTCGGGCCTCGCCGACGATGCCGGATGCCTTCGCCGGAACGCCTCACGCCTGATACTCCTGCAGCGGCCGCACCTCGACTTCGCTCGCCTGGAGCGAGCGGATCGCCTTGAGGGCCGCCCCGGCCCCGCGCAGGGTCGTCATGATGGGGATGCGGCACTGCATCGCGGCGGTGCGGATCTTGACTTCGTCGACACGGGGATTCTTTCCACTGGGGGTGTTGATGACGAGAGCCATCTCGCCGTTCTTCATCATGTCGATGACGTTGGGGCGCTGTCCGCTCGCGAGCTTGGGCAGGATGTCGGCGGGAATGCCCGCGGCCCGGATGACGCCGCCGGTGCCCTCGGTCGCATAGATCGAAAAGCCCAGTTCGTGGTAGCCCCTGGCAAGGCGCTCGACGTTGGCGCGGTCGGCCTCCTTCACGCTGATGAAGACGTTTCCACCCGTCGGCAGCGAACCGCCCGACGCCATCTGGCTCTTGGCGAAGGCGAGGCCGAGGTCGGGGTCGATGCCCATGACCTCGCCGGTGCTCTTCATCTCGGGACCGAGGATGATGTCCACACCGGGGAACTTGCTGAAGGGGAAGACGGCCTCCTTCACGCTGTAGTGCGAGGGAACGACCTCCTCGGTGAAGCCGAGCTCCTTCAGCGTCTTCCCGGCCATGATCTTGGCCGCGAGCTTCGGCAGGGGCACGCCGATGGCCTTGCTCACGAAGGGCGCGGTGCGGCTGGCGCGGGGGTTGACCTCGATGACGTAGAGGTCGTCGCCCTTCACCGCGAGCTGCATGTTCATGAGCCCGCGCACGTTGAGGGCCTTGGCGAGCTTCTTGGCGGCGTCGCGGATGCGGTCCTGCATCGCGGCGGAGAGGCTGAAGGGCGGGATGACGCAGGCGCTGTCGCCGCTGTGGATGCCGGCCTCCTCGATGTGCTCCATGATCGCCCCGATCACGGTGGCCTCGCCGTCGCTGATGCAGTCGACGTCCACCTCGGTGGCGTCCTCGAGGAAGCGGTCGACGAGCACGGGCCGGTCGGGCGTGGCCTCGACCGCGTTGCGCATGTAGTGGGTGAGTTCCTCGTCGCTGTAGACGATCTGCATGGCGCGTCCGCCGAGGACGAAGCTGGGGCGGACGAGGCTCGGGTAGCCGATGCGCTTCGTGATCTCGAGGGCCTCCTCGAGCGAGGTGGCGGTGCCGCTGGGAGCCTGGTCGAGGCCGAGCTCGTCGAGGAGGGCGGCGAAGTACTTGCGGTCCTCGGCCAGCTCGATGCTCTTCGGCGAGGTGCCGATGATGCGGACGCCGTTCTCCTCGAGGCCCTTGGCGAGATTGAGCGGCGTCTGGCCGCCGAACTGGACGATGACGCCGAGGACCTGGTCGTCGTGGTTCTCGCGCTCGTAGATGTTCAGCACGTCCTCGAGGGTGAGGGGCTCGAAGTAGAGCTTGTCCGAGGTGTCGTAGTCGGTGGAGACCGTCTCGGGGTTGGAGTTGACCATGATGGTCTCGTAGCCGAGCTCGCGCAGGGCGAAGCTGGCGTGGACGCAGCAGTAGTCGAACTCGATCCCCTGGCCGATGCGGTTCGGCCCGCCGCCGAGGATGATGACCTTCTTCTTGTCGCTGTCGCGGACCTCGTCCTCGATGCCGTAGGTCGAGTAGTAGTAGGGCGTGAAGGCCTCGAATTCGGCGGCGCAGGTGTCGACGAGGCGGTAGGTGGGAGCGATGCCTTGATCCTTCCGTTCCTTTCGGGCGGCGGATTCGTTCACGCTCTTCGCAAGGGCGAGTTGGCGATCTGAAAAGCCGAGGCGTTTCGCCCGCCGCATATCGGCGACGGCGAGACTTTTCCGCTCCCTGACAATCTCCTCGATCTGCCGCAGGAACCACCGGTCGATCTTCGTCAGCTCGAAGACCCGCTCCACCTCCCATCCCTTCGCAAAGGCCTGACCGAGCCAGAAAATGCGCTCCGCATTCGGCACGCTGAGCTTGGTCGTCAGCGCCTCGTCGTCGATCGCCTGGTCGGCTCCGTCGCCGATCAGGCCGAAGCGCTTGATCTCCAGGCTCCGCAGCGCCTTCTGCAAGCTCTCCTTGAAGGTCCGGCCGATGGCCATGGCCTCGCCGACGGACTTCATCTGCGTGGTCAGCGTCTCGTCGGCACCGGGGAACTTCTCGAAGGTGAAGCGCGGCACCTTCGTCACGACGTAGTCGATGGTCGGCTCGAAGCTCGCGGGGGTCTCGCGGGTGATGTCGTTGCGCAGCTCGTCGAGGGTGTAGCCGACGGCGAGCTTGGCCGCGATCTTGGCGATGGGGAAGCCGGTCGCCTTCGAGGCCAGCGCCGAACTGCGGCTGACGCGCGGATTCATCTCGATCACGATCATGCGGCCCGTGTCGGGATTGACGGAGAACTGGATGTTCGACCCGCCCGTCTCGACGCCGATCTCGCGGATGACGGCGAAGGAGGCGTCCCGCATCACCTGGTATTCGCGGTCGGTCAGGGTCTGGGCCGGGGCCACGGTGATGGAGTCGCCCGTATGCACGCCCATGGGATCGAGGTTCTCGATCGAGCAGATGATGACGCAGTTGTCGGCCTTGTCGCGCATCACCTCCATCTCGTACTCCTTCCAACCGAGGAGCGATTCCTCGATGAGGACTTCGGTCACGGGCGAGAGGTCGAGGCCGCGGGCGACGATGGTCTCGAACTCCTCGCGGTTGTAGGCGATGCCGCCGCCGGTGCCGCCGAGGGTGTAGGCGGGGCGGATGATGAGGGGGAAGGTGCCGATCTCCTCGCGGATCTGGTGGGCGGCCTCCATCGTGTGGGCCACGCCCGACTGGGGCATGTCGAGGCCGATCTTGAGCATCGCCTCCTTGAAGGCGAGGCGGTCCTCGCCCTTCTCGATGGCCTCGGGCTTCGCGCCGATCATGCGCACGCCGTGCCTCTCGAGGACGCCGCGGCGATGGAGCTCCATCGCCGTGTTCAGCGCGGTCTGGCCGCCGAGGGTGGGCAGGAGGACGTCGGGCCGCTCCTTGGCGATGATCTTTTCGACGATCTCGGGAGTGATGGGCTCGACGTAGGTGCGGTCGGCGAACTCCGGATCGGTCATGATCGTGGCCGGATTCGAGTTCACCAGGACGACCTCGTAGCCCTCCTCCTTGAGGGCCTTGCAAGCCTGCACCCCGGAATAGTCGAACTCGCATCCTTGGCCGATCACGATGGGACCGGAGCCGATCAAGAGGATCTTCCTTATCGAAGTGTCGCGGGGCATTCTAGGGTCGAAGGTAAAATTTTCCACCCCTTGCATCAGGCGTGCGGCTTGGCAAACGGGAAACCGGGGGTTTTGCGAGGAACCTTCCGCAATACGCGCCTGCGACCGGCGGAAGGACGCCCCGGCGACGGTTCCCCCGCCGCCGAACCGCTTTCAAACGAACAGTCCCCCACCCGTCCGCCTCAACCGAAATCCAGAAACGATCTGGATGATCCCGGAGCGGCCCCCGAACCGGATTCGGCATTCGACGGGCGCCAGGCCTTGGAGGGGTACGCTCCCGCGTGCCCGTGTCGGACCTGCCCGGATGTTTCGGCGGGCACGCGGGAGCGTGCCCCTCCAGCGCCGCCGCGCCCTTCCGACGCAACGGCTCACCGGCGACGGTTCGTCCCACTCTTCTCGGATTTGGCCTCAGCCATACAGGGACGGATCGAGTCCGATAGTGCCGACGATGCTCCGGATGTAGGCCTCGGGATCTCCCTCGAGGTGGGCGAGGGCCTCCCTTGTCTGCGCGAGCCGGTCCGCGAGCCGGAGGCGCTCCGCCTCCTTCTCGTAGTGCTTGCGCTCGAGGAAGTCCTCCAGATCGGCGACATGGCTGCGGATGGTGCGCACCCGGAGATCCTTCTTGGCGACGAGCCGCTCGCGGTACCAGTCGCTGGCGAGCACAGCGTCGCGGTCGAAGAGGCTGCGGATCTCGGGATCGTGGATGCTCCGCCCCTCGAACTGCCCGTAGGCCATGAGGTGGAGGAGGGCCTTCAAGGGAGGAATGGCCGCCTCGATGCCGCCGTCGTCGAAGTAGGCGAGGGCCACGCTCCGCTGGGTCTCCGAGATGTTGCGGATGGCCTCGAGGTAGTCCTCGCGCCCCTGCAGCTCGGGCCGCAGCATCTCCTCGGTGAAGACGCTGCGCGGCTCGGCGAAGACGCGGCCGAAGAAGGTCTCGACGAACTTCTGGGTGATGCGGTAGCCGAGCCGGCTCGCGGGGATGGGCTCGCCGTTCTCCTCGAAGTCGTCGATGCGCTCGAGGTAGCCCTCGGCGATGAGGTAGGACGGCTTCCGCTCGTGGAGGAACATGCGGCTCCAGACCTCGGGCACGAGGAGGCTGACGTCGTGGGCCACCTTGAACTTCGGCCCGACGTAGCCCGCCGCCGTGCTGAAGCCCTCGTAGCCGCTGAGGATGTAGCCGAGGAGGGCGGCGTTCAGATCGACGACGGGAAGGAGGGCGTTGAAGGGCCCCTTGGTCAGGGCTCCCTCGGAACCGGCTCCCGTGGTCGAGGGCGACTTGCCGGTGAGGCTGGCGATGAAGTCCATGAAGAGCTCGGGCAGCTCCTGGTAGTGGATGGGACCGAAGGGCGCGAGGGCGCCGATCTTCGCGGCGTGGTCGGACGGATTGTTGCGGCGTCCGGGCAGCACGGCGTGGACGGGGCTGAGGACGGGCTGGCCGGAGGGAATGCGCCGGTAGAGCCTCGCCCCGATCTCGCCGAGGTATTCGGCGCGGGGGTTCTCGAGGTCGGGGCGGTTCTGGAGGTAGCGCGGATTCTCGCTCGGCGAGCCGTCGACGAGGCGCGGATGGGCCGAGCTGATGGCGTAGGACGGGCTCCCCTCCGCCGCGGCGAAGTCGGAGAGCGTCTTCTTCAGCGGCGCGGTGAAGTAGTCAAAGCGGATCGCGTCCTCGACGATGGCCCGCATCTCGGGGCGGGTCTTCGGCTCATAGTTGGAGAAGAAGTTGCCGCCGCGGGAGAAGTCGAGCTCGGTCTGCTTGTCGTAGCCACGGTGGATGGCGTCGTCGGGCCGCTGGAAGAGGCGGTACTCGCAGTTCTGCGCGAACTTGTAGCTCGGGAAATCGACCTCGGGGTGCATCAGGGAGCGGTCGAGGCGCGCCGCCGGCACGGTGATGGAGGCGGTGATGTCGTCCTCGCGCTGGAGCTTCGTCGCGGGGGCGAAGTCCTTGCGCAGGCTGAACATGCGCCACGATCCATCCTGCTCGAAGCCGACGCGGAGGTAGCTGGTGACGATGGTGGCGAGGCGGTATTTGAGGATGGAGCCCTGCTCGCCGTTGACCTTGTCCACGCGGAAGCGGCTGCGCCAGTCCGTGCCCCAGTCGGGCTTCCAGTAGCGCTTCAGGGTGAAGATGAAGTCCTTCACCGAGCGCGGGATCCCGGCGATGAAGGCGTTGTATTCGTCGGTGAACTCGTCGCTGGGAGAGAAGAGGCGCATGACCGAACCGAGCGAGCGGGTCGGATCGAGGATGGCGCGGCTCTTCGCCCCGGGGACGCGCGGATTCTTCGCCCGGTCGCCGTAGTCGCGGGCGAGCAGCTTCTCGACGAGGCCCATGTCGGTCTCGAACTTGGGCATGATGACCGGCCCGCCCTCCATCGCGTCGGCGAGGGATTTGGAGATCTCGGACTTGCCCCCGCCGGAGACGGTGCAGGGCTTGTGGCAGAAGGTCCCTTCGGCATTCGTCCCGATCAGGCGCCAGCGCTGGCCGGTCGAGGGCTTGCGCATCTCCAGCTTGTAGCCCGAGGGCAGCACGTAGGTGCGGCCGGGACGCAGCGGTACGCCGCGTTGCTCCCCTCCGCGGACCCAGGTGACGGACTGGGTCGTGAGGTCGAAGTCGGCGTCTTCGGGCACATAGAGGATGTCGGCATGCTGGCGGTCGACGGCGTGTCCCTCGGGCTGGAGGTCGATGTGCCCGTCGAGGAGCTCCACGAGCTCGCCGAAGGTGTGGTTCGCGTCGCGGCGGTTCGGGTCGAGGCGGAAGTCCTCCCCATGGTCGAAGCTGGGAAAGACGAGCGCGCCCCCGGCGTGCTCCTCCTCGACGAGGCCGTAGAGATTCGCTGCGAAGCTGATCTGCGTCTTCACCTCCTTCTTGCAGTAGCCGTAGTAGTTGTCGGCGATCAGCGTCACCACCACCCCCTCGGCGTTCCGTGCCGTGATCTTGAAGGCGGAGCCGTCGTTGTAGAGTTCGCCCTCGTCGCTCCAGCACATCCCATGGCGCCTCTGACGCTCGGTCGCCTCGGAGACGTGGGGCAGGCCGACATCCTTTTTCCGCAACGTCACGAGATGAGGGGCGAGGATGACGCAGCCGGTGTGGCCGGTCCAGTGCTCGACGTCGAGGCGGGCGTCGTTCTCCGGCAGGAAGGGATCGCCGGCGTTTCCGAAGATCGATTCGACGAAGTCGAGGTTGCTGACGAGGTTGCCGGGCGCGAAGAAGCGGATCTCCATCGTCTTCTCCTTCGTGAAGCCGGGCACCTCGGGGCAGACGAGGGGGCGGAGGAGGAGCGAGACGAAGGCCTTGATCGGCTCCGCCTCCCGACTCGTGTAGGGCAGGGTGAGAAGCTCGTCGGGCGGATTCAACGCCGCCTTGAGGAGATGGGCGAAGGTCCCCTTCGGCACCGCCAGCTTGTCCGCCGCGATGGGCAGCCCCCCTTCGGCGACATGGAAGACCCCCTTGGTCGTGCGCCGGTCCTTGGCCGGATTGTGGCAGACGCCCTGCCAGGTGCGGTAGCTGGAGACGATGGACGATTCGAAGCGGTCCTCCCCGTGCGGCAGGGAGAGGAAGCGGGCGAGACCGTGCCGCTCGAGCGTGAGCGGGTCGGGCAGCTTCGCCTCGCCCTCCGCGAAGACGCCCGTGTCCGCGAGATGGCGGTCGAGCCACGCGAGGAGGTGCCGGTCGATGGGGGCCCGATGGCTCTTCAGCAGGCGGAGGCGCTCCTGGAAATTGAGGATCAGCGAGCGCCCCATCTCGAGGAAGGGGAAATCCGCCTCGTCGCCGACGATGGGCAGGCCGCGGGCGGCGAACTTCAGATTCAGATAGTCCCGCGAGCGGGCGTCCTCGCGGGGGCCGGCGTCGGGCTGCGCTCCGTCGAATCCGATGCGTTCTTCCAGATCGTGCTTCATGTGGTGCTTGCTCGGCGGCCTGAGCGCCGCCTGATCGTGTGTTGCGGATGGTGACGACGCAACTCTCGTGCCGCTCTCCTCCTGAAACGAGCCGCCCGACAGGGAAAGCGAAATCCCCCACGGGGGAAAGCGATTTTTCCGAGACGGGCGAGGATGAGGAAGTTCATTCCGGGCTTGCGGCCACGCCCTCGCTTCGGTTATTCTTCGGGACATGACGAGGCCGCTCCTCCCCTCGGCGCTCCTGCTTGCCTGCGCGACCCTCCCTCTCGCCGTCCATGGCGAGGAGGTCTCCGCCTTCAAAGGGCCGTTCCAAGGCGTCGAGGAACTCACCTTCCTCAAGACCGGAGACCCCCTCCTCGACTGGAATCCCCGCCGCACCTGGACCTCGGCCGACGGGCGCACGCTGCGGGCGAAGCTCCTCGCGGCACGGGACGGACAAGGCTCCTTCGCGCTCGAGAACGGAACCGTCGCCACGGTTCCGATCGACCGCCTCGTCGAGGACGACCGCCGCTTCATCCGCGAATGGGAGGCCGTCTCGGAGTATTTCAACCTCGGCTACGAACCCAGCCGCTCCGTGACCGGCCTCGTCGAGGCCGACCTCTTCGACGGGGCCTTCGCCAAGGAAGGCAGAGTCCACGAGACGCGGAACTTCCGCTTCGAATGCGACGCCGTCCTCTCCCAGGAGGTGGTGAAGGACTTCTCCCGCCTCTTCGAGGCGACCTACCTCGCCGTCCTTTCCCATCCCCTCGCCCTCTCCCTCGCGAATCCGGAGGGAGGGAAATTTCCCGTGAAGCTCTTCTCCCGGGACGCCGACTACCACGCCGCCGGCGGCAGCCCCGACGCGGCGGGCGTCTATCTCATCAAGGACCGCGTCATGCTCGTCCCTCTCTCCTCCCTCGGTCTCGCCGAGGGGGGCAAGGGCTGGCGCAAGTCGCGCGATTTCGATCCGCGCACCCTCATCCACGAGACCACCCATGCCCTCACCCACCAGTGGCTCGCCCACGCCCCGATGTGGTTCGTCGAAGGCTTCGCGGACCTCGTCGCCGCCATCCCCTACAAGGACGGCCGGCTCGATCTCTCCCGGCACCGGGAAGGCATGGCCGATCTCGCCGCGAAAAAATTCGGCGGCAGCGCCTCGCGCTTCCCTCTCCACAGTCCCGCGGAGATCGTCGCGCTGGGGCACCGCGCGTTCATGGGGGAGGCCGAACCGGAGGAAAAGGCGCTCCTGCTGCCCCGTGTCGAGCCGTTCCGGATCGCCCTCGTCTCGGACCGGAAGAAGGACGACGACGCCGATACGGAAAACGCCGACACCGGATCCCTGTCCAAGCCGGCCCAAGAGACCGATTCCGCCGGACTCCCCGCCCTCCGGCCGCCCCTTCCCGACGACGGCACCGCGGTGGTGCGTCGCTACGTCTCCTCCATGGCCTTGCTGGCCCATCTCTCCGACACCGGCCAGACCGACGCGCTGCGGCGCTACCTCTTCGACTTCGTCCACTTCGAATGGGATCGCGAACGCTATCTGAACCGTTTCGAGACGGCCTACGAAACCCATCGCCAAACCGTCACGGCCCAAGCCAAGGCCTTCGATGCCCGGCTCCAGAGCTACAACGCGAGCGCCGACGCCTTCAACGCCGCCCTCGCCCGCTACCGCAGCGGCGAACTCGACAGTCCTCCGGCCCCGCCCGCCGAGCTGGAGATCCCCGAGGCCATCCCCGTCCCCGAGATCCTGCGTCTCCCCCGCTCCGCCGAATCGCTTTCCCGGCGGCGCTTTCTCGAAACGGCGTGGGACCGCCACCTCCGCGCCGAGGGCGGATTTTCCCTCGCCCCGGCGAGGTGAGGTCCGTCTTTGCGGACACTTGCAGCGCCCCGCGCCTCCGTTACAGTTCCACGAATCCGAAACGACGAACCCTCCATGAAATCCATCGCCCCTCTCGCTCTCGCCGCCCTCTCCCTCCTTGTCCTTCCCTCGCTTCGTGCCGACGAAGGCGGTGCCGCCTTCGAGGTGAAGGTGCCGGGGATGAAGTGCGCCGGCTGCGCCATGTCCGTCAGCGAAGAGCTGAAGAAGCTAGACCAGGTGACCGAGGTCTACGTCGATCCCAAGACCAAGACCGCCCTCGTCTCCACCAAGACCGCCGAAGGTCCCGGCGAGGAAGCCGTCGCCAAGGCGGTGAAGGAGGCCGGCTACGAAGCGAAAGGCTACGCGAAGCTGAAGAAGACCTTCGCCGAGGCCAAGGCCACGCTTTCCGGCGGGAAAGGCTGAGCCTTTTGCGGGCATGCCTTCCTTCCAAGCGGAGGAGAGAGAATCCATCGGAAAAATCGGGCAAATCCCGGCGGAATGGTTCGTCCTATCCTCCGATGAGCCCGAGCCTCCGACCTCTTCTCCTTGGCCTCTGCCTTCTCCCCGTCGTCGAAGGCGCCGCGGAAACGCGACGTGCGCTCGTCCTCGGCAACAATGCCTACGCGCATGCCCGTCCCCTCGCCAACCCGGTCAACGATGCCACGGCGGTGGCGGAATTGCTGGACCGGCTCGGCTTCTCCGTCGTCCTCCGCACCGATGCGGATCTGAAGACGATGAAGGGCGCCTTCCGCGACTTCGTCACCTCGCTTCCGTCCGCCCCCGATCCCGGCAGCGTCGCCCTCGTCTACTTCGCCGGACACGGTGTCCAGATCGGCGGGCGCAACTACCTCGTCCCTGTCGATGCGGCGATGGCCCGGGACTACGAAGTGCCGGACGAGACCCTCGCGATGGACACTCTCATGCAGGGACTCGAATCGGCGGGGGCGGGGCTGAACCTGCTCGTCCTCGACTGCTGCCGCGACGATCCCTTCTCCCGATCCTGGCGCGGGAGCCGCAGCGCGAACTCCGCCGGACTCGCCGTGCCCGGCGGGGCGCCGAAAGGCATGTTCATCGCCTTCGCCACCTCTCCGGGCGACGTGGCCGAGGATGGAGACGGTGCCAACAGCCCCTACACCGAGGCGCTCCTGCGTCACCTGCCCACGCCGGACAAGGCCTTCGAGGAAGTCTTCAAGGCCGTCGGCGGCGAGGTCGCGAGCCGTACCGGCGGAACGCAGGAGCCCTGGTTCAACAGCAAGTTCTACGGAGACTTCCGCTTCGTCGGGAAGGACGGCCTCGTCCCCGGCCGGTCCGCCCGCCCCGAAGAGGCGACGGCGGAGCGCCCCTGGACGAACCACCTCGGACTCCAGTTCGTCCCCGTCCCCGGGAAGCCAGGCGTGCTCATGGCCCGCACCGAGACGCGGGTGCGCGACTTCCGCGCCTTCGCCGAGGCCACCGACGACGTCCAGACCGGCGGAGCCCACCTCTTCGGGGTGAAGGAGAAACCGGGAGGTGGCTTCACCACCGAATGGACCTACCGCGCCGGCGCAGGATGGGAGAAGCCGGGTTTCGACCAGGATGAGGACCACCCCGCCGTCTGCGTCTCGTGGGAGGAAGCCGACGCCTTCTGCCGCTGGCTCTCGGAGAAGGAGGGACGGACCTACCGCCTCCCCAGCGACGGAGAATGGAGCGCCGCCGCCGGCGGAACGAGATTCCCCTGGGGCGATGCGTGGCCCGCTCCCGCACGCGCCGGCAACTATTGGGATCTCAGCGCCATCCGCGGCCTCCCGGGCGATTGGAGGAAATCGGTCCTCGGCGGCGGCTACGACGACGGAGCCGCCCGCACCACACGCGTCGGCAGTCACGCGGCGAACCGCCACGGCTTCTTCGACCTTGGCGGCAACGTCTGGGAATGGCTCGCCGACGACTACGTCCCGGCCTTGAACCCGCCCGATCTCCTCTCCGCAAATCCCATGCTGCGCGAGACGAAGGACGGGCAAGGTCGCCCCTTCAAGATTTTGCGAGGCGCCTCGTGGGGCAACTTCGCCGAGAGCGACCTGCGCACCGATCTGCGCGACTACGACGAACGCGGCCGACGCGACGACGACTACGGGTTCCGCGTCGTCGTGGAGGTGGAAAGGTAGCGCATTCCTCAAGGGTTCCGCTCTCCGCACCCCATCGGAGCCTCAGGACAGCCGATTGGCCAAACAGGCCGCCCGGGACCGTGCCTTCCCAGCACGCAACGCTCGGCATTCCTTCTCCATCAACGATGGAAGACTCCCGGACCCGTCAAGCGTCGGAAGCTCCCCGGCGAATCCCCGCCGACATGCGGCACTGGCTCAGATTCGGCATGTCCGGTCAAATTGGCATGCGTTTGGTATTGATCCTCAAGTGACAATCTGGTTTCATTGCCGTTTCCCCACGCTCCCCCGTGCAGGATCAATCCAAACGCCCCCTCAGCCATGAAATCCCTTTGCCCTCTTCCTGACGCGAGGCGTCAGCGGTTCTCGGTGAGAAACCTTGTTGGAACCCTGACCCTGGCACTCTGCGCAGGGTTGATGCCCGCCAGTCAGACGCACGCGGCGGATGTCTACGAGGGTTTCGACTACTCGCCTGCCACCGCCATCAGCGGGCAAACCGGCGGCACGGGCTGGTCGAACGCCTGGCACGGCACCGTCGGCAGCGGCTCCTTGACTGCGGTCACGGGCTCTCTGACCTACCCTACTCTCACCCCCGCTCCCACTGGCGGCAAGATGCAGAGCCTGCGCAATGGGAGCAACAATCAATCCATCCGGACCTTTCGCAACTTTGAAACCCCGTTGGGAACCGGCACCCACTACATTAGTGTCCTGATACAACAGACCAACACCAGCGACCGCTATGTCGGGCTGGCTTTGATAACCCCGGACAACGTTGAAAAATGCCTGCTCGGCAAAGCAACGGGCTATTCGGTTTGGACCGTCAATCGAGTGCAGTCCGGCGAGGTCTTTCCTCCGGAACATGCCTCGGCTGGGGAGCCCACCAACACCCTCTCCAGTAGCGTTGCGTCCTCGAATCTATCCTTGCTGGTGATGAAACTCGAATTGGTCGAGCCCTCCGCCGGAAACCCGGACGGTCTGGATCAAGTGACTTTTTGGGTCAACCCGGATCTGAGCCAGCCCGAGAGCGCCAACGTCCCGGTCGGCGGCCAGTCCTTCACCACCACGGTTGATTTCGAGTCGATCGGACGTGTGCGCATCGGCAGTGCCAACGGCACAGCCGGGACGCTGGAGCCCGTGGAGCACCTCATGGACGAAATCCGCATCAGCCAGTACCCGCCCTTCGCGCACGGCCGCATCGCGGTCGAACAGCCGGAGGCGACTCCCTTGGAAAACGGCGTGTCGAGCAGCGATTTCGGTGCTGTCTTGGTCGGTCAGCCCCGCACCCTCACCTATACCCTGCGCAACACCGGCACGGACAATCTCTCCGGTTTGGCGGTGGCGACGAGCGGAACGCACGCGGCAGACTTCGTGCCCGTAACGCTGAGCACCACCACTCTCGCGCCAGGCGCGGCCACCACCTTCGAGGTCACCTTCACCCCCTCCGCTTCCGGCGAGCGCGAGGCGGCACTCACCATCAGCAGCGATGACCTGGTCAATGGCAGCTTCGTCGTGGCACTGGCTGGCCGAAGCGCGGAGCCGGAACTCGTGGTGGAACAACCTGCCGGCACGCCGCTGGCAAACGGTGCGGAAAAGAGCTTCGGCAGCTCGCCGGTGGGCACGCCCGCACCGCCGCTCACCTTCACGCTGCGCAATGCCGGCTCGGCGGATCTGACGATCGATGAGGTGGCCGTCACCGGCGCGCACGCGGCAGACTTCGTGGCCGGAACTCCGGGCACCACCACTCTCGCTCCAGGCGCATCCGCCACCTTCGTGGTCACCTTCACCCCCTCGGCCACCGGCTCCCGCGAAGCAGTGCTCGGCATCGCCAGCAACGACTCCGGCAGCCCCTTCACCGTCGCCCTCGCCGGGACGGCGACCAAAGTCATCCAGATCATCACCTTCGACTCCCCTGGGGACCGCTTCATCTCCGAAGTGCTCGCCCTCAGCGCCACCGGTGGAGCCTCGGGCCAAGGGGTCGTCTTCAGCGTCGTGTCGGGTCCTGCCACGATCGTGGGCGGCGAGCTGCGCTTCACCGGCGGAGGCCGCGTGATCCTCGCCGCCAACCAGGAGGGCGACGACGACCACGAAGCCGCCCCGACCGTCGAGCACAGCTTCGACGTCATCCTCCCCCGCCCCGATGTGGCCGTGGGATCCTCGCCCACCCGCCTCGTCGGCGCCAGCCTCTACGCACCCACGAAGCAGCTCGCCAATGTGGACTCGCGCAAGGCGCGGCGCGTCACCGGCCATATCGGCGTGGCCAACCGCGCCTCGCTGCCCGGCGGACGCGCCGCCGACCGGATCGCGGTGCAGGGCAAGAAGGGCAACGCGCTCTTCAAAGTGAATTACCAAGGCCCCGGAGGCAACGTGACCGCCGCCATGGTGGCCGCCGGCCACCAGACCGCCGCCATCGACGGCAACAGTGGAATGACGATGCTGCGGGCCGTGGTGACGCCGAACAAGAAGAAGCTGTCGAAGAAGAGAGGAAAGCGCACCGTCTATCTGAAGAAGACCTTCTCTTCGGCGCTACGGGCCACCTCCACGGCCTATCCCGTCAGCGACAGCGCCACGCTCCGCGTGCGGACGAAGTAGGGAACAGAGTCAGGAGACGGCAGTCGATGATGGGCGCGGATGTGGGGCCCAAGGGAGCGTGGACCCTCTTGTCCGCATCTTGACCCGGCCCGCCCCCTTCCACCGATGCGGCCAGGAGGATCCGCGCTCCCTTCCTGCGCGGACGCCCCGGCGGTGCGTCCCTCCCGTACTTCGCGCTCGGGCCAATCATCGAAAATCAACGTCCATCAGCGGTCCCGCCCTCCTTTTTGTGCTTCCTGTGCTTTTTGTGGCCCTTCTTTCATCGGGAAAGGCTGCCTTGGCACCCGGCCTCATGGCTACCGAGCGCACCAACAAAAAACCCGCCGCGGGGCCTCCGCGACGGGTCTCGAAAACGGGGGGGCATCGCCCCGATCACTCGGTGTCGGCTTTCGGTCCGCCTTCGGGCTTTCCTTCCGGTTTCCCCCCAGGTCTGCCTTCGGGCTTGCCCTTGCCCCGGCCTTCGCCTCTGCCTTCGGGCCTCCCCTTGCCTCCCTGCGGAGGGGCGGCGAGTTCGGCTTGGTCGAGCTGGCCGTCCTTGTTCGTGTCGCGGGCGGCGAACATCCTGTCGACGGCGCCTTCGCCCCCCTTCTCCTTGGCCTTGGCGGCGAAGGGACCGGCGGCGAACTCCTCCTTGGAGATCGTTCCGTTTCCGTCCGTGTCCAGCCTCTTGATGATAGCCTCAGCGCGCTTGGCGGGGTCTCCGCCTTTGCCCTTGCCCTTCTCTTTGCCTTCTTCGGCCTGCGCCAGGCCGACCGCCAATCCGGACACCGCAAGGGTGGCCGCAGCGAGGAATGTTTTCATCTGCATCGGTGTTTCTTGGTTGGGTTGATGGGATGGATCGGGATTCCCAGATCCTACACCTATCCAACGTCGCAGCGCGGGGTTCGTTGCGGAGAATCTCGTCATCCCTCCGATTTTTTCAGCGCCGCCTCCATCAGCCGGAATCCCCGGTCGACGAGCCCGACGCGGTCCTCGAGCAATCCGGCGGCGAGGAGGGCCTGGTCGAGCAGCTGCGCTGCCACGAGCTTCGCCAGCTCCGGATCCGCCTCGCGGGCGGCGGCAAGGGCGTGGACGAGAGGGTGGCGGGAGTTCAGCTCGAACTCGACCTTCTGCGGCGGGAGCGGCTCGCCGGGATTCATCGCCTGGAGCATCTGCCGCATCTGCGCGGACATGCCGTGCTCCGGCACGAGGACGGCGGCGGGGCTGCTGACGAGGCGTTTTCCTGGCGCGGCCTTCTCGATCCGGTCTCCGAGTTCGTTCTGGAAGAAATCGCAGAGTGCCGTCATGGTCTCCTCGGCGAGCGCTTCGCCGGCGGCCTCGACGTCCGCGTCGTCAGGCAGCTCGACCCCGGCCGAAGCGGCGGAGACGAGTTTCTTCCCTTCGAACTCGCGCAGGTGCTGGAGGAGGTATTCGTCGATGCCGTCGAGGAAGTAGACCACTTCGTAGCCCCGCGCCTTCAATGACTCCAGATAGGGTCCGGTCTCGAGGCTGACCCTGTCGGATCCGGCGAGATAGTAGATCTGGTCCTGCCCTTCCTTGGCCCGCACGAGGTAGTCCGCGAAGCCGGTCAGCTCGCCCGGATCGGTCATGCTGCTCTCGAAGCGTAGCAGCTTGGCCAAGGCCTCGCGATGCTCGAAGTCGGTCACGATCCCCTCCTTGAGGAAGCGGGAGAACTTCGCGTGGAACTCCTTGTACTTGCCGGGGTCGTCCTTCGCCTCGCCATCGAGGAACTTGAGAAAGCGCTTCGTCACGACGCGGTTCAGCTTGCGGACGAGGCTGCTGTCCTGCATCGACTCGCGGCTGATGTTCAGGGGAATGTCGGCGCTGTCGATGACGCCGCGCAGGAAGCGCAGCCACTCGGGAAGGAGGCCGGCTGGCTTGTCGTCGATGAGGACGTTCTTGCAGTAGAGCGAGACGCCGGGCTCCATCTGCCCCATGCCCCAGAGCTCGGTGTTCTCGGCGGGGACGAAGAGAAGGGCGTTCAGCTCGATCGGCGAGTCCGCCGTGAAGTGCATGCGGTAGCGCGGCTCGTCGAAGGCCTTTGCGGAGAACTTGTAGAACTCGTTGTACTCCTCGTCGGTGACCTCGCTCTTCTTCTTGCGCCAGATCGCCTCGACCTTGTTGACCCGCTCCTCGCCGATCATGACGGGGAAGGGCACGAAATTCGAGTAGCTCTCGACGATGGAGCGGATGCGGTCGCCCTTCGCGAAGTCGGCGCAATCCTCGCGCAGCTTCAGGACGATGCGGCAGCCTCGGTCCAGATCCTCCTCCGCCTCGGCGATCTCGTAGCCGGTCCTGCCGTCGCTCGTCCAGACGAGGCTCTCGGCCTCGGGACGCCAGGACCGGGTGAAGACCTTCACCTCGTCGGCGACCATGAAGGCGGAGTAGAAGCCGACCCCGAACTGGCCGATCAGGGCGCTCTCCTTCCGGGCCGATTCCTCCAGGTTGCGGAGGAAGGCCTTCGAGCCTGAATGGGCGATCGTGCCGAGGTTCTCGTGCAGCTCCTCGCGGGTCATCCCGAGTCCGTGGTCGGCGATGACGAGGGTGCGGGCCTCCTCGCCGATGGAGAGGCGGATCTCGAGGGGCAGGTCGGATTGGCGGACGTCGCTGCCGGTGAGCTGGAGATGCCGCAGTTTCTCCAAGGCGTCGGAAGCGTTCGAGATCAGCTCGCGGACGAAGATCTCCTTGTCCGTGTAGAGGGAGTGGATGACGATGTCGAGGACCTGGTTGACCTCGGCCTGGAATTCGCGTTTTTCGGGAGTGTTCATGCGGGGCGGCCTGTGGCCACCGTATAAGGTGAAACGTGGAAGGTAAACGGTGGGCGGAAAAATGGGGATGGCGCGGAGCTTGTCAAGCGGGCGGGACGGGCACTTTGCGCTGGCGGATCGGCGGCGGGAGAGAGAGACTGCGGAATACGGCATTTCCGCCATGAAACCGCTCCTCGCCCACCTCGAACTCCGTGGCATCCGGTTCCTGCTGATCGGCGGAAGGGGGCTCGAAGCGCACGGCTATGTCCGCAACACGCGGGATGTCGATCTCCTCGTCGCGCTTTCCGACCGCGATGGGATCGGACAGGGACTGAGCGATTTCGGATATGTCCGCACGACGGAAACCCCGATCTTCTCGCGATGGCAATCCACCGATCCCGGCGGAGAGGATCTCGATCTGCTCTATGTCGATCCCGGCACCTTTGCCAAGCTCGAGACGGATGCCGTGGAAATGGATCTCGGTGGGCTGGTCGTCCGGGTTCCGTCCGTCGCCGGAATGATCGCCCTCAAACTGCATGCCATGCGGAACAATCGGGACCGGAAGTCCAAGGACAGTTCGGACATCCAGGCAATCCTGCTTCTTCATCCGCAGGCCCTCGACCTTGAGGAGCTGCGCCGCCTGTGCGAACGTTACGGTCCGCCCCAGATCTACGACGAGTTGAAACGCGGCCTCCCATGAATCCCGACCTACTCGAGTTGGACCTACCCTTCGGCGAAGTCCCCGATCTCCCGCCGCGCGAACAGTCGCCCGAGGAGAACGACCGCTGGCAGATGGAGAACCGGCGCCTCCGTCTGTCGCGCGGAGACCGGGACAGCGGCTTCCTCCCGTCCGGCGAACCCTTCACGATGGAAGGCTGGCCCTTGGATCGGGAAGGTTGAATCCCAGCAAAGGCAGGAACGCTTCTCCAATCCTCAACTCCCAAACGCAGGCGGCGTCCTCGGCGAATCGCGCACGCTTTCGAGCGCGGAGTGGAGACCGCCTCCCGTCGGCATCAGGATGATCTCTCCGTTGCCGGCGAGGATCTCCTGCGTCTCCAGCACCCCGAAGAGCGCGTCGACGACCTCCTTGTCCCGGCCGATCTCGCGCAGGGCCTCGCCGACGAGACGGGGGCGCACGGCGTTGGCCTTGGCGAACTCGATGGAGGCCTCGCGCTCGGCGCGGGACTTGATGATGTCGACCTGGTTGTCCCCGGCCTGGCGGATCGCGGAGGTGACCTGGCGGAGACGGTTCACGACCTTCTGCTCGATCTGGTGGATCATCGCGGCGTCGCGGAAATGCACCTTGCGGATGTAGACGGAGCCGAGGGAGTAGCCCCAGCTCTCCGACTTCGGCGACACCTCGGAGCGGACCTCGCGGCTCATGTGGTGGCGGTTCTGCATCATGCTGTCGAGGGGCATGTTGCTGAGGCTCCGAACCGTGGTGTTCGTCACGTTGGCCATCAGCGAGCCCTCGGGATCGGTGTTCTCGAAGAGGTAGGCGACGGGATCGCTCACGCGCATCTCGTACCAGACCCCGATCCCGACGGGGGTGCCCTCCTCCGAGTTCACCGCGCGGCTGCGGAGATAGCGCTGGTCGAGACGCAGGTCGAGGGTGTGGACCTTCCCGAAGAAGGGCACCAGTAGGACGCTCGGCCCGATCGCGAAAGGGGTCACGTGGAGGCCGGGCTCGGAGATCACGCCGATGACCTTGCCGAAGAGGACGAAGACCTTGCAGCGGCACTCGTTCACCGTGGTGAACCAGCACAGGTATTTGAGAATCCCGAGGAAGATCGGGAGCCCGATGAGAAGGCCGAAGAAAGTGAGAAGGGCGCCGGAAAGGAAGTTCATGCGGAGAGGGAGGGATTGTCGGAGATGACGCGGCGGGCGCGGCGGAAGAGCTGGAGCTTCACGTTGCGGAGGTAGGCCTGGAGAGAGGCGGGGCCGCCGTTCTGCTTCAGGGCGAAGAGCTCGCCCGCGACGCGGCGGAGGGGCTCGACCTCGGCCTGGACGCGCATGGTCTGGATCTCGACGGCGCGCTTGGACTGCTCGATCTTCTGGTCGGCCTCGGCCTGGGCGAGGCTGATGTCGGCGGAGACCTCGTTGTGCGCCGTGTTGATCGCGGCGAGAGCCGAATCGATGTCGGAGGGCGGATCGATCCCGGTGATGAGGGAGGCGTCGAGCTCGATTCCATAGCGCGCCGCGGAGCTGAGGCACTCGCGGTTCATCTGCTCGTTCAGCTCGTTGAGGTTCTTGCGGAGATCGTTGATGGAGACTCCTTCGAGCTGGGGCGTATCCCCCTCGAGGATGGCGTCGTCGATCTGGTCGAGACTGACGCCATCGTCGTGCTTCGCATGGAAGTTGGCGATGCGCTCGCGCAGGATGGAGACGAAGTAGCCCATGATGTGGGCGACGGGATGCTTCACGCCGAAGAGGTAGGCGTAGAGATTGCGCTCCGACACCTTGAAGCGGAGCTGGCCGGTCACGCCGATGTTGAGCTGGTCCTTCGTCACCGCCTCGAGCACGGTCCAGTTCCGGTTCACCGTGGGATCCTCGGGATCGTAGGCGATGCTCGCCGTCTCGATCGCGATGCTGACCTTGTGGACCTTCTGCCAAGGCATCTTGACGTAGGGGCCGCCGGGCCCGATGACGCGGAGCTGCGGGTAGGCGTAGCGCGACTTGTGGTCCGCGCTGAGATGCTCGGCGATGGGCAGGTCGAGAGTGGTCTTGCCCTTGATCCGCTGCGCCCGCCCCATCGTGGTGATGACGGCCCGCTCGTTCTGCTCCACGGTGAAGAAGCCGGTGAGGACGCAACGCACGACGAACCAGGCAACGCCGCCGAAGAGAATTCCGAGGATGAAGCTCATATTGGAAAGAGATTGGACATGGGAAACGGAGAATCCAAGCAAAATCTGCGCCACGGAAGGGAAGTGCGAACTCCGAAGCCCGAACGTCTGGCGCGGCGCTTGCCGCTGGAAAGACGGACGTGTTCCCGCGACGATTCTGCTTTTCCTGCGCCGGTCGAGCTGGAACGATACGGCGATGAAACGCCTCCTTGTCCCGCTTCTGCCCATCCTCCTCGCCTTCCCCTCCGATGCGCTCCGTGCCGAGCACGAGGGCAAGGTCCAGATCCTCCTCCTCGGCGACAGCACCACCGAAGGCAGCATCCCGCGCAAGCTGAAGCCCGAGGGGCCGCATCTGGAGACGGTGATCGAACAGCTCCTCGCCGCGGAGGAGGATCTGAAGCCCTGCCATGTCATCAATCTGGGGCTCAGCGGCGAGTACATCCACCGGCTCCTCGACACCGGCCGCTACGAGAAGGAGGCGGCGAAGCTGCCGGGCCTCGACTGGATCTTCATCCGCTACGGCCTCAACGACCGGGGCAAGCGCGAGGACTTCCCCGCGAACTTCCCGAAGGACTTCAAGGAGCTGATCGGCCTGCTGCGACGCGACCATCCGGCCGCGAGGATCGTCCCGATGACGGTGATCCCCTACTTCGGAGACGAGTCCGCGACGACGGAAGTCAACGACCTGGTCCGCCGCGTCGCGGAGGAGGAAGGACTCGAGGTCTTCGACATCCATCCCCGCTACGCGGCCGAACTGGAGAAAGGCCCGAACATGCTGAACTACCGGCGCTTCCCTCTGGAAAAAGTGCCGTCGGCCTACCAGGAGATCGTGAAGCCACGCGTCATCGGCGACCGCGTCGTGGTCATGGACAACGAATTCGACGCCCTTCTCGGTCACCTCCCCGGCTGGTTCGGGGACCGACACCCCAACCTGGCCGGCTACAACACGATCGCCGACGAAACCGCGAAGTGGCTCGCGGCGAAGATGCGGGAGAAGTGAGTGGGCAAGCCTCTTGCGAACGGGTAACGGATGACCTACAATGAACAACGATGGATCCGACCGTCAACCTGGCTTCGGAAGAGTTGAGGGAAGCGCGCTGCAATCAGCCGCGAGTTTCCTTGGAGGAACTCCGTCGGCAGGAAGAGGAGCACCGGCAGGCCAGCGAACGCTTCGAGGCCGTCAGGAAAGAGACCTCGAACTCTGGGCAAAGGAAGCCGGTTGCTGGCTAGATCCGGCCAAAGCCTTGTGCGGATTCGCCCCGGGCGGAGAGGAGCACCGCATCCGACGCGGAGTGTCCTTCTTCCCGGCCGATACGGATTCACCGTCATCGCCGCCAACGGGGAGGCGGCTCTCGTTCATGCCCTTCCCGGTGAATATCTCCAGCGGCGCCTTCTCGCCAACCGGGTGTTCGACGACGACATCCGCCTTGTCGGAGTCGTCCGGGAAACCGCTGGGATGGCCCTGATCACTTCGCAACCCACGATCGTCGGCACCGCCGCCACCCGGGAGGAGATGAACGCCTACTTCCGCGCAAGAGGGTTCGATCCCCTTCCCGGTCTCCGCGTCGCTCTCTCCTTCTACCGGGATCTGGATCGGGTGGTGGCATTCGACATCCATTCCGCCAATATCCTGAAGGACCGAAGGGGAATCGTTTTTCCCATCGATGCCATTGTCCTCGCAACCGACGAAGAACTGGGACGAATCGTGGAACGCCTGCGGGAAAGGGCGTAAGCCCATCACCCGGCCACCTCCGCCACCAGATCCCTCCCCCCGAGCTCGCCGAGGAAGCGCAGTTCCTCCTCCAGCACCCGCCAGGCCGGTTCGCCATCGACGCAGGTGCGTCCGCAAGGGGTGCGGCTGACGAAGCCGTCGTAGTCGGGGAAGCGCTGCGGGTCGCTCGACTCGTTGTGGAGGACGAGCACGGCCCGCCCCTCCTCGATCCCGTCGATGGCGAGCGGATGCATCCAACAGGTGAGCGGCTTGTAGTGCCACGGCGGCAGGCCGCGCTGCATCGCGAAGGCCTGGAGAGCGCAGCGCGCGTCGGACAGGAGGAAGACGCAGGCGGTCTCGGGAAAATGGGCGGGATAGTCCGTCACGACCCCGTGCTTCGCCTCGGGCCGCACCGCCGTCTTCGGCCCTGAAACCGTCCCTCGCCACGAACCGTAGACGACGGTCTGCTCCGGCAGATCGAGCCCCATCGCC
Organism: Verrucomicrobiales bacterium; assembly: GCA_037190325.1. GTDB lineage: Bacteria > Verrucomicrobiota > Verrucomicrobiia > Verrucomicrobiales > DEV007 > Arctic95D-9. The sequence goes on along the minus strand of JBBCIU010000002.1, from coordinate 210,892 downwards.
TCGAATTCGGCCCGCGATTCCGCGACGAGGCGGCGCAGCATCCCGGCCTCCTCCGGTCCGAGGTAGACGCCGTCGTGGCAGCAGGTGCCGCGGCAGACCGCGAGATCGCAGCGACGCAGCGGACGGCACAGCGAGTCGGTGTCCACCGACATCGCGGAGACGACTTCCCCCAGCCAGGCGAAGGTTTCCGGGCAAGCCGTGATCGCGCGATCCATGCGGGGACGAACTTGTGTGAGAACCGGACGATTGTCCACATCTCCCTGTGATGCGTCCGCTCGCCATCTTCCTTTCCGTCGCCTTGGCTCCCGCCGCGTTCGCGCAGAAGCTGGAGTTCAACCGCGACATCCGGCCCATCCTCTCGGACAAGTGCTTCAAGTGCCACGGACCCGACGCGAAGAACGCGAAGTCCGAATACCGTCTCGACACCTTCGGGCACGCCACCGCGGAGATCGGCGGCGTGCGCGGCATCGTGCCGGGGAAGCCGAAGGACAGCGAGGTGCACTGGCGCATCCACTCCACCGACGCCTCCGACATCATGCCGCCGCCGGAGTCGAAGATGAGCCTGACTCCCGCCGAGATCGCGATCCTCGACCGCTGGATCGAGGAAGGCGCCGAATATCAGGAGCACTGGTCCTTCGTCCCTCTCCCGGGAAAGATCGCGGTGCCGCAGGTCGCGTCGGACTGGATTCGCAACGAGATCGACGCCTTCGTCCTGACAACGCTGCAAGAGAAAGGGTTCTCGCCCTCGCCGGAGACGAGCCGGGAGAAATGGCTGCGCCGCGCCGCCTTCGACCTCGCCGGCCTGCCGCCGACGCCGGAGGAGCTCGACGCCTTCCTCGCCGACACCTCGCCCGACGCCTACGAGAAGGCCGTCGACCGCCTCCTCGCGAGCGACGCCAGCGCCGAGCGCCTCGCCGCGGAATGGCTCGACGTGGCCCGCTACTCCGACAGCTACGGATTCCAGGTCGACGGCGACCGCTCCGTCTGGCCGTGGCGCGACTGGGTCATCCGCGCCTTCAAGGAGAACCTGCCCTACGACCAGTTCATCGTCCAGCAGCTCGCTGGCGACCTGCTGCCGGACGCGACGCGCGAGCAGCGGCTCGCGACCGCCTTCAACCGCCTCCACCCGCAGAACGTCGAAGGCGGCAGCGTGCCCGAGGAGTTCCGCGTCGAATACATCGCCGACCGAGTCCACACCTACGGCACCGCCTTCCTCGGCCTGACGATGGAATGCGCCCGCTGCCACGACCACAAGTACGACCCCATCACTGCGAAGGACTACTACCGGCTCTCCGCCTTCTTCGCGAACATCGACGAGGCGGGGCTCTACTCCTTCTTCACTCCTGCCGTGCCGACGCCGACCCTCTGGCTGCCCGATGCGAAGCAGGAGACGGAGCTCGCCCGGATCGAGGGAGAGATCGCGGAACTGGAACGGGATCTCGAAGCGCGCACGGCCGCGGCGAAGGCCGGCTTCGGCCAGTGGCTCGCGGCGCATCCGGGCTCCGCCATCCTGCCCGATCCCCTCGCCGCCTACGGCTTCGAGGAAATCAAGGAGGGAGGCTTCCCCAATCTCGTCGCCGACGGCGAACCCGCCAAGACGAGCCCGAACAACGTCCTCGCACCCGGCAGGACCGGCCAGGCCGTGAAGCTCACCGGCGACGACGCCGTGACCCTCCCGGTGGGAAACTTCACCCGCGACGATCCCTTCTCCATCGCCCTCTGGATGAACACGCCCGACCGCAAGGAGCGCGCCGTGGTCTTCAGCCGCTCGAAGGCCTGGACCGACGCGGCGAGCCGGGGATACGAGCTGCTGATCGAGGACGGCCGTCTCGTCGCCGCCCTCGTCCACTACGAGCCGGGCAACGCGATCCGGGTGAAGGCGAAGGAGGAATTCCCCGTCGATTCGTGGCAGCACGTCGCCTTCGTCTACGACGGCTCCAGCCGCGCCGCCGGGCTGCGGCTCTACCGCAACGGCGAGCCGGTCGAGGTCGAGGTCGTGCGGGACAAGCTCACCCGCGAGATCACCGGCGGCGGCAGCGACACCCTCGTCATCGGCGAGCGCATGCGCGACAGCGGGTTCAAGAACGGACTCGTCGACGACTTCCGCGTCTACGACAGCCTCCTCGACCCGGTTGCGGTGAAGGCTCTCGCCACCGGCGCGACGGACGCCGCTCCCGACCTCGCCCATTTCCTCGCCCGCCACGACCCCGTCTCGGCCGATCTGCGCGCCAAGCTCCTGACAAAGCGCCAGGAACGCAGCGCCCTCGTCGAGAAGATTCCCGAAATCATGGTGATGGAGGAATTCGACGGAGAACCGCGCCAGACCCACCTGCTGGATCGCGGATCCTACGCCTCGCCGGGAGAGGTCGTCGCGCCGGGCACGCCCGAATTCCTCCCTCCCCTGCCCGCCGGCGCCCCCGCGACCCGCCTCGGCCTCGCCCAATGGACCGTCTCACCCGCCAATCCCCTCACCGCCCGCGTCACCGTGAACCGCTACTGGCAACGGCTCTTTCTGAACGGTCTCGTCGCGACCTCGGAGGACTTCGGCAGCCAGGGCCGACTCCCCACCCATCCCGAACTGCTCGACTGGCTCGCCCGCGACTTCATCGAGCACGGCTGGGACCTGCGCCGTCTCCTGAAGACGATCGTCCTCTCGGCAACCTATCGACAGAGCTCCGATCTCGCTTCGGGAGAACTCGCCGCCATCGATCCCGAGAACACCCTTCTCTACCGCTACCCCGCTCCGCGGCTCACCGCCGAGATGCTGCGCGACAACGCCCTCGCCGTGAGCGGTCTCCTCGTGCGGAAAGTCGGTGGTCCTTCGGTGAAACCCTACGACATCGCCGTCGCCTTCAAGCCCTCCGAGCCCGACAAGGGCGAGGGACTCTACCGCCGCAGCGTCTACACCTACATGCGGCAGACCTCGCCGAGTCCGCTGATGACGACCCTGAACGCCTCGAAGCGGGACGTCTGCCAGGTGAAGATCGAGCGCACCGACTCGCCTCTGCAGGGGCTCGTCATGCTCAACTCGCCCCAGTTCGCCGAAGCCGCCCGCGCCCTCGCCGCCACGCTGGTGCAGGGGCACGAGGGCAACGACACCGCCCTCGTCGACGACGCCTTCCGCCGTCTCACGAGCCGCCTTCCCGATGCCGAGGAGCGCGCCGTGCTCGCGGGTTTGCTCGCCGAGCAGATTGCCCATTTCGAGAAGCGGCCCGGGGAGGCGAAGGCTCTCCTTTCCGTCGGCGCGTCCCCCCCTTCCGGGACGAGCCAACCCGCCCGCGTCGCCGCCGTGGCCACGCTGGTTTCGACGCTGATGAATTACGACGAGTGTGTTTCCAAACGATAGACGCTTCCTTTTCTCCTACTCCTACTCGTCCTCCTACTGCATCGGACGATAAGAAACGCTCGGTTTCGAGTATGAGTAGGAAGATGAGGACAAGCAGGAGATAGCGACCTCCCCCGTCCCCGGACCTTTTACCTTTCACCTTCTACTCTCCATGACCCCCTGCACCGGTTTCGACCCCTCCTTCGGCCTGAGCCGCCGCGAAGCCCTCACCCGCTTCGGCGGGGGACTCGGCGGCATCGCCCTCGCCAGCCTCTTCGGAAAGGCCGAGGCGGCCACAGGCACGACGCCGCCCTACCTCGCCGGCAGTCCGAAGGCGAAACGCGTCATCTACCTCTTCCAGTCGGGCGGTCCGTCGCAGATGGACCTCCTCGACTACAAGCCCCGTCTCAACGCCGAGCAGGGCCGAGAGCTGCCCGAGGAGGTGCGCATGGGCCAGCGCCTCACCGGCATGTCGGGAAACCAGGCCAGCCTGCCCCTCGTCGGATCGCCCTTCCAGTTCAAGCAGCACGGACAAAGCGGCACCTGGATGAGCGAACTGCTCCCCCACACCGCGAAGATCGCCGACGAGATCACCGTGGTCCGCTCCATGCAGACCGATGCGATCAACCACGGCCCCGGCGTCACCTTCATGCAGACCGGCTCGCAGATCGGCGGGCGGCCCAGCATCGGATCGTGGCTCAGCTACGGCCTCGGCTCGGCCAACGAGAACCTGCCCGCCTTCGTCGTCCTCATCACCAAGGGGATGAAGGGCCAGCCCCTCGTGAGCCGGCTCTGGGGCAGCGGCTTCCTCCCCGGCGAGCACGACGGAGTGCGCTTCAATCCCGACAAGGACGCCGTTCTCTACCTCAACAATCCCGCCGGGCTCGACACCGCCTCGCGCCGGCGCATGCTCGACCGCCTCGCCGAGCTGCACCGCATCCAGCTCGCCAAGTCCGGCGACGCCACCCTCGAGACGCGCATCGCGCAGTACGAGATGGGCTTCCGCATGCAGTCCTCCATCCCCGAGGCGACCGACTTCGCCGACGAGCCGGAATCGACCTACAAGCTCTACGGCGAGGACGCCCGCACCCCGGGCACCTACGCGGCGAACTGCCTCATGGCCCGCCGCCTCGCCGAGCGCGGGGTGCAGTTCATCCAGCTCTACCACCAGGACTGGGACCACCACGGCGGTCTCCCCGGCGGTCTCAAGACGAAGTGCAAGGAGACCGACCAGGCCTCCGCCGCCCTCGTCGTCGACCTGAAGCAGCGCGGCCTCCTCGAGGACACTCTCGTCATCTGGGGCGGCGAGTTCGGACGCACCAACTACTGCCAGGGCAAGTTCAACGCCGCCAGCTTCGGACGCGACCACCATCCCCGTTGCTTCTCCATCTGGATGGCGGGCGGCGGGATCAAGGGGGGCCATACCCACGGCGCCACCGACGACTACGGCTACAACGTCGTCGAGGGCGGCGTGCACGTGCACGATTTCCACGCCACTCTCCTGCACCTGCTGGGGATCGACCACGAGCGGCTCACCTTCCAGTACCAAGGCCGCCACTTCCGCCTCACCGACGTCCACGGCCACGTCGTGAAGGAGATCCTCGCCTGATCCGCACGCCGCGTCGGCAGTCAGCCGGCTGCCGGCAGATGATCGATCAACCATTCGTTGCAGCCGAAATCCGCGTCCACCGCGAAGGGCAGCTTCTGGATCGTCGGCTTCGGATCCTCCCCTCCGCCCGATTCCTCGGGAAGCGCCGGAGTCTTTCCGATTGCCCGCCGCCGAATCAGCGTCGCATACTCCACCGTGAAGACATCGCCCGGCTGGAGGATCAACAGCCTCGTCATGTAATTGTCCCCGCTGTGCGCCGCAAAGCGTCTGTTGTCGCTGTAGCGCACCGTGTTCCGGTGGTAGGCCAGCGCCGTCACCGGCGTGCCGGGAGCGACGACGATGACGGGAAGACCCTCCCCGGGCCCGGCCGCGGCCGGGTCGCCGCCTCCGGCGGAAAGACCGAGGTTGAATCTTCCCACGCTCTTCGCCTTGAACACGGCGGCATGCACGACGGTCTCCCCTCCGACGGAGCGGTGCGGCATCGTCGAGCGGATCGCCCCCAGATACTCCAGATGGGCCTCCAAGGGGTTGGCGACGGTCCCGTCGGGCGAAAGGTCCCCGTCCTCCCCTGCGGACGGTTCCTCCCGTCCGATGCGTGCCCCATCTTCATATCGGCTCTCGAGACTGAAGCGATGCTCCGCGGTCTGGTCCACGCGAACGGGAAGAATGACCGTGTCGCCCAGGCAGACGTTGCCGAGCCCCAAGTTCCCGAGGTTGTCGCGACGGGCGCCGGTTTCCCCCACCCGGATGAAAATCTCGTCCTCGCCCTCCTCGGGGTGCTGGTGACCGTGCGTGTAGCGGCAGGCGTGCTTCAAAGGGTAGTGTCCGGCCCGTTTCGGCTTGAGGTGAACGAGCCAATAGGTCCCCCCGCCCCGGGCGGGAGAACGCTCCCTCAAGCGGTCCTGCACGATCTCGAAGTCCCGTTCGACCGCATCGGCGAGGCGCTTCCGCAAGTCCTCCACCTCGGGTTTCGCCGGTTCCTGGGCGAAGGCCCGTCCGAGCAGAACGAAACCGGGAATGGGAATCGCCGCACGGAGAAGTCGGCGACGGGAGGGGAGAGCCGGTGACATGCCGGAACATAGCGAGGAGGCATTCCCGGCGCAAGCGCCCCCCGCTTTCCGCCGCGGAGGGATGGCCTCACCAGACGAAGGCCGGGAGATTCCGCCCGTCGAGATGCTCCTTGCTGGAGAACTGGAACGAATACCACTCCTTCCGCCCCGAGGGGCTCGTCAGCTCGATCGGTTGCGTGGAAATCTCGGGCTCCTCGTTGCCCGAACCGTAGAAGTCGACGCTGCGCCCCATCAAGGTCAGTTTGCCGTCGGACGCCCGCTTTCCGTCGAAATCGTGGATCTCCTTCGGCTGCGAGGGGTCCTCCCAGACGATGTCCACGTAGCGACCCGGATCCTTCGGGTCCCGGTATCCGATACCAGGCTTGCGGTGGATCCTCTCGTCCGGTCCGAAGGAGCGGGCCGGCCCCCATCGCTTCTCCAGTTCGGGAGAGCGCGGCCATTCGCTCGGCGGCGCTCCGACCGATCCCATGGAACCGGATTCCGGAGGAGTGACGCAGGAAACCATCCCTGACAGACCCACAAAAGCAACAGCGGCGAACGATCGGAACAGAACCTTCATGCGGAAATCGAGCTTAGCGGAGATCGGCGGACGGTCAATCGGAGGAACCCGCCCCTCACGGCAGCCGCAAGCCCGTCACCCAGGCCGGGCTTTTTCCGCAAGGCAAGGTCTGCACCCGCACGAGCCGTCCCGTCTCCACCTCGCGCCGGTAGAGCGCGAGGATGCCCTCCCCCTGCCCCGCCGCGACGAGGAACCTCTCGCCCGGCATCAGATCGAAGGAACGCGGGATCTTCTCCGTCGGCACCCGCTCCAGCTCCGCCAGTTCGCCCGTCTCCGCATTGATAGTGAAGGAGGCGATGCTCTCGTGGCCGCGGTTCGACGCGTAGACGAAGCGGCCGTCCTCGCTGATCTTGATCTCGGCGCAGCTCCCCTTCGTCATGTCCCAGTCCCTCGGATGGGTCGAAAGCGTCTGGCGGCGCTCCAGCAGGCCCTTCTCCCCGTCGTAGTGGCAGAAGGTCACGCTCTTGCCCTGCTCGTTGACGAGGTAGGCCCACTTCCCGTTGGGATGGAACTTCACATGCCTCGGCCCGTCGCCCGCGCCGCCCGGCATCGTCGGCGGATCGTTCAGCGCGAGCTCGCCCGTCTCCGCATCGAAGCGGAACTGGTCGACGCAGTTCAGATCCATCGGATGCGGACAGAAGGCGAAGCGGTTCGCCGGGTCCGTGCGGATGCAGTGCGCCTTCGGTCCGATGTCGAGAACGGACAGGGTCTCGTCGACCACCCGACCCTCTTCGTTCACTCGGCTGACGCTGACGAGCCCTTCTCCGTAGTAGGCCGCGAGGAGCCAGCGTCCCGTCGCGTCGATGGAGACGTAGGCCGGATTCCCCGCCGCCGGAGCCGTGGCCACGACCGAAAGCAGCCCCGTCGCCGGATCGATGGCGAGGGTCGCAAAGCGATTCTCGCTGCGGATCGCCGCGTAGAGATGGCGCCGGTCGTGGCTCAAAGCGAGCGCCCCCGGCGCACCGCCCACCTCGACATCCCCCTTCCGCGTCAGCTCCCCCGCTTCCTCGTCGAGCGCAAAGACCGCGATCCGGTTGTGCCCGCTCTCCGAGACATAGACCACCGTCCCCTCCGCCATCGCGGAAGCCGCAAGGCAGCCCCCCAAAGCCAAAGCAAGCACTCCCCTCATCCTGCTCTACTTCTCGACCACTCGGCTCCTTTACTCCTTTGCTTCTCTACTTCTTCCCCGCCCTCGCCTTCTCCATCATCTCCGCCAGCGTCACCGCCGCACCGTTGCGACGCTTGCTCTCGTCGGCCGCCGCCATGAAGGCGAAGAGCTCGAGCGTCTCCTCGGCGGAAACCGGAGCCACCTTCGTCTGGAAGAACTTCACCACCTCCGCCATCTGCTCGGGATAGGCGCCACCCGCGGCCTCCGTGATCGTCGCCTTGCTCCCGAAGACCGTCACGCCATAGGCCGCCTTCGCGGCGCGGAGTCCGAACACGGTCCCCACCTTGCCGCCCTTCCAGATGCCGGTGGCGACATCGGTGCCCTCCGTGTAGGTGCGGGAAACGCTCTCGCAGCCGACGCCCATCACCGTGAAGAGGGCCTCGGTGGCGTGGATCCCGTACCAGGCGAGATCGAGGTGGTTCGGCTCCAGCGAGGCGGGCCCGTAGCTGATCACCGCCGCGACCTCGCCGACGTCGGCCGTGGCGGCCTTCGTCACTCCGGAGTGGTAGCGCAGGTTCGAGCTGCTCCAGACCGGCGTGCCGTGCTCCTTGGCGAGGTCGAAGATCGCGACCGCGTCCTCCAGCGACGCGGCGAGGGGCTTGTCGATGAAGGTCGGCTTGCCCGCCTTGATCCCCGGAGCGGCCTGGGCGAGGTGGGGACGCCCGTCGACGCTCTCGACCATCACCACGTCGACCTCGGCGAGCATCGCCTCGATCGAATCCATCATCTTCACTCCGTATTCCTTCGAGAGCGTCTCGACGTAGCCGTCGACGCGCGAATGGCTCGACTCGATGTCGGGGCTGGACTGCGGCACCGCCGCGACGACGCGGACCGGATAGCCATTGGCCGGATCGTGGAGGATCTTCGTGAAGGCCGTTGCATGCGAGGTGTCGAGGCCGATCATGCCGACGCGGATGGGCTTGGCATCATCGGCGGAGGAGGCGAAGGACAGCAAGGTCGAAGCGAGGACGGCGAGGAGGAGTCGGTTCATGCCTTCTTTTAAGGGAGTCCGCCGGAAAGCGACAGTCCCGCAATGCGGCCCCCTCATCCCGCCTGCGGCAGCACCAGGCTCCGTGCCACCTCGCCGCGCTCCAGCGCCGCGTAGGCCTCGTTGATCTGGCTCAAGGGGTAGGTCCGCGACAGGAGCGAATCGAGGTCGATCCTCCCCGCCTCGTGCAGATCGATCAGGGTCAGCAAGTCCAGCCGTGGCCGCGTCGAGCCGTAGATCGAACCCTTCAGCGTCTTCTCGGCGTAGACGAGCGCGTTCACGTTGATCCGCGCCCGGGCCTCGGGCGGGGCGATCCCGACGACGACGCAGACGCCGCCCTTGCGGGTCATGTCGTAGGCCTGCTCGATGGGTTCGGCCCGGCCGATGGCCTCGAAAGCGTTGTCCACCCCGAGTCCGCCGGTGAGGTCCTTCACCGCGGCGACGGGGTCGTTCTCGCGGGCGTCGACGAAGTGGGTCGCACCCATGGTCCGGGCATGTTCCAGCTTCGCGGGCATGCGGTCGATGGCGATGATCGTCGTGGCTCCGGCGAGGCGGGCGGTCTGGACGATGTTCAGCCCGATGCCGCCGCAGCCGACCACGGCGACGCTGCTCCCGGGTGCGACGCGGGTCGCGTGCATGACGGCCCCGTAGCCGGTGATCACCCCGCAGCCGATGAGCGCGGCGTGCTCGAAGGAGACCGATTCGGGAATCTTCACCACCGCCGCCTCGGGCATGGTGGAGCGCTGCGAAAAGGTCGAGACGCCCGCGTAGTGGAGGATCGGCTCGCCCGAGGCGCTGCGGAAGCGGGTCTGCCCGTCGGGCATCAGACCGGTGAAGCGCATCGCCGTGCCCACGTCGCAGAGGGCGGGTCGCCCGCCGAGGCAGTACTCGCAGCGCCCGCAGGACATCCGCCAGATCGGGATGACGTGGTCCCCGGGGCGCACCGAAGCGACGCCCTTGCCGACCTCCTCCACGACACCGGCTCCCTCGTGGCCGAGAATGATGGGTGTCTTCATGGCGAGGTCGCCCTTCATCACATGGAGATCGCTGTGGCAGACCCCGGCGGCCTCGATGCGGACGGTGATCTCGCCGGGCCCGGGCGGGAGAACCTCCACGGTTTCGAGCTGGAGCGGTTCCTTGGCTTGATGGAGAACGGCGGCGAGGGCTTGCATGGGAGTGCGCGAGCATGGCCCGAGCCTCCACAAAAGGTCAAAGGCAAAAGACGAAGAAAAATGAAAGGCGCGTCTCTCTCCGCCGTCGGAGAGCACGATGCCGGAGCTTGCGAGGGTCGGATCGATCCTTTACCCTGCCGGTGCCTTAAACCAATAACCCAGACACAAAGAACAATGGCCTTGAATTCCTTTCTCAGTTCGTGGAGCGGCAAAATCCTTTCGGTCCTCCGCATCGTCTCCGCCGCGCTCATGATGCAGCACGGCGGCCAGAAGGTGCTCGGCTTCCCGGCTCCGGCCAAGGCGGAATTCGTCCTCTTCTCCCAAATGGGGTTGGCCGGCATCCTCGAGCTGGTGGGGGCCTTCCTGCTCCTCATCGGGCTCTTCACCCGCTCGATGGCCTTCCTTCTCTCCGGCCTGATGGCGGTCGCCTACTTCATGGTCCACGGGTCGCAAGGATTCTGGCCCATGCTCAACGGGGGAGAACTGGCCGTGCTCTACTGCTTCGTCTTCCTCTATCTGGTCTTCGCCGGAGGCGGCGACTGGAGCGTGGATCGGCTCCTTTCCAAGCGTAGGGCGTGACTCGCCCCATCCTGCGGCGGTCCGCCCCGAGGCCCGCCGCAGACGCCCTCAAGAGACGAGGAAACAGGCGGACGGTCCGCCGGGGACGAGAGCGGATCGATGTTGCGGTCGAAGGTCGCGAAACGAGCCTGCCGGGACACCGCCAAGGCGAGCAGGTCGACATCGGTGAGAGGCCGGGAGGCTTGGGAAGGTTTTGATGTCGAGCAGGGAAGGCTCGTCCGGCCAGAGCCGATGGCCCGGCGCGGCGGTCAATCTCGTCAGCAAGCCTCTGGCTCCTTCCACGGAATCCGGTCCATTGACATAGACGGGACGCCCCAGAATCCGCAGAAAGGCATTCTCCGCAATCGGACAGGTGGCCCAGCCTGCCGGCACCGCGACTTCCTCGAAGAAACGGAGGGCGGCATCTCCATGCACATGATTGGCATCTCCCAAAGCGATCAGCACATTGACGTCCAGCAGATACATCAGCGTTTTCCGGCGAGCTTCAGGGCGTGGTCCAACTCTTCCTCGTCGATCTCATCCTGGATCTTCCGGATCGTTTCGTTCGTGACCGTCGCTCCGGGGCTGCGTTTCAGACGGAGAATGCCGAAGGGACCGGTTTCGTAGCGCTCCGCCTCTTCGGGGGCGAGTCTCACCGATCCCTGGATCTCCCTGCGCAGAGCGTGTTCGACCATGGCCTTGAACGTCGTGCGGCGTTTGGCCGCCACGGCTTTGGCCTCCATGAGCAGATCGCCGCGGAGATCCAGCGTGGTCTTCATATGGGTAAGGATATGGTTTTACGGCTGAGACGCCATCCCTCGAACGAGAGGAACCCTTCGACCGGAAAGCCAGCCTCAGGAGCGAGCGGCGGCCCGCCCCGACTGTCGCGGCAGGACGAAGGCGGCGATGGCAAAGACCAAGGCGACGAACCCCAGCCCGTGCAGGGCAGGCGCATAGCTGCCCCATTCCCTCTGCACGGTCGCGAACGCGAGCGGCCCGAGCGCCGACGCGAGGACGGTGACCCCTTGGGCGACACCCTGGATGCGCCCGAGCTCGCGACGTCCGTAGGCATCGCCCCAGATCGCGAAGAAGAGCACGGTGACGAATCCCGCCGACAGGCCCATGAAGCCGGCGACGCTCCAGAGGACGGCGGGATGGTGGGCCTTGGCGAGGAGAGCGAGGGATAGGGCATAGACGGTCAGCGCGAATCCCAGCAACAAGGGCAAGGGCCGCCGGGCGCTGAGCCAACCGCAGAGGAACTGGCCAAGCAGGGAGAATCCCGTCGTCACCGCGAGGAAAAGGTGGTAGACGGAGGGTTCGTGCCCGACCTCCGCGAGGACCGCCTCGTTGAAGAGACCCAAGCCCGACGACGCGAAGGCGAAGGCGGCGACCGCCCCCGAAGCGATCCAGAACAAGGGCGTCCGCAGCGCTTCGAACAGGCCGGTCCCTTCGCCCGATGCCGTCTCCGTCGTGGCGGATTTCGCCTCTCCCGCAGGCTCGCGCAGAAAGACGATGGCGAGGGGCAGGATGAGCAGGCCGATCCCGCCCGCCACCTCGCGCCAGGCGTGGCGCCAGCCGGACCCCACGACCGAGGCGCCCACCGCGACGAAGGCGAGCGCGAAGAGGACGCTGAGGATCACGGAGAAGACGCCGAGCGCCGGACCGTTCTTGCCGCTCCCCACCTTCGCCACCGACGAGATCGCCGCGACGGAAAGCCCGCTCTGCCCGAAGGCACGGGAGAGAAAGATCCAGAGGAAGAGCATCGCGATCCCGCCGGAATGGAGGCTGAGCCCCAGGGTCGCGAGCGCCACTCCGCCGAGGAGGACGAAGCTCACCGGGCGCAGCCCGACGCGGTCGATCAGCCATCCCGCCGGGAGGCAGACGACCGCGCCGAGGAGCGAGGCCCAGAGATTGAGGTGGGCGAAGCGGACGCGGTCGAGGGAGAGTTCCTCGAGCATCGGTTCAGTGACGAGACCCAGCCCGTGGGTGCGACCCGGCAGGGTCGCGACCATGAGAAGGGCGCCGAGAACCACATTGGTGCGGACGTGGCGACGGCGTTTTTCCGATTCAAGCGTCGTTTCGGGAGACATGGCGGGGAACTCTCCGCGAGGATAGGGCGTCCGCCCCATCCCCGCTCGCGGTTCCATGTCCGGCGGAGCCGTTCAGAACTCCATCCCCACCCTCACCCCGTATTCGCGCGGGATGCCGACGGCCCCCGTGCGGATCTCGGGATTCATGTTCGTGTAGTATTCCTTGTCGGCGAGGTTGCTGCCGTAGAGGGCGACGGACCACTTGTCCTTGCGGTAGCCGACGGCGCTGTTGAGGAGGACGTAGGCCTTCTGCTGGAAGTCGGGACGGTTGAAGTCGTCGAACTTCACATTCCCGAGGGCGACCATCTCGAGGCGGGCGAAGAAACCGTTCTCGAGGTGGTAGTCCAGCGCCGCGACGGCGTCGAACTCGGGCACGAAGGGTGCGGTCGCCCCGCTGAGATCGCGGCCGGTGACGGGGTCGACGTAGTCGGTGAGACGGGCGTGGGTCCAGCCGATCGAACCGAGGAAATCGAGCGTCGGGGTGATCTCGACGGTCGTCTCGAACTCCGCCCCGTAGATCTCCGCCTCCTCGGCGTTGAAGACGGTGAAGTCGGTCGGGGTGAAGCTGCGCTCGACCTGGTAGTCGTCGACCCGGCTGTAGAAGGCGACGAGATTCGTCTTCACCCGTCCGCCGAGGTGGTCCGAACGCAGGCCGAGCTCGGTCGTCCACGCCGTCTCCTCGTCGAAGGGGACGAAGGCGGGATTGTCGGCGTAGGCGCTGAAGCCGCCGGGCTTGAAGGCGTAGGCGGTGTTCGCGTAGAGGACCGAGTCTTCCGTCGCCTTCCAGTCGACTCCGAAGGTAGGCGTGACGTGGACCCACTCGTCCTCCATCGCGATACGCGGCTGCGCCGCGTCGAGCGGGGTCACGATCGTGCGCACATCGACCGGCGGAACGGGAAAGGGAGGAAAGCCGGGCACCGGATCGATGGTGCTGGTGGTGGTGGCGACGGTGGTGGCCTCGCCGGTCTGCGACTTGTCGCGGACGAGGGAGCGCTTGATCCAGTCGAGGCGGGCTCCGGCGCGGAAGGTCAGGTCGTCGATGGCGCGGTTCTCCAGACCGCCGTAGATCGCGAAGGAGTCCTCGTCGATGGTGTGGGTCGTGAGCTGCTGGATCGAGGCGAGCGTGTCGAGCTGGGTGACGGAGCGGACCGTCAGCGGAATGGAGAAGCCGGGAAAGATCTCCTGGTTGATCTGCGTCACCGAGTTCACCGTGCTGGAGTCCGGCACGCTGAGGCCGCGGAGACCGGCCCCCTGGATGCGGCTGACGGAACCGTAGATCCCCGCATTCCAGCCCCAGTCGGCGTCGGGATCGTTGTCGGAGAAGCGAAACTCCTGGCTCCACAGCTCCTGCGTCTGGCTCAGGGTGGTGAAGCCGAAGGGCAGCGGGGTGAAGTCGAGATCGATGGTGTAGGGATTCAGGTCGAAGCCACGGTGCGAGGTCACGCTGAGGAACTTGAAGCGGTCGTTCTCGTGCGCGATGCGGATGGCCTGGTGGTTCGACTCGCGGCGCTGCTCGCCGAGGACGTCGGAAGCGACGGTGTAGAAGCCCGTGGTCCGGTCGAGCGAGGTGAGGCGCGGGGCTCCGTCGTTCTGCTCGGAGTAGCCGGCGATCACGCCCACCTCCCAGTCGGGGGCCACGTCGAGGAAGACGGCGCCGCCGAAATGGAAGCTCTCCTGATGGTCGACCTTCTTGCCGGTGAGGGGATTCGTCAGGTAGCCCTCGTGCGTGTCGTAGCCGCCCCCGAAGCGGAAGGAGGCCGACTCGCCGAGCGGGCCCATCACCCACGCGTCCACTCCATGGCGCCCGAAGGAGCCATACTGATAGCCGAGGCTGCCCTCGAGCGTGTCGCCGGGGCGGCGCGTCGTCACGTTGATCAGGCCACCGTAGACGTTGCGGCCGACGAGCGTGGGCTGCGGCCCGCGCAGCACCTCGACGCCGTGGATCGGGCCGAGGTCCTGAGCGTAGGTGAAGGTCTCGCCGAAGGGCACGTCGTCCACGTAGACCGTGGTCGAAGGTGCGCCGAAGAAGATCGTGTTCGTCAATCCGCGCACCGAGTAGACGTCGCCGAAGGAGCGCGAGCCGGAGTCGGTCGCCGACTGGTTCACGGCGTAGCGGACGACGTCCTGCGGCTCGCGGACACCGAGCACCTCGAGGCCGGAAGGCGGGAGAAAGGTCGAGTTCGCGCTCTCCGCCGCCGCCTCGGGAAGGAGGTCGTCGAGCACGAGCGGGGCCTCCTGCACCGTCGCGGCGGGAGCGGGCCGGCGGTGCTGCACCGGCGGGCGGTAGGCGCGGACGGCAGAAGGCGCGGTTCCGGAGACCTCGGTGGGCGGCAGTTCGCTTTCGGACTCCTGCGAATGGAGCGGGGCCGCAAAGGCGAACGGAAGCAGGGCGGCGATGGAGAGGCGGCGAGAGGATTTCATTCGGGTGACATTAATTGCAAAAATGCGCAAGCATGCAAAAACACAAGAAACCTTTCCACGCAAGCCCTTTCGCGAGCCCCCTTCCCCTGCCCGAGCGAGACTTTCCCTGCGGAGCCTGAACATTCCGGGCCAAAACTATTGTCGGCGATCCGCGTTTCCTGTATGCTCGGATTCCTCCAAGCTCCGATTCCATGATTCCGAAACCCTTCTCCGCCTTCGCGATCGCCGCCGTCCTCGTCGTCTCTCCCCTCGCGGCCGACGACATCAAGCTGAAATCAGGCGAAACGCTCACCGGACGCATCACCTACGAAGCCGACGATATCGTCAAGATCGAAATCCCGGTCTCCGCCTCGATCAAGGAGACGAAGGTCATCGCCCGGGCCGACATCGAGTCCATCACGAAGGAGGCCCCCGACGACGTCGCCTTCAACCAGCTGCAGAGCCTCGTTCCCACCGGGTCGATGATCTCCGTCGACAGCTATCGCCGCATGCTCGAGACCGGTCCGGACGCCTTCCTCCGCAACTTCCCCGCGAGTGCGCACAAGGCGAAGGTCGAGGAAATCCGGGCGACTCTCGCGGAAGAGCTCGACAAAGTGGAGCGGGGCTTCCTGAAGGTCGAAGGAGAATGGTACAGCCCGCAGGACAAGGTCTCCTTCGGAGAGCTCATCGATTCCCGCATCCGCTTCGTCCGCATGGAAGGCTTCGCCAAGGGCAACAATCTCGCGAGCTACATCGCGGCGATGAAGGAATACGAATTCATCGAGGAGAACTACCTCGGATCTCCGGCCTTTCCCAAAGCCGTGGAACTCGCCAAGCAAGTCGTGCCCAATCTCGGTCGGCAGCTCCAAACCCTCGCCGCCAACGTCGACTTCCAGACGGCGGAATACCAGCGGGCCCTCGCCTCCTCCACCCCGGACGCCCAAGCGAAACTGATCGCCGCCCGGGAACGCGAGGACAAAGCCATCGCCGACAGCGTCGCCGCCGACAAGAAGGCCGGCGTCAAATGGGTGCAGTTGAATCCCCGCAACAAGCAGGCCATCGAGGAATACCTGAAGCTCGCCTCCGCGGAACTCGCCCGCATCCGCGAATACAACACGACCACCCTTGCCGCCCAGGCCGAGCAACTGGTCGAAGTCGACCGGCTCATTGCCGAAAACAAGATCGACGAGGCGAAGGCCAAACTCGCCGCGGCCACCGCCACGCCCGGGCAGCCCTCCGATTCGAAATCCAAGTCCAAATCCAAGTCCCCCTCGAAGAGCAAGGGAGGAGGCAAGCCAGGTTCCTACATCGCCGCCCTTGGCGCAAAGATCGACAAGAAAGTCGCGCAAGCCCAGGAGGAGGAGAAAGCAAGAAAAGCCGCCGCCGCCTCCGAAGCGCTTACGGCCAATTTGAAGCAGCCCGATTCCAAACCGGATGCCGCTCCCTCTTCGGAAGAGGAGGAGGAAGATCCGGAAGAGAAGCCCGATTCCGAGGAAGCGGCGCCCAAGGAGGCGGAGATCGACGAGTTCGCGGCGCTGTCGTCCAAGAAATCGTCCGCCAAGGAAGATTCCAAGGCGTCGGACGCGAAGAAGTCGAAATCCAAGTCCAAATCCAAAAGCAAGGCCAAGGACGAATCCGACGAGGAGGAGGACGATGCCCCGGCACGGCGCCCCGCGCCCGTCGTCGAAGAGGAGGGAGGCTTTCCCTTCTGGCTCATCGGTGCCATCGTCAGCGTGCTTGCCATCGTCGGCGTCGTCGCGATGAAATTCCTCGGTGTCGGCGGCAAGAAAGGGGAAGAGTAAAAGGCCGGATAGGCCGCGCTATTCCCGGAAGCGCGCCAGCGGACGCCGCACGGTGCGGTTGTTCTCCGCCGTCTCCTCGGCGAGGATCACGCGCGTCTCGGTGAAGTCGCCGACTTTCCCGATACTTTCGATGCGTTTCACCGTGCCCGAGAGGGTGACGAAGGCCGAAAGCTCGCTCCATTCGCTTTCGGACATCCCAAGGAGGGATTGGACCTCCCCGAGATCGTCGAAGACGCGGTCGTCGTAAGTGCCCTCGATCCCGTCGTCGCCGTTGCGCACGGCGACGAAGTTCGCCGCCGCAGCCGCCGTCGCGCCGGTGAGGACCTGGATCAGTTCGGGGGCGGCGGCGTTGAGGTCGACGAAGGCGTCGGAGCGGATCGTGAAGTAGTCGCGCCAGAACGGCTGGACGCGTTCGACGGCATCCATGCCGGGGACGAAGACGAGCTGCTCGAGGGAGGTGAATTCGGCGTTCGGGGGGAATTGCGGGTGGTCGACGCCCGCGTAGAAGTCGCTCTCGGCGCCGTTCGGAAGCGGATCGGAGTCCTCGTCGATCCAGTCGGCGATGGAGTCGGCGGCTCGGCTTGCAGTGGCGGCATCGAGTCCCCAAAGGACGAAGAGTTCGACCACGGCGGTGCGCAACCGCTCCTCGGTCATGCTGTTGACGGGGAAACGGCCGCCTTCGCTCGTGATGCGCACCTCCCAGCCTCGTCCGGGAGCGAGTTCGTGCCTCAGAGCGGCATCTCCGGGTTGGATGTCGGGATGGAGAGCGATGGAGAGCCCGCTCTCGGCGAGGAGCCCGGCCTGGTAGCGGGCCCGGGCGAGGGTGTTTTCGTCCCAGGAAGCCTGCGACGATTCGTAGAGACCCGCGGCGATCAACGAGAGCGCCATCACCGCGACGAGAGCGAGAAGCAGGGCCATGCCCCGGTTCCTTCTGCTCCGGCGTCCCGCTGCGTTCATCGTGTCCCTCCGCCTCCTCCGGGACTGGGATTGGAATTGCCCCCCCCTCCCCCGCCAGGACCGGAGGATCCTCCCGGTCCGCCGCCACCGGCCGGACCTCCCCCGGGACGTCCGCCGCCCGGCCGCCCCTCGCCGCCGTTGGGACGACCCTCGCCTCCTCCCGGTCGCCCTTCCCCACCATCCGGTCTGCCCGGGCTTCCTCCCTCGTTGCCTCCACCACCGGAGCGGCCCGTCGTCGTGGTGGCGCCGGTGGTGGCGCTCTCTTCGCTAGGGGGATTCGAGACCTGATCGGGTACCTCGAAGACGACCCGCAGCGGCACGGGACGGTAGGCGTCGTCGAAGGAGAAGGCGAGAAGCGGTGGCAGGCGCGAGTCGTCGGTCCATTCGTCGGTCCAGGTCTGCTGCTCCTCGTCCCAATAGCTCCAACCCGCCGACGTCACGCCCGTGAGCAAGGGCATCCAGTAGCGTCCCTCTTCGTCGGCCTGGAGAAAATCGTCTACCCCCGTGCGCAGGGCCATGCCCGAGCCGGTCGTATCCTCGGGGGCGAAATCGGGCCGGGTGATCGCGAGATCGTAGGTTGGCCCGCCCTCGGTCGTGGCCTTGCCGGGGCGCAGGGACAGCACCGTCTCCTCGGCGCTGCCCACGATCTTTCCGAAGACGAAGGCCGTCGCGCTCTTGCCGATCTTCAGCTCGGGATGGCCGGAGGCGCTTTCCTCCGCCGGGGTCATCTCGAGGGTGCCGCCCTGCGGGAGATGCTCGATCGACTCGCGGAGGAGGGCGAGGAAACGGGAGACCTCCTCGTCGCGCCGGTCCAGCTCGCGAATCTCGACGGCGGTGTCGCCGGCCTGCCAGAGAATGGAAAAGATCGCTCCCGAGATCAGTCCGAGAATGGTCATGGCCACGGCGATCTCGAAAAGGGAGAACCCCCCCGTCGCCGAAGAGAGCTGCTGCGGGGACGGCTTCATGAGTCGGCCACGTGGAGGATGAGCACGGCGCGTTCGACCTGCTCGCCGCCGTCGTCGAGGAAGGTCGCCTCGGCGGTCAGTTTGTGGAGATTTCCCAGGTCGGCACCTTCTCCGTTGTCGATCTGGAAAGGTTCGACGTAGGTGCGGAAGGTGATGCCGGAAAGCGCATCGACCGTCTCGGAGACCATGGCGTCGAGGCCGACGCGCCGCTTCTCCGCCAGCAGGGCCTCGAGCTGCTGCTGCACATGCCGGTCGCGCGCGAAGCCCGCCGAGGTGTCGCCGACGCCCTGCAGGACCTTCAGCAGGCCCGTCACCGTGATCGCGAAGAGCGCCACGGCGAGGACCACGTCGAGGAGAGCGTAGCCGCGCGCCGCGACCTCACCGACAGGTGGAGGATCGGCATCTTCCGCGACAGCGGTGGAACGCAGCGGAACGCGCGAGCGTTCCATCGGCATCTTCTGGACCGTCCTCCTCATCGCCGGCTCATTCGACCCAGGATCTCTCCGACTTCACATCGGCGGTGAGCGGATGGAACTCCACCTCGAAGAAGGAGGAGTCCGCCTCGACCCGGAAGCGCATCGGCTCGCACATGCCCGACGGCTGGAAAATCCAATGGCGGTGCTCGCTCCCCGCCATGGCGAGCCATTCCACGTCGTTCCAGAAGCGCACGCTCGTCCTCACGCCGGACGGGAAGGCGTATTCCTGGAAATACCGCATGCCCTCCCGCACTTGCTCCGCCTTCGGGTCGGGAGGACTTGCGGGCGGGGTCTCGATGCCCCGCGCCGCCGAAGCTTCGATCATGGCCCGGAGCACGGCGTCCTGCTCCATCTCCAGCCGGAGCGTCTCCGCTTCCTCCGGACCGGCGTAGGGGCGCAGGAAGCGGGTGGCGCGGAAGCCCTGCGCATCGATCAGGATCTGATAGGGGCGCCCCTCGGCCATGGCCCGTCCGCGCACCTCGCGGGCGAGGAGAGCGAGACGGTTCACCGGCTCGCGGGCGAGTCGCTCGCGCTGCACGCTGTCGATCGCGGGCACGGCGAGGCCGGTCAGGATCGCGACCACGGAGATCGCGATCACGATCTCGACGAGGGTGAAGGCGCGGGACAGGGGCGGATGGCTACCAGTTCCCGATGTCGTCGTCGCTTTCCACCCCGTCTTCGCCGTGGGAGTAGAGATCATATTTCTTGCTGCTCTTCTGGGCCGGGAAGCGGTATTGGTAGTCGTTGCCCCAGGGATCCTTCATCGGCTTTTCCAAGTAGGCGCGCCAGCGCTCGGGCTGCGGCTCGCCGGTGGGCCGCTCGACGAGGGCGCGGAGGCCCTGCTCCTGCGAGGGAGGCTTGAAGTAGTTGTTCCGTTCGTAGGCTTTCAGGGCGAGGTCGAGAGTCTGGAGATCCGACGCGACCCTCTGATGCTTCGCGTCGTCGATGAATCCGATGATCAGGTAGATGCCCGAACCGGAAAGGACCGCGACGATGGTGATGACGATGACCAGTTCGACGAGGGTGAAGGCGGAACGCCGCCGGGCGGTGGGGAGGGAGTGGGAATGGAGTTTCATCGTTGCGTGGATGGGGAGTGGAAGGGGCTCAACGCCCGCGGATGCCGGACATCGACCCGAAGATCGTCGTGATCATGCAGTAGGCGACGACGCCGACGATCGCCGCGACGAAGACCAGCATGACGGTGGGGACGACCGTCGTCAATCGCGCGATGCAGATGTCGAGATCCTCGTCGTATTTGGCCGCGGCCTTGGCGAAGGCCTTGCCCAGCTCGCCGGTCTGCTCGCCGATGGCGACGCGGTCGACGAGCTGCTCGGGGAACGCGCCCGTCTTCGCCATGGCCCGGGCCAGACCGGTGCCTTCGCCGACGTCGACGACGACCTTGTCGAGACGGGCGCGGATGAAGCGATTCGGCGTGCCGCGGGCGACGAGCTTCAGGCTGTTGAGCAAGGGCACCCCGTTGTTCACCAGATTCGACAGCGTATGGCAGAACTGGGCGTAGAAGCGGCCGAGGATGACGGGGCCGAAGGCGGGCAGGGTCATCTTGTAGCGGTCCCACCATTCCCGTCCCGCCGGGGTCGCGATGGCGATCCGGAATCCGACCGCGGACGCGATGATCCCCCCGAGGATCAGCCACCACCAGGCCGCCATGAAGTCGGTGAAGCGGATGAGCAGGTCGGTGAGAAGGGGCAGATCCTGGCCCGTCTTCGACATCATCTCGCTGAGCGAGGGCATCAGCACCGTGCTGAAGACGAAGAGCAGGACGACGCAGGCGAGCATCACCGTGAGCGGATAGATCATCGCGCCGAGGGTGCGGCGCTGGAGGGCGAAGAGCTGCTTCAGGTTCACGACGAGACGCCGCAGGATCTCGGGCAGCGAACCGCTCGCCTCCCCTGCCGCGACGAGGCTGGCGTAGAGCTCGTCGAAGGAGGGCGAGGCGGACGCGAGCGCCTTAGAAAAGCGCGCTCCCTCGCGGATCTCCTCGCGCAGACAGCCCGCGACCTCCCGGATCGAGGCGTTCGCCTGCCGCTCCGCGAGCACCTTCAGGGCGCGTTCCAGATTCATTCCGGCGTCGAGGAGATCGGCCAGCTCCTCGGTGAAGAGGACCAGCTCCTGACGCTTCAGACGGGTGTGCCGCTTCGCTTTTCCTCCGCTCGCCCCCTTGCCCCCAGCCGAAGCTTCGGCCGCCGGATCGACGAGCACAGGCACGAGCGATTTCGCTTCCAGCTCGCGGTAGGCTTCCGCCTTGTTCCGCACCACGACGTTGCCCGAGACCTTTTTCCCGGTCGGATCGATGGCGGTGTAGGTGAAGGAGGGCATGGGAAGCGCGAAAGCAATGAACCCCGGCGCGGGGGGAGGGTTCCAGGTTTCAGGTTCAAAGTTACGTGCCGATCAGGGAGAGGGTCACTTTTCTCGTGTGCGGGGCGCGGCGGTGCTCGAAGAGGAAGACGCCCTGCCAGGTTCCGAGCACCGGTTGGCCGCCGTGGACGGGGATGACCTCGCTCGTCCGCGTCAGGGCCATGCGCAGGTGGCTGGGGCTGTCGTCGGGTCCCTCGTAGGTGTGGACGAGGAAGGGCAGGGTCTCGGGAACGAGGTGGTCGAAGAAGGCGTGCAGGTCCGTCCTCGCCTCGGGATCCGCGTTCTCCATGATGACGAGGCTCGCGCTGGTGTGCCGCACGAAGACGGTGAGCTGGCCCTCGCGCACACCGCTCGAGGCCACGAAGGCACGCAGTTCGCGGGTGAGCTCGTAGGTGCCTTTGCCGCGGGTGGAAACGGCGAGTTCGAGGGTGTGGACGGAGAAGGACATCGGTGTCGGGAGGATGGAGTCGAGTTGGAGAGGACCGTGCGCTTGTCAGGGGGGTGGAAGCAGCCAGGCGGTGGCCTCGCGGTCGTTCCTCGCGAGGAGAACGCGCCCGGCCACGGCCGGGGTGTTCCAGGTCATGGAGGAAAGGGCGTGGAGGCGTCCGGTCTCGGCGAAGCCTTCGGGCGCGACGCGGCCGATCACGACGTCGCCCGCCTCGGTCTGGACAAGGAGCCGGTCGCCGAAGAGGAGATGCTGGCCGAAGCCGAACTTCTCGTTCTTCCACACACGTTTTCCCGTGGCGAGGTCGATGCAGGCGAGCCGTCCCTCGTCGAGGCCGTAGGCATGGTCACCGACGACGGCGGCGGAGCTGAATTTCGTCTTCAGGTAGGTCGACTTCCAGAGCGGCTCCACGGCGAAGCTTCCATCCTCGTTCCGCGAGAGCTTCAGGAGCAGGCTGCCCGCGCCGTAGCTGGCGGTGACGAGGAGACGGTCGCCGGAAAGGGCGATGGGCTGGCCCACCTTGGGAAAGGTGCCGGGCCAGGGATGCCGCCAGAGCGTCGCTCCTGTCGCAGGGTCGATCCCCGACACGTCGGCGTAGTTCACGCTCGCGATCTGCTCCGTCCCCGCGAGGGTGAGAAGCCGCGGGGAGCTGTAGCTCGCGCCGCTGCCCTCCGCGATCCAGCGCGTCTCCCCGCTCCCGAGGTCGCAGGCGACGAGGGTCGGGCCATTCCGGTCTGGACCGGCGAAGACGACGAGCTGCTCCTTTGCCAGGATGAGGGGCGAGTTCGCCATGCCCCAACGCTGCGTTTCCGCTCCAAGATCGCGGAGGAGGTGGCGGGACCAGACGAGATCGCCGGATTCGAGGTCGAGGCAGTTCACGATGCCCGTGCTTCCCATCGTGTAGACCCTGTCCCCGTGGATCGTCGGGGTGGCGCGGGGGCCGTCGCCGCCCATGGCCGCGCCTCCGTTCTCGGCCCGCTCGAGGAGCAGCCTCGTCTGCGGATCGGCATGGCTCCAGAGATCGTGCCCCGTGGCGAGGTCGAGACAGGTGACGTGTTCGTCGTCGCCGATCTGCTGCTGAGTCAGGGCGAAGGCGGCGGAGACGGTGAAGCTCGACCAGCCTTTCCCGAGGGGGCGCCGCCAGAGCAGTTCCGGCGGATGGGCGGTCCAGTCGGTGCCGAAGGCCGGGGCTTTCCACATGCCGTCCCGGTTCGGTCCAAGGAAGTCGTGGAGGTCTTCGGCTCCCGGAATCGCCGGGACGTCATCCGCTTCGGAGGAAGAGGCGGGCGCCAGAAGCGGGGCCGCCGTTCCGGGCCTTTCCCACACCCAGGAGAATTTCGGGAAGGAGGATCCCGACGTCGACCCCTCGTAGCGGAGGAGAAGAAAGGCGGCGGATCCCAGGACAAGGAACGAGAGGAGGGCGATTCCGCAGCGGCGCAGGCGGATCGGCACCGGAGCCCTCCCGCAAACGGCATACCACCCCCCGAAGAGGACCAGGGAAACCGCGGCAGCCCCCGGCACGACCCACCAGAGGTGGGTCATTTCGCTGCGATGCACCCAGAGCGCCGTCGCGGGCACGAGGGCCACGACGGCGGCGAGGCTGGCGGTGCGAAGGAGGCGTTTCATCGCGGTGGGAAGGGTAGCACGGGCAAGACGGGGATTCTCATGGGCTTGCCCCAGGGAACGCGGGCAGGGCGGCTCCGCTCCGAGGGGAGACTCTAAACCTACCCGGATTCCATTGGCAATGAAACGCTGGTGGAACCACGAGGACCGTGGCATCTTTCACGCATGAGAACAAGACGAGAGATAATGGTCGGATTGGCGGCGGCGGCCTTGCTGCCGGTCGCATGTCAGGAAAAAGGGACTTCCCCGGATGCCTCCGACGCGCCTCCTGCAAAAGGCGAGACCCCTGAGGCCGACAAGGCCTTCATCGGCCTCACCGAAGCCGAAGGAGCCGCCCTCGCGAAGGAACGGAAGCTCAGTTCCCGCGTCATCTCCATCGACGGCAAGCCGCGTCCCGCGACGATGGACTACCGGATCGACCGGGTGAATTTCGAGATCGAACAGGGTCGGATCGCGAAGGTTTCGAGAGGTTGATCGCTCCAAGGAGACCCGGCCTTCGATCCGGGATCCTTCTTCGTCCTCTCGCCAAGCCAGGGACGTGCCTCCCCTTTCCGGGAAAATCTTCAAATCAATCTTGAAGGTTCTGGAAAGCGGAGGATCTTAATTTATGAATTTCATGAGAATTATAATTCCCTTGCTGGCCTTCGGGTTTCTTCTCGCGGGCTGCGCAAGCCGGGGGAAAGGGCGGGTCGAATACGTCACTCTCGAAGCGACCGGCTATTGCAAATGCGGCGAATGCTGCGGCTGGCGCCGCAATCTCCTTCTCCAACCCGTCTACGCCTACGGCCCGATGAAGGGAGAAAGAAAGAAGGTCGGCGTCACCGCCTCCGGCACGAAGGCGAAGAAGGGCACCATCGCCGCCGATACCGGCGTTTTCCCCTTCGGCACGCGCATGAAGGTGCCGGGTTACGGCGACGGGGTCGTCGAGGATCGCGGGGGTGCGATCCAGGGAAACAAGATCGACTTGTTCTTCAGAACGCACCAGCAGGCGCTGGAGTGGGGACGGCGGACGGTGACGGTCGAGGTGCGGTATCCGTGAGGGGAGCACGACGGGCGTTTTTCAAAGCCGCTTCCGTCACTCCCTCGTCGAACGGCCGATCCATTCTCCAAAAATCTCCCCTGCCTGGCGTCCGTCGCCGGACATCCGGTCCACCAGCGGCAGATCCTGCGCCGGGACGATCGCCCGGACGATCGCATCGTGCCCTTTTTCCGCCTCGCTCCCGCTCCCTTCGAACACGTCGGGATGCACGACGACGACGTCCCACTCGCGCTTGCCTCGACTGAGGCTGTGGTTCACGATCCACATCTGGGTGCGGATGAATTCCTCCGTATCCTTTGCGGCAGCGGCGCGGGGCACGGCGATCACGACGAGGTCGGGAGCAAAGGGCCGGACCCGATGCGAGGCGTCCTTCATCAGGGCAGCCCGGTCGAGTCCGGCGACGGGCCAAGCGGTCGTCTCGACGGCCGCCTCCGGCACCGCCGCGCGCAGCGCTTCGTCAACCAGCGCGTCGAAGGGAGGCATCGCGAGCACGCGGACAGGCTGGCCCTTGCGGAGCTTTGCCAAGGTGAAGGCGAGCGGGGTCGAGACGGGGGCGTCGTCGGGAAGAACGGTTTCGGAACCGGTGACCGCTCGCAAGAGGGATTCGGCAAGACGGCGGTGGCCCCGGAGATTCGGATGGATCTCGTCGCTCATGGAGAGGCGCCAAGCCTCGGGATCGCGGGCGCGCAACGCCCCAAGGTCGGCGTGGGGATCGCAGAGGGGAACGGAGAGCTCGAGGGCGACGGCGCGGGCGGCTTCGGCAAAAGCGGCGACCTGGGCGACGGGGCGCTCCGGCGTTTGGGAGACGGCGTTCGGCGTGCAAAGGACGACTTCGGCTCCCGCGGCACGGCATTTCGCGACGATTTCGGCGAGGTTCTTCCGGTAGAGCGGAAGCGTGCCTTTGGCCACATCGTTGAGCCCGAACATCACCGTGACGAGATGCGGCTTGTGGGCGAGGACATCCCGCTGCAGACGGGCAAGTCCGTTCGTCGTGGTGTGGCCGCTGATTCCGGCATTGATCACGGAGAGTTCCGTTTCCGGATGGCGTTGCGCGAGCGCTTCGCCGATCAGTTCGGGATAGGCGCGGAGACTGCCGCTGTGGTAGTAGATCCCGGTGACGCTGTCGCCGAAACAGACGATACGGACAGGCTGTTCGCCCGAAGCGAGAACTTCCCGGATGCGGAGCAGAGCGGGCGTCTCGGCCGCATGCCCCGCCGCGAACGCGAAGAGGAACGGACAAAGGGCGAGGAGGCGGAGGGAATTCATGCGGCGAGGCCTGATCTTGCAGGCTTCCATCCGGAAAGACAAGGGGCCATTCCCCTTATCCGCGGGACCGCATCCGGAGCGACGAAGGATTCGTCGCCCCTTCGGACCAGGAGCGGCGCCCTGCCCCGCAGAAAAAAGGCGAGCGCGCGGAACCGCATTTCCGGGCGCTTGCAAAGCAAAACAGGGTCAGGTGCTGGACCTGACCCTGTCTGGTTGAAGATCGGCTCGCGAAGAGCGCGGATCACATGAGATTGAGAGCGCGGGCGCGCTTGATCTCGCGGGTGATCCGGCGATGGAGCTTGGCCGAGACGCCGGTGGTGCGGCGGGCGTAAATCTTGCCGGACTCGGTCGTGAAGTTCTTGAGGAACTCGGGGTTGAGGTAGTTCACCTTTTCCGCCGGGATGTCGAAACGACGGCGGGGCATGCGCCGGTTGGCGCGGCGGAGGTTGATGGCTCTCTGTTCGGTTTTCGGACCCATGGCTCTGGAAATGAATGGGTGGATCAGCGCTTCTCGCGATGGAGAGTGCGGCGCTTGAGATAGGGATTGAACTTCACTTTCTCCAGACGGCCCGGAGTGCGGAGGCTCTTTTTGTTGCGCGTGGTCACGTAGATGGAGGGCCTTGCGCCCTCCGCCTTGGCCTCGGTGCATTCAAGAACGATGACTTCTCTGGGCATGGTTGGAAAGAGTGTATGGTTTCGCGAGGGCGGGGAATCTAGGGCATCTCCCGGGATTCTCAACCGATAATTTCAATCCTCGTCCTCATCGGAGGGCTTGGAGACCTCTTTCTCCTCCAGGCCGAAGAGGGAGGTGACCGGAGTGCGGTAGTGTCCGGCGGTCTGTTCCTGGTCGAGCTTCTCCTGATACTCCACGGTGCAACGGGCGAAGGGAATGGCCTCGAGGCGGGCCTGCGGGATCATTTCGCCGGATCCCTGGCAGATGCCGTAGTCGCCGCTTTCGATGCGGAGCAGGGCCTCCTCGATCTCATACAGGGCGTTCTGCTCCTGGGAAAGGATGTTGAGCGCGAAGTCGCGGTCGTAGGCGTCGCTGCCCGCGTCGGCCTGGTGCATGCCGAAGGCGGAGGAATCGGACCCCTCGTCGCCCCGGCCCAAGGAGTCGCGGGCGACGCCGGACATTTGATCGACGAGCGAGTCGCGCAAATCGAGAAGGCGCTGGCGCTGGGCCTTGAGGAAGGCCGGGGAAAGTTTCTTGGGTTTTTCGCGCGACTCCGGAGTCGGAACGACAGGAGCATGGTTGGGAAGATGGGCGAAGAGAGGGCGCCGTTTGGCGGGAGTGCGTTTCTTGGGCGGTATTTTCACGGGTGCGGGAGACTTGGGGGCCGCCTTGGCGGGTTCAGGTTTGGGGGCGGCCGGTTTGGGTTTGGAAGGAGAGGGTTGCGCAGGCGCCGCCTTGGGGGAGGCGGGCTTGGCAGGGGACGGTTTCGCCACGGGCTTGGACGCGGCGGGGGATTTTTTCGGAGCGGGTCTGGGCGCTGCCTTTGCAGGCGCTTTGGCGACCACCGCCTTCTTGGCCTTGGAGGGCGCTTTCTTGGCGGGAGCCGCCTTTTTCGCCGGTGCCGCTTTCTTTGCCGGCGGTACCTTTTTCGCCGGTGCTGCTTTTTTGGCGGGAACGGCTTTTTTCACCGGAGCCTTCTTGGCGGGGGCCTTTTTGGGAGCGGCCTTGGCAGGCGATGCCTTTTTCGCCGTCGTCTTGGTGGCGGCCTTGGCCGACTTGGCGGGGGTCGCCTTCTTCGCCGGTGCCGCTTTCTTTGCCGGCGGTGCCTTTTTCGCCGGTGCCGTCTTTTTCGTCTGGCTCTTTTTCGCGGCGGGGGCCTTGGCCGCAGGCTTCTTGGGCTTGCTCGCGGCCTTCTTCGGCGGGGCCGGTTTCTTCGGGGCGGCTTTTTTCGATGCGGTCTTCTTGGCCATGGCAGAGGGGCGGCAATGAGTGGTGACTGAATGCGTCCGCAGGGGTTCCGCGAAAAGAGCGCAATTTGTAAGTCACCCGACGCGAAGCCGCAAGGGAAAACGCGGGGCGGGAAAAGGGGATTTCCCGGAAACGAGGCGGGGCGCCCGGAGGGCGCTCAGAGCTCGGGAAGCACCTTGGCGACGCGTTCCTTGAGCTCCTTGCCCGGCTTGAACTTGACGACGGCCCGGGCCGGAATGGGGACGGCCGCGTCGGGCTTGTTCGGATTCCGCCCGATCTTCGGCTTCGTCTTGGTGACCTGGAAGGCGCCGAAGTTGCGGAGGACCACGTCGTCGTTGGAGGCGAGGCAGGAGGTCACCTCTTCGATGAGGGATTGGACGACGTTGAAAACTTCCTGCTGGGTCAATCCGGTCTCGTTGCTGATGCGGATGACGAGATCGCGCTTGGTGATGGTGGCCATGGATCGGTTATGGGTTCAGCGGTCGCTTTGTTTTATTGTGAGGGCTTTCGGACGTTTCGCAATCAATCTTTGGTGAAGAGGCTGTTGCCCTGTTCCGTTGGAAATGGCCCCGCGACCGACAGGGGAAGCCGTTTTCGTGCCGGACAGGACAACAATTGCGGGCGGATCCAATTTCCGCTTTCGCTTCCGGACGCGTGGATATGGTGGGAACGGACGACAAAGTCCGACGATGGCAGGAAAGCACGCCGCTACGAACAGGGATGCCTTGGGAGGCGACGGGAACGTCGCCGCCTTCCGCCGCGCCCTCGTCGATTGGTTCCGCGCCGAGGGCCGTGACTATCCCTGGAGGCGGACGCGCGATCCCTACGCCATCCTCGTCTCGGAGGCCATGTTGCAGCAGACGCAGATCGCCACGGTGCTGGACCGGGGGTACTACGCCCGCTGGATGCGGACCTTCCCTACCTGGGAAGCCCTGGCCTCCGCTTCGGAGACGGAAGTCCTGAAGCTGTGGGAGGGCCTCGGCTACTACAATCGCGCCCGCAATCTAAAAAGGGCGGCGGAAATCGTCGTCGGAGAGCTTGGGGGCCGTTTCCCCGAGGAGCCCGACGCGATTCTCGCGCTGCCGGGGGTAGGCCGCTACACGGCGGGAGCGGTGCTGAGCTTCGCCTACGACCGGTCCGAGCCGCTCGTCGACGGGAACGTCGCGAGGGTATTGGCGAGGGTCTTCGCCTGCGAGGAAGCGGTCGACGCTCCCGCCGGCCAGCGAATCCTCTGGGCATGGGCGGAGGAGCTCGTGCCCGCACGCGAGGCACGGCTCTACAATTCCGGCCTGATGGAACTCGGACAGCGGATCTGCCGCCCGGCCAATCCGGAATGCCCGGCCTGCCCCGCGCAGAGGCTGTGCGTCGCCCATCAGAGGGGGGAGACCCGGCGTTTCCCGGTAAAGCGGGAAAGGCAGGCACCCGTCGCCCGCGACGAGCACGTCCTGATTGCCGAAAGCGGCGGACGGGTCTACCTCCGCCCCGAGACGGGAACCCGGCGCCGCGGCCTATGGCGCCTCCCCGAAGTCGACGCCGAGACCGCCGCCGATTGGCGGGAACTGTTCCGCTTCGACTACCCGATCACCCGCTACCGGGTGACGCTGAAGGTCCACGCCGCCCCCGCCGCCTGGTCGCCCTCGGGACGGGATCGCGCCGAGGGAGGGTGGTTCGGACTCGATTCCGAGGAATCCCTGCCTCCCCTTGGCTCGCCGTACCGAAAGGCTTTGCGCAAGTTTTCGGAAGGGCGGGAACCCCTTGCCGCTCAAGGATGAGGAAATCCTCCCGGGCGGAATCGGCGTTTTTTCCGAAGAACGGACTTGTCTTGCAGGGAAAAGTTTTTAATTCTGACGGAGAATCAAAACTTTGGAGTTGTTTTTGAGAACCTCCCTCGCTAGGTTCGCCCGCTGAAACACACCGCATTCCGTTCACCTCAACAAGCAGACTCCCATGTGGAAAGTATTGTTAGTCATCGCCTCCATCGTCCTCGCGGGCTCCGCTTGGCTCAGCTACGACAACATGGGAGCGCTGCAGCGGCAGGTCGCCGAGGGCGACGCGGAGAAACAGACCTTGGAGGCCCGCAAGTCGGATCTTGCCAAGGCGAACGAGGCCATCGGGCAGTTCGAGCAATCCATCGCCGCCTTGACGATGGAGGCGGAGACGCTTCAGAACGCCAAGATCGACGCCGACGCCAAGGCGCTCGAGATCGAATCCAACCTGAAGGCGCAGCAAGAGAATCTGGAAACGGCCAAGACCAAGCTCGATGAAGCCAAGGAACTGGTCAAGGACATCCACAACGTGGAGTCGATCAACAAGGAGATGGTCCAGATCCGCACCCAGATCGAGGAGGCGGAGATCGAAGTCACCCAACTGGAAGGGGCCGTGGCCTCCGCCCAGGTCGAGAGGGACCGCCTTGAAAAAGTGGCCGCCGAACTCGCCGCCCTGCGTACGGACCAGGAAGCCGGCGTGATCCGCGGAGAATTCCAAAGCCAGATCAAGAAGGCCTACAACCAGTGGGGATTCGTCGTGGTCGAAGGCGGCTTCGACCAGGGCATCGTCAACCGCGCCCAGCTCGACGTCTACCGTCGCGGACAGCCCATCTGCCGCCTCCTCGTCACCTCGGTCGAAGCGGGCGAGACCGTTGCCGACATCGTTTCCGGCTCCTTGGCCCCCGGCCAGTCGGTGCAGGTGGGCGACACCGTGGTGAAGTCGGTGCGGGCTCAGACCCCGGCCGTCATTCCCGCTTCCGCCCCAGCCGGCGGTGTCCCCGCGGCTCCTGCGTCGGCCCCTGCCGATGCCGGGATGGGAGGAGAAACGGCCCCCGCGCCCGCCGCCGCCCCCGATCCCTTCGGTGGCGCGCCTGCGACCGCCCCCCCGGCTACGACTCCCGATCCTTTCGGCGGCAGCATTGAAGGCGGCGCTCCTGCGCCGGCTCCCGCCTCTCCCGATCCGTTCGGCAGCCCTGCGCCGCAGGTGGAAAACCCGGCCCCCGCCCCCGATCCATTCCAATAATTCGAGCCAGCGATTCGGAGCTTTCATAATCCAACCCATTTACAGAAGATGAAAAAATTCATCATGATTCTTTCCGCGTTCGCCATGATTGGCGCCGCACTCGTCGGATGGCTCAACAAGAAGGACCTCGACGCGGTGAGTCAGGAATTCGCCAAGGTGAAGGCCGAGGTGGTGGCGGTGAGCAACGACCTCAACGACGCCGAACAGAAGCGGGCCGACGCCGAGACCAAGGAGACCCAAGCCAAGGACACGCGCAACCAAGCCTCCGCCGCGGTGGAGGAGGCCAAGCGCAAGACTCTCGTCCTGGAACGCGAGCTCGAGACGGTCACCGCGGAGCTCAAGAAGGTCGAGATCGAGCAGAAGGAGATCGATCTGGCCGTGGCCAAGGCATTCCCCGATGGACAGATCAAATCGTCTGCGGACCTGCAGATGACGCTGACGATGCTCAAGGACACCCTCACCAAGCATCAGGAGAGGAAGACCGAGCTCAACACCTCGCTCGGCACCGCCGCCCAGGCGAAGCAAGTCCAGGTGGCCAAGGTCAAGGAGGAGGAAGGATTCCAGATGCAGCGTGCCCAGCGCCTCGCCTTGAACGGCTTGGTCGCGACCGTGATCGCGGTGAACCGCGACTGGGATTTCGTGATGGTCAACGCAGGACGCGCCCACGGGGTTTCGGCCGATTCCTCCCTTCTCGTGAAACGCGGCAACACGCGCATCGCCCGGCTCCGCATCGTCAATCTCGAAGAGGCGACCACCGTCGCCGACATCATCGACGATTCCACCGTGCGGGGCGTCGAGATCCAGCCGGGCGACAAAGTGATCTTCGAGAATGCGCAGTGACCCTGGTTCCGGTTTCTCCGCCCGTCCTCCCTTCCCTGCCATGATTCGTCTCCTTCTTCTCATTGCAGCGCCCTTGCTCTTGGTTTCCTGCGAAACCTTCGACAGCAGCCCGAAACCCGAGCGTAAGAAGCTCAGCAGCATGCCGCACAACATGCCGGCCCCATGGGAGGGACAAGCAGGAATGCCCGGAATGATGAGCGGTCAATACTGATCCATTCCTCTCCCCTCCATCGAGCGGGACCGGTTTTTCGTCACCCACCACCACCCCGTCCCATGTCCAACGCCATTTTGCCCGAAATGGGTTTCGCCATCGACTTCGACATCGAAGAACGCACCCAGCTCGGCAATTTCGGTGAGTTCATCTCCCTTTCGGAAGGAGAGGCGCTGATCGACGAGGGGCACACCCAGGATGCCCTCTTCATGATCATCTCGGGCACCTTCCATGTGCAAACCGACGTGACGGGCCGATCCGTTCTTCTGGGCACGCTCAAGGCGGGAGACACCGTCGGGGAGATCAACATGTTCGACCCGGGGCAGGCAAGCGCCAGCGTCGTGAGCAAATCCTTCTCGGAAGTCTGGCGGATCGACCGGGCGAGACTGGAGCAGTATCTGGAAGCCCATCCGCGCACGGCGGCACGTCTTCTCGTGAACGTGGCCACCCAGTTGAGCAAAAGGCTCCGCAAAACGAACGAGAAAGTCGCCATGGCCCGCGAAGCCATGCTCGACGCCTTCTGATCCGGTCCCGCTCCGGGCCGGTCCCTTGCCCATTCCGCCGGAAGCGGCGGCGAATCCCCCGGTCGCATGTTCGAGCCTCAGACCCTGCCTTTCGCTGCCCCCACCGGTCTGCTTTCGGCTCTGGCAATCCTTTTCGCCTTCGTCATCGGACACGCTCTCGCGGACTTCCCCCTGCAAGGCGACTTCCTCTCGCGCGGGAAGAACCGCAACACGCCGCCCCCCCCTCTCGCCGACGGGAAAGTGTGCCCGGCAAATCTCTGGGTCTATCTGATGAGCGCGCATTGCCTCGTCCATGCGGGTTTCGTCTGGCTCGTCAGCGGATATGCGATCCTGGCCTTCGCGGAATTCGTCCTGCACTGGATCATCGACTGGGCGAAATGCGAAGGGCGCACCTCTTTCGCTGCCGACCAGTGGCTGCATGTCGCGACGAAGGCTCTCTACGTCGGGGTGCTCTGGGTGGGGTGGCTGTAGGGAGAAAAGGAGATAGAATTCAGGAGCTGGGAGCGAGGGGCCGGACTCGGCCACGAAGGGGCCCAGAGGACGAGGGCACTCATGGTCCGGGTGCGAAGGATGGTGGACGCACCGCCAGGGCGTCCACCACCGGATGGAGAGTGTTTGTGCCTTCCTTGCCTTTTTGCGGCCATATCCGGCTCCTGCATTCTAGCTCCCGGCTCCTGACTCCTCTTGAAATGGCCGGGGAACAGGGGAAGGTTCGGGAATGCACCGATTCCGTCGTCTCTCCTTCCTCCTGACCGGGACGCTCCTCTGGTCCGTCGCGCCGGTTTCCGCCTACGCCCAGGAGGAGGCGGGCGAGGATTCCGGCTTCAAGGCGATGGAGCTGTTCACCGAAGTTCTGGAGACGATCCGGCAGGGATACGTCGATGCCGACAAGGTGACCTACGAAAAGCTGATCAACAGCGCTCTCGAAGGAATGCTGGCCGATCTGGACCCTCATTCGCAGTTCATGCAGCCGAAAGTCTTCGACCAGCTCAAGCGGCACACGGACAGCACCTACGAGGGAATCGGGGTCACGATCTCGACGAAAAGCGATGTTCTCACCATCGTGACCGCGCGGGAGGACGGACCGGCGGCGCGGGCGGGAATCCTGCCGGGCGACCAGATTCTCAAGATCAACAACCGGCTCACCGAGGAGCTGGGCATGGCCGAGGCGGTCGAGCTGCTCCGCGGAAAGCCGGGCGAGTCCATCACCCTCACGGTCCGGCGGCCCGCCACGCAGAAGCTGCACGAGTTCACGATGAAGCGGGAGGTCATCAAGCAGTCTTCGGTCGAGGACATCCGACTCCTCGATCCCCGCCTCACCTCTCCCTACCGCATGGGCTACGCCCGGATCCTCCAATTCAGCGAACCGACCGCCGAGGAGCTCGCCGACGCTCTCGACAAGCTGGAGCAGGAAGGCATGGATGCGTTCATCCTCGACATGCGGAACAACCCCGGCGGCCTCCTCGGCAGCGCCATCGACGTCTGCGGCGAATTCGTGAAGGCCGGCACGGTGGTGCTGACGACCGAGGGCAAGCCGGGATCGGGCGAAATCAAGGTCTACCGAACCAGCGCCGAGAAGAAACGCCGCGAACGCGACTACCCGCTCGCCGTGCTCGTGAACCATTCCTCCGCGAGCGGAGCGGAGGTCGTGGCGGGAGCCCTGCAGGATCTGAAACGCTGCATCGTCGTCGGCGAGACCACCTTCGGAAAGGGTTCGGTGCAGTCCATCATCCCGATCCGCGAGGGCAAGGCCATCCGCATGACCACGGCGAAGTACTACACCCCGAGCCACCGCACCATTCATGAGAACGGCGTCGTCCCGAACATCGTCGCGCCCCTGACTCCGGCGCAGGAACAGCAGCTCGGCGAGTGGTTCAGCCGCAGCACCCTCCCGCCGGAAGAGCGCAAGAAGGTCGAAAGCTACACCGATTTCCAATTGGTCCGCGCCGTCGACGCGATGAAGGGCGCCTTGGTCTATGCCCGGACGCCGGCCCGGGAGCAACCGGCCGACGACGCCAAAAGCGGCGAAACGAAGCCCGACGGGAAAGCGGAACCGGCCGGATCCTCGGACGAACCCGAAACGCCCGACGAGACCCCGCCCGCTCCGGAACCGCGGCAGTGACCGCTCCGCCGACGGCTCCGATGTCATGAGCGCGGAACTGGTCCTCGCGATCGAGACCTCGT
This sequence comes from Verrucomicrobiales bacterium, assembly GCA_037190325.1. GTDB lineage: Bacteria > Verrucomicrobiota > Verrucomicrobiia > Verrucomicrobiales > DEV007 > Arctic95D-9. Next base: position 176,315 of record JBBCIU010000002.1, on the reverse strand, counting down.
GCGACGAGACCGCCGTCGCCCTCGCGGACGGCGAGGGGCGTCCGCTGGTCAGCCGAGTCGCCTCGCAAGTGCGTCTCCATGCGCCCTACGGCGGGGTCGTGCCCGAGCTCGCCTCGCGCAACCACAGTCTCGACCTCCGTCCGCTGCTCGATTCCGTCCTTGCCGAAGCCGCACCGTCGGACATCGCCCTCGTCGCCGCCACCTCCGGCCCGGGGTTGGCGAGCTCTCTGCTGGTCGGCGACACGCTCGCGAAAGCCGTCGCCGTCGGCTTGGGACGTCCTTTCTACTCCATCAACCACATGGAAGGACATCTCCTCTCGCCCTTCCTTCATCCGCACCGCGCCATCGGGCCCCACACCGGCCTCATCGTCAGCGGCGGCCACACCCTGCTGATCGAAGTGCTCGGCGTGGGACGCTACCGCCTTCTCGGTTCGACCAAGGACGACGCCGCCGGCGAAGCCTTCGACAAGGTCGGAAAGCTGCTCGGCCTGCCTTATCCGGGAGGGCCGGAGATCGCGAGGCTGGCTGCCGGCGGGAATCGCAACGCCTTCGACTTCCCCCGCAGCATGATCCGGAGCGGCGATTCCGATTTCAGCTTCAGCGGCTTGAAGACGTCGGCGCGGTATCAGATCGACCGGCTCGGAGGCGTGCCTCGGGACGGCATGCTCGCGGATTTCTGCGCCTCCTTCGAGGAGGCGATCGTCGACGTTCTCGTCGCCAAGCTCCTCGACGCCTGCCGCCGCACGAACCTGCCCCTCGCCGCCGTGAGCGGCGGCGTCAGTTGCAACCGCCGCCTGCGCGAGCGCGTCGCCGCGGAAGGGGCGGCAGCCGGTGTGGAGATCCTCGTCGCCGATGCCGCCTATTCCACCGACAACGCGGCCATGATCGCCTTTGCGGCGGCCGAACGGCGCAAGGCGGGGTTCCCCCCCTCCCCTCTCGACGGCGACATCGACCCGAATCTGCGCCTCGCCTGAGTCAAGCGGCGGATATTGGCCGGACGGAAGGTTCGGATGGGGATTGCGCATCTCCGGGGCGCTTGCTAGTGTGACCGCCTATCAACGATCTTGCGGGCGAGAAGCGTCCCGATCTCCACCCCCACCCCAGAATCCATGAGCGAACCCACCCAGCAGAAAGAGGAACCCATTTCACGGCGCCGTTTCGTCGCCGGCGCCACCACGATCGGGGCCGCTGCCGCGCTCCCGGTGGAACTGAGCGCCCAGGTCGCGGGCAGCGATGCGGTCAAAATCGGTCTCGTCGGCCTCGGTGGGCGGGGTTCCGGAGCCATCGTCCAGAACCTCACCGCAAGCGACAGCGCGAGGCTCGTCGCCGTCGCGGACGCGTTCCAGGACAAGATCGACGGAGGCGGAAAACGCGCCGCCGGCCTCCCGAAAGTCCAGGAGCAGCTCGAGAAAATGGGCAAGTCGTCCCAGATCGACGTGCCGAAGAGCCGCCAATACGCCGGCTTCGACGCCTACAAGGGCGTCATCGACGAATGCGATCTCGTCGTCATCGCGACGCCTCCCGGATTCCGTCCCATCCACTTCGAGTACGCGGTGCAGCAAGGCAAGCACGTCTTCATGGAGAAGCCCGTCTGCGTCGACGCGTGGGGCTTCAACAAAGTCGTCGAAGCGGCCAAGCAGGCCGACGAGAAGCAGCTCAAGGTCGTCGTCGGCCTCCAGCGCCACTACCAGAGCGTCTATCTCGAGGCCTTCAAGAAGGTCCACGAGGAGAAGCTGATCGGCGAGATCCGGAGCGGCCAGGTCTGGTGGAACGGAACGCGCCCCTGGATCGTCGCGCGCGAACCCGGCTGGACGGAGATGGAATACCAGATGCGGAACTGGTACCACTTCAACTGGCTCTGCGGCGACCACATCTCCGAGCAGCACGTCCACAACATCGACGTGATGAACTGGTTCGTCAGCGGGGATTCGGCGAAGGGCGGGCATCCCGTCATCGCCCAGGGCATGGGCGGAAGAGCCGGCACCGAGCCCCGCAGCGTGGGCGAGATCTTCGACCACCACTACGTCGAGTTCCGCTACGGCGACGAGCACGGCGGGGCGGTCATGAACAGCCAGTGCCGCCACATCAACGGCACCTGGTCGAAGGTCGCCGAGGAGATCCACGGCACCGAAGGAGTGCTCCATCTCGGACAGGGGCGCATCACGGATTTCAAGGGCGAGGTGAAGTGGCAGTACCGGGCTCCCCGCGAGGGCGATCCCAACCCCTACCAGGTCGAGCACGATCATCTCCACAAGTGCATCCGCGAGAACATCGCCCACAACGACGCCTATTTCGGGGCGAAGAGCTCCTTCACCTCCGTCCTCGGCCGCCTGGCCACCTATAGCGGGCAGGAAGTGAAATGGGACGAAGCCGTGAACTCGAACTTCAGCATCATGCCCAAGGAGTTCGACATGAATGCCGAAGCCCCCGTGAAACCGGGGCCCGACGGCAACTACGAGATCGCCATCCCGGGGCAGTGGAAACTGCCGTGGGCGTGATCTTCACAAAACGCGGCGCCACGCGCAATGACAAGACGGCTTCCGATCACCCGGAAGCCGTTTTTGCTGTCCCTCGGAGAGGGCCCCAAAAACAGAAACCGCTCAGCCCGAGGGCTGAGCGGCTCTGAAACACGAAACACAAACAGACAGTTACCGAGAAAGTAACCGTTGCAAGATTACAAGAATATAAAGTTTTGTCAATAATTCGGAGACCGAAAATGCATTTTTCTTCCGAAATTTCGATCATCGTTCGCCCGGGCCGGGGCTTTGGTGTACATTCCGCGTCTTCTTTTTCACAATGAACATCCGGAACCTTCCGATCCCAGCCCTCCTTTTCGCCGTCGCCTTTGCCGCGATCCTTCCTTCCTGCAAGACGGTGGAGCCCCAGCAGCCAACGAGCATGGCGGTCCGCTACGGGACCGTGACCAATCCCGCGAACGTGAAGGTCAAGGTCAGCCTCAACAACCGAGCCGTCTACGTCCTCGAAGGCGAGGAGCCCCGCTTCGTCGCCGCCGTGGCCATCGGCAAAGCCGACAGTCCCACGCCGACGGGCACCTTCAAGGCCTACAACAAGCTTCCCCGCAAGCGCTCCGGCACCTACGGCTTCCACGTGCGGGGCGACGAGATCCGGCCAGGGAAGCGGTCCGACCTTCCCGCCGGCTACACCTACATCGGCTACCCGATGCCCTGGTGGGTCGAGTTCACTTCCGGCTACGGTTTCCACGCCGGCGGCGTCTGGCCCGAGCCCCGCACCAAGGGATGCCTGCGCCTCCACCGCACCATCGCGAAGGAATTCTTCGATCTCGTCCGGGCCGGCACGCCGATCCATATCGCCCACAGCCAACCCGAGGATGCGACGATCGGAAAGAACGTCCCCCGGCCTACGGACTACGCCGATCCCGACGCTCCCCCGTCCGTGCTGATCACGGACGCGCCTCTCGACCGGACCGACGTGGCCTTCTGAGCCCGCCAGTGCGGAAGAACCGTCCTTCATGTCCGCTTTGCCCGAACGCCCTCCCCGACGCCGCGTCAACGTCCGCACTCCCGAGGTGATGGAGCGCGTCCAGGCCGAGGTCGCGAACCACTACCGCAGCTCCCTCGTCGAGAGAGTGCGTGCGCAGGGCGGCCTCCTCTCCATCGGGAGCACCACCATCCGGCTCGCGAAGCAGTTCGGCTTCTGCTACGGGGTGGAGCGGGCCATCGATCTCGCCTACGCCTCCCGGCGCGTCTTTCCCGACAACCGCGTCTTCCTCATCGGCGAGATCATCCACAATCCCGAGGTGAACCGCCAGCTCGAGGAGATGAACATCGTCTCCCTGCCCTGGCGGGCGATGGACGGCCGCTACGACGAGCTGACCGAGGACGACGTCGTCATCGTGCCCGCCTTCGGAGCCCCGATCTCGTTCATGGACAAGGTCGAGTCGCGCGGCGCCCGCATCGTCGACACGACCTGCGGCGACGTCATGAAGGTGTGGAAACGCGTGAGGGCCTTCGCGAAGGAGGGCGTCACCTCCATCATCCACGGCAAGGCCGACCACGAGGAGACCCGTGCCACCGCCTCCCGCGCCGCGGGCGAGGACGGGCAGGGACACTACCTCGTCGTCCTCACCCTCGACGACATCGACTACGTCTGCCGCTTTCTCGAGCATGGGGGCGATGCGGAGGACTTCCGCGAGCGTTTCCGCGGGGCGATGTCCGAAGGCTTCGACCCCCGCCTCCATCTCCACCGCGTCGGCGTGGCCAACCAGACCACCATGCTGAAATCCGAGACCGAGGAGATCCAGCGCCGCGTCCGGGAGGCCATCGTGCGTCGCGACGGAGGCGATGCGAGCTTCTCCGTCTTCGACACGATCTGCGGAGCGACGCAGGAGCGGCAGGACGCCCTCTTCGACTTGCTCGAAGCCCCCCTCGACCTCCTCCTCGTCGTCGGCGGCTACAACAGCTCGAACACGACCCATCTCGTCGAGATCGGAGAGAAGGAGCTGCCCACCTTCTTCATCCGCAGCGCCGCCTGCCTCGTCTCCCTCGAGGAGATCGTCCACTACGACATCCACCGGAAGGAGGAGGTGGGCGTCTACTCCGAGGCGCTCGCCTCGGACCGTCCCCTCCTCGTCGGCATCACCGCCGGCGCCTCCTGCCCGAACAACCTGATCGAGGACACCATCCTCAAGGTCTTCGAGTTGCGCGGGATCGACGCGGAGACGGTGCGGTCGTTCTGAACGGAGGTTGCGTGGAAAGCCCCCGTGGGGGCGGGAGGTCGGTCGATGTCCACTGCTGGCGCGAAGCACGGTAGGGACGCACCGCCGGGGCGTCCGCGTCGGACGAGACGTCCTTGGTTCTTCGCCGGACGCCTGGCGAGATGTCCCTACCCGCCATCCCTCACGCACGTAGGTCTGGCGGCGACGCATGCTCGCCTTCCGCTCGACCGAGCGCCAACTCGCCCACGCTCCCCAGGGGGGCGGAGTCTACCCCTCGATCGCAGCGATGTACCGTTCCGCGTCGAGGGCGGCCTGGCAGCCGTTGCCGGCGGCGGTGATGGCCTGGCGGTAGACGTGATCGGCGACGTCGCCGGCGGAGAAGATGCCGGGGATGTTCGAGCGGGTCGAATGCGCCTCCTGCAGAATGTAGCCGTCCCCGTCGAGGGCGACACCCGACCCTTCGAGGAAGGCGGTGTTCGGATCGTGGCCGATGGCGACGAAGACGCACCTCAATTCGATCTCCCTCTCCCCGCCGCTGACGCGGTCGAGAACGCGGACAGCGCGCATCTCGCCCTTCTCGTCGACGAGATATTCCTTCACCTCGGAGTTCCAGACCGGTTCGATCTTGGGATTGGCGAGAGCCCGGTCGGCCATGATCTTGGAGGCACGCAGCTCGTCGCGGCGATGCACGAGATAGACCTTGCTGGCGAAGCGGGTGAGGAAATTCGCCTCCTCGCAGGCCGAGTCGCCACCGCCGATCACGGCCACGGGCACGTCGGGGTAGAAAGCGCCGTCGCAAGTGGCGCAGGAGGTGAGGCCCCGGCCGATCAGCTCCATCTCGCCGGGCAGGCCGAGGTGGCGCGGGCTGGCCCCGGTCGCGACGATGACGGTGCGGGCGAATCGCTCCACGCCGGAGGAGGTCTTCACGAGAATGGAGCCGTCGTCCTGCCTGGCGACGCTCTCGACCCGGTCGTACTCGACGCGGGTACCGAACTTCTCCGCCTGCTGCTGCATGCGCATCATCAGGTCGGGTCCCATCACGCCTTCGGGAAAGCCGGGGAAATTCTCCACCTCCGTCGTGGTCGTGAGCTGTCCGCCGGGTTGCTCGCCGGAAATGACGAGGGGGTTCAGGTTGGCCCGGGCGGTGTAGATCGCGGCGGTCCATCCGGCGCAACCGGTTCCGATGATGATGACGTTTTCCATGGGCCGGGAATGTGGCGAGGGACAGGCCGCGAATCAATCGCAAATCTGGCGGGTTCGCGACTCTTCAGGATTCCAGCCGACCCTTTCCAAGGAGGTTTCGTCGCGGAGGGAACGGGGTTCCTTTCACACGATTTCCTGGATCACCTCTCCGAAATCCCGCTCCAGCCGCTTGTGGCCGGGCACTTCGAGATGATGGGCGTGCAGGCCCATCTGACGCAGCAGGGTGGCGTGGAGGTCGGTGACGTAGTGGGGGCTTTCGACGGCGTGGAAGCCGAGTTCGTCGGTGGCTCCGTGGACGATGCCGCCCTTGACGCCGCCGCCGGCCATCCACACGCTGAAGCCGTAGGGATGGTGGTCGCGCCCGTCGGCGCCCTGCGATCCGGGGGTGCGCCCGAACTCGGTTCCGAAGACCACGAGCGTCTGGTCGAGGAGGCCGCGCTGCTTCAGATCCTTCAGCAGCCCGGCGATGGGCCGGTCGACCTGCATGGCCAGTTCGGCGTGCTTCTCCTTCAGCTTCGAATGCTGGTCCCACGCGCCGGCCGCTCCGTCGCCGTGCATGATCTGGATGAAGCGCACACCCCGCTCGGCGAAGCGCCGCGCCGCGAGCAGCTGCTCGCCGAAAGGGCGGGTCTCCTCCCGGTCGAGGCCGTAGAGCCGACGGGTCTCCTCGGATTCCGTGTCGAAGCGGATCGTGTCCGGCACGGCGGTCTGCATGCGGTAGGCGAGCTCGTAGGATCTGATCCGCGCCTCGAGCGCCGCGTCGCCGGGATAGCGGTCCACGGTGAGGCGGTTGAGACGGTTCACGAGGGAGAAGCCGAGCCGCTGCTCCTCGTCCGAGAGCCGGCCCTCGGGCTTGGCGTAGTCGAGCGGGTTCTTCGGATCGACCTTCAGCTTCACCGCGTCGTAGGCGGGGCCGAGGTAGTGGCCGTCGCGCGTGTCGAAGAAACGCGGTCCCATGCTGATGAACTGCGGGAGGTTCTCGTTCAGCGTGCCGAGCCCGTAGTTCACCCAGGCGCCGATGGTCGGGCTCTTCGGATCGAGCATGTGGCGGCCGGAGTGGAACTGCACCTGGGCACCGTGGTTGTCGTCGGTCGTCCACATGGAGCGGATCACCGCGATGTCGTCGATGCACGAGCCGATGTGGGGAAACCAGTCGCTCACCTCGATGCCGCTTTTGCCGTAGGGACGGTAGCCGGTCTGCAAAGGGTAGATCGTGTGGCGCTGCTGGCCGTTGGCGTCGTTGACCACGACGACCCGCACTCTCTTGCGCCGTTCCGGATCCAGCACATCGGCGTGGGGCGTTTCCGCGATCGACTTCCCGGCGTAGCGGTTCAGGGCCGGTTTCGGATCGAAGCTCTCCATGTGGCTGACGCCGCCCCGCATGAACAGCCAGATGACGCTTTTCGCCTTCGGCGCGAATTGCGGCCGCCCGTCGAGAATCCGTCCCCTCGCCGCCTCCGCGCCGAAGCCGTCACGTCCCAGCATGGCGCCGAGCGCGAGTCCGCCGAAGCCGAGTCCGGCGCGATGCAGGAACTGGCGGCGGGCCAGGGAGCGGGCCAGTCCGGGATCGATCATGGGAGGGGCGTTCGCGGGCTTCATCGGACCGTCACGAAATCGTTGTGGTTGAGCAAGGCATGGACGAGGCGGGAACGGATCGCGGCTTCAGGATCGGTCGCCTGCCGGACCGGTTCCAGCGCCGCGGCCGCCTCCCAGAAATCGAGGCAGGCTTCGCGCTCCGCCGCGTCGGAGGGGCGGGCGAGAATCTGCCGGAAGGCCGTCTCCACGAAGCCACCGCGATCCGCGGCGGGATCGGCCGCATGCAGTCGTGCGGCGATTTGTTCGGCCATGCCGAGGGAGATCGCGCTGTTCGACAGGGCGAGGGCCTGCTGCGGCACGATGCTCTCGTCCCGGCGGTAGCATTGCAGGATGTCGGCATCGTCGAACATGGAGAGAAACGGAGCCCGCTCGTCGCGCGATTGCTTGAAGTAGAGGCTGCGGCGGGAGGAGTCGGCCTTCGCGTCGAGCGAGGGACCGCCCAGCGCGGGATCGAGCGCGCCGGCGAGCTGCAGCAGGCTGTCGCGCAGGGCCTGGGACTCCATCCGGCGGGAGCGGGCGCGCCAGTAGTGGCGGTTGGCCGGGTCGGCCGCGAGCGTGGCGGGATCGGCGTCCGCCTGCGTGGAACGGCGGCGGTAGGCCTCGGAGGTCACCATGAGCCGGTGGAGATGCCGGAAGCTCCATCCCGATTCCATGAACTCCGCCGCGAGCCAGTCGAGCAGTTCGTCGTGCTCGGGACGCGGTGCCTGGCGGCCGAAGTCGAAGACCGTCTCGACCAGCGGCTCGCCGAAATGCCGCATCCAGACATGGTTCACCGCGACGCGGGCGGTGAGCGGGTTGTCGCGCGACACCATCCATTCCGCCAGCATCCGCCTCCGTCCCGTGCTGTGCCGGGGAAAGGTGGCGGCGTAGCTCTCGTCGGTGTGCTCCGGGGTTTCGAGCGCCTTCCTGGCCGCCCGCAGCGGGGTGTAGGCGGTGTCGCCCGCGGCGATCTTCTTCTCGGCCTTGGCGAGCGCCTCCTGGGCTGTCTCGAGCTTCTTCTCGTCGTCCTTGCCTTCCAACATCAGAAGGTCGAGCTCCGCCTTCGCCTTCATCGCTTCGCCCTCGAAACGCGAGGCGGCCTTGGCGAGCACCTCGTCCACGGCGACGAGCGCGGCGGTGTCGGCGGCGATCACGGCCTCCAGCTTCGCTTGCTCCGCCTTGGCGAGAGCGAGCTTCGCTCCGGCGACGCGGGCCGTCGTTCCGGAGGCCTGGGCGAGTTCGCGCTCCGCCTCCTCGATTCGGCGGCGCGCTTCGTCGCGATGGTCGCGCCGCACGTGCTCCCGCGTCGCCGGAGCCCAGGCAGTGCGTGGCAGCGCGACCGGCTCGACGGGTGGAGCGAAGGACGCCAGCATCGCGGGCACTGCCGGAGCGATCGCCTTCAATTCGTCGGGCTGGGCCGGGTCGCCGCGCCGATGCACGTAGGTCGCGGCGTCGAGATGGTCGTCGAAGGCGCGGGGCAGACCGTTCTTCTCGAAGTCCACCACCCCGGGCACCGGGTCGAGGCGGATCTGATGCGGTTCGAAGATGGCGCGGAACGCGTAGTAGTCGGCCATGTCGATGGGATCGTACTTGTGGTCGTGGCATTTGGCGCAGTTGAAGGTCAGGCCGAGGAAGGCCTTGCCGGTGTGCTCGATGGTGTCGTCGAGCCAGGTGGTCCGGTTGAAGAGGTAGTAGTTCCGTGCGAGGAAGCCCGTCGCCCGCAGGACGGAAGGATCGTCGGGAGCGAGCTCGTCGCCCGCCAGCATCTCCAGAACCATCCGGTCGTAGCCCTTGTCCGCGTTGAGCGATTCGACGATCCAGTCGCGCCAGTGCCAGAGATGCTTCTGGCTGTGGCGGAGCTGGTCGCCGAGACCGTACCAGTCCGAGTAGCGCCACACGTCCATCCAATGCCGGCCCCATCGTTCCCCGTGGTGGGGGCTGTGGAGCAGCTCGTCCGCGATGGTCGCATAGCCGCGCGGATCGTCGAGCTGCTCCAGCGTGGGAGGGAGCCCGATCAGATCTAGGTAGAGCCGACGCAGCAGCAGGGACCGTTCCGCCTCCGGCTGCGGCGACAATCCGTGTTCGACATGCTTGCGGGCGAGAAAGGCGTCGATGGGATTTTGCGTCTTCGCTTCCGTCGGCACTTCGGGACGCTCGATGCGCTGGAACGACCAGTGACGCAGCGGATCGTCTTCCTCGCGCTCGTCCGGGGGCACCGGAGCGCCCGCGGCGATCCAGGCCCGGATCGCCGCGATCTGCTCCGGCTTGAGCGGCGCCGCTTCGAGCGGCATGCGCTCGTGCTCGTCATCGGTCGTGAGCCGGTGCAAGAGGGAACCGGCTTCAGGCTTTCCCGGCACCGCTGCCGGGCCGCTCTTTCCGCCGACCAGCAGGCGCTCCGCCGTGTCCAGGCGCAGCCCGCCCTGCTGCTTCAGCGTTCCGTGGCAGGCGTAGCAGCGTTCGTGCAGCACCGGCTTGATGTCGCGCAGGTAGTCGGCCGCCGTCGAAGCCGCGAGGCACGGTCCCGCCCCCCAAGCGATGGCGAGGGAGAGCGCCGCGTCGATCCAACTCTGTTGTCTTGCCGATCGCACCCTGTCGAGTCTCTGGATTTCGATCCAGTGTGCCAGAGCGGCTCCGTGTTCCGAAGCGCTTTTCTGCCGTGATCGAGTCCCTCCAAGGCCGGACCTGCCGTCGCCAGGACGGGTGCTTCACGTTCCGAAATAGCGGTCTCCGGCGTCGCCGAGTCCGGGCAGGATGTAGGCGCGTTCGTCGAGGCACCGGTCGAGGGCGGCGGAGTGGACGAACACCTCGGGATGACGGGCGTCGAGGGCGGCGACGCCCTCGGGCGCGGCGATGAGGCAGGCGACGCGGATCCGCGAGGCACCCGCCGCCTTCAGCTCGTCGATGGCGTCGCCCGCGCTGCCACCGGTCGCGAGCATGGGGTCGAGGAGGACGACCTCGGCGTCGGCAAGGTTGGGGGGAAGACGGCAATGGTAGCGGTGCGGCGCGAGCGTCTCCTCGTCGCGGCAGAGTCCGATCGTGCCGACGGCCGCTTCGCCGAGAATGTCGGAAAACCCTCTCAGCATGCCGAGTCCCGCGCGCAGGATGGGCACGAGCACCACAGGGCGCGCCAGGCGGTGGCCTTCGGTTTCGCAGAGCGGGGTCGAGACGGGTACGGGGACAGTCTCGAAGTTCCGCACGACTTCGTAGCAAAGCAGCCGCGAGACATCGTGAAGCGCTTCGCGAAAGGCCTCCGCGCCGGAATGGACGGAACGGACGCGAGTGAGCCGTTCTCGGATCACGGGATGGTCGACGAGATGCAGAGGCATGGTGGAGTCAGCAATCGCCGCCCCTCCGAACGGGGCAAGAAGAAATCGCGGCTTCTCCACGCAGCCCGATTTCGTGAAAACGGTTCGAAATCCGGCCAAAAGACGCCACATTCGCAAGATGAGCCAGCGCAACCCACTCGAACTGCATGGAGAGGCGAACATTCCCGCCGGTGGCGTCCTCGTGGTCCCGAACCGACTCGCCTTCCAGGATCTCCTCCATCTCGAGAAACGGTTCGACGGCCGGAAGCTCGTCTACCTCATCGACAGCAGCCTCGACTACGACCCGCTCCTCCAGGCGCATCTGGAGAAGGAGGACACCCATGCGGTCGAATTCTCCTCCGACGAAGCCTCCAAGGCCGTCTTCAAAAAGGAGCTTCATCAATATCTCGCCGAGGGGAGCGTCGTCCTCTTCGTTCCCGGCATCGCCCATACCCGGCCGGGGCAAATGCTGTCCATTCCGTCGGAGATCCTCAAGTTCCTCACCAGCGTCGGGGCTCCTGTCCTGCCCCTCTTCGTCGACCACCCCGAGGAGACCGCCCTGGGCACGGAGCGGCGCACCGAGATCGAGCGCCTCGTCCTTTCCTTCGGCGAGCCCCTTCAACGCGAAGCGGCGAATCTGGCGAACTTCACCGAGAATCTTCTCATCGCCGCCGAGACCGCCTTCTCCGCCCGGCCCGTTCTCAAGAGCCATCTGGTCTGGGAGATTCTGAAGGGCCTGAAGAGGCACGGACGCTCCGCCGAAGTCATCGACGGGAACGACGGCGCACGCCTCCGCTACGACAAGCTTCTCGCCGCCGCCATCGTTCTCTCGAAGGTGGTCCGGCAGGAGACCCGGCAGAAGCGCGTCGGCATCGTTCTTCCGCCCGGGAAGGGCGGGCTCGTCGCGAATCTCGCCGTGCTTCTCGCCGGCAAGGTGCCGGTGAACCTCAATTTCACCGCGGGGGAGAAGGCCGTCGCCTCCTGCATCGAACAGGCCGGCCTCGACAAGTTCATCACCGCCGGTCCCTTCGTGGAGAAGATGGCCTCCTTTCCGTGGCCGGCGGAGGACCGGCTCCTCCTGCTCGACCGCCTCCTGCCGGGACTGAAGTCCCGCATCGGCCTTTGGCTGGTTCTTTCGAAGCTCCTTTCCCCCGGTCTTCTCGCCTCCGTCCTGAAGGTGCCGAAGCAGGGCGGTTCCGAGGAGGCCGTGCTCCTCTTCACCAGCGGCAGCTCGGGCGAGCCCAAGGGCGTCGTCCTGTCCCACCGCAACCTCCTCGCCAATGTGAACCAGTTCGGCGCGCGCATCGATCTGCATTCGACCGACAGGATTCTCGGCAGCCTGCCGCTCTTCCACAGCTTCGGCTGCACCGTGACGCTCTGGTATCCCATGATCGAGGGCGTCAGCCTCGTCACCTACCCCAGCCCTCTCGAGGTCGCGAAGCTTGCCGAACTGGTCGAGGAGCACTCCGTCAGCCTCCTGCTCACCACTCCGACCTTCCTGCGCGGCTACCTCCGCAAGGCGAGGAAGGAGCAGCTCGCCCCGTTGAAGTACGTCGTCACCGGCGCCGAGAAACTGCCCAGGAAAGTGGCCGAGGCCTTCGAGGAGCGGTTCGGAAAACCCGTCCTCGAAGGCTACGGCCTCACCGAGACGTCGCCGGCGACGAACGTCAACCTGCCCGACGCCGAGAGGCCCGAGGGCTCGCGCGGCCCCGTGCTGCCCAACCGCCGCTTCGGTTCGGTCGGCCTCTTCATCCCGGGCATCGCCGTCCGCATCACCGATCCCGACACCCAGGAGCCCCTGCCGCTCCACACCACCGGGATGATCTCCCTCCGTGGGGCGAACATCTTCGAGGGCTATCTCGGCCAGCCGGAGAAGACGGCCGCCGTTCTCAAGGGCGGCTGGTTCACCACCGGCGACCTCGGCCGTCTCGACGAGGACGGATTCCTCTACATCGAGGGCCGCCTTTCGCGGTTCTCCAAGATCGGCGGCGAGATGGTGCCCCACGAAACCGTCGAGGATCTCGTGAACAAGGCCCTCGGCCACGCCGAGGACGAACGCCGCGTCGCGATCGTCGGAGTGCCCGACGAGGCCAAGGGCGAGGCGCTCGTCCTTCTCAGCTCGAATCCCGACATCGACCTCCAGGCGCTGCGCACGAAGCTGGCCGCCGACGGCATCCCCGCCCTCTGGATTCCGAAGAAGGTCATCGACGTCCCGGAGATTCCCATCCTCGCCTCCGGGAAGCTCGACATCAAAGGCTGCGAGAACATCGCGAACGCGTCGGAGTGATCCTATCTCCTACTCCTACCCCTTCCCCTCACCTCCCCGATGATCGGATGAAGTAGGAGAGAAGAGGGAGAGGGAAGAGCAGGAACCAGAGGCGGCCTGCCTCCTGGTTCTCGGCGCTGTATACAATTTTCCCCGATCCCGTCCTTGCATTGCCGCAAGGTTCAGACATCCTACCCGCTTCCCCCGGTTTCACCCTTCGGTTCCCCGTCCCTTCCCCCCCCGATGAACCTTCTCATCCTTTCCATTCCTCTCTTCGGGCTCCTCGCCTTCGCCTACACCTTCTGGCGTTCCGCGTGGGTGACGAAGCAGGACCCCGGCACGGAGAAGATGCGCCGCATCGGAGCCTCCATCGCGGAGGGAGCCATGGCCTTCCTTTGCGCCGAATACAAGGTGCTCGGCGTCTTCGTCGCCTGCGTCGCCAGCCTCCTCGTCTTCGGAGGATTCCGGGATCCCGTGAACAGTTCGCCTTTCGTCGGTCTCTCTTTCATCATCGGGGCGGTCTGCTCCGCTCTCGCCGGCTTCATCGGAATGCGCGCCGCGACCAAGGCGAACCACCGCACCACCCAGGCCGCCCGCATCAGCCTCGGCGAGGGGCTCAAGATCGCCTTCGCGGGCGGTTCGGTGATGGGCATGGGCGTCGTCGGCCTCGGACTGCTCGGCCTCGGGCTGCTCTTCGCGATCTTCTCCAGGATGATCGGCACCGACGCCGAAGCCATCGGGAAGGTGATGACCATCATCACCGGCTTCACCTTCGGCGTCTCCTCCATCTCGCTCTTCGCCCGCCTCGGCGGGGGCATCTACACCAAGGCCGCCGACGTCGGCGCGGACCTCGTCGGCAAGGTCGAGGCCGGCATTCCCGAGGACCACCCGCTCAACCCCGCCACCATCGCCGACAACGTGGGCGACAACGTGGGCGACGTCGCCGGCATGGGCGCCGACCTTTTCGAATCCTACGTCAGCGCGATCATCGGCACCATGATCATCGGGGCGGCCTTCGTCGGCCTGCCCGAGTTCGCCGACCTGCCTCTCGCCGCCGTCCTCCTGCCCATGATCCTCTCCGGACTCGGCATCGTCGCCTCCATCGTCGGGGTCTCCCTGGTGAAGGTGAAGGAAGGGGGCGATCCCCAGAAGGCCCTGAACTTCGGCGAGATCGTGGCCGGCGCCATTCTCCTCGCCGGGGCCTGGTTCCTCGTGAAGGCGATCCTCCCCGCCCAATGGGTCGTCGACGGCAAGGCGTTCACCTCCCTCGGCGTCTTCAGCTCCGTCGCCATCGGTCTCTTCGCCGGAGTCGCCATCGGCTACGTCACCGAACACTACACCGGCACCGGAAAGAAACCCGTCATCGGCATCGTGCGCCAGTCCGTGACCGGCTCGGCCACGAACATCATCGCCGGGCTGAGCGTGGGGATGCTCTCCACCGCCATCCCCGTGATCATCCTCGCCGCCGCCATCATCGGCTCCTACGAGATCGCCGGTCTCTACGGCGTCGCCATCGCCGCCGTCGGGATGCTGGCCAACACCGGCATCCAGCTCGCCGTCGACGCCTACGGCCCCATCTCCGACAACGCCGGGGGCATCGCGCAGATGAGCGAGCTGCCCCCCGAGGTGCGCCAGCGCACCGACAAGCTCGACGCCGTGGGCAACACCACCGCGGCCATCGGCAAGGGCTTCGCCATCGGCTCGGCCGCGCTCACCGCCCTCGCCCTCTTCGCCGCCTTCAAGGCCACCTGGGAGAAGACCCACGGAGGAGAGACGCTCCACATCGAGGTGACCGATCCGCATGTCGTCGCGGCTCTCTTCGTCGGCGGAATGGTGCCCTTCCTCTTCTCCTCCCTCGCCATGGAGGCGGTGGGACGCGCCGCCATGGCCATGATCGAGGAGGTGCGCCGCCAGTTCCGCGAGATCCCCGGACTGCGCGCCGGCCTGGCCGCGATGAACCGCAACGAAGGCCGCCCCGTCGAGGAATGGCCCGAGGCCGACCGCCAGGACTACGAGACCGCGCACGGCCAGGCCGAATTCGGCAAGTGCGTCGAGATTTCCACCAAGGCGGCCCTCCGCGAGATGGTGAAGCCCGGCCTCATCGCCGTGGCCGCCCCCGTCCTCGTCGGATTCCTTGGAGGTGCGGAGATGCTCGGCGGGCTCCTCGTCGGCGTCACGGTCACCGGCGTATTGATGGCGCTCTTCCAATCCAACGCCGGCGGCGCCTGGGACAACGCCAAGAAGATGATCGAGGAGGGCTTCGAGGCGAACGGCCTGCGGCTCGTGAAAGGCTCCGACGCCCACAAGGCCGCCGTCGTCGGCGACACCGTGGGCGACCCCTTCAAGGACACCTCCGGCCCCTCCCTGAACACCCTCCTGAAGCTGATGAGCGTGGTCGCGCTGGTGATCGCCCCGATGATCTGAGCGGGACTCAGGCCTTCTTGAACAGCATGCTGATCCCCACGAGGATCATCAGGACCGCGAAGATCTTGGTGAGCTGGTCGTTGCTGAGCTTGCGCACCCAGCCCGTGGCGAGCCAGGCGGCGGCGATGGCGCCGAGGGCGGTGGGCCAGAAGACCTGCCAGTTCACCAGGCCGGCCTGCTGGAAGCGGGCGATGGCCATCAGCGAGGTCGGCACGATCACCGCCATGCTCGTGGCGATGGCGGCCTTCTGCTCCATGCCGAGGAAGTAGACGAAGCAGGGCACCATCACGATGCCGCCGCCGACGCCGCAGAGGCCGGCCATGATTCCCGCGAAGAGACCGATGGCGAGGGGGAGAAGGAAGACTTTCATCGCCGGGGAGAGGAGGGATGGCCCCCGGCGAGGATGCGGGCGGCCAACTGGTGGAGGACGAGTCGGGGATCGAGAGAGGTGGTGACGAGGCGCAGGTTCGCCTCGAGGCAGGCCTCGAGGGCGGAACGGAGCTCGGCGAGGGTGAACTTGCCGCAGATCTGGGCGGAAAGGAAAAGGGGATAGGCGTTCAGCGCTCCCTCCTTGGTGCGGGGGAGGTGGCCGGTGGCGGAGGAAGGGAGGGCGCCGAGCTGTTTCTGGAAGTCGGGGTAGCTGCGGCCCGCACGCACGCCGTGGGTCTCGACGATATCCCTCGCGTGGAGCAGGTTGCGGACTTTCGGGACGATGGCGGCGAGGAGGAGTCCGATGGCGTTCTCGCCGCGCCGGAGCTGGAAGTCGATGAGCTGCAGGGTTCTGGGCAGGTCGCGCTTTCCGATCGCCTCGCCGATGTCGAAGATGTAGCCGGCGTGGCTCTGCGAGGTGATCGCGGCGACGTCGTCCTCGCTGGCGGGACGGCTGCCGACGAAGAGGGAGAGCTTCTCCAGTTCGCTGTCGATGGAGCGGGTGTCGGCCCCGACGCGGAGAACGAAGCGCTCGAGGGCGGCGCCCTGGAACTTGAGGCCCCGGGCGGCGGCACGATCGGCGACGTGGCCCATCACGGCGGTCTCCCACCCGGCCTTGGTCGTGTCGAGCTTGTCGTGGACCTCGACCTTGGCGGCTTTGGCGAGGCGCTTGTAGAAGGTGCGGCGCTTGTCGATCTCTCCGGCGCTGAGGAGGAAGGTCACGTCCGGCGGCAGGCCTTTCTCGAGGATCCCGACGAGCGTATCGAGGGCGGAGAGGGTCGATTCCGCCTTGGCCGTCTGCGATTCGCCGAGGAAGTTCACCCCTTGCAGCCAGACGACCTTGTCGCCGCCGAAGAAGGGCAGGGTCTGGATCGCCTCGATCGCGCGGGCGACGACGAGCGTGGCCTGGTCGGCGTTGTCCGCAGCCCCGCTCACGATCTCGAGACCGAACTCGTTGTCCTTCGGCGCAAGCGCCTCGGCGAGCTTCAGGGCGGCCTCCTTCACCAGCGCCTCGTCGGTGCCGAGGAAGGCGAAGCATTTCGGGGCGGCGGGCATGGTGCGGAGAGATAGCGCCTGCCCCGCCGATCCGCAAGCGGAGGGATGGCGTCCTCCCCGCTCTCTTCGCCAGCGCCCGGGATCCGCTCTTCGTCCCGTTCCACAAAATCCATCGGCGGGCGCATTTCGCTTGAATCCAGCCTCAAATCGGTTAGTGGAACCATCCGCATTGTTCACGGAGTTGCGGTCGAGCCATCCACCAAATCCCCGTCGATGCGGGTGATTTATTTAGTGAAAGCCCGGTCCTCCGCGGCTCGCTCCGTGTAATCCGGTGGAATCGACCGGCGCAAGGGCGGTTGCGCAGGCCAGGGGCGGAATCCCCAATCCATCCACCAGACATGAGTTTGATCGCCGAAAAATTCTCCCAGATCGCCCCCTCCCTGACGCTCGCCATCACCGCCACGGCGAAGAAAATGCAGGCCGAAGGCCAGGACATCGCCAGCTTCGGCGCCGGGGAACCGGACTTCGACACGCCCCAGCACATCAAGGATGCGGCGATCGAGGCGCTCCAGGCCGGCCGCACCAAGTACACGGCGGCCACCGGCATTCCCGAGCTGAAGAAGGCGATCGCCGAGAAGCTGCTGCGCGAGAACCGGATCGAGTACACGCCGGACCAGATCTCGGTGAACTGCGGGGCGAAGCATTCCTGCTACAACGCGATCCTCGCCTGCTGCGACCCGGGCGACGAAGTCATCATCCCGGCTCCCTACTGGACGAGCTATCCCGACATGGTCCGCCTCGCCGGCGCCGAACCCTACGTCGTCGAGACGAAGCGCGAGAACAAGTGGAAGTTCACCGCCGAGGAGTTCGAGGACTCCATCAGCGGCCGCACCCGCATGCTCATCCTCAACAGCCCCAACAACCCGACCGGCTCCGTCTACACGCAGGACGAGCTCGAGGCCATCGTCGAGGTGGCGGCATCGGAGGACATCATCATCCTCTCCGACGAGATCTACGAGAAGCTCATCTACAACGGCAAGAAGCACATCTCCACCGCCTCGATCAGCGAGGCGGCGAAGAAGCTCACGATCACCATCAACGGCTTCAGCAAGGTCTACTCCATGACCGGCTGGCGCCTCGGCTATACCGCCGCCCCCACGGAGATCGCCGAGGTCATCGACACGATCCAGAGCCACACCACCTCGAATCCCACGACCTTCGCCCAGTACGGCGCCCTCGCCGCCCTCCAGGGGGACCAGAGCTTCGTCAACGACATGGTCGAGGAATACGACATGCGCCGCCAGTACATGCTGAGCCGCCTCCAGAAGATCCGCAACATCGAGGTGGTCGAGCCGGACGGTGCCTTCTACTTCCTCGTCGACACGACGAAGATGGGACTCAATTCGATGAACCTCAGCGAGAAGCTGCTCTCCCGCTACCGCGTCGCGGCCGTGCCCGGCCTCGCCTTCGGCCACGACCATTCGGTCCGCCTCAGCTACGCGACCAGCCTCGACGTGATCAAGAAAGGCCTCGACCGTTTCGAGGAGTTCTGCCACGCGCATTGATTCCCGAGCGGGAGACCTCCTCCATGTCCCCCGAACTGGATCTCGCCTGCCGCGCCGCCCGCGAAGCGGGAGCGCTGCTGCGCGCGAGCTTCGAGACCGAGCTCGATGTCGACGTCGTCGAGCGGCACGACATCAAGCTGGCCCTCGACGTCGCCAGCCAACGGCTCATCGAGGACCTCATCCTCTCGGCCTTTCCCGACCATGCCATCTACGGCGAGGAGGGCATCGCGGGCGACCAGTCGAGCGACAGCCAGTGGATCGTCGATCCCATCGACGGCACGGTGAACTTCTTCTACGGCATCCCCCACTTCTGCGTCTCCATCGCGATGCGCCGCGGCGGAGAGCTGAAGCTGGGCGCGATCTACGATCCGATGATGGACGAGCTCTATGCCGTCGATTTCGAGGGTCCTGCCACCCGTAACGGCCAGCCGATCCGCCCGAGCAGCCGCTCCGAGCTGGCCGAGGCCGTCGTCACCGTCGGCTTCTCGAAGTCGACCGAGTCCATCGATGCCGGCCTCGCCCGCTACAAGGCCATCGCCCACCGCGTCCGCAAGACGCGGATGATGGGCAGTGCGGCCCTCGCCCTCGCCTACATCGCCTGCGGCCGCCTCGACGCCTACATCGAGGAATCCATCAGCCTCTGGGACATCGCCGCCGGCCAGCTCCTCCTCGAGCGGGGCGGCGGGTCGGTCGTGCTGACGCCCTCTCCCGGAAACCCCGACAAATCCGGCATTGTCGCGAGCAACGGTCGGATTGAGTTGATAGTTGAGGGTTGATAGTTGAGAGCTCCGGAACCGGCGAGTGAACTCGCCGCAGCAATCCGTCCTTGGACTTCGGCGCAAGCCGCTCACTTTCAATCTCTCAACTATCAACCCTCAACTACCAACTCCTCCATGAGATACCGCAGCGGCATCGGATACGACGTCCACGCCTTCGCCGAGGGACGTCCCCTCGTCCTCGGAGGCGTGACGATCCCCCACGACCGCGGACTGGCCGGACATTCGGATGCGGACGTCCTTTCCCACGCCATCGCCGACGCCGTCCTCGGGGCCATCGGAGAGCCCGACATCGGTTACTGGTTCCCGCCTTCGGACGCTTCCATCGAAGGCATCAGCAGCCTGGCGATTCTCGAAAAGGCCGCCGAGCGCGTCGCCGCGGCGGGCGGACGCATCGAGAACATCGACAGCACCCTCGTCGCCGAGGAGCCCCGCGTGATGGCGCATGCCCCGGCGATGAAGGAGAAGATCGCCGCCGCCCTCGGCCTCGCGCCGACCGACATCGGGATCAAGGCGACGACGAACGAGGCCATGGGGTTCGTCGGACGCCGCGAGGGCATCGCAGCCTTGGCGGTGGCCTCCATTGCGCTCAAGTAAGGGAGGGCTCGGGGGGCTCAGTCCTGCGATGTCGCAGGCAGCTTGTCGAATCCGATGAACACGCGGGCCGACGCGTTCTGCCCCAGATCCGACAACGCGTCCAGTTCCTTCAGGCGGAGCATGGCCGGATGCCGCTCGTAGAATTCCGCCAGCGCCTCCCGGGCGATCGTCGCGGCCGTTTCGCCTTCCGCCGAGATCCGCTGGGATTCCGCCTCGGCCTCGGCCCGCATCCGGGTGGCCTTGGCTTCCGCTTCGGCGCGCAAGACCTGCAATTCCGCTTCGTTCGCCGCCTCGAGTTTCCGCTTTTCGAGGTCGGTGCGCGTTTCGACAAGCTTCGCCTGGCTCAGGCGTTCCGCCGCGAGAACCTTGTTCATGATCTCTTGGAGATTCCCCGGGAAAACCAGATCCTTCACATCCGCCCGGAGGATGGCGACTCCGTAGCCGATGGTCGCCTCCTTCACATCGCTCATGATGTCCTCGCTCAAACGGTTCCGGTTGGTGAGGATTTCCTCCAGAGACATCGAGGCGAGGGAACGCCGGGCGGCGAGTTGGACATCGCTGTAGAGGCGCTCCTCGTAGTTGACGACTTTGTGCATGGCCGCCACCGGATCCGACACTTTGAACTGCACGATGATGCTGACGCGTATGGCCACCTTGTCGGACGTCAGAATCTCCTGGCCTTTGATGGTCAGCTCGCGTTCCCGGACATCCACGAGAAGGATCTCCTCCTTGGGTTTCCTGCCCCCGAACAGAGAGGGTTTCGAATCCTGGATTTCATATCGGCCCGCCTCGAGGACCTTCTTCAGCACGCCGTCTTGATAGAGGAGACCACGATGGGTGTCCTTGATGATGGTCTCTCGTTTCATGGGAAAGTGGACCCCGGAACCAGGTCGATGCGGTGGCACAGGCGAACCGGATAAGGTGGTTGATCCGACGAGTTCAACGAACGTCATGACCACCGGTTTGGAGCCTGCCTCCTTACCTGGTCGGGGCATGGCCATGCTAGCCCATCGGCCAAATCCAATCAACTGGACTCGGTTCCGTGCCGAACCGATTCCGGCGTGCGGAGCGGAAAGCGTCGAAATTCCCTCGCCGGACGGGTGCAAATGCGCCGCCGGATGCTACACTTCCCTCCTTCGCCTGCCCCGGCTCGCGGAGGATTCGGAGCATGGACGAGACCATCCAGTTCATCGGCCGCCATTGGCGCCAGGCGATCGAGGTGATCATCCTCTGGTTGATCATCTACAACACGTATCGCTACTTCCGCGCGACGCGCGGGGCGCGCATCTTCACGGCCCTGGTCGCCCTCTACATCGGGATGCACCTGCTTTCGACCCGGCTCGACCTCACCGTGATCGGCTGGCTCCTGAAATACGTCTCCGTGTTCCTCGCCGTCGCTCTCGTCGTCATCTTCCAGCCCGAGCTGCGCCGCGCCCTCGCCGAACTGGGGAGCCACCGCATCTTCTCGTCGATGAACGAACGCACGCGGCAGCGCTTCGCCGAACTGCTCATCGAAATCGTCGAAACCCTCTCCCGCAAGCGGATCGGTGCCCTCATCGCGATCGAGCGCGGCATCGACCTGAAGCAATACCTCGACAGCGGCACGAAGATGGATTGCCTGCTCAGTCCGGAACTCGTCTACACCGTCTTCCATCAGGGGACGACGCTGCACGATGGCGGCATGATCGTCCGCATGGGCGACGAACGCATCTCCGGGGCCGGCTGCGTCTTCCCGCTGATCCAACGCGAGCTCAGCGACCAGAGCATCGGCCTGCGCCACCGCGCGGCGATGGGCATCACCGAGGAGTCCGACGCCATCGCCCTCGTCGTGTCCGAGGAGACCGGGGCCATCTCCGTCGCCATCAACGGAAAGCTCGAACGGGATCTGGAGGGCAAGGAACTCAGGGACCGCCTCAACGAGCTTCTCAGCAACCAGGAACCCGACGAAGAGGAGGACGACGATGGAGAGGATTAAGCGCTTTTTCGTCGAGAGCTGGCTGGCGAAACTCGTTTCGCTCTGCATCGCCTTCTCCATCTGGTATCTCATCAAATCCAACCTCGAGACGAGGCGCGACTTTCCGGTGCCCGGCACCGTGCCGGCGACGTCTCCCCGGACTCCCGCGGGAGCGACCTTGGAGGACTCCCTCCTCGGTCCCTTGCTTCCCGCACCGATCCCGGCACCGGCTCCTCTCTCCGTCCCCGTCCCCGGTGGCGGCCCCCAGAACTGACCCGTGCCACCAGCCCCTGCATGAGCGGCTCCACCCGACGCTACTTCGGCACCGACGGCATCCGTGCCAAGGCGAACGCCCACCCGCTGACCCCCGAGTTCGCCGTCCGCCTCGGACAGGCCGCCGCGGCGGTTTTCCTGGCCCGTCGCCGCGATTCCTTTGCCTGGCCCCTCGTCGTCATCGGCAAGGACACGCGCCAGTCCTGCGACATGCTCGAGTGTGCCCTTGCGGCGGGATTGACCTCGCGGGGCATCGACGTGCGTCTGGCCGGCGTGGTCCCCACTCCCGCCGTGGCGAGGCTCGTTCGCGAGGAGGGCGCGGTCTTCGGCGCGGTGATTTCGGCCTCGCACAACCCCTTCGACGACAACGGCATCAAATTCTTCGGCCCCGACGGCCACAAGCTCGACGACGCTCTGGAGCTGGAGATCGAGGCCGCGCTCGGCGGTTCCGGCCAGACGTCCCCCAACGGCGCGGTCGGACGGATCGCGCCGCTCGCCCATGCGGCGGACCGCTACGTCGCCTTCGTGCGCGGCACCGTGGGCGAGGACCGCGAGCTGTTCCGCGGGCTCCATATCGCGCTCGATGCGGCGAACGGAGCGGCTTCGGAGACGAGCGAGGCGATCCTGCGCTCCCTCGGCGCGAAGGTCTCGGCCTTCCACCACCACCCCAGCGGGATCAACATCAACCTCGACTGCGGCTGCACCCACCCCGAAGTCATCGGCGCGCTCGTGCGCGACACCGGAGCCGATGTCGGCATCGCCCACGACGGGGACGCCGACCGCGTCCTCCTCTGCGACGAGACGGGATCCGTCCTCGACGGCGACGAGATCATGGCCGTCGCCGCCCTGTCCATGCTCCGTGCCGGAACGCTCAAGGACAGGACCCTCGTCGCCACGGTGATGAGCAACGCCGGTCTCGACGAAGCCGTACGCGCCGCGGGCGGCCGCGTCGTGCGCGCCGGAGTGGGCGACCGCTACGTCATCGAGGCGATGCGTCGGAACGGCTGCAATTTCGGCGGCGAACAAAGCGGACATTTCATCTTCCACGACCACAACACCACGGGCGACGGCATCCTCGCCGCCGTCCAGGTGCTGAAGATGATGCGCGAAAGCGGACGACCGCTCAGCGAACTGCGCCGGGCGATGGTGAAGCTCCCCCAGGTGCAGCGCCATCTCCGCGTCCGCGAGAAACCACCCTTGGAGCGTCTCGCCGCCGCGCCCCGCATCGCCGCACTGGAGTCGGCCCTCGGAGAATCCGGCCGCGTTCTCCTGCGCTATTCCGGCACCGAGGCGTTGTTGCGCCTCCTCGTCGAAGGACGGGACGAGGCCTTCATCGCCCGCGAGGCCGACGTCATCGCCGAAGCGATCCGCGAGGAGATCGGGGCGTGAGCATTGAGAGTTGATAGATGAGAGTTGAGAGGGTGGAGATGAGCGGCTTGCGCCGAAAGTCAGAGATCCCCAAAGGGCGGACTGCCGCATCGGGACAGAGCCTCTAAACAATCCTCTTTTCTTTTAGAATGAAGCATCGGGGGCTATTCATCGCCGGCACCGACACCGGGGTGGGAAAGACCTGGACGACGGTCCGGTTGCTCCGCCATCTCCGGACGCTTGGCCGCGACGCCGTGGGGATGAAACCGGTCGAATGCGGCGGACGCGAGGATGCCGCCGCCCTTCGCGACGCCTCGGGCGGCATTCTCTCCCTCGACGAGATCAACCCCGTCCACACCGCCGAGGCCCTCGCTCCCGCCGCCCTGACCGATCCGCTCTCCATCGATTTCGACGAAATCCGCGCTCGCTACGGGATCCTGGCCGAACGGCATGGCACCGTCCTCGTCGAGGGCGCGGGGGGATGGCTCGTGCCTCTCGACCGCGATCGCACCATGGCCGACCTTGCCGCCGTTCTCGGGCTGCCTGTTCTCCTCGTTGCGGCGAATCGGCTCGGGGTGCTCAACCATGTCCTTCTCACCCTTCGCGCTGTGGAGACGTCGGGACTGGTCTGCCGCGCCATTTTTCTCAACGATCCCGGTGGCATCCCCGATCCTTCCCAGAGGAGCAACGCCCGCGTTCTTCGCGGGATCCTCCCAGCTCTTCCGGTGGTCGACGGCGATATCGGGGCATTGGGCTCGCTTCTTTACGAGTAGGAGGGCCCGGGACGGGAAACAAGCCCTTGTTCGCTTCGCGGCACTCTCTCAGCTGCTGGGAGGTGCGATGAGATTTCCATCGATTCAATCGATGATCGATCTTTATATAATCGATTCGCAAAAGGAGCGCCGCACGCGCTAGGATGGCGGCGAACTCACCGTCCCCGCCTTATGGAAGTCCTGCTCACCCTTTTCGTGATCGTCGTGTTGATTCTCGCCATCGCCTCCTTCGGCAAGCTCGGCGGCGTGGAACGCCGCCTCGACGATCTACGGGTCGACCTGCGCGAGGTGCGCGCACTGGTTCATCTCCTGCGCAATGCCAGACCGCCCGGGGAAGCCACCGACCAGCCTTCGCCCCAGGAATCTCCGCGGCCCGACCCCGCGATGGCGGGGCGGATGCCAAAGCCGGAACCGGAACCGACCGTCCTCCCTGTCCGGCCCGAAACGAAGGAAGAGAAGGTTCCCGCTGACGATCGCCGCTCCGTTCCGCCACCGCTGCCGGAACGCCGTCCCCTGCCGAGGCTGGAAGCGCAACCGGCCGCTGCCGCAGCGGGAGAGACGGCGAAGCCCGAACCCAGCCGATTCGAGTCCTCCGTGCGCGAGATCCTCGCGAAGATCTGGAACTGGATCGTCGTCGGCGAGGAGCACCGGCCCAAGGGGGTGACGATGGAGTTCGCCGTCGCCACCACCTGGCTGCTCCGCATCGGGGTGCTCATTCTCGTGATCGGCATCGGCTTCTTCCTGAAGTACTCCATCGCGAAGGGCCTCATCGGTCCGACGGGACGCGTCCTCCTCGCCACCCTCGCCGGGGCGGGACTGGTCGGAGGAGGCCTCCGGCTCTTCGGCGGCCGCTACGCCGTGCTCGGCCAGGGGCTCGCCGGGGCGGGCTTCGCCACGCTCTACTTCAGCTTCTTCACCGCCCACCAGCCGGACTACGCGCTGCTCGGCGTGGTCCCCGCCTTCGCCCTGATGGTCCTCGTCACCGCCGTCGCCGGCGTCGTCGCGGTACGCTTCAACAGCCTCCTCGTCGCCGTGCTGGGACTGCTCGGCGGCTACGGCACGCCGCTGATGATCCGCACGGGGAACGAAAGCGTCGCCCTCCTCTTCGGCTACCTCCTGCTGCTCGGTCTCGGCATGTTCCTCATCGCCTCGAGACGCAACTGGCGGCTGCTCCACTATCTCAGCTTCGCCGCGACCTGCACGCATGTGGGATGGACGATCGGCCGCAGCTTCGCGCCCGAGCGCTTCTGGGAGTTCATGCCCTTCCTCCTCGCCTTCTTCGCGCTCTTCTCCTCGGTCACCTTCGTCTACCAGCTCCTCCACCGCCGGCCCTCGACGCTGCTGGAGCTGATCTTCCTCTTCCTCAACGCGGCGGCCTTCACGGGCTTCTCGGTCCACTGCATCGAGGCCTCCTACCGGCGCGAGACCATCGCCCTGCTCACCCTGGGTCTCGCCGTCTTCTACATCCTCCACATCGGAGTCTTCCTGAAACGCCGCATCCAGGACCGGGGACTGCTCCTCAGCTTCATGGGATTGGCCTCGTTCTTCGTCGCGCTCACCCTGCCCCTCGTCCTTTCGAAGGGATGGATCACGGTGAGCTGGGCGCTCCAGGCTTTCGTCATGCTCTGGATCGCCTCGAAGATGCGCAGCGAGTTCCTCCGCCAGCTCGCCTACCTGCTCTATCTCGTCGTCCTCGCGCGATTTGCCCTCTTCGACCTGCGCGAGCAGTTCGACGGGCTCTCGCCGGACCTGATGTCGGCGAAAGACTACGCGAAGCATTTCGTCGAGCGGCTCTTCGTCTTCGGCATCCCCATCGGATCCTTCTTCGCGGCAGGGCGGCTTTTCCGCCACGAAGGCCAGGCCGATCCCGCCTGGTCGGTCGGCGAAGGAAACGACATCCGCCCCCTTCCGGGTCAGGCGGGCATGGGGCGCATCTGCTTCTGGATCGTCGTCGCGCTCACCTTCGTCTATCTGAACCTCGAAGTCGCGAAGACGATGGAGCGCCTCTTCGATCCGTTCGTGCGCCCCGCCCTGACGCTGGTCTGGATCGCCCTCGGTGCCCTCCTCCTCCGCGAGATGCTGGTGAACCGTTCGAAGCTCGCCACCGTGCTGCTGTGGATCCTCGCCGCCGCCCTCGTCGTGAAAGTCTTCCTCTTCGACTTCCTCTTCTGGAAACCGGGCTTCGATCTGGCCTTCGCCCGCCGGGAGTTTGTTCCCGGTCTCCTCATGCGGGCGATCGACTACGGAGCCGTCGCCCTGTTCTTCCTTCTCGTCTCGCGGGTCCTCTCCCGGAAAGGCGAGGACGCCGACATGGCCCCGATCTTCGGCTACGCCGCCCTCGCCGGAGTCTTCCTCTATTCCAGCCTCGAAATCTGGACGGCGCTGAGCCATTTCCTTCCCGCGTTCCGCATGGGCGGCATCTCGATCTACTGGTCGCTCTTCGCCGTCGCGATGCTCCTCGCGGGAATCCTGAGGAACCGCGCCGTCTTCCGCGGCATCGGCCTGTTCCTCCTCGCCGCCACGATCATGAAGGTCTTCGTCCTCGACCTCGCCGGACTCGACCAGCTCTACCGCATCGTCGCCTTCATCGTCCTCGGCATGGTGGTTCTGGCAGGATCGTTCCTCTACTTCAAATACAGCCACCGTTTCGCGACGGCGTCCGGGGATGCGGACGCCGGAAACGAGGCCGGACCTTCGCCGTCGCAGCCATGAAACCCTCCGCAATCCTCGTCCTCGCTTGTTTCGGCACCCTCTCCGCCCACGCCGACCTCGCTCCGCCGACGCCAGCGGCGGCCTGGAGGTTCGACCCCGCGCCGTTTTCCTTCCGCCGCGAGGTCGCCTCGCCCTTGGCGGAGTCCGGGTTGTTCCGCGTCGAAGCCGATCCCTCCCTCCACCGCCATGCGGGCGGCGACTACGGCGCGCTTCGCCTGGTCGAATCCGAAGGAGGGACATCCATCGAACGGCCCTGGGTGATCCGGAGAATGCACGTCCCGAGGCCTGCACGCGACGCGACCCTCATTCCGCATCAGGTCGAATCCTTCGAGGAAACAGCCGACGGAGCGATCGAGATCACCGTCCGCTTGGAGGCGGGGACGGTTCCCGCGGCACGTCTCGAGATCGAGACCCCCCTGAGCGATTTCGAAAAGGGAGTGTCCGTCTCCATCCCCGCCGCCGAGGAGGGTTGGAAAGAACTCGTCGGGGACCGCGTCATCTTCGACCACAGCCGTTTCCTCGACTTCCGCCGCACCGCCGTGGACCTGCCTCGGACCGCCGAGCGGCGTTTCCGCATCCGTCTTTCCGAAGCCACCGACGAGCAGCGCTCTCTCGTCCGCCAGATCACCCGAACCCTCGGCGACGCCGCGGGCCTGAGCGTCAGCGAATCCGGAGCCGTGACGGCTCGCGCTTTCCGTATCGACGGCCTGCGGTTTCTCACGGCTCCGGCGAAAGGGGAAGGCGACGAGAAGGGACGCCGCAGCCACGATCTCGCCGTGCTGGAATCGCGCGAGGAGGAGGGAGGGACGCATTCCTTCCTCCTCGATGCGGGCCACCTGCCCCTCGACCGCCTCGTCCTCGCCACCGACGATCGCAACTTCCGCCGCGCCGTCTCGGTACAGATTCCTGCGGAGGAGGGGACTTGGCGCACCGTCCACCGTGGCCATGCGCATCGCTACGATGTCGGAGACTTCCGCGACGAATCGCTCGTCCTCGCCTTTCCCGAAGTCCGGGCCGGGCGCTTCCGGCTCCTCGTCGAGAACGGAAGCAATCCGCCCGTCGCGATCTCCGGCGTGACGGGACGGGGCCCGATCTACGAAATCGTCTTCCTCGCCGACGCGGGAGCATCGCCCGTGTTCTATCTCGGGGTGGATCGCGAAGCCGTGCCCAAGCGGCCCGCGCTCGACACCGCCGCGATCGAAGCGGCCCTCCGACGCGGGCTCAAGGTGGAGACGGCGGCCTTGGGCGCCCTCGTCGAGAATCCCCTGTCCGTTCCCGTGGCCGAGGCGATCCCGAAGAGGGGCTTGCTCGATTCCCAACCCGCCCTCTGGGGCATCATCGCCCTTGCCGTGACGGTGCTGATCTGGGTGCTCTATCGGTCCTTTCTCAGGATCGAGGGAGGGAAGGACGGAGGAATGTGACAAGGCGGAGGAGTGCACGGGCACTTCCTGCCCGCATCGGCAGCAAGATGGCGGGCACGGATGCGGACAAGAGTGTCCGTACTCCTCTTTTGCAGCACACTAGCGCTTCTTCGGCGTGGTGATGTAGGGTGCCCGGAGGTAGACGGGTTCGAGAGCCGTGGGGGCAAGAGAGGCGAAGTCGGTCTCCTGGAAGCGGACGGCGAGGCGCGCGGCGGAGGGAAAGGAAAGAACGGCCTCCGGGATCGCCGCGACCACTTTTGGATCCGGGCTGTGGATCGGGAGGCCTTCGCCGATAAAAGGCTCCAGATGCGAGGCGATCGCGCCCTCCTCGATCAGCTCGGGTTCGCCCTGCAAAATCCGGCCCCGCACCAGAGCGAGAAAAAAGCTGTTCCTCCTTGCGTCCCCGACGACGAGATAGGAATCCGCCGCCGTCTCCCAGGCCTCGAGCGAATTGCCCCCCGCGACCGGCAAGCCCATTGAAACGGAGAGGCCGTGGGCCACGGCGAGGCCGACGCGCACGCCGCCATAGGAGCCGGGACCGAGCCCGACCACGAAGCCGACGAGATGCCCGCGGTGCGCTTCGACCAGTCGCTGGAGCGGGGCGAAGATGGCAGCATTGTGGGCGCGGTCGGTCGTGAAGCCGACGGTATCGACGGTTTTGCCGGAAGCGCGGTCGAGAACCGCGAGGGAGGCGTGGCGGGTGGAGGTTTCGAGGGCGAGGATCATGGACGTGTCACGGCGACCCGGCGGATGCCGCTGGAATCGGTTTCAAAGCGCAAGCGGACGCTGGAACGCGGCAGCATGGCGGGGAATTTCTCCGCCCACTCCACGACGACGATTCCCTCCTCGTCGAGGTAGTCGTCCCAACCCAGCGCGTGCAGTTCGTCGGCGGATTCGAGACGGTACCAATCGAAGTGATGGAGAGGAAGACGACCGGAGCGGTATTCCTGGACGAGGGCGAAAGTGGGGCTGGTCACGTCCTCCGTCGCGCCGAGCCCGGCGGCAAGGCCTTTGCAGAACTGCGTCTTTCCCGCGCCGAGATCGCCATCGAGGGCGATGACGTCGCCGGACCGCAGGGCGGCCGCAAAGCGCCGCCCCGCTTCGACCATCTCCTCGGCGGAGGCGGCTTCGAAGAATTCGCTCATGCTTGACGGTAATGCTCCCAGCCTCGGGGGAGGGGTTCGGCCGTGGCCTCGACCATCTCGCCGATAGCCGTCAGGAGCAAGTCGGGAAAGACGGCCCGCCATCGAGGGAGAAGGTCGTGGAAGACTTCCGGCTTGAACGCCAGGAGCAGTTCGTAGTCTTCACCCTCGCCTACGGCTTGGTCGGAGGAAACCCCGACATGAAGGGGGAGGCTCGGGAGGTCGACCCTGTATCCCACTCCGCTGGCGGCGGCGAGGCGGGGCAGGTCGGAGCCAAGCCCATCGCTGAGATCCATCATCGCGGTGGGTTTGGCGTGCTCGACCAGCCATTGCGCTTCGCGCAACCTAGGCGTGAAGGCCAGATGCCGCCCGCTCGCAAAGGATCCGCCGAGCCGGCCGGTCACCGCGACGAGATCGCCGGGCGAGGCCCCCCTCCGGAGCACGCAGCGCTCCGGTTCGACGGCCCCGGTCATCGCCACGGTGAGGACGGCGCCGGAAACGGGAAGCCGCGAGGTTTCTCCACCGACGACGGCGCCGCCGAACGCCGAAGCGGCTTCGAGGAGCCCGGCGTACCAGCCTTCGACTTCGGCGAGGGAACGCTCCGCGTCCGTCGCGAGGCTGACGAGGGCATGTTGCGGACGCCCCCCCATCGCGGCGATGTCGCTGAGGACGCGGTTCATCGCCTTCCGTCCGACGAGGACGGGATCGGTGCCGGGAAGAAAATGGACCCCCTCGACGAGGCTGTCGGTCTTGAGAAGCTGCCACTCGCCTTCGCCCGCAGCGATGACGGCACAGTCGTCGCCGGGACCGACGGCCACTTCGGGCCGAGCGGGGATAGTCGCCACGAGACGAGCGACGAGGGCTTCCTCGCCGAGGTCGGCAACCGTTTCGGAGCTCATGCTTTTCCCGGTCATCCACCCGTTCGTTCCGTTGGGGTCCAAACCAGCATCGCGCAGATGCTGGTGAAGTTGAAGGCGAGGCGCCTGCCTCCTGGCGTTCTTGGGCAGCCCTTGGGAATCTCGGTGGGAGCCATCCGCTTGCCGCGAGCCTGCCTTGGAAAAGTCCATCGGACCGACACTTCGACGGCCGAGCGGACTTGGGCGGGGAGGAACACGGAAGGACGGCTAGTCACGGGAGATGGAATTCGGACTTGGAAGGAAAATCGAAGAAAGGGGAAGGAGCGCAAGCGCCCAGAACGGACCAGAGGCTCCGAACCGGCGGAAAAATCGCCCGGAAGAGACCACGCCGCCGTCGATCCCCGCATCGCCAACTGGCGCACGGTCGGGCCGGGAAGGCAACCGGAAATCCGGACCCTCGCCGACCGTAGCCGGTCGTTGCGCCCCTTCGCACCGGCCGTCCCCTGCCTCGGCAAAAGCCGGCCGAGCACAAAAAAACCCGGGCTCCCGCTCCCTTACAAGGCGAACGCCTGATCCATCGCCGACGCGACGCCCTTGAGATAGGCTAGGTCCCCTCCCCCCACCTCGGCGGCGCACCATCCGTGGAATCCGATCTCAAGCAGCGCGTTCCTTACATCCGCATAGTCGATGTCGCCCTGATCGATGGGAGTGAAGCGTTGCTCCTTCCGCGAATAGCCCTTGATGTCCAGCTTCACGATGCGGCGTCCAAGAGTGCGGATCCAATCGCCCGTGTTCCCGAATTTCCAGTGGTTGCCGATATCGAACTGCATCCCCACCCAAGGGGAGGAGAAGGCATCGATGTAGTCCGCAAATTTCTCTGCCGTCTGCTCGGCTCCTCCCTTTGGATCGTAGCAGATCTCGTTCCAGACGTTCTCGACCGCGATGCCCACCCCCAACCGGGCAGCCAGCGGAATCGCGAGGGAGATGTTCTCGATGCTCCTGTCCCAGACTTCCTCCGCGCTTCCGTCCTTCCCATGTCCGACGACGAGGAGAACCGTATGTCCGCCCACCGCATGGGTCGCCTCCAAAGCCGCCAGCAGGCTCTCCAACGCCTTCGCGCGGACGGATGGATCCGGATCGGAATGACGGACGTTCCAGTGATCCGCGCAGACCGTTCCATCCACGGGCAGTCCGGACGAAGCGATCGCCTCTTTGACTTCCCCGATATCGTAGCCGGGCGCATTGAGCTCCACGCCTTCGAAGCCCGCCTCCTTCGCAATGGCGAACTTTTCGGACAATGTCGCCCCTTCGGTGATCATCCCGATCTTGAGCGTTTTGTAGAGCCTCCGCTGCAGGGTTCCGCCCGGGCTGGACGAGGCCGCGAACGAAGCGAACGGAAGCACCATGGGGACCATGGCCCCAACCCCAAGAAACCGTCGTCTGGAAATGATGGACATGGGGCTTATTGACGCCAATCCCCTCGGATCCGTCAAGGAATCGGTGGTCCTGCCTTCGCCGACATCGCGCCATGCCCCAGTCCGATGGGTGCATCGGAGGAAGGCACAAAAAAACCGCCCTGCGAACAGGGCGGTTATTTTAACCTGGCGGCGACCTACTCTCACATGGCCTATCGCCACACTACCATCGGCGCTACAGCGTTTCACTTCCGGGTTCGGAATGGAGCCGGGTGGTTCCACTGTGCTATGGCCACCAGAGCACCGCGCCTGCGTTGAAATTCAGGAGCGGACCTCTGGAGGCTTCGGAGGAAGCCTTTCCAATCTACCGAAAATCGGATCTCTGACAACTGTATAAAAGGAAAACAATGACCGCATTCGCAGAAAAAAACCGGAACAAGCCTAACGGATGATTAGTACTGCTCAGCTGAATTCGTTACCGAACTTGCACCTGCAGCCTATCGACGTGGTAGTCTTCCACGATCCTTCAGGGAGAATTCATCTTGGGAATGGCTTGACGCTTAGATGCTTTCAGCGCTTATCCAGTCCGCACATAGCTACCCAGCCGTGCCCCTGACGGAACAACTGGTGCACCAGAGGTGCGTCAAACCCGGTCCTCTCGTACTAGGGTTTGAACCCCTCAATTCTCCTACGCCCACAGAGGATAGAGGACCGAACTGTCTCGCGACGTTCTGAACCCAGCTCGCGTGCCGCTTTAACTGGCGAACAGCCAGACCCTTGGGACCTTCTCCAGCCCCAGGATGCGACGAGCCGACATCGAGGTGCCAAACCGCGCCGTCGATATGAACTCTTGGGCGCGATCAGCCTGTTATCCCTAGAGTACCTTTTATCCGTTGAGCGATAGCAATTCCACATTCAACTACCGGATCACTTAGGCCTACTTTCGTATCTGCTCGACATGTCCGTCTCACAGTTAGTCCGGCTTATGCCTATACACTCGAAACGTGATTGCCAACCACGCTGAGCCGAACTTCGCGCTCCTCCGTTACATTTTGGGAGGATACCGCCCCAGTAAAACTGACCGGCTGACATTGTCCTTCCGCCCGATTCAGGGCTAGATGTTAGATTTTCCAAATTCAAAGGGTGGTGTCTCATTGATGACTCTGCACCCCCCTGAAGGGGCGCTTCGAAGTCTCCCACTTACGCTGAGCATTGAAACCGAAAAACCAGTGACAGCTTACAGTTAAGGTTCATAGGGTCTTTCCGTCCTTCTGCGGGTAGCCGGCATCTTCACCGGCACTACAACTTCACTGAGCTCCTGGTTGAGACAGCGATCAACTC
Organism: Verrucomicrobiales bacterium; assembly: GCA_037190325.1. Lineage (GTDB taxonomy): Bacteria > Verrucomicrobiota > Verrucomicrobiia > Verrucomicrobiales > DEV007 > Arctic95D-9. The sequence continues at coordinate 143,227 of JBBCIU010000002.1, read as the reverse complement.
GTTGCACGATTCGTGCAGGTCGGAACTTACCCGACAAGGAATTTCGCTACCTTAGGACCGTTATAGTTACGGCCGACATTCACCGGGACTTGGGTTCAGAGCTTCGCTTGCGCTAACCCCTTGCCTTAATCTTTCGGCATTGGTCACGTGTCACATCCTATACTTCGACTTGCGTCTTCGCAGAATGCTGTGTTTTTGCTAAACAGTCGGTTGATCCATTTCACTGCGGCCTGCCGAAGCAGGCACCCCTTATTCCGAAGTTACGGGGCTATTTTGCCGAGTTCCTTAACCAGGTTTCACTCTTGCGCCTTGGTATATTCTACCCACCCACCTGTGTCGGTTTACGGTACGGGCTCCCTTAGCACGACACATCAGCTTTTCTTGACAGTCCTTCGAACAATGCGGATTGGCCGTAGCCGCACCTCGGAATTCAATCACCTAGTTGTTCTCCAGCCTGTGTCCCTGATGCTTTGGGGCCAGGAGGTGCGGGAATATTAACCCGCTGTCCATCGCCTACGCCTATCGGCCTCGACTTAGGTCCCGACTAACCCTGGGATGATCAACATTGCCCAGGAAACCTTGGGTTTACGGCGGAGAGGGATTTCACCTCTCTTATCGTTACTCATGTCTGCATTCTCTCTTCCCGGAACTCCACCTTCAATCGCCATCCGGCTTCAAGGCTCCGGGAATGCTCCTCTACCACGCGCAAAGCGCGTCCAGAGCTTCGGTATACCGCTTATCGCCAATCATTTTAGGCGCAGGATCACTCGATGAGTAAGCTATTACGCACTTTTTAAATGGTGGCTGCTTCTAAGCCAACATCCTCACTGTCTAAGTAATCCCACCTCCTTTCCACTTAGCGGCATTTTGGCACCTTAGCTGCTGATCTGGGCTGTTTCCCTTTTGAAAATGAAGCTTATCCCCCACTTTCTCACTGCCGCACTACACCTACCGGTATTCGGAGTTTGGTTGAAGTCGGTACCCAGGTGTGGGCCCTAGTTCATTCAGTGCTCTACCCCCGGTAGTCAGCATGCGACGCTGCACCTAAATGCATTTCGAGGAGAACCAGCTATCACGGGGTTTGAATAGCCTTTCACTCCTACCCACAGCTCATCCGAGAACTTTTCAACGTTCACCGGTTCGGTCCTCCACGCGATGTTACTCGCGCTTCAACCTGGCCATGGGTAGGTCACCTCCGCTTCGGGTCTAGTGCCCGCAACTAAAGCGCCCTATTCGGACTCGCTTTCGCTGCGCCTGCGTCCCAGAAGGACTTAAGCTTGCTACGAACACTAACTCGCAGACTCATTAAGCAAAAGGCACGCCATCACCCCAAAGGGGCTCTGACTCCTTGTAAGCATATGGTTTCAGGTTCTATTTCACTCCGCTCACAGCGGTTCTTTTCACCTTTCCCTCACGGTACTGGTTCACTATCGGTCGCCAACTAGTATTTAGCCTTACGCCGTGGTCGGCGTGGATTCATGCAACGTTCCACGTGTGCCGCACTACTCAGGGACATCCTAGGGTGGACTCGGTTTTCGATCACAGGCCTTTCACCTTCTTTGGAGTGCTTTTCCACACACTTGATCTAACGTCGTTCATCCCACGTCGGAGCCCTACAACCCCGGGACCAGAGGCCCCGGTTTGGGCTGTTCCGCTTTCGCTCGCCACTACTTACGGAATCGATTCTCTTTCTTTTCCTCCGGTTACTGAGATGTTTCACTTCACCGGGTCTTGCGAACCCGCTCCTATGAATTCAGAGCGGGACGACCGAGTATTACCCCGGCCAGGTTACCCCATTCGGAAATCTCCGGGTCAAAGCGTACTTGCCGCTATCCGAAGCTTATCGCAGCTTATCACGTCCTTCATCGCCTGTTGGCACCAAGGCATCCGCCATATGCTCTTAACAGCTTGTTCCGGCCATTCTTTGAAAAGCCTTCGGAGGGTTTTGCTTAATTCCCTCCACTGTTGAATTTTCTACGAAAACCGAACTTGGTTCGGTCAAATTGTAGTCATTATTTTCCTATATACAGTTGTCAAAGATCCGAAAGGGCTTCACCGACGCTCGTCGGAAGTGGGTCTGACAGGATTTGAACCTGTGACCCCACGCTTATCAAGCGTGTGCTCTAACCAACTGAGCTACAGACCCGGATCAGCCCGCATACGCGCACCAAACCATCCCATCCCTTTTGAGGAAATGGAGGCAAGGAGACTCGAACTCCTGACATCCTGCTTGCAAAGCAGGCGCTCTACCAACTGAGCTATGCCCCCGGAGGTTCGAACCGCGCTTCTTTCGGTCATCGAAAAGGCAAAGGCAAAACAATGTGCTGCACGGGCAGGCAGCGGGCCGTCATAATGTTTGAGGGATGTCCATTTCTGAGACATCTGCCTTTCTTCCGGTTCATCCGAAATCGAAGGCATCGACCTATCCACCTTCAAACGAGCGCCGGTGAGATGGCGCTCCGGTGGAATTGCTCCATAGAAAGGAGGTGATCCAGCCGCAGGTTCCCCTACGGCTACCTTGTTACGACTTCATCCCAGTTACCACCTACACCATAGGACCTCCTTGGTGGAGATACTTCGGGTGCGAGCGGCTTCCATGATGTGACGGGCGGTGTGTACAAGACCCGGGAACGTATTCACGGTGCCGTAGCTGATGCACCATTACTAGCGATTCCAACTTCATGCAGGCGAGTTGCAGCCTGCAATCCGAACTGAGCCCAGTTTTGAGGATTTCCTCCACCTCGCGGTATCGGTTCACATTGTACTGGACATTGTAGCACGTGTGCAGCCCTGGGCGTAAGGGCCATACTGACTTGACGTCATCCCCTCCTTCCTCCCAGTTAATCTGGGCAGTCTGAACAGAGTCCCCGGCATTACCCGCTGGCAACAGTTCATAGGGGTTGCGCTCGTTACGGGACTTAACCCAACATCTCACGACACGAGCTGACGACAGCCATGCAGCACCTGTGATAGTCCACCCGAAGTGACGACAAGCTTTCACAAGTCTACGACTAACATGTCAAGCCCAGGTAAGGTTCTTCGCGTTGCATCGAATTAAGCCACATGCTCCACCGCTTGTGCGGGTCCCCGTCAATTTCTTTGAGTTTTAATCTTGCGACCGTACTCCCCAGGCGGCACGCTTAACGCGTTAGCTCCGGCACGGAAAGGGTCGAACCTTCCCACACCAAGCGTGCACCGTTTACTGCCAGGACTACAAGGGTATCTAATCCTTTTCGCTCCCCTGGCCTTCGTCTCTCAGCGTCAGTAATTGTCCAGAGTCTCGCCTTCGCCACTAGTGTTCCTCTCGATATCTACGCATTTCACTGCTACACCGAGAATTCCAGACTCCCCTCCAATACTCTAGCAAGGCAGTATCGGATGCAGTTCCGGGGTTGAGCCCCGGGATTTCACATCTGACTTACCCCGCCGCCTACAGACTCTTTACGCCCAGTAAATCCGAACAACGCTCGGGACCTTCGTATTACCGCGGCTGCTGGCACGAAGTTTGCCGTCCCTTCCTCTTCAGGTACTATCAACACCCACGTCAGTTACTACGTAAGTTCTTACTCCCTGATGACAGGAGTTTACGACCCTAGGGCCTTCATCCTCCACGCGGCGTCGCACCGTCAGGCTTTCGCCCATTGCGAATGATTCTCGACTGCTGCCACCCGTAGGTGTCTGGACCGTGTCTCAGTTCCAGTGTGACTGATCATCCTCTCAGATCAGCTACCCGTCATCGCCTTGGTGGGCCTTTACCCCGCCAACAAGCTGATAGGCCGCGAGCCCATCCCGAAGCGACAGCTTGCGCCGCCTTTAATCTTTCGATCACATGGGGTATTAGTCCGGATTTCTCCGGGTTATCTCCCTCTTCGGGGCAGGTAACTCACGTGTTACTCACCCGTTCGCCACTAGGAATTTCCAAAGCAAGCTTTAAAAATCCCCCGTTCGACTTGCATGTCTTATCCACGCCGCCAGCGTTCGTTCTGAGCCAGAATCAAACTCTTCGAATAGAAATATGATCCCGCATTCGAAACGCATGGCTTCTCCTTTCGGAGTCGCTATTGTTCTTTACGGAAAATTGACGTGAGCTCCACCTCATGATTGAGGCTTCGCTCGGCACGCTACTTGCTTTCACGTGCAGCACACAATTTAGCCTTTTCCTTTTCCACCAACTTTTTGCAAATTTTCCACCCCACCATTTCAGTGACAGGTTTCGATTGCAGCCGGTTGGCCTGATGTTCTGAAAGATCCAGTTTTCCTTGAACCGTTCCCGGTTCAGCGGAGCCACCCTCTTTCGGGCGGGCCGTGAGTATAAGCGACCTTCTGGAAGGGTCAACCGCTTTTTCAAACTTTTTCCAAAAATCCGCCTCGAATCCCTCCTTCCGCCCACGTCGCCCATGATTGGCTCTGATAATTCTTGAATCTCCACGTCGACGACGACGCTCCCTCTCCCCTTGCCCAAGACGGCCGCGGCACCAAGCGTCCGCCCCTCCGGATTGTCTTCTCCGTCGAAATCGGCTAGGTTGGGACTCCCATGGATCCGATGCGTCTTCCCGTCGTTCCCGTTGTCGCGGCTTTTGCGGTCGCCTTCGGTCTTCCACACGTCCTCCGGGCTCAAGCCTTGGTCGCCACACCGATCACGATCGAGGACGCGGATCCCGGCGAGCCGATCGCCACTCCCTCTTCCGAAGGCACCCCGCGGACCGCTCCCGAAATCCCGCCTTCCTCCACGCCGGAGGAGGAGGCCTTGCGCACGCAGATCCACTCGCTTCTCCCGAAGGACCGCCACTACGCGGAACTCGCCTCGATCGTTCTCGCCCGCGCCTACGCCCAACGCGGCCTTCGTCCACTCTGGGAACCGGGGACTCTCGATGCCGGATTCCACCGCGCCCTGGCCGACGAATTGAAACGCCATGCCATGCCTGAACGGATGGCGCTCGATCCCCAAACCCTCGTCGCCGCCGTCACTTCCAGTCCGATCGAGGCGACGGACCTGGCCCATGCCGTGGCCTTCATCGATGCGGCCCTCCTCATCCGGATCGGCGCGGTGCCCTTTTCCAAGATCTGGCCGGATTGGGACCGCGGCGACACGCCCGGATCCGACGACCGCTCGGTCGAGTCCATTCTCGGCGACCTGGTGACGGCCACCTCGCTGCGTCCCTTCGAAATGACGAAGGCCATGGATGCGATGGCGCCCAAGAACTGGATCTACCGCGAGCTGCTGAAGGCCTATCCCGACGCCCGCGAGGCCATCCTCAAGTACTCCGGCCTCCCCCAGATCCCGAATCCCGAGCAGATCGGTCCCGGCCGGCCCGGCGAGATCTATTCCGCCGCCCCGGCCATCGCCGCCCACCTCATCGACCGGGGCTACCTGAACATGGCTCCCGAGCAGGCGTCCCTCCTCTCCTCGATGACGCCCGAGCTGACCGGTGCGCTCGTCGCCTTCCAGAACGACTACGGCCTCGACGCCGACGGGATCTTCGGCCAAGCCTCGTGGCGCTACCTCAACGCGAACGCGGCCGACCGCTTCCGCTCGCTCACCCTCAACCTCCATCGCGCCCGCATCATGCCCGGCAAGCCCGGGGAGCGCTACGTGCTCGCGAACCTCCCCTGCGCGGAGCTGCACCTCTTCGACGCAAACGACTTCCACGCCAAGTCGATGCGGATCGTCCACGGGCGGGCCGACAGGGAATCGCAGCACACGAAGATCTTCCGGGACCGCATGCAGGAGGTCGTCTTCGGTCCCTACTGGAACGTCCCTCCCAGCATCGCGGCGAAGGAACTGCTTCCGAAGATGGAGGGGGACTGGGGCTACCTCAGCCGGAACAACTACGAACTCGTCACTTCGTACGGAGCCAGCAGCGGGGGCCGAGTCTCGCCCGACACGCTCCAGGCGGTCGCCCAGGGAAAACTCCTCATCCGGCAGAAGCCAGGGGGCAGCAACGCCCTCGGATACGTGAAGTTCCTCTTCCCCAACTCCTTCAACATCTACATGCACGACACGCCGGCAAAGGAGTATTTCTCCCGCGCCAATCGGGATTTCAGCCATGGCTGCATCCGCGTCGCCAAACCGGACGAGCTCGCCGAATGGATCTTCGCTCCCGAGGGCTGGACGCTCGAGAAGGTGCGCCACTCGATGAAGAACGACCTCAACAAGGGCGTCGCGGTGAAAGGCGGCGTCAACGTCTACATCACCTACTTCACCCTCTTCCCCCGGCCCGTTCCCGGTGGGCGCTACCTCCTCGCTCCGGGGCGCGACGTCTACGGGCTCGACGCGGTCGATGCGAAGACCCTCGCCTCGGTGCTGCCGTGGACGGAGACCGCTGCCGCGCCCTGAGGACTCACAAGCCGGTGGGATGGTCGATGAAACGGACTTCCAGACCGGAAAACTCCCCCGCCCAGCGGTCCGTCAAGGCCTTCACCCCGAAGGTCTCGGTCGCGTAATGGCCGGCGTAGATCAGGTTGATCCCCAATTCCTCGGCGGCGGTATAGCTCCAGTGGGGGCCCTCCCCGGTGAGAAAGGTGTCGATCCCGGTCGAGGCGAGGTCGTGGATCTGGGAACCGGCGCCACCGGTGACGACTCCGAGCTCGCGCACCCTCATGCCCCCTCCGGGCGCGACCTTCGGTTCGGCGCCGACCGCGGCGGCCACGCGAGAGAGCAGTTCGTCCCGCGCCAAGTCCACGGAGAGGCGGAGGCCGAGATCCATCCCCTTCCACGGAGCGAAGGGCTTCCCTCTCCCCTCGAAGCCGAGCGCGGCGACGAGCCGGGCGTTGTTCCCCAGCTCGGGATGGACGTCGAGAGGCAAATGGGCGCTGTAGATCGCGAGATCGTGGTCCATCGCCAGCTTCAGCTTCCGATAGAGAGGCCCGTCGATGCGCTGCGCCCCCTGCCAGAAAAGTCCATGGTGGACGACGAGCAGGTCGATTCCGGAACGGCACGCCTCCTCGACCACGGGCAGACAGGCGTCGACAGCCGCCGCGATCCTCGTCACGGTCCCGGAATTCGAAAGCTGAAGCCCGTTGAGCGCACCGGGATAGTCGGGAAGCGCCTCCAAGCCCAACCATTCGTTCGCCGCCCGGACCAGGTCTTGCAATGCTGCCATGCGGACCGATACGCGAAGGCCTTGGCATTGGGAAACGAAAAACCGCAGATGGGCCGGTGCATCCCTCGGAGCCTACCCTGTCAAGGATCCGGACGGACCCGGTCGGACGGGGCCGAACTCTCCCTTCACCCTCAAGGGTCCTCCCGCTCCCGGCGGGTTTTCTTCCGCTTCCATCCGCCCTCGACCGCGAGGGCGAAGTCGATGAAGCCACGCCCGCGGTCGACGCGGTGGAGCTTGACCTTGAGCCTCTTGCCCGCGCCGATGGCGGAGGCCCCGGTGCGGCTGCGGAACTCTTCGCGGCCCCGGTCGAAGAAATACTCCTCCCACGGAGGCAGAACGTCCTTTCGGACCATGCCCTTCACGTAAAGCCCGTCGAGTTCGACGAAGGCGCCGATGGGCTTCACTTCGGACACGGTCGCGTCGAAGACGGTCTCCTCGTCCTGGGCCGCCAAGCCTTCGAGGTATTCGATCAGCTTCAGGCGCTGCGTGTCGGTCTCGGCATCGGCGGCGACGCGCTCGGTGCGCGAGATGTGCTCGGCGATCTGGCCCATCTCGCCCTCGGCCGGGGTCGGATCGGCCTTCGCCGGAGCGGTCGGGGCATGCCGACGCGAAAGGAGGCGGCGCAGGGCGCGATGGACGACCAGATCGGCGTAGCGCCGGATCGGGCTGGTGAAATGCGTGTAGTCGGTCTTGGCGAGACCGTAGTGCCCGACGGGATCCTTCGAGTAGGCGGCTCGCCGCAGGCTCTTGAGCAGCCCGATCTTCAGGCTGTGCTCCTCGAGCTTTCCGCGGATCCCGCGGAGCAATTTCTGCAGCTCGGCGCGGTTGGAGACGTCGCCGACGCGGTGGCCGAAGGCGCGGGCCTGCTCGGCGAACTCCTCCAGCTTGCCGGGATCGGGGTCTTCGTGGATGCGGTAGATCGCCGCAACGGGCGCTTGCCTCGTCTCCCGCGCGACGGCCTCGTTCGCCGCGAGCATGAATTCCTCGATGAGCTGATGGCTCTCGTCGTATTCGCTGCGCTTCACCCCGACGGCGCGCCCGCTCTCGTCGAGGATGACACGCACCTCGGCGAACTCCAGGTCGAGGGCCCCTTTGGCGAAACGCCGCTCGCGCAGCTTCGAAGCGAGGCGCCAGGCACGGTGGAGATGTTCGGCGAGAGCCCGCTCCTTCCCGTCGGGAATCGCGGCGACGGCGGAGGCATCGAACTGCATCAGCGCATAGGCCTCCTCGTAGGCGTAGCGCCGGTGGCTGCGGATCACGGCGGAAACGAAACGGGCGGAAGTCGCCTTGCCCGATGGGTCGAATTCCAGAATGGCGGCGTGGGTGAGCCGCTCGACTCCGGGTTTGAGGCTGCAGACGCCGTTGCTGAGCTTCTCCGGCAGCATCGGGAGGACGCGGTCGGCGAGATAGACGCTGTTGCCGCGCTTCCGCGCCTCGCGGTCGAGGGCGGTGCCGGGCTTCACGTAATGGGAGACGTCGGCGATGTGGACGGCGAGCTCCCAGGTGCCGTCGGGACGCTCGGTCACGCAGATCGCGTCGTCGAAATCCTTCGCATCCTCGGGATCGATGGTGAAGACCTCCCGCTCTCGCCAGTCCTCGCGACGGGCGATCTCCTCGGGCGGAATCGTCTCGGGAATGGCTTCGGCCTCGCGCAGGACAGCGTCGGGAAACGACAAGGGCAAGCCGTAGCGATGGATGATCGAAAGGATGTCCACGCCGGGATCTTCCTCGCGTCCCAGCACCTCGGTCATTTCGGCGGTGGGAAGGTTGCGGGGGCTGTCCCAGCCGGAGAACTCGGCCACGACGATGTCGCCCGGCTTCGCCTCGGGGAGGACTGAAGCGAGCCGGAAGGAGGTGGGCAGGCGTCCATCCTCGGGCACGAGCGTGGCCCGGCTGCCCTTGCCGTGGAAACGTCCGACGATGCGGGCGCGGGACCGCTCGAGGACACGCACGACCTTGGCGTGGGGCTCGACGTTCGGAGGCAGGGACCGTCCGCCCCTCGCGCCGAAGCCGCTGGCGCTTCGCGGCATGGCGCCGCGATGGCGTTTCACGGGCTGCTGCCAGCGCGGCGGTTCGGGCGAGACGAGATGGACCTCGACCTTGTCCCCGTCGAGGGCGGTGCCGGCGAGACGCCCGGGAACGAAGAGCTTCGGCCGGTCCCCGGCGTTGAAGCCGGGAACGGCGGCGGGATCGTCGGGAAGGAAGACGGCGCTCTGCCGCTTGCGGTCGCGCGAGAACTGGATCGTCCCGACGAGGGACGGGACCTTCGCCCTGACGCCCTTCGGAACCAGGCGGTAGCGGGACTTCCGGCCGCGATCGATTTCGCCCGCATTCTCCAGTTCGGCGAGGGCGTCCCGGAACGTGTCGCGTTGGTTCGTGCGAAGACGCAGGGCCTTCGCCAACTCGGATTTGTTGAGCGGCTCGTAGTCCGCCCCGGAGAGCAGTTCCCGGATACGGGGGATGAACGGATTCTTCAAAAGAAGGGTCGGGAAAAGACGAAAAAGATGGACTTGCCGGGGCCGATTGTGGTTACATGGTCACAACCGCCGGATGCGGCGAACGAAACGAACGCAGCCCGCCGACCGGCCTCCTCCATCCTTCACCTTGCCTCCGATCCATGAAATTGTCACCCCCTATCTCCCACGGCCGAGCCTTCACCCTGATCGAACTGCTGGTCGTCATCGCCATCATCGGCATTCTCGCGGGCCTGATGTTCCCTGCCGCGACCGGGGTGCTCGCGAAAGCGGAGCGCGCCCACGCGGAGAACACCGCCTACAACCTGAAGAACGCGATCTCGGCCTATTTCACGGAATACCGCAAGTACCCCGTCAACCCATCTGGCAGCACCGAATCCGCCCCCATCCAGACCGACAGCACTCTGATGGACATCCTCCTCGGAGCCGACAGCCAGAAAACCGGCAACAACGCGCTCAACCCGCGCGGCATCGCCTTCTACACCGACAAAGCGGCAAAACCGATGGGGGGTGGAAAATACCGCAAGGGGGTGACCCTTCAGTCCGACGGCGGCGGCGAGCTCTGGGATCCTTGGGGCGAGCACTACTACGTGCGCATGGATCTCGACTACAACAACCGCACCGAGAGACCGACTTGGGACAAGGGCGACTCCGATTTTCTCCCCGAATCCATCCTCGTCTGGAGCAGCGGCAAGGACAAGGACGAATCGTCGGCGAGCGACAACGTCAAGACCTGGTGATCCCTCCTCTCCAGAGAGGAAGGCTTTTCTTCGCGCCCTCTTCCTGAACCAGCGCACCCTTTAGGTGCGCTTTTTTCGGCCTCGGAAGGATCTGGTTTGCCCCTCCGTGGCATGCAAAGAACGCCCGTTTCAATCCGGTTCCTCCTGCGCCCATGGGCACGGGCCGGTCTGCGACGCCCGACCGAGGTCGATGACCTCGGTCTCGGTCTACAACGCAAGCCCCCGTAGCCTCGTCCATCGGGCGTGGGACGGGAGTCCTTTCCAACGTTCGACCGAGGCCGGTGGCCTCGGCTACAGGCCCTGAAACGCTGGAGGAGCCCTTTTTTTCACACCCTCACTCGACGAGGAAGTAGGGATTCAGCAAGTTCTCCTTGTTGTAGCGCAGCGGCTGCCCCGTCGGGTGCTCGACCACCTTTCTCCCCGCCTCCAGGGCAACGGCGTGGGCGGCGGCGGTATCCCATTCCATCGTGGGGCCGAGGCGCGGATAGACATCGGCGGCCCCTTCGGCGACGAGGCAGAGCTTCAACGAGCTGCCTGCGGAGCGGAACTCGACCCTTTTCCCCTGCGCCTCCAAGGCCGCCACGAAATCGCGCACGTCGTCGGTGAGATGGGAACGGCTCGCCACGACGACGACTTCGGACTTCGCCGCATAATGGAGTCCGCCCTCGAGACGGAGGGGTGTCCCGCCGCCCGAGGATTTCCACGCCCCTCCTCCCTCGACCGCCCAATAGAGGTGGTCGCCGACGGGCTGATAGACCACGCCCAGCACGGGACGCCCGTCGCGCACGAGAGCGATGTTCACGGTGAACTCCCCGTTCCGCTTGATGAACTCCTTCGTGCCGTCGAGCGGATCGACAAGCCAGAAGCGGGCCCAATCCCGGCGCTCCGCGTAGGGGAGAGTCCGTGTCTCCTCGGAAATGACCGGGATGGAGGGAGAAATCCGCGAAAGTCCCTCGAGGATGACGGCATTGGATCGACGGTCCGCCTCGGTCAACGGGGACGAATCGGCTTTCACATCGACCGAAAATTCGGTTCCGTAGACTTCCAGGACGGCATCGCCCGCCGCGCGGGCGATGCGTTTCACTTCTTCGATCTCGATCTCTTGAGGCATGGCGCGGTGACGGAAGGCGATGGATGGCGGATGTCAACCTCGCACTCCCCCCCTCCCGCTCCTGCGTTCACCTCCCCTCCGGCTCGGGCAAGAGCACGAGAGAACCCTCAAGGCAGCTTCCCGAGCTGCTCCGCGGTCCACTTCACCGCCTGGGCCGCGACGGCGTCGTCGGGGTTGGCCGCCATGTAGCTCTGCCATTCGGTTTTGGCGAGGCGGAGATGCTCCTTCGCCTCGTTCGCATCGCCGCTCTTCATGCAGGCGAAACCCGCCAGGCCCCGGGTGCGGGCGAGTGTGCGCCGGTATTCGGAGACGCCGTTTCCGCCGTCGGCGATGTCCTCGAGCAACGCGATCGCCTCCTTCAAAGGCGCCCGCGACGCGTCGAACTTCCCGGAATCCCCCAGCAGCTCCGCGAGGTGGGCGAGCCGTTGCGAATAGGAATACTTCACGTCCGGAGCCACGGAACGGCTCCCCTCGACGATGGGCCTGAGGATGGAGATGGCCTTTTCCTCCAGCGCGATCGCCTTCTTCGGCTTGCCTCCGTCGCGCTGTCCCACCGAAAGGGCGCCGTAGATGTCCGCGAGGGTCTTCAGATAGGTCGATTCGTAGGGATTCGCGGCGACGACGCGGCCGAGCACCTCCGCCGCCCCTTCCAGCTTGGTCGTGTCGTTGGAAAGCAGCCCCACCCGCGCCAGGCTGTTGCCGAGCCCGAGCTGATACTCGTCCACCGCGGCATCGAGCCGAACGGCCTTCGCGTAGAGGTCGCTCGACTGCTGGTAGGCGGAGCGGGCCATCTCGTTCTCGCGCCGCGCCTCGAGGACGCGACCGGTGAGGGCGAAGGATTTCGCGAGAGCGCCGACGATGCGATGGTTGCCCGGCATCGCCTTCTCCATCTCGGTGAGACGCACCCCGACGGACATGGCGGCGTCGATGGCGGCCTCGAGGCGGTCCATCGCCAGTTCGCATTCGACGATGGCAAGGGAGTTCTCGTGGATGTGGAGCGCCGCCTCCGGTGCGAGTCCCGGCTCGCGCGAGCGGGCTTCGCCCCAGAACCGCGAGGATTCGGTGAAATAATGCCGCGCCGTGGAGTATTCGCCCGAACGAATCGCGAGTTCCCCGAGGGCGCCTTTGGAATGGGCGATGTTCTTGACGAACTCCGTTTTCGAAGCGTTGTCGCTTTCGAGCAAGGTCGAGTAGCGGCGCTCCGCCTCGCCGAACGTGGCGAGCGACTTCTCGAACTCGCCCATCTCCTTGTAGATCCGCCCCAGGTAGAAGAGGGCGTCCGCCGTGGACGCGATGAAGTCCGGCGCGTCGCCATAGGTCTCGACGAGTCGCTCGTAGTGCCTGCGCCCGTCCTCGAGAGCCGCCGCCCGGCCCGAGCGGAACTCGGGCACGTCGGAGTCGCGATTGTCGAGCACGAGCCGGAAGAAGCGGTCGCCGTTCTCCTGGGTCTCCCGGAGGAGCTGGCGGGCGAGCTTGGTCTGGCCGAGCAGGTGGTTCTTCGAATCCTCCGTCTCGTTCAGCTCGGAGATCAGCTGGTTCTTCTCGATCTGCCCTTCCCGGATCTTCCGGTTGATCTCCTTCTGACGATCGACGCCGGCCCGCCGTTTGCGCTCCGATTCCCGCAGTTCGCTCTCGACGTGGTCCCTTTCTTGGCGGGCATCGACGTAGTTGAAGAAAACGAAGCAGGTCAGTGCCAGCGTCGCCACGAGCGAGCCGATCGCCGCCACCTGCCAGCGCACGACGGGATTCGCTCGCCACTCGGTGATCATCCGCCGAGGATCCCCTCCTTTCCCGTTCGGGGGAGCCTCCATTCCGGAAAGTCCCTCGAAGAGGCCGGATGCGGCGGGAACCCCGCCCCAATCCTTCTCCCTCGATCCGCCGTCTGCCTTCGCCCGCCCGGCCTTGACGGGAGCAGGAGCCGATGCCGTCGTGGACGTCTCATGGGCGCGCGTCGGCGCGAGCGCCGCCTGCATGGCGGCGGCGACTTCCGTCATCGTCGCCGGCCGATCCTCGGGAGCGTAGCGCAAGCAGGCGGAAATCGCCTCGCGCAAGGCGGCCTCGCCGCGGTCCGCCGCCTCTCCCGGCCACTTCGCCTCGCGGTCCGACTCGAGCTGGCTCAAAAACGATTCCGTCAGCTCCGAAATCTCCCCGAACGTGATCGCCGGCGACGAAGCGAGCCATTCCGGATGCTCCTCGGCATAGCGCCGCCACTCGCCGAGCCTCGGAAGGGAACCGGCCAGGAGCTCGAATGCCACGACCCCGAAGCTGTAGACATCCCAGCGTTTGCCGCGCCCGGCGTTGAAATCCCCCATCGCAAGCTGCTCGGGCGCCGCGTAGAACAGCGGCTCGCCGGCCTCGAGGTATTGCAGCCCTCCCATGAAGATCTGCCCGAAGTCCGAAATCAGGGCCCTATGCCCCCCTTTCGCATCGGGAGCCAGGTAGATGCCCGAAGGGCGCAATCCTCCGTGGAAGAGGTCGGTCTCGTGCAGCGCACCCAGCGCTGCGGCGAGATCGCGGATGACTCCGACCGTCTGCTCGCGGGAAAGCATGCCCATGACCTGGCGCAGTGATCCGACTTGCCACGCCCCGTCGTCTTCGCTCCCCTTCCATCCGTAGAAAGGGGTGGCGCACGCCGCGAGGCCTTTCGCGTTCTGCAGCGCGTAGTCGTGGACGGGAACGGCTCCCGGCAAGGCGCCCGTCGGGGAGGAGAGCGTTTTGAAAAAGGGATAGAGGATGCGGTCGCTCGTCGCCTGCGCCTTGTAGACGCGCACGGTGCGGCGAACCCCGCTTTCGTGCGAGGCGACGAAGGCCCAGCCGAAAGGGTCCTCGCCGAGGAACGCCTCGTAACGATATCCGGGTAGGTCGGGGAACCGCATTTGTTGAACCTTATTACGGACGTCGGATCGGATTCTTAACGGATTCGCAACAAAAGGCGACCCGCCTACAGGAGGGAACGCACGATGCGTTCCCACTCCGCATCGATCTCCTCGCGACGGATCGGCGTCCGACCGGCAAGACGGTACCAGTAGGCCGAATTTCCGAAATCGCCCTCGATGGCATGGAGCAAGCCGTGGATCCAAGAGCCCACCGGAGTAGGAATGTCCTGCGCGATGTCGTGGGCAGCGTCCCAGGCTCCCAGCTTGGCATGCCAGAGCGCTTGCAGTTCGGGCGAAATTCCTTCGGGAGGAGCGCCGCCGGGCAAAATCGTAGCAAGGAACGTCTCGTAGGTCATTTGAAGAAGTTTATAGCTTATATAGACTGACCAATGAAGCAAGGCTCGATTCCTACCCGCTTCCTGCCGGGACGGCCGTGGCCGGGGACATAAAAAATCGAACCTTGCCCTCCCCTCCGTTCCGGGCGAGCCATTGCGGGATGAAGCTCGCCCTCCCCAACCCCGTCGGCCCCGTCTTCGAACTGACCCCCGCCCTGCGCGAGGAGGGGTTGCGCGAATCCCGGCTCAGCCCAAGACGCCGCATGCTCCTGCCGATCCACCGGGGCCAGGACGATCTCGTCCAGCGGATGGTGAATTTCCTCCAACCGGGGACCTACATCCGCGCCCACAACCACCCCCGCCCCTGGGCCACCGAAACCCTTCTCGTGCTCTCGGGACGGCTCGGTTTCGTCACCTTCGACCCGGCGGGGGAGCTTCTTTCGACGCACCGGCTCGACCCCGGCGACCTCGTCGACATCGAGGCCGGTCTCTGGCATTCCGTGCTCGCCCTCGCCGAGGACACCGTCATCCTCGAGATCAAGCGAGGCCCCTTCGACGCCGACGACAAGGTCTTCGCGGAATGGTCTCCCCCGGAATTCTCCGACGAAGCCCCCGCCTATCTCGCGTGGCTCACGGGCCTGCTCGAGGCTCCGGCTCCATCGGCGCGATGAGCCCGACCGGCTCGAATACCTCCGCGTTCCACCAAGCCTCGGCCCGCTCCCTTCCCACGACGCTCTCCGCTCCGGCGATCGCGGCGGCAAGGAAGCAGCCCCCGACGATCAAATGCCCGAGCAGCACGAGGAGTCCCTTCCAGAAGCGGCACGCGTAGACCGCCGAAACATAGAGCGACGTCACCGCCAAGGTCGCCACGGCACCGACGACGACGATCCCGCCACCTCCTTCGACGCGACCTTTGAGAAAGGCGTAGAAGACCGCCAACATCCCGACCAGGATCCACGTACCCGCGAAACCGATCCCGGCGAGAAGAGGATTCCACCTCCCGGCACAGCACCACCCCATCGTCCAGAAACCGAGGCCCAGCGCCAAGGCCACGACGCCCGCCCCCTGGGCGGCGATCCGGCGCCTCGCCGACGACTGGAGCGATTCCCCCTCGCCGCCGCGCTCGTGGAAGACCGGCGAGAACAGCAGCTTCTGCCGGCTGCGCAGGGAGAGCTCCCGCGCGGGAACGACCACTCCCCTTTCCGTGAGGGGGTCGCGGAAAAACACCGTCTTCCGCTCGGGGTCGAAAGACACTGGCGCACCCGGCAACCCTTCGCCTCCGCGCAACGACCAGGCCTCCGCATGCGCCGCCGCGCCTCCCAGCCAAAGACCGAAAAGCCAGACGGAGACAAGCCTCGCAGCGCACCGACGCATGCCTCCTCCATCGCCCGAAGCGACGGCAAGGCAAGGCATTAGTTCGCTCCGCCGTGGCCATCTCTCCTCCTGGAAAGCGCTCGCCAGCCTGCCGCGGATGGACCAGATTTGGCGTCGGGCTGCCGACCCGACCCCGTCGGCTCCTCCGCTTGACCCTCTCCGCTCTCCTTCCGCCTCCATCCCGAGCCCTTCCAATGAAAATCGCTCCCCCTCTCCTCCTCGCCGCCTTTCTCGCCCCCGCGTTTCCCGCCGCGGCCGACCCCGCTCCGCCGCTCCGCGAATTCTCCAAGCACGCCAGCGAGATCGACCCGCGCGTCCAGGAACATCCCGAAATCGATTTCGTTTTCGCCGACGCAAAGGGCAAGCCCCTCGACCTCCAGCACGCCGTCGTCGCTCCCTCCGTCCCCTCGCGCGACAGACTCGTGATCTGGCTGATGGGACACAACGCCGAACTGGCCGAGCGCGTCGCCGGCTACGGGATGCACTACGCACAGGTGAGCTACGCGAACCGCTGGTTCTCGAAGCTGACCAAGGAGCAACTCGACCAAGGCGACACCATCGGGCGCATCCGGCTCGAGGCGGCGACGGGCGAGGACCACAGTCCGCTCGTCTCGATCCCGCGTCCCGACAGCTTGGAGGAACGCGCCTTCCAATTCGTGAAATGGCTCGACGGCGAGAAGGCGGAGGGCGATTGGGGACGCTTTCTCGCACCGGATGGGAAAGGGCTCGATTGGGAAAAAGTGGCCCTCGCCGGCATCTCGCACGGCAGCACCACGGCGGCGCGCCTCGCGATCCACCGGCGCGTCGACCGGGTCGTGATGCTCTCCGGCCCACGCGACCAGACCGAATCGTGGCAGGCCCTGCCGCCGGCGACGCCCTCGCAGCGCTTCTTCGGCTTCACCCATGTGCTGGACGGCGGCTGGGTCGCGGACCACTACTGCCGCTCGTGGCAGCTTCTCGGCCTCCAGGCCCACGGTCCCGTCGTCGATGTCGACGAAGTCGATCCTCCCTACCGCAACAGCCGCCGCCTCGTCACCGCCGCCGACGTGCAGGGCGACGGCGGCCGCGCCCACAACGCCTCCGTCCCCGGCAAAGCGGCGGTCAAAGACACGGAAGGACGCCACCTCCACGAAGCGGTATGGCGATACCTTTTCACCCATCCCGTCGAAGAGACCGGCGAGACCGTGCCGCCGGACGCGGATTGCACCATGGGACCGCCTTCGGGCCGCTGACCTTGCAGCCGGAATCGAGGAGAGGTTTTTATTGGCAAAAGACTCGACATCTGCTCCCTTGCCTGACCTCGAAGCATGAAACTCCGACACGCGCTCGCGTTCCTTCCGGCGGCGGCGATCGTCCTTTTCGTCTCCTCCTGTCATACGGTAGGTCCGGACTACGCCGGGCCGAAGACCCGTGTCCCCGACGCATGGTCGCGCAACGCCCTGCGCGACCTCGGGGGCGGCTCGTCTCTCGAAGGATGGTGGAAAGGCTTCCACGACCCCGCCTTGAACACCCTCGTCGAACGGACCCGCAAGGCCAATCCCGACTTGAAGGCCGCCCTGGCCCGCATCGGCGAAGCCCGCGCCCAGCGCGGTATCGCACGGAGCCAGGGTCTGCCGCAGGCAAACGCCGGGGCCGCCTACTCCCGCGATCGGACGAGCGAGACCCTGGGAGCAGGGGGGGCACTCCGCGACAATCCCTCCAGCTTCTACAGCACCGGCTTCGACGCCGGTTGGGAAATCGATCTTTTCGGCGGCATCCGCCGCTCCGTCGAAGCCGCCGACGCGAACCTCGCCGCCCGCGAGGAGGACTACCGCGACGCTCTCGTCACCCTCTTCGCCGAAGTCGCCCTGAACTATGTCGACTACCGTACCCTCGAGGAGCGCATCGCCGTGGCCAACCGCAACATCGAGGCCCAGCGCGGGTCCCTCGACCTCGCCAAGGGCCGTCTCGAGGCCGGGCTCGTTCCCCGCATGGACGTGACCCAGGCCGAAACGAACCTCGCCCTCTCCGAAGCCTCCGTCCCTCTCCTCCGCGCCGAGCTGGCCGCCGCGAAGAACCGCCTCGCCAGTCTCACGGGCGGTTTCCCCGCCTCCGTCGAGGGGGTGCTGGCGCGCTCCCGCGGCATTCCCGTGCCTTCGCCGGGCTACTCCGCCGGACTGCCTGCCGACCTGCTCCGTGCCCGTCCCGACATCCGCCGCGCCGAGCGCGAACTCGCCGCCCAGACCGCCCGCATCGGCGTGGCCGAGGCCGAACTCTATCCGCGCCTCTCCCTCGCCGGCGACTTCCAGCTCCAATCCGCGAACAGCGGCGATCTCTTCGACAGCGCGAGCCGGGCCTACAGCTTCGGTCCCTCCTTCCGCTGGGCCATCTTCAGCGCCGGCCGCATCCGCAACCAGATCGCCGCCGAGGAGAACCGCGCCCTCCAAGCCCTCGCCGACTATGAAGGCGCCGTCCTCTCCGCCGTCGAGGAGGTCGAGACCTCGATGGCCGCGATCCAGCACGGGCGCGACCGTCTCGGGGACCTCGGACGCGCCGTCGCCACCTCGCGCGAAACCGTGAATCTGGTCAAGGAGAACTACGAGAACGGTCTCGTCAGCTTCCAGAACGTGCTCGACGCCGAACGGACCAAGTTCGGAGCCGAGGACGAGGAGACCTTCAGCCGGGGCCAGATCGCCCGCCATTACATCGCTCTCTACAAGTCGCTCGGCGGGGGAACGCAATGCGAATACATTCCCGAGACCGGCCAGGTCGCGAAATCGCGCCCGCTGAGGAAACGTGTCCAAGCCCCCTCCGGACCGGAAAAACCCGGCGCCTCGGCCGCACCGGCCGCCTCATCCGATTCATGAAAGCGCGAACTTGCTTCGCCGTCGCGATCCTCCTCGCCGCCCTCGCCGGATGCGGGGAGAAAAACACTTTCGTCGCGCCTCCTCCGCTCGAGGTCGAGGTGATTTCGCCCCAGGTCGGTCCCGTCACCGTCCACCTCGAGCTGCCCGGCCGCACCGTGTCCTACGCCCGTGCCGAGGTGCGGGCCCGGGTGAAAGGCTTCCTCAAGGCCGTTCACTTCCAGCCCGGCGGCTTCGTGAAGGCCGGGACGCCTCTCTTCTCCATCGAACCGGAGCAGTTCCAGGCCGCCGTTGTCTCGGCCGAAGGGCAGCTCGACCGCGCCCGCGCCGATCTCGGCATCGCCACGACGAACCTGGAGAAACGCACCCAGGCCGCCACCTCCGGAGCCGTCTCGCAGATCGACGTGGCCGCCGCCGAAGCCGAGGCCAAGGCCGCCGCCGCCTCCGTGAAGATCGCCGAAGCCGCCCTCGCCGACGCGAAACGCGACCTCGGCTACACCGAAATCGCCGCCCCCATCGACGGGCGCGCCTCGAAGAACGAGGTCGACATCGGCAATCTCGTCGGCGCCGACGGTCCCACTTTGCTCACCACCGTGGTGCAGGACCACCCCATCCGCGTCGAGTTCGAGGTGAACGAGCGCGACATCCTCAAGGAGCTGCCGAAACGCCACCTCGCCGACGAGACCGACGCGGAGAAGAGAGGCCCGGGGATCCCGGCGCGGCTCGTCCTTTCCGACGGCTCCCTCTACCCCGTCGAGGGTGAGATCGACTTCCTCGACAACGCCGTCGATCCCGACACCGGAACGATCCGGGCGCGAGCCGTCTTCGACAATCCCGACGGCGCTCTCGCCTCGGGCCTCTTCGTCCGTGTCGGGATCCCCGTGCCCCGCCTCGCCGCTGCGGACTCGACGGCCATCCGCGTGCCCGCCGAGACCGTGCAGCGCGACCTCGGCGGCAGCTACGTCCTCGTCGTCGGCGAGGACGGCGTCGTCGCCCGCCGCCCCGTCGAGCCGACCGGTTACCGCGACGGCGCCGACGCCATCCTCGCCTCGGGCCTCGCGGCGGTGGACCGCCTCGTCGTCAGCCATCTGCAGAAGGTCCGCCCGGGGTTGCCGGTGGTGCCGAAGGCGAAAGGGGGGCCTCCCGCTTCGCCAGGCGAAGCTCCGGCTCCGGCGAGGGCTCCCTGACAGAACCGCCATCCCGGCTCCCATGTTCAGCCTCTTCTTCATCCGCCGACCGGTCTTCGCCGCCGTCATCTCCATCGTGATCGTGCTGGTGGGGCTCGTCGCGATGAAAGCCCTGCCGGTGGCGCGCTACCCCGAGATCGCCCCGCCCACGGTGAGGATCTCGGCGGTCTACCCGGGGGCCGACGCGCGCACCATCGCCGAGACCGTGGCCGCGCCCATCGAGCAGGAGGTCAACGGGGTCGAAGGCATGGTCTACCTCTCGAGCGTCAGCGCCAACGACGGCTCGATGAACCTCACCGTCACCTTCGCCCCGGGCATCGACCTCGACACCGCCAACGTCCTCGTCCAGAACCGCGTCGCCGTGGCCGAAGCGCGACTGCCCGAGGAAGTGAAGCGCCAGGGCGTGACGGTGAAGAAGCAGAGCACCGACGTGGTCATGTACCTCGGCTTCTCCTCGCCTAGGGGCACCTGGGACGACAACTACCTGAGCAACTTCGTCAACCAGCGCATCAAGGACGAGATCGCCCGCGTCCCCGGCGTGGGAAACGTGCAGGTCTTCGGGGCGGGGCAGTTCAGCATGCGGATCTGGCTCGATCCGCAGCGGCTCTCCACCTACGGTCTCACCGCGAGCGACGTCGTCACCGCGGTGCGGCAGCAGAACACGCAGGTCGCCGGAGGGCGCATCGGCGGAGCCCCGGCCCCGGAAGGCGTCGCCTACGAATACACCGTGAACGTGCCCGGCCGCCTCGCCGACGCCCCGGATTTCGAGAAGATCGTGGTCAAGACCTCGGCCGACGGCCGCATCATCCGCCTGCGCGACGTGGCGCGGGTCGAGCTCGGGGCCGACAGCTACAGCCTCTCCTCGCAGCTCAACGGCGAGCCCTCCGCCACCATCGCGATCTACCAGACGCCGGGGTCGAACATCATCGGCGTCGCCACGGGGGTGAGGGCGAAGATCGACGAGCTGCGCCCGAGCTTCCCCGAGGATCTCGTCCCCACCGTCATCCTCGACAACACCGACATCGTCCACGCCTCCATCGAGGGCGTCGTCCACACCCTCTTCGAGGCCATCGTCCTCGTCGTCCTCACCGTCTTCCTCTTCCTCCAGAGCTTCCGCGCCACCCTCGTGCCCCTCGTCACGATCCCGGTCTCGCTCATCGGAACCTTCGCGGTGATGCTCTTGCTGGGGTATTCGCTCAATCAGTTGACCCTCTTCGGTCTCGTCCTCGTCATCGGAATCGTCGTCGACGACGCCATCGTCGTGGTCGAGAACGCGACGCGCTGGATCGAGGGAGGCCTCAGTCCGCCGGAGGCCACGGCCAAGGCGATGCGCGAGGTGAGCGGCCCCATCGTCGCGACGACCCTGGTGCTGCTCGCCGTCTTCGTGCCGACGATGGCGATGGGCGGGATCACCGGCACGCTCTTCCAGCAGTTCGCCTTGACCATCTCCATCGCCACGACCTTCAGCGCGCTGAACGCCCTCACCCTCAGCCCGGCGCTCTGCGCCATCCTCCTGCGCGGCCATGGCAGGGAGCCGCGCGGCTTCTTCCGTCTCTTCAACCGCGGCCTCGACAGGCTCACGAGAGGCTACGTCGGCGTGACCTGCCTCGCCATCCGCCGCGCCCTCGTTTCGGTGATCCTCTTCGCCGGACTCACCGCCGCCTCCGTCCTCGGGCTCGGGAGCCTCCCCGGCGGTTTCGTGCCGCAGGAGGACGAGGGCTACTGCATTGTCAACGTCCAGCTTCCCGACGGAGCCTCGCTCCAGCGCACCCGCACCGTTCTGAACGAGGTCAACGACATCGTGAAGGACCTGCCCGGCGTCGGCGACTTCCTCACCATCGCCGGCTACGGCCTCATCGACGGAGCCGCCAGTTCGAACACCGGCTTCCTCGTCGTCACCTTCAAGCCCTGGGAGGAGCGCGGCGGGCCCGGCCTGCACCAAGCGGATCTGCTGAAAGCGCTGAACCAGCGCCTCGCCCGCTTCAAGGACGCCGTCGCCTTCGCCTTCCCCGTGCCCTCCCTGCCCGGCGTCGGCACCTCCGGAGGCTTCACCTTCATGCTCCAGGATCGCGGCGGGGTCGGCTTCGAGACCTTGCAGAACGTCTCGCGGGAGATCATCGAGGACGGCAACGCCCAGAGCGGGCTCACCGGTCTGGCCACGCCCTTCCGCGCGAACGTGCCCCAGCTCCTCGTCGACATCGACCGGGATCAGGTCCTCCGCACCGGCACGCCGCTGCCCGCCGTCTTCGAAACCCTGCAGGTGAATCTCGGCTCGGCCTACGTGAACGACTTCACCCTTTTCGGACGCATCTTCAAAGTCACCGCCCAGGCCGACGCGCCCCACCGCGCCGACCCCGAGGCGATCCGCCGCCTCGAGCTGCGCGGGGCCTCGGGGAGAATGATCCCCCTCGGATCGCTCGCGAACGTCGAGGAGACCTACGGCCCCCAGACGGTGACACGCTTCAACCTCTATCCCTCGGTGAAGATCCTCGGACAGGCGGACGCCGGCTTCAGCTCCGGCGAAGCCCTCGCCATCATGGAGGACATGGCCAACCAGAAGCTGCCCGACTCTCTCGGCTACAGTTGGTCCGATCTCTCCTACCAGGAGAAGGTCGCCGCCGGCGGGGCCACCGCGATCTTCGTCTTCTCCATCCTTCTCGTCTATCTCGTCCTCGCCGCGCAATACGAGAGCTGGTCCATTCCCGTCTCGGTGGTTCTCTCCGTGCCCACCGCCCTCTTCGGCGCCTTTCTGGCGGTGTGGTCGCGCGGGATGGAGTACAACGTCTACACCCAGATCGGCATCGTCCTCCTCATCGCCCTTTCGACGAAGAGCGCCATCCTCGTGGTCGAGTTCGCGAAAGTCCTGCGGGAGGAGGGGAAAAGCATCCTGGAGGCCGCGCTGGAGGCGACGCGTCTTCGCTTCCGCGCCGTCCTCATGACCGCCCTCGCCTTCATCCTCGGGGTCGTCCCTCTTCTCACCGCGACCGGGGCGGGATCGGAAAGCCAGAAGGTCATCGGCACCGCCGTTTTCGGCGGCATGATCGCCGCGACCTTCCTCAGCCTCGCCATCGTGCCGATGCTGTATTTCGTGGTGCAGAGCGCGGTGGAGCGATTCCGGAGGAAGGCTTGAGGAAAGGTGGTTCGATCTTCGCGGGCGGACTGCGCCTGGCTCACGCCATCCCAAAAGGGGGGAAAAGGCCTGGTGATTCACGAAGTCCGTCATTGGCTTCCTTCGGCGCGGTGTGGTAGAATCCCGGCTGTCATGATCGGACCAGACGACATCGGTGAACGAAGACCGGCGAGCCACACGCCATCCATCGCGCTTGCGATCGCGGCGACCTTGCTGCTTGTCGTAGGTGCCCTCAGCTATCGGGATTTCGTCCGCTCCAGTTTGGAAAAGGAATACGCGGAAAAGGAAGACCGGCTCATGCAGCGCCTCGGGCTCCCCGGCACCGTTCCAGCCCAGCCTGCCGCGGCCTCGTCGCCTCAACCGGCCCCTGCCGCCCAGGCTGCCGGGACCGTGCTCTACGACGCCCAGGGGAATCCCGTCTACCTTACCGGAGCCCCCCCCGCCGCCACCGGCCATCCGCCTGCCGCCGCCCGCGAAGCGGAGGCGACCCTCCCCGCTCCCGAAGATCCCGACCTCGCCAGCCTGCGCGAGTCCCTCGACCAGGCGCGCGAACAGAGCCGCCTCACCGAACAGAGATACAACCAGCTCGCCGGAGGCGGAACCGCCGCTCCTCCGACGGGCGGGAGCCAGGCCGCGATCACCTCGGAACTGCCCGACTTCCTCCGCAATGCGGTCGAGAACCCTCCCGGCGGCAATCCCGAGATCGAAGCGCAGCTCCAGCGGATGCGTTCGCAGGTGCTGGCCGCGCCCTCGCTCGCGAAAGTGACGAGCTACGACGCCGAGTGGGGCATCGTCACCTTCGACGCGGGAGCCGTCCAGGGGGTGAAGGTCGAGCAACGCTTCGCGGTGCGCCGGGGCAGCGACGTGCTGGGATGGGTGAGGGTCAACGAAGTCACGGAAGACCAATCCGTCGCGACCCTTGTGACCCGGAACGCCAACAGCGAAACTTCGGTGAAGCCCGAGGTCGGCGACGATCTCATCGACTTCGAGCTGTTCTGACCACAGGCCCTGCCGCGATCGTCGACACCAGTTTCGAGAGCGAGGCCTTCAGCTCGTTCATCGGGTAGGGCTTCTGCAGAAAATCGATCTGGGGGATGCCTCCGAGCCCCTGCTCCTCGGGGAGAGTGCCATGGCCGCTGGTGAGGAGGATGCCGAGCCCCGGATGGCGCTGGTGCAGCTCGCGGGCGAGATCCCAGCCGGAAACGCCTTCCGGCATGACGACATCCGTCAGGACGAGGGAGACGCGGTCGCGGACTTCGGGCCAGAGATCGAGCGCCTCTCGTCCCGAGGCCGCCTCGACGACGGAACAGCCGAGCACTTCGAGCAGCTTGCGGGCCAACCTCCGGACCGCCGTCTCGTCCTCGACGAGAAGGACGGTGGAACCGGCGAGCGAAGGCGAGGGGCGGAGATTTCCCCCATCGCCGGGAACTGCGGCCCCGCTCGTCTCGCAAGGGCGGCCTTCTGCCGGGAAAAGGAGATGCACAGCACCGTTTCCGCCGCTTTCGATAGACCCGCCGTGCTCCTCGACGATGGAGGCGACGGAGTGCCATGCCGCCTTCGTCCCTGTCCATTCCTCCATGGCCGCGGCGTCGTGAAGGGAGGAAATGGGGAGGCACCCGTCTCCCTCCCCTCCCCTTTCATCCGCGACGCGAAGGCGGACGAAAGGACGAGGATCGTCGCCGTCCATATGGACCGTCGGCCGCGTCGAGATCGAAATGAGCCCGCCGTTCGGCATGGTGTCGCGTGCATCCAGAACCAAGGCCAGGAGAATCTCGCGAATCCTGTCCTCGTCGGCGCGGACGAGGCCGATGGCCGGATCGAGATCGAGATGGATGCCGATCCCCCCTTCCAGCACCCGGCGCATCATGGAGGCGAACCGTTCGACGATCCGGTTGAGATCGCAGTGCCTCAAGTCTGCAGGCTCCTGCCCGACGACGTGGAGGAGGCGGCCGGAGAGATCTGTCGCCTGGCTCGAAGCCTCCCGGATCTGGGCAAGCGATTCGCGCCAGCCTTCCCAGTCGCCCGCTTCGAAGGCCTCGCCGAGGAGATGGAGATGCCCCTCGACCAAGGTAAGGAGATGGTTCAGGTCGCCGGCGAAGGCGGAGGAGAGGGAGCCCGCTCCCGCAAGCCGTTGCGCGCGCCGCAGCTGGGCGAGAAGATCGCGGCCCTGCAGCTCCTCCCGTTCGCGTTCCAAGCGCGTGGCCGCGAAGGTCGCGGCAAGGGAAAGGAGGGAGCGGAAACGGCGGGCTTCGATGCGGCTATGGGAGGAACGGAATCCCACGCAAAGCGCTCCGCCGACGCGCCGGTCCGTCAGGAAGACCGGGCGGATCGAAAACCAACGGGGATCGGTGTCGAGATCCAGTTCGATGGCATTGGAGAATCCGGGGGATCGGCATTCCGCCAGGGCTCCGGCCAAGGGCGCATGGAGGGCGCTGAGCGGCAAGGCGGACAACTCATGGTTCGAGGAAACCGACCCCAGGACCCTGAAGCGTGCGTCGAGCTCGACGAGGGAGACGGTGTCGGCACGAAGAATTTGCCGCAGCAGGTCGAGAAGCGGCTGCACTTCGCCGCCCAGAGAGAGGTCCAACGCTTCGTCGATGAAACGGTGGGTGCGGGTTTCCCCGTCGCGCAGTTCGCTCTCGCTCCGTTCCAGGAGCGTGCGCGTGAGATTGGGCGAGGACAGCTCCTCGACCAAACCCGACAAGAGTCTCTCCTCCCCTTGGGAGAGAAATCCGATCGTGTGGCGGACGTGGACCCAGTCGCCCTGTCGGCTGCGCCCGATCCGGTAGTCGATCGAAAGATAGGGAGAGCTGGGCGAACCGTCGCAGTCGAGGAATTCCGAAAAGGCGACTTGGTCCCGCGGGTGGATCCGCAGCATCCATTCCTCCAGAGTCTCGGCGGAGAAGGCACCGTGCGTCGAGAGCTGGTTGGTCGAAGGATTCCACTGCCAGAAGGAGAAGGCGCCCATTCCGTAGAGGTCGAGCACCTCGGAAGCGAGTCCCCGGGCCGTCACGGGTATGGGAGGGGAGGAAGAAGTCCGCGCACGACCGAAAGCCGGAAGGGGATGCTCGATGACGGAGCGGCGGTGGTCTCGGGAAGATGTGCGATCAGGATTCACTAAAATTATGATTTTTATAATAAAACGCACAATGAAGACCTCGCAACCTGTAAATCTTCCCTCCGCGAAGCAAGCCTCTCCCGCGGCAGGCTCAAACTTCGTTCTTCAAGCCCCCGAGGTTAGGTCGACGAGATAGCCTCGACCGGGCAGCCTGTCGGGACTTCCAATCAGCGGCCCCTACTCGTCCAATCAGCGGCCCCTACTCGTGCCCGCGCACGAGGGCGGTCGCCTCGCGACGCGAGGCTCCTCCTGGCGGGAACGAGGGAATGACCGACCTGAGAAGGATCGAAATCAATTCTGCGGAGCCGGAGCCGCGGGAGCTTCCTGCGGCTGTGGATCCGACGCTTCCGAAGCTGGCTCGGCTTTGGCTTCGGGCGCGGACGGCTCCGGCTTGGGAGCCGTGGCGGCCTCTTCCGCCTTCTCCGGCACAGGCGCTGCGGGCTTGGGCTCGGCAGGAACCGAAGGCTCAGGTTTCGGAACCTCGGGTTTCGCTTCCGGTGCCGGTGCCGGCTTGGGCTCGACAGGAGCCGGAGCGTCGGGTTTGGGCGCCTCGGGTTTTGCTTGCGTCGCGGGCGCCGGAAGCGCAGGCACGGGCAAGGAGACGCCGGGGGCGACCTCTTCGGCCTTGGTTTCCTCCTCCTTCTTCTCCTCCATCAGCTCGGAACGTTTCTTCGCGATCGAATCGACGATGTAGCTCCGCACCTTGAAGACGTGGCCTTCGAGCCGCTTCTCCTGCTCGAGCTTCTTCGTCAGCGACTCGTTGCGGTCGGCGAACTCCTTGTCGAGCCGCTTCTTCTCCTCGTCGCTCTCCTCCTCGCCGGGCTTGCGCTCCTTCGGCCATTCGGCCGAGACCTTGAGGACGAGGGGCAGTTCGTTGAGGTCGTTCTTCTCCCCGATGGAGATCTCGTACTGGAAACCGTCGAAGGTGGCGATTTTGAAGGTCGCCTCTTCGGTCTTCTGCTGGCCCTTCTCCTCGCCGACGAAGACATCCTCGATCTGCGGATTGGAGAAGGCGGACTTCATGCTCGCGACCTTGTTCGTGTCGAGCGCCTCGTCCGCGGCGGCGTTGGCGAGGACGAAGTCGCCGGACTCGTCGGTGCGCTCCAGCTTCCAGCCGTCGGCCTTTTCGGCGGGGACGAACTCGATGGACCGGATCTTCTCGACGCGGAAGAAGGTCTTGTCGATCCATTCGGGCGCCTCGGTCTTCACGTCGGAGAAAGTGTCGCCGACGAGGTAGACGGAGTTGGCGTCGCCACGCTTCACGTAGCGGCCCGCGTCGGTCTTGGCCATGCCCCCGCCAAAGGGATCGGGACGGCCCTCGGAGCGCTCGTAGACCTTGCCGAGCCAGAGCGAGGCGAGGTCCTTGCCGTCCTTGTCCTGGAAGGTCAGCAGGGTGGCGGCCTCGTCGGCGGGCGTCTCGGACGCGGACGGATCGAGCAGCCCGAGGCGGCCGTACTGGGTGCGTCCGATGGTGATGGGCTGGACGATGTTCAGATCCCAGATCTTGCGGAGCAGGCCGACGACGGGCTCGGCGTTGGCCGGATAGCCCTCGCGTTCGGCGACCTCCCAGTTGGCGGCGCCTTTGGAGAGGGTGAGGGAGCCCTCCTTCTCCTGAATGACGATCTTGCCGACGTCGTTGATCGGAAACTCCTCGAAGACCTTCTTCTTGTTCGTCGAGGAGCCGACTTCGGAGACGGAGCCGCCCGAGCCGGCGAAGTGGAGAATCGCCGCGACGGCGCCGAGGACGGCGAGGGCGATGAGCAGTCGGACCAGTGTTTTCGTTCCCATGGTTCTTGCGATGTCAGGATGGATTGAACGGATGCGTCGGGTGGTTCAGCGTGCCGCGATCTGGCGGCGGCGGTAGACCGCGAGGGCGATGCCGAAGACGATGACGACGATCGGCATCAGCAGGGTGTTGCCGAACTTGTAGGTCGCCAGCTTGCGGCGGAATTCGCGGGTCACTTCCTTCTGCAGCTCGCGCTCGCCGCGGCGGAACTCGATCTCGTCCTGCTGGAGCTGCTTCAGCCGCTGCTGCACCTCGGGCGAGAGGAGGGCCTGGTCGATGTTCTCGGGCGTCTGCTGGATCAGCTCGTTCAGCTCCCGCTCGGCCTCCTTCGCCTTCTCGCTGAACTCGGCGACCTTGGCGGCGTACTTCTGCTGCGCCTCGCGGTACCATTCGTTCTGCTTCGTGAAGGG
Source organism: Verrucomicrobiales bacterium (assembly GCA_037190325.1). Taxonomy (GTDB): domain Bacteria; phylum Verrucomicrobiota; class Verrucomicrobiia; order Verrucomicrobiales; family DEV007; genus Arctic95D-9. The sequence continues at coordinate 114,740 of JBBCIU010000002.1, read as the reverse complement.
ACGGCTCACGCCGGTGCGGCTGCGCACCTTGATGAGGTCGGGGTCGCCCGACATCTGCTCGGCCGCGTTCTGCACGAGGGTGAGGTTCTCGTTCAGCATCTCGGGGATGGAGATGTTCAGGCCGGGGATCTGGTTGCGACGCACGACGTTGGCATCGTAGAGGAAGTCCACGTCGGCGACGAGGAGGACGCGGCCGGGCGCGGTCGCCTTCTTCAGGGAGGTGTCCTCCTCCTTGGCTTCCTCTTTCTTCTCTTCGCCGTCCTTCTCCTCCTCCGAAGCGGCATCTTCGGCGGTCTCCTCCTCGGCGGCTTCATCCTTCTTCGCCGGGTTGCCTTCGGGGAAGGCGGTCTCGAACTCGCCCGAGAGGCGCACCACGAAGGCGCGGCGCTGGCCGTGGGGCTGGAACTTCTCGCGGATGCGGTCGGCCCCGCCCTCCGTCGTGGGATCGGCGTCGAAGGAGCCGATGAGCTCGTTGTTCACCGAGGAGAGGAGGAGACTGTCGGCGGCGATGCCGGCGGGCGGGGACACCTCGAAGGCGCCGGGGGTGAGCAGATTCAGCCGGTTCAGCATGTTCGTCATGGGATCGACGAGGCCGGGATCCTTGGGATCGGAGCCGAGCGCCTTCCGGTCAAGAGTGAGGAAGGTCGGCGAGAAGTTGCCGCGGCGGATGATCTCCGAGCCGAAGTCGAGGTCCGCGAGGACGCGGTTCATGTCGTACTTCACGCCCCAGGCCTTGAAGAGCTTGTCGAGATCGGAGGAGGGAGCCGGTCCGCCCTGCGGCGGCATCCCGGGGATCTGCGGCTGTCCTCCGGCCATGGCTCGGGCGTAGAAGAAGTTCGGGTCGACGAAGGCGATCACGTTCCCGCCCTTCAGCAGATACTGGTCGATCGCGAACTGCCCCTCGTCGGTGATGTCGAAGGGATGGACGACGATGAGGGTGGTCGTACCCTCGGGGATCTCCGCCGTCGTGGGCGGAATCGTCTCGACCTCGTAGTCGCGTCCGAGCAGCTCGTAGAACATCCAGGGCTGCTGCGGCGGGGCCTGGAAGTTGCCTCCGAAGCCGCCGCCGACGGGCATGCCGGTCATCACCGCGATCTTCTTCTTCTTGCCGCCGTGGACGCTGGAGATGGCGCGGGCGAGGTCGTATTCCAGGATCGTCTCGGGCTTGGCCGGGACGAAGGGGATCGCCTCGACCGCGTCGAGGCACTGGATGGCGATGCCGAAGTAGAGCTCGTTGTTCGTCTCGCCGGAGACGCCGGCCTGGAGTCCGTCGATGACGGCGGAGTCCTCCGCGTCGGTGTTCGGCTCGGGATTGAGCTTCTTCACCGTCAGCATCTTCACCTTTTTCGTCACGAACTCGCCCTTGTCGTCCGTCACTTCGATCTCCTTGGCGGGCGCCTTGCGGGCGAACTCCGCGAGGAGGTCGGAGACGCGGCGGGCGCGGGCGCGCTCGCTCGGGCTCATCGTCTTCGAGTCGTCGGTGACGTAGAAGCGCAGCTCCACCGGCGTCTCGAGGCGCGAGAGGATGTTCGAGGTGCCCTCGGAGAGGGTGTAGACGCCGTATTCGGTGAGGTCGGCGCGGAAGCTCAGCTTCCCGGCGACGAAGTTGACGAGCAGGGCGATGACGAACACGGCGGCGAGGCCCGCGAGGGCGACGGTGCGGCGGCTCGGCTTCTTGACAGGGGTCTCTTTCGATTCGCTCATGGAATGGATCGACAAGGGGGTTGGAGGGGACAGGGGATCAGGCGCGCTTCAGGCGGATGGCGACCGAGGTCGCGAAGAGGCAGAAGGCGATGAAGGTGACGAAGAAGACGATGTCGCGCAGGCCGAGCACGCCCTTGGCCAGCTCGGTGAAGTGCGGCATCACGCCGACGGCGTTGATCAGCTTCAGGACCGGCCAGGCCACGAGCCAGCCGCCCTTCAGGTTCATCAGCATCTCGCTGAGGTGGGGCAGGCCGCCGAGCCAGAGGACGAGGCAGATCGCCACCGAGACGAGCAGGGCGACGAGCTGGCTGCGCGTGATCGCCGAGATCACCGAGGTCACGGCGAGGAAGCAGAGGGCGACGAAGAAGGTCGCGACGAAGCCGGCCATGACCACGCCGTTGTCCGGCTCGCCGAGGAAGTTGATCGTCCAGACGATGGGGAAGGAGAGCACGAGCATGGCGAAGAGCACCACCGCCGCGGCGAGGTACTTGCCGAGGATGGCGTGCCAGGGGGCGAGGGGCATCGTCAGCATCAGCTCCAGAGTGCCGAGGCGCTGCTCCTCCGACCAGAGCCGCATCCCCACGGCCGGCGCGATGAGGATGAGGTACCAGGGCAGATACTGGAAGTAGGGCAGGAAGAGGTCCGCCTCGCCGCCCTCGAGCACGCCCGTGAAGAAGAAGGAGAGCGCGTTCGAGATGCCGAGGAAGACGACGAAGAGCACGTAGGCGATGGGCGAGGTGAAGTAGCTCTTCAGCTCGCGCTTGAAGATCGTGCGCACCTCGCGCGGCAGGGCGAAGAGGAGCACGGCGACGAAGATCGCGGAGACGATCAGCGTCGGGATCGCGAATTCGAGGATCAGGGTGATGAGGGCGTCCATGGGTTCTGGATGGCTTCGGGGGTTCCGGGGTCGTTCACTTGTCGGCGTCCTTCTTCGTGATTTCGCGGAAGAGGAGGTCGAGGCGGCCTTCCTCGACCTTCAGCTCGTGGACGGTCAGGTTCTTGTCCTTGCAGACGCCGAAGACGGCGGCGCCGAGGCGGTCGGCTTTGCCCTTGGCGGGCTGGATGCGGGCGACGAGGCCCTCGTCGTCGGAGGAGATCGTCTCGACCGAGGCGGCTTCGGAGAGCTTCTCCAGCTCCGCGCGGATGCCGGAGCCGGCGAGCCCCGTGGCGCGGAGGACGACCGCGCCGGCGTTGGTCGCCTTGGCCTTCAGCTCCTCCGGCGTGCCGTCGGCGATGACGCGGCCGCGGTCGATGATGATGGCGCGGGTGCAGGAGGCCTCGACCTCCTCGAGGATGTGGGTGGAGAAGAGGATCGCCTTCGTCTCGCCCATGCGGCGGATGAGCTGGCGGATCTCGTGCTTCTGGTTCGGATCGAGGCCGTCGGTCGGCTCGTCGAGGATGAGGACCTCGGGATCGTGGATGATGGACTGGGCGAAGCAGGTGCGGTGGCGGTAGCCCTTCGAGAGGGTGTCCACGCTCTGGTGCCGGACCGGCTCGAGAAAGGTCGTCTCGATCGCCTTGTCGACGGCGGCGGCGATCTGTCCGGCGGGGACGCGGCGCATCTCCGCGGCGAAGCGGAGGAAGGCCTCGACCGTCATGTCGGAATAGAGCGGAGCGGCCTCGGGGAGGTAGCCGATCTTGGACTTGGCCTCGATCTCGTTCTCCTCGATGTCGGCCCCGCCGATGCGGACGCGGCCCTGGGTGGGCGGGAGGAAGCCCGTGACCATGCGCATCGTGGTGGACTTGCCGGCGCCGTTGGGTCCGAGGAACCCGAGGACCTCGCCCTTCTTCACGGTGAAGGAGACGCCGTCGACCGCCACCTTGGAACCGAAGTGTTTATGGAGATTTTCGACTTCTATCATGGTTGAAAACCGATGGATTCGGGTTGGAAAGCGTTTTTGCCTGTTCGATTTGTCTGGGAAAAACGCGAAAAAATCGCGTCGTCTCCGGTGGGGGAGGAAGGGGCGGAGAACGACTGCTGTATGTGCGCCCCGCGCCGCGAATCGCAAGGAAAAATTAGGACGGGTTCAGGTGGAGACAACGGGAACGCGTCACGGTTTTCCCGGATTCTCGTACCAGACCACATTCCTGCTGCCCCGGCCCGCGTTGAGCAGGTCGAGGTCGCCGTCGCCGTCCATGTCGATGGCCCGCAGGTCGTAGGACTCCTGGTTTTCGTCGAGGACGTGCTTGATGAAGTTCCCCTTCCCGTCGTTCTCGTACCACGCGACCGCCTTGCTCTCGTAGCCGCAGGTCGCTCCGTCGAGATCGCCGTCGCCGTCCAGATCGGCGAGGACGAGGCTGTGGGGCGACTTCATCTCCGGATCGATCTCGTGCGGGGTCCAGTCCGGCGCTTCGAACCAGAGCACGCCCTGGCTGTGGCCGCGCGAGGCGAGGAAATCGGTCTTGCCGTCGCCATCGAGGTCGCCGGGCAGGATGTTCGTCGCGGCGAGCTGGCCCGAGGCGATCACGGTCTTCCGCCACGCCTTTCCGACGCCCTCCGCGCCGGGATGGGTCCAGTAGGCGAACCAGTTTCCGTCGGCGAAAGGTGCGCCCTTCGCGCCGGCGGCGATGTCGTCCCAGCCATCGCCGTCCACGTCGCCGAAGCCGAAGTAGTGGCTGCCTCCGCGCGCGTCGCGGTCGGCGAAGACGAAGCGCTCCCAGCGGTCGGCCTTCTTCAGATCCTGCGGCGCCCGGAACCAGGCGATGGAGTCGGCGAGCGGTCCCTCGGGCTCGAAGTTGTTGATGATCAGGTCGGGCTTCCCGTCCCGGTCCACGTCGGCTTGGAGGAGGCAGTGGATCCCGCGGATGTCGTGGTCGACGATCCGGGCGGCCCAGGCGCCGGAGCCGTCGCCGGGATTCTCCAGCCAGAAGGGCTTGCCCCAGGGCTCGCTGCCGACCCAGTCGATGTCGCCGTCGCCGTCGATGTCCCAGGCCTCGCTGTGGATGCAGGACGATCCGAGGCGCGGGAAGCGGTGCAGGACGATCTCCCGCCAGTCGGGCGCGACGTAGAGGCTCACCTTTCCGGCCGCGCTCGCGATCACGTCCACCTTCCCGTCGCCGGTGAAGTCGGCGGCGACGGCGGTGTTGGTGTGGCCCGGCTCGGCGACGACATGCTTTTTCCAGGGCTCCGAGGCGTGGACGGGAACGAGGAGGGAGAGGAGCAGGCAGGCGGCGGGCAGGGGTCTCATGAGGGGGAGAGGTTCGTCCCGGCAGGGGACGGGATCAAGTAGGGAACGGCCCGGCGCAACCGCTTGCATCGTCGCCCCCTCGCCGGATGCTTTCCCAACCCACCCCCGCCGCCATGAGCCTTGTCCGAACGATCCTTCTCTCCGCCTTCCTCGTCACCGCCGGCTATGCCGACTCCGTCGCGACGATGGAGGCCGGCTGGAAGGGATTCACCAAGCAGTCCTTCGAGTTCGAAGGGAAGAAAGCCTTCGTCGTCCTGCCGAAGGAAGCCGCCCCCGGCCATCCCTGGGTCTGGCGCACCTCCTTCCCCGAGTACCATCCCGAAGTCGATGTCGAGCTCCTCGCCGCCGGCTTCCACCTCGCCCATGTCGATGTGGTGGCCATGCTGGGCTGCGACGAATCCCTCGCCATCATGGACCGATTCTACGACCTGGTCCGCCGGCAATGGAAGCTCGCCGCCCGGCCTGCCCTCGAGGCCGTCAGCCGCGGCGGACTGCACGCCTACCGCTACGCCGCGACCCGGCCGGAGCGCGTCGCCTGCCTCTACGCCGACGTTCCGGTGATGGAGCTGAAAAGCTGGCCCCTGAAGCATCCCGCCTCGAAAGGCCCGCTCGCCGACGCGCTGAGATTCTACGGCTTCGCCGACGAGGCCGCCCTGATCGCCTACGACGGCGATCCCCTCGACCGGCTCGAACCGATCGCGCTGGCGAAGATTCCCCTGCGCCACGTCATCAGCACGAACGACCTCATCGTCCCCGCCGAGGAGAACACCCTCGAGGCGAAGCGCCGCCTCGAAGCCCTCGCCTGGACCCTCGACCTCCTCGTCGCCGATCCCGAGACCACCCGCACCGAAGGCCACCACTTCCCTCCCATCGGCGTCGAGGAGTCGGTCGCCTTCGTCCAGCGCCATGCCGCCGCCCCCGTCGCGATCTTCGACGGCGAGACCTTCGAGGGGTGGGAGGGCGCCATCGGCACGGTCTGGCGGATCAAGGACGGTGCCCTCACCGCTGGTTCGCTGGAGAAACGGCAGGAGAAGAACGACTTCCTCGCCACGGTGAAGGAGTATGGCGACTTCGAGCTGACCCTGAAATGGCGGCTCGAGGGCACCGAGGGTTTCGTCAACGGCGGCGTGCAGTTCCGCTCCCAGCGCATCCCCGACCATCACGAGGTCATCGGCTACCAGGCCGATCTCGGGGCCGGCTACGACGGCGCCCTCTACGACGAGAGCCGCCGCAAGAAGATGCTCGCCCAGCCTCCCGAGGAGCTGCTGAAAAAGGCGCAGCGACCGCTGGGGGAATGGAACGACTACCGCATCCGCGCCGAGGGTCCGCGTATCCAGATCTGGCTGAACGGCATCCAGACCGTCGATTATACGGAGACGGAGGAGGGGATCGACGCCAAAGGCATGATCGCCGTGCAGATCCACGGCAACGCGACCGCTTTGGTTCAGTATAAGGATCTGGGGATCGTGGAACTGGGGGAGTGAGTCCGGTCCTCCGAACCCCGACCGGGCCGGTCGGGGCTACCTTTTCGCGCCAGCGAGGTAGGACCGTGCGGCCCGCGCGGCCTTCCGTTGCTCACGGAGTCCCAAACGCCCTCTCCCTCACCGTTCGCAGAAAAACCGCCAAGGCCATTCCTCCGCCTCCTCGACCAAGCCTGCCCGGACCGGATTATTGAAAAGATAGTCCGCCTTCTTCCTCCACTCTTCCTGCCCCCGAAGCCGGTGGTCGAACCATTGACTCTGCCAGCGGATTCCAAAAGTCCTTGCTGTCCATGCCTTCCATTGCTTCATCGCTTTGACCATCGGAAGCGAAGGCGAAAACTGGATCAACCCATGGACATGGTCCGGCATCACGACGAAGGCCGAACACCACCAAGTCGAAGTTCTGTTGCGATGCCCAACCGAATCCAGCAGGGCCTCGGCGATCGGGCTTTTTGCGAGAGCGTTCTCTCCGCGCTCGCGACAACAAACCGTAATGAAGAAAATCTCCTCCGCCTCGCGCACCCAATGTGGGGTTTCGTGGTCCAAGCGACGCCTCGGTGGATTGGGTGCCGATCCGGGACTCGCCTGCATGAAGGAAAGCATCGATATCTGGTGGCGGGTTTCAAGATTTCTTTCGCATCGACGCATTCCCGGAGCGGGCCGCTCGGGGCTACCTTTTCCGCTGGCCAGCCCTTCCTCCAAACTTCTTGACGCCATGGCCTCCCTTCTCCGATAACGCTACCTTGCCGCCGATGATCCGCCGTTTCGCGTTCGCTCTCGTCCTCGTATCCGCCACCGTCCGCGCGGAGCCCCTCCTACACCCCGACGACACCGTCGCCCTCGCCGGTGGGGCGAACATCGAGCGCACCCGCTTCCACCCCTACCTCCAGACTCAACTCCTCGCCGCCTTTCCCGAAGGCACGCTGACGGTCCGCAATTTCGGCTGGGAGGGCGACACCGTCTTCGAACAATGGCGCGACGGAGGCGACCTCCAGAAACAGGCGGACGCAAGCTCCTGGCGGCAGCAGCGCGACTGGCGCGAGCAGCTCGCCGAAGCCGGAGCCACCGTCGTCCTCGCCCAGTTCGGCCAGATGGAGTCGCTCGCCGGACCCGAGGGACTCCCCGCCTTCCTCGCCGCCTACGAGAAATTGATCGCCGAGTTCGCCGACAGCGGTCGCCGGGTCATCCTGCTCGAACCCGTCCCCTTCGAAACCTCGAATCTCCCCCACGGCCCCGACCTGCCCGCCCGCAACGCCGACCTCGTCGCCTACACCCAGGCCATCCGCGAACTCGCCGCGAAGCTCGGCCTTCCCTTCCTCCCGCTCACCAGACCCGGCGAAACCCTCACCGCCCTCACCGAAAACGGCTTCCAGCTCAGCGAGGCCGGGCACCGCCTCGTCGCCTCCCGCCTCGCCGAAGGACTCGGCCTCTCCCCGAAACCCGACGCCGACCTCGTCCCCGCCTACCGCGAAGTCCTCGAGCTCGAGCGCCTCTGGTTCGACTACTGGCGGCCGATGAACTGGTCCTTCCTCGCCGGCGACCGCACCCACGTGCCCTACTCCCGCGACTGGCGCGACCAGGACAGGCAGCTCTTCGCCGAGGAGATGCGCGACTTCCTCCCCCTCCTCGAACAGGCCGAGGCCAACGTCCGCGCCGCACTCGCCGGAACACCGGCCGTCCCCATCGCCGCGTCCGCCTCCGTCCCCGAAGAGCCGCCTACCGCCAAGCCCCAGTCGCCCGAGGAGCAGCTCGCCAGCTTCGAGATCCTCGACGGCTTCGCCGTGAACCTCTTCGCCTCCGAGGCCGACGGCGTCGTCAATCCCGTGCAGATCCGCTGGGACGAGCGCGGCCGCCTCTGGGTCGCCTGCACCCCCAGCTACCCGCAGATCAAGCCCGGCGAAAAGGCCGACGACTACGTCCTCGTCTGCGAGGACACCGACGGCGACGGACGCGCCGACCGCTTCGAGAAATTCGTCGAGGGCCTCTTCATGCCCGCCGGGATCGAGCTCGGCGACGGCGGTCTCTACGTCGCGCAGGGCACCGAGCTGCTCCACTTCCGCGACAGCGACGGGGACGGAAAGGCCGACGCCCGGCGCCTCGTCCTCGGCGGCTTCGGCACCGCCGACTCGCACCAGATGATCAACTGCCTCAGCTGGGGCTTCGGCGGCGAGCTCTGGTTCTCCCAAGGCCACCACATCTACTCCCGCGTCGAGACCCCCTACGGCGTCGAGACCCTGAACCGCTCCGGCCTCTGGCGCTACCGCCCCCGCAGCGGACACCTCGATCCCTTCTTCCAGTGGTCCTCCGCCGGGGCGAACTGCTGGGGCGTCTTCACCACCCGCCACGGCCAGCCCTTCCACCAGACCGGAGCCAACGTCGGCGTCTACTACAGCACCCCCGGCCTCGTCCGCTCCGATCTTGCCGTCAACGCCGCCGCGATGAACCTCTGCCTCGCCCCCATCAAGCAGGTCGGCATGGAGTTCCTCGAGAGCAGCCACTTTCCCGAGGAGATGCAGGGCCGCATCCTCGTCGGCGGCTACTACGCCAACCTCCTCGAATGGCACACCCTCCACTACGACGAAAAGACCGGTCTTTATTCCACCGAGCTCCTGCCCAATCTCATCGAGACGAAAAACAACGTCTTCCGCCCCATCGAGGTCCGCATGGGACCCGACGGCGCCATCTACGTGGCCGACTGGTACAATCCCATCATCGGCCACTACCAGGCCTCCTACCGCCATCCCGACCGCGACAAGGAGCACGGCCGCATCTGGCGCGTCACCGCGAAAGGACGGCCCCTCGTCCAATACTCTTCGCTCGCCGACGCGACCCTCTCCGATCTGCTCGAACAGCTCGACAGTCCCGAGCGCTGGGCGCAATACCAGGCCAAGCGCCTCCTCTTCGAGCGTCCTTCGGACGAAGTCGTCGCCGCCCTCGACACCTGGGTCGCCACCCTGAAGCCCGGCGGGGAAAAGGACGGCTACCGACGCCTCCAGGCCCTCTCCCTCTACGAAGCCCACGAAACCCCGCGTCCCGATCTGCTGAAGGAACTGCTCCGCGCCGCCGATCCGCGGGTCCGCGCCTACGCCACGCGCACCCTTTCGACCTGGATCCGAGACAATACCAGGGAAAGCCATCTCCTTGCCGTCCTTGCGAACTCCGGCGCACCTGCACACCAGGACGATGACCCGCGGCGGATCCACAAGGCCGATGCCCTGACACAGCTCGAAACCCAGATCGCCGACGAAGATCCCCTCGTCCGCCTCGAGGCCATCGTCGCGTGCAGCTACGCCGACGACCCCCGAGCCGCCATCATCGCCGCCCGCGCCCTCGACAAGGACTTCAACGCCTACCACCGCCACGCCCTGACCAAGACCCTCCACGTCACCCACCGTCTCTGGGCGCCGCTCCTGACGAAGGGCTTCCAGTTCGACAAGGACGAGCACCTCCTCTTCGCCCTGCAGAACAGTTGGGTCGAAAACAATCCCGAGGACCTCAAGAACCTCAGCGGCGCCATCATCGACTACCGCCCCCATGCCGCCTCCGGCGACGTCCGCGCCGTGATACGCCAGCAGGTCGAGCGGTTCGCCGGTCAACCGGAACGCGAGCTCGTCTGGCTGAAGGCGCTCGCGGCCTCGGCCATCGCCGAGGACCTGCCCCTCCTCCTCGAGCGGGGGACGAAGCATCACGATCTGCTCGCCGTCCTCGCCGCCTCCAGCGCACGTCCCGCGGATTCCGCGACCGCCGCCGCCCTCCTCGACCCTCTCGTGAAGAGCGAACACCTCGCCACCAAAGCCCGGGCGCTCCGCCTCGCCGGGAGGTGGAAACTCGAACCCTTCCGGGAACACCTCAAGGCCCTCGCCGACGACGAAAACACCCCTGTCGAACTCCGCGCCACCTCCCTCCGCGCCCTCGGCGACCTGGGGGGAGAATCCACCCTCCTCCTCTCCACTCTCGACTCCGACCTCTCAACTCCAATCGCCGCCGCCGCCTTCGATGCCCTCCTCGTCTCCGCTCCCGACGAAGCCGCCCGATTCCAGCTAGGCCGTCTTGCCAGGGTCGGCGATCCCCAGGCCGCCGCCCCGCTCCTCTCCGCCCTCCTCGCCAAGGCCGAAGGCCGCGCCGGACTCATCCGCGCCTTGGAGACACCTGAAGCGCTTCCCCCCGCCGCCGCGAAGCAGGTTCTCCAGGCCCTCAACCAGATCGGACGCGCCGAACCGAAGCTGACCGAGCCGCTCATGAAGCTCGCCGGACTCAACCCCGCCCTGCCCGTCTACACGAAGGAGTACGTCGCCAACCTCGTCAAAGCCGCCAGGACCTTCGGCAACGCCGAAGAGGGCAAGAAAATCTACGAGACCGCCGGCTGCATCGCCTGCCACCAGCCCGGAGCCCCCGGCAATCCCCTCGGCCCCGACCTCAGCGCCATCGCCCGTGGTCTCCCGCCCGAACTCATCGCCACCGAAGTCGTCTGGCCCGCCCTGAACGTGAAGGAAGGCTACGAGGCCGCCACCGTGACCTTGAAGGACGGCACCGTCGTGACCGGCTTCAAGCAGACCGAAACCGACGAGTCCGTCGCGATCAAGGACCTCGCGACCGGCGAGGTGAAGACTCTTCCAAGAGGCGAGATCCATGACCTCCAATCCGGCGGCACCGTGATGCCCGATGGCTTGACGGCAGGGATGGACGAGCGCCAGTTGGCGCACTTGGTGCGGTACTTGATGGGCTTGGGGGAGTAGGAATTGCCTCCTTCCCCACAAGGAGGATCAGGCCTTCCGCAGCCTCCCCACCACCACAACGGCCGGACGGGAAACGTTCCCGGCCGCGTCGGTGGCGCGGAAGAGAATGCGGTTGCTGCCTCGCTTGAGTCGGGCGGTGAAGGTCCAGCGGGTCGTGCCGGCGATGCGGCGGTAGGCGGCCTTCCGCACTTTCGCCTCGACCTTGGCGACGCTCCGGTTGTCCGAGGCCGTGCCGACGATCCTGGACGTGGGACGCCGCGTCTTGCGGTTCTTCGCCCCTCCGGCGCGGATGGTGGGAGGCGTGGTTTCATCGGGAATCCGGGCCGCGTAGATCCCCTCCCCGGCGCCCGCATCGGTTTCGGCGGCGAAGACGAGACGGGTGCCGCTGGCGAAGCCTCCGGCGGGATGGAAGGTGAAAGGGGGAAAGAGCGCCGGATTGCTCGTTCCGACGATGGCGGTGGTGGATCCCGGACGGGGGACGGCCGAGCCTTCCCGCACGACGAGGCGGAGAGCTCCGTTGCCGTCCTGCGCCCACAGGGTGTCGTCGTTCGAGGTTGTGATGCCGGGGCCGCGGAGCCGGGCGACGAAGGCCACCTGGCCGTATGGATTGACGGCCGGCCCGGTTTCGTAGGCGCCGGCGAGGAAGGTGTCGAATAGGACGCCCGCACCGAGACCGGGAGCCGGATCGCCCTCGCGGGCGATGAGCTTCAGCGCGCCGGGGACGCCCGTCCACACGCTCAGCTCGTTGTCGGCGTTCACACCCGGGCCCGTGAGGCGGGCGCAGAATCCGACGGTGCCGTCGTCGCCGATGCCGATGGCGTTGGGGAACTCGGAGATAGTCACCCCGGGCAGATTGGGCACGGGATCCCCCTTGCGGACGAGAAGGGTGAGCACTCCGGGAGCATCGGTCCAGATGCCGTAGTCGGCATAGATGGAGCTGTTGGTAATGAAAGCGATGAAGGCGATTTTTCCGGAGGCGTTGGCGTTCAGAAAATGGAAACTGCCGAAAAAGATGTTCGACAAGGGATTGGGGACGCCCGGCGGGGGCGTGATTCCTTGTCTGGCGAGGGTCGTGACGTTACCGGGAGCGGCCCGGAGGATGGCGACTTTGTTTCCCACATTGATGTTGGAACCGTAGATGTCGGCGAGGACGTAGGCCGTTCCGGCATTGTCGATGGGGATGCGGTTTCCGTAGAGCTGCTTGTCCAGCCGCCGGTCGGGGAGTCCATCGATGGGATCGTGGGTTTCGGCGATCTTTTCGAAGACCCCGGCCCCGCTGCGGCGGTAGAGGCCGACTCCGCCTTCGACCCAGGAGAGCGTGCCGGAGAAAAGAACCGTCCCGGACGCGTTGATCGAGGGTGCCCGGAGGTGGACGATGTAAGGTCCCGGCAGCACGAAGTCGGGAGGCGATCCTTCGCGGGCGGCGAGGACGGGGGCGGCGGGAGGCCCGTAGTAGGCGGCGATATCGTTGTGCTCATCGACGCCAGGGCCAGTGACGAGGGCGCCGAAGGCGATCCGGTGACCGTCGGCGGCCCCGCAGGGAACGGTGAGAAAGTGGTAGCTGCCCCAGTTGGGGATGCCGGGAGCCGGATCGTCCCTGAAGACGAGCCCCGTGATGGGCAGGTCGGCCCGCGCAACGCCTGCCGCCGCCATCGAGATCAAGAGAAAGGGAATGCTGCCCTTCATCGCTCCCTTCCTTAAATACCCGATTCCGGTCGTGCCGACAATCGTTTTCCGCCGGAGTGGTCCACATTCGGGAATTCTTCGCATCGCCCATCCGCGATTTCCGGTGACCGGCCATCTGCCGAAGCGCACCCCTGGAAGGATGGAGGAGCCCCTCGGCAGAATGGGCGCAGCGAACCGACGGCGCCGGGTCAGAGGATGCGGCATCTCTTGATTTTTCTCAGTTCCTCTCCCCTCTTGCACGGAGCCCCCTCCTCGTGCCTCCACCCTGTCACGCTGTATGTCCATGCACCCCGACACCCAGAGCTACCACGCCGCCCAACTCCCCGGGGACCGCGAGATCTGCGAACTCCTCGCCGGCGAGATCGAGACGGCGCTGCCGGAGGCGGAGAACAAGGTCTGGCACGCCCATCCCGTCTGGTTCTTGGACGGCAATCCCGTCGTCGGATACAGCAAACTCAAGGGTTGTGTCCGCCTCCTCTTCTGGAGCGGCCAATCCTTCGACGAAGAGGGCCTGCAAGAGGAAGGCCGTTTCAAGGCGGCCGAGGCGCGCTACACTTCGGTCGATCAGGTGAAGACGGAAGATCTGCAACGCTGGCTGGGCAAGGCCCGCGAAATCCAGTGGGACTACAAGAACCTCGTCCGTCGAAAAGGGCAGCTGGAACGCCTCCGGTGACGGCCGTGTCAAACCAGGCCGGGGAACTCCGGGTGACGAGCTCTCCGTTCCCCGGTGTCGCCGTCCTCCCATGCCGTCCGACCTCCTCGCCGAAGCGATCGCCCGACGTGTCCTGCGCTGGGGGATCGTCCGATCGTCTTTGCGCCTCTCTCCCTGCGCCGGCCCGAGGAAACCCCTTCCGCACACAGCGGACGGAGGGCTCCGAAGTCGATCGCCGAGGCGGGGACGCTCAATATTCCCCGCGGTTCTTTCCGACGCGCTCGTCGGTCCACCAGTAGAGGATGCGGCCACAGTTCTCGCAATGGGCGAGATGCTGCTCGGCCTTCACCTCGATCACCGTCGATTTCACGACTTTCATGTGGCAGCCCTGGCAGATTTCGTCGACGAGGCCGACGACGGCCATTCCGTGCTTGGACTTGAAGAGGCGGTCGTAGTTGTCGAGGACGATGCTCTCGACCGAAGCGGCGAGGCGTTCGCGCTCCGCCGCCTCGGCGGCGCGGTCGGTCCTGAGCTTGTCGGCGAGGGCGTCGAGATCCTCCAGCTCCTCCTTCACCGATTCCTCGTTCTCCACGAGTTGGGCCCGGGCCGCCTCGAAGGCTTGCTTCTGGACCTCGGCCTTCTCCATCAGCTCGATTTCCCGGTCCTCCAGATCCGCGATCTCGGCGGTGTAGCGCTCGATCTCCAGGCCCATGCGCTGGTATTCCTCGTTCTTTCTCGTCTCGAACTGCTGCACCTTCAGCTTGCCGATGGTGTTGCGGCGGGTCGCCACGTCGAGTTCGAGATTCTTGATCGCCACCTCGGTCTGCTGCATCGCCGCCTTCGCCGCCTCGACGGCTCTCTGGTCCGCAACGAGGCGTTCCCGGATGTCTTCCGCCTCCAGAGGGATGCCCGCCAGCTCCTTGTCGATGGACTTGATCTTCTGATCGTGGTGCTGGACGCGGAGGAGTTTCTCGACTTCGGGTAGCATGGCGGGATGGGAGGATGGCGGCACAGGTCCGGCGCCGCCTATCAAACCGCACCGGCGGCGCTTTGCCAATCCTAAATCAACCAATCCGGCCGCCCGCAGACCGGCTCGACCACCGTCGCTTCCGCGAGCCGTCCGAACCAGCCTCCGCCTTCGTCCGCGGGCAGCCCGAACCAGGACCGGCAGCCGCCGAAGGTGGCGCGGTCTTTGAGGATCCAGGGATGCGTCAGGCGCCAGGCGCGGATCGCGGCCCAGGCCAGCCCCGGCTCGTCGCCCCAGTCGAAGCGTTCCCGCACGATCTCCTCGCGCCAGATGTGGTAGGGAGCAAGGCGCAGCACTTCCTCCCAGGTGGTGATCCGTCCCGTCGCGAGGGTCTCGACATAGACGCCGAAGGCCACGTCGTCCTCGGCGAGGCCCGCGACCGGCTGCCACGAACGCAGCGATCCATCGGGACGGGGCAGGACCTGCTCCGCCTGTTCGTGAAAAAGGCTGGGGAAAAGAAAGAAGCGTCCGTGCAGCCATTGGAAGCCCGCCTTGCCCTCGGAAATGCCGCCTTTCCGCAGCAGCACGCTTTGCTCGCCGTCGGCGATGGCATCGGCGACGAGCTGCCATTCCTTGAAGGCGACGGGTCTCCAGTCGGGGGCGAGATCGGGAGGCATGGTTGAACTATCGCCAGCATGGGGGAAAGCGGCGATTTTGCAAGAAGCCTCATTTTCCGTTGGAAATGGGGAGGCCTTGGCCTAGAATCCCTTCCGGTTTGGCCTGTGGCCAACCGTCGCGATGGTGGCTGTAGCTCAGTGGTAGAGCCCCGGATTGTGATTCCGGTTGTCGCGGGTTCGATCCCCGTCAGCCACCCTGCCCTTCTTCTCCGGCCTCATGAGCCGCGTTTTTCCCGCCCATGGAATCGATCGAAGCCACGATCGGCTATTGCTTCGTTGACCGCGCGCTTCTTGCCGAGGCCCTCACCCATCCCAGTCTCGCCTGCGAAACCAAGCGAGCCCATCCCGACAACCAGCGTTTGGAATATCTCGGCGACGCCGTGATCCAGCTCGTTCTCACCGAGGAGCTTTTCCGCCGTTTTCCAAACGACGGCGAAGGCCGCCTGACAAAGCTGCGCAGCCGGCTCGTTTCGCGCGAGGCGCTCTGCCTTTTCGCCAACCACATCGGTCTCGGCGACCACCTTCTCCTCGGGAAGGGCGAACTGGCGAGCGGCGGGAGAAAGCGCCCCTCGAACCTCTCGGACGCGATCGAAGCCCTCGCGGGAGCGATCTATCTCGACGGCGGCTTTTCCGCCGCCCGAGGCTTCCTCTTCGGCAACTTCGGAGGACTCATCGAGAGCGCCCTGGCCCAGTCCGAGGAGATGAATCCGAAGGGCGAACTCCAGGAATGTCTGCAGGCCATCGCTCCGGCCAGTCCGACTTACCGCATCATCAGCCAGGAGGGTCCCGACCATCTCAAATCCTTCGTCGCCGAAGTCCGATGGGAGGGGTTGGCTCTGGGGCAAGGTGCGGGCGGCAGCAAGAAGGAGGCCGAGATCAACGCCGCCGCCGAGGCCCTCCGGGAGAGGCGATGGACCGAGGGAGGGCAGAGGGAAACGGCTCCTTCGCCCTGAGCGGGCGCGACTTCCGGACACAGGTGCCGATTGCCCTCCGACGGCCGTGGCAACCGTCGAAAGGCGCGGCCTGGAACCCCGTGCCAATGGATCACGGTTCATCCACCCTGCCCATCCTGACAAAGAAGTCAGGTTCCCCGACGGGGTTCGGGACGATCTCCTCACTGGAGATGCAGCTCGATCCGGGCGACGAATTCGGTCTCTCCGATGCTCGTGGCGTTGGCCTTCGGCGCGGGTTTGTCGAGCGGCCGGGGCGCGGCGGCCCGGATGCGGTCCGGGTCGAGCGAGCTGTTTTCCCTGAGCCAGTCCATCAGCACGAGAACGCGGCGCCAGGCCTTTTCCTTCGCCCCTTCTTCGCCGGGAACATGGAGAGACTTGATCGTCACGTCCTTTTTCAAGGTGCGCTCCAGGTACTCGACGAGTTCCTTGAGGGCGGGAACGGCCAAGGGATCGATGACCTCCTCTTCCGTCGCCACGAAGAGGTCGTCGGCGGGGAGCGAGATTCTCGCCTGAGCGGCGGATTCGGCGATCCTGAGCTCCCTCCGGAGCTCGGCGAGGCGTTTGGCCGTGGCGACGTCGAGAGGGGGCTTGGTCGGTTCGACTCTTTGGACGGCGACCACATCCGTGTCGGGAGCAGGGTCGGCGAGCGGAGTCGTTTGGACTTCGACGCTTCCTTTGCCGGAAATGGAAGTCGGAACCGGAATTTGGGAGAACTGCGACTTCGTCGTCAGGGACGAGCCCAGAGGGACGACCGGGGCGGCGGGGGGCGGAACGGGATCGGCTCCGGCGGCCTCCTCGAGAGTGCTGGAGGATTGTGCCGGGATGATCACGCTCCGCTGCGAGAAGGCGGGGGCGACGAGCGCGGGGAGGAGCAATCCACCCAAGGCGAAGGACGCGCACCGCGAGAGAAGGACGGGACGGCGTTTCATGGCAATGCGGGGTTGTGACAATAACAATTGTCCCCGATGCGGTCCGGTGTGACGCAGATCAGCGGTAGGACGCGCGGCGAACGCGGCCACGGGGCCTCAGGCCGCCCGGATACGGCGGTCGAGGGTCTGGCGGACCATTTCGGCCATCTCCTCGAAGTGGTAGGGCTTTTGGACGAAGCCGTCGGGGCAGGCGCCGCATTCGCTCGTGAACTCGTTGAGATCGACCAGATAGCCGCTGCAGATCAGCACGGGCAATTCGGGATGGATTTCCTGAAGCCGGGCGAACGTCTCCTTGCCGGTGAGGTTCGGCATGGTGAGATCGAGAAGGACGAGGTGGATCCGGTCACCCTGGGCGCGGCAGATCTCGAGAGCCTCGAGACCGTCGGAGGCCTCGAGGATGTCGTAGCCCAGCTTCGAGAGAAGCGTCCGTCCGATGCGGCGGACGAGGGCCTCGTCGTCGACGAGAAGGATGGTCTCGCCCCGACGCGAGGGCGCGAGCGGTGAATCGCTCCCGGCTACAGGGAGCAGCGCGCTGGAGTCGCTCGCCTCCGCCGCGGTGCTGCGCGGCAGGTGGATGTCGAATCGGGTGCCTTCGCCGGGAACGGACTGGAAGTCGATCCAGCCGCCGAGCTGCTTGACGATGCCGAAGCAGGTGGCGAGGCCGAGACCGGTGCCTTTGCCCGGCTCTTTCGTCGTGAAGAAGGGCTCGAAGATCTTCGCCTGCACTTCGGGCGGAATGCCTTCGCCCTCGTCTTCGACGCTGAGGCAGACGAATTCGCCGGGCGCCACTTCGGGATGCGCCCGCAGATCGGCGGCCGCGAGGACGCGGTTGCTCGAACGCAGGCGCAGCGTGCCGCCTTTCGGCATGGCGTCCTTCGCGTTGACCGCCATGTTCATGATGACCTGACCCAGCATGCCGACGTCGGCCATGACCCGCCAGGGAACGGGTTCGAGGTCCAGTTCGATGCGGATGCGCGGGTCGATGGTGGCGGAGAGAATGTCGCGCACTTCGGCGAGGACGAGATTGGCATCGCAGGGCCGCAGATCCATGCGGCTGCGGCGGGAGAAGCCGAGGAGCTGCTTCACGAGTTCGGCGGCACGTTCGCCCGCCTTGATGGCGTGGGCGAGGCTTTCCCGGGTCTCCTTGGCGGCGTGGTCGCCGATTTCCATCTTCACGAGAGCGAGATTGCCGAGAATGCCGGCGAGGAGATTGTTGAAGTCGTGGGCGATACCGCCGGCTAGCTGACCCACAGCCTCCATCTTCTGCGACTGGCGCAGTCCCTCCTCGAGCTGTCTCCGTTCCGTGAGGTCGCGCGTGCTCCAGACGCGTCCGACGATGCTGCCGCGCAGATCCCGAATCGGCGCGGAGTGGACATGGAGAACTCGGGTTTCGGGGAGGGAGAGGACGATCTCCTGATCGATGATGCCGCCGGAGGTGCGTTTTTCGAGCCAGTCCTCGACCATTCCCGGGGTGAAGCCGCCGCGCCTGGCAAAGGTGTCGAGAAGGAGGTCCGCGGAGGCTTCGCTTCCGGGATCGAATCCAAGGAGGGTGAGGAAGAGATCGTTGACCACGGCGATCTGGCCGGAGAGATCCTCGACGAGGAATCCATTGTTCGTGCTCTCGATGGCGGCTTGGAGACGCGCGTTGGCCCGCTCCAGCTCCGACTGGCTCTGGTGAAGGCTCTCGGTGCGGGAGGCGACGAGCTTTTCCAGGCTGTCGCGGTGTTCGGCCAGTTCGCCGACCATGCGGTTGAAGAGTGAGGCGAAGCTTTTCGTCTCCGTAGAACCACCCGTTTCGTCGGCCCGGACGGTGAGGTCTCCCCTCGCCACCTGTCCGGCGACTTTGCCGATCTTCTCCAGGGGCCGGGAGACCAGCCGGGAGAGGAAGATGCCGAGGGCGACGGCCGCGAGCATCATCATCACCGTGGCGGCGGCCAAGGTAAAGAGCGCCTGCCGCACCACGGCCGTGACCTCATCCATGGGCTTGAGGGCAAGGAGGATCCAATGGGACGAGACTTTCGTCACCTCGCTGGAGAGGATTTGCCGGGAATACAGGTAGGCGATTCCCTCAGGGCTGGTGTAGGTGCCGATGGGTTCGGCGAGCCATCGACTCGAAGGCACCCGCTCGTCGAATTTCTCCAGAAGCCGCGTGGGATCGCCACCGGAGAGGGTGTTGCCCAAGGCGTCGAGGAGAAAGACGGGATGTCCCCCGGCGATGGAGCTCTCGCCCAGGATCGAGACGATACGGGCGAAGGAGAGCCGGGCCTTGATGACTTGGCGTTTGGGCGTGGCGGATTCGACCGGCAGATAGACGGTGAGATAGAGTCCGTCCTTGCCGAGCACCCGTTGCGGATGGGAGAGAACGACTTTTCCGGCGGCGGCTTCGAGGAACCAGTCGCTGTAATCGCGGAAGGAGGGATGGTCTTCGGTCGTGGAACCGAGGAGAAAGCCATCGCTGTCGTAGAGACTGATGTCGGAGTAGGCCTCGAAAATCTTCACGAGACGGTGCATTTCCTCCAGTTTCGTCTCGATGTCGTTGTCGGGATCGGCCAGAAGGGGGTTTGATTGGAGCGAGCTCAGCTCGCGGGCGGTGCGATCGGTGACTTCGGCGACGAGACGGCCGAGCTGAAGCGAGGTTTCGGCGAGCTTCTCCTCCTCTTGCTGGCGCAGGTTGCGATTGAGCACCGTGCCGAGCGGCACCAGCACGGCGACCAGGGGCACGAGGCCCGTCAGCACCATGGAGGTGAGGATTTGGCTGCGGATGGTATTCATGTCGCAAGCGTGGCGCCTGCCCGGGTGGGAGGGTGTCAGTCTTCGGTGAGAGATTCTTTCGGGGGACGTTCCTCGAGCGTCCCGTCGCGCCGCCTCTCCATGGCGACGCGGCGATTGCCGTTGCCCGAGATGAGGCGGAGGATAGTCTGGTGGAGATGCTTTTCCACGGCCGGGTCGAAGCGCATGAAGGTGCATCTCTCCATTTCGGCCGCGGCGGGGTAGAGCACCGGATTCTGCAGCAGGGAAGGGCTCAGGGCGGCACGGGCCTGGGGATTCGGAGTGGCGTAGAAAAGCGAACTCGAGGTCTCCGCCGAGACTTCGGGGGAGCTCATGAACTTGATGAAGCGGTGGGCGAGCCGGGGGGAGGGGGCGTCGGAGGCCACGGCGAAGCTATCCATCCAGAGAGGCGCTCCTTCCTTGGGTAGGGCGACCTCGATGTCTGCGTTTCCGGCGGCTCGGGAGAGCGCATCCCCATTGTAGGTAACCATCAGATCGATTTCCCCCGATTCGAGGGCATCGAGCCCGGAGAGGACATCCATCATGTGATCGGTCAGCTTGGGGAAACGCTTGGCGATCCGATCGGCGGCCTCGTCTATCTGCATTTTGGTCGCCTTTGCCGGATCGTGCCCGAGGGAGAGCAGCGCGAGCCAGACGAGATCGAGAGGTTCGTCCAGAACGGCGATACGCAGATCCTCCCGCCAGAGCAGGCTCCAACTGGCTTCGTGTTCGTCGAACAGACCGGACCGGGCCGCCAGCACGGTCAGTCCCCAGAGGTAGGGGATCGAATACCGAACCCCCGAATCCGTCGGAGACGAGAGAAAGGTCTCGATGTCGAGCGCCTGTTCTCCGAGCAAGGAGGTGTCGAGGGGTCGGAGAAGGCGCAAGGCGATCAGTTCACCGAGAGTTTTCTCGTCCGCAACGACGACATCGAAAGCCGCGGGAGCGGCGGCGATCCTTTGTTTGAGCTCTTCCGAATTCTCCACCTCGGTCACGGCGACCGTCGCTCCGGTTTTGGCTTCGAACCGCTCGATGATTCCCGGGGTGAGATACTGCTCCCAGATCAACAGGGAAAGATGGGGCTCCGGGCCGGCCTCAGAAATCTTCTGGCTCCCTGGCTCGGCCGAAACCGCACGATCCGGTTTCAACCGGGAGTGGTTGGACCGGAAGGGTTCCCTTTCCGCTTCGCGCCGAGGGGGAGGAGTCTCCTGGAGGAGCCCTTTGAAGGAGGACTCGCTTCGCCTTGAATCATCGAACGCGGCACCCCTTTCTCCTTCTGCGGGAGGGGCAGGGGGAGAGAGTTCGGCGTCCCGGCACCCTGTGATCGAGACACCCAACGACACGGCGATCAACAGATGCCTCCGAAGACGTTGAAAACATTTTGAGACAAGCCGCATGGGAGCTTCGATTTCGGAGCTGATTTAAAATTACCATAATAATAAGAAATATTTCAAGATACGCAACCCCAAAAGAAGAGAAATTATTTGAGAAATTTCTCGATTTTTACTCTCATTTCTGCATTCTATAAATGATTAGCCCTTTCCTGCCTGATGTCGCAGAAAATTGAAATTTCGAATTGCGCCCTCGGTTTGGGAGTCTTCGCCAAGGTCCCGATCAAGCCGCGCGAGACCATTTTCTACCTCACGGGTCGACTAATCGACTTCGAGGAGGCCGTGGCGTCGGAATACGGCGAACATTCCATCCAGATCGGCCTGAATCGCTACGTCAGTCCGCATTCCTCGGCTGGCTATCCGCATTCTCCGGCTCGCTACATCAACCATTCGTGCTCCCCGAATTCTGGATTCGTCGATGAAATCCGCCTGATCGCCCTGAACCAGATCCACCCGGGCGAGGAGATCTGCTTCGACTATTCGACCACGATGCTCGAGCGATACTGGGAGCTGGACTGCCTGTGCGGTGCCGCCCAGTGCCGGGGGAGGATCCGCGATTTCGATCTGCTTCCCCTCGCCTGGCAGCAGCACTATATCCGGCTCGGCGTCGTTCCGGACTACATCCTCGAGTACATGGAGACTGAGGCGCCGGTGCGTCGGGTCGCCTGACCCCTTCCGGAGGTCTCGAAGGGAGAGCTGGTCCGACGGTTCTCAAGTCAGTTCAAGGTCGTCGCCGGATTCGGCGTCGAATTCCCGATAATCGTTTGTGATCTCCTCTCCCGGCAGGATCGGCCGCGTGGCGTAGCACTCGAGGTCGTTGTTCGAGGTGCCGGGGGGAATGATGCAGACCACGTTCGGGGTCGGGCTATGGTTCGTGAACCGGGAGTCGTCCGAACAGAGAATGTAGTCGCCGGTGGCCTTGCTCACGAAAGCGTAGTTGAGGAAGTTCTCCCTAGCGCCGGGCGGCAGCGTATCGACGACCTCCTTTTTCAGGACAAGATCGAATCGTTCATCGAATTTCCATACGAGCTGGCCGACCTCGATCGGCTCTCTCGCGAAGCACCCAAGTCCATGGATGGCGCTTTTGCTGACCTCGATTTTTACCATTGTCATCGCATTTCACAGGGTGGCTGATGCAAGGAGGGAACGGTTCGGTTGGCGCGGCGGAATGAGAAGGCGTTCCGTCTTCTACGCGATCCGGGAAAGAAGCAGCAGGGAAACCACCGCCAGTCCCACTCCGAGCCATTCCTTTGGACGCAGCGACTCGTTGAAAAAGAGAGCGCCGACGAGGCAGAGCAGCAGAACCATGGTCAGGCAATACCAGACGCCGATGTAGGCCAATTTCAAATGAGGCATCACGAAGACCAGACCGAAGGCACTCAGCCCGTAGATGCCGAGACCGGCGGCGAAGTTCCAGTTGAGGAAAGGCTGCTTGTTCGAACTGGCCAGCTTCAGGAAGTAGTCGCCTGTCACTGCCGCAGCAGCCAACAGGACGGTGATGAGAATGGCGATCACGTGTGGCTTCATAGAGTCCGACCTTCAAGAAGGCTTAAAATAAGACATTTTTAAAATAAATCCACCCGAATCAGGCAGAATTTTGACGAGAGAGCCTTGCCGTTCCTCTGCGGGAAAGGAAGCCCCCGACGGACAATGCCTGCGGTCTTGATTGGATTGGAGGGTTGGAGCGGTCTCAACAGAGTTCGACTCAGGGTATGAAGAAGAACCGAAGAAACTTCACTGCCAACCCTCTTGGGCGAAAAAATTTTACACTTTAGTGCTCGCTGGCAACGATCTCTGGATCGCCACCACAGCGGGCGTCAACAGGCTTGACCGAAATCGAACAACCGGCCTTCCCCTTTCACCACTGCCGGTGGACGTGCTGCAACGCCAGCAGCGAGTAGGCGGTCACCAGCACCGGATCGTCCTCCATCCAGCGGTTGGCCCTCTCGTTGACCCACGATCCGTCGGGGCGCTGTCCGGCCATCAGTTTCAGGGCGAGCTCCTTCTTCCAGTCGATCTTCCTGCCGTCCGCAGCGACGAGAGCCTTCGTCCCGGTAATGGCGAGAGCCTTGGCCATGGTGTGGTAGTAGTAGAAGAGTCCCTGGGCGTCCATCCCGGGATTCTCGTCGAGAGTGTAGTTCCTCTGGAGCCAATCCATCGCCGCGGCGATGCGCGGGTCGTCGCGGTCCATGTCGGCGTAGACGAAGGAGAGCAGGCCGGCGTAGGTCATGCTGCCGTAGCTGCGCAGAGCGGTCTTGATGCCGCCGTCGGTCTTCAGTTCGATCTCCTCGGACTTGGTGTCGCCGGGGAAGTAGATGAAGCCGCCCTTGTCCTCCTCGCGCAGGCCGGCCCAGTCGCCGAGACGCTTCACGCTCGACTCGGAGTTCTGCGTGAGGCTGACGAACTCGATCGCGGCGTCCCAGTCGAGGTCGAACTCCTTGCTTTCGTCGAACTCGGTGTCGGCGAGGGCCTTCTTCGAATAATGAAGCGCCTCGAGGGCGAAGTGGGTGTTCGACAGGTCGGAGTGGGCGTAGGAGCCGCCGTAGCCGATGCCGCCGTCGAAGAGGTTGTCGACGACGCCTTTCCTGTCGTAGTCCTGCTGCTGGTTGACGAGAAGCCGCCGGGCCTTCGCGAGCACGGGGAGGTGCTCCGGCTTTCCGGATTGGACGAGGGCCATGATCGAGAGGGCGGTGTTGTAGGTGGCGAGCCCTTTTCGGTAGATGCCGCCGTCGGGCTGGACGCTGGAAAGGAGGAAATCGTAGCCTTTCTCCGCTTCCGCCGGCAGTCCTTCCGCGGGATCTCGGTTCGGGTCGCCAAGGATCGAGGAGATGGCGAGGGCGGTGAAGGCGGGATTGGCCGGATCGCTCCACGCGCCGGTCTCGGCGTTCTGCTGGCTCTTCAGGAAGGCGACGCCCTTGGCGATGGCGCGCTCGGTCTCCAGCTTGAGGGAGACGTTGGCCCCGTCGGGACCGGGGGAGAAGCGCTCCTGCGCGGCCAGGGGAACGGCGGCGATCAGGGTGAAGGCGAAGGTGGCGAGGATGGGTTTCATGGATGGGGATTCGATGGAGAGGTGGGGGATGGAGGGGGCAGGAGGCAGCGAGGTTCATTCCGGCGTCGCGGGGGGCGTTTCCCCGGCCCGGATCGTGAAGACGCCTTTCGTCCCGATTTCGGGGATCGCGCTGTGCCGCGCACCCCAGCGCTCGTCGATGTCGGCGCCTTCCCGGGTCATGTTGAACATGGCGAGAGGATCGAGATAGATCGCGACGATGGAGCCCTCGGCCTCGGCCATGAAGGAGCCTCCCTCGACGGTCGAGCCGGTGTAGACCCAGCCGCCCGGCGTCATCGCTTCGGCACTTTCTCCGTCGAGGACGAACTCGTGGGCGGGCCGCGCCTTTCCCCCCTCGGCCGCGAAGGCGAGGAAGACGGTCTCTCCGCGGTCGGCCGCCTTCCCTCCCTCCTTCTCCAGCCGTTCCGCGGGAAGGAAAGGGTTGAAGACATCGCCGTGGCCCGCCTGGTACCGAAGCAGTTTCATCGCGATCTGCAGGTGCAGGGGCGAGACGGCGGTGGTGAAGATCGCCTCGTGGACCTTCCCCTGCTCGTGGACGAGGAGATATTCCATCGGCCCGCCTTCGCGCAGGTTCACGGCGGCGGGAAAGCGGATTTCGCGCGTCTTCGCGTCGAATTCGATTTCGCCGATGCGGAAGCGGTGTTCGGCGATCTTCTCGACCTTCGCATCGGGCGCCGGAATTTCGGCCGGAGCGGATCCGGACGGGGCCTTCCGCTCGGGTTCCTGCGCGGCGAGGGGCAGGGCGGAGCAGAGGAGGAGAATGCCGGAACGGATCGACATGCCGCCAGGATAAGCGAATTTCCCCCCGGTGAAAAGGTCGAGTAGCGCACCGCAGCGGGAGGCGGTATCCTCCCGGACGGAACCCTTTCGAGCCCGCGCCCCACTCTCCTGCCTCTCTCCATGAATCTACCCAGAGTCGTCATCGTCGGTGGAGGCTTCGCCGGCATCGAATGCGCCAAAGCCCTCAAGAACCAGCCCGTCGAGGTCCTCATCGTCGACCGGCAGAACCACCATCTCTTCCAGCCTCTCCTCTATCAGGTCGCTTCCGCCGGACTGGCCGCTCCCGAGATCGCCCACCCTATCCGCAGCATTTTCTTCAAGCAGGACAATGTGAAGGTGCTGATGGACGAAGTGGTGGGCATCGATCTGGAGAGACGCCGTCTCGCCACCCGCGAACGCGAGGTCGGCTACGACTACCTCGTCCTCGCCATGGGAGTGAAGACCGGGTATTTCGGAAAGAACGAATGGGAGCAACATGCCCGCGGGCTCAAGAGCCTCGACAACGCCACCGCGATCCGGCGGGAGATCCTCCACGCCTTTGAAAAGGCCGAGGCCTGCGAGAATCCATCGGAGCGGGAGCGGCTCATGACCGTCGTCGTGATCGGCGGTGGCCCCACCGGAGTCGAGCTCGCGGGAGCCTTCGCCGAACTCGCCCGGCACGTCCTCCGCCGCGATTTCAAGAACATCAACACGAGCGAGGCGAAGATCCATCTCGTCGAGGCGCAGGACCGCCTCCTCACCATGTACGACCCCTCGCTCTCGGACTACACGAGGCGCACCCTCGAGGACATGGGCGTGACCGTCCGGCTCGGCACGCCCGTCGCCGAACTGAAGGAAGGCGAAGTCGTGCTGAGGGATGGGACGATCCGCGCCGCGAACATCGTCTGGGCCGCCGGAGTCGAGGCGCCGGCCATCGTCCGCGGCCTCGGCGTCGAGACCGACCGCGCCGGCCGTCTCGTCGTGGACACCGATCTGAGCCTGCCCGGACATCCCGAGGTCTTCGTCGCCGGCGATCTCGCGAGCTGCGTCGATCAGGCGGGAAAGCGCGTCCCCGGGCTCTGTCCCGCCGCGATGCAGATGGGGCGCCACGCCGCCAAGGTCATCCTCGACGAGGTGAAGGGGCGGAAGGGGAAAGGCTACGACGTGCGTCCGCAGTTCCGCTACTTCGACAAGGGCAGCATGGCCACGATCGGCCGCAGCCACGCCGTTGCCGAAAGCCGGGGAATGAAGTTCGACGGTTTCGTCGCCTGGCTGATGTGGCTCTTCATCCACCTGCTCTTCCTCGTCGGCTTCCGCAACCGCGTGGCCGTGATGATGCAGTGGTTCTACGCCTATGTCCGCTATCGCCGAGGAGCCCGTATCATCACCGGGCTGGAGCAGCATCCCCCGACTTGAGCCCGGGAGCACGGCTGGCCCGATGGGCGGAGAGTCGCTCGCAACTCCTTCGTTTTCAGGAGATACCCCGGCTAGGATTTGAACCTAGGACCAATTGATTAAGAGTCAACTGCTCTACCGCTGAGCTACCGAGGCGTTCGCCGTGGCGAGGGGCAATCTCGCCACTCCCTCGGGGGCTGTCAATCGCGGTTTTCACGAACGGTCCATTCCTCGCTCGACACCGCATCGCCGAAACGGCTAGAATGGTCCCAAGGAGCCCGCTACGTCAGCGGCCCGCAATCCCCATCCACGAATGCCATGATCGAATTCGCCCCCACCCTCGCTGCCGTCGTGCTGCCTTCCTATGTCGGTCCCCTCGTCGCGCTGGTCGCCGGCATTCTCATCCTGATCAAGCCCGATCTTCTCGCGAAGATCGTCGCGATCTACCTGATCGTCGTCGGCGCGCTCGGGCTGATCGGGTAAAGTGCCCGTTCCTTCGCGCGGGATCGCATCGGCGAGCCGGGAAGGCCGGCATCGCCCCTGCGATGCCTTGCGCGCAACGATGCTCCGCATGGGGCGTGTGCCGTGCCAAGCTTCCTCGCGGCGGCGCGGCCAGCGGGCCTCACTTGAAGAGCCGCCCCTTGATGTTCCAAGTGGTGTGGATGCCGCCTCCGTCGACGGCCCGCTCTTGAAGACGGTCCACGAGGGACATTTCGAATTGGGGACGGGGGCCGTTGATTCTCCGGACTTTGAGGATCTTCGTGCCGGAGCCGACCATGTCCTCCTTGTAGTCGGGGTTGTAGGATCGTCCCGAATAGCGCATGCGGACGGTGATGCGGCGGTCGTTGCCGGTGACGCTTTGCCGGACGAGAAAGAAACCGTTCCGCCTGGAGGGGCCCGTGACGACCTTGCGGTTGCGGACGGGAAGGGACTCGCGTGCCGTCTGGCTCACGAGGACGGTGTCGAATTTGTCGTCGTCCTTCACTTTGATGAAGCCCTCCACGTCGCCCCGGTAGACGCCCGCGAATCCGTAGCGGCGGATTTCGCTGTTGGAGAGGCGGCGCGCGGACGCGGTTTCGACGAAGGAGGCGGAGACGAGAAGAACGGCAAGGAGGGTGCTGGTACGGAGGATCATTGGAGGATGGAGCGGGGATTCGCGGTTCCCGTCGGAAATGTCGCCTCCCATCCACTCCGCTGCAAGCGACTCCTGCGACCTTGCCAGAGACTCCGTTTCGTCGTATCGGGCAGCCATGCCGGAGCGCGTCCCCTTTTTCCAGTCCAGCGTCTTCAAGATCCTCGTCTTTCTCCTCGGAACGATGCTCCTTGGCGCGCTCCTCGCCCCTCCGCTCTATCTCGGGGGCAAGCACGCCGTGGCCCAAGGCTGGCTCGCGGACGGATGGTTCGACGGGCTCCACGGTTCGATGGAACGGGCGAAATTCTCCCGCTATTTCAACCGGGCCATCCTTCTCGCCGGCGCGATTCTGCTCTGGCCGGCCCTGCGCTGGCTCAACGCCGGCAAAACGCGGCCGTCGCCGGACGGGCCGCGCGGCGGGAGACTCCTGCGCCAGTTCCAGCTCTCGCCGAATCCCCGGTGGTGGAGCCATCTCCTCGTCGGCTTCTCCCTCGCGGCGGGGACGCTCCTTCTCCTCGGATGGTTCTACGTCGGGCAGGGCTGGTACGAAACCCGCGATCCGGGCAAGCCTCTCTCCCGCATTCTCGCGACCGCCCTCGGCACCGGGCTCGCCGTCGGGTTTCTCGAGGAATTCGTCTTCCGCGGAGCCCTCCAGGCCGTCGCCGCGAAACTGCTGCGGCCCCGCGCCCTCTTCTTCGCCCTGGCCGCCTTCTTCGCCGTGATCCATTTCTTCAACCCGCCCCACGGTCTCGAGGCGGGGACGGTCACGGCGACGACCGGATTGTGGATGGTCGGACAGATCTTCGGCCACTTCTTCTCGCAGTTCGCCAGCCCTTCCTTTCTCCTCGCCGAGTTCGCCGTGCTGTTCGCCATCGGTCTCGTCCTCGGCTACACGCGGATGAAGACCGGGTCGCTCTGGCTCGGAATCGGTTTGCACGCCGGCTGGGTTTTCGGGGTGAAGACCTTCAGTCCCTTGGCAACGCGCGCCTTCGAACCCGGAGCGATGATGCCTTGGCTCGGCGAGACGTTGCGGGTCGGAGCGGTCTCCTGCCTCGTCGTTCTCCTCACGGGATCCATCCTCTGGCTGTGGCTGCGGAAACGCTACGGAGACCCCTTTTCGGAAATGCCGGAAACCCCATGACCTCGACCCTCGCCCGCGTCCGGCAAGCGCTTCTCGGGTGGGTCTATCCGCCGGCCTGCGCCGCCTGCGACCAGCCTCTCGACACCGGACGGCAGCTCGAGAGGCCGTTTCTCTGCGAGGCCTGCGAGTCCACCCTGGTTCCTGTCGGCGATCTCTATTGCACCGTCTGCGGCCAGGGATTCGACGGAGTCTCCTCCCTTGCCTTCCGCTGCGGCAACTGCGGCGACCGGGCGCTTTCCTTCGATTTCGCCGTCAGCGCCTACCGCGGGGCCGGGGCGGGGAGGGGGCTCGTCCATCGCTTCAAATACGGGAAGGAGAGACACCTCGCCCGTCTCTTCGGCGTCCTCCTCGACGAGGTTTGGCGCGACGATCGCCTCCGCGGAGGCGGGCCTTGGTGGGTGGTCCCCGTGCCGCTCCACCGCCGACGACGGCGCGAGCGGGGCTTCAACCAGAGCCACGAGCTCGCCAAGGAGCTGGTGCGCCGCGCTCCGGACGGCGTCGAACTGGCCCTGCACCCCCTCCTCCGCCGCGTCCGGGAAACCGTGCGCCAAGCCCGGCTCGACCGCCGCGAGCGCCTCGTCAACCTCGCCGGAGCCTACGTCGCGGCCCGCCGCCGTCCCGAAGCCCCCTCCGGCGGGGCCCGCATTCTCCTCGTCGACGACGTCATCACCACGGGAACGACCGTCTCCGAGTGCGCCGCCGCCTTGCGCGAGGTCTTCGAAATCGACCGCATCGCCGCCGTCTCCGTCCTGCGCGGGTGACAAAATCGGTTGTGAACCCGGCCGGAACCGCTATCCTTGAGCTGTTAAGCCCGCCCCAGCCGCGGGGAGACACAGACACACCACCGTCCCGTTTGCCGTATGGGAATCTTCAAAAAACGCTCCATCGCGTCGCTTGGCAAAAAGAAGTCCGACATGCCCGAGGGGCTGTGGAACAAATGCCCTTCGTGCGGAGCGATCATCGACGAGATCACGCTGAAGCAGCGCCATCGCGTCTGCACGAAGTGCGACCATCACTTCACCCTGACCTCGCAGGAGCGCGTCGCCATGCTCCTCGATCCCGAGTCCTTCGACGAGCTCGACCCCTCCCTTGAATCGACCGACGCCCTCGGCTTCAAAGGCTACACCGACAAGGTGAAGGCTTACCAGAAGAAGACCGGTCTGAAGGATGCCGTCCTCACCGGACGCGGCACCGTTCTCGGCCACCCCGTCACCATCGGGGTCATGGACTTCCGCTTCCTCGGCGCGAGCATGGGATCGGCCGTGGGCGAAAAGCTCACCCGCGCCATCGAGGTCGCGACGGACGAACGCCGCGCCGCCATCATCGTCTGTTCCTCCGGCGGCGCCCGCATGCACGAAGGCATCCTCAGCCTCATGCAGATGGCCAAGACGAGCGGCGCCCTCGCCCGCCACCACGCCGCCGGGCTGCCCTACCTCGCCATCCTGACCCACCCGACCACCGGCGGAGTCACCGCCAGCTTCGCGACCCTCGGCGACATCATCATCGCGGAGCCGAACTGCATGATCGGCTTCGCCGGTCCCCGCGTCATCAAGGAGACGACGCACCAGAACCTCCCTCCCGGCTTCCAGACCGCCGAATTCCTTCTCGAGCACGGCCTCGTCGACATGATCGTCTCACGCACCGTCATGCGCGAGCGCATCGGAGAACTGCTCGGCTACATGCTGCCGGCGCGGCAGACCGCTTGAGGAGCGGGACGGGCGTGGCGCTGGAGGGGAACGGGGTCCGGAGCCGCACCGTTGCGATAGTCGTCACCCCTTGCCTCCGAAGAGCCCCTTCAATCCCTTCCTCCCCTTCGCGGGAAAGACGTCCGAAAGCGCTTTGACGAGGGCGTGCGCGATCAGGTCCCGATACTCCGGTCTCTGCACCAGCAGCTCCTCGTCGCGGTGGATGATGACGCCGCATTCCAGCAGGATCGCGGGCATGGAGGCGGATTTCAGGACGACGAGGTCGGAGAACTCGTAGACGCCGGTCTTCTCGTCGAGCAAGGGACGGTTCTCCCCCTGGATCGGCTCGGCATGGTGGAGGGTGGGCCGCAGGCCCGCGTCGTGGAGCGCCGCGCCGACGCGCAGCGCGAGTTCGCGACTTTTCTCCGCCTTCGGGCTCTTGTCCGAGGCGAAGACGCTGTAGCCGCGGAAGTTGTCGGCGTAGTCGCGTTCCACCCCCTCGTACGTCCATCTGCGGAGATATTTGTCGTTCACCGAATCATGGTGGATCGAGATGAAGCAGTCGGCCTTTTCCCGCGCCGCTATTTCGGGCCGCTCCTTCAGCGAGGAGACGGTGCCTTCGGCATTGACGAGGATCACCTTCGCTCCCGCCCGTTCGAGGACCGAGGCGACGACCCGGGCCGTCGCGGTGTTGAAGGCCAGCTCGGGCACGCCCCGCGCGCTCATCGCCCCGGGTTTCAGCCGGTAGTGCCCGATGTCGATCGCGACGCGGAGACCGTCGAGCGGCTCGCCCTTGAACTCGGGTTTCCTCCAAGAGGAGGTCCCGTCCTGCGCCGCAAGAGAAAGGGCGAAAGCGAGGAAGGCGAACAGCAAGGCAAGAGGGCGGCGCGACATGGGGCAAGGTCCACCCGTCCGCGGGATCGGGCAAGCGAAGCTCTTTCGCTCGGGCCGGTCTTGGGGAAGGCGGCAGAGCCTGCCAAGCGAGGGGATTTCGGCGAGATCCCGGAGATGGGTGGAACGTGGGGAGGGCTTCCCTGCGACCGCCTGGTCGCTTTTCAGAAAATGACGATGGTCCTCCCCCCTTCTTCCCGCCGCTCCCTTCCCAAGGAGGCGGCCTTGCGATATGGTCTCGCTTGTTTGGTCGGCATTCTGGCCACCTTGGTGGCTGGCGCCGTGGGCGGTACGGTGATCCATGTGGCGATGCAGTTGTCTTTCGACGAGACCACCGTCAGGAGCCTGCCCGGAATGATCGTGGCGGGGATCCTCCTGGGTTCGCTCCCCGCCGCTCCCGTCACGCTCGGCGTGCTTCCGCTCCTCGCCGTGTCTCTGCGCCGCCTGAAGCGCGGACGCTGGCCCGTTTGGCTCTCCGCCGGCCTGGTCGCCGGAGCGATTCGCGTCTGGCTTTGGTCGGACGACCTGGTCGAGGGTGCCGCCACGTCCAATCCCTTTGTGAGCCTCGTGGCGGCAGGAGCCATCGCGGGCCTCTCGGCAGGCGCTCTCTTCGCCTGGCTCCTGGGACCGATGGCGGACGATGCTCCGCGCCCGGGGCATTGAGAGGCGGCGAGGAGCGCGCTTATGGCGCATCCGGCTTTCACCCGGTTCCCACCAGCTCCCATGGCGGGAGGTGGCG
Source organism: Verrucomicrobiales bacterium (assembly GCA_037190325.1). Taxonomy (GTDB): domain Bacteria; phylum Verrucomicrobiota; class Verrucomicrobiia; order Verrucomicrobiales; family DEV007; genus Arctic95D-9. The sequence continues at coordinate 82,798 of JBBCIU010000002.1, read as the reverse complement.
TCCTCTCTCCCATTCCCGCCGCAGATCCTCCTCGGGAAGAAGGCGCTTCAGCTTGGCGAGGGCCGCTTCTCGGGAAGCCTGTTCGGTCGACGAGAACTGCGTGCCGAAATGCTCGCGGGCGGCCTCCGCCGCTCCGAAGGCAAGGGCGGCGGACTCGGGTTGTCCTTCGGCAACGGCCAGACTGGCCCGGCTCTCCAGCAGGTAGACGAGCATCCAGCGGTTGCCCAGCTCGCGGGTGAGGCGCGCCCATTCCGCGAGGGCGGACTTGGCACGGAGGCAGTCGCCCTGCGCAATGCAGACTTGGACGATGCCCCAGAGGATGAGCCCCGAGACCCAGCCGTCGCCGAGCTGCCCGTAAAGGGCGAGGCTTTCCTCTTTCAGCTTCCGGGCCGGGGCGAGATCGCCCCGGTCGAGGGCAATGCCGCCGAGGCCGCTGAGACAGCCCGCCTTCAGCAGGACGGCGTCCGGGAACCGCGAGGCGATCTCCAATCCCCGCAGGAAGCGGCTCTCCGCGGATTCGGTCCCGCCGTCGCCGCGGTCGAGGAATCCGAGGAGCATTTCGCAAAGCCCGAGACCCCGCTCGTCGCCGAGCTGCCCGTAGATCGCCTGCGCCTCCTCGTGGAAACGGCGGGCCTCCCCGTAGCGGTCGGCGGCCCAGGCGAGCCGGCCGGCGGCGACGAGAAAGCGCGCCTTCGATGCGGGGACGGCTCCCTCGTCGGGAAGGGCGAGCAGACGGTCCGCGACCACGCGCGCCTCCTCCAGGCTCGCCCGGATCTCCATGGCGCGGTAGAGGTCGGCGAAGAGGCGAAATCCGTCCTCGGTCCGTTTCGATTGGACGACCCAATCGAGGGCCGTCCGGAAATTGAGCCGCTCGGCTTGGCAGCGGTCGAGCCATTCCTTTTGCCGGGGGCCTTCGAGCTGCGGGGCGGCGGTGGCGGCAAGACGGAGAAAGAAATCGAGATGGCGGTCGCGGAGGACGGACATCTCGCCGGAGTCCTCCAGCTTGACGCGCGCATACTGCCAGACCGACTCGATCATGGCGTACCGCGAGACCGCACCCGCCTCGCGCTCCACCGCGACGAGCGATTTGTCCACGAGTTGCTGGACCAGGTCGAGGATCTCGAATTCGTCGAGGCCGTCTCCGGCGCACACCGCCTCGATCGCCTCGAGGGTGCGGCCGCCGACGAAGACGCCGAGACGGCGGAAGAGGACACGCTCCGGCTCGGAGAGCAGATCGTGGCTCCAGTCGATCAAGGCCTGCAGGGTCTGCTGATGCGGCAGGTGCCCCCCGCGCTCGCCACTCCGCAGGAGCCGGAAGCGGTCGTCGAGCCGGGCGGCGATCTGCTCCGGATCGAGAACGCGGACGCGGGCGGCGGCCAGCTCGATGGCGAGGGGAATTCCGTCGAGACGGCTGCAGATCTCCGCGAGCGCCGGGGCATTGGCATTGGTGACGACGAAATCGGGACGGACCGCCGTGGCCCGGGCGATGAAGAGCTTCACCGCCTCGTATTGGGAGAGCTGCTCCGCGAGGTCGGGGCCGGTCAGGGCTTGCAGGCGCACGTCGTAGATGCCCAGCGGCGGCACCGGGAAGCTCGTCTCGCCGGCGATGCCGAGGGCATGGCGGCTCGCCGCGACGATTTTGAGCCTCGGACAGGCGCGGAGCAGTTCGGCGCAGAGGGAGGCAGCGGCCGAGAGAAGATGCTCGCAGTTGTCGAGGAGGAGCAGGAGCTGCTTCTCGCGCAGGAAATGGACGAGGGTTTCCCGCAGGCTGCGCTCCGGCTCCTCCCGCGCCCCGACGGCCGAGGCGATCGCCTCGGCGACCCGCGCGGGATCCGAGATCGGGGCGAGCTCGGCCAGCCAGACGCCGTCGCGGTAGTCGTGAATGAGCTGGGCGCCGACTTCGAGGGCGAGACGGGTCTTGCCGGTACCACCGGTTCCCATCAGGGTGAGCAGGCGGGTGGATCCCAGTTGGCGGCGGATCGCCTCGATTTCGCGCTCCCGTCCGACGAAGCTGGTCGTCTGCACCGGCAGGTTGTTGGGGAGCACCTCCATGCTGCGCGGAGGCGGAAAGGTGTCGGGCAGTCCCGGGACGCAAGCCTGGAAGAGATGCTCGGGCCGGTCGAGATTGCGCAGGTGGTGGTTGCCGAGGGACTTGAACTCGGCCGTATCGGACGCTTCGTCCTCCAGCAGTTCGCGGGCGACTTGGGAGAGGAGGATCTGTCCGCCATGCGCCGCCGCCTCGATCCGGGCGACCCGGTTGAGGGTGCCCCCGAAATAGTCGTTGTCCCGATGCTCCGCCGCCCCCGTGTGGATGCCCATGCGCGAGGAGATCGCGCCGATCTCCCCCCAGTCTTCGGATTGCAGGGCCCGCTGGACCTCGATGGCGGTGTCGAGCGCGGCGCGCGGGGTCTCGAAAGCCACGCAGAAGGCGTCGCCGACCGTCTTGAAGACATGGCCTCCATATCTCGCGCAGGCGGCGCGGACGATGGCATCGTGTCTCGCCAGAGCCGCCCCCATCTCGGCGGGAAAACGGTCCCAAAGCCGGGTGCTGCCCTCGATGTCGGTGAAGAGGAAATTGATCGTTCCCGTGGGGGCGTCGGCCATAGTGCCGCAATATGGTTCAGGTGGCGGAAGGGTAAAGGGGAGGCTTACGACGCATGAATCCCGGCGAGGGGTTCGAGCCGGAAAGCGGCGTCGAGGGCGGAGGTGGCCTCGGCGAGGCGTGCCGGCGTCTCGATCCTTTCCGCCTCCTGCGGAGCGGCGGATTCTCTATCTGCGGAATCTGGGACAGCCTCTAGGGCAGCTTCGACCGTAGCCGGCTGGTGAAGACATAGGATCCACCGGGGTCGGTCGAAGTCAGCTTCAGAACGAGCTCGCGGCGCTTGCCGATGTCCTTTGCCGTGGCTCGGCATTGCAAGGAGATGCCCTCCCCATTGGTCGCGGCGAAGGTCAGCGTCCGTCGGCGCTGCCGCCAGTCGCCCTTGCCGCCCTTCGCGTTGTTCGTGCCGGCGATGCCGACAAGGAGGTCGGTCACGGACACTCTTTTGTTCGGGGACAAGGTCATCACGGTGGGCAGGACATTGCTGCCGCCCATGCCGTCGGGAAAGGTGGCCCGGTAGTTGATCTTGGCGGCCTTTCCCTTCTTCTGCACCGTGAAGGCGACGGTCGCCCTGCCCTCCGTCAAGGAGCCTTCGGGGTCACGCAAGGTCACGTTACCCGTGTATTTGCCTTTGAACGCCGAGAGGTTGAGCGTCTTTTGCGCGGACACGGCGGAGCTGAAGAACAAACCCGCGACGGCGATCCCCATCAGAACTTTTTTTGTGGTCGTTTTCATAGGGGACCCATGATAGTCCCCGGCAAGAAAACCGACAATCCTAAACGGACGAAACCGGTCGAGCGCCAGGCGGCTCTTTCTTCGACTATGCATAGTTGCGGGCTTCTGTGGTCACGGTGGGCAACACGGCCAGCATCTTCTCCGCCTCCGCCCATCGGCGGCGAGCTTGCGGAGGGACGGGGACGGAAATCGCAATTCCAGCCTTGCCTCGGGAGGCCGCTTTGTGCCTATGCTCGGCGCATGAAGCTCCTCCCCGCGACGCTCGCCTTCCTCCTTGCCGCCCTAGCCCTGCCGGCTTTCGCGGAATCCCTTCCGCTCTGGCCCGGCCTCGCCCCCGGCGAGACGACGAAAAACACCGGCACGGAGCTGCCCTCCCGTCCCGAGGACCATCCGCCCATCCTGCGCGTCGAGAGCATCACCGCGCCGACCCTCGCGTTCCATCCGGCTCCCCAGGAAAGGTCGCAGGGCGTCGGCGTCCTCATCCTGCCGGGAGGCGGATTCGCCCGGGTCGTGCCCAACCTCGAAGGCTCCGAGGCGGCGGAATGGCTCAACGGCCTGGGCATTTCCGCCTGGGTTCTGAACTACCGCACGACCACCGGCCTCGAACCCGAAGCCGAAGCGGCGGCAAAGGCGGAACCTTGGAAACGGCCGCTCCAGGATTCGCAGCGGGCCATCCGCCACCTGCGCCACCATGCCGACGGGTTCGGGCTCGACCCGGCGAAGATCGGCCTGCTCGGTTTCTCCGCGGGAGGCCAGGTCGCGGCGATCCACCTCACCAGCGAAGCGGCGGCCTACGAGGCCATCGACGAAATCGACGAGGCGAGCCATCGTCCCGATTTCTCCCTCCTGATCTATCCCTGGCGCGTCGCCGACGAGGCCATGGGCAAACTGATCCCGCCGATCGTGCCCTCGGCGAAGATGCCGCCGGGTTTCCTCGTCCACACCGACGACGACCGGTCCTCCTCCCTCGGCGCTGCCTTGATCTACCTGGGGATGAAGGCGCACGGCGTCTCCGGCGAACTCCACGTCTACCAGAACGGCGGCCACGGCTACGGCACGCGCGAGCGGCCCGGATCGGTCATCCACACCTGGACGGACCGCGCCGCCGACTGGCTGCGGGTGCGCGGGTTGGTGGAGTGAGGCAGAAGGAAGTGGGGAGCGGTCGGTGGAGAGCTGAAGGACCGCGGGTGAAGCGAGGCCCCGGGCTTCGGACGCCTCCCGCTCCATCCTTTCCCTTGCGCTTTCTCCCGAACGCCTTCAGTTACGGGTGCGATGAAAACGCTCACCATCGGTCTCACCCAGTTTCCCGCCGTGGAGAATCCTTCCGCGAACCTCGACAGCGCCGAACGGCTCGTCCGGGCCGCCGCGGCGAAGGGCGCGCAGATCGTGTGCCTGCAGGAGATGTGCTCGACGCTCTATTTCTGCCGCCACGAGGATCCCGCCCTCTTCCGCTACGCCGAGGCCATGCCGGGGAGGACGACGGAGCGCTTCGCCTCCCTCGCGAAGGAGCTGGGCGTCGTCGTCGTGCTGCCGCTCTTCGAGAAGCGTGCTACCGGGCTGCATCACAACACCGCCGCCGTGCTCGACGCCGACGGAACCTATCTCGGGAAGTACCGCAAGATGCACATTCCCGAGGATCCCGGCTTCCACGAGAAATTCTACTTCACCCCCGGCGATCTCGGCTACCGCATCTGGGAGACCGCCTTCGGCAAGATCGGTGTGCTCATCTGCTGGGATCAGTGGTATCCCGAGGCGGCCCGGCTCACCGCCATGCAGGGGGCCGACGTGCTCTTCTATCCCACCGCGATCGGTTGGCTCGCCGAGGAGAGGGAGACTCTCGGCGCCGCCCAGCACAATGCCTGGGAGACCGTGCAGAAGGGGCACGCCGTCGCCAACGGCTGCTTCGTCGCGGCTTCGAACCGCGTCGGGCGCGAGGGCGACACGATTTTCTGGGGTCAGTCCTTCGTCGCCAACCCCTACGGCGAAGTCATTGCCCGCACTCCCGTCGAGGAGGAATGGGCCGAGGCCGTGGTCTGCGATCTGGAGCAACTGGAGGAATTCCGCAACATCTGGCCTTTCTTCCGCGACCGCCGCATCGACAGCTACGAGCCGATCCTACGGCGGTGGATCGATTGACGAGGCTTGGGGAAGCTGGAACGCTGGACTCCTCGCCCCCATCCGCAAACACTACACCTTCTGCAACTGCCGCTTCAGGCTGGCGCGCAGGGAGAAGAAGGCGACGATGACGAAGACGGCCATCGCCATCAGATTGAGGTGGACCGTCTTGATGCGAAGGTCGACGAGCGGCTTCCGTTGCGGCAAGCCGTTCCCCGTTCCCCTGTCGGCCTTGGGGAAGGCGAAGCGCCGCTCGGCCCCGAAGAAGACGTTCGGCGGATTGTCCTTCCTGCGGTAGTCCTCCCGCTCGACCTCGGCGCGGGTGAAGAGGTCCTGCACCTTGGTGTTGAGGTAGAGTTCGCTGACGGAATAGGTCTTGCCGTCGGTTCCGGGCGATTCGTAGTAGGGTTCGGGATCGAAGGTGCCCCTTTCCAAGGCCTTGCGGATGCGGCCGAGCTGGCGCGCGACTTCGCGGGGAGACTCTCCCCGGATGCCGTGGATGACGGCGAGGGCCTGCTTGTGCTGGTAGAGCCGCTCGTCCTCTTCCTCGGTCAGCTTCTGGTCGATCGGGATGAGGCTGAACTTCTGGATCTCGGCGTTGATGTAGTTCGTCAGGATGCTGGCGGGATTGTGCTCGGCGTGGAGGATGATGATGGCCTCGTAGCTCCAGCGCAGGGGCATGAGGTGGCAGATCGCCGGCACCTTCAGCTTGCTCGCCTCCTCCTTCTGGTCCTCGGGCACGAACCACTGCCGGATGTTCTGGATGATGTCGAAGCTGCGGTTCATCTCGTCGTATTTGATGAGCGCCCCGCCGAGGATGATGTTGGGAATGAGGATGAGGGGGATGATGTTGATGGCGGTCTTCGGACTGCTCACGATGGAGGAGATGAAGAGCCCCGCCGCGATCCCGACGAAGGAGGTCGCGAACATCCAGAGCAGGTTGGGCAGGAACATGTCGCGGATGCCGAGGATGGCGTTGCCGATGAGGAGGTAGATGACGCACTGGATCAGCGCGAAGAAGCCGAGGGAGAGATATTTCCCGACGATGTAGCCGCCGACGCGGAAGCCGTGGTGGCGCTCGCGCTGGAGGAGGTTGCGGTCGCGGATGATCTCCTCGGCGGAGTTCGTCATGCCGAGGAAGAGCGCGGTGACGAGACCGAGGAAGAGATAGGTGGGGATGTGGAAGGCGTTGGCGAAGTTGTACTCCCCGTCCTCGGAGTAGCGCATCACCATGGCGATGAGGACGGCGAGCGCCGGAGCCTCGAGAAGGGTGGTGGCGAGGTTGGCCCGGTTGCGCAGCTTGCTGAGGAAGGCGCGCTTGAACTGGTTGGAGAAGCGCACCCAGTCGTGCCGGAGCTTGCGCGGCGGGGCCTGCGGGGTCTTCTGGATCGTCGTGGTCTGGGCGGTGTCGCTGTCGATCTCGCGCAGGTTCACCTCCTCGAGAAGGCGGTGGGTCTGGAAGCGGTCGGACCAGAAGGCGGCGTTGAAGCGGCGCGCCGGAATCAGGTTGCCGCGCACGTCGCGCTCGTAGATGACGTCGCCGCCGAGGTCGCGCAGGGGCGTCTCGAGGACGTCGAAGACGAAGTCCGGAGTCAGGGCGAGGACGGCGTCGGCCCCCTCGCAGGCGGCCGGAGCGGTGGCGGTGTAGATGCCTTCCTGCTTCCGCGCCTCGTGGAAGTACTCGAGCATCTGCGCGGGCGTACCGAAGAAGGCCATGCGCCCGCCGTTGTCGAGGAGCAGGGCCTTGTCGAACATGTGGAAGAGGCGGCTGCTCGGCTGGTGGATGGAGACGAGGGTGATCTTGTTGTGGGTCAGGCCCCGGATCATCTCGAGGACGTGCTCGGAGTCCTTCGACGACAGGCCCGAGGTCGGCTCGTCGAAGAGGTAGACGTCGGCGATGCCGATCATGTCCATGCCCGCGTTGAGACGGCGGCGCTGCCCGCCGGAGAGGCTCTTCGTCTCCTGGTCGCCGGCGAGGCGGTGGCGGATCTCGTTGAGACCCAGTTCGATCAGCTTCGAATCGACGCGTCGGCGGCGCTCGGCCACGGGAAAATGCGGCGCCCGCATTGCGGCGGCGGTGTCGAGATTCTCCTCGACGGTGAGGAGAGGGTCGAAGGTCTCGTCCTGCGGGATGATGGCGATGTAGCTCTTCAGGTTCTCGTGCTCGGAATAGAGATCAACGCCGTTCAGGTCGATGCGCCCGCTCCTCGGCTTGAGCTGGCCGCCGAGGGCCTTCAGCAGGGTGCTCTTGCCGCATCCGCTCGGTCCCATCACGCAGACCATCTCGCCGCGCTGGATCGTGAAGGAGATGCCGTCGAGGGCGGGGATCTTGCGGTCGTAGCTGTGGGCGATCTCGCGGACGCGGAGGTTGCCGATGACGTTGCGCTCCTCCTCGATGATGCCTTCGGAAAAGTGGCAGCGGAGGAACTGGTCGCTGCCGAGGGAGATGACGCTGCCGTCCTTGAGCGGCGCCGAGCCTCTCACCGGCTGGCCTTCGACGGCGACGGGACGTTCGCTTTCGAGCACCTCGAGCAGGCCCGTCTTCGTGCTGTTGTCGCAGCGGATGCGCAGGAGAATGCGTCCGGGGGCGCCGGGGGAAAGGAGGATGTCGCCCGGAGCGAGCTTGTCGGGATCGTTCGAGACGAGATACACGGTGCGGTTCGGCGGCAGGCTGTAGCGCCCGCCCAGCTCGCGCGCCTTCCGACGCAGGTCGTCGAAGGAGATCTCGCTGTGGTCGGGGAAGTCGATCCGCTCCCGCGAGGTGACCTCGAACTTGTCGCCCTTCTCCAAGGCCCTCTCGCCGATGACGGCGTCGGTGGGGTTGAGGACCTCGACCTGGATCTTCAGCCCGAAGGAGACGCGGAGATAGCTCTGCTTCGTGCGCGTCTTCTCGATGAAGTGGTTCCCGTTGTGGTCGATCGCGAGATAGAGCTGGACGGAGGAGAGGTTCTTCTTCGTGTTGAAGTAGAAGACGAGATCCTCGAAGGCGAGGACCTCCTCCCCGACGATGAGGCGCTGCCCCTCGTAGACGCGGCAGAATTCGCCCGCGTTCACCTGCCGCCCCCGCGCGAGGATGGGGGCGGGCCCGAGGTTCTTCACGAGGACGAGGCTCTGGAAGCGGAAGGCCACGACGGAATGCTCGTCGCCCGCCGCGGGAATGGCGATGTCGGCGGGCTCCTTCGTCGAAAGGACGAGCGATTCGAGGCGGTGGCTCTCCCCTCGCCCGGATCGTCCGCCGGCGGACGGCTCGCCCATGTCGATCTGGGACAGCTCGCTCGTGTTGAGCTGGTAGACGATGTTGATCGCCTCGGACGCGACCCCGAGGGTCGTCATGAACTGGTAGAAGGTGATGAGATGCTCCTTGGGCAATCCGGACCGGCTGATGAGGACGTAGAGCTGTACCCCCAGAAGGATCTTGTCCTCCAGCGGCAGCGTATTGACGAGGTTCGAGGCGATGGCCTCGAGATCCTGGCGGCGGCGGAGGGAGCGGACGAAGAGCTGCTTCAGCTCGGTGTAGACCGTTTCGGGGAAATCGTAGCGGAGGAAACCGAGGATGGAGTCGATCTCCGCCTCGACGGCCCGACCGTCCAGCTTCGTGAAACCGGCGAAGACCTCGATGAGCATGGGCAGCATCGACTCCTCGGTACGGGGTGTTTCGCTCTTGAAAAGCGTGCGTTGGACACGGCTCCAGAGGCGGCCCCGGCCGCGTGTGAGGCCGGATTCGGGACGAGAAAGTTTCCCGGGCGACCCGGTCTCAGCGAGCGGCTCGCGCAAGGTGGGGGAGGAGTTCGACATAGGGCCGGAGAGGACTCGGAAACCTATACCACGTCCGAAGCGCTTGGAAACCCACGATCAAAGGCCGAAAGAAGAGGCACTGCAAAGTTCGAAGTCGGACCCGATTTCTTTTATTTATTGATTTTATGGTTTTTATAATATAAATTTCAGCAATGATGCCTTCCTTCTGCCAGCCCGGCCTCCCGGCCACCGCGAAAGTGCTCAGCCTTGTCCGCCTTCACCACGGACTGCCTTCCTTGGGAGGCGAGGAGATCCCTTCGACCCCCGAGAAGCGCCGAACGGCTCTCGGACGGGTTTGGAAGCGCGGGTCCCGCCTCAACCACCTCGTCGCCCGCCGCCGCCGGATCGCTCTCGACGAGATCCCAGCCGCATCGTTCCCGGCGATCCTCGAGCTTTCCAAAGGCAGCAACTTCGTCGTGCTCATGGAAAAGCATTCGGCCGGGAACGGAAAGGGCGACCGCTACCTGGTGCAGTTTCCCGACTCCCGCGAATCCCTCGTCAGCGGCGACCGTCTCCGCGAACTCTACGATGGCGTCTGCGTCCTCCTCCGCCCCGCCGGAACGGAAGGTGGACGGGGAGGATTCCTCCGGCGCTTCCGGGCGCGCCGCGGTGCCCGCGCTTGAGCGGCTACACCAGCTTGTAGCCCACCCCATGCACCGTGAGGAGAAAGCGCGGCGTGCGTCCGTCGTCGCCGATCTTCTTGCGGATCTGGGCGACGCATTGGTCGAGAGTGCGGGTCGTGCCGAAATACTTCACTCCCCAGACCGCGTCGAGGATGCGGTCCCGGCCCAGGACTTGGCCGCGATGGCGGTGGAAGAAGGCGATCAGCTCGGCTTCGCGGGGCGTGAGCGGGACGGCTTTCCCATCGACGATGGCTTCGTAGGCTCCGGGAAGGACTTCCGCTTTCCCCACCTCGATCGGCACGGGAGCGGAATCGCCTCCGTCCTCGTTCCAGGCCCGCGAACGCCGCAGGAGGGCCTCGATCCGGGCGAGGAGTTCGTTGATCCCGAAGGGTTTCGTGACGTAGTCGTCGGCACCGGCCTTGAGCCCGACGACCTTGTCGATCTCCTGCCCCTTCGCCGTGAGCATGAGAATGGGGAGCCGGGAGCCAACTCTGCGAAGCTGCCTCGCGATCTCGTAGCCGCTCGCACCGGGCAGCATCACGTCGAGGACGAGCAGGTCGGGGAGTTCCTCGGCGACGCGCTGCGCCGCATCGGTCCCGTCGGCACAGGTCGAGACGAGATAGCCCGCCCCGCCCAGAACCTCCTCGAGACCGAAGCGGATCGACGGGTCGTCCTCGACGACAAAGACGCGGATGCCGGACGGAGTCATGGAGCGAGGGGGAGCTCGAGGATGAAGACGCTGCCGCCGCCCTTGCGGGGCTCGTGGCGGATCGCGCCGCCGTGCCGCTCCGCGATCTGGCGGCAGAGAGCCAGCCCGATGCCGGAGCCGTCGATGCCGGAGCTGATGGACTCGTCGACGCGGTAGAAGCGCTCGAAGATGCGCCGCCGATGGGCGCGGGGCACGCCGGGACCGTGGTCGGCCACGGAGAGAACGGCGCACTTCGGACCGCCCTCGACGGCGACACGGACCGACCGGCCGCCGGCGGCGTACTTGAGAGCGTTGCCGAGGAGGTTCAGGACGACCTGGGCGAGGGCGTCCCGGTCTCCGAGGACGGTGGGCCCTCCGTCCCCGGGCAGCTCCAGTTCGACCGCCATGCCCGCCGCCTCGAAGGGTTCCCGGATGCCGCCACCGGTTTCCTCGACGAGGGAGGAAAGGTCGATCGGCGTCCGCTCCAGCCGCATCTCGCCGCGGTCGAGCTTCGAGAAGTCGAGGAGCCGGTCGATGAGCCGGGCGAGTCGGGCCGATTCCCGCGAGATGACCTCGGCGTAGTGGCGCGTCTTCTCCGGGTCCGGACGCTCCGCGCCGCCGAGCAGCTCGGAGAACATGCGGATGGAGGTGAGCGGCGTCTTCAGCTCGTGGCTCACGTTGCCGACGAAATCGGTCTTGCGCGCGGCGAGCCTCATCTCGTCGCCGACGGAGCGGAGGACGAGGGCGCTGCCCGCGGCGACCGCCCCGAACAGGGCGAGGATGGCGACCCAGAGGGTGATCCGCACATTCCTCGCGGCGGCGTTGAGCGAGGCGGGATCGATCAGATAGGCCGCGACCTCCCAGCGGGGAAGGAGCGGGCCGATCTCGGAGGCGACGAAGGGCGCGCTCCAGTCCGCCGCGAAGCCCGCGAGGGTCTGGGCGACGAGTCCCCCCCCGGAGTCGAGCAAGGCGAAGCTGGCCTCGCGCGAAGCGGCCGCCTCCTGCGGCGGCTCGAAGATGCCGGCGAGATCGGCGCGGACGGCGTCAAGGTCGAGCTCGGTCCAGAAGGTGAGGCGGGGATCCGCCGGATGCCGCTTCCAGAGAAGGATGTGCAGCTCGCCGTCGAGGAGGCGGCTGACGGCGCCTTCGTTCCCCTCGGCGGTCACTTCGTAGTTGGAGACGGCGGCGGGCACGAGGGTGGAGAGGTTCGGCGGGACGGAATCCGACAGGGTTGGCCCGTCTACCCGACCCTCTTCGGCGGCGGCGCGCTGCTGGGCTGGCATGACGTTGCGGAAGCGCGGGGAGGCAGCGGGCATCCCTGCGTCGCTCTCGGCCATGGCCAGGGGAGCGGAGGCCGCCGCCGGGGCGGGCGCGGGAGGCGGCGCAAAGGAGGGGGAGGCGCCCCTCCGCTCGGAGACGCCGACTTTCCACTTCTGCGGGGCTTCGGCCTCCCGCGCCGCCAGCGAGGAGCGGTCGGGGCGCGTTTCCAGGCGTTCGGAGGCGGTGCGGTCGGGCTCGACCTGAACGCCGAGGAGGCTGGGGGCCTGGTAGATCTCGACGACGCGGCGGTTGGTGAGGAAATCGGCGTGATCGTCGAGGAAGGCCGCGGCCCGGCTGCCGGGTTCGGGACGGGGCGAGAGGATGGTGCGTCCGTCCTGCACCACGGCGGCGGCGGCGGCCTGGCTCCAGCGCGCCCGCAGCGCGGCGTCGAAGCGCTCCGGGATTCCGTCGCCCTCCTCGGCGACGAGCTCATCGACGAGCTGGGCGTGGAAGGCGCGGAGGTCGTTCAGGAAGAGGTCGATGCGGCCCGCCAGGGCGTCGCAGGTGGATTGGTGGAGGCGGGTGCGCTGGCTGTCCACGACCAGCTCCTGGTCGCGCAGGGACCGCAGCGCCAGCACCGCGAGCAAGGCGGCGGGCAGGAGGATGGAAAGGAGGAAGACCAGAGCGATCCGCTTCATGGGAAAAGTTCCGCTCGGAAAGTATCGCGCCACTCCGGCCATGAATACAGCCGAAAAGGAGCGGCCTGATCGAACACGGGGGGCGGTTTGGGACCGCTGATTTGGCGCTGATCTCCGCTGATCCTTGTTGGGGATGGGCAGGACGAATCGCTGCGGAAGGACGGCGCTCCTTCCTCAAGGCAGCTACTTCCGCTTGAGGTAGTTTTTCACATCGTCATGATTGCCGATCATGTCGAAGTAGAGCGTGGGCGGCTTGGTCGTACTGTCCTTCACGAAAACCAGCCTCAAGCTCAAGCCGCTGCGGCATTCGTAGATACCGCCACCGAGGTCGCGGATTCCCAATCCGGCATGCCGGTGGGGCTTGCCGAATTGCCGTCCAACTTCCTTGATCCTGTTGATGAGGTCCTCCTTCCCGTCGTCGCTCAGACCGAGTTTCTTGACGGCCCGCTTGAACGCGGTGGTGGTTTGAACCTCACAGAAGGTCGGAGCCGGATCCGGTTTTGCCTTGGGCGCGCTCTTTCCGCGCCCGGCCGAGGACTTCCTGGGCTTTGCCATGCAGTTCAGCTTCCGTCACTCCGTATTCCTCCTCGGCGTAGGTAAGCTCCACCAAGCGGAGCGCCACCGCCTGCTTGCCGATCAGGATGGCGACCCGCTCGCCAGCCAGCGCCCGGCTGGTGACGTTCTTCCAGTCGCGTCTCGCCTCGCTGCTGGTGAACAGATGGAGCTTGCCGGTCTTGGCCTTCTTTTTTACAGCGCTTGGTTTCGTAGCAGCCATGGAATGGAATAAAATGTGAATATTTTGTACAACATTTTACCATCAAGTCAAGGCTCGCCGCGCCTCGCGCCGAACCCGGCGGAACCAGAACTGGAAGGATTTTGGACCGCTGATTTGGCTGATCTCCGCTGATCCTTGCCGGTGGGATGGGCAGGGTTTCGCCTTGTCCTCCTCACTGAAATGGACCGTCAGCAGTCCTTCACCGCCCGCCCCCGCACCCGCAGGTTGTCGCCGATGGACATGAATTCGACCTTCTCCAGGCGGGAGACGAGACCGTCGATGGGAATGAGACGGTTCGCCCCGCCGCCGAGGAGGGGGGCGAGGTAGAGGAGCATCTCGTCGACGAGCCCCTCCTCCAAGGCGTGGGCGAGAAGCCGTCCGCCCGACTCCAGCATCACCGAGGCGGCGCCGAGCTGTCCGAGACGGACGAGGGACTCGCGCAGGGAGATGCCCTCGTGCACGAGGGTGCGGTTGCGGTGGAGGTCGTTGAACATCCGGTGGGTCTCCGGGAGGTCGACGTCCGAGGTGAGGACGACGCGCCAAGGCTGCGGACGGCCTTCGGCCCATCGTCCGCGGAGGGTCAGGGCGGGATTGTCGCGTCGGAAGGTTTCGCCTCCGACGAGGATGGCGTCGCATTGCCGGCGCCAGAACTGGACGTCCTCCCTCGCCGCCTCGCTCGAGATCCATCGGTCCATGCCGTCCTTCAGGGTGGTGCGCCCGTCGAGCGTCGCCGCCGTCTTCGCGATCACCCAGGGCATTCCCGTGGCGATGCGGTGGGCGAAAAAGCGGATCAGTTCGCGCCCTTCGTCCTCCAGCACGCCCACGGTCACCCCGATGCCCGCGCTCCGCAGCAGATCGAATCCGGCTCCGGCATGGGCCGGGTTCGGATCGGTCGCGGAGACGACGACGCGGGCGATGCCCGAAGCAAGGATCGCGTCCGTGCAGGGCGGCGTGCGGCCGTAGGTCGAGCAGGGTTCGAGCGTGACGTAGAGCGTCGCTCCGCGGATCGCCTCCGGGCCATGCCGGCGCTCGGCGTCTCCGAGGGCATGGCGCTCCGCATGCGGTTCCCCGGCGCGCTCGTGCCAGCCGCGCCCGATCACCTCGTCGTCCCGAACGACGACCGCGCCGACGGGAGGGTTCGGGCTGGTCGTGCCCAGGCCTTTCGCCCCCTCGGCGAGGGCTTCGCGCATGTGGCGTTCGTCTTCGGTGTCGTCGGATGCCATCGGGCCCGATCCTACTCCGCCGCGGTCCGTTTGGCGAATTCGCTTTGCCGGGCATCTTCCCGGGACGGAGCCGGGTCGCTGCGGTGGCGGGTCCAGCGGAGCAGTTCGGCTTCGACGAGATCCTTCACCGCCGGAAGGGAGAGGGTCATCAACTGGTTGCCGACGTAGCCGAGCGCCCCGAGGACCAACGGACGCAGTCCGCCGAGACCCTCGCCACCCTTGCCCGAGCGGAAGCCGCGGCGGAGGAACGACCCCGCCACCGCGCCGATGGCGACGGCGGAGGAAACCCAAACGAGGGGATGGCTCCGGAAGGAGCGCCGGAGACGGTCGGGAACGTCGAAGGTCCGGCCGAGTCCGGCGAGGTCTTCGCCGAGAAAGGCGCGCGTCTCCGCAATGCGGGCGATCAAGGCGGCTTTGTCAGGGTCGTTCATCCCAGTTCCGGGGTCTTGTCGATCCAGCCTTCCGTCGCAGCACCTCCCGGTCGCGCCGCAGTTCCGCGAGCGAATCGGAGAAGAGGGCGCCGCCGCGGCCACGGCGCGCCAGCAGGAGGAGGATCGCGGCAAGCAGGAGATGGCCCAGCGCGACGGCGAAGGCCGCCATCGGCCACGCCAGGGATTGGCTCTCCGCGATCCAGCCGACCAGCGCGGCGACGGCGATGGCGTACGCAGCCAGCAGAGCCACCGCCCCGGCCACGGCACAGACGAGACGGCGGAGGAGCCGGGATCTCGCTTCGCCGACTTCCCAGAGGAAGAGATCGGCGCGGGCTTCGAAGTGGTCGAGCAACGTCGCGAGGGCGCTCGCAAGGAGCGGTCCGATTCCGTCGGGACGAGGCGAGCGCGGGGCCCCGGCATCGGATTCGGAGGGAGGCGGCTCGCTCATGGTCGCGGGATCAACGCTTGAAGCGGCCGATGAGGTATCCCATTCCGACGGCGAGGGCCAGGGCGGCGAAGGGCCGTTCCCTGACGAAACGCTCGCCGGCGGCGCGGAGATCGTCGAAAGTGGCGGGCGGCTCCGCCTCCGCGGGCAGTTCCGCCACGGCCTCGGCCACGACGACCGCAGCACGGCGGGTCCGCGTTTTCCGCTTCGGTGCCGGAGTGGATTCGGGTTCGAAAAGTTCGGAGTCGTCGTTCATGCCTCGTCGCGGAGGAGCCGCATTCCGATAGTCTGCCACAGACGGGACGGCGGAGCAAGGCGAGGCTTGGCCATTCCGACAGGCACCGCGCGGAACGCTCCCGGCCGCCTCCCGATCCGAATTCCGCCATGGCGCGGCGCTCCGGTCCGTGCAAACAGTCGGCCTGCCGATGAGACCCGATCCCTCCATCGAAGACTCCGCCTGCCGCGCCGCCCCCCGACGTCGCGACGTCGGAACGCCGGGGGGCCGCCTCCGGTTCTGGCGCCCCTTCCTCCTGACCGCCGCCTTCCTTTGTGCCGGGATCGCCATTCAGGACCGGCTCGCCAGCCCCTCGCTGACGGATTTCGACCCCGCCCGCATGGGACGCCTCGAGGCGTCGATGTGGCGAAACTACTACGAGCACCGGTGGATCGCTCTCGCCTGCGACGGGCTGAGGGTCTCCTGCGGCGAATACGGACTCTCCTGGTTGGACGGCCTGCGGAGCTCTCTCCTCGCGTCCCGGGCAGCCCTCCATTTCCGCAGCGAGACCGACGATCCTCGCTGCCTGCCGCTGCTGGAGCGCTACTATGCGGTCCTCGCCGACGGTCTCGGAAAGGAGATCGACGTCGTCGAGGCGGCCCGGCTCGAACTGGAATGGTGGAAGGAGCGCCGCCGCAAACTGGGACCGGCCGCCTACGCGAAGACGATCGCGGCGAACGCCGCCCTCGTCTACGACCTGCCTCCCGCCGTCCTGTTGCCCGCCTCGCTCAAGCGGGCCGAGGCGATGAGCTACCGGGATCGGCACGGTCGTGCCGGAGAGATGACGGAAGAACGCTGGGAAAAGGTCGCGAACCAGCTCGAGGAAGCCTACGCCGAACTGAAGAAAGCGGTGGCGGACGGGGGATTCGCTTTTCTCGACAACGGCGTCACCGCCCACCGGGGGAGCAGCCTGGAGCATCCCGGGAACACGCTGCGCGCCTTCCGCCACGCCCTCGAACTCGGAGCCGACTGGATCGAGCTGGACATCCTCTCCACCGCCGACGGCCATCTCGTCGTCCACCACGACGCGACGACCGCCGCCACTTCGGACCGGGACCTCGCGATCGGGACCTCGTCGCTGGAGGAACTGAGGCAGCTCGACGTGGCCCACCGCTTCCGCGAATCCCGCGGGCTTTCGCCGGAGGCCTGTCCACCGGAGAGAATGCCCCTGCTGTCGGAGGTCCTCGATCTCGTCCTGACGCAGCGCCGCACCCGGCTCTCGATCCAGCCGAAGGACGATTCGGTCGAAGCCTCGATCCGCCTTGTCCGGACCAAGGGAGCGCAGGCGTGGTGCGGCTTCAACGACGGCGATCTCGCGAAGATGCGCCGGGTGAAGGAGCTCGCGCCGGAGCTGACCGTCTTCTGGGACCGTCCCGCCCGATTCGATCTCGATACCGACCTCGCCACCGCCCGGGAATGCGGGTTCGAGGCGGTCGTGATCCATCAGGACGGCGTGGATGGCGACATCATCGCCCGGGTCAAGGCCGCCGGATTCCAGGTCGGCGCCTGGACGGTCAACGAGCCGGCGAAGATGCGGGCGCTGCTCGTCCTCGGCATCGACCGTCTCTACACCGACGATGTGCGGGGAATGCTCCAGCTCCTCCGCGAGAGAGGCAGCGAGTGAATCGAATTTCGGGCTTCGGATTTTGGATTTCGGGCTATCTTCCCTTTCCTATGAACCGCCTCCCCTTCGTGCTTCTCGCCCCGGTCTCCGCCCTGTTCCTTGCCGCCTGCTCCAGCGATGGCGGCCCCGTCTCGCCGACGGTGAAACCGACGGATCCCTCCGCCCTCGGAGGCGGGTCGCCTTCCGCCGCTCCGGCGCCGGGCGGAATCCACACGACCTATTCGGGATTGAGATACGAAGTGCTCAAGCCCGGCACGGGTGCACGCCCCTCGTCGTTCAACCGGGTGAAGGTCCACTACCACGGCTACCTGCCCGACGGCACCGTCTTCGACAGCAGCGTGCAGCGGGGCCAGCCCGCCACCTTCGGGCTGAACCAGGTCATCGCCGGATGGAAGGAAGGCATTCCGCTGATGCAGGAGGGCGCGAAATACCGCTTCACCGTTCCGCCGCACCTCGCCTACGGTGCGAGCGGCATGCCGCCGAAGATCGGGCCGAACCAGACCCTCATGTTCGACGTGGAATTGCTCCAGGTGCTTTATTGAGCCATCTGCTATCCACTCTTACCCCTTCGGCCCCGTCTTCCGGAAGGGCCACTCGGGCGTGCCGGGAGGATCGACGGCGGCGGGAGCCTTCCCCAGGCCGAAGTCGGAGGGCTTCAGGTTGCGACCCGGCCAGAAGGTCTCGTCCTTGATGAAGCCGAAGAAGCTCGGGTAGAAGGGATCCACATAGGAGACGTCCGCCTTTTCCGGCACTTCCAGACCGGTGAGATGGAAGGCGGCGTTCACGACGAGGCGGCGCAGGTCCTCGCTCACGAGATCGACCGCCGCGCCCGCCGTGCAGCAGAAGGCCTGGCCCTTCGCGGTGCCGTTCGGCGCGGTGTATTCGCGCAGCCAGGCAAGGGCCTGGAGGGGATCGTTCTTCTCGCCCTCGACCGCCTTCGAGGCGGGATCGAGCGTCTCGGTGACGGCTCCACGCATCAGGATGGTCTCGTCGCCCTTGAGGTTCTTCACCCTGTAGACATCGGAGGGGGCGAAGACGTCCTTCACCCCCCGGAGGACCGGATGCGAGGCGTTCGCCTCCTCGACCACTCCGCGCGCGCCTTCCTTCTTGTGGATGCCGTGGTGAGCGACCCAGGTCTCGCCGAGGATCTTCAGGCCGAAGCCGCCTTGCTGCCAGTCGCCGTAGGTCCAGCCCCCGTCCTCCATCCTCCCGGCGAAGGCGTGGGTCGCGGTGCGCAGGCCGATGACGGGCTTGCCCGCGTTGAGAAAGGCCGTGATCGGCGCGGTCTGCTCCGGCGGCAGGTCGCGGAAGCGGGTGAAGACCACGAGCAGGTCCGCGTCGGCAAGGGCCCCGGTGCCGGGAAGGTTCTTCTGCTGGTTCGGGTCGATGTGGCCTTTATCGGGATCAATCGAAAAGAGCACCGTCGCGTCGAAGCCGTGGCGCCGGCTCAGGATCTTCGCGAGCATGGGCAGGGCTTCCTCGGAGCGGTATTCCTCGTCTCCGGCGAGGAAGACGATCTTCTTGCCCTTGCCCGGACCGTCGGCTCCGGGAAGGTGGAGGCCGGGCGCGTCGTCCGCGTGGAGCGAGACAAGGGTGGCGGAGAGAGTGGCGAAAGCGGCGAGGGAGCGAAGGGAGGATTTCATCGGGAAGAAGACCACCCCATTCTGGACCGGGAGCGGTGCGATTGCCATGGCGAAATCAAGGCGGCTGCGTCCGGCCCGATTCTCTCCGGTCTTGAACCGCGCCCGATCCGCCTTTATCCTCCGGCCCTCCCCTCTCTCCATGGACCCTCTCGAACAAGCCCGGCGCGTCGTCTCCCTGGAGATCGAGGAACTGGGCCGCCTCCTCGACCGCCTCGACGAGTCCTTCGTCGCGGCGGTGGAATTGCTGAAGGCCACCGTCGAGGGGGGGGCGAAGATTCTCGTCGTGGGCGTCGGAAAATCGGGCAACATCGGCAACAAGCTCGCCGCGACCCTGAACTCGACCGGCGCGCCCGCCGCCGTGCTGAACTGCCAGGACGCGATCCATGGCGACCTCGGTCTCGTCAACGCGGGCGACAGCGTCGTCGCCCTCAGCTACTCCGGCGAGACCGACGAACTCCTCGCCCTGCTCCCGCACCTGAAGCGCCGCGGCGCCCGGATCGTCGCGATCACCGGCAAACCGGCCTCGACCCTCGGCAAGGCGGCCGACTGCGTCCTCGACATCCAGGTGCAGCGCGAAGCCTGCCCGCTGAACCTCGCCCCCACCTCCAGCACCACCAACACCCTCGTCATGGGCGACGCCCTCGCCATGGTCCTGCTGGAGGCGCGGGGGTTCACGAAGGAGCATTTTGCGGAACTGCATCCCGGCGGTTCCCTCGGCCGGGCCCTTCTCCTTCGGGCGGGGGACATCATGCGCCGCGGGGCCGATTTCGTCGTCGTGGCTCCGGGAATGCCCATCCGCGAG
Source organism: Verrucomicrobiales bacterium (assembly GCA_037190325.1). Taxonomy (GTDB): domain Bacteria; phylum Verrucomicrobiota; class Verrucomicrobiia; order Verrucomicrobiales; family DEV007; genus Arctic95D-9. The sequence goes on along the minus strand of JBBCIU010000002.1, from coordinate 63,068 downwards.
GTCATCCCGCGCATGACCGCCGCCCGCGCCGGGGCCGTCGTCGTCGCCGGAGAGGACGGAGCTCTCGCGGGGATCTTCACCCAGGGAGACTTCGCCCGCGCCTTCCAGTCGGGCGGGGCCGGGATCGGCAACGAGCCCGTCGGCGACCGCATGACGCGGAATCCCAAGCACGTCCTCAAGGACAAGCTCGTCGGCGAGGTCCTGCGCCTCCTCGAGGAGCACCGCATCGACGACCTCGTCGTCGTGGACGAGGCACAGGTTCCCGTGGGGATGATCGACACCCAGGACCTGACGCGGCACCGGGTGGTTTGAGCGTTCAACGCGCCTCCGCCTCGTGCCAGGTCGCCCCGCTGCACGACGGGCAGAACTCCCAATCCGCATAGATTTCCGCGAGGTCCTCGCCCGCTCCGCCTTTCTTCAGGTGCTCCAAGGCCTTCGCCCCTTCCTCGCTCATCCGGCGGATCGCCTCGCGCATGGAGGCCTCGCGTTCCTCCGGCCAATCCATCTCCGCGAAGCGGGCCTCGACCCAGCGGTGGATCAGGGCGCGGATCTGCTGCCGCCGTTCCTCCGGATCGCCCGCGAGGGCCTTCCGCTCTTCCACCGCGAGGCCCGGACCGAAGCCTTTGACCTTGTGCTTCTTCCCGATGAAGGCTGGAGCATCCCGATAGACCTCGAGCGCCTCGTGGGCCGTGACACAGATCGGACAGGCGATGATGAAATGGTCCGTCATGTTCTCCCCCATGATGCTGGACACCGACGTGTCGGACAGGCCGTCGTTGTAGAGACCTTCGAGGACGGCGAAGAAGAGGAAGCGCTTCTCGTCGGAGAATTTCACGAGCTGGATGCCCTGCGCAGGCGACGACAGGAGGACGGCGGCTGAAAACAGAACCAGGATGGCTTTGATCGCACTCATGCCCTCACGCTACACGCCTTCGGACGGCCCGTTTGCAAGGAAGTTGTAAAATCTCCACGGCCGACAGAGTCGCGCCGGAGACCGCGGAAAGTCGGACCGCCGTCGCTCAACCCCAGGTCGTCGCCAGCACCTCGGCGTCGCCTTCCGACCGCAACCCCTCTCCGCCATCGGGCGGCACGAGGAAGAAGTCGCCTTCTCCGAAACGCGCCGTTCCGTCCCCGATTCCACCCTCGACGACGGTGACGATGGCGAAGCGGCCCCTGACGGCTTCGGCGAGCGGCGTCCCCGCCGCGAAGCGGTGCCTTTCCAACCGGAAATGCCCGCAATGGACGAGCAGTTCCCCATCGGCCTCGCCCATCGCGGGCGCCGTGTCGGTGAAGTCGATGCACTTCAGCGATTCCTCGATATGCAGATCGCGGGGCTTCCCGTCGATCCCGGGACGGTTCCAGTCGTAGACGCGGTAGGTCGTGTCGGAGCTCTGCTGGATCTCGTAGATGAGCAGGCCCGCGCCGATGGCGTGAAGTCGGCCGCTCGGAATGAAGAGGTGCTGTCCTTTTCCGACGGGCAGGGCGTGGATGCAGCGTTCCACCTCGCCCGCCGCGATCGCCTCGCGGAAACGGCCCTCGTCGACACCCTCGACGACCCCGACGTAGAGAACTGCCCCGGGTTCGGCGTGGGCGATGTACCAGACTTCGGTCTTCGGCTCGCCTCCGAGTTCGCCCGCAACGGACGCGGGCGGGTGGACCTGGACCGAGAGCTTCTCCCGGGCATCGAGGATCTTGCAGAGAAGGGGAAAGCGCTCCGCCTCGGGCGCCTCTTCGCCAAAAAGGGCACGGCGCAGCGCGGGGTCGGCCCAGAGCTCGGACAGGCGTCGTCCGTCGAAGGAGCCGCCAATGACGCGGCAGTCGGCTTCCTCCCGTCCCGAAATCTCCCAGGATTCGCCGTAAGGCAGGCCAGGATCGGGCAGAATGCGCCCCAAACGGGTCTCCAGAAGCCGTCCGCCCCAAACTCGGGTTTGATAAATCGGCTCGAATCGAATAAAGGAATCGGATGGCAACGGCATGACGGAAGCAACGCGGCCCGAAGGATACTCCTAGGCACCGCCATCCGCCATCCCCGTTTTTGGAAACGACCGAACGATGAACCCGGAAGTCAAAGAGCGCTTCGACGCCTACATCCGCCAGAAGGGCATGCGCCGGACGGAGCAGCGCGACGTCATCATCGAGGCGGCCTTCGCCAGCGACGACCACTTCACGGCGGAGGAGCTGCTGGCCAAGGCCCGCACCCTCGACCCGAAGACCTCGCGGGCGACGCTCTACCGCACCATCGCCCTGCTGGTGGAGTGCGGGCTGCTGCGGGAGATCGACCTCGGCCGCGACGAGCGCGTCTACGATCCCAACTTCCTCGATTCGCCCGACCACAACCACCTCATCTGCGTCGATTGCGGCAAGGTGATCGAGTTCGAGGACGACAACGTCGCCGTGCTCATCGACTGCCTCACGCGCCGCCTCGGCTTCCGCCCCAGCATGAAGTCGATGCGGATCGAGGCCTGCTGCGACCGCCTCCGCCAGGAGGGCGTCTGCGGCAACCTGATCCAGCAGCGCCTCCAGAAGAGAACCTGAACGGCCGCGGGGCCGCAGAGACGCCGACAGGAGGACGCGAAATTCCCGCTTGCCGGAGGCGCATCTCCGCGCGAAGCACAGAGCCATGTGGAAAGGCAGATTCCAGACCGAAACCTCCAACCTCGTACAGCGCTACGGCGAGTCGATCTCCTACGATTGGCGGCTCTACGCCTGCGACATCGAGGGCTCCATCGCCCATGCCGCCGCCCTTCTCGAGGCGGGCATCCTCACGCCGAAGGAGGAGCGCGCCATCGTGAAGGGGCTCCAGGAGATCCGGCGCGAGATCGAAGCCGGCGAGTTCCGCTTCAAGACGAGCCTCGAGGACATCCACATGAACATCGAGCGGGCCCTGACCGAGAAGATCGGGGCCGCCGGGGCGAAGCTCCACACCGCCCGCAGCCGGAACGACCAGGTCGCCCTCGACGTGCGCCTCTACTGCCGCGGCGAAGCGAAGGCGATCCACCAGCGTCTCGCCACCCTGCAGGACGCCCTCCTCACCCTCGCGGTGAACCATCCCTCCGCCGTGGTGCCGGGCTACACCCACCTCCAGCGGGGCCAGCCCGTCCTCTTCGCCCACCACCTCCTCGCCTACCTGGAGATGCTGGAGCGCGACAAGGAGCGGCTCCGCGACGCCTACCGCCGGATCGACGTGATGCCCCTCGGATCGGGCGCGCTCGCCGGCTCGACCATCGTGCTGAACCGCAAGCTCGTCGCGGAGAAGCTCGGGTTCCCCGCCGTGACGCAGAACAGCATGGACGCGGTGAGCGACCGCGACTTCGTCGCCGAGCTGCTCTTCGTCATCGCCATGGCCGGCGTGCATCTCTCGCGCCTCAGCGAGGACGTGATCCTCTGGGCCAGCGCCGAGTTCGGCTTCATCGAGCTGAGCGACGCGCACACCACCGGATCGAGCCTGATGCCGCAGAAGAAGAACCCCGACGTGGCCGAACTGACGCGCGGGAAGACCGGACGGCTCGTCGGCAATCTCGTCTCCCTGCTGACCACGATCAAGGGCCTGCCCATGACCTACAACCGCGACCTGCAGGAGGACAAGGAGCCGCTCTTCGACTCCATCGACCAGATCAAGCTCGCCCTCGAGGTCTTCGCCGAGATGATGGCCGCGGCGAAGGTGCGCGAGGACCGCACCCTCCGCGCCGCCTCCGACCCCTTCCTCCTCGCCACGGATCTCGCCGACTACCTCGTCCTGCGCGGTGTCCCCTTCCGCGACGCCCACGAAGTCATCGGCAAGCTCACTGCCTACAGCCTGCAGGAGAAACGGGATTTCCCGGACATGACGCTCGAGGAATACCGGCGGTTCTCCCCCGCCTTCGAGGCCGACGTCTTCAGGGTGCTCGACCTCAAGACCGCCCTGAAAGCCCGCAAAGGCATCGGCGCTCCCTCTCCCGCGAACGTCGGATCGCAGATCACGCGCTGGCAGAAGCGCCTGCACGGGACAAAGAGTCAGGAGCTAGGAGCTAGGAGCTAGGCCACAAAAAGGCACAAACGCATCACGGCCCGTCCCGTTTTCCGTGCCACTCCCGCTTCCGCATCGGTTCAGGCAGGCCGTTCTTCCCATTTCGTAAGGGAGAATTAGACAGAAGTCGCGCCCCGTTTCGCTCTACCGGATGAAGGATGAGCGAGAATCCCGGCAGACACGGCGACGATGAAGAACTCGAGAGGTTGCTGCGGCAGCTCGTGCCCACGCCTCTCGACGTCGGCCGGACCGTCGACCTCCTCCGCCACGCGAGCGAGCAGGCCACCGTCGATGACGACCGGAGGCCGGCGCGCCCCCAATGGGGCCGTGTCGTCCCCTTCGTCCTCGTCTGCACGATGGCGAGCTTCGGCTTCGCCCTCTTCCGCTACGGTGAACGGCTTCGCGCCGATGCGTCCCCGCCCGCCCTTGCGGAGACGGCATCCCATCCCGATCGCGCGACCGGCCGCCCCCCCTCGGGCGAATCGGCCGATTCCCGCTTCCTCCCCGTCTCCTCCCACGGGATCGTCGTCAATTCCTCCTCCAACGGAGTCGTCGAAACGGAGGAGGGTCCCCGCGAGCGCCTTCGCATCGACTACCGCGACGCCTACCACTGGCACGATCCCGAGAGCGGGACCAACATCCGCTTCTTCCAGCCGCGCAGCGAGGAGGTCGTCGTGCCGTTGCGAACCCACTGAGGTTCCGCCCGCGGAACTTCCCATCCGAATCCACCCCACTCCCATGAAACGCCACGTACCGATTCTCGCCGTCGCCGCCACCGCCGTACTGCTCGGCCTTTCGCTTCAAGCCGAGGTCGAACGCCCCGCCCCGCCCGAGGCACCGGCGCCCCTTCCAAACGATCCGTCCGACGAAGTCTCGCCTCCGCCAAAGCCCCGTCGGCCCGAAGCTCCTCCGAGGAAACCGTCTCCCCGAAAAGACGCGGCGTCGGAAGACAGCGCCGAAAGGCCGCCCTCGAAGCGTGCCACCGGCCAGAAACGCGCCTGGATGGGCATCGCCACCGAACCGGTGAACTCCTCCCTTCGCGACCATCTCGAAATTCCCGAGGGCTTCGGCATCCAGATCGTCGAGGTGATGCCCGGCTCCCCCGCCGCCAAGGCCGGGTTGCGGGCCAGAGATATCGTACTGCGCTTCGAAGACCAGCGGCTCATTTCTCCCGAACACCTCTCCCTCCTCGTCCGCTCGAAGGCGAGCGGAGACAAAGTCCCCCTCGCTCTCATTCGGAAGGGCCGTGAGGAAGCCGTCGACATCGTTCTCGGCGAGACCGACGCCGAGGCGTTCGATCCCTGGGTCCGGCCCGGTCCGTCCCGCCAGGGGTTTTCCAATCCTCGCCGTCCCGGAGAGAACATGCCGGACTGGCAGGAGCGGATCCGCCGCCAGCAGGACGATTTCCTCCGCCGGCGCCAGGACTGGGCGGAGCGCCACCGTGCCCAGCCGAAGGAGCGGGAGCCGAAGAACCTCGAAACCCGCCCCGCGCCCCGCCGCCCCAGCGGCCGTCCGCCCGGCCTCAGCGTGAATCCCGGCTTTCCCCTTCGCGTCTTCGGCACCGAAGGCGTTCTCGAAATCGACAACGAGCAGGGCGCCCTGACTCTGACCCGGAAAGACGACGAGCACCGGCTCGTGATCGAAGACGCCGACGGCCGCGTCGTCTACGACGGCGCCTTCGATCCGGAGAAGGGCGTCGAGAGTCTTCCCGAGGAGGCGCGCAAGCAATTGGAGACGATGAAGCTCGACAATCTCGAAATTCGCCTGCCCGATCCGCCCGAAGCAACGCCGGAGAAGACCGACCAGCCGACGGAGACCGAGGATCTCGGCGAGGAGGCCATCCTCTGAGTGAATCTCTGCCAAAAAGCGAAGGGACGGAGAACGCTCTCCGCCCCTTCGCCACCTCTGAACCAAACAAAGAATCCGAAAAAAGCCGCGACACGCGCGGGAGGGTCTTCTTTTATCAGAAACCAGTGCTGGCTGGCTATGGCCTGATCATGGAACGGCGCAAAAAAAGGGAGACCTCGCGGTCTCCCTTTCGCGTTCCGGAAACCGGAGGCTCCGGCCGGTCAATCGTTGACGACCTCGGGCCACTCCGTGTGGAAGAACTCGCCCTCGGGCTTGTCGGTGCGCTCGTAGGTGTGCGCCCCGAAGAAGTCGCGCTGCGCCTGGAGCAGGTTCGCGGGGAGGCGGGCGGCGCGGTAGCTGTCGTAGTAGCCGAGCGAGGCGCTGAAGGCCGGGATCGGGATGCCGTTGGTCACGCCGAGGGCGACGATCTCGCGCCAGTCGGCCTGGTTGCGGTTGAGGATGTCCTTGAAGAAGGGGTCGAGCATCAGGTTCACGAGGTTCGGATCGCGCTCGTAGGCCTCGGTGATGCGGTTGAGGAAGCGGGCCCGGATGATGCAGCCGCCGCGCCAGATGCGGGCGATGTTGCCGAGGTTCAGCCCCCACTGGTGCGCCTCGCCGACTTTCTTGATGAGATCCAGCCCCTGGGCGTAGGAGATGATCTTCGAGGCGTAGAGGGCGTCGTGGACCTTCTGGACGAGGACGTCCTTGGGCAGGTCGATCTTCGGGGTCGGTCCGGCGAACTGGTCGGCGGCGACGAGGCGCTGGTTGCGCATCGAGGAGAGGATGCGCGCCTCCACCGCGGCGTTGATCGTGGAGATGACGACGGTGTTGTCCGCCGCGTTCATCACGGTCCAGCGGCCCGTGCCCTTCTGCCCGGCCTTGTCGAGGATGAGCTCGACGACCGGTTCGCCGGTCTCCTTGTCGCGGATCGTGAAGATCTTGCTCGTGATCTGGATGAGGTAGCTCTCGAGATCGCCCTGGTTCCACTCGTCGAAGATCGCGGCCATCTCCTCGGTGGTGAAGCCGGCCGTCTTGAAGATCTGGTAGGCCTCGCAGATGAGCTGCATGTCGCCGTACTCGATCCCGTTGTGGACCATCTTCACGTAGTGGCCCGCGCCGCCCGTGCCGATGTGGGTGACGCAGGGATCGCCGTTCACCTTGGCGGAGATGGACTCGAAGATGGGCTGGATGAGCTCCCAGCTGCTCGCGGGGCCGCCGGGCATGATCGCGGGGCCCTTGCGCGCGCCCTCCTCGCCGCCGGAGACGCCGGTGCCGATGAAGAGAAGGCCCTTCGCCTCGAGTTCCTTGGAGCGGCGCTCGGTGTGGATGAAGTAGGTGTTGCCCCCGTCGATGATGAGGTCGCCGGGCTCGAGGAGCGGCACGAGCGAGTCGATCACCGCGTCGACGGCGTCGCGGTCGGCGGGATTGGCCCCGGCCTTGGACTGGACCAGCATCATGATCTTGCGCGGGCGCTCGATGCTGGCGACGAACTCCTCCAGCGTGGCGAAGCCATGCAGGTTCTTGCCGGGGTTCTCGGCGATGAACTGATCCGTCACCGAGGTGGTGCGGTTGTAGACGGAGACGCGGAAGCCACGGCTCTCCACGTTCAGCACCAAGTTCTGCCCCATCACGGCGAGGCCAATCAAACCGAAATCGCTTTTGCTCATTGAATTGTCTTTGGAATATTGGAAGAGGGAAGCCTATCCACTATTCCGCAATGGCAAGCCCTCATTTCACCGCATCGATCTCCGGCCGGTCGGCCGCGGCCGTCGAGGCGGAGCTGTCCCCGTCGACCCGGCACGGCGCGGACCTGCGCTTCCACGGCGTCGTGCGGGATCTCGAGGAGGGGCGTCCCCTCGCCGGGATCGACTACAGCCACTACGAGTCGATGGCGCTGAAGGAGCTGGACCGCATCGGAGAAGCGATGGCGCGGGAATATCCCGGCCATTTTGCCGAGGTCCATCACGTCGTCGGCTACGTTCCGGCGGGTGAAGCGTCGCTTCTCATCCGCGTGCGGACGAAACACAGCGCCGAAGCCTTCGAGATCTGCCGCGAATACCTGAAGCGCATCAAGGCGACGGTCCCGATCTGGAAGCGGCCGGTCTTTGCGGAAGCCGGGGAGCCGTCTCCCAAAGGATGAGCGCCTGGCGACAAGGAAGCGCTGGAGAAAGGCAAGGAGAAGACATCGGGGAGAGGTCTTGTTCCGCGTTGCGCCGGGTCCGGGTTGATGCCAACCTTCCACCGTCCGCCTCTTCGCGGTCTCCTTCCGCCCCCATCCCCGCACGACCATGAAAATCCTTCCCGCCCTTCTGCTGGCCGCTTTGTCAGGCTTCGCCGCCGCCCAGGAGTCAGTGCCTCTCTGGCCCGAAGGCAGGACGCCCTACGCCCTCCCCGTCGACGCCGAAACCGGTTCGCCCTCGCTCCATCTCTACGCCACGAAGGGCACGGACGGCCACACCGGAGCCGCCGTCGTGGTCTGTCCGGGCGGGGGATACGGCGGATTGGCGAAGGATCACGAGGGGCATCAACCTGCTCAGTGGTTCAACGGGCAAGGGGTCTCCGCCTTCGTCCTCCACTACCGTCTCGGCAGCCAGGGACACCATTACCCGACCCAGCTCGCCGACGTGCAGCGCGCGATCCGCTGGGTGCGCGCCCACGCCGCCGACTACGATCTCGACCCGAACCGCATCGCCGTGATGGGCTTCTCCGCCGGAGGCCACCTCGCCAGCATGGCCGCGACCCTCTTCGAGGAGAAGGCCTACGAGGCCTCCGACGCCATCGACGAGGCCAGCGCCCGGCCCGACTTCGCCATCCTCTGCTACCCGGTGATCAGCCTCGACCGCGCCGTGACCCACGGCGGTTCGCGCAAGAACCTCCTCGGACCCGATCGGGAGGGAGACGACGAATGGGCGAAGAAGCTCTCCTCCGATCTCAACGTCACCGACAAGACCCCGCCCACCTTCCTCTTCCAGACCGACGCCGACACCGCCGTGCCCGCGGAGAACGCGGTGCGCTTCTATCTCGCCCTGCGCGCGAGGAAAGTGCCCGCCGAGATGCACGTCTACGAGGCCGGTCCCCACGGCGTGGGACTGTATCTCGCCGATCCCGTGCTCGGCACCTGGTCGGGCCATCTCTCCGAATGGCTCCGTTCGCGCTTCTTCTTCGCCCCGGCCCAGCCGCGTGCGGCGGTCTCGGGCGAGGTTCTCCTCGACGGCCAACCGGTGAGCTGGGGCGCGCTCTCCTTCCATCCCGAAGACGCCAACCTGCCCGTCACGACGGTGCGCGTGCGCAACGGCAGGTTCTCCGCCAAGGAAGGCGAAGGCCCCGTCGCGGGCCAGGCCACCCTGAGATTCGAAGGCAGCATCTGGGAGGCGACCGGAGCGGGCGAAGACCGCGTCGTGCAGCTCGAGTCGCTGAAGCCCGGCGGAGCCCCGATCGCCGTGGAGGTCGGTGGCGATTCGCCTTTGCGGTTCGAATTCTCCTCGCGCTGAGCGGACGAGGGAAAAGGGGCGCAAAGGACCCGGCCCGTTCCTTCTCCCATGGCTTTGCCGCCATGGCTTTTCGACGGCGGGCAGAATACCCGCGTCCGCATCAACCACCGGCAGTCGCTTCGATCGCCTCGGACACGGTCCGGACGCCGATGGATTCGTAGGCATCGAAAGGACCGTCGGCGCCGCCTTGCGGCCAGGTGGCGGGATCGGCGTAGAGGCCGTCGTCCTGGTATTCCTTCTGCAGGCGCGCGAGTTCGTCTTTCAGCTCCACGAACTTGGCGGCGATTTCGGGCTTTTTCGCCTCTTCGGGCGAATGCAGCAGGTTGTGCTGCTCGGTCGGGTCGGCGACGAGATCGAAGAGCTCGTAGGCGTTCTTCTTCCAGTAGTGGATGAGCTTGTGGGTCGTGGTGCGGACGCCGTAGTGGGCCGCGGTGTTGTGGTGGCCGGGATCGTGGTAGTAGCGGTAGTAGACGGAACTCCGCCAGTCCGGCGGCGCCTCGCCGCGGAGCAGGGGCGCGAAGGAGCGGCCCTGCATGAAATCGGGCACCGGCAGGCCGGCGAGGTCGAGGAAGGTGGGGGCGAGATCGATGTTCGCCACGAACGGCTCGGGCACGATGCCCGGCCTGATGCCGGGACCTGCGGCGAGCAGGGGAACGCGCAGGCCGGGCTCGTACATGAAGCGCTTGTCGTAGAGGCCGAGGTCGCCGAGGTACCAGCCGTTGTCGGCGGAGTAGATGACGATGGTGCTCCCCGCGAGACCGCTTTCGTCGAGGTAGTCGAGCACCTTGCCCACGCCGTCGTCCACGCCCTGCACGCAGGCGAGGTAGTCCTGCATGTAGCGCTGGTATTTCCATTCCACGAGTTCCTTGCCTGTGAGCAGCCTGCCGTTCACTTCAAGTTCCATCGGTTTTACCTGCATCCACTGGCGCAGCTCGGGACCTTTGAGGCCGTCGGGCGGAGTCAGCTTCAGGTCGCGGCGGGTGAGATCCCTCGCCACCGTCTGCTCGTTGACCGGCAGCGCGGTGGGTCGGGTGGCGTAGTCGTCCCACAGCGTCTCGGGTTGGGGGATGATCTTGTCCTTGAACCTCTCGACATGGCGCTCGGCGGGCTCCCAGGAGCGGTGCGGCGCCTTCTGGTGCAGCATGAGGAAGAAGGGCTTGTCCTTCGGCCGGGTCCGGATCCATTCGATGCCGAGATCGGTGGTGACGTCCGTGCAATGCCCCTCGATGGAGAACTTCCTTCCAGAGACGAGGAAAGTCGGATCCCAGTAGGCGCCCTGCCCCGGCAGCACGATCCAGCGGTCGAAGCCGGTGGGGTCGCTGCCGAGGTGCCATTTGCCGATGACGCCCGTGTGGTAGCCTCCGGCCTGGAGGTGCTTCGCGACGTGGTCGCGGCTGCCGTCGAAGCGGTTGAAGACCGGCACGCCGTTGCGGTGCGAATACTGCCCGGTGAGCAGGGTGGCGCGGCTCGGCGTGCAGATGGAATTGGTGACGAAGGAGTTCGCGAAGCGCGCTCCCCTCTCGGCGAGACGGTCGATGTGGGGCGTCTCGTTCACCTTCGAGCCGTAGGCCGAGATGGCGTGCTGGGCGTGGTCGTCGGAGAAGATGAAGACGATATTCGGTCGCTCGGCCCGGAGGGAGGTGGAGGTTAGGAGCAGAAGAATGAAGGTGAGGGTTAGGGTTCGAAGCATGGCTGGATGGGGGGCTGTTACGATTGTCCACAAGAGCGCTTATGCCGTCAATCTTTTCGGGTGAAAAGCAAGGGAGCGAGGGCACTTCTGCTTTTGGGATTGCGACGAGCATTTTCTCCTTTGAGAGGTCGTCCCGACCCGTTAAAAGGAAAGGGAAACGGCGGGGCCATCGGAGACTTTTGATCTCGCTGAGCAACTATAAGTTGCATATCGGTTACGGCGCACAGATGGATGATCAACCTATTCTGCTAGAAAATTCGCCTATGGACGATGACATTGAGATATTCTGTCGGCAGGTTAGAGCTCGCTCTCAAGAACATTTTCAATCTATTCCTCCCCTTCTTGCTGCTGGTTCGTTCGGTGTTGCGGTTGGCTTGCTCCGTCAGGAACTCGACTCGCTCGTGAGGGTGGCATATTTAGACGAAATAGACATGTCATCCCCCAAAGCGCACGCCTTGATGTCGGACTCGGTTAATGGTCGCCAGTGGACACGAGTTACTAGCCATGGCCGCCAAGCTAGGATAACGGATCGAGAGATGGTCGACATTGCGAAGTCGATTGGCGGATGGGTTCGAGTCATATACTCGTTTGGATGCAAGCTGATTCATCTGTCCGACGCCCACGATCACGCGACGGTTGACCCGTTTTCGAAGCTTACAGACGAACAACGCCAAGAGATTGTTGGATACTTGCACAATTACCACCAATATCCTCACGAAGATGTGGATACAGATCGATTCGTGGAGTATCTACCAAAAGTCATGAGGAAGCTCGTCGATAACGTCGAGTTCTATTTGACAGAGATCACTCGCAAGAACAATCAAGCAGAACAAGATTAGATGGGAAGACAATGGGCGGCCGCATTTGAATCGCGGCTCGCAGGCCAAAATTTAAGACTGAAGTGCAAAGCCGATAGGATTTGCCTCGTTCGATCCGTGACTCTCACACCAGCAAATCCTCCACAACATGCCCATGCACGTCGGTGAGGCGGTAGTCGCGTCCCTGGAACCGGTAGATCAGCTTCTCGTGGTCGAAGCCCAGCAGGTGCAGGATCGTCGCCTGCAAATCATGAACATGGACGGGCTTCTCGGCGATAGCGAAGCCGAGCTCGTCGGTCGAGCCGTAGTCGAAGCCCGCCTTCACCCCGCCCCCGGCCATCCAGATCGTGAAGCAGTCGGGATAGTGGTCGCGCCCGAGGACGTCGCTCGCGGCGGTGCGGCCTTCGCGGAAGGGCGTGCGGCCGAACTCGCCCCCCCAGACCACGAGGGTGTCCTCCAGCAGGCCGCGCTGCTTCAGGTCGCGGATCAAGGCGGCGACGGGCTTGTCGGTGGCGGCCATCTTCTTGGTGAGGCCGTCGGTGATCCCCGTGTCGGCGCTGGTGCCGTGGAAATCCCAGCCCCAGTCGAAGAGCTGCACGAAACGCACCCCCTGCTCGACGAGACGGCGGGCGAGGAGACAGTTGTTCGCGAAGCTCGCCTCGCCGGGCTTGGCCCCGTAGTCGTCGAGGACCTGCCGCGGTTCTTTCGAGATGTCCATCACGCCGGGCACGCTCGTCTGCATGCGGTAGGCGAGCTCGTACTGGGCGATGCGGGTGACGGTCTCGGGGTGCCCGAGTTCGGCGCCCTGCCTCTCGTTCAGTTCGCGGAGGGCGTCGAGGGTCTTGCGCCGCAGCTCGCGGCTCATCCCGGCGGGGTCCGAGACGAAGAGGACGGGATCGCCCTTGGAGCGGCACTGCACGCCTTGGAAGACCGAGGGGATGAAGCCGCTGCCCCAGCAGCCCTGGCCGCCGCTCGGCTGGACGCCGCTGGAGATCATGACGACGAAGCCGGGCAGGTTCTCGTTCTCCGAGCCGAGTCCGTAGGTCGCCCACGAACCCATCGAGGGCCGCCCCTGACGCTCGAAGCCGGTGAAGAGGAGCAGTTCGGCGGGGGCGTGGTTGAACTGGCTCGTGTGCATCGAGCGCACCAGGCAGATGTCGTCGGCGAGGGTGTGGAAGTTCGGCGCGGCGTCGCTCATCCACATCCCGGCCTTGCCATGTCGCGCGAACTTCCGCGGCGTGCCCATCAGCTTCGGCACGCCGGTGGTGAAGGCGAAGGTCCGCCCTTCGAGGACGGACTGGGGACAGTCCTGCCCGTCGTGCTTCACCAGCTCGGGCTTGTAGTCGAAGAGGTCGAGGTGCGGCGGCGCGCCGGACATGTGCAGGTAGATGACGCGCTTCGCCTTCGCGCCGAACTGCGATCGGCGCGGCGCGAGGGGATTGTCGCCGTAGGCGGCGCGGGCGGGACCGTTCATCGCCTGCATCGCGATGGCGCCGAGGCTGAGCTGTCCCGCCGTGCCGAGGAACTGCCGGCGGGTGGCGAACTGGAGTTGGGCTTCACGGAGGGGGTTCATGGGGAGGATGGGGCTGCGCCCCGGCGAAAGGTGGGAAGGTGAAAGGAAAAGGCTTTTCAGAGCGAACGGGCGCTGCCCGTATCAGGGGGTTGCAGGGCGTGGGTTGGGGAGAGCATGCGTGCCTTCCGGCGTTGGGCCATCCGGTGGCGCTACTGCGGCATAGCTTCCATCGGGACCGGCCAAGCGATACTCGTCGAAATAGACGATGTTCTGCGATACCTCGCCGACGCTGTGATACTGGCCGAACTTCGCATAGGGCCCGAGCGCTTCGGGATATTGCGTGACGATGTCGCGCTCGTTCACCACTTCCACGCCGTCCTTCCAGATCGTCCAGAAGCCCTTGCTCTCCGCCGACCAGCGCACATGCACCACCCAGTCCGTCCAACGGTCTTTCTCGAACGGAATCCTCGCTAGAACGCGCTTCTTCTCCGTCGCATTGCCGGTGAGGATCCAGTTGCCGTTCCCGGCGCGGATCGCCAGCACCGGGCTGGGGCCGCTTTGCTGGGTATGCCATTGAAAGAGCACCGCATTGGACTTGGCGGGGGCTGTGAAATCTCCGGGAATGAAGATGCTCAACCCGTACCAGTAATCCTTTTCCATCTCGATCCTCGTCTCCTTCGGGCTGTCCGAGAATTCCGCCCGCTGTCCCCCGTTCACCTCCGGGTCGCTGGCACGCAGCAGGGTCCGGGCCGCGTGCCTGCCCGCCCGCACCGGCGAGGTCACGAGGGTCAGCGAGTCGGCCTGCGCTTTCTGCGTGCGAAGCTGCGAGAGGTCGCCCGTCTCGAAATCGGCGACCCTCAGAAGGCTGGTTTGCGCGTGCGCGGAGGCAGCGAACAGAACGAGGCAGAGGTAAAGGCTGGCCGGTTGCCTGATTCGCCAGCAGTCGCGCCTGCCATTGTCGGACAGAGTTCTCCCGTTCGCCGGCTCCACCTTGCAGCCGCGACCAATGGACGCCCCTTCGACGCTCGTCCGAGGTCGATGACCTCGGCTACAGATTCCCGGTGCGGCGACGATCGCCGAATCTGTATTCATCCGTGTCATTCGTGGTCCACTCTTCATCAAATCCCCCCTCAGGGCCGCATCAAAAACTCGTCCAAGTTCATGATCACGTTCGCCGTGGCGGTCCAGGCGGCCAACTCGGCCGCTTCCAGGCCCTCCGGTGCCGGGCCGATGGGTTCGGTCGCCAATCTCTTCGCGGATTCCGGATCGGATTGAAAGACGGCGAGGGCCTCCTCGTGCAGCCTGGCCAAGGTGGCGACCTCGCTCTCGTCGGGATCGCGGGCGAGGCCGAGGCGGTAGGCGTGGCGGATCTTCGCGGCGGGGCCTCCGCCTTTCACCTCGGCGTCGAGACGGCGGGCGAGGGCCTGCGCCGCCTCGACGAAGACGGGATCGTTCATCGTCACGAAGGCCTGCAGGGGCGTGTTCGTCCGCCCGCGGCGGATCGTGCAGACCTCGCGGTTGGGCGCGTCGAAGGTGCTGAAGCTGGCGTAGGGACCGTTGCGCCGTACCTCGGTGTAGACACTGCGGCGGTGGCGATCCTCGCCCTCGCTCGTGGTCCAGTCGTTGCTGCGTCCGAAGGCGGTGTTCAGGCCGAGGTTCGGGGCCATGGGGCGGACCGAAGGGCCGCCGATCTTCGCGCTGAGGAGCCCGCCCACGGCAAGAGCCTGATCCCGGAGGAGCTCCCCGGTGGGACGGAAGCGCGGGCCGCGGGCGAGGAGGCGGTTGTCGGGATCGCGCTCCTCCAATTCGGGGGAGACGTGCGAAACCTGGCGGTAGGCGCGGGTCGAGACGAGCTGGGCGAGGAGGCGCTTCACGTCCCAGCCGTGCTCCATGAAATCGACGGCGAGCCAGTCGAGCAGCTCGGGGTGGAAGGGCAGCTCGCCCTGCGAGCCGAACTCCTCGCTCGTCGAGACGATGCCGGTGCCGAAGATGGCCTCCCAATGGCGGTTCACGACGACGCGGGCGGTGAGGGGGTTGTCCCGGCTGACGAGCCACCGGGCAAGGCCGAGACGGTTTTTCGGTGCCTTGTCAGGGAAGGGGTGGAAGGCGGCGGGCACGCCCGGCTCGACGGTGTCGCCGAGGTTCTGCCAGTTGCCGCGGATCTGCACCTTGGTCTCGCGACGGTCCTTCTCCGCGAGTTCCTGCATGACGGGCACGGTCGCGGGCTTGATCGCCTCCAGCTCGCGTTCGGCCGCGGGGAGGCGGGCGCGCTCCTTCGCGCTTTCAGGAGCGAGGGTGCGGACATAGTGATCGGCGAGGCGCTTCGCTTCCGCCTCGCTGCGTCCGGCGGCGGGTTTCTGCAAGGCGGCGAGCACGTCCGCCGGTGTGGCGACGACTCTGGCGACCCGCGCGTCGCCGGTATAGCCGAGCCGGAAGCGTCCGAGGACATGGTTCTTGTGCGGCGACTTCTGTTCGAGGACGACGCGGAGTCTGGAGCCGGGCTCGACCCTCCTGGATTCGCGGGGCAGGAGGGTCAGGTGGTGCGCCTGGTCCGTCGCCCCGCCCACGGCCCAGCCGGTCGCCTCCTTGCCGGTCTTGAGCAGGGAGGCAGCGGGAAAGCCGCTCTGCTCGTAGTCGGCGATGGCGGTGGCGAAGGTCAGGGGGACGGGTCCGCCGAGGGCGAATTCGGCTTTGTCCTTCGGCGCGGGGAGGGATTCCTGCTTCCACACCGGGTGGCGCTTCGCGTCGAGGGCGAGGACGCGGAAGCCTTCCAGCCGCGAGCCGGTGCCACCGTCGGTGCGGTTCCACACGACGACACGGTCGAGCGGAGCCTCCACGCCGAGATCGACCTCCCACCAGGGATCGTCCTGCTGCGCGGTGTGGGCGACGGAGCCTTTCTGGTAGTCGCCGGCGGTGTTGCCGTCGTTGGCGAGGGGGGCGGCGGCTCCGGCGTACTGGCTGCTCTGGCTCGCCTTGCCTTTCGCGGCGAGGTTCGTCCCTCCGCCGAAGACCTCGACCTCGGCGAGTTGGAGGATCTTGCCCTTGCCGGGCAGTTCGATCCGGACGAAGCGCGCCCGCGGCCCCTCCGCTCCCGCCGGCGGCACGAGTTCGGCCCGCAGGGAGGTGAGGACGAAATTGCCGAAGCCGGACGCGGGTTCGGTCTCCAGCCGCACCGCGCTGAGGGAGTCGCCGGCGAGAGGGACTTCGACCGTGTGGGTCGCGGTCTCGGCGTTCTTCGCGATGGAGACGAAGCCGTCGTCCCCGGCGCTCGTACCTCCCTCCGCGTTGGTGGCGGCTTTGTCAGGCTTCGGACGCTGCCAGGCGAGGTCGCGGGGAAACTGCGCATCCCAGCTTTCGAGCCCGCTCAGCCAGGCCGCGTCGGGCGAGGCGAAGCGTTTCTCCAGGTCCGCGATCTCCTTTTCCAGCGCGGCCCGCTGCGCTTTCTGCGCCGGGGTGAAGAAGGAATGCAAGGGCGCCTCGTCCTTGCGGTCGGCGTCGGCGCTCTGGTTGAGGATGGCGAAGATCTGGAAATACTCGTGCTGGGTGATGGGGTCGTATTTGTGGGTGTGACATTGGGCACAGGCCATCGTCGTGCCCATCCACACCGCCAGGGTCGTGTTGACCCGGTCGACCACGGCGGCGATGCGGAACTCCTCGTCGCTCGTACCGCCTTCGTTCTGCGTCATCGTGTTGCGGTGGAAGGCGGTGGCGATGATCTGGTCCTCGGTCGGGTTCGGGAGCAGGTCGCCGGCGACCTGCTCGATGGTGAACCGGTCGAAGGAGAGGTTGCGGTTCAGCGCCTCGAGCACCCAGTCGCGGTACCCCCAGATCTGGCGCGGCTCGTCGCTGGGGTAGCCGGAGCTGTCGGCGTAGCGGGCGAGGTCGAGCCAGAGCTGCGCCCAATGCTCGCCGTAGGCGGGTTTCGCCAGGAGGGAGGCGACGTAGCGTTCGTAGGCGTCGGGTCGCTCGTCCTTCACGAAGGCCTCCACCTCCGTCCAGCTTGGCGGCAGGCCGACGAGGTCGAGGGAGAGACGGCGGGCGAGGGTGCGGCGGTCGGCCTCGGGCAAGGGTTGCAACCCCTCCTTGCCGAGGCGGTCGAGGAGGAAGCGGTCGATCTCGTTGACCGGCCAGGCGGCGTCCGCGACGGGCGGGACTTCGTGCTTCACGGGCGGGGTGTAGGACCAATGCCGGTCGTATTCCCCGCCCTGCGCGATCCAGCGGCGGATGAGGTCCGCCTGCTCGGGAGTGAAGCGCGGCCCCTTCTTCGGCGGCGGCATCACTTCGTCCTCGTCCTCGCTGAGGATGCGCAGCAGCATCTCGCTTTCGTCGGGCTTGCCCGGCACGAGGGCGGCGTAGCCGCCGAGATCCGCCGCCGCGCCTTCGAGCGTGTCAAGACGCAGTCCGGCCTTGCGCTCCTCCTCGTCGGGGCCGTGGCAGGCGACGCAGTGGTTCGAGATCAATGGACGGATGTCGCGGTTGAAGTCGATCCGCTGCTCCGCAGCCACGGACAAAAGGGCAGGGCATCCCGCGAGCAAGGCAAGTGGCCAGGATCGGTTCATGTCTCCCTATTTTAACCCGCTCTCCCAGGACGGGGGGAGGGGAAATGATGGCGTGACTGCGGAAGTAAGAAGTCACGGGTCATTCACGGGGCGCGCCTTCGGCCCGGATCGACGCGACCAAGCGCGGGTCGCGGTCGACCGCCTCGAGGAAGGAGGGAAAGCGCGGTGCCCAGCCCGTGGCGCGCAGCGCTGCGTTCGAGACGGCCTTGTGGGTCCATCCCCGCTTCCGACCGGGATCGGGGGCGGCAAGGGGCGGGGCCGGCAGGCCGAAACGGGCCGCCAGACCTTCGTAGCATTCGCGTTGCGTCAGCGGTGTGTCGTCGACGACATTGAAAAGTCCGCCACGACGGATCTCGGGAGCGGACTCCAGCAAATGGCGAATCGCGCCCGCCGCGTCGTCCCGATGGATCTGGTTGAGAAGACGGCTCGGCTCGACGTCCTCGATCCTGGCGGTGCCGTCGAAAAGCCGTTTCAGATGCACCGATCTTCCCGGACCGTAGATCCCGGCGAGACGCAGAGCGAGCCCTCCGCCCTCGCGGGCGAGCGTCTCCGCTTCGAGGAGGAGGCGGCCCGTCTCCCGGTCGGGAACCGTCTCGGAAGCCTCGTCCACGCACGAGCCGTCGGTCTGCCCATAGACGCTCGTGCTGCTCGTGAAGCACACCGGCACCCCGGGAAAGACCGCCCGCAAATGGCGGATTCCCTCGACGAAGACCGTCCGATAGGCTTCCGCACCTCCCCTGCTCGAACTGGCGCAATGGACGATGGCATCGGGCCGGAACCGCCTTCCCGCCTCGCGCAGCGAATCCGGCGAACCGACATCGCCCGGAATCACCGGGTAGGCTCCGCAAACGGCCGCCCCCCGGTGCAGCGCCGCCACGGCGAAACCGGCTCCGTTCAGCTCCTCGGCGAGGAACGAACCGAGATAACCGTGACCAACGACGAGGACTCGCGGAGAGGACATGACGGCATTCTACGACGGAAGTCCGTTGCGGGAACCGGGAAATCCCCTGTTTCCCATCGCCGTCTCCAGGCCCTCCGGCTTCGGGAGCGGCCTCCGGGGCTCACGACTCCGATGCGGCGTCGGGCTCCTGCGACGGCAGGGCCACCTCCTCGCGGCGCAGGGCGGGCTGGTCGAAGAAATCGACGGAAACCTCTTCCCGCCTTCGTCGTTCGACCACAGGGACCTCGCTCTCCGGCTCCTCCATCTCGGTCCCTTCGTCCGGGACGTCCGAAAGCCTCGCGTCGGCATCCTTCCCTCCGGTTTCCACCGGCGAAAGCGCGGCGATGAACAGGAGATGCACCAAGGTCACTCCGAAAACGAGACAGAAGGTCTGGAGGGAAAGCCTCATGGCCGCAAGCACGGAAGAGCGATCAATATCCCCGCAATCCGCCCCCCGTCGTCTGGCGGGCGATGGGATTCATCCGGAGATCCGTGGGCTCCGGTTCGTCCGGCTCGCTGCGCAGGAGACGGTCGCGGATCGAGTGGTAGCGCTTTCTCTCATCTCCGCTTCGGGCCGGATCCCCGGCCTCCTCCTTTGCCGCCGGCTCCGGCCCGGCAGCGCGGCCCGAGGCAACCGCTTCCCTCGCCGCCGCGAAACTGCGCTCGAAGAGACGGAGGATGTCGCTCCGAAACCGCTCGAGCTCCTCCGTTCTCCTCCGCGCCATCGCAAGGAAAGCCATGCGGGCCAGAATCGCAGGGCCGGCC
The DNA here is from genome assembly GCA_037190325.1 of Verrucomicrobiales bacterium. Classification (GTDB taxonomy): domain Bacteria; phylum Verrucomicrobiota; class Verrucomicrobiia; order Verrucomicrobiales; family DEV007; genus Arctic95D-9. Next base: position 43,438 of record JBBCIU010000002.1, on the reverse strand, counting down.
ACCATGAGCGCGATCACGACATGGCCAAGGGCTCCCCCCACTTTCGGGGCCAGTTCGGCGAACTCCTTCGTCTCGTCGAACGCGTTCATCAAAGTCCACGCGAATCCGAAGGCTCCAAGCAGCAGGGCCGCCGTCCCGATGAGCTTCAGCCCCTCGATCCCCGCGCCGAGCCGCCCCGCGGCCGAGCGGAACCCCGTCTCGAAGGCGGCGCGCAGATGCTCGAGCTGACGCTCGGACAGCTTCCCCGCCTGGCGGATGCGATCTCCCAACGAGTCCTGCGGCTCCCTCGAGCCCAGCAATTGGTACGCCGTTTCCCTGGCCCCCGCCTGATAGACGAGGTGTTTCAGCGAAGCATCGTCCTCGCGTCCGCCCTCCTCGTAGACCTCCAGCGTCGTTTTCGACTTGCGAAGACGCTCGGTAAAACGGTGGTCGCTCCGGCGCGATCTTCGGAACTGCACCGCTTTCGACAGGATCATGACCCATCCCACGATGGAGAGCATGAAGAGCAGCCACACGACCACCTTGCCCGGAAAGACAGGCTGGTCGAGCGCCGCACGCAGGCTCGCCAGGACAGGAGGAAGGGAAAGGACCGCTTGCATGAAGGCACTCCGGGAAAAAGAATTTTATAAAATATCTCGAAATTTTAACAAACACAAGCACGCCGTCGCCCTTTTCCTTGTCCCGCCCGCGGGAAGACGGATTTCGCCGATAAGGCGGTGGCGCTTGCCGCCCAGGAAGCCGATGCTGGCTGCGATTCATGGAGACCGGGGTCTCCATCTGCCGTCGGCGCCACCTCCCATTCCTCCTCCCCGCCTGTCCATCCGAGTCACCGACCGGGCCGCCCGCCTCCTGACGCTTCATGAAACCGTCCCTTCTCCTTCTCTCCCTGCTCCTTCCCTTCACCCTGGCCAGCGGCGAAACCTACGACATCGTCGTCTACGGCGGCTCCTCCGGAGGCTTCACCGCCGCGATCCAGGCCGCCAAGCTCGGCAAGAGCGTCGTCCTCGTCGAACCCGCCCGCCACATCGGCGGCATGAACGTCGAAGGACTCGGCGGTACCGACATCGACAACCACCAGGCCTTTCGGAACAGCCCCGCCGTCGGCGGTCTCGCCCTCGAATTCTACCGCCGGCTCGCCCGGCACTACGGCAGGGCCGAGGCCTTCGAGGCCATGCTCGCCGAAGGGAAAAAGGAATCGGCCCTCTGGCGCTTCGAATCCAGTGCCGCCGAGAGGATCATCCTCGACTGGCTCGGTGAGCATCCCATCGATCTCGTGACGGAGGCCGTTCTCGACGAAGGCGCCGCCGGAGTCGCCAAGGAAGGCGCCAAGCTCGTCTCCATCTCCACCAGCAAAGGTGTTTTCCAAGGCAAGGTCTTCATCGACGCCACCATCGAGGGCGACCTCCTCGCCGCCGCGGGCGTCGCCACCACGATCGGGCGCGAATCCAACTCGCTCTATCAGGAAACCAGGAACGGGATCCGCGGAGAAACCACGCACAATCAGATCGCCGTCGCCGTCGATCCCTACCGCATCCCCGGCGATCCCTCCAGCGGCACCCTTCCCGGCGTGCTCGACGAAGCCTTCGGCGAACCCGGCAGCGGCGACCATCGCCTCCAGGCCTACTGTTTCCGCGTCTGCCTCACCGACGACCCGGCCAACCGCCTTCCGCTGCCCAAGCCCGCGAACTACGACCGGGCCAACTACGAACTCCACCGGCGCTACCTCGAAGCCGGCGGCAAGATCCCGAGACCGCACGCCGCCTTGCCCAACCGGAAGGCCGATGTGAACGGCGGCAGCCCCGTCTCCCACAACCTCAACGGCATGAACTACGGCTACCCCGGCGGCACCCGCGAGGAGCGCCGGAGGATTCTCGACTTCCACCGCGATTTCACCCAGGGCCTCTTCTGGTTTCTCGCCAACGATCCCGAAGTCGGCCAACTCGATCCAGGGCTCCAGCAGGCCTGGTCGCAGTGGGGGCTGCCGAAGGACGAATTCACGGACAACGGCCACTGGCCCCGGATGTTCTACGTGCGCGACGCCCGCCGCATGGTCTCCGACTACGTCGTCACCGAGCACCACGTCAGAAAGGACAACCCCGTTCCCGTCGAGGACTCCGTCGGAATGGCCTACTGGCCGCCCGACGTCCACAACGTCCGCACCCTCGTCAAGGACGGCCGCGCCTACAACGAAGGCTTCGTCTTCGGCGGCGGGGACTGGATTCCCTTCGGCATCTCCTACCGCGCCCTCGTTCCGAAGCGAGCCGAGGCCATCAACCTTCTCACTCCCACCTGCCCCTCCTCCAGCCACATCGCCTACGGCGCCATCCGCATCGAGTTCACCTTCATGGCTCTCGGACAAGCCTGCGCCGTCGCCGCCGCCCAGGCCATCGACGCCGGCCTTTCCGTTCAGGAAGTCCCCTATCCGTCCCTCCGCGACCAGCTCCTCCGCGACGGACAGGTGCTGGAGCTCTCGCTTCCCTGACACGGGGAAGCCGTTTCGGCCTCCGTTGTAACGCCGTGGCCTGACCGGGTTATCCTCTCGGCATTCGCCCCGCGTCCGCGGCGGAACCATCGGCGCTTCCATGAACCTCCGTCCCTCCGCCCTTCCGTCCCTCATTCTCCTGGCGGCGTTCCCGGCGTCCTCCGCCGACTTCGGAGGGCATCCGATCCACAGCCGGATGCCCGAGCGGCCCACCGACGCTTCGGACTACCAGAGCATGTGGGATCCCTTCGCCTTGCGCACCGCGCCCTCGGGCGTTCCTCTCGAAGTCGTGGCCGAATCCGGGTCGAGCGAGCGCCTCATGGCCGCTTACGACACAGGGCCATGGAACGGTCGCCAGATCGCCCGGGATGCCGCCGGGAACTGGTTCGTGCTGGCGGAGCAAGGCGGCTCCGTCTTTCTCGCCGCCGGTCCCGGCAAAACGGAAAATCCCTATCGTCCGCGCGGGGGAGACCTCCTCGCCTTCGAGCTGGTCGGGGAGGGCGAGAACGCCGTCTTGCGCGCCGAGGGCGGCGGATCCCGCGCCAGCATGGTCGTGGGCGGGGACGATCATCTGCATGTCGTCTTCCACCGCTCCGACGGACTCTGGCACACCAAGGCCCGGGTCGAAGGCGGCGCGGTCGCCCGCCTCGTTTCGGCGGAGGCATGGACCCGGCCCGCGCGCTTGGTGGAGGGTGCCTGCCGCGCAGGCGATCTCCTGCGCGAGGCCTCCGGAGGAGTGGCGATCTGCTATGCCAAGGACGATACGGTCTACTACCGGTCTCTCTCCGCCGAGCAGCCCGAGACCGTGGCGGGACGGAGCACGGGCCTGCCAGCGCTGCGCCAGTTCGCCGGACCGTTGGAACCGCTGGAGGACGACGCGGCCGCCCCGGGCCTCGGCGCGCTCCAGCGCACCGGAGGGAAGATCCCCCTCTCCGAATGCGAGAGCCAGGACGCGGTGATGGATTTGGCGCCGGACGGCGCGGTGTGGCTGGCCTTCCGCCGGGACTTCGGCATCTGGGTGGCCCGGCGCGGCACGGACGGGCGGTGGTCGCCGCCTGAGCTGGTGGTCCGGGAATACGCTTACCATCCCTCCCTCATCGTGGCGGACGGACGGCCTTTGCTCGCCTACCACCACGACGGCCTGCGCCAGCACCCATTGGATCTCGGCACGGACTTGAGACAGCGGGCCGGCGGAGCCTCGGCGCTGGGCTACGCCGTGCTGGCGGAGGATGGCTGGCGCACCGGCACGCTCGCTTTGCCCGAAGAGGTGGCGGTCCATCGGCGAGGCATGTGGGCGAAGCGCGGCGCCGGGCGCTTGCTCCCCCAGATCGAGCAGTTCGGCTGGCCGGTGCTCTTCCGCGATCCGCACGGCGTGGTCTGGGCGCTCTGGCAGAACAAGACGCGCCGCTGGGCCTATCGGGCGCGCTGGACCGGCGAAGGCTTCGGCGAGACGCAGGAATGCCGAGGCCCCTTCAACGCGCCGCGCCTGCCGGTGAACGCGGAGAAGCTCGCCCCGAGCGACACGGAAGACGTGGGCCTCCTCTTCCACGCCGCGGCGGCGGGCGGCGAAAACCGCGTCCTCTTCGACCGGCTCCGCATTCCCTCGCTCTCCACCGCCGACGAGCGCGAGGTGCTCTTTCTCGACGGCTTGGAGGTGGCGCAGGCGAGCGGCGTCGAACGGATCCTCAACGAGATGGAGAAACCGATCCGGCAACCTTCCCTCTCCCCCGGCGAAGGGAGCCGCGTCGTGCTGAATCCCTCGGTGACGAAGCGCGGGGACACGTGGGTGATGGGCTACACCTCGGCCTTCGAGTCCGGCGAGGGAGGCAGCGGGCAAGGCTGGGCGGTGAGCGCCGACGGGTTCCGTTTCCGAACCGTGGACCAACTGCCCGACGGCCTGCCCGAGGCGGAGCGTTTCCCGTCCCGGCCGCTGGATTACTGGAGAGGCTCGGAAAAGACGAGGCCGCCTCCGCATTACCCCAATCCGGACGCGAACGACCCGGCGAAGAAATTCCTGCGCCTCGGCTTCTCCACCGACGCGCGAGGCAGCTACTGGCTGGAGCATTCGCCGGACGGCCGGCAATGGACCCGGGGCCCGGCACTCACCGCGCCAGAGGCCATGCGCGAGCGCGCGCAGCCCGGCTTCTACGACGCGGAGGATCCCGAGCGCCCCATCCGTACCTACAGCCGCGTCTACACCGAGACGGGACGGTCCTGGGGCGTCATCTGGACCCGCGACCTGACGCACTGGTCCGGCTTGGAGCACCTCCTCGACCCGGACGACCCCTACGGGAAGGAGCCGGAGATGGACCGCATCGGCACCACCGGCAAGGACTACACCATGCGCGGCCAGATCTTCCTCGACGCCGTGGCCGGGAAGAACGAGGACGAAATCTACGCGGCCATCGTGCGCCACGCCGAGGGCTTGTATTTCTGCTTCTACTGGCCCGGCCAGCAGGGGCGGCCTCTGGCCGACGTGGGCATCGCCGTGAGCCGGGACGGGTTCAACTACTCGCGGGTGAAGAACGGCGAACGCATCCTGTCGCTCGGCCCGCCCGGGGCCTGGGATTCCGGCTACATTTTCCAGATGAGCCCCCTGTTCGACGGCGAGACCCTGCGCGTCTACTACCGGGGCACCGCCGGACGGCGCGAGGGCACGGACGGCTTCGAGCACAACCTCACCGAGATCGGCGTGGCCACGATCCGGGCGAACGGCTTCACCTTCTACCGCCCGCGTACCACGGCCCAACCCGGCTCGGTGACCACCATCCCGATCCGCTCGCCCGCCGGCGCGGGACGGAAGCTCGCGGTGAATCTCGAAGGCCTCGCCACCCCGTCGGCGGCCTTCGCCGTGGAGGTTCTGGATGCCGCCACCGGACAAGCCCTCGACGGATTCTCCGCAGCGGACTGCCTGCCGCCCGGCGGCGACGGCCTCGCCGTGCCGGTGGCGTGGAAAGGCGGTGCCGAACTGCCCGCCGGACGCGACATCCGGTTGCGCTTCCACCTGCGGGGAAGGGATCTGCGTTTCTACAGCTTCGGGTTCCGGTGACAGCGGCCAGGACCGGGCCGCGAGATGCCGGGCGGCATCGGCCACCCCATGGAACGGCCGGGCCTGCCGGGATCGACGGGGAGGTGAAGACGGAGGCGCTTTCCCCGGGGGAGTGCGAAGGGAGGGGAAAGCGTCCCTCGCCTCTCAGCGTCAACGGCGGCTGTACGGGCTTGCCACCATGCGATATCCTCCGGTGACGGGTTGGTAGAACGTGTCGCCATGCTGATAATAGCGCGCGCCCCGGTAGCTGACCGTGCGGTAGCCTCTGGGCAGGGTGCGGACCACGGCGACACTCCCGGACGGACCCCATGAGGATCGGTAGGGCTTCGTCGTGGCGCGGCTTCGGGGATCTTCGACCACCACGTATCCGCGGCCCTGGGGCCGGTAGTAGACGTTGTCGTGATAGTAGTAGCGATTGCCTCCGTAGGTGAGCGTCTGGTAGCGGGGGGGAAGGGCCCGCACGGCGTAGCCGGGCCGGTATTGCTGGGTGACGACGGCGGTGGGGCCATGATGGTGATGGCCATGGTGGCGATGCCGGTGCTGACAGCTCGAGGCGAGAAGGGAGATGCCCAGGGCGGACAGAGTGAGGAGCAAACGAGGATTCTTCATTTTTGGTTTGGGTATAGGTTCGGATCACTCGCCCGTCAGGTTCCAGGCGGGTCAGGGATTGCATCGCAGAGCCTGTTCCCGTCGATCCAACGAACATTCAACCCGTTGGAAATCAGATCACAACATCGATACCAAACCTCCTCAACGAGCGCCTTTCAGGGAGGGAATCGTGCATTTCCACGCACCCGGTCGCGCATTATGCACAGTTGTCTCCCTTGCCGGACCGCGCGAGGCCACGATAGGGAAACGTTCATTCGATAGAGAATAGGGATCGCATCGACCCACGCACCCATCGGCGTGCCACGATCGAAGACCTCCATTGGCTCGCATTCGTCCTGTCCATGCTCCCACCGCCGTCCCATGTCGGTGAGGCCCCGATCGTTTTGCAAGGTCGATTCATGCAACCTGCCCACTCTCCGCCTCGGACGGACGGAAGGACGGGGCTTCGCGGCTGGCACGCAACCAGCGATGGAACGAGTCGATGAAAAAACACCATCTCACCAACAAGACCATCGCCATCCTCGTCACCGACGGCTTCGAGCAAGTCGAGCTGACCCGCCCCAAGGAAGCCGTCGAAAAGGCGGGGGCCGTCGCCCATCTCGTCTCGCTGAAAGGCGGGAGCGTGCAGGGGTATCACCACTCGGAAAAAGGGGACGCATTCCCCGTCGACCGGACGATCTCCGAAGTCTCGGCGGCGGATTACGACGGGCTCATCCTGCCGGGCGGGGTCCACAATCCGGACACCCTCCGGACCCATGGAGAAGCGGTCGCGTTCGTGCGCGGCTTCTTCGAGCAGCACAAGCCCGTCGCTGCGATCTGCCACGGACCGTGGACCCTCGTGGAGGCCGACGTCGTGCGGGGGCGCGTCCTCACCTCGTGGCCGAGCCTCAAAACGGACATCCGCAATGCCGGCGGACGCTGGGTCGACGAGGAAGTCCACGTCGACGAGGGGCTCGTGACGAGCCGAAAACCCGACGATCTCGACGCCTTCTGCGCGAAGGCAGTGGAGGAATTCGCCGAAGGCGCCCACGCGGGGCAGACGGCCTGAGGAAACGGGACATGAGCGACGATCACAGCCCGGTCAACGATGAGATGGCGGAGGACGGAAGCTTCCAACGCGAGGAGGACGCGTTTCGTGAAACCCTCCTCTCCCCGGAGCCGGATCGCTACCATCTCTACGTCTCCCTGGCCTGTCCTTGGGCGAGCCGCACGGTCATCGTGCGACGCCTCCTCGGTCTCGAGGAAGCCGTCGGCCTCACGGTTCTCGATCCTCTTCGCGATGAGCGGGGCTGGGCCTTCCGCGAAGTCCCGGGCTGCTCGAAGGATCCCGTGAATGGCTTCCACTATCTCAGCGAGGCCTACCGCCAAAGCGATCCCGGCTATGCCGGACGAGTCACCGTGCCCGTGTTGTGGGACAAGGAATCGGGACGGATCGTCAACAATTCCGAAGACGACATCTGCCGTCTCTTCAACGACGCCTTTTCCGGCCTTGGCAACGGTCGCGACCTTTTCCCGTCCGAATTCGAACCGGAGCACGCGAGGCTGGCCGAGTGGATCTACGGGACGGTCAACAACGGCGTCTACCGGTGCGGGTTCGCCACGCGCCAGGACGACTACGAAATGAATTCCCGGCGTCTCTTCGATGCGCTCGATGCCCTCGAGGTCCGGCTTTCCCAATCCCGCTACCTGCTCGGCCCGCGCATCGTCGAGGCCGATTGGCGTCTCTTCTGCACGCTCGTGAGATTCGACGCCGTGTATCACGGGCATTTCAAATGCAATCTCCGCCGCATCGTCGACTACCCGAATCTGCAGGGCTTCCTGCTCGACCTCCATCAGCAGCCGGGCATCGCGGAGACGGTGGACCTCGATCACATCAAGCGTCACTACTACCTGACCCACCGCGAGATCAATCCGAGCGGCATCGTCCCGCTGGGACCCGATCTGGATTTTGCCGCGGCGCACGGGCGGGCCGCGAAATTCCTCCCAGACGCTCCAATCCCCTGATCCGTGGACGGATGCCCGCCACCGACGCGGGGAGGTGATGGCCACCGTCGTCGATTCCTGGATCCGTGCATCCTGGCGGCGACCGTTCCAAGGCTCTCGCGATTCGGCCCGATCCACCGGGACAGGCAATTTGGCAACCCGCCCTCCCAAGAAGCCCAAGCATGGACACACCCCGAACGCCCCGGCAAGTCCCGCTCGACACCTCCTTTCCTCCGGTTTAAATAACCCCGTCATGGCCGACCCTACCTCCTCCGCCCCGCCTCTCGTCGGGATCATCATGGGCAGCGCCTCGGACTGGCCCACGCTCGCGAAGGCCGCCGAGGTGCTTCGCGACTTCGGCATTCCGCACGAGACGAAGGTGGTCAGCGCCCACCGCACTCCCGACCTGCTCTACTCCTACGCGAAATCGGCCCGCGAGCGTGGCCTGAAGCTCATCATCGCCGGAGCCGGCGGCGCCGCCCACCTGCCCGGCATGGCCTCGGCCCTGACTTCGGTTCCCGTCCTCGCGGTGCCCGTGAAGTCCCGCACCCTCGCCGGAGTCGATTCGCTCCTCTCCATCGTACAGATGCCCGCGGGCATCCCCACCGCGACCTTCGCCATCGGGGAGGCTGGAGCCACCAACGCGGGGCTCTTCGCCGTGGCCACCCTGGCGATGGAGGATGCGGTCCTGGCCGACAAGCTCGACGCCTACCGCGAGACCCTCCGCGCGAAGGTCGAAGCCGCCGAACCGCCTTCGCTCGATTCCGCCGAATGAGCTCGCCTTCCTCCTCCCTCCTGCTGCCGGGATCGACTCTCGGCGTCCTCGGCGGTGGGCAGCTCGGGCGCATGCTCGCCCTCGCCGCCCGCCGCATGGGCTACCGCGTCGTCTCCTGGGTCGGCGGTCCCGACAACGGCCCCGCCGGCGTCGCCGACTTCGTGATCGAGGAACCCTTCGATTCGCCCGCCGGGCTCGCCGCCTTTCTCGACCGCGCCCGCGCCGCCACGGTCGAGTTCGAGAACATTCCGAGACACCTCCTCGAAGCCGTCGCCGCACGCCTTCCCTTGATGCCCGGCGCGGACGCCGTCTCGATCTGCCAGCACCGCGAACGAGAGAAGCGCTTCCTCGAGGAAAACGGCTTCCCCTGCGCCCGCTTCTCCGTCGTCGAAAGCGTCGCGCAGCTCCGCTCCGCCCTCGCCAGCCTGCCGGAAAACGGCGGCATCCTGAAGACCGCCGAATTCGGCTACGATGGGAAAGGACAGCTTTCCGTGACCCGCGCCAGCGATCCCGAGCCGATCTGGGCCGACTTCGGCACCTCCCGCGCGGTGCTGGAGGAGCGGATCGCCCTCGCGGCCGAACTCTCCGTGCTCGTCGTCCGCGACGGATGGGGCCGGGCCTTCGCCTACGACCCCGCTGAAAACCATCACCGCGACCACATCCTCGACGTCTCCATCGTTCCGGCCCGGCTCGACCCCGCACTCCTCGACGAAGCCCGGACCATCGCCCTCGGCGTGGCCGACGCGCTCGACTACCGAGGGCTCCTCGCCGTCGAGCTTTTCCTCTCCGACGACGGACGGCTCCTCGTCAACGAGATGGCCCCCCGCCCCCACAACTCCGGCCACCACACGATCGACGCCTGCGAAACCTCGCAGTTCGAGCAGCAGCTCCGCGTCCTCTGCGGCCTCCCTCCGGGGGGTGTCCGGCTCCACAGCCCCGCGGTGATGCTCAATCTCCTCGGCGATGTCTGGGAGGACGCCGGCGGCGCCCCCGACTGGTCCGCCGTGCTCGCCCTGCCAGGGGCGCACCTGCATCTCTACGGCAAGCACGAAGCCCGGCGGAGAAGAAAAATGGGGCACCTCACCTTCACCGCGGCGACCTTGGAGGAGGCGATGGCGCACCAGACGCAGGCGCGGGCGCTCCTGGGAATCCCGGCACTGCGGTGAAGTCCCCGGGGGGACGCCAGAGGCGCCGGTCCTGCGGCTTTCAGGGGACGGTTACCCGGATTCCCATTCCCGTTTGCCACCTCCGCGAGCCCACGCGACACTCGAGAATGTCCGGAACCCTCCTCGTCGCCACCCACAACGCCCACAAGACCGGCGAAATGCGCGCCATCCTCGCGGATCATTTCGAAACCGTGACCGATCTCACCTCTCTGCCCGGCAGGGTCGCGCCGGAGGAGACGGGCGAAACGTTCGCGGAGAATTCGGCGATCAAGGCGCTCGCCGCGAGCCGCGCGATGCCGGAGGCCTTCGTCCTCGCCGACGATTCTGGACTCGAGGTCGATGCCCTCGGCGGGGCGCCCGGCGTCCACTCCTCGCGCTATTCGGGCGAAGGCGCGACCGACGCCTCGAACCGCGCCAAACTCCTCGCCGAACTCGCCGCCCCCGGAAAGACCGGCGCCCCCCGGACCGCGCGCTTCCGCTGCGTCCTCACGGTCGCGCGCGGCGGCGCCGTGGTGGCGCAGTTCGATGGAACGGTCGAAGGCCGCATCGCCGAAACGGAAAGCGGCACGGGCGGGTTCGGCTACGACGCCCTCTTCATTCCCGAAGGCCACGAGGCTTCCTTCGGCGAACTGCCCGAAGCCGTGAAGAACGCGATGAGCCACCGCGCCCGCGCCCTCGCGGCCTTCCGCGACTGGCTCGCCCGCGATCCGTGACCCCGCCTACCCGATCTCGATCGCCACGGGGCAGTGGTCCGATCCCATCACGCCGGGGAGGATGCCGACCGATCGAACCCGCGGCAGCAGAGACGTCGAGACGCAGAAGTAGTCGATCCGCCAGCCGACGTTCCTCTCTCTCGCTCCGCCGCGGAAGCTCCACCAGGTGTAGTGGTCCGGCTCGTCCGGGTGGAAATGGCGGAAGCTGTCGACGAATCCCGCCGCGACGATCTGGTCGAAGCCGGCCCGCTCCTCGTCGGTGAAGCCGGCGCTCCTGCGGTTCTGCTTGGGACGGGCGAGGTCGATCTCGCGGTGGGCGACGTTGAGGTCGCCGGCGAAGACGACGGGTTTGGTCCTTTCCAGCTCCTTCACGTAGGCAAGGAAGGCGGCATCCCATGTCATCCGGTAGGGGAGGCGGCGCAGATCGTCCTGCGCGTTCGGAGTGTAGACGTTGACGACGAAGAATTCGGGATGCTCGGTGGTGAGAACGCGGCCCTCGTCGTCGTGTCCCTCCATCCCGATGCCATGCCGGACCGAGAGCACGGGGGTGCGGCCGAGAGTGGCGACGCCGGAGTAGCCCTTCTTCTGGGCCGGATTCCAATGCACCTCCCAGCCCGCCGCCTCGAAATCGTGCTCGACCTGCTCGCGGTTCGCCTTGACCTCCTGGAGGAGGAGCAAGTCGGGCCGCTCCGCCTCGAGAAAGTCGAGAAACCCCTTCTTCAGCACCGCCCGGATGCCGTTCACGTTCCAACTGATCAATTTCATCGCCATGGCTTGCAGAGGCGCGAGCGGCCTCCGGAGGGAGAGGATTCCACCCGACCGCGGAGGCGCAAGGGCTTTTGTCGCCGACCGCGTCCGATGCCACAGGCTACAAGGCGAGGAAATTCCTCAGGATCGACTTTCCCGAGATCGTGAGAATCGATTCGGGGTGGAACTGCACCCCGTGCACCGGATGCTCGCGATGGCGCAGTCCCATGATCTCCCCCTCGGCAGTCTCCGCGGTGATCTCGAGACAGGCGGGCAGCGTGTCGCGCTTCACGATCAGGGAATGGTAGCGCGTCGCCTCGAAGGGCGAGTCGAGTCCTTTGAAGAGGTCCTCGCCGTTGTGGAGGATGGGCGAGGTTTTTCCATGCATGAGCCGGTCGGCCCGCACCACGTCGCCCCCGTAGACCTCGCCCAGGCACTGGTGGCCCAGGCAGACGCCGAAGATCGGCGTCGTCGCGCCGAACTGACGGATGACCTCGCAACTGATTCCCGCCTCCTTCGGCGTGCACGGGCCCGGCGAGACGCAGATGCGCTCCGGCGCCATCTCGCGGATTTCGTCGAGAGTGATCCGGTCGTTGCGCCGGACCTCCATCTCCGCCCCCAGCTCTCCGAAGTACTGGACGAGGTTGTAGGTGAAGGAATCGTAGTTGTCGATGACGAGGAGCATGGAGTCGGGAAATCTATGGCCCGGGGGTGAGGCGGTCAAACGGAAGGGCAAGCCGATCGTCCACTCGGAGCCCGCCGGAATCCCTGCCGCACCGCCTGCGGCATCGCGGCGGCGACGGGGCTTGCCTCGGCCGCTCCCTTCGTCTAGAAACGGTCCCATGACCCGACTTCCCACGCTCCTTCTCGCCGTCGTCTTTCCGGTCTCCGTCCTTCTTTCCTCTCCTCTGTCCGCCGACGAGGCCATTTCTCTCTTCAATGGGAAGGATCTCACCGGCTGGGATGGCGACCCGGCGCTCTGGAAAGTGGTCGACGGGGTCATCGTCGGCACTTGCACGGGTCCCGGCACGCCGCCGCACAACGATTTCCTCATCTGGCGCGGAGGGACGCTGAAGGATTTCGAACTCACCGTGACGATGCGCGTCCTCGGCGACAACAACTCCGGCATCCAGTACCGCAGCCGCCCCCTTCCCGACGTGGGACCCTGGGCCATCTCCGGCTACCAGTGCGACGTCCACCCCGCGATCCAGCATCTCGGCATGACCTACGAGGAGAAAGGGCGCGGCATCTTCGGCCTGAACGGACAGAGTGTCCTCGTCGATCCCGAGGGGCAGCGCTGGCTCGTGGGCGAGCACGAGCCCGTCGCGGCGGATGCCGCCCAATGGACCACCTACACCGTGACCGCACGCGGCAACCATCTCGTCCACCAGGTCAACGGCCAGCTCACCTCGCAGCTCACCGACCACGACGGGAAGGGCCGCGCCCTCGAAGGCCTGCTCGCCTTCCAGCTCCACAGCGGCAATGCGAACACCGTCGAGATCCGCGAGGTGACGCTGAAGGTGCTCGAGGACGCGGAGATCGTGCCCTTCGCCTTGCCCGAGCGGGCGACCCGGATCGAGAAGCCGAAGACAGCGAATCCCCAGGGACTGGGCAAGCCGGGAGCGGCCGCGAAGGCTCCCTGACCGGACGGTCCCTCTCACGGATGGCTTCGCCGGGGTGGAGACGGAGGTAGAGAAATTCGCGGGAATTTCCCCTCGTTCCAACCGCCCTTTTCGCTTCTCCCCTCAGACCTCCTCCTTGCGGAAGTAGATCTTGATGAACTCCATCCCCTTGTCCTCGTCGTGGCCGCGCTCGAGGAAGTGGGCGGCCTGGTGGATGAAGCCCGAGGAGAACTTCAGCTCGACGCCGACGTCCAGCTTCATGCGGCTCCTGAGCCGGCTGCCGGCCTTCTCCGCCTCCTTCTTCGAGACGGGGAACTTCTCCTGCACCGGCTCGCCGCGCTCCTCCTCGTAGTCGACCTTGAAGGCCTCGAACTGGGCGATGCGCTCGGGCTTCTCCAGGGCCTTCTCCTCGAACTCGGCGAGGTCGAACTCGTCGGCCTCCTTGAGGTAGTCCATGGCGCGGCTCGCCACCTCCATGCGCTCCTCCGCCATGGTGTCCTCGGGCAGGCCGCGCTTCGCGAACTCGACGCAGAGCTCGGAGAAGCGGCGCGTCAGGTAGCCGTCGTCGGTCACCGGCTTCGCCCCGGCGAAGTCGCGCACCCAGAAGCGCGTGTCGCCGCCTCCCTTGTCGAAGAGATAGACGGAGAAGCCGTCGGCGCGGCCGTGGTTCAGGACGAGGCAGCCCTTGTCGATCTTGTCCGGGTAGATGCCCTGCTCGGTCGTGAGGACGAGGTCGCCGTCGCGCTCGGAGATCTGGAGGAAGGGGACGCGGCTTTCCGACTTCACGATGCTGAGGGCCTGGACCGGTTCGCCGAGCACGCCGATCCGGTCGAGCAGGGCGACGCAGAGGTCGCCTGACTTGATGTTGGGATGCTGCGACTTCGCGTGGAGGTGCTGGGCGATCGCCGCGCCCTGCTCCAGCAGGGTGGCGTTGTCGCCGAAGATCGCGGCGGCGGCGGCGAAGAGCTCGTTCTGCTCCAGCCCGATGTGGTGGTGGAGCTGGTGCGCCTCAAGGGAGCGGAAGGATTTCAGGAAGCAGTGGGTGAGCAGGTCCGCCTCCTCCTCGCGGAAGCGGCAGAGCTGACGCGAGGTCTGGAGCGGTTCGTTGCGCACGGGGTTGCCGACTTTCGCGAGGGACATCGCGACGAGCCGGGCGTTCCGGAAGTTCGGGGTGATGGACATGGCGCGGAGCGGAAGGCAGGCCGGGGCTCACTTCGGCGACAGCAGCGACCGGCCCGTCATCTCCGGCGGGGCGGGCACGCCCAGCAACGCCAGAAGGGTCGGGGCGATGTCGGCGAGGATGCCGTCGTCGAGGCGGTAGCGGTCCGCGTCGTCCGCCACGTAGAGGAGGGGGACGGGGAAGGTGGTGTGCGCCGTCTGGGGGGATCCGTCCTCGTTCACCATCAGTTCGCAGTTCCCGTGGTCGGCGGCGATGAGGAGACATCCGCCGAGGTCGAGAACCTTCTCGACGACGCGCCCGACGCAGCGGTCGACGCATTCCACGGCGCGGATCGCGGCGGGCACGTTGCCGGTGTGGCCGACCATGTCGGGGTTGGCGTAGTTCACGATGACGAGGTCGTAGTCGGCGGCGCGGTCGAGGATCGTCCGCGTCACGTCCTCGGCCGACATCTCGGGCTTCTCGTCGTAGGTGGCGCAGTCCCGCGGAGATGGGAGCATCTGCCGGTCCTCGCCGGGATTCGGCTCCTCCACGCCGCCGTTGAAGAAGAAGGAGACGTGCGGGTACTTCTCGGTCTCGGCGACGCGGAGCTGCTTCAGGCCCGCCGCCGCGACGACCTCGCCGAGGGTGTTCCTCAATTCGACGGTGGGGAAGACGACGGGACAGCCGTAGGTCTCGTCGTATTCGGTGAGGGTGACGTAGGCCGTCCTCGGGAAACCGCCCCGGTCGAAGCCGGCGAAATCCTCCTTCAGGAAGGCGAGGCTGAGCTGGCGGGCACGGTCGGCGCGGAAGTTGAAGAAGAGGACGACGTCGCCGTCGCGGACACGGCGCTCCCCGGCATGGCCGAAGACGAGGGGCTTGAGGAACTCGTCCGTCTCCTCCTGGCCGTATTTTTCCGCGACGGCGGCGGAGGGCTGGTCATCGCGGGCCTCGCCCTGACCGAGGACGATGGCGTCCCAGGCGAGCTTGGTGCGGTCCCATCGCTTGTCGCGGTCCATCGCGTAGTAGCGTCCCACGACGGTCGCGATCTTCGCGCCGGAGGCGGCGAGCTTCTCCTCGCAGGAGGCGAGATAGCCCTTTCCGCCGGTCGGCGAGGTGTCGCGCCCGTCGGTGATGGCGTGGACCATGATGTCGTTCACGCCGGCCGCCTTGGCCGCGCCGGCGAGGGCGGCGAGGTGGTCCTGGTGGCTGTGGACTCCTCCGTCGGAGACGAGGCCGAGAAGATGCAGCCGCGACCCCGCCGCCTTGGCGAAGGCCTCCTGCAGCACCGGATTCGATCCGAGCTCGCCGTCGGCGATGGCCTTGTTGATGCGGGTGAAGTCCTGGTAGACGATGCGTCCGGCCCCCAGGTTGAGGTGGCCGACTTCCGAGTTGCCCATCTGCCCTTCCGGGAGACCGACGTCCATGCCCGAGGTGCGGAGCCGGGAAACGGGGTAGCGTTCGTGGAGGGAGCGGGTGAACGGGATGTTCGCGAGGCGGGGGCAGTCGCCGTAGCGCTCCGCGCCTTCCGGGCCTGCTGGATTGTCCCCCCATCCGTCGCGGATGATGAAAACGACTGGTTTCTTCGCCATATGCGGGAGTGATCGGGCAGAATGACCCGTGGCGCAAGCGAATCGAAGGGCGCTTGCCATTCGCCGCCTTCCCGCCGCCGCCCGCGGCGGACGGGGATGCCGATCCGCCGCTTGAGGGCAAGTCCCCTCAGCGGTGCTTCTTGATGAAGCTCTTCAGCTTCGCCTCGCTTTGAAGGCCGACGAGGCGGCCGACGACGCGGCCGTCCTTGACCGCGACGACGGTCGGCAGAGCGCTGACCTTGTACTGTTCCGCGAGGGCGCCCTCCTTGTCCACATCGACGGTCTGGAAGGCGACGCCGCTCTCGGATTTCGAGACGGCCGCGAAGGCGGGCTTCATCTGCTGGCAAGGACCGCACCAGTCCGCCTCGAACTTGATGATCTTGAGCGAAGCGGAATCGGCGCGAAGAGCGGGAGAGAGCGTCGCGACGAGAGCAACGAAGGGAAGGGCGAGGAGGAAGGCGCGTTTTTTCATGGGGGATTCTCCATTAAGACGGACGACGATGGTAGACCTTGCATCGGATTTTCACCCATGCACTCCTTTTCAATCCGTCCCCTCCCGCATCGGCGATTTCTCCGGGCGGCATTCGGGTGCATCCTGTTCCATGCCCGATCTCTGGTTCACGGCCGACCTCCATCTCGGCCACGGCAACATCGTGAAGTACTGCCAGCGCCCCTTCCTCTCCGAGAGCGAGGCGGCGCAGGCCCGGGAGACTCCGTGCGGCGGTTGGAGCGTCTCGCCCGAAACGGTGCGGCGGCACGACGAGGCCCTCCTCGACGCGATCAACGCATGCGTCGGGGAACGCGACGTCCTGTGGATCCTCGGCGACTTTTCGCTGGCCCCGATCGAAGCGGCCCGGGCCTACCGCGAGCGCCTCCGCTGCCGCGAGGTGAACTTCGTGCGGGGCAACCACGATCTGCCCGCCTACGACACCCTCTTCCACCGCACCATCGACCAGGGCCAGATCCGGCACCTCGGAAAGCGGATCTGGCTGAACCACTACCCGATGCGGACCTGGGACAAGTCCTTCCACGGCGCCTGGCATCTCCACGGCCATGTCCACGGACGCCTCCTCGAGGAGGACGCGGCGAATCCGAGGCTCCTCTCCATGGATGTGGGGGTGGACCCCTGCGGCTACCGGCCCGTGAGCTTCGAAGAGGTCGCGGCCTACATGCGCCCCCGCGAGGAGGCCTTCTGGGCGTGGCGGGAGACGCTCGCAGACGCCGGGGAAGCGTCCGGCTGACCTTCCCGCGCCTCCGCCCATCCCGCGAGAAAGCCGCTCGCATTTCCGCGAGGCCTCTCTAAGTTCCCCGCTCGCGAACGATGGCCGGGGGCAAACAGGACGACGGAGGCAAGCTGACGCCGATGATGCGCCAGTACCAGGCGATGCGCCGCCAGCTCCCCGACGATGTGCTGCTGCTCTTCCGCCTCGGCGACTTCTACGAGATGTTCTTCGAGGACGCGAAGATCGCCTCGCCCATCCTCAACGTCGCCCTGACCAAGCGCAACGGCATGCCCATGTGCGGCGTGCCCCACCACGCCGCCGAGGCCTATCTCGCCAAGCTCATCCGCGCGGGCAAGCGCGTCGCCATCGCCGAGCAGACGACCGAGCCGCAGCCCGGCAAGATCGTCGAGCGCGAGATCGCCCAGATCATCAGCGCGGGCACCATCGACGACCTCAACCTCCTCGACGCGGCCCGGCCGAACTACCTCGCCGCCGTCCTCCGCGCGAAGGGGCGCTACGGCCTCGCCTACATCGAGCACAGCACGGGCGAGTTCCGCCTCGTCGAGTTCTCCGACCGCGGCGCGCTCGACGACGAGCTCGCCCGCCTCCGCCCCAGCGAGCTGCTCTTCTCCGAGGAGCAGGCGGCGGAGTTCGACCGGCTCCCCCGTGCCCAGGCCTACGACGCCTACCCCTTCCTCCACGAGCAGGCCGAATACACCCTGAAGAGGCATTTCAAGGTGCAGTCGCTCGACGGCTACGGCTGTGCCGGGCTCGTCCCCGCCGTCGGCGCGGCCGGGGCCATCCTCCACTACGTCGAGACCCAGCTCCGCCGCAGCGTCGGCCATCTCCGCACCCTCCAGGCCTACCGGACGGAGACGCACCTCCTCATCGATGCGGCGAGCCAGGCCAACCTCGACCTCGTCACGAGCCGCTCCGGCGGAACGAAAAGCTCGCTCCTCGGCGCGCTCGACCGCACGAAAACGCCGATGGGCGCACGCAAGCTGCGGCACTGGCTCCTCCATCCCCTCCGCGACCTCGCCGTCCTCGTCGCGCGGCAGGACTTCGTCGAGGCGCTCATCCGCGAGCCTTTCCTCCTCGGCGCTCTCCGCGACGACTTTGCGGAAGTGCGCGACATCGAGCGCACCCTCAGCCGCCTCAGCCAGGGATCGGGGAACGCCCGCGATCTGAAAGCCCTCGAGATGTCCCTGCGCCGCGTCCCCGACGTGCGCGAGCACCTCGCCGCCCTCGGCGGAGGCTCCCTCGGCGAGGATCTCGGACGCCGCCTCGGCGAGTTCACCGAGCTCTGCGAGCTCCTCGGGCGCGCCCTCGTCGCCGAGCCGCCCGCCGCCTTGAAGGAGGGCGGTATCTTCGCCGACGGCTACAGCGCCACCATCGACGAGCTGCGCCGCGCCGCCACCGACGGCAAGCAGTGGGTCGCCGACCTCCAGGCCCGCGAGCAGGAGCGCACCGGCATCCCCTCGCTGAAGATCAAGTACAACGCCGTCTTCGGCTACTTCATCGAGATCACCAACGCCCACGCCGAGAAGGCCCCGCCGGAATACACCCGCAAGCAGACCCTCGCCAACGCCGAACGCTTCACCACGCCGGAGCTGAAGGAGGTCGAGAACAAGATCCTCGGGGCCGACGAGCGCCTCCGCGTCCTCGAATACCAGGAGTTCCTCAACCTCCGCGAGACCGTGCTGGAGCATCTCGCCGCGATCCAGGAGACCGCCTCCGCCCTCGCCGAGATCGACGTGCTCGCCTCCTTCGCCGAGACCGCCCGCCTCTTCGGCTACTGCCGCCCCGTCCTCGACGACTCGCGCGACCTCGCCATCGAGAAGGGCCGCCACCCCGTGCTCGACCAGAACATCGGCGAGGAGAAGTTCGTCCCCAACGACACCGCGCTCGACGCCGAGACGAACCGCTTCATGCTCATCACCGGGCCGAACATGGCGGGGAAATCGACCTACATCCGCCAAGTCGCCCTGATCGCCCTGATGGCCCAGACCGGCAGCTACGTGCCCGCCGCGAGCGCCCGCATCGGCCTCGTCGACCGCATCTTTACCCGCGTCGGCGCGAGCGACGACATCGCCAAGGGACAGTCCACCTTCATGGTCGAGATGACCGAGACCGCCCTGATCGCGAACCACGCCACCGACCGCAGCCTCGTCGTCCTCGACGAGATCGGACGTGGCACCGCGACCTACGACGGCCTCTCCATCGCCTGGAGCGTCGTCGAGCACCTCCACGACAAGGTCCGTTGCCGCGCCCTCTTCGCGACCCACTACCACGAGCTGACCCAGCTCGCCGCCTCGCGCACCTCGCTGAACAACTACAACGTCGCCGTGCGCGAGTGGAACGACCAGATCATCTTCCTGCGCCAGATCCTGCCCGGCGCCGCCGACCGGAGCTACGGCATCCAGGTCGCCCGGCTCGCGGGCCTGCCGGACTCGATCATCGCGAGGGCGAAGGAGATCCTCGCCGTGCTCGAAGGGCAGGCCCCACCCCCTGGCGACACCGCCGCCGTTTCCGAGCCGCCCCCCGCCGCCCCCTACGAGATCGCGCCGAAGAAGCGCGCTCCCCGCAACGAAGGCCAGGGCAGCGAGCCGGATGGCGAGGAGCCGCCGGGGGAGACGCAGTTGCTGCTCTTCGGATAAGGAGCATTAAATGCAATTAACTTGCATGTGCAAAATGATTGCGATATTGTCGCGATCATTTTCCCATGGTCCCTTCCTCCTCCTTCGACCCATCCACCCGCAAGCTCCCCGTCACCGTCCTCTCCGGCTTCCTCGGTGCGGGCAAGACGACCCTGCTCGAGCACATTCTCCGCAACCGCGAAGGCAGGAAGGTCGCGGTGATCGTCAACGACATGAGCGAGGTGAACATCGACGCCGCCCTCGTGCGTTCGGGCGACGCCTCCCTGTCCCACGCCGAGGAGAAGATGGTCGAGATGTCGAACGGCTGCATCTGCTGCACCCTGCGCGAGGACCTGCTTCTCGAAGTCGGCAAGCTCGCCCGCGAGGGCCGCTTCGACCACCTTCTCATCGAATCGACCGGGGTCAGCGAGCCGATGCCCGTGGCCGAGACCTTCACCTTCCGCGACGAGGAAGGCCGCTCCCTCGGCGACCTCGCCGAAATCGACACGATGGTCACCGTCGTCGATGCCCTGAACTTCCTCCGCGACTACGGGAGCGTCGAGGAGCTGCGCGACCGGGGCGAGGCCATGGGAGAGGAGGACGAACGCCATATCGTGGACCTGCTCGTCGACCAGATCGAATTCGCCAACGTCATCCTCGTCAACAAGACCGACCTCGTCGACGAGGCGCAGCGCCGCCGCATCCACGCGATGATCCGGGCGCTCAATCCCAAGGCCCGGATCCACGAGACGGTCGAGTCGCGCGTATCGCTCGACACGGTCATGGGCACGGGCCTCTTCCGCATGGACGAGGCCGAGTCCGCGCCCGGCTGGCTCGACTCGCTCGCCGGATACACGCCCGAGACCGAGGAATACGGCATCACGAACTTCGTCTACGAGCGCCGCACCCCTTTCCATCCGGCGCGGCTGCACGAGCTCTTCGCGCGGGAGTGGCCGGGCGTGATCCGCTCGAAGGGCCTCTTCTGGCTCGCGACGCGCCTGCCGCTGGCGGGCTACTGGTCGCAGGCCGGGGCGATGTGCCGCCACCAGTGCCTCGGCTACTTCTGGGCGGCGGTACCGAAGGAGCACTGGCCGGACGATCCGGCCCAGCTCGCCGAGATCGGGAAGGTCTCGAAGGGTCCCAACGGCGACTGCCGCCAGGAGATCGTGCTGATCGGATCGGACATGGACCGAACCGCACTCGAAGCCATGCTCGATTCGGCCCTCCTCACCGAGGAGGAGCTGGCCATGGAGAAGGACGAGTGGAAGGCGCGCTTCCACGATCCCTTCCCCAAGTGGAACATGGCCATCGATGCGACCGGCACCGCGATGGAATACGCCCGGCAACACACCGCCGACTGAACCCGCGATGGAAGCGCAAGACAAGAATCCGGGAAAGCGCCGCTGCTTTCTCCCGTCGCATACCGAAATCCTGCGGCTCGATTTCTCCCGTCTCGAGCGTCCCGCCCGTCTGCAATCCATCGGGGACCACTCTGGGGAAGGGGAGAGGATCGTGCGGCGTCTCCTCGCCATTGTGCGCGAGCATCGCGCGAGCGCCCGTCGCATCGGCTCGCCCCTCGGCCGGGACGAGCTTCTCGGAATCGTCGAGGCCTTGCGTATCGAATCGTCCGGGGGCGACTGGCGGCCATGGCTCCGTCATCCCGATCCCGTCGCCGCCTATCTGCGAGAAGCGCTGTTCCAGGAGCTGCTCGAGGAATCGGGCCATGTTCTCTTCACCACGCGCATCGACGGAGAGACGACCCGCTACGAAACGATGGAGAAACGCCTCTGGCGCGAGTGCCTCGGGCGGATCGCGGAACAGATCGCGGAATTCTGAATTTCCTACTCATCCTCATCCTCCTACTCATCCTCCCGCTCCATCCGCCTTTTGAGTAAGAGTAGGAGGATGAGTAGGAATCCCCCATGACTCGTGACCCATGACCCTCAACTCATGACCGCCCTCGCCACACCGACTTCCACCACCACGACCGTCCTCTGCGGCATGGAGAGCGTCGGCAAGACGCAGCTCCTCGCCACCCTCACGGGACGCCTGCCCATGCCGGAGAACTTCCGCGGCTCCACCCTCGCCTGCGAGACCTACCGGGACGGCACTCTCCGCTGGACCGACACGCCGGGGCTCCACCGCGAATCGGAGACGGCGACGGCCCGCGCCGCGCTCTCCAAGCTGGCCGGAGCCGACCGCATCGCCCTCGTCGTCCGCGCGGACCGGATCCGGGAGGACCTCGCCCTCCTCCTCCCCGTGGCAGCGGGAAAGGCGGGATTCGTCGTGCTGACGTTCTGCGACCGGCTCCCGCCCGATGTTTCTCCCGAAGCAGGCGCGTCCCAGTTGGGCAAGGCGCTGGGCGTGCCCGTCTTCGCCATCGATGCCCGGCACGTTCCCGGAACGGTCGCGGTCGCGATCCGCACCGCCGCCCTCGTCCCGACCTCGGAGGCCCCGCGCTTTCCAGCGACCGCACCGAAGGCGGTCGTCTCCCCCTTTCCGTCCGTGCCGCCGCCCCCGACGATTCTGGAAAGGACCGTCTCGAATCCGCTCGTCGCCCTCGCCCTCCTCTTCCTCCCCGCCGGCCTCGCCGTGGTCAACGCGAACCGCTTCGCCGACTGGCTCTACGATCCGCTCGCCTCGCTGCTGAAGCCCCTGCTGGCCCGCATCGAAACGTGGTCCAGCCTGCCCGCCGCCCTTTTCGGCGGCGACTACGGTCTCGTCTCGATGTTCCCCTTCCTCGTCCTCTACGCCGCTCCCACCATCCTTCTCTTCTCCGCGATCCTCGCGATCTACAAATCGACGGGGCTGATCGACCGGCTCTCGGTGGCCCTGCATCCCTGGCTGCGTCCCTTCGGCATCGGGGGACGCGATCTCGTCCGCGTCGTCATGGGATTCGGCTGCAACGTGCCCGCCGTCGTCGCCAGCCGCGCCTGCCACAGCTGCTCGCGCGGAGCCTGCGTCTCCGCCATCTCCTTCGGCTCGGCCTGCTCCTACCAGCTACCCGCGACCCTCGCAGTCTTCGCCGCCGCCGGGATGCCGCGCATGGGGATCGTCTATCTCGCCCTGCTCGCCGCGACCACCCTGATCTATCTGCGCTTCACCACGCCGAAGGCGCTCCGCCTCGCGGGCAACGCCCTTCTCCTGCCGGAGTCCGATCCGCTGCGCCGTCCCTCGTGGCGGGCCGTCTGCCGGGAAATGGCCGGGAATCTGAAGCAGTTCGTCGTCATGGCCTTTCCCGTCTTCGTCGGCATCTGCTTCGCCGCCGCCTTCCTCGCCTGGCTCGGGGCCTTCGACAGGCTCGCCAAGATTCTCGCCCCGGTGATGGCGCTCTTCCATCTGCCCGGC
This sequence comes from Verrucomicrobiales bacterium, assembly GCA_037190325.1. Lineage (GTDB taxonomy): Bacteria > Verrucomicrobiota > Verrucomicrobiia > Verrucomicrobiales > DEV007 > Arctic95D-9. The sequence continues at coordinate 20,337 of JBBCIU010000002.1, read as the reverse complement.
GACGCCGCCACCGCCGTGGTCCTCGGCTCGGTCCGCAAGGACGGTCTCGCCATCGGGCTGCTCGACGCCGACTGGGAGTCGCTCAAGGTCGGCTTGGAGACGCCCGCCCAGGTCCTCACCGCCGTCTATCTCGCCGGAGTCCTCCTGCCCTGCCTCGTCACCCTCTTCGCCATCGCCAGGGAAATGCGGTGGCGCTTCGCCCTGAAGCTCTGCGCCCGCCAGATGGCCTGGGCCGCGGGCTTCGGCCTCCTCATCGCGTGGGGAGGAGCCTTGCTCTCCTGACCCATCCCCCATGAAGACCGAACATCCAGAAACCACCTGGCGTTTCGCCGAGCGACGCAGCGTCGAGCAAGTCGAGGAAGGGAGTGAGTTCGCCCCAAAATTCGACGGGAACGGCGTCATCCCCTGCATCGCCCAGCATGACGAAAGCGGCGAAATCCTCATGTTCGCCTACCAGAACGAGGAGGCCCTGCGCCTCACTCTCGAGACCGGACTGGCCCATTACTGGTCCCGCTCGCGGGGCAAGCTCTGGAAGAAGGGCGAGACCTCCGGGATGCTCCAGCGCGTCGTCCGCATCCTCGTCGACGACGATCAGGACTGCGTCATCCTGCGCGTCGCCCTGACCCCGCCCACCGCCGGCGGAGAGGAAGCCTCCTGCCACGTCGGCTACCGCAGTTGCTTCTACCGCGAGATCGAAGCTCCCCGCGACGGAGCCGCTCCTGCGCTGCGCTTCGTCGAGGGGGAGAAGGCCTTCGATCCCGCCGCGGTCTATGGCGACCTCCCGAACCCGACCCGGCTCTGACCTTCCGACGATGAACCACTTCGACACCTACGAGGAATGGCACGAGGCGGTCACACAACGTTGCGGCATCGTCCTGACAAAAGACTATTGCCAGGAGCGCCTCCGCGCCCTCGGAGACCTCCAAGATCCCGCCACGAAAGCCTTCCATGCGTTCTACGGCGAAGCCTACCTGAACCAAGTCGTCTCGTGGTTCCGACGGGCGGTCGGGTGAATCCCTCTCCCTCTTTCACCTTTTACTTTTCACCTTCGCACCTTTCACCGGGCGCGAAGCGACCGCCATGAAACCCCTTCTCTTCATCACCGGATTCCTCGGCGCGGGCAAGACGACCCTGCTGCGGGCGATCCTGACCGAATATCAAACGCTCGGCCGCTCCGCCGACGTGATCCTCAACGATTTCGAAAACGCGGAGCTCGACGCCGCGACCCTGCCAGCCACTGTCGCGTCCATCGCCCCCATCGCGGCGAGCTGCGCCTGCTGCGACAGCCTCGGGGATCTCGTCCAGCTCGCCCTCGCCGCGCAACGGAGCCGGGGCGACGCCCTCCTCGTCGAGCTGAACGGCACCGCCGATCCCTTGCCCCTCCTCGAAAGCTTCACCCTGCTGGAGGAGAAGATCCCCTTCTTCCCCCGCTGGCAAGTGGGCGTCGTCGACGCCCGCCACTGGGGACGGCGGGACGAGTTCGCGCCGCTGGAACACCGCCAGCTCGAGACGGCGACCCATTGGGTTCTCACCCATGCCGAACGGCTCACCGCCAAGGAATTGCGGGCGCTCGCGCGCGGCGTCGCTTCGGTCAACCCTTACGCCCGCCGCACCCACGCCCACGGTCTCGCCGCCGAGCTCCGTCTTGCCGACGGAGGGCGGGAGACGGCCTCCTTCCTCGTCGAGGCGGCCGACCGCCACGATCCCGCCCATGCCCTCGCCCATCGGTTCACCGGTTGGCAGATTCCCCTGCCAGGGCGCTACCGCAGCGAACAGATGGTGCGCTTTCTCGAAGCCCTGCCCGAGGTCGTGGTGCGTGCCAAGGCCCTCGTCCGGCTCCATGACCGGCCCGGCAGCCGCTGGCTCTTCGGCCGCTGCGGCCGCGATCCCGTCGGCGAGCCCTACGAGGTCGAGGGGCTTTCCCGCGCCTCCACCTCCCTCGTCTGCATCGGACCCGGACTCGATCCCGCAGCCCTCCGGGCACAGGTGGTGGAGCATTTCGGGGCGGCGGTGGGAGTCCCAAGTGGCGGCGCGTTCCCGGCATCGCAGGATGCGTAGGTCGGCATCCATCCCAAAAGCAGGAGACCAAGGCGGGGCAAGAGCGGAAGGCAAGGGGAGTGCGTTGCCCGCCGCTTTCCTTCACCCGCCCACCACGACATCGACCGAGGCCGCCGTTTCCAGCGAGAGTCCGAAGGACTTCCCGTCGCCGCCACGCACTTCCAGAATCCGGCTCGCGGGATTTCTCGTCACCACCTCGATTCCGCTGCCGGGTTTCAGCCCGCAGTCGGAGAGAAAGTCCAGCACCTCGCGCGGCTGCTGGCGCACGCGGGCCACGACGGCGGACGAACCGGGGGCACATTCCGAGAGAGGCTGCAGGCTTCCCGCCCCGGCCATGCTGCCGTCGGGAGCCGGGATGGGGTTGCCGTGCGGATCGTGCGCCGGGTGGCCCATCAGCGCGGCCATGCGCTCCACCACCGTCTCGGAGACGGCGTGCTCCAGCACCTCGGCCTCGGCGTGGACCTCGGCCCAGTCCATGCCGAGCACCTCGACAAGGAAGCATTCGACGAGGCGGTGCCGCCGCACCATGCGCAGGGCGACCGTCTCCCCCTCGAAGGAGAGACCGACCCCGAGCCGGGGGACGTAGTCGGCGAGGCCGGCCTCGGAGATCGACTTGACCATGGTCGTCACGGTGCCGGGGGAAACGGAGAGGCTCCGTGCCAGCTCCCCCATGGGGATCCGGTCGCGGCCCAGTCCCTCCCGCAGCATCCAGATCTGCTTGAGGTAGTCTTCGACGGTGGGGCTCGTCATGGTCGGGATGGAGGTCTCCCGGAGGCACCGCTCGGATGCCCCGGAAAAACCAAGATCGACGGCTTTTTTTCTTTGACAAGATTCTCTTATTCGACGATTCAAATTATGTTTTTTGATTATTCAAAATAAACTCGCAAATGCCTCCTTCACCAGCGGATGCCGACCGGCCAGCATCGACTGCCCGACGGATTCTTTGTAACCCTGAACTCCATCGAAAAGGATAAGAACCATGGAAATCCATCGCAAACCCTCCCGCGAGCTCCGCGCGTCCGGGAAGGAGGATCGCGGCTTTTCGGACGAGGACGCCCCTCCCTCCTGGCCCGACCTATGGCAGCTCATGCTGCTGGCGCTGCGCTGGATGCTGAGGATGTCGCCGCCTCGTGACTCCCGCCATCCCGGTCGGAGCGAGGATTGCGGGAGGCGAGGCGGAACCAGCGGAACCCTTCGCCAAATCTCAAGCTCTGTCGCGTCGTTCACCGGGGTCCGAAGGAATTGGCGAAACACGACGTCACGACCCTCGCAGAGCTCTCAAGCCAGGTCCCGAACGTTGTCTATCCCAAACTGAATTGAATCAACCTATCCAAATGAATCTCAAATACCCTCTCTTCTCACCCCTGTTCCTGCTTCCCGTGCTGATGCACGCTGGCGACCACTCGGCCGGCAAGGCGTCCTACTCGGGAGGATCCGCTTCGGACAAATCGCCCTACCATCTCTTCAACCCCGTTCCCGTGGAGTCGATGCGGGACATGAGCACGGACCGCCCCGATGCCACGGAATCCCCCATCACGGTGGATGCCGGCCACTTCCAGATCGAGGCGAGCTTCTTCGACTACGGCCGCGACCGCAGCGGGGGCGACAGCGCGGACGTGTGGACCTATGGCGCCTTCAACCTCAAGGCCGGTCTGCTCGACCATGTCGATCTGCAGTTCGTCTTCGACAGCTATGTCGACGAGAGGATCAACGAAAACGGAGTCCGCACGACCGCTTCCGGTTTCAGCGACTTGCAGATGCGCATGAAGATCAACCTGTGGGGGAATGAAGGCGGTCCGACGGCGCTCGGCCTCATGCCTTTCGTCAAGATCCCCACCGGCACCGAGTCGAGCAACGACAGATGGGAGGGAGGCGTCATCGTCCCGTTCGCGATGGACCTGGCGGATGGGATCGGCCTCGGCCTGATGGCGGAGGCGGATTTCGTCCATGACGATGTCAGCGGCGGCTACGAAACCGAATGGGTCCACTCGGCTGTCGTCGGCATCGACTTGACGGAGCGGCTCGGCACCTTCGTCGAATACATGGGGGTCGCGGGAAGCGACGATGGATTCCGGTACCAGGCCAGCTTCAACACCGGCCTCACCTATGCGGTGACGGAGAACATGCAGCTCGACGCCGGAGTGCGCATCGGCCTGAACGACGCGGCGGAGGATTTCGGCGTGTTCACCGGAATCAGCGTCCGCTACTGACGGGTTGCATTCCTCGTCATCCAACGAACGGGGTGGTGGAGACGGGGGCCTCTCCCTCGCCCGGTTTCCCTAACATGGGACCGGCAGCCCGATGCCTTCGCCTGCGGGAACGTCCTGACGAGGAGGAGGAGGGAGTTCCCCTCGATGAAATCCAGGAACGCCAGGACGGTCTGCGCACGGTGCCGGTCTTCGAGACATCGGGGAGACAGGACGCTTCGCCGTCCCGGCGCCCGCCGGCATCTCGAGCCGGAGGCGATGCCTCTCTCGGTCCATTCAGGAATCCTCAATCATAAACAGAATTGATGATGATCCACAAAATTATCTGGATTGTGAATGACTGAAAGCGCCGTAGTACGTTTGTCGCATGAGCGAAAACACCCACTCCGCGAACCCGATCAGAACCCATACCCTCGGCTATCCGCGCATCGGCGAGAAGCGCGAGCTGAAAGTCGCCACCGAGGCCTACTGGAAAGGCAAAGCCTCTCTCGACGAGCTTCTCGCCACCGGCAAAACGCTGCGCGAGACCAACTGGAGGAAGCAGCAGGCCGCCGGAATCGACCTCATTCCGGTCAACGACTTCTCCTTCTACGACCAGACGCTCGACATGAGCTGCCTCCTCGGCAACGTCCCGCCCCGCTTCCAATGGAAGGGGGGGCTGACGGACGCGAACACCGTCTTCACCATCGCCCGCGGCACCCAGGACGGCGCGTCGCCCGCCCACGGCGAGAAGGACTGCCAGACCTGCAAGGTCTCGACCTTCGCCAGCGAGATGACCAAGTGGTTCGACACGAACTACCACTACATCGTTCCCGAATTCCAGGCCGACACGAAGTTCGCGCTCAGCGGCAGCAAGGTCTTCGACGAGTTCGCCGAGGCCAAGGCGCTCGGGCTCAACGCCAAGCCTGTGCTCGTCGGCCCCGTGACCTATCTCTCCCTCGGCAAGGTGCAGGATTCGAGGAACCCCGACTTCGATCCCTTCACCCTGCTCGACAACCTGCTTTCCGTCTACGAGGAGATCCTCGGCAAGCTCGCCGACGCCGGTGCGGAATGGATCCAGCTCGACGAACCCGTCGTCTCGCTCGACCTGAACGACGGGCAGCGCGCCGCCCTGAGGACCGCCTACGACCGGCTTTCCCGGGCCAAAGGCTCCGCCAGGCTGCTCGTGACCACCTACTTCGGCGGCGTGCGCGACAATCTGGACGACTACCTCGCCCTGCCCGTCGAGGCGCTCCATTTCGACTTCGTGCGGGGCGCGGAGGACATCGATGCCGTTCTCGCCAAGTTCCCGGCCGACAAGATCCTCTCCGTCGGCATCGTCGAGGGCCGCAACATCTGGAAGAACGACTACGACGCCTCGCTCGCCGTGCTGGAAAGGGCCAAGGCCACCGTCGGCGCGGACCGCCTCTGGGTCGCCCCGTCCTGCTCGCTCATGCACTCGCCCGTCACGCTGGCGAACGAGCCCAAGCTCGACGACGAACTGAAGAGCTGGCTCTCCTTCGCCGACCAGAAGCTCGACGAGGTCGCGGAGCTCCGCCGGCTCCTCGACGGAACCGGCGCGCAGGAGAAGCTCGCCGCCAACCAGGCCGCAGCCGCCTCCCGCCGGTCCAGCAGGCGCATCCACAACGAGGCGGTGAAGGCCCGCCTCGCCGCGGTCCGGCCCGGCGACTTCGAGCGCGCCTCGGCCTTCCCGGTCCGTCAGCAGAAGCAGGCCGAGAAGCTCGGGCTGCCCGAGTTCCCCACCACCACGATCGGCTCCTTCCCGCAGACTCCCGAGATCCGCAAGGCCCGCGCCCAGTGGAAGAAGGGCGAGCTCAGCGACACCGACTACGACCAGTTCCTCAAGGAGGAGACCGCCAAATGCGTCGCCTGGCAGGACGAGATCGGCATCGACATGCCGGTGCATGGCGAGTTCGAGCGCAACGACATGGTCGAGTACTTCGGCGAGAACCTGGAGGGCTTCGCCTTCACCAGCAACGGCTGGGTCCAGAGCTACGGCAGCCGCTACGTGAAGCCTCCCATCATCTTCGGCGACGTGAGCCGTCCGAGGCCGATGACGACCTACTGGTCCGAGTACGCCCAGTCCCTCACCAGACGTCCGATGAAGGGCATGCTGACCGGACCGGTCACCATCCTGCAATGGAGCTTCGTCCGCGACGACCAGCCGCGTTCCGTCACCACGCACCAGATCGGCCTGGCCATCCGCGACGAGGTCGTCGACCTCGAAAAGGCCGGCATCGCCGCCATCCAGATCGACGAGCCCGCCATCCGCGAAGGCCTTCCCCTGCGCCGCAGCGACTGGGCGCACTACCTCGACTGGGCCGTGAAGGGCTTCCGCCTCAGCGCCAGCGGCGTGAAGGACGACACGCAGATCCACACGCACATGTGCTACTCGGAATTCAACGACATCATCCAATCCATCGCCGACATGGACGCGGACGTCATCACCATCGAGACGAGCCGCTCCAACATGGAGCTGCTCGACGCCTTCGTGGGCTTCCAGTATCCCAACGAGATCGGCCCCGGCGTCTACGACATCCATTCGCCGCGCGTCCCGACCGAGGAGGAAATGGTCAAGCTGATGAGCAAGGCCGAGGCCGTGCTGCCGCGCCGCAACCTCTGGGTGAATCCGGACTGCGGCCTCAAGACCCGCGGCTGGCAGGAAGTGAAGCCCTCCCTCATCCACATGGTCGCCGCCGCCAAGGCGCTGCGCGCCGCGAAGCCAGCCACCGTTTGACCTCCGGCCTTCCGCCTGCTTTTGTCGAACGAATCTCCGCGCCGCGAGGCGGGTCCCATCCCCGCTGGCGGCGCGAACCCTTTTCCAAAAACCCATCATGTCCGCCACGCCCCTGCAAGCCTATCTCGCGAAAACCGCGCCCGACCGGATCGACAACGCCACCGTCGCCTATCTCGCCAACCTGACCGAGACCGCGAAGGTCTCGCCCGCCATCGCGAAGTCCATCGTGCAGGAGCTCGCCGACCAGCGCCGCCACCTGAAGCTCATCGCCAGCGAGAACTACTGCTCCCTCTCCACCCAGCTCGCGATGGGCAACCTGCTCACCGACAAGTACGCCGAGGGCTACGTCTTCTCCCGCTTCTACGCCGGCTGCGACAACGTCGACGCCATCGAGGCCGAGGCCTGCGAGCAGGCGAAGAGGCTCTTCGGCGTGGAGCACGCCTACGTCCAGCCCCACAGCGGCGCCGACGCGAACCTCGTCGCCTACTGGGCCATCCTCAGCGCCCGCGTCGTCGCGCCCGCGCTCGCGGAGAGAGGCGAGACCAATCCCGCGAACCTCTCCGTCGAGGACTGGAACGGGATCCGCGCCCTCGCCGGGCGCCAGCGCCTCCTCGGGCTGGACTACTATTCCGGCGGCCACCTCACGCACGGCTACCGGCACAACCTTTCCGCGCAGATGTTCGAGGCGCACGCCTATCAGGTCGACAAGGCGACCGGCCTGCTCGACTACGACGCCATCGAGCGGCAGGCCCTCGAGCTGAAGCCGCTCATCCTCCTCGCCGGATACAGCGCCTATCCCCGCAAGATCGACTTCCGCCGCATGCGGGAGATCGCCGACAAGGCGGGCTCCGTCTTCATGGTCGACATGGCGCACTTCGCCGGACTCGTCGCCGGCAAGGTCTTCACCGGCGATTTCGATCCCTGCGCCCACGCCCACGTCGTCACCACCACCACGCACAAGACCCTGCGGGGCCCCCGCGGCGGCGCCGTCTTCTGCACGAAGGAGTTCGCGGAATACGTGGACAAGGGCTGCCCCATGGTGCTCGGCGGCCCCCTCCCGCACGTCATGGCCGCCAAGGCCGTCGCCTTCGCCGAGGCCAACACCCCCGCTTTCCAGACCTACGCGCAGAACATCGCGAAGAACGCCGCCGCCCTCGCCGAAGCCTGCCTTGCCGAGGGCATGACCGTGCCCACCCGGGGAACCGACAACCACCTCCTCCTCATCGACGTGCGCGGCTTCGGCCTCAACGGACGCCAGGCGGAAAGCGCCCTGCGCCGCGCCGGCTTCACCCTGAACCGCAACTCGCTGCCCTTCGACCCCAACGGTCCTTGGTACACCAGCGGCCTGCGCATCGGCACTCCGGCCGTGACCACCCTCGGCATGGGACCGGACGAGATGAAGGAGATCGCCACGGTGATGAAGCTCGTGCTCGCCAACACCCGGCCCGAGACCGTCAGGAAGGCCGGCCAGCCCGACGCCCCGAGCAAGGCCAAGTTCACCGTCGACCCCGTCGCCGAAAAGGAGGCCCGCGCCCGCATCGACGCCCTTCTCGCCCGCTTCCCCGTCTACCCCGGACTCGACCTCGAGGCGCTCCAGGCTTTCTGCTGACATCCGGCCGACGCTCCTTCCCATGCACATCCGCGACCACTTCGCCCAGGCCGAGGGCCCCACCCTCTCCTTCGAGTTCTTCCCGGCCAAGACGGACGAGGCGCGCGACAAGCTGCATGCCACCATCGACGAGCTCGCCGCCGCCAGGCCCGCCTTCGTCAGCATCACCTACGGCGCCGGCGGCTCGACCCGCGACGCCACCCAGGCGCTCGTCAAGCACGTCAAGGAACACACCGCGCTCGATCCCGTCCCCCACTTCACCTGCGTCAACCATCAGGAGGCGGACATCGACGGCATCCTGAACTTCTACGCCGACCTCGGCGTCGGCAACCTCCTCGCTCTGCGCGGAGACGCCCCACGCGACCGCCCCGACCACGACCACGGTCTCGACTTCTGCCGCCACGCCTCCGACCTCGTCCGCCACATCCAGCGCTTCAACGCCAGTGGCGCGCACCCCGACCGCCGCGGTTTCGGCATCGGCGTCGCCGGCTTTCCCGAAGGCCATCCGGCCACGCCCAACCGGCTCCTGGAGATCGACTACCTCAAAGCCAAGATCGACGCCGGCGCGGACTACATCTGCACCCAGCTCTTCTTCGACAACCGCGACTTCCACGACTTCGTCGAACGATGCGAGATCGCGGGCATCCACCTCCCCATCCTCGCGGGGATCCTTCCCCTCACCAGCATCGCCAGCATGAAGCGCATGGCCGAGCTCGCGGGCGGCGCGCGGATCCCCGCCAAGCTTCTCCGCGCCCTCCTCGACGCCGAAGCCGATCCGAAGGCGGTCTACGAGATCGGCATCCAGCATGCCTCCGAACAGTCCGCCGAACTGCTCGCGAGCCGCGTCGCGGGGATCCACTACTACACCCTGAACCAGGCCGGACCGACCTTGGAGATCCTGGAGAATGTCGGGTGGAGGCGGTGAGGCCGGTGCGTCGTCGACGTTTGGAAAGAGCTCCATCCGGCGCGAGAAGAAGAAACGAGGGGGCTTTTCCGAAGCCAATTCGAGAGCGCAGCTTCCAGGACGGACTCCGGTTTGGCCGGAGGATCGAATCACTCCCTGGATCCGCGTTTCTGCGCGAAGAGCCAAGCGGCGACTTCGGGATCGACGTAGGCGTAGGCGGAGATGCTGTGGGGCCCGCGCTGGAATTCGCGGTAGCGCGCCTGCCCGCCCGCCGCGAGGATCCCGCGGAAGGCGCGGCGGGATTCCTCCACCGGGACGATGCCGTCGTTCTCTCCGTGAAAGATCCACAGGGGCAGATCGCGGAGTTTGGCGGCTTGGCCTTCGGGCATGCCGCCGCAGATCGGGATGGCGGCGGCAAAACGTCCGGGGTCCCGCACGATCCAGTCCCAGGCACCGTATCCGCCCATGGAGGCGCCGAGAAGATAGACGCGGTCGGGATCGATGGGATGGGTGGCGAGCAGCTCGTCCAGCAGGGCCATGAGGTCGGCCAAGGCGGGCGCCGGTTCGGGAGAAAGGGGATGCACGGACGACGTCCAGGAGGCGGTCCGGGTCCACATTTCCCCGGGCGGACATTGGGGAGCGAGCACGAAGCAGGGGTTTTCGAGCTGCTGCTCCGGGGCGGCCGGGTATCCGGCACCGACGACGCTGTTTCCGGTGGTCAATTGGGCGAGGTTGTCGCTGCCCTTGCCGGAGCTGCCGTGCAGGACGACGAGGAGAGGAAGGGAACGGCCTTCGGTTTCGGGCGAGAACCAGCGGTAGCGGACAGTGCGCTCCCGGTGCAGGAAGGTGCGGGCCTCGAAACGTCCGGGATTCTCGCCTTCGAGCCGGACCTGCCACGCGGCGATGGCGGGATCGAGGGAGCGGTAGGTTTCGGGAGGGACGACTTCAGGCTGTCCGGCGGAGACGTCGGAAGACCGTCCGGAGCCGAGGAGGAACGTGAGGAGGAGAACGCCGAGCGGTTGGGAAAGCGCTGCGGAAAGCATCGAAGCACGATGGGGGCGTAGGTCCATTCCGGGCAGAATAGGGACGACGTCCAGCCTGGGCAAGTCCTGTCAAGCGGACTTGCCGAGGACCCCCCTATGGAAGAGGGCCGGCCGCCGCAGGAGACCCTGCCTTGAGCGCATCCGCCGCCGCCTTGATCCTCGGCATGTAGGGATCGGGATTCGCGTCGAAGGCCCGCACGCAGGGGGTGCAGCAGAACAGCACTTCGTAGCCTTGGTAGATCCGGCGATATTTCGCGGCTCCGTCGAAAGGCTTCTGGATCACGGCGCAGGTGTCGAAGGGATAGGGGACGACGGCGCTCCCGAGTTCCCGGTCGAGGCGTGCCGTCTCCTGGTGGGAGGGCTTGGACGCCGGAGGAGCGGACGGAGGAACGGGGCTGGAAGCCGCCGCCGGCGAAGAGGCGGGAGCGGCGGGCGCAGCGAACGGTTCGGTCGAAGCGCAGGAGGCCAGAAGGGCCGCGGCGGCGAGCACGGCGATGGAAACGGGGCGGTTCATGGGACCTGGTCTCTGCTTTGCTGCAACGTGGGAATAGAGCCGCAAGAAGGCACGGAAACGCAACGATTGCCGGGTGGCTATAGAGCTTTCCGCCCCCTTTCCAGGGCACCCCCCGGCCTCGGAGGAAGATGGCCGCGACCACAGTCCACCGCAAGTCCGGGATCGGTCCTGAGGGGCGCTCTTTCGTTCCGCCTCCTCCCTTACGAAAATGGCATCGGAAAGCCCCATGACAACCCGGTGCCTGCCGCGTAGGGTTCCCGCCCATGAAAAAGCTCTTCGCCGAGTGCCTCGCCACCTTCGCCCTCGTCTTCGCGGGGACCGGCGCGATCGTCATCGATTCGGTCTCGGGCGGAACCATCACCCATCTCGGCGTGGCGCTCGTCTTCGGCCTCGTCGTCCTCGCCATGATCTACGCGGTCGGGGACATCTCCGGCGCCCACCTCAATCCCGCCGTGACCCTCGCCTTCTTCGTTTCGGGACGCCTTCAGGGACGGCAGATCGCCCCCTACCTTCTCGCCCAATGCACCGGAGCGCTCGGCGCCAGCGGCCTGCTCCGTCTCCTCTTCCCCGACCATCCCACTCTCGGGGCGACCTTGCCGGCGGGAGCGGCAGCCCAGTCCTTCGTTCTCGAGCTGGTCCTGTCCGCGATCCTCGTGTTCACGATCCTCAGCGTCTCGACCGGGACCAGGGAACGGGGCCTCACCGCCGGGGTTGCCGTCGGCTCGGTCGTCGCGCTGGCCGCTCTCTTCGCCGGCCCCATCTCCGGAGCCTCGATGAATCCGGCCCGTTCCCTGGCCCCGGCGCTGGTTTCGGGAAACCTCGAATTCCTCTGGATCTACCTTCTCGCCCCTGTCGCCGGTGCCTTCCTCGCCGTCGTGGCCTGCCGCGGCACTCGCGAAGCGGGCTGCTGTCGCGCCTGCACCGACAAGCTTCCCCACCCCGCCGCATGAACCGCATCCTCTTCGTCTGCATCCACAACAGTGCCCGCAGCCAGATGGCCGAGGCCTTCGTCAACACCCTCTGCCCGGAGCGTTTCGAAGCGCACAGCGCCGGGATCGAACCGGGTGCGCTCAACCCTCTCGTCGTCGAGGCGATGGCGGAGCTCGGCATCGACCTCTCCGGCAAGGCGACGAAGAGCGTGGACGATATGCTCGCCAGCGGATGGGAATTCTCCCACGTCGTCACCGTCTGCGACGAAGCGAGCGCGGAGCGCTGCCCTTTCTTCCCCGGAGGCGGGGAACGGCTCCACTGGGGGTTTCCCGACCCCTCCACCCTCGCCGGCACGAAGGAGGAGCGGCTCGCCCGCGTCCGCGAGATCCGCGACGCGATCCGCTCCCGGGTGGAGTCTTGGTGCCTTGGTGAAGGCGCCGAGGCGTCACCGGCCTCCCTTCGCTGAATTGGTCAAGGCCCATCCTTCTCGCGCGCGGCCAAGCGGAAGTTCGAGCGACGCTCTCCCCGGCCGGGGCTACCCCCAGAACCCGGTTTGCGGCCAAGGGAGAAGCGACGGGGCTTTTGCGGGGAATTTCCGCAATCCCTCCAAAGACGAGATCCGCCTCCCTTCGGACGGCTCCCATCACAGCCCTCCGGTTTTACCGAAGAGTTCCGATTCCTCCACCAACCCCATCTCCTTCAGCTTCCGCTGCATCGTCCGGCGCGAGATGCCGAGCAGCTTGGCGGCCTCGGTCCGGTTGTCACCGGTGCGGTCGAGGGCGAGGCGGATGAAGCGCTCCTCCATCTTCGCCAGGTTGAGGTCGGCGTCCGGAGCCTCCACCGGAACCGCGGAGCCCGGCAGCATCGCCCGCCGGGGAGGGGCGGAACGCAGGCCTCCGAGCGAGCCGTCGCGCAGGAAAAGGGGCAGATGGCGGATGCCGATCTTCGCCGTGTTCGACATCACCACGCCGTGCTCCACGACGGTACGCAGTTCGCGCACGTTTCCGGGCCAGTCGTAGTCGAGCAGCATCCGCATGGCCTCGGCGGTCAGCTCCATGGGCGGCTTGCCATTCTCCTCCGCGAACTCCTTGAGGAAGGCGTCGACGAGCAGGACGATGTCCTCCTTCCGCTCGCGCAGCGGGGGCATCTGGATGGAGACGACGTTGAGGCGGAAGTAGAGATCGTCGCGGAAAGTGCCTTCGCGGACCATCTCGCTCAGGTCCTTGTTCGTCGCGGCGACGACGCGCACGTCGACCTTGACCGGCTTGTTCGACCCGAGCCGCTCGATGGTCCGCTCGCCGAGGGCGCGGAGCAGCTTCACCTGGGTGTTCAGGTCGATCTCGCCGATCTCGTCGAGGAAGAGGGTGCCGCCGTCGGCCTCCTCGAAGCGGCCGATGCGCCGCTCCATCGCGCCGGTGAAGGCCCCGCGCTCGTGGCCGAAGAGCTCGCTCTCGAGGAGCTGCTCGCTGAGGGCCGCGCAATGCACGGTGACGAGCTTCGCCCGCGGCCGCCCGCTGAGATGGTGGATGGCGCGGCCCACCAGCTCCTTCCCCGTGCCGCTCTCGCCCTCGATCAGGACAGTGGCGCGGGTCGGCGCGACCTGGCGGACCGTCTCGAAGACCGGCCGCATCGCGGCGGAGTGGCCGATGATGTTCTCGAGCCCGTAGCGGTCGGCGACCTGGGTCTTGAGCGCGGCGTTCTCCGCCTCGACGGCGCGGCTGCGGAGGGCGCGCTTGATCACGATCTCGAGCTCGTCGATGTTGAGCGGTTTGCTGACGTAGTCGTAGGCGCCCTTCTTCATCGCCTCGACCGCGACGTCGACCGAGCCGTAGGCGGTCATGAGGATGCAGAGCGGCGGCCTCGGCCGGGCCAGGGCGCGGACGATGAGGTCCATGCCGCTCTCGCTCCCGAGGCGGAGGTCGGTCAGCATCACGTCGACGGACTCGCTCTTCAGGATCTCCTCGGCTTCGGCCGGGCTGGCCGCGACGTAGACGTCGAACTCGTCCTCGAAGGAGAGGCGCAGGCCCTCGCGGGTGTTCCTCTCGTCGTCGACGATGAGGAGAGTGTGGTCGGAGAAGTCCATGATAGCGGTTTAGCTGGTAGCTCTTTAGCTTTTTAGCGGATTGATAGGGAAGTGGTTCTTTCTTCGGGGGAGCTAAACGGCTAAAGAGCTACCAGCTAAACCGCTCCCGCGGCTCCGCCACTACACGTCGATCACCGTCGCCTCCGACTGGACGGGAAGGAAGCGCATCCGCCTCTCGGCGCGCGGCAGGTGGACCGTCACCTCGGTGCCGATGCCCTCGCGGCTGCGGAACTCCACCTCGCCGCCGTGGTCGCGGACGATGCGGTGGACGATGAGGAGGCCGAGACCCGACCCTGTCTTCTTCGTCGTGTAGTAGGGTTCGAAGACGCGGCTGACCCGGTCGGCCGGCACCCCGGGCCCGTTGTCGGCGAAGGTGACGGAGACGCTCTCGTCGTCGCAGCCGGTGCGCACGGCGAGCTCGCCGTCGGACCCCATCGCCTGGCAGCTGTTGCGGACGAGGTTGTAGAAGACCTGCTTCATCTGGTCGCGGTCGACCTGGAGGAGGGGCAGGCCCTCGGCGAGGTCGAGGGTCACGGCGATGCGCCGGTCGGCGGCTTCGGGAGCGATGAAGTGCATGGCCTCCTCGACCAGCTCGTTCAGGTCCGTCGTCTCGGGATTGGGGCGCACCGGACGGACGGCGTTGAGGAATTTCTCGACGATGGAGTCGAGGCGGCGGATCTCGCCGCGCGCGATCCCGAGGGAGTCGAGCAGCTCGCCGGCGAGTCCGGGATCGACGTGCTTCCGGATCTTCCGCTCCACCACCTGGAGATGGATGTTCAGCGAGTTCAGCGGATTGCCGATCTCGTGGGCGACTCCGGCGGCGAGGCTGGTGACCGCCTCGAGCTTTCCCGACTCGATCTCGCGCCGCTGCTGCGCCACGGTCCGGGTCTGGTCGCGCAGGATGATGACGTGGCCGACGAGGTCCTCGTCCGCCTCGCGGTTGGCGAGCGGGGCGACATGGAAGTTGAGGAGGCGCGGCTCGGGATAGCGCACCACGAGGTCGCGGTTCACCACCCCGCCCGAAGCGGCGACCTCCTCCCAGTCGAGACCGGGAAAGAGCTGGCCCACCTCGCTGCGGATCGCCTCCTTGGGATCGAGCCCGAAGAAGTCGCAGGCGGCCTGGTTGATGTAGTGGATCGACCCGCGCGGCCCCGTCACCACGACACCGTCGCGCAGCGCCTCGAACACCTTCTCCAGAAAGCCTTTCTCCTGCACGATCGTGAGGACGAGACGCTGCACCGCCTCCGGCTCCAGCTTGTCGAGCCGTTCGATCAGGCGGTCGATCATTCCGGGATTCATGAGGGACGCGGCCGGTGGCCGCAGTAAAAGGTGAAAAGGGAAAGGTAAAAGGTCGGGTTCGATGCGAGATTGGGGGATGATCGAGAGACAGAACGGCGCGGAAGAGGAGGTTGTGATTGTGCTGACGACCTTTCCCAATCGGGAGATTTCGGGACAAATTGGCACCATTTGGGTCGAGTCGCAACTCGTCGCCTGCGTCAATCTGGTGCCGGGAGTCGAATCGATCTACCGATGGGAGGGCAGGACCGAAGTCTCCGCCGAGGTGGTCGCCCTCGTGAAGACGACGCGGGGGAGGCTTCCCGAGCTGGAGGCCTCGCTCCGCTCCCTCCATCCCTACGAGCTGCCGGAACTGCTCGTCCTTGCTCCCGAATGCGGTCTGGATGCCTACCTCGCCTGGGTACGCGGTGAAACGACATTGGACAAACGGGCAAGCTGAGGCATAAGTCTCGCCCCCGAATTCCGGATTTCCCGGTCCGGAACTTGGAACCTCGAACCTGAAACCTTGAACTTGCCCTCTTGAGCCTCATCGTCCAGAAATACGGCGGCACCTCCGTCGGCACGCCCGAGAGGATCCGCAACGTCGCGAAGCGCATCCTCGAGACGCAGCAGGCGGGCAACCAGGTCGTCGCCGTCGTCTCCGCCATGGCCGGCGTGACGAACAACCTCATCAAGGTCGCCGACGAGGTCACCGGATCGACCCCCCCCACGGAGCGGGAGATGGACGTGCTCCTCGCCACCGGCGAGCAGACCACCATCGCCCTCACCGCCATGGCCCTGAACTCGATGGGGGCGAAGGCCGTCTCCCTCACCGGCGCGCAGGCCGGGATCGAGACCGACGGCCTCCACACGAAGGCGCGCATCTCCAACATCACCCCCGACGGCGTCCACGAACTGCTCGACGCGGGGAACATCGTCATCCTCGCCGGCTTCCAGGGCAAGACGCGCGACGGCAACATCACCACCCTCGGCCGCGGCGGCTCCGACCTCACCGCCATCGCCATGGCCGCCGCGATCGACGCCGACCTCTGCCAGATCTACACCGACGTCGACGGCGTCTACACCTGCGATCCCCGCGTCGTCCCCGGCGCGCGCAAGATCGACGAGATCAGCTACGACGAGCTGCTCGAGATGGCCAGTTCCGGCTCGAAGGTGATGCAGTCCCGCTCCGTCGAGTTCGCCAAGAAGTTCGGCGTCACCTTCGAGGTGCGCAGCAGCCTCAACCACAATCCGGGAACCCTTGTCAAAGAAGAAACCATGAGCATGGAATCCGTTGTCATCCGCGGCGTCAGCCTCGAGCGAGCCCAGGCCAAGGTCACCATCGGCGGCGTCAAGGACGTGCCGGGCACGGCGGGCCGCATCTTCGGCGCGGTGGCCGGGGCGAACATCCTCGTCGACATGATCGTGCAGAACGTCTCGAAGACGGGCATCACCGACATCTCCTTCACCGTCCACCGGGACGACGTGGCCCGGGCCGAGGCGGCCCTGCGGCCCGTGCTCTCCGACCTGGGCGACGGCGTCACCCTCGAGGCCACCGACGGCATCGCGAAGCTCAGCGTCGTCGGCATCGGGATGCGTTCCCACAGCGGCGTCGCCGCCGAGATGTTCAAGGCCCTCTCCGACGCGGGCGTGAACATCGAGATGATCTCCACCTCCGAGATCAAGGTGACCGTCACCGTCGCCGAGGGCGACATCGACCGTGCCGCCAACGTCGTCCACGACGCCTTCGGGCTGGGCGCGGAGTGAGGTCCATAACTCCGGTCGACCGTCCGGGGTGGACACATCGGCCTGTCGGCATCCGAGAATCCCAGCCCTCTGGCGAGACTGGAGGAACGTGGAGTGCTGCCGAGGGTGGATCCAGGATTCCTCCCTGGGTATCCTTTTGGCCTTTTGGAGATTGAACTTCTCCTTCCCATCGGGCAGGATCGCCGCCGTGAGTCCGCCGTCCCAATCACCTGCGCCCGACTCCTGGGGAGACGGTCCTTGGATCGCCACGGCGATGAGCCTGTCCTGGTCCGGGGACATTCCCCTCGCCGGATCGCCCGGGGGGCTGCGTGGGACCGCGCCGATCGGCAAGGATCCCGGCGACCGCATCGAGCTGGCGCTGCTTCCCGGAGACGGAAACGAATGGCGACTCCGCGTCCGCCGTGTCCGCGGGGGCGGCGTCCTCTTCGATGCCACCGCTCCGCCCGAACCGGATGGGCGCGGCTTCCTGCGCTTCGAGTTCGCTCTGCCTGTCGGACGGCACGATGGGGTGGGACGGGGCCTGTTGGATCCCTCGCGCCTTACCGTTCAGGTCGACCGCCGCGGCGGACTGAAAGCGTCGTTCGCGAACTCCCCTTTCGGCCTCTCCTATCTTCCCGTGCTGCGCCGTTTTCTCGAAGCCCACCCCGCTCCGAGGATTCTGGAGTGGGGGCCGGGGCGCTCGACGATCATGATGGCGGAGTGGTCGCCCTCGGCCCGCATCCTCGGCATCGAGCACGATCCAGGATGGCACCGGCGCTGCCTCGGCATCGCGGAGAGATTTCCGAACGTCGAGGTCGTTCTCCAGCGCGTTTCGCTCCGCCCCGGGGAGTCCGGCTGCTACGCGACCTTCCCCTTCCATCGGGCGGACCGCTACGATCTCGTCTTCGTCGACGGCCGTCTTCGCTGCGACTGCCTCGCGGTCGCCCGCCGGGTCATATCCCCGGAAGGCGTCGTGCTGCTCCACGACGCGCACCGGGCCAACTATCGTCCAGGGACCGCTCTCTTCTCCTCCTGCGAGACCGTCGCTGGCACCGCCGTGCTGCGGCCTTGAGGGGACGAGGGATGGGCCCCCGCCGCGAAAAAAGTTCCGGCACCGCGACGGAATGTCTTGATGCCGCCCGGGGGGATTTGGTAAAGCGGGACCGCCGTCGGCGGGCTTGCCCGTCTGCGGACGATGGCGGATCCGCCCCCTCCTCCCGATGAAAGCGACCTACGACAGTCACGTGTTGAAGTTCCGGGAAGTGCGTCTGGACCGGGATCGGAGCCAGTTGGCGGAGACCCTGCACGCCTGCCGGGGCGAGAAGGTGGTCGTCCGCGTCCACCATGCCGGCGGCTCCCTCGAGATCGAGCGGCCCGGGGCCGACCTGGCGGAACGCCTTCGCCGCGAGAGAGTCGATCCCTCCCGGCCCTTCGACCTCGAGATCGTGACGCGCCGCCCGTCCCATCTCGGCCAGAATGGTGGAACGCCCCCGCAATCCGAACCCTTCCTCGACCAGGGAGACTTCAATGCCCTGCAATGGAACGGCGAGCGGGGAACGGGCCAGGCCGCGCCGGCCACCCTGCGCCACACCCCGATGTTCTTCCGCGAGAACGGCATGAACCTCGACCTCGTCGACCTGCATCGCGACCAGACCCTCTTCCTCGTCCTCAACGGCCCCAGCCTGGCGGACTTCGACTGGTCCCGCCTCCGGCAGCCCGGCATCGTCACCCTCGGGATCAACAACGGAGCCCACCGGCTGCGGCCGAACTACTGGACCTCCGTGGACGATCCGAGCCGCTTCATGGCCTCTATCTGGAAGGATCCAGCGATCGTCAAGATCGTGCCCATGGCCCACTTCCAGAAGCCGATCTGGAACCGGGAGCGCGACGCCTTCTCCAAGGAACTCGTCCGCGACTTCCCCAACGTCGTCGGCTACCGGCGCAACGAGGCCTTCGCCCCCGAGCGCTGGCTCGTCGAGGACACTATCAACTGGGGCAACCACTCCAAGCGGGGCGGAGGCCGCTCCGTCATGCTCGCGGCCCTGCGCATCGCCCACCTTCTCGGCTTCCGAAAGGTCTACCTCCTTGGCTGCGACTTCCACATGGACGAGAGCCGCCACTACTGGTTCCCCGAGCAGCGTAGCGCCAACGCGATCTCGAACAACACCAACAGCTACGCCATCATGCGGGGCTACTTCCAGCAGCTTCAGCCGAAATTCCTCGAGTCCGGCTTCGAGGTCTTCAACTGCAATCCCGAAAGCCGCCTCGAGGTCTTCCCCTTCGCCGATCTAGACGAGGCCCTCGCCGGAGCGGCCATCGATCTCGCCGAGAGCACCGAAGGCATGTACGTCGACCGCTACCGCGACGCGAAGCAGCGGGACGCGGAGGCGCGCCGGAAGGCGGACGCCCCCGTCGGCAGGGCGGCCACGCCCGCGAAGCCCGCCGCCAAAGCCCCCGCCGGAGCCGCGGGCGAGGCGCTCGACCACCTCCTCGCCACCATCGGGGCCGCCGCCGTCTCCCGCGATCCCTTCGTGCATATCCGGCTGCACGACGCCTTTCCGGAATCCTTCTACGCCGAGATGCTGGCGAGGCTGCCCGCGAACCGCAGCTACAGCGAGCTGAAGCACGCCGACGCCATGCAGAGCGATGGACGCAGCGCCCGGCTGCAGTTCGCCTTCTCCGCCCGCGAGCTGGCCGCTCTCGAGCCGCCGGCGCGGCAGTTCTGGTCCGAGGTGCGCGCCATGCTGACCGACCGCCGGGTCGAGACGGCCCTGAGGCGGGCCCTCGCGCCTGGCCTGCGGCAGCGCTTCGCGGACAAGGCGGACCGCGTGCCGCTGCGTCCCGTTCCCACGCTCGTGCGCGACCTCGACGGCTACCGCATCGGCGTCCACACCGACATCTTCCAGAAGGCGATCACTTGCCAGTTCTACCTGCCCGAGGATACGTCGCGCCCCGGTCTGGGCACGACCTTCTGCCGCCGGGGAGCCGACGGCCGCCCGCGCGAAGCGATGACCCTGCCCTTCGTGCCCCGCAGCGGCTATGCCTTCGCCGTGACCAAGGACAGCCTGCACGAGGTCCGTCGCCTCGATCTCGGCGGCCGCCCGCGCAATTCCCTGATGCTGACCTACTACCTCAGGGAGACTTGAGGTTCCAAGTTCAAGGTTTCAAGTTTCAGGTTTCCGATTCGGCGAAGGGCTGGATGGCGGTGGAAAAAATTTCATTTGGGCCTTG
>JBBCIU010000001.1:0-174199 GCA_037190325.1 Verrucomicrobiales bacterium | reverse complement strand
AAAATAGTGGCAACCAATAGCGCTGAACGTGCCAACCTATTTGAAAAATGAAACCCGGAGTCAGCTTCTCGCTATTCACGGCCCTGAGTGCCCAAACGTTTATGGGATCCGGCTGGCTTTCACTTATCGTCAGAACGCTTCAACACATGGGCCACCCACATCCAGTGCTGTCCTCGCCAACTCTAGGGGCCATTCCCGGGATTTTTCGCCCAGACCCCGACAAACAAGCGGTTAGAATCGGAGCAAAGCGGAGATAGTCTGCCACACGGCAGCCCGAAGGGTGACGGAGCCGAAGGCGGAGGAATCAAACGCGACCGATCCGGCTCTGTCGCCATGTCCATAGACCGACGACGCACCCCTGTCAAACGACTACACGCCTACACCCTCGACGCCGCCGGCCGCAGGATTAAGGCCACGCGAGAGGACGCCACCGCCTGGCACTACGGCTACAACGAGCGCGACGAAAAACGCCGAGGGATCGGAGGCGTTTTGGAAAATCGAGCATAGAGAGATGGACGAACCAATGGTTCGCCCGAAGGGCCAGGCAAAGCCGCAGCCAAAGCGTAGCGAAGCCCGATGGGCAAGGGCCGCAGGCGGGCGGACCGAGTCAATTCACCTCCGCCGTCAAGCGCCTCCCCAACGACGACCCGCTCGCCGGATGGCGGCAGGAACCGACCCGACTGGCGTGCGCGAAGCGCAACCCCATGCACGGGGCGAGCCACGGGCAGGGTGACCTTGGAAGTCCCAAAGAAACCATCAAAACAACTCCATCTGCCGCTCCTTCGGCCTTGTGGGGACTTCCTCGCGCTGCTTCTCCAGCAGCCCGTCCTGGATGTCGCGCAGGAAGGGCGAAGGATAGCGCTCGCGGAGTTCCCCCTGCCAGTGGCGACGGCGGGCATGGGTCAGAAAGAGCCGATCTTTGGCCCGGGTGATGCCGACGAAAAAGAGGCGGCGTTCCTCGGCGGTGTCGGTCTCGTCCCCGTCCGCACCGAAGCGGTGGGGAAGCAGACCGTCCTCGCAGCCGACGAGGAAGACGACGCGAAACTCCAGACCTTTGGCGGCGTGCAACGTCAGCAGGGAGACGCGCTCGGCGCGGGCGTCGTGCAGGTCCACGTCCACGCCGAGGGCGAGCTCGTTGAGGAAGGCGTCGAGGCTGGTTCCGTGTTTGACGGCCAGGGGTTGGAGGGCGTCGCCGATGGCCCGCAATTGGGCGTCGGGCGGCTCGGCCAAAGCCAGTTGGGCGGCGGCTTGGGCGAGGCGTTCCGCGAGCGGAGTGGCCGGGGGCAGCATCCTGATCTGCGTGAGGAGGGCCTGCACCGTGGGATGCTCGATGAGGAGGCCGTGGGCGCGTTTCTGGAAGGGGATGCCGGAGCGGGTGAGGGCCTCGACGAGCGCGGGCGTCTGGGCGTCGGTGCGGTAGAGGATGGCGAAGTCGTTGAAGGCGTAGGGCCGCGCCTCCGCACCGCTGGCGCGGCCGGTGTCGAAGGAGGTGAGGCTGGTGCCGCCGACGAGCCGTTCGATCGTGGCGACGACGAACTCGGCTTCGGCACGCTCGCTGGCGCACTCGCGCAGCACGAGCCGGGTGGCGTCGGTGCTTTGCGCCCGCAGCACGCGGTCCCGGACGAGGGTGCCGGGGGCGACGGCCTGCAAGGCGGCCTCCACGATGAGGCGGGCGGATCGATAGTTGCGGGTCAATTGCACGACCTTGGCCTGCGGATCGTCGCTCTGGAACTGCTGGAAAAAGCGCACGTCGGTGCCGCGGAAGCCGTAGATGGCCTGGTCGGGATCGCCGATGGCGCAGAGGCTGGCGCCGCCGTCGGCGAGCAGCCTCACGAACTGGTATTGGCGCTCGTCCACGTCCTGGTATTCGTCGATGGCGAGATGGGGCCAGCGGTCGCGGTAACGGGCGGCGAGCTCGGGCCGGGCGGCGAGCAATTCGACGGCCAGGGCGATGAGGTCGTCGAAATCGACGAAACCGCGTTCCCGCATCGCCTCGGTAAAGGCCGCGGGGCGGAGATCGCGCCGGGAAAGGAAGGTCTTGGCCTCGGCGGCGGTGACGCCGGGCAGGTCGCGGGCCAGAGCCAGCAGTTCGCGTTCCCCAGCCACGCGGAGCGGTGCGCCGAGCCCGAGCAGCGGTTCCTGCTCGCGCAGGATAGTGAGGCCGAGCGAGTGGAAGGTCGTCACCGTGACTTGGCCGCCCCGACCATCGGGCAACAGGTGGATGAGGCGCTCCCGCATTTCGGCGGCGGCGCGGCGGGTGAAGGTGATGGCGAGACAGGATGCGGGAGCGGCCCCGTGGTCGGCGATGAGATGCGCGATCCGGTGGGTGAGCGTGCGGGTCTTGCCCGTGCCGGGACCGGCGATGATGAGCAAGGGACCTGCCACCACGCAAGCGGCGGCACGCTGGTCGGGGTCCAGCCCGGCAAGCAGGGGCGGGGCTGGCGCGGTATCGGCAGGGAATGCGACGGGAGGATCGGGTGGTGCAGACAGATCGGGCGACTCCACCGGCTCTGGCGGCTTCCGTGCCTTCCGGCGCGGCGGGGCGCTCGCGGTCGGAAGATCGAAGAGCGTCCCCAGCGAATGCCGGCTCTCCAGTTCACCGGGTTCGAAGACGCGGATGACGCCGTATTCGCCGTCGTAGCCGCCTTGTCGGATGACCTTTCCTTTTCTCATGCGGGAGACGGCCTCGGCCAGCAGTTCGGAGCCCTGGCGCTCGATGTGGTCGAGCGGAAGCTCGGAGAGGATGCCGAGCTCGGGTCCGAGGCGATGGATCGTCTGCTCGTAGGCGGCCTGCACCGTCTTGCTCTTCGAACCGGTCCGGTGGATTTCGCCCAGCACTTCGGGCAGGGGGATGAGGCTGTGGAAGGGAGCGGCGTCGGACGGAGGCTGCGGCTGCTCGCGGTCGGCCAGTTCCTGCACCCGGTAATGCACCCCGAGGGTGAGCGGTGCGCCGCACACCGGGCAGAGATTGCCGAGGCGGCGCGACTCCTCCGGCTCGCAGCGGAAGCCGCAGGCGCGGTGGCCGTCCATGTGGTATTTCCCCTCCTCGGGGAAGAACTCGACCGACCCGCCGAAGCCTTTCCCGGTGACCAGCGCGTCGCGGAGGGCGAAGTAGTCGAGGTCGCAGTCGAAGCGGGAGGCCTCGCGCCCGAGGTTGCCGGGAGAATGCGCGTCGGAGTTGGACACGAGCGTAAAACGGTCGAGCATCGAGACCTGCCAGTTCATCTCCGGGTCCGAGGAGAGTCCGGTTTCCAAGGCGAAGATATGGGAAGCCAGGTCGCCGTAGCATTCCTCCAGCCGGTCGAAGCCGGACTTCGACCCGAACACGCTGAACCAGGGCGTCCAGATGTGCGCCGGGATGAGGTAGCAGCCCTCGCCCGCGCTCAGGCAGATCTCCAGCAGATCGCGGGAGTTGAGCCCCAGGATGGGACGTCCGTCGGAGGCCAGGTTCCCGATGAGGGCCAAGCGGCTCACCATGCGGTCCGCGCTGGCGAGGTCGGGCGCGTAGAGCAGGTGATGGACCTTGCGCACCTTGTCGCCCTGCTTGTAGATCGTCGAGATCTCCACCTCCAGGAGAAAGCGGACCGGCTCGGGCGAGACCGCGGATTTGCCGAGCTGCGCATCGACCGCCGCCTCCAGATCGTCGCGGAGACGGAAGAGTCCCGGTTCGGCGGGGACCAGCTCGTCCCGGATCGCTGCCATCCATGCCGGATGGGTGAAATCGCCCGTGCCCAGAACCCCGATGCCCTTTTTCTTCCCCCAGAGCGCGAGGTGGAAGAAATCCAGGTTCTTGCTCGTCGCCCGGGAATATTTCGAGTGGATGTGCAGGTCGGCGTAGAAGGGCATGGGTCACGCTAGCACGGAATCTCCCCGGCGCATCGGGTCGATTCCTCACGCGCCCGCCCATCCCCACGCCAAACCCGCCAGGGCGCACCCGCCGATCACCGGCATCAGTCCGACCTTGCCCCCTTTGAGCATCGCGAAAGCGACGACGGCGAGGACGGCGACGAACCAGTCGGTCCCCTCCCCGATCCTTCCGCCGGGCCAGAGGGCGTGCTGGGCGAATTTCACCCCGAGGTTGAGGATCACCCCCACGACGGCGCCGGTGATCGCGGCGAGGGCGGCCCCGAGGCTGGGCATCTCGTGGAGGCGCTCGATGTAGGGAGCCCCGAGAAAGATGAAGAGGAAGCAGGGAAGAAACGTGACCCAAGTCGTAAGAAAGGCCCCTAGCGCCGCCGCCCCCAGCGGCGGCAACGGACCGGGATGCTGCCACCCTCCGACGAAGCCGACGAATTGCAGCACCATGATGAGCGGTCCCGGCGTCGTTTCGGCGAGCGCGAGACCGGCCATCATCTGCGGATGGGTGAGCCACCCATGTTCCTCGACGGCCTCCTGCGCCACGTAGGGCAGGACGGCGTAGGCCCCGCCGAAGGTGACGAGCGCGGCCCTGCTGAAGAACAGCCCCTGCTGAGCGGGGACGCTCCTCCATCCGAACGTGCTTCCGACGGCGACGACCGGTCCCCACCAGAGCGCGAGGCAGAGGGCGAGGACACGGACCTGACGCCCCCAGGTGACACGCGGCATCGGCGGCAGCGGGATCGCCTCCTCCTCCGCTACGCCCGATCCGCTGTGACCCCTCCCGGGGAGGAACTGCCCCGGAGCGAAGCGGTAGCCGATCCAGCCGAGGAGGGCGCTACCGAGGAGGATCCAGACGAAGGACACCTTGAGGAAATAGATCGCGACGAAGGAAAGCCCCGCGAGCGCCCAGAGCGAAGGACTGCGCAGGGCCTTGCCGCCGATGCGGAGAACGGCCTCGAAGACCACCGCGACGACCGAGGCGATCAGCCCGTGGAAAACGGCGGCGATCCAAGGCAGATCGCCCCCGGCGATGTAGATCCAGCTCAGCGCGAAGAGGATAAGGACCGAGGGGATCACGAAGAGGGCTCCGGCGGCGATCCCTCCCTTCGCTCCGTGGAGTCGCCAACCGAGATAGGTGGCGAGCTGCTGCGCTTCGGGACCGGGCAGAAGCATGCAGAAGTTCAGTCCGCTGAGAAAGTGATGCTCGGAGATCCAGCGCTTCGTCTCGACGAGCTCGCGGTGCAGGATCGCGATCTGCCCGGCCGGACCGCCGAAGCCGATGAAACCGAGCTTCAGCCAGAAGCGCAGGGCGTCGGCGAAGGAAGGAAAAGAGGGCGGCGGCTCGGAGGACATGCGGGACGGGGCTGGCCTACGGAATACGCGGAACCCCCGGAAAACCAATTCCAATCTCCCGCACCCCTGCCCTTTTCGACGCGTGCGGGCGGTGCCCCAGTCCGCTTCTTCCCATTCTTCTACATGGCGATCCACAGGCGCATAACGACTTGGAAACCCATCCTGTCCTCAAACAGGATAGTCGCTTCGCATTCGCCTTACGCCCCGCAAACACGTAATTACCTCGGCGAATCCTGACGACTATAATTTCATGCATCGATGGATTCTCTCCCCCACCGGGTTCCGTCTCCGAAATCCGTCATCCAACCTGCCCAGACCATGCGACACCGCTTCGTCCTTCTCGCCTTGGCCTCGCTTTCCCTGCCCTCGGTCGTCCGCGCCGTGGAGAAGACCGACGCCCTTCCCGAGACGGTCAGCTACTACAAGGACATCCGCCCCGTCTTCCAGGCGAAATGCCAGGGCTGCCACCAGCCCGCGAAGGCCAAGGCCGACT
The DNA here is from genome assembly GCA_037190325.1 of Verrucomicrobiales bacterium. Classification (GTDB taxonomy): domain Bacteria; phylum Verrucomicrobiota; class Verrucomicrobiia; order Verrucomicrobiales; family DEV007; genus Arctic95D-9. The sequence goes on along the minus strand of JBBCIU010000001.1, from coordinate 168,495 downwards.
ACATCATGACCGAAGTCGCGGCCCTCGTCGCCGGGGGCGAGAGCGGGGCCGCCATCGTCCCGGGCAAACCGGACGAAAGCCATCTCCTCGAGCTCGTCGTTCCCGCCGCCGGCGAGAAACGCCCCGAAATGCCGCCTAAGGACGAGCCGCTCACCGACTACGAAGTCTCCCTCGTGAAGAAATGGGTCGAGCAGGGCGCCAAGGACGACACGCCGGCGAACGCCAAGCAGGAATACACGATGGAGAACCCGCCGCGCTACGCGGTGCCTCCGGTGCTGACCTCGCTCGACTACTCGCCCGACGGACATCTCCTCGCGGTCTCGGGCTTCCACGAGGTGCTCGTCCACAAGGCGGACGGTTCCGGCTTGGTCAAACGCCTCGTCGGCCTCTCCGAGCGCATCCAGTCGGTGAAGTTCTCGCCGGACGGCAAGAAGCTCGCCGTCGCGGGCGGTCTCCCCGGACGCATGGGCGAAATCCAGATCTGGGACTTGGACAAGGACGAACTGATCCTCTCCAAGATCGTCGGCTTCGACACCGCCTACGGCGCGAGCTGGTCGCCGGACGGCACGCTCGTCGCCTTCGGCCTGCCCGACAACACGGTAAGGGCGATCAAGGCGGCGAACGGCGAGCAGGTCCTCTTCATGGGCAGCCACAACGACTGGGTCCTCGACACGGACTGGTCCGTGAACGGCGACCACCTCGTCTCCGTCGGCCGCGACATGACCGCGAAACTCACCGAGACGGAGACGGAGCGCTTCGTCGACAACCTCACCTCCATCACCCCCGGCGCCCTCGCCGGCGGACTCAGCACCGTCGACCGGCATCCCTCGCAGGACCACATCCTCGTCGGCGGCGCCGACGGCGTGCCGCAGATCTACCGGATGAAGCGCGAGACCAAGCGCACGATCGGCGACAACGCCAACCTCATCCGCAAGTTCCCGGCGATGAAGGGCCGCATCTGGGATGCCGCCTTCGCCCCCGACGGCAAGACCTTCGCCGCCGTGGCCAGCCTCGACGGGACCGGCCAGATCCATCTCTTCAAGTCCGAATACGACGCGACCATCACCCCCGAGCTGAAGACGCTCTTCGAGACCGTGCGCCGGGCTCCCGAAGGTGGGGACAAGGAGGATCCCGTCCTGGAAGAGTTCTACACCCGCGGTGCCGAATTGATCAAAGGGATCGACGTGAAGGCGGCGATGTACTCCGTGGCCTTCTCCCCCGATGGAAAGACCCTCGCCGCAGGCGGGGCCGACGGGATGATCCGCCTCATCGACGCGAAGACCCTCGCGGAACGGAAGACCTTCGCTCCCATCGCCATCGACGCGACCCTGCCCGAGGAGAAACCCGACCCGGCCCTGACCGACCGCAAGAAAGCGAAGCTCCACGAAACCGCGGGCAGTCTCCCCGAAGGGCGGACCGTGGCCTCCATCGCGCTCTCCCCCGGCGATCTCTCCTTCGACTCGCCGGACCGCTACACGCAGGTTCTCGCCACCGCGACCCTCGACGACGGCACCACCGCCGACGTCACCGGATCCGTCAAATGGAGCGTCAGCGCCCCCGCCGCCGAGGTCTCGGATCGCGGCGTGCTGCGTCCGAACCTGCCCGGCGAGGCGATCCTGTCCGCGGCGCTGGGCGACAAGACCGTGACCGCGCCGGTGAGATTCGCTCCCGCCGAGGCCAAGGCCCCCCTCGACTTCGTCCAGGACGTGAACCCCGTCATCACCCGCCTCGGCTGCAACATGGGTACCTGCCATGGGGCCAAGGACGGCAAAGGCGGCTTCAAGCTCAGCCTGCGCGGCTACGATCCGATCTACGACGTGCGCGGCTTCTCCGACGACCACACCGCGCGGCGCATCAACACCGCCTCGCCCGACGACTCGCTCATGCTACTGAAAGCGACGGGCGCGGTTCCGCACGAAGCGGGCATGCTGACCGACCACGGTTCGCGCTACTACCACGTCATCCGCGAATGGATCGCCACCGGCGCGAAGCTCGACACGACCGTCCCGCGCGTCGCTTCCATCGAGCTCTTCCCGAAGAATCCCGTCATCCAGAACCTCGGCGGCCGCCAGCAGTTCCGCGTCGTCGCCCGCTACACCGACGGGAAGACGCGCGACGTCACCCTCGAATCCTTCGTCGAATCGGGCAACACCGAGGTCGCCGAGCACGACGAGTTCGGCCTGCTCCACACCGTGCGCCGCGGCGAGGCTCCCATCCTCGCCCGCTACGAGGGGGCCTATGCCGCGACCACGCTGACGGTGATGGGCGACCGCGAGGGCTTCACCTGGCAGACGCCCGAGACCTGGGGCGAGATCGACAAGCTCGTCGCCGCGAAGTGGGAGCGGATGAAGCTCCAGCCTAGCGGCCTCTGCACCGACGAGGAGTTCGTCCGCCGCGTCCACCTCGACCTCACCGGCCTGCCTCCCGCCGCGGAGAAGACGCGCGCTTTCCTCGCCGACCCGCGTCCGACCCGCGAGAAGCGCGACGCCCTCGTCGACGAGCTGCTCAAGACGCCGGAATACACCGACCACTGGACGAACAAGTGGAGCGACATGCTCCAGGTGAACTCGAAATTCCTCGGCGCCGAGGGCTCTAAGCTCTACCGCGACTGGATCCGCAAGGAGATCGAGGCGAACACCCCCTACGACCAGTTCGCCTGGAAGATCCTCACCGCGACCGGATCGAACAAGGAGAATCCCGCCGCCTCCTACTACAAGATCCTGCGCGATCCCTCCGAGATCGTGGAGAACACGACCCACCTCTTCCTCGCGACGCGCTTCAACTGCAACAAGTGCCACGACCATCCCTTCGAACGCTGGACGCAGGACCAGTACTATGAGACCGCCGCCTACTTCGCCCAGATCGATCTCACCCGCGACGGCAAGAACGCTCCGAAGGAGAACATCGGCGGCTCCGCCGTCGAGGGGGCCAAGCCGCTCTACGAAGTCGTCGCCGACAAGGCCGAGGGCGAGATCAAGCACGACCGCACCGGGGCGATCCAGCCGCCCGCCTTCCCCTACGAGTCCGAATTCGCGAAGGTCTCCTTCCAGCAGCCTGACAAACCCACCCGCCGCGAGCAGTTCGCCGCCTGGGTCGTCAGCCCCGACAACCCCTATTTCGCCACCAGCTACGCGAACCGCGTCTGGGGCTATCTTCTCGGCACCGGGATCATCGAGCCCCTCGACGACATCCGCGCCGGCAATCCCCCGAGCAACCCCCAGCTCCTCGACTATCTCGCGGCGCAGTTCGTGAAATCGGGCTTCGACATCCGTGCCCTCACCGCCGAGATCTGCAAGTCGCGCGCCTACCAGCTCTCCATCGAGGCGAACGAGTGGAACGCCGGCGACGAGATCAACTTCTCCCACGCCAAGGCCCGCCGCCTCCCGGCCGAGGTCCTCTACGACGCGGTCCATTTCGTGACCGGTACCGTTTCCGACATCCCGGGCGCGGGCCGTGGCGTCCGTGCGAGCCAGCTCCCCGACGCGAAGCTCGACCTCAAGAGCGGCTTCCTCGCCAATCTCGGCCGCCCCGTGCGCGAGAGTTCCTGCGAATGCGAACGCTCCGCCGATCTCCAGATGAGCGCGGTCATGGCCTTCCTCTCCGGACCCGCCATCGCCGACGCGATCGGGGCGAAGGACAGCGGGCTTTCCAAGCTCGTCGCCTCCCAGCCCGACGACCGCAAGCTCGTGGAGGAGATCTACTACCGCGTCCTCTCCCGCGCTCCGGGCGACGGCGAGGTCGAGGCCGCCCTCGCCGTGATGCAGGACGTCGAGGCCGACCATCAGGTGCTGACCGCCAAGCTCTCCAAAGCCGAAGCCGACTGGGTGCCCGAACGCAGCAAGCGCGAGATCGCCCGCCACCAGGCCATCGCCAGGGCCCAGGCCGAACTCGCCGCCTACCGGCCCGACGCCGCCAAGAAAAAGGCCGAAGCCGAAGCCGCGCAGAAGGCCCGCATCGAAGCGGCGACCAAGGCTCTCGCCGACTACGACGCCACCGTGGCGGCGAAGGTGGCGGAGTGGGAGAAGGGGCTCACCCTCGCGTCCTTCTGGACGAAGTGGCATCCCCTCGCCCCTTCCGGAGCGAAAGCCAACGACGGCAGCGGCATCGCCCTCGCGGTCGAACCGGACGGCAGCGTCCTCGCCAGCGGAGCGGCCAAGCCGGTCGTCTACACCGTGACCGTTCCCGTGAAAAACGCCGCCCGGCTCAGCGGTCTCATGCTCGAGGCCCTGCCCGACGAGCGCCTTCCCGGCTACGGCCCGGGCCTCAACGGCAACGGCAACTTCGTCGTCACCGAATTCGCCGCGAGCTACGTGCCGACCGGCGGCGATGCGAAAAAGCCCGCCCCCCTCAAGTTCAAGGACGCCAGAACGGACCACATCCAGCAGGGCTTCGACGTGAAGAACTCCATCAACGGCCAAGTCGGTCGGGACGACAAAGGTTGGGCCGTCTCGGGCAACGAGCGCCAGCCGAACTGGGCTCGCTACCAGTTCGAGAATCCGCTCGCCGTCGATGAGAAAGGCGGCGTGCTCACCCTGACCCTCCACTGCCAGTACGCCGGGGGCGAATACCCCCTCGGCAAGTTCCGGGTCTGGGCGACCGGCGCCGCCAATCCGCTGGACGCCGGGCTGCCTGCCTCCGTGGCCACCCTTCTCCAGATCGAGCCGGGCGCACGCCAGCCCGAGCAACAGACCGCCCTCGCCGCCTTCTTCCAAAGCCGCAGCAAGGATCGTCACGTCCTCGCCGCGAAGCTCGCCGCGGAAAAACGGCCCCTCCCCGCCGACGCCCAGCTCCTCGCCCTGGAGACGGCCCTGAAGACCGCCGAACTCCCCATCAAGGAGGACCCCAAGCTCCTCGAGCTGCGCGACAACATGACCCACTCCACCCAGCAGGCCGCCGACCGCCGCCTCACCGCCGCGCAGGACCTCGCCTGGGCGCTCGTCAACAGTCCGTCGTTCTTGTTCAATCGCTGACGCTCCAGCTATTTAGCGATTGGCTATCAAGCCCTTCAACTCTTCCAAACCGCTCCGCATCCAAATCCAACCAGCGAAACAGCCAAAAGACTGCTAGCTAAACCGCTCGAACCCATGATCAGACTCCCCGGAGAAATCGCCAAGGACCTCTGCGACCCCCACCTCAAGCCCGGACGCCGCGACTTCCTGCGCATCGGCGGCGCGGGGATGCTGGGGATGACGCTCAACAACATCTTCGCCGTGCAGAAGGCCAGCGCCTCCTCCAGCCTCGTGGGCAGGCCCGGCTGGGGCAAGGCCAAGTCGGTCATCATGGTCTACCTCCAAGGCGGACCGAGCCACATCGATCTCTTCGATCCCAAGCCCGACGCGCCGACGAACGTGAAGTCGATCTTCAATCCGATCAACACCTCCGTCGACGGGCTGCAGTACACCGAGCTGCTCCCCAATCTCGCCAAGGTGGCCGACAAGTACACCACGGTCCGCTCGATGAGCTACACCCCGAACGGACTCTTCAACCACACCGCCGCGATCTACCAGATCATGACCGGCTACACCACCGACAAGGTGAGCCCCTCCGGCCAGCTCGAGCCGCCCTCGCCGAAGGACTTCCCCAACTTCGGGTCGAACATCGTCCGCATGAAGCCCTCCGACGAGCCCATGCTGCCCTTTGTCGTGATGCCGCGCCCGCTCCAGGAGTCGAACGTGATCAACAAGGGCGGCACCGCCGGCTTCCTCGGCAAGGCCTACGATCCCTACTATCTCTTTCCCGACGGGGACGACATGGACATGGACAAGATGACGAAGATCCGCGTCGACGACCTCCAGCTCCGCCCCGACGTCTTCTCCCTGCGCCTCCAGCGCCGTGCCAAGCTGCGCGACGCCCTCACCTCGCAGATGCCGGTGATCGAGAAGGCGGTCGAGAACTACAACCTCGACGAATACTACGACAAGGCTCTCAACCTCATCGTCTCGGGCCGCGCCCGCGAGGCCTTCAACCTCGAGGCCGAGGACGACAAGCTGCGCGAGCGCTACGGCCGCAACACCTTCGGGCAGAGCTGCCTCCTCGCCCGTCGCCTCGTCGAGGCCGGGACCAAGGTCGTCGAAGTGATCTGGCCCAAGGTCGCGAACAGCGACAACCATAGCTGGGACCACCACGTCGGCCTGCCCAAGCGCATGAAGGACCAGTCCGCCCCCATGCTCGACAAGGGGCTCTCCGCCCTCTTCGAGGACCTCGACCAGCGCGGGCTCCTCGACGAGACCCTCGTCGTCGCCATCGGCGAATTCGGGCGCAGCCCCGAGATGGGCGTCTCCACCAGCGGCAACAGCAACAGCGCCGACGGTCGCGACCACTGGCCCTACTGCTACACCAGCCTCGTCGGCGGAGCCGGGATCAAGCGCGGCCATGTGCATGGCAAGTCCGACAAGACAGGGTCCGCTCCCGCGGAAGACCCGGTCCATCCCATGGAGATCCTCGCGACGATCTACCACGCCATGGCCATCGACCCGCAATCCATCGTCTACAACCACCTCAACCAGCCCAGGGAACTGGTGAAGGCGGAGGTGGTGGAGAAGTTGTTCGGGTGAGACCATCGAAGGAATGCGCCGGCGTTCCATCGGAGCGTAGGGAGGGTTGCCGCAAAAAGGCACAGAACACGCAGAAAGGTTGGTCCTTCCGCTACGGGTCATGACAGAGCCATGCGGCTCGCGGAAGCCATGCCCGTTTGAAAGCTCGTTCCGATTGCTCTGGGAGCCAGCCTTCTCGCTTGCCCTCGTCGCGTGGCTTTACGCCCGGCTGATGCGGCGCGACTTGGAGAACCAGGCTGCCGATAGGACGCGGCATCGGGAGTCGGCGACCTTATTGTATCCACCTTGGTTTTCCCTTCGTGCAGGCGGGCACGGTCGACTCGGACTTCTCATCGACCTGTGGATGTCGAACCACGGACGCGGCAAGGCCCTGCCGCCACCTGCCTCGCCACGATGCTCGTGACGGCCGCGACTGTCGCCTACTCCCATCGCATCCTGAAAACCCCTACCCTCACCGCAGAGCTGCATCGGCTTCTGCAACGACGGCGCGGGCAAGGCTTGATCGCCGTGGTCATGCTCTTGACGATCTCGACGTATTTCTTCTTTCGATAGACGCCTGTAGCCGCGCCCATCGGGCGCAGACCGGATGCCCCTCCGTCGCCCGACCGAGGCCAAGGATCGCTACCGGACCGCTCCCTCCGTCGGCTGTTGACCGTCGACCGCCCCCCGCCCTTCACACCGCTCCCGGATCACCTCCAGGATCGATCCCTGGATCTGGTCCATGACCCACTCGCTCCACCAGCCCGCGTAGGCGTTGAAGCGGGTCGAGAGACGGTGCGTGCTGGAAAGATGGAGAACGCAGCGCCCCTCTCCCCTTGCCTCGATTTCGTAGGTGCCGTCGAGCACATCGTAGAAGCGACCGCCCACGATGATGTGCTCGTCGAAGGCGGTATGGGGGATGAACTCCGGGTCGGCCTTGATGGTGAAGGAGAGTTGCTTCGCCGGTTCCCAATGGGTCACGACCTCGTAGAAGGAGACCCCGCCCTCGAAGGTGGCGTGGCGCTTCCCTCCCACCCCCTCGCGATCGAGCGTCGCCGCGACGGGACGGGGAAAACCCAGGAGGTAGATCCATTGGTCCGGAATCTCCTCTCGCCCGATCGCCGGCACCTCGTGGATCTGCTCCCAGATGCCCTCCGGAGTCGCCGCGATCTCGACGGCGTTGCGCATCGTCCGCGTTTCGTGCGGTTCCTCCCAGCGCTGTTCCAGCGGGGACACGACAAAAGGCAGCAGGAGGAAGGCGGCGACCTGGAGCCGGCCTCCGCCCCCGTCCTTCCTCCGGTTGAGGATCAGGCTCATGACCCATCCTCCGAGCAATGTGAAGGGCAGGACGATGGGCGCCGCCACGAGCACGCAGATCGAGGCTTCCAGATTCACGACGATGCTGCCGGCGAGGACCAGGGCCATCGTGAGCGGCGGGGCCGCGAAGGCCCAGAATTTGCCCGGGCCGTCGAGCTTGTAGCCGAGATAGCAGACCAGCGCCCCGAGGCTGACGGGCATTGTGTAGATGAAAGCGAGGGAGACGATCTGGAGCCACTCCTGCATAGACTCCATCGCGAAAGCCACCCGACAAAGGAGGCCATAGAGGGCGGCGATTCCGATGACGACGGCAATCCGGACGGGCGTGCTACTCATGGGACGAATCTGTCGAAAAAAGGCGGAGGCACCAGCAGAAAGGATTCCGCCGCCTCGAATCGCCAGCCCGCATGAAAAGTAAAAACCCGGCCCCTTGCGGGGCCGGGTTTTTTTGACCACTCAACTTTGTCTCTCAACAACCTCGGGAATTGCGGCGGAGACAAATTCGTTTCGACTCTCTCCCACGGGGCGCCTCAGCGCGTCGTGACTTGGCCCGTCTTGTGATAGGCGTTGTATTTGGAGGTGGGGACGATGATCTCGTCGCCCGGGCGGATGATCGTGCTGCCGCCGAGATTGTTGATCCGCTGCAGCTCGGGCATCGTCGTGAAAAAGTCGCGGGCGAGAGCGTAGAGATTGTCGCCTTTCTCCACGGTGTAGTAACCATAGGTCTCCTCTTTCTTCAGAAGAGGATTGTCGTATTCGAACGCGCTCGTCTGGTTCGCCTTCACCGGTGCGGCGGGAGCCGCCGCTGCGGCCGTGGTAGCCGGGGCGGCCGCCTTCGCGGAGGGGATCTTCAAGCTCTGTCCGAGGCTGATGGTGTCGGTGCGCAGTCCATTGGCGGACTTCAGGCTGTCGATGGAAGTGTTGTATTTCTTCGCCAGGGAAGTGAGGGTGTCCCCTTTCGCCACCGTATGCGTCGTGGTCGTGGCCGGAGCCGGCTTCTTCGTTTCGCCGACGACGATGGACTCCTGCTTCGCCGGAGCAGGCTTTCCTGCATCCGCCGCGGGAGCCGGAGCCGGGGTTTTGGAGGCCTCGGCGACCGCCACCGGGATCATCAGGGTCTCGCCGATGTAGATGGGCTGCCCCTCGCTGAGACGGTTCGCCTCGAGCAAGGCCTTGCGTTCGACGGAGAATTTCGCCGCGATCTTGCCCAAGGTGTCCCCGTCTTGGATGACGTAGGTCTGCCCCGGAGCCGGAGCCGCCGATGTCCCCGCAGGTGCGGAGGGGATCGCCGGAGCGGGGATCGACTGGGAACCCTTCGTCGCCTCGAGCGTGGCGGCGTTTGTGTAGGAGTAGGAGTTGCTCCCTTCCTGAACCAAGCCTTCGATCGTCGCGAAGCGCGACTCGAGAGCGGAGAGGCGGGCCTCCAACGATTGCAGCGTCGGCTCAGCCGCGCCGAGCGTCTGGCTGAAAAGAACTGAAGCCGTCAGGAAAGGCAAAGTGGTCACGATTCGGTTCATGCATCGGAACTTATGACAGATTGATTTTTCATTCAAGATAAAATTTAATATTTCCGAATATTTTTTTAAACAACCCGTGCATTTGGTCTGAATCTTATGATTTGAGCGGGAATTTTTCACATTTCCTTCCAACTCCCCTTCTCCCCTCCCCCTTCTGCTCGCGCTTCCTTTCTTGCCTCCCCCTCTGCAAACCGCTACCACTTTTCCCATGCACATCACCTTCTGCGGAGCCGCCGAAACGACCACCGGATCCCAGCATCTTCTCGACATCAACGGCTCGCGCATCCTCCTCGACTGCGGCCTCTACCAAGGTCGTCGCGACGAGGCCAACGAGCGCAACCGCTCCTTTCCCTTCGATCCCGCCAGTCTCGATGCGGTGGTCCTTTCGCATGCCCATATCGATCACAGCGGCAACCTGCCCTCCCTCACCAGCCAGGGCTTCAAGGGGAACATCTATTCCACCTTCGCGACGCGCGATCTCTGCCAGATCATGCTCGCCGACGCCGCCCACATCCAGGCGCAGGACACCAAGTGGCTCAACAAGCACCGCGCCAAGAACGGAAAACCCGCCCTCGAGCCTCTCTACACCCAGATCGAGGCCGAGGAATGCGTCCGGCAGTTCGTCACCATCGGCTACGAGCGCCCCATCCCCATCGCCCCCGGCGTCACCCTCACCTTCATCGACGCCGGACACATCCTCGGTTCCGCCCAGGTCGTCCTCGACCTCGACGAGAAAGGGCGCAAACGGCGGCTTCTCTTCTCCGGCGACGTGGGACGCGGCGACAACGAGCTGCTCCGCGATCCGGCTCCCTGCGAGGACGTCGATCTCCTCCTCATGGAAAGCACCTACGGCAACCGCGAGCACGAGCTGCCCACCCAGGCGAACCACCTTCTCCGCGACGTCCTGGTCCGTGCCCTCGAAAAACGCGGCAAAGTCGTCATCCCCGCCTTCGCCGTCGAACGCACCCAGCAGCTCATCTACGTGCTCCACCGCCTCGCCGAGTCCGGCGAACTGCCCGACGTGCCCATCTACGTCGACAGCCCCCTCGCCGTCGGGGCGACCGAAATCTTCCGCCTCCATCCCGAATGCTTCAACGAGGAGGTCTACCGCTTCCTCTTCGAAAAGCGCAATCCCTTCGGTTTCGAGAATCTCACCCTCATCCGGAAAGTGAGCGAATCGAAGGCCCTCAACGATCTTCACGAATCGGCCATCATCATCTCCGCCTCCGGCATGTGTGAAGCGGGGCGCGTCCTCCACCATCTCCGCAACACCATCGAGGATCCGAAGAACACCGTCCTCTTCGTCGGCTACTGCGCCGAGCACACCCTCGGCGCGAAGATCCGCGGTGGCGATCCGGAAGTGTCCATCCTCGGCGACCGTTTCAAGGTACGCGCCCAGATCGAGACCCTCGACTCCTTCAGCGGCCATGCCGACCGCAGCGAACTGCTCGACTATTTCGACCGGATCGGCGGCAGCAAAGACCGCATCTTCCTCGTCCACGGCGAACCGGAACAATCGCATTCCCTTGCCGGAGCCTTGCGGGAGCGCCATCTCGGCCGGATCGAGGTGCCGGCATGGAAGTCGCGCGTGGAGGTCTGACCGAGGCAACCGCCTCGCGCCTGGCGCGGGGCCATCGGCATCGGCCCCGTCGAGAATGCGGGCCCAAGGAAATGCCCCGCGCCATCGCGCCTGCCATTGGGGCTGACCCTCCGCCGGCTTTCTGGTTGAATCGGGGCATGTCCTTCCGTTCCCCCGTTCTCTGGTGCAGCCTCCTTCTCGCGACGCCTCTGCTCGCCGAGGAAACGCCGCCTTGGCCAGTGCTGAAGCCAGCCGCCTCGGCCGATCCCCTGCCCGGCACGGCGGCGCTCGCCGAGGCCGGCGATCTTTCGCGCCTCCTCCACGAGGCGAACGACCGTTTCCTCGACCGGGAGATCGAACGGGCCAAGACGGAACGGGGCAAGTTCTGGAAACGCGATCTTTCCTCGCCCGACGCCTACGGGGAATCCGTCGCTCCCAACCGCGAGCGGCTCGCGAAAAGGCTCGGAACCGATCGGGAGACACGCACCGCGCCGGACGGAAACCGTTTCGTCTATCGATCGAGCTCCCCGGAACCGCTCTCCTACGACGGGGTCACGGTCCGCGAGGTCGTCTGGCGCGCCTTCGGCGAAGTCCATGGCGACGGCGTGCTCGTCGCGCCCGACGGAGAGAGCCGCGCCGACCTCGTCGCGATCCCCGACGCCGGCGACGATGAGGTACCGGCCTGGGTCGACCGGCTCGTCCGAGAAGGCTGCCGCGTCCTTGTCCTGCGGCTCGTCGATCGCGGCGAGAACGAATACCGCCTCAGCCATCGCGAATGGATTCAGCGGTCCGCGTTCGTACTGGGACGGACGATGACGGGATACGAGGTCTTGAAGATCCAATCCGCGATCGACTGCCTCCTCGCCGACCAAGGAGAAACAAAACGCCCTCTCGGCGTCGTCGGCCACGGCGAAGGAGGACGCCTCGCCCTCTTCGCCGCCGCCCTCGACGAACGCATCGATGCCGTCGTGGCGAGCGGAGCCTTCGGTCCTCGCGAGGCGCTCTGGAAGGAACCGGCCGACCGCAACGTCTTCGGGCTCCTCCGCGAGTTCGGCGATGCCGAACTCGCCAGCCTCGTCGCACCGCGCCCGCTCGTGATCGAGCATGGGGTCTACCCGGCCTACGCCTACCGTGCCGGGAAGGAACTGGACCTCGGTTTCGAGAGCCACGGCAAGGTTCCCGGAAAGCCGGGGCGCCTTCCCTCTCCGTCCCAGGAGGATGTCGAAAGCGAAGTGAAACGGATTCGCGAACTCGTTCCCTTCGCGAAGGTGGATCTTGTGAGAAGCCAGGCGGCCGTCTCCGACGAAACGATCTCCGGACTTCTCGAAGGACTCGGTCTGGAAGCCTCCGGTCTGCCCTCGCACGGCCCGGCGATCCCCTTTCCCTCCTACGACCGCGTCGCCGAACTCGTTCGCCACAACCAGCTCGCGCTCGTCGCGGCCGCCGGAGACCGGAAGCGCTACTTCGCCGAGGCCAAGACCGATTCCCTGGAAAACTTCCAGGAGACCATCGAACCCTACCGCGAGGCATTCCGCACCGAGGTCGTCGGCGACTTCGAACGCCCTCTTCTCCCGGCCCAGGCCCGCACCCGCCCCTACCAGGAGGGACCCAAGACGATCAGCTACGAAGTCGTCCTCGACACGATGGAAAGCGGAGGAGAGACCGTCTTCGCCTACGGCATCCTGACACTGCCAAAAGACCTCGGCCTCTCCTCCGGCGAGAGGCGGCCCGTCGTCGTCTGCCAGCATGGGCTCGAAGGCTCTCCGCAGGACCTCGTCGGCGAGGCGGGCCACAAGGCCTACCAAGCCTTCGCGACGCGTCTCGCGGAGCGGGGCTTCGTCACCTTCGCCCCGCAGAACGGCTACAAGTATTTCGATCTCTTCCGCATGCAGCAGTTCAAGGCCCAGTCCATCGGAAAGACGCTCTTCTCCCTCATCGTGCCGCAGCACCGCCGGATCACCGACTGGCTCGCGGCCCAGCCCTGGGCCGATCCTGACAAGATCGCCTTCTACGGCCTCAGCTACGGAGGCAAGTCGGCCATGCGCATCCCGCCCCTCGTGGAACGCTACCGCCTCTCGATCTGCTCGGGCGACTTCAACGAGTGGGTCTGGAAGAACGCCGCGACCGATGCCGACTCGCTGCGCTACAGCTACGCCAACAAGGGCGAATACGAGATCTTCGAATGGAACCTCGGCGGCACCTTCAACTACGCCGAGATGGCCGCCCTCATCTGCCCCCGTCCCTTCATGGTCGAACGCGGGCATTTCGACGGTGTCGCGCCCGACGAGCAGGTCGCCTACGAGTTCGCCAAGGTCCGCCACCTCTACGCCGCGAAGCTCGGTCTCGCCGACCGCTGCGAGATCGAGTGGTTCGCCGGGCCGCACGCCATACACGGCGTCGGCAGCTACGCCTTCCTCCACCGCCACCTCGGCTGGCCGGAACCGGGGACAGTCGAGGGGAGATAGCCGAGCGTCGGGAGGACGTCCCATCCACGGTCGATGGCCGCGGCGACAGCGCCGGATCTGTAGACGAGAGGTCATGGACCTCGGTCGAACGTCGAAAGAACGGCCGATCCGCGGTTGAGAATGCGGCGACGGCGCTGACGCGTTGGAGGCGGCCTCCCGCCGCTTCGACGTGACCTTTCCCTTTTCATCTTTCCACTTTTCACGGCGGCCCGCGGCCACCCTCGCCAAAACGATTGATTTTTGCAGCCACAGAAACGAAGGAAGGCCGACCTTTCCCCATGGAAACCCTCCCGACCTGGATCGCCATCGTCATCCTCGGCCTGATCGAGGGGATCACGGAGTTTCTGCCCATCTCCTCGACGGGCCACCTCCTCATCCCGCAGAATCTCGGCTGGCTCCCCCGCCAGTCGGACCTCTTCTCCATCGTCATCCAGAGCGGGGCGGTCCTCGCCGTGGTCGCCGTCTTCGCCGACCGGGTGAAGCGCCTCGCCACCACCCTGGGCGATCCGGAAACGCGCGACTACCTCGCCAAGCTCGCCACCGCCTTCGGCATCACCGCCGTCGGCGGCCTCGGCCTGAAGGCGCTCGACATCGGCCTGCCCGAAAGCGTCGCCCCGGTGGCCTGGGCGACCTTCATCGGAGCCTTCGTCATCTTCGGTGTCGAGGCGTGGCGCAAAAACCATGTCGGCGAGGACCGCATCGCCTGGAGCGTCGCCGTCGCCGTCGGTCTCGCCCAGATTATCGCGGCCGTCTTTCCCGGTACTTCCCGCTCCGGCGCGAGCATCCTCATCGCCATGGCCCTCGGCGCGGCGCGGCCGTCGGCGACGGAGTTCTCCTTCCTCGTCGGTGTCCCCACCCTGATGGCGGCTGGCGCCCTCCAGACGATCTCCGTGATCCGCAACGGCGAGGCGGCCAACGAGGACTGGGCGATGGTCGCCCTCGGCACCCTCGTCTCGGCCGTCTCGGCCTTCATCGTGGTGCGCTGGCTGATCCACTTCGTCCAGAGCCACACCTTCAACGGATTCGCATGGTATCGGCTCATCATGGGTGCAGCCCTCCTCGCCTGGGTGGCGACGGAGGGAGCTGGAAACGCCGCCGACTGACGCCCCCCCTCGCCCTCCCCATGAGAACGGCCTACCTCATCCGCAACGGACGCCTCCGCGAAACGACGGACTTCGCCTCGGCCGCATGGATCGACCTGATTTCGCCGACACGGGAGGAAGAGGCGGAACTGGAAACGCTCCTCGGCATCGAATTCCCCACGCGCGAGGAGATGGAGGAGATCGAGATCTCCAGCCGCCTCTACGAAGAGGACGGAGGCACCTTCATGACCGTCCAGCTCCCCTCGGCCACCGACGAAGGGCATTCCTCGATGGGACCGGTCACCTTCGTTCTCATCGCCAACCGCCTCATCACGATCCGCCACCACGACCCGAGATCCTTTGGCCTCTTCGCCTCGCGCGCGACCCGGGCTCCTCTCGCGGGCGACGGCGGCGAAACCGTCTTCCTCGGCCTCCTCGAAACCCTCGTAGACCGCCTCGCCGACATCATCGAGCGGGCCGGACGCACGGTCACCCCCGTCTCCAAAGGCATCTTCCAGGCCGCCGATTCCCAGCCCGCGCGAGCCCTCCAATACCGCGACTATCTCGAAACCATCGGGCGCACCGGCGATCTCATCTCGGACATCCGCGACAGCCTCATGACCCTCGACCGCGCCATCGGCTTCTACGCCCAGCACCTCGTGCGGCGCGAGGGCACCGAGGAGCAGCGGACCCGCATCAAGACGATCACCCGCGACCTTCACTCCATCGGCGACCACGCCAACTTCCTTTCCGGGAAGATCACCCTGCTCCTCGACGCGACCCTCGGCATGATCGGCATCGAGCAGAACGGCATCATCAAGATCTTCTCCGTCGCCGCCGTCGTCTTCCTGCCCCCGACCCTCGTCGCCTCGATCTACGGAATGAACTTCGAGTTCATGCCCGAGCTGAAATGGCCCCTCGGCTATCCCTTCGCCATCGGCCTGATGATCCTCTCCGCCCTGCTCCCCTACTGGTTCTTCAAGCGCAAAGGGTGGCTGTGAGGGAGTTGATAGATGATAGTTGATAGGCTGGAAAGTGAGCGGCTTGCGCCGGAATCCAGGCATCTCAACGATCAGCTCCCGACTCTCAACTTCCTTTGCCGCTCACTCCGACTTCAATCCCGCCGTGTTCACCGCAATGATGCGGTAGGCGTATGTCTTGCCGGCCTCGGCGGTGGTGTCGGTGAAGCGCATTTCCACAAGCGGCGCCGCGGGCGTGTCGCTGTACTGCAATCCCTGGAAGAGAGGGCGCCCGAAGACGTTCTCCGGTTTCTCCGGCACCGAAGCGATGACCTCCCCATTCCGCTCGATCAGGAAACGCTCGAAACCGCTCTCCGGATCCGCCTCGGCCGTCCAAGCGAGCTCGTTCCCCTTCACCGTCGGCTCCGAAGGCGCGGGTGGCGGCGTAGTGTCGGACACGGCGGTGTCCTTCACGTATTCCATCCACGCCTTCGCCACGGCCGCGTTCGGCAGCCAGACGGCCTGCTTGGGATCGCCCGCGAAATCCGCCGCCGGCTTCGCCTCGGTGGAAAGCAGGGCCGCGAGCCAAACGTCCCCGACAGGCATGGGCCTGAGCGCCTCGCCCGCCTTTTCGGGAAGGCGTGCCGAGAGACAGGCGTCGAGCCAGGGAATCGCGAGGTAGCGCTGGTTGCCGCAGTCGTGGGAGCTCAGCGGGTCGACGGCGACGGCAGCCAGGGCCCCCTTGCCTCGCAAGGTCTTGAAAAAAGTCTCGTTCGCGGGCCAGACTCCGGCGAACCGCCCCTCCTTCACGGTGACGCCTTCCTTCGTACCCGGATTGCACATCACAGGAACGCCGAGGACGTCATCGGGAACCGAATAGGGTTTGATGGTGGGCCGGTCGGGATTCGCCTCGAGCAGAGGCACGCCGGAGCGCAGCCAGGCCGCGGCGACCCGCTCGGGATGGAGAAAGGCCATGCCGCCGCACCAATGTCCGCCACCGCTGTGTCCCCAGAGCGCCCAGGGGACCGTGGCCAGTTCGGGATGGCCGCTCGCGGCGCCGAGGTCGGCGAGGGCCTTCTGAAAAGCCGTGCCCGATCCGTTGCGGAGATCGCACCACATCTGGCACTCGGCCTTTTCCGGCTGCTCGTAGGAGGGCGAGAGGAGGGCGCAGCCATGCCTCTTCGCCAAGGCTTGCCAGTGGAGATCGTAGGCTCCGGTCTGGCCGGACTTGCACGACCCCTCGCCGCAGCCGTGCTGATGCACGACCACACCACGCAGGGTTTCGACGCCCTCCGGGATCCAGACGGTGTACTGGACGGGAAAGATCAGCTCGCCGGGTTTCTCCGAGGCCTCGTAGCGAACCCGGTAGTAGGGCGGCTCGGCGGCGGGCGGCTGGTCGTAGGGAGGCTGCTGGGCGACGAGAGGGGCGACGAAAGCCAGCAAGGAGAGAAGGCAAAGGAGACGCATGGAAAGGAAGGGAGGATTGGCCCCCACGGCATGAGAATCCACAGGATGCGTCCCTTCGTCAACCTCTTCGAAACGCGTCATGCCGCCCCGGGAACAGGAAATCCAGCTGCGGCGAACCGTCCCGCGCTTTCCCCATGGGGTATCTCCGCTTCTTCGAAGGGGCCCCGGGGCTCCTTCGTCACTGCGAAGCGGGACGGAGGTTCTTGTTCTGCACGATGCCCTGGGTGCCGTCGGAAAGCTGGATGCCAGACCATTGCTCCCCCGGCTTGGTCACCATCACCGTCGTCCCCGCGGGAAGGGCACGGATCTCGGACTGCATCTGGTCGGCCCCATAGACCATGAACTGAGCAGTGTTGGACACCACGTAGGTTCCCGCCGAGGTCGAGCCGCCGCCGGACGAGCCCGGGCGCGTCAGGCTCGGGACCGAGGGCAGCGACGGCATCGAAAGGCTCGGCTTCGGCAGCGAAAAGCCCGACCGCTCCTTTTCGACTGCCTGTCCGGGCAAGTCGAACGATCCCGTCGACGAGGATTCGGTGGCGAAGTCGTCCGCGACATCCGCCACCGTCGCACCACCGGAGAGACGTCCCCCGCGAGGCGCCTGGCTCACCGAACCGGCGGGGAACAAGCTGGCGTCGATTCCCGGGGCGGGAGCCGGCGCCTTTTTCTTTCCGAATCCCAGGAATCCCCCGCCCCCGCCGCTGCTTTCCCTGGAGGTCGGGACCAGCGAATCCTCGTCCGAGGAGTCGGAACGGGAGAACAAGCCCGGCTTCCTCCGCCCCGGCTCCGGCGTGCGGTCGGAGAACGAAACCGGTTGCGAGGCCTGCTGCACAGGACCGGACGGCTGGCCCGATCCCACCGAGGAGCGTCCATCGACGAGAGCCGCCCCCGAGATCATCGGCACGACCCCCGGCTTCGTCGCCGCAGGTGCCGGGGCGGAGGAGCGCCCCGAGTTGCTTTGGGCGAAAACGGGCTCGCTGTTGTCGCTCGGAGGCGGTGCCGACGACGCCACCGGCGGTTCCCCTCCCCCGTCGCCACCGCCCATGAAAGGCAGACGCGGAGGACGGATCGCGCTCAGAAAGCTGACGCCGTCGGACGGTCCGTCGTCTCCGCCGAACAGGGAGAAACGCTTCCTTTCCCCACTCGCGGCGGCACGAGCGGCCGCCTGCTCCTCTTCCGCGATCAACGAGCTGATGAAGGCGTCGGGAACGCTGCGTTCGACGCGGACCCCGCCGTTCTGCTGCCATGTGGACATGTCGTGCGCCGACACCTTGTTGTGCTGCGCCGCCGCATCCTCGAAACGAAGGCGGTTCCGCATCGCATCCTTGATCGCCTTGTTCGTGCGGGCGCTCTGCAGGGCCGCGTCGCGGTGGCGCTCCTCGATCGATTGGTCGGCGCTGCGCGCCATGAGCGCCGCCGCCGCGTCTCCCTGCGCGCTTTGGGCGGAGGTACGGACCTGCATCATCTCGACCTGGCGGCTCGTGATGCCGTTCGGCAGGCCGGAAGTCATCCCCGCCGCCGCGACCGGGTCGACCGGATATCCCGCCTCGGGAGACTGGGCTCGGAGAGAGACGCCGGATGCCGAGACCAGCACGACGGGCAGGACGCACCAAGGAGCGATTCGGACGGGAACTCTGAGTAGGTCGGCCATGGATCGTCAGGGGAAGAAACCGGAGCTTATCGTTAAGGCCTCGCAAGGGCCAAGTCCACCGACTACGGCAAACTTTTTACCCAAAACCGGCTCGAAATGGAAGATTTTCTCAATTCTTTTAAAAACCACCCCTTCCGTCATCGACAAGGATGAGGGGTCGACCTCGGTAACGCATTTGCGTTTACATCTCTTAGCGATTTTGATAACTTTCCTCCATGCGAAGCGGGAGGAGGCCAGTGGTCCATACCCTCCGATGCTCCAGAACAGCCCTAGGACGTCCCTCTCGAACTTCCATCCCGAGTCCCGAGCCATGAAAATCTCCCTCGCCGCTCTTCTTGCTCTCTCCGTCTTCGCCTTCCCTCCCCTGCATGCCCAGAATCCGGCGCAGAACCAATACAACCAAGGCGTTCTCCTCTTCAATCAAGGCAAATTCGACGAAGCCCTGGCCATCTTCGAGCAGGTCCTCCAAGCCAAGCCCGACTTCGTCTACGCCCGCAGCTACGCGCAGAGGTGCAAGAACGCGATCGCCCAGAACCTGGGCCCGAAAAACGATCTCGAAGGCCGCCTCGCCCGTATTGTCATCCCCGAGATCGCCTTCGCCGACGCCCCCATCGGCGACGTGCTCGACTATCTCGCGGCCCGTGCCCAGGAAATCTCGAAAGGCGAGACCGTGGTCAACTTCATCTACAAAGGCACGCCCGAACAACGCACCGGCACCCTCGTCACCCTTTCGCTCCGCAACATCCCTCTGAACGAGGCCATCAAGTACGTGGGCCAATTGAGCCGCTCGGCGATCAAATACGAACCCCACGCCGTCGTCGTCGATCCCGGCTCCGCCACCGCGGCCGAACCCGACTCCACTCCGGCCACGCCTGCCTTGCAAGCACCCTAGGTGACGCCTGCCCTCGGCCAATCCTCCCCGCTCCGGCCAAGTGTCCGTCCGACTTCGGTGAACGCGCCGCGCATCATCATCACCGGCGGCCAAGGCGGCCTCGCCTCCGCTCTCGCGGAGGCGTTCCGATCCGCCGGAGCCGAGGTCCTTCACCCGGGCCGCAACGAGCTCGACGTGCGCTCCGCCACCTCCGTCGCGGACTACTTTGCCCCCTTCGACCGCCTCGACGTCCTCGTCAACAATGCCGGCATCACCGGCGACCAGCTCTTCGCGAGGCTGGGCCCCGAGGCCTGGGACGAGGTTCTCGACACCAATCTCAAGGGCGCCTTCCTCTGCTCCCGCGCCGCCGCCCGGACCATGATGAAGCGGCGATCCGGACACATCGTGCAGATCGGCTCCTATTCCGCCCTCTGTCCTCCCGTCGGACAGACCGCCTACGCCGCGAGCAAGGCCGGTCTGATCGGCCTCACCAAAAGCCTTGCGAAGGAGTTCGGACCGCGGAATCTCCGTGTGAACTGCGTCCTCCCCGGCTTTCTCGAGACTCGCATGACCGCCGGCCTCCCGGACGAAGCCCGCGCCGCCGCCCTGGCCCGCCACAGTCTGGGCAGGTTCAACACCGTGGAGGACGCCGCCCGCTTCATCCGTCTCCTCACCACCTTCGATCACATTTCCGGCCAGGTCTTCCAGCTCGACTCCCGGGCCTGAAAGATCGAGTCCCGTGATTGAATGCGGCGGAGATGGGTGTAGACTGCACTCCCGTCTCCATGAGAGGCGGCCTGTCCATCTCCGGAGGGGTGGTCGAGTGGTTTATGGCAGCGGTCTTGAAAACCGCCGATGCGAAAGCATCCGTGGGTTCGAATCCCACCCCCTCCGCCACCTTTTCCGATTCACAAATAATTGATTTAGAATCAGTTACAAATTCAGTCAACTTGCCGTCCTCTTTCCTTTTTTTGTCGAAAATCGCCACTTTTTGGCAGCTTTTACCAGATGAAAGGGATGATTGGAGGGATGATTTCACCGAAGGAGTTTGTTTGAGCGCCTCGGCCATCGGCAGCAGGGATTCGTCCGTGTAGGTTCGCATCGTAAGGCGCATGTCGCAGTGCCTCATCAACCCCATCGCCACCCGAGGCGGAACCCCGCCGGAATTCAGAAAGGTCGCCCATGTCCTGCGGAAGCCGTGGAACTCCAACCGACGGCCCGCCTCGTCGAATTCGGAGATTCCAGCCTCTTCGAGGTCCTCAAGAAAGCGCTCCATCCTCGTCACACCCCGATAGAACACCTTTCCCCTTCGCTTGGCCGTCTCCCGCCCAGGCATCGCCCACAAGGCCCGGAGCGCCTCGACCGCATCGGGATGAATCGGCAGGGTACCGCCCTTGCGATTCTTCGTCTTCGATGGATTCAACCGCATTGTCGGAACCTCCGCGTCGAGATCGACCGAAGACCATTCGAGCGCCCCAAGCTCGGCACGGCGCAAGCCAGTGAAGGCCGCGACCGTGTAGACGCAGGCTCGATAGGGA
This sequence comes from Verrucomicrobiales bacterium, assembly GCA_037190325.1. Lineage (GTDB taxonomy): Bacteria > Verrucomicrobiota > Verrucomicrobiia > Verrucomicrobiales > DEV007 > Arctic95D-9. The sequence goes on along the minus strand of JBBCIU010000001.1, from coordinate 147,519 downwards.
GGAACGCCGGCAAGAAGGCGATTCAATTCCTCGAGCGAGAAGGCGCGGGCTTCGTCCTCCTGAGTGACGGGCAATCGCTTCACGATCTTGAGCGGATTCGCGGCGAGCATTTCCCGGCCTTCCAACCAATTCAGGAAGCACCGGACATGCCCGAGGTATTCATTGAGCGTTTTCGGTTCCAGCCCCTCCCGAAGCTTCGTTTTCCGCCATGCTTCGAAGCCCGTCGCCGCGATGTCCCGGAGATACCGCCAACCGCACTCCTCGAAAAGGCGTTTCGTACGGTTCCGCGAATTCTTGAAATGCTTGTGGGAAGAGTTCCCGACGAAGGCATTTGAAAGCCAGAGTTCGAGAAGATTCGAAAGCGGTTCCTTCGCCGATTCCCGGAGCGCCTTGGGGGCAAGAATCCCCGCCGCCTCTCGCTCCCGTTCACGGACAAGCGTTCTCGCCTTCTCCATGGCGACTTCCTTGTTCCGGGTCTTCAAGGGTTCATCGTAGCTCCGGCCCTCGATGGAGAAGCGCACCCGCCACGTCTTGCAGCCCCTTTGCTGGAATACCCTCATGCCTCGAATGGTTCCCCGTATTGTCTCCTCAAGTAATCCTCCAGATCGGCTTCGAGGACAAGCACCCGACCGCCTTCCTTGAACGAACGCAGCTTCCCCGAAGAAACCCGACGCCTTACCGTTGTCTCGGAGATTTTAAGAACCTCCGAGACCTGCTTGAGATTGAGAAAACGCCCGATCTTCATTTTTCTATCCTCTTGCCGACTTTCTTGAACTGCTCCTGCCGCCATTTCGAATGCCATTGCCAGAACTCGCCCTGCCAGTCGGGGCGTCGGCCTTCGAGTTCCTCGCGCGTGATGCGTCCGAGGCGGATGATTCGCTCTTCCAGCTCCGCCCCCCATGCCTTCACCTCGGAGCTGGGAATGTAGATGTAGGGGCTGCTCCGAACTTCCCGAGCCTTCCCGAAGAGACCGACCCGTGTCGAGGTCACATGAAAGCAGAACGCCGTGAGCTTCCCTTCCTTGAGCCGACGGTGAACCGCCGCCCGTGTCACGGGCGCATACATCCCAGCCCCGCCCGGAGAAAGACAAGCTCCCAGCACGGCGGTAACGACCTCGTGCCAAGGTCCGGCGGCCTCCTCGGGACCGCTGGCACGGTGAATCCGAGTTCCCGGATCAGGCTCCCCCACGATGGGGAGAAGCTCCTCGGGCACTTCGACGAAAGGAAAATCCTTCTCCATGATGGGGAAGGATTCCCGGAAAGTGACGAAACGTCAACTAAAAAGTGACATTTCGAAACAATTTAGAGAATCGAAGACACAATTGCCCCTCTCCCCGTTGACTCGATGGTTCTGATCAGAAGAAACTATCGGACATCCTCTCCAGACAAATATTCACTATCATGGTCATCAATGCCTTCCCTTGAAAGAAGGCCTGACCGCAGCACTTCACCAGAACTATCCACCACAACTTCACATAAACACATATCGTCCATCTCAAATATACATATAAACGATACGAACATCCCGACATGACATTCCTCCATGCGCTGATCCGTGTAGTCAATGACATCTTGCACAAAACCATTAACCCCGAAAACCCTAACCAATCTATACCCTTTCGAATCGTAGCGATCAAAAATATGATGAAGTGAAATCAATGCTGCCGATTGATTATCTATATTTAATTTATATTTTCGAAAATTCGATTTTACCCTCTCATAAAGAGAGATCAATCGCCTCAGGATATTCATCCATGCTTCCAAATTCTCTTCGATCCTCTTCCCAGAGAAAAAAATCGCCATCAGAGCACCGATAGATATTAATTCCTTAAATTCAACAAGAAGCGCAAGGCATGATGCACCCGGAAGAATATCCGCTTTGGAAAAATTAACTTCCTCCACATTAAACAGGCTTTCGAAATCCGATTGAATCTCATCTAGCGCCTCCGAGCATTGCCCATCCCCTTTCGTAATGAATATTCTCATATGTATGATAATGAAATCGAATCGCGACTAAAACCCATCTTCAATCTGTCGTTTCATAAAGAACTGATTCTAGCATTTCTAGCGGGATTTTCCTATGCCCCCCGTTTTCATCGAGGGCGCCGGACCGGTTTCGTCCTTCCCGTCTTCCTCATCCGAACGCGGCCCGCCGAACTGGCGTAGAGCGGCACCCCGTGAGCGTTCCCGGCACCGAGGTCAGTCGATCGCGGCCTTCTCGGCTCATTCGGCGAGCACTTCGAGCACCTCCGGCTTGGCCTCGACGAGACGGAGCAGCGTCACTGCCGCCCCGCTGGGCTTCGAGGCGTTCCGCTCCCAGCTTTGCAGAGTCCTCACGGAGATTCCGAGAAAGCCCGCGAACTCGCTCTGCGACATGCCGGTTTTCTGCCGGACCCTCGCCACCTCGTTCGTTTCGTTATAAATGCGCTGGCGACGGGCGCGGATGGTTTCAGGATCGACTTCCCGAATCTTCACGGTGCCGTCGGGTAGCTTCTCGCTGATGTAGGCTTTCGACGGACGGACTCTCCCGCTTTCGAGATCGTCGTTCATCCGGTGAAGTTTCCGGATTTCCCTCCTGCTGAGCTGAAAATCGTCGTTGTCTTGCTTCTTCATGATTCGTTGTCTTCGATGATGCGGCGAAAGAAACCGAGTTCCTTTCTGGTGAGGTCCGACTTTTGGCTTTTCGAGTAGACGGAAAGAAAGGTGATAGAAGAGGCCGCACTCTTCCAGTAGTAGATGACCCTTGCGCCGCCGCTCTTCCCCTTCCCTTTGGCGGCGACGCGGAGCTTGCGAATCCCTCCCCCGGAAGGGATGAGAACGCCAGCGTCGGGCCGGTCGGTGAGATGGGCAATCAGGGAGGCCATGCCTTCGGTGTCGATGAGGTCCTTGCGCTGGCGGGTGAAAATGGGGTGTTCGACAAACTCCATGGATATTGTGCGTTTAATTAGTAGGGTTGCAAGTCGATTCGACGGGAAGGGCGGATCACGAGCGGCGTCCTCGTCTCATGCCATCGCGGATGCCTCACGAGCGCCTCACGGAAGGCGGAGGCGCGGCAGTAGACGTTCACGGTGCAGTTGCTCCGCGTCTTCGGCCTCTGCGGCCACGGAAAGCGCCCTCTGGTGCCCCCCGTAAGCGCGTAGAGGAGGAAAATGGAGGAGGTCCAGCCCTCGCCGTTGGGGAGCTTGTAGGAATACACCTCGCCCCCTTTCTGGAAGCAAAGGCACATCTTGCGGAACTCCTCCCGCCCCATCGCGCGGAAAGTCGGGAAACGCTTCGCGGCCTGATTCTGGAACCGATGCCAAGCGGCCTCCCAGCGCCGTTTAGCCACCCATTTCCGGGCGACGCGGGCCGCGATCCTCGCTTGTTCCGGCGTGAGTTCCTCGACCGTTTCCACCGCCTGAGGAATCGCCCTCGAATTCACCTTTCCCCAGTATCGGCCCACCTCGACGCCCTCAAGGGACTGATCGCCCTTGGTCATGTATTTCGTGAGGTAGCTCCTCGCTCCGTTCGGGGATTTGGTCGGATCGCATTGCGTACCCGCTTGCAGGTGCTTCGAATCGCCGCCGACGAGCCTGTTCCATTCCGCCGCGACCCATGCGCGGAACTCAAGAAGCCGGTCTTCTTCGATCCCAAAGACGAGAAGGTGATAATGGGGAGCCCCCCGCCGCTGGAATTCCAGCACCCACACCGCCGAAACCCCAAAACGCCGTTTCGCGTTCTGTCCGAACTTGCGAAGATGCCCCTTGTAGAGCGTCCATTCCTCCGCCGAGGGGATCGCCTCCGGGCAATCGTCCCCCGGATAGGTCAACGTGACCATGAGAGCCTTTTCCAAGGCCTCGTCAGTGATGGTCGCGAGGAACTTCCGCGCCCGGTTCCGCGCCTTGTCGGAATAGCCCTTCACCGTCCCCCGTTTGCATTCCTCCCGAGGCAGCGGTTGCCCGAAATAGGGAGAGACGATGCGGAGGAGTCCGGCACCCTCCCAACATTCGAAGCGGTACGGCGGGCGGTCCTGTGCCGGTTTGGCAAAAGGGTTTGTGACGTTATGGCCCTTAGACAAGCCCGGGCCATCCGCCAGAGGCCGGGCGCTCGCCTGCGGCGAGCATCCCGGCTCCCTGGCGGATCGGTCGCCGATATGGGAAAAGGCAAGATCGCTCATCGATCCCCGCCTTTCCGAAGGCCCGACGCGACCTGCAGGACGAGCAGCCGATTCGCCTCACTCAGCTTTGGCCAAAGAGCGGCAAGCGCGGCCAGAATTGGGCAACCACCCCCAGCCTTGAGGGATGATTCAAGGGATGATGGGCAGTTTTCCGAATCGTATTCCTCTTGAAAATCAACAGGTTGAGAACCGATCCCGGCGGGTTCGAATCCCACCCCCTCCGCCACTTGCATCAAATTGCGAACCCTCGGTAGCTCTCTTGGAAATAACTGAAAATAAGTCAGTTGCGAAGAAGTCCAAGTTAACCGAATACCACTGAGTTCGTATTTTCGTGTCCCAGCCGTGGGGACCAGCCGGAATCCGGTCCTTTGAGGGGTCCAAGCGGTTAACCCGAATCTGGCGCATCATCAGGTGCAAAAGGTCGCGTTGGTCGTCGAACGGGAGGTCGGACATGCGCCCTTCAAAGGCCAGCAAGGCGTCGGAAATGATCCGCTCGTCGGTCACGACACGCTCGCGGTGCGCGATGTCGATCTTCACTTTCTCAATCTCCCGCTCCAGTTCGTGCTTCTGCTTGGCCAAGTCTTCCGCCGCCGCGAGGGTTTCCTGTCCGAAATGCCCGGCCCCGGGCTGTCGGGCCAGCACGAGGTAGCGTTGAAGCTCCTCCCCCAGCTCCTTGTGGCGGCGCTGGAATTGGCCGAGCTTGGCTTTCAGCGGGCGGAGTGATTTGCGCTTTTCCTCGTTGGAGGCGGTGATGGCGTGGCGGATCACCTCGGGATGGCGGCCAAGTTCGCCGATGATCTGCATGATGAAATCGTCCATCGCTCGGGCGGGGACGTTCCGCACGGTGCAAGACGAGTGCCTGCCATCCTTGCTGACGTTGTTGCAGGTGTAATAGAGGTAAGGATTGCCGTTCTTGTCCTTCTTGCCGCCCGGCTTGGGGGTGAGGCGGTGGCCGCAGACTCCGCAGCGGATCAGCCCCTTGAGCAAGGTTTGATGGGCGTCCCGCTCCTGAATGGCGCGGCGGACCCGTCCCTTGCCGTTGAGGGCGTCGTTGGCTTCCTGCCACAGTTTCGCCGTGACCAGCGCGGGATGTTCGGCGGGGTGGTCCTGCCCCTTGTGGCGGATCACGCCTTTATACAGCGGATTGCAAACGATGCGCTTGATCTTGTAGGGGATGAACCGCTTGCCACCGACGAGCTTTTCCCCTCCCCGGCGGGTCTGGACAAGGCGCTCGCTGGTCCGCAGTCCCTCGGCGTTCAAGGTGGCGGCGACTTTGGCAGGGCTGCGAAGTTCCTTGGCCAGTTCAAAAACGCGCTTGGCGATGGGGCCTTCGACCGGATCGGGAGCGATCTTCTTGGAAACCGGGTCGTGGGAGTAGCCGAAGGGTGCCCATCCGCCGTTCCACATGCCTTTCTTCGCGCGTTCGGCGATCTTGTGGGAAATGCGCTCGGCGATGGTCTCGCGCTCGAACTGACCGAAGGAAAGGAGCATGTTGAGCATGAGCATTCCCATCGGGGTGCTGGTGTCGAAGCTCTGCGTGGCGGAGACGAAATTGACCTTGTGCTGTTCCAGCACCTTCCAAAATTCGTAGAAGTCGGGCAGGTAGCGGGTGATGCGGTCGAGCTTGTAGGCGACGACGACATCGACATTGCCGGAACGGACTTCCCGAAGGAGGGACTGCATACCGGGGCGTTGGAGGTTCTTGCCGGAGAAACCGGGGTCGTCGATGAAGTGGGTGGCGGCCCATCCCTCGTGCCGGTGGACGGCGATGGCGTGCTGGCCGATGTCCCGCTGGGTTTCGAGGGAATGGTATCCCCCCCGCGCTTGGTCGTCGGTGGAAACGCGGGTGTAGATGGCGCAGCGGATGATGGAGCCGGATCGCGCATTCTTCCTTGTTTGGAAACAAATCGTCCGTGCGGGTCACATTCTTGATCCCTCCCTCGTCTCTTGCTTCGAGATGAGAACACTTCTGCGAATCGACGCCAGCTCGCAAACAGCGCTATCCCACTCACGAAGTCTTGCCGACCACTACGAAGCCCGCTGGAGGGAGCATCATCCGGAAGGGAAAATCCTGACCCGCGATCTCGTTCGCGATCCACTTCCCCATCTGGACGAGGCCACGATTGCGGTGTTTTATGCCGGAGGCGAGCCGTCCGATGGAGAAATTTCGCCCGGAATCGCCTTATCCGATCAACTCATCGGCGATTTGAAGGAAGCCGACGACATTATGATCAGCAGCGCGGTTTACAATTTCGGCATGCCCTCCGCCTTGAAGGCGTGGATTGACCATATCGTCCGCTTCGGCTCCACCATTGCTCCCGGAGAACACGGGCCGGTGGGATTGCTTGCAGGCAAACGGGCTTGTTTTCTGACGGCGCGAGGCGGCACCCCGGAAAGAAGCCCGGACTATCAATACCCCGTCCTGCAAGCGGTCTTCGCCTACATCGGCATTCCAAAGACCGACTGGATTTCGTTGGAAGGCACCCGCATCCCCGACGGCGGGCTGGAATCACGCATCGCCAATGCCCGGGCCACGATTGACGGCCTTTTCACGCGCCGCGAACATGCTGGGTGATGAGCGAAGCCGGACAGGATGCCTTCGAGGAACATCGCCCCATGCTGGTGGGACTCGCCTACCGCATGTGCGGCGTGCTGGCCGATGCACAGGACATCGTGCAGGAGACTCACATCCGGTGGTGTTCCGCCGATCGTTCCGGCATTGGCAATCCCCGGGCATGGCTGGTCACCGTTTGCAGCCGGTTGGCGATGGATCTGATGAAATCGGCCCGCGTCCGCCGGGAGCAATACGTGGGCGCATGGTTACCCGAACCGTTTCTGGAATCTCCCGGAAATTCTCCCGACGCTCAGGCCCGGATCGATGACTCCGTGTCCGTGGCCTTGATGCTTGCGATGGAACGGCTGACTCCTTCCGAACGCGCCGCTTTCCTGCTGCACGATGTGTTCGGCTACGATTTTGATGAAATCGCTTCGATCATCGGGAAGTCCGAAACCGTCTGCCGCAAGTCGGCTTCCCGTGCCAGACAGGCCGTGCGGGAAAACCGGCCTCGATTTGCAGCTACACCCGACATACACCGACAGTTGCTCGATGCTTTCTTTGCAGCGGTGCGAGGTGGCGACCCGGAGAATCTCAAAGCACTGCTGGCAGAGTCCGTCGAACTTCACTCCGACGGCGGAGGCCGGGTGAAAACGGCGCCCTCGGTGCTACATGGCCGTGAAGCGGTCGCCGCGTTCTTCCTGGAGGTTTGGCGGGAGAATGTTCCTTCACGCGAAAGCGTCCGCATCGTCCATCAGTGGTTCAACGGGCAACCCGGCGTGCTCATTTATCAAGACAACCAGCTTCAGGTCGCACTATGCCTCTCGGCGACAGAGAACAGGATCAGCCATCTCTTCGCCTTGAGAAACCCGGAGAAGCTTGCCGTGTTCACCGAGTTCCGTATCCCTCAGGCGAGATAAGCCTTCACAACAGCTCAATGACTCGTTCGCGCAGCCGCTCGGCCAACCTCTGCGCATCGCCCCCCAGCTCCCTCAATTCATCAATGATTTTGTCCACATAGCTCTGTGTCCAGAGCCGAGAATTGCAGCATCCTGAGCGATCAAGTAACAGGCCAGGGACTTCTCTCCTCCCATTACCTTCTCCACGCTCTGTTAGTATCGTCGAGCCGAGGCAACCACTGGTCTTAACTCAATGCTACCCATCGGTGTCTTCATCGTTATCCTCATCGTTAACTGTATGATCACCCCAGGCAGTCTCAGCGTAGTTGATAATCTTGATTGGTTGATTCTCGTAATAGGCAATGCGTTCCGCGAGAAGTTGATAAGCATTTGCCAATAAAGAGCGCCGTTGCTCAATGTCGTATGGAATGAATGGGTGCTGAATGATTTTGTCCCATAGAGTCGAAATCAGAGTGGCGGATAGTCCCTTGGCCTCGGAAGGTTCTATGAATTGCTCAATGAACAAAACCGCTGGAGAGCGAAGGTCGGTAAACGACTCTATTTCAAGAAGTGAATCTGGGCAATTTCCAGTCTGCATCTGTATCCAGCCCGACTTAACACTTGTCGATTCGAATCCGCTAAATCGCTGTTGGACCACCTCCCTCGCTCGTGCGATCCATTGCTTGCTATTGCGGTAATATGAAACCGGCTCGTCGTCTCCCCCTTGTGGTTTCGACCATTCTTTCGCTTCTTTGTTACGCATCAAAACCCTCACCCCAAGGGTCTTCTCAGCAAGCTGTAAGAATGAATTTGAGACATCTTCAGCCAATAGCTCAGCTAAGAAATGCCTGTCGTTATCAAGGCCGGATTTTGGAAAGGCTATCACATCATGTGCGACTGACATTTGATTCAGCAACTTGCGTCGCCCAAAATAGACGACAGACTTTGGTTTATTGGCTGCCATTAGACGCGGGTCAAATGGAAAGACTCCGTTTTTGCCATTTATAACTTGATGATTTGATGGGGACCATGCCGGATAAAAGATCGGCAACTCACGGGGATCAAAAGGGCGACTGGTGGGAGTTTTGGCAATAAGATAAGCAAGCCAGTCAATAATAATCGACTCAGCTAATTCCGACTCAAACGGATATGCCTCCAACGCCACTGAGTCCCTAGTGAGCGTCATTGGAAGCTTCGCATTCGGATCGTGTATCGCGATTTTTGGGAACGATAGGGAGTAGCGAGGGTGCTCAAACTCCAACGACTTAAACTTTTGCCAGCTCTGTGAATTGGTAACCCAAATGCCATTGCAACTTAATGCTGGAACTCCTGTCTGATAAGACCAGAATACATTATAGTCAGCATCGAATGGCAGTTTTAGCCAATGAGTTGGATGCCCGTCTTTTGATGCCTCGACCCACCCGCAATGATATTCTGAGTCAGCTTTTCGCTCGAAGAGCCTGACCACCTTCGGCCATGAATACAGATGCCAGCCCAGCCAGGCTGGGAGCTTTGTTGTTGCGGAAGTTCTACTCAGTCTCTCGTGGCATTCGCGATCAACTTTTATGCGAATCTTTGTCCCGACAGATAAGGTCGTGTCTCGAATGAGTGATATTGGCTCCTGTGTTATTCGAACGCTAAAACGGAATCCTTCGACGGCGTTCACATGCCGTGTCTCGACATGAATTTCATCCCCCAGGAGAAAGGCAGCCAACGCGCCAACTCCGAATCGCCCTGAGCGGACCACTTTTGATCCTGTTCCCGGCTTGCTCCCTTCTTCGAATACCTTTTGCCACACTTCGCTCTGTCGGAAAGAGGCGCCAGCACGAAGGAAGTAGTTTCTGATGACATCTTCAGACATACCGATCCCCCGGTCTTGCACAGTCAGCCAAGCTGTTTGATCCTCATTCAATTTCCCGATAGTCACCAAGACATCAGCGTCGGGAATGTCATCATGGAGTGATTTGTCGACATTCCCCCCCTTGAGAGAAGCTCGTTCACGAACTGCGTCCACCGCATTTTGTATGAGTTCACGAACGCCCATCTGTGGCTTATCACCACCGTATAGGGGGCCAATCAGGAGCTTCAAAAGCTCCGCACGAGCAACGTCGAGCTCAACTCGTGTAGGCACATACTCGACTGCTGATTTGAATGTTGCGAGGTCATCGAGATTGGAGCGGACTCTTCGAAGATTGAGACCCAATCGATCGAGTGGCGGAACTCGCCCATAGACTTCGCCAAGCACTGCCCATGACGCGTCAAGTTCTGCTTGTATGCCACTCAGCCAATCTTTAAGTCGAAGGAATGCTTGGACTGATTTTGGGCTTGCTTGGACATGGATAGACTCTGGATCATCACCTGCAGTGTGGATGTTTTGAATAGAATTGTGCACCTCCCACTCAAGCCTTGATTGAGGGCTGGGAATGTGTCTGTAGCGAAATGCTGAGTGAGGCGCGCGATCAGCAGCGATCTGTAGATAGTCAGCAACGCGAATCAGACACATCAAATACGGGGCGTGAACCTCCTTGTAGGTCCGCTTGTCGTATCCCTTTGCTGTCAAATAATCTATGCATGGACGCATTCCCATTCCATGACTGCGTGCAACAAGACCTGCGATGTCACTTAAATCGCTCGGAAGTCCGATACTGATTGGGCTGACGCCAACTGGACCCGGAATGCCAAAGAGGGCAAACTCATGGGCCATTCGTGAGTGATGGAGACGAATGAACTCTCCGATAAACTTTCGGTCAGTCTCTTGAAGGTTGGTGTAGTGCTCGAAAGGATCTCCAACTGAGTATGAATCCGCGTCGAATGCAACATCACCGAACACATTACGCCGCTTACCGTCATCCCAACGACGGGCCGTGAAGAGATAAGCTTCCCAAAGCTGATTCCAAGGTTCGTTATCGAGTCCCTGCACAAACTGAGCAGAGGCGTTGCCATGAATCAATTCTTTAAATCCCTGCTCTGAAAGATGCAGGGCGGAATCATGGAGCAGTGTCGCGATCACTAAAATGGCAACATCTCCTGGAGACAGACTATCCATAGCTGATGCAGGCACCAAACCATTGATCGTCTGGATTACGTCCTGGAGGTGTTTAAGGCCATGATCGGTATAATCAGTGAAGAACGGCAATTTGCTTTCGCTAAACCAGACCGAAAAATCGGAGAGTGTGCGGTCGACTGCAGCTCTCAGGGGCTTATTAAGTGCGAGTCTGGTCTCAAACGCATTCGGCAAGGTGATTTCCATGATTAGAAAGTTGCAGTAGAGCAATTGGTTCGATCTTGCCAGCTAGATTACAAGTGGATTCCATACCTACTCAAATCCAAATCCCTCAAAATGCTTCGCATTCGCCGAGGGAAAATGGGTGACGCCGTGATGGCGGAGGGTGAAGGCGAGGTGGGCGTCGATGAGGTGCCGGAAGCCGGTTTTCGTTTTGGCAGCCCAGTTCCAGAACGGTTTGGCGACATCGGGCTCGTAGTCGCCGAACTCCCAGGCGGGATTGGAACGGAGGGCATCGCAGAAGGCGGTGGCTTCGCGGGCGATCTTGGGTTTCTTGAAGCCGGCGATGCGTCGGTAAATTTCTTCGGTGGTCATGAGGAGGCGGACGCGGCTTGGACGGATGGGAAAAGGAGCCTGTCAAACCACCAGCGGATTCCAGACGCGTGCGAACCCGAAGCCCTGGAAGTCCTTCTCGTTCACGGTGGCGAACTCGGTCACGCCTTGCTGGGTGAGAGTGAGGGCGGCACGCCAGTCGTAGGCGCGGCGGCGGGCCATAGTTTCGTTTCTCAGGCGAGGCCAGAGGGTGTCGTGAAATTGGCGGCTGTCGGGGGGGAATCCGAGGATCTGCCAGCGAGGATGCTGGCGAAAGGCCTCGCAGACATCCACGGCGGCTGTGGCGGAGAGAGGCTTGGCCAGGACGGCAGGATTTCTCAGCAACCCATAGAGTTCAAGGAGGATGAATTCGGAGATGGCGACATCTTCGCGCGCCTGAAGGGATTCGAGAAAGGCGGCGGCTTGGGAATGATCGGGATTCCGTGTCTCGACGGCTGGCAGAAGGATGTTGGTGTCGATGGAGATCATGGCCGGGGTAGGCTGCGCAGCGTTTCATCCTCGGCGGAGAGGTCACGGAGCCGGGCCAGTGGCACTTGCATGCCGCCGCCATCGATTTTGGGCAGTTGCCATTGGCCTTGCGAAGCGCCTGCGGGCGGAAAACGGTCCAGAAAGAGTTCGATCCCGCGCCGGGTGATTTCGGCCAGCGAGAGTTCCCGTTCCGCAGCAAAGGCTTTCGCCCGCTGATAGAGGTCATCAGGCAGTTGGATTTGGGTGCGAATCATGATGGAATTTTTACATCAAAATGGACGATGTCAATTCAATGTATTTCGCGCACGGTATTTCAAATGTGGATTCAAGGGTGCTGGCGGGAAGCTCTCCCCGCGCTGGGTTAGGCGTGACGGGGGTGGTGGTTCTCCCCCTTCCGGCGAGGTTCCATTTCGGCGTGGTCTCCACGCGGTAGATGGTGTGCGCCTCGTGCATGACTCCGCGATGGTTCGGGTCCGCGTAGCGGCCCAGCGGATAGGCTTTGATGGTTTCGGGAAGCCGGACGCGATCCGACTCGGCACGGCTGAGATGGCGACCGGGCGAGGGTTCGACTTTGACGACGGGAGGCGTCTTGCTCGCGCAAGACACGGCGAAGAGAGCGAGGAATATCGGAAGTGGTTTCATGAGAAGAGATGGAAGTGTGGTTTTCATGGCGACGACGGGGCCGGTTTCGAGGAAAGGAAGGCGGTGCCGCCGACGGTGGCTTTGGCGACATCCACCGTTTGGGTGACGTAGAGGTAGAACTGCTTGCCTGCCGGAACGCGGACGAAGAAGCCTTCGCGCTCGATGGTGTCCATGATCTGCTTGGCGTAGGTGTTCAGCACTTGCCGGGTGCCGGACAGCTCGGCGTTTTGCGCGGAGGCTTCGACTTGGGAGCCTAACAAGGTTCTCTCCCGCTCGGTGAATGCGCCCGCCGCGCCACTGAGGAAGGTGGCGGCGAACCATTTCACTTCGGCGAAGTCGTCGCTTTTGAGGGTCTGGCCGCGAAGTCCCGCGCTGCCGTCCGTGATCCCCCAGCCGGAGCCATCGGCTTTCTTTTCACGGTCGAGGGCGATGCCGGAAACGCGAAGCTCCCGGCCATCCTGCCACACGAAGGTCCATTCTCCCCGGCTGGCGATGCGCTCGCGCATCCGGTCGGCTTGGGCGTTGCCGTGAACCTCGGTGCCTGCGGGAACGATCAGGCGCCCGTCGTGCCATACGTCTTCGGTGACGAGGCCGACAATCGGCGTGTTGAGGCTGGAGGAATCGACGGTGATGACGAGCTGGCAGGAGATGAGCCGCTCGAAGGGCGCGTAGTCCGCGCTTAAGGAAGCCTCGGGGGACGCCGGGTCAGGTGCTTGGGCAAACAGACTCAAGGGAGGCAATGGCTTGGGTGGTGGCGGGGCCTGCTTCGGTGCGGGCGGCAGCGTGGCGGGTTGCGGCTCTTGGGGTGGCCGGAAGGGCGTCATGTCGCGGGTGATGGACTGGACCGTCTGCGGCGATGAGGCGGGCTTGACGTCTTCGAGCGGTGGGGACTTCTTTCCGAAGCCGGGCGACTGGAATCCCCTGACGAGCAGATAGCCGACGAGACAGACGACGGCGAAGATCAGGAACGCGCCGGTGCGCGTCTTGAGGAACTGGACGGCTTGGCGCGGGTTCATTTCGGGCCTCCTTTGGTTGGGTTTCGAGTGGAGGAGGACTCCCGGCGATTCCATCGAGTCGAGGACAATGACGAACTCGTTTTCCAGGGAGAGGTCGTTGCGCCCGCCCGTGGGCGTGCCGGTGACGGCGAAGTAGGCGGCGGCGTCTCCCTTGGGCGGGATGGTTCCGCTGGCGTCGCTGATGGCGGTGGTGAAGCGGTTTTCTCCGACGCGCAGCACGAAGCTGCCGGGGTCGTAGGGCGGTTTCCGGCCACCATGAATGGAAAATTGACAACACAACAGATTGTTGGCGTTCTGTGGGCATGATTCGCACCCAAATCCAATTGCCGGACGAGATCTTCGCCCGCGCCAAAAAGGTTTGCGAAGCACGGGAAATCTCCCTTGCCGAGCTTGCCCGGCGCGGCATCGAATACATCCTCACCGTCTATTCCCTCCCTTCGGAGGGCCAGGAAGAATGGCAGCCGCCCAAGCCGCGCCGTCTCGGATGGAAGGGCCTCAGCGATGCCGAACTCAAAGCCGCAGCCCAACTGACCAGCAGCGAACTGACGTTGAAGCGCCGATAGCCGTCATGCTTTCCATTGACACCAACCTCCTGTTCCATGCCTTCAACGAGGACTCGCCCAACCACGCTTCCGCGTATGCCTGGATCACCTCCATCCAGCGGGACGAGGAGGTGGCGATCTCCGAGTTCATCCTTGCCGAACTCTACGGCCTGCTGCGCAATCCCGCCGTGCTGAAGCATCCCCTGAGCGGCGAGGAGGCTGTCGAAGTCATTCAGGCCTACCGCAGTCATCCCCGCTGGCGCCTGATCGGCTTCCCCGCCGAAAGCCGCTCCATGCACGACGATTTGTGGAAATGCGCCAAAGGAAAAGCCTTCGCCTTCCGCCGCCTCTACGATGCCCGCAACGTCCTGACCATGATCGCCCAAGGTGTGACGGAGTTTGCGACCTCGAACGTCAAGGATTATCAGAATCTTGGCTTTCGGCGCGTATGGAATCCATTGGAAAGCAAACCTTCCCTTTGAAATAGGCAGATTGTTATTATTTTAAATTTACTCTCTCATGACTGTCTCAACATTCAAAACCAATCCTTACTATCTCCATGAACTGCTGAAAGATTGTCATCCAGGTCATGTTCAGTTGCCAGAGCTTCGATCTCCTTTGTGTCCACGAGGCGGACGGAGTATCGCCCCTTGAATTCGGTAGGTTCCGTCAAGACCAGGCTTGGTGCTACGACTTCGATTCGCCGAGGTAGAGAAAAGTCAGGATGCCTCCCGTTGTTGATCTCGATAGAAGTGTCTCGCAACCAATCCATCGGTTCTTTACCGCTCAATTCTAGACGAGGTGCCATCGATGCGGGCCAATCGCCGTGCCTTTGGCGGTTCGTTAGGAATGTCGAGGAGGATTTCCTCACCATTTCCCCCATCCGCTCATTCTTCGCTCCATCCCGGGACTTCCTGAATCAGGCCGCTTGTCGGACGAGCACCTCCTCGGAAACGCGTTCCGTCCTCCGCTCCTTCACGAGCCGGTCGAAAAACAGATACACGACCGGCGTGGTGAAAAGAGTCAGAGCCTGGCTCAGGACCAGACCGCCGACGATGGCGTAGCCGAGAGGCTGGCGCAGTTCGGAACCGTCGCCGTCTCCGAGGGCGAGGGGGATGCCGCCGATCATGGCGGCAAGCGTGGTCATCGTGATCGGACGGAAGCGCTTGAGGCAGGCCTCGAAGATGGCCTCGTGGGCCGGGATGCCCCGGTCCCGCTCCGCCTCGATGGCGAAGTCGATCATCATGATCGCGTTCTTCTTCACGATGCCGATGAGGAGCAGGATGCCGATGATGGCGATGACCCCGACGTCGTAGCCGAAGGCCCACAGGGTGAGCAAGGCCCCGAGTCCCGCCGACGGTAGAGTGGAGAGAATCGTCAGGGGATGGATGAAGCTCTCGTAGAGCATCCCGAGGATGAGATAGATCGCGACGATGGCGGCTAGGATGAGATAGGGCTGGGATTTCAACGACGATTGGAAAGCCTGGGCGCTGCCCTGGAAGCTGCCGCTGAGCCCGGGCGGGACCTGCATCGCGGCGACCGCTCCCTCGATGGCGGTCACGGCGTCCCCGAGGGCGACGTCGGGGGAGAGGTTGAAGGAGATGGTGACGGCCGGGTACTGCCCGAGATGGTTCACGGAGAGGGATTTGGTGCTGGCCGTGTCGAAGGTGATCAGAGAGGACAGCGGCACCTGGCCGCCGGTGATCGGCGATTTCAGGAAGAGCTTGTCGAAGGTGGCCGGGGTGCCTTGGAGTTCCTCGGGCACTTCGATGATCACCTTGTATTGGCTGATCTGCGTGTAGAATTGAGTGACCTGGCGCTCGCCGAAGGCGTTGTAGAGCAGGGCGTTGATGGCCTGGGTCTGGATGCCGAAGCGTGCGGCGGCCTGCCGGTCGATCTCGATGTTCAGAGCCGGGGCGGTGGACTCCTGGTCGGAGGTGACGTCGCGGAGCTGCGGGAGCGTCCGGAGGGTTTCGAGGATGCGGGGCGCCCATTCGTTGAGCTGGTCCACGTCGACGTCCCGGAGCGTGTACTGATACTGGGTCTTGGAGGACAGCCCTCCGACATTGAGATCCTGCTGGGCCTGGAAAAACACCGTCACTCCCGGAATATCCGCGGTCGCCTTCTTGAGCCGGGCGATGATGACGGAGGCGGGATCCCTCTCGCCTCGATCTTTCAAGGTCACCCAGTAGCGGCTGCTGTTGGTCCCGCCCGGTCCGCGGCCTCCCCCCCCGATGCGGTTGGTGAAGCCGGAAACGCCGGGATCGGCCACGAGGATCGCGCCGATGTTCTCCGCGTGCCGGTACATGGCGGGGAAGGAGATGTCCGGCGACGCCTCCGCGGTGACGCTGATCATTCCCGTGTCCTGGAGCGGGAAAAAGCCTTTGGGCATTTTGACGAAGACCCAGCCGGTGAGAGCGATGGTGGCGACGAGGGAGAGAAGGGTGAGCCCCTGGTGTCGCAGCACGACCTGCAGGCCTCTCTCATAGATCCGTTCAAGCCCGTTGAAGAAACGTTCGAGACCGTTGTCCAGCCGACCCCGCAGGGTCCGGCGATCCGGTGCCTTGTGCTGGTGCAGGAATTTGGCGCACATCATGGGCACGAAGGTCAGGGAGACGAATCCCGAGACGAGAACCGCGACGGTCACGGTGACCGCAAATTCGCGGAAGAGCCGCCCGACGATGCCCCCCATCAGAAGGACGGGAATGAAGACGGCGATCAGGGAGAAGGTGATCGAGAGGATGGTGAAGCCGATCTCGGAGGCCCCTTTGAGCGCCGCCTCCAAGGGCTTCATTTCCTCCTCGATGTGCCGGTAGATGTTCTCGAGCATCACGATGGCGTCGTCGATGACGAATCCCACGGAGATCGTGAGGGCCATGAGGGAGAGATTGTTGAGGCTGAACCCCAGCAGGTAGATGATCGCGAAGGTCGCGACGATGGAGATCGGCACGACCGCGCTGGCGATCAGCGTCGCGCGCACGTTCCGGAGGAAGAGAAACACCACGAGGGTGACGAGAATCATGGTGAGGACGAGGTGCAGCTCGACCTCCTCCACCGAGGACCGGATCGTGCGGCTGCGGTCGCTCTGGACCTCGATGCTCATGGCCGGAGGGATCGCCGCCTGGAGCTCGGGAAGGAGGGCGCGGATCCGGTTGATCGTGTCGATGACATTCGCGTCGGACTGCTTGCGGATCATGATCCCGACCCCGCGCTGGTTGCTCATGAGGGCGGCGCTGCGCGACTGCTCGGGTCCTTCGACGGCGCGGCCCACGTCCCTCACCCGGATCGGCGCGCCGTTGCGGTAGGCGAGGATGAGGTCGTTGTAGGGCTCCGCGTCGAGAAGCTGGTCGTTGGCATAGATGGAGAGGCTCTGGCGCGGTCCGTTGAGACTGCCCTTGGGCGAATTGACGGTCGAGGAAGCGATGACACCTCTCACATCCTCCAGACTGAGGCCCAGCGCGGCGAGTTTGGCCGGATCGACCTGGACGCGGATCGCGGGTTTCCGCTCCCCCATGATGTCGACCTGGGCCACTCCCGGAAGCTGGGAGAGCTGCTGGGCGATGACGTTGCTGCCGTAGTCGCTGACTTCGGTCAGGGGGAGGACGTCGGAGACGAGGCTGAGAATGATGATGGGGGAATCCGAGGGGTTCACCTTGCGGTAGCTCGGAGGGCTCGGAAGATCGACGGGAAGCTGGCCCGCCGCCGCGTTGATCGCCGATTGGACATCCTGCGCGGCGCCGTCGATGCTCACGTCGAGATCGAACTGGATGGTGATGGAGACGCTCCCCAGGCGGCTGGAGGAGGTCATCTGGGTGATTCCGGGAATTCTCGAAAGCTGGTTTTCCAGCGGCGTCGCCACCGAGGAGGACATCGTTTCCGGGCTCGCGCCGGGGAGGTTCGCCGAGACCTGGATGGTCGGAAATTCGACCTGCGGCAGCGGGGCCACGGGCAGTTGTGGAAAGGCGACGAGCCCGACGAGGAAAATCCCGATCGTCAGCAGCGCCGTCGCCACGGGACGGCGGATGAAGGGGTCGGAGAGGCTCATTTCAGGAAGTCGAGAATCGGAGCGAAGCGAAGATAGACGGAGCAAAGCGGAGTCAATTGAGAGGAGATCGTTGAGAGACTCGGAATCGACGGATCGTCTCGGTGCGGCAACCCGCTTTCGGCGCAAGCCGCTTGGCTGGAACTCTCGGCTCTCATCTATCGACGCTCAACTCCGGTTGAATCTCTCTCCTGTTGACCGGGGCACCCGGCTTCAGTTTGCCCTGACCTTCCCGGACGACTTCGTCTCCCGAGTCCAGCCCCGCTTCGATGATTGTCCATCCGTCGAGGGTCGGCCCGGTGGTGAGGGTGCGGGCCTCCACGGTGCCGTCCTCCTTGATGAGATAGGCGAAGGGGCCGTCGAGTCCGGGCTGGACGGCCTCGGCCGGGACCACCTTCGCGTTCGTTCGGATGTCCACGAGGACGCGGGCGGAGACGAATTGGCCAGGCCAAAGCGTCAGCGCTTCGTTCGCGAACCGCGCCTTGAGCCGGAGGGTCCCCGTGGACAGATCGATCTGATTGTCGACCAGTTCCAGTTCGCCAGCGTCAAGGACACTGTCCCCTTCGCCGATAGCCTCCACCCTCAAGGCGGCGGCACCCGGCTGCATATGGGAGCGAAGGGCGGCGAAATGTTGTTGTGGCAGGGTGAAGACGACTGTGACGGGTTGGAGCTGGGTGAGATGGACGAGCCCTTCCGGCTGGTTGGCGATGACGAGGTTCCCCGCATCCAGATGGCGAATCCCGGTGCGTCCGGAGATGGGGGCCCGCACCGTGGCGTATTCCAGATCGAGGCGGGCACTCGAAATGGAGGCCGAATCCGCCTCGATCGCCGCCTCGAGCTGTGCGACCAGGGCGGAGGCTTGCTCCAGGGACTGCTCGCTGACCGACCGGCTCTTCACCAGCACTTCCATGCGGGTTCGGTCCTGCTTCGCGCTGACGAGAAGCGCCTCGTTCTGCGCTTTGCGCGCGGTG
Source organism: Verrucomicrobiales bacterium (assembly GCA_037190325.1). Taxonomy (GTDB): domain Bacteria; phylum Verrucomicrobiota; class Verrucomicrobiia; order Verrucomicrobiales; family DEV007; genus Arctic95D-9. The sequence continues at coordinate 128,614 of JBBCIU010000001.1, read as the reverse complement.
GCGAGAGCGAGCGCCGCCTCGTAGGGACGAGGATCGATGCGGGCGAGGACGTCCCCCTTGCTCACCATGCTCCCTTCGGTGAATTCGATCTGCTCGAGAATCCCGCCGACCCGGGGGCGGACCACGACGGTGTTGTAGCCTTGAACCGTTCCAATGCCCGACAGCCAGATCGGAACGTCCCGTGTGACGACCTTCGTGGCGACGACCGAGACCGTCGCCGGAGCTGGCGCCGTCTCAGGCTTGGCGTCGACCTCTCTGACCCGCCAGGCCACCGCAGCGGCGACGATCCCGAGAATCAGTACCATGAAAATCCATCGTTTTCGCTTCATCTCTCTCCAAGTTCGGACGAGGAGCCGTCGGGCACAAGGTCCCTGCTTCCGTTGATTGATACGCGGGGAATCGCCTCTCCACCACACGTGAAATTGTCGCAAATTGTCGCAAGGGCAGGGGATCCCGACACACTTTGACGCAAGTTTTTGTGCGCCGGACGAGCGAAGACGGCTAGATTTTCAGAGTCCATGGAGTCGCTTCCCCACATCGCCGTGGTCGATGATCACGAAGAGATCCGTGAACTGGTCGGCCGATACCTGGGTCAGCACGGCTACCGGGTCACGGTCGCCGAAAACGCGGCGGTCTTCCGGGAGATGATGGAGGACCAGGTCTTCGATCTGGTCGTTCTGGATCTGATGATGCCGGGGGAGGATGGCCTGTCGCTGTGCCGTGACCTGAGGGCGACCACTCGTCTGCCGCTCATCATTCTCACCGCGATGGCGGAGGACACGGATCGCATCGTCGGGCTCGAACTCGGCGCCGACGACTATCTCACCAAACCCTTCAATCCGCGGGAACTGCTCGCGCGGGTGCGGGCGGTCCTGCGACGTTCCTACCCCTCCATCGAATCCGGAAAGGCGGAAAAGGAAGCGCCTCCCGAGGAGTTGCGCTTCGCCGACAAGACGCTCCATCTCGCGCGGCAGGAGGTGACGGGCGAGGATGGCGTCGCGGTGCCTTTGAGCACGGCCGAGTTCCGCCTGTTGTGCGCGTTTTTGGCACGCCCCGGCGAAGTGATCAGTCGCGATACCTTGATCGAGTTGACGAGCGGCCGAGAGGCCGGCGCCTGGGATCGCAGCATCGACAATCAGGTCAGCCGGCTCCGCCGCAAGATCGAGCCCGATCCGAGGACCCCGGTCCTGATCAAGACCCATTGGGGGGACGGCTATTGTTTCACGGGAAAGGTGACGCGGGGATGAGAAGGCTGTGGAATGCCAGTCTGACCGGGCAGTGGATCATCCTGATGTTCGCCGCTCTCCTTGTCTCCCATGTCTCCTTCCATTTCATCTACCGGGCCGAGCAGGCGCGCGCCGTTCTCGAATTGCGCCGCGACGAAGTGCTCGCGCGGGCGATCGCGGTCGCCCGGCTCGTGGGTACCGTCGAGCCGGACCTGCACCCGGAGATCCTGCGGGCGACGAACACGGGAGTGGTGCGCCTCTGGCTCGACACCGGGCCGGTCGCCGATGCCGTGCGCTGGCAGGAGACGGCGAGGGAGCATCTGCTGGTGTCGCCGCGTCCCCCGGCCGCGTCCGAGCTGACCATCAACCCGGGGCTGCGTTGGAGGGATCTTCCGGGCGAGTCCGGGTTCCTCGCTCCGATCCGAATGCTGGACCTCAACGCCTGGAACGGATTCGGGCTGGCGATCCCGGTCCAGGAGTCGCTCTGGCTGCATACGGTCTATGCCAAGCCCCAATCCGTGTCCGGACCTCCCTGGTCCTACTATCTCTCCCTCGGGATCACGGCGACGCTCCTGACATTGGTCGCCTTGCTCGTGGCGCGCCGGGTCGGGCGGCCCCTGCGGCAATTGGCGGCCTCGGCCGAGAGCCTGGGGCGCGGCGAGGAATGGGAGCCCCTCCCCGAAGCCGGAAGCGACGACATCCGGCTCACGACCGCCGCCTTCAACCGCATGCAGACGAGGGTGCGCCGCTTCCTCGAGGACCGCACGCGAATGCTCGCCTCGATCAGCCACGATCTCCGCACCCCGATCACCTCGATGCGCCTGCGCGCGGAATTTCTCGAAGACCCGGAGGAGAAGGAGAAGTTCATCGCCTCCCTCGACGAGATGCAGACCATGACCGAGGCCACCCTCGCCTTCGCCCGCGAAGACGCGGCCTCCGAGCCGACGCGGATGGTCGAGCTCAACGCTCTGGTCGAGAGCCTCTGTTCGGATCTCCTCGAACTGGGATGGGACGTCACCTACCTGGAGGCGCCACGGACCCCTTGGCGCTGCCGCCCCAACGCGATGCGGCGGGCGCTTAGGAATGTGATCGAAAACGCGGTGCGCTACGGCGGCCGGGCGCAAGTCTTTTTCGAAAGCCGCGACGACGGGATCGATCTCATCGTCGAGGACGAAGGCCCCGGCATTCCGGAAGCCGACCGCGAGCGGGTCTTCGATTCCTTCGTGCGCCTCGAGGACTCGCGGAACCGCAACACGGGAGGAGCGGGCCTAGGCCTTTCGATCGCCCGTTCCATCCTGCGCAGCCACGGCGGCGACGTCAGCCTTGGCGAAGGGGCGAAAGGCCTTCGGGTCTGCCTCCACCTGCCCGGAGTGGACACTTAGAGCTTGATAGAGCCGGGGCTGGATTGGCTGCGTCTTTCTTCGCTCTTCGGCACTCGTTCCGAATCGAACGGCGGTCGAGTCCATCCTCCGGAATCGGCTGACACGGCTCCGTGCGAAGCATGGGCCGGGCCTGCCCGGAGCAGGTTTGGGGATCCGTTGGGTCAACATGCGTACGATTCTGCCAAGGCACGCGCGGCTCCGAGCGCCGAATCCGGAGCAACGCTCGTCCGAACCCCGGTGGTGCCAGCTCCCTTGCATGGGCGGTGGAAATCTGGCAGAAATCGGAATGCGATTTGTCTTCACGCACAGCCATGCGTTTCCAATGGGGACCGTGATCGTCGAAAACGATACGGGGCTCGGGTCCGACGGACTGGTGGAGTTCGCGGATGGCGTGATCTTGATCGCCGAGTGGTGTCGGGATTCCGAGCATTTTGATTTTAACACTGAATCAAAGTAATATATGGACCTTTTGGGATCCTCCATGCTGGGCCATGACAGGACGAATATTGACACTGGACTGTCCGGAAAGGGTGACGGTCATTGAAGACGATGCCTCGCAAAAGAAACCGGGGCAACGCAAAGACCGGCTTTAGGTTATTGCCTAACCTCACGGGGAATACAGCGGACGGCAGATCCCGGATTTGGGGGGCCTATCGCGGATCGATCACTGGAAATCTCCTCTCCCCAAAAGGAACAGGCACTTCGCGCTCGGTTTCCTACGGCCATCCGGGCTATCTTGGCTCCCCATGCCGGCAGCAAGTTCCCCCATGAAGTCTCCGATCCCCGTTTTCCTCCTTCTCTCCTTCCTCGGTGCGTCTTCCCTGCCTGCCTCCCCCATCGAAGCCGACCTCTGCGTCTACGGCGGCACCAGCGGCGGGGTCGCCGCCGCCGTCCAGGCGGCGCGGATGGGCAAGTCGGTCGTCCTCCTCGAACCGGGACGCCATCTCGGGGGCATGACCTCGGGCGGGCTCAGTGCGGTGGACATCGGCGATCCTCGCAGCGTCGGCGGGATCGCCCGGGAATATTTCACGAAGCTCGCCGCTACGACCGGCACGGTGCTGGCCTGGAACAAGCCCTTCGAGGGCAAGGGCAGCGGCCCTGCCACGGGCGGAGCCTATTCCATCGAACCCCACCAGGCCGAGGCGCTCTTCGACGCCATGGTCCGCGAAGCGGGCGTGACGGTGAAACGCGAAGCCCGGCTCGCCTCGGTGAGGAAGGACGGCGCGCGGATCGTCGAGCTGCTTCTCGAAGACGGCGGCACCGTCCGCGCCATGATGTTCCTCGACACCACCTACGAGGGCGACCTGATGGCGAAGGCGGGCGTCGCCTATACCCTCCAGCGCGAGGGAAACGCGAAATACGGCGAGACCTACAACGGCATCCACTATCCCGAGAAATACCTGCCGCGCACGAACCACCTCAAGCCGGGACCGAACGGACGGGTGCCCGGCGGACAGGGCGTGTGGGACCGCGACTTCCCCCTCGATCCCTACGTCGTGAAGGGCGATCCCTCGAGCGGCCTGCTGCCCCTGATCCAGGAGGGCGATCCCGGCACACCCGGCGATCCCGCCCCCGGCGTGCAGGCCTACTGCTACCGCCTCTGCCTTACCACCGATCCCGAAAACTCCCGTCCCATCGAGCCTCCCGCCGACTACGATCCGAAGCGGTACGAGATCGTCGTCCGCTTCATCGAGGCCTGCCTCGGGATCGGCGACGAGATGGACCTGCGCTGGTTCTCCAAGCACGATCCCCTGCCCAACGACAAGTGGGACTTCAACACCGCGACCTTCGGCGGCAATCTGCCCGGGGCCTCGCACGACTGGCCCGAGGCGAACTACGCCGAGCGCGAGAAGATCGCCAAGGAGCACGAGAACTACCACCGCGGCCTTCTCCACTTCCTCGCCACCGATCCCCGCGTGCCGGAGAAAGTGCGCGAGGACATGCGGCGCTTCGGCCTGCCCCGGGACGAATTCCCCGACACCGGCGGCTGGCCGCACCAGATCTACGTCCGCGAGGCGCGCCGCATGGTCGGCGATCTCGTCCTGACCGAACACCACACCTTCGCCCGCGAGGTCGCGCCGAAGTCCGTCGGTCTCGGCAGCTACGGCACCGACACCCACGAGATCCGCCGCATCGCGAAGGACGGCGTCGTCATCCGCGAGGGGAAGACGGCCACGGGACGCCGCGGCGCGCCGCCCTACCCCATCGGCTACGACGCCATCGTGCCGAATCGGACGGAATGCGAGAATCTCTTCGTCACCTTCGCCCTCAGCGCCAGCCACACCGCCTTCAGCAGCATCCGCATGGAGCCGGTCTTCATGGTCACGAGCCAAAGCGCCGCGACGGCGGCCTGCCTCGCCATCGACGCAGGCGTCGCGGCGCAGGAGCTGGACTACGCTCTCCTGCGCGAACGCCTGCTCGCCGACGGGCAGGTTCTGGAATGGACGTCGGGGAAATGAAGGCGGAAGCCATGGCGCCTCTCGGGCCGGAGTGGTAAGCGCCTTGGCCGAATTTCCCGTTTCCGTGTCACCTTTCCCTTCCAACACGTCATGTCTCTGTGGCAGTATCGCCACCGACGCATGATTCCCGAGACGCCCTCCCTCTCCCACGCCTCCGCCTTCCACACCACGCGATGGACCCGCGTCTGTCTGGCGAAAGCGGATTCGGAAGACGGCCGGAAGGCTCTCGCGGACCTCAGCGAAGCCTACTACGAGCCCGTCGTCGCCTTTCTCCGCCATGCCCTGCGCGACCCCGATGCGGCGAGGGACATGGGACACGCCTTCTTTGCCGAACTGCTAGGTGGCGGACGGATCGAAGGCGCGGCTCCGGCGCGGGGGCGTTTCCGCTCCTATCTGCTCGGCGCCGTGCGGCACTTCCTGTCGAGGCAGCGCGAAGCGGCGGGGCGGCTGAAGCGCGGAGGTGGCGCGGAATCCTTCTCCCTCGACGAGACGGAAGCCGTGGAACTGTCCGACCCGCGCCAAGCCGGACCGGATACGGAGTTCGACCGCCAATGGGCCATGAACGTGATCGCCCGGAGCCTCGCGGCGCTGCGGGCGGAGTGCGAGGCGCAGGGACGCGGCGCGTTCTTCGAATCGGTCAGCGGAATCCTCAGCGGTCAAGCCGATCACGGCGAGCAGTCGGCCTGTGCCGCCGCCTACGGGATGAGTCCCGACGCTTTCCGAATGGCCGTTAGCCGTCTCCGCAAACGGCTCCGCCACTTCGTGAAAGAGGAGGTGGCGGGCACGCTGGAGGATCCTTCGGGCGTCCAGGAGGAGATGGAGGCCCTCTTCGCCGCGCTGGGAAGATGAAGGGGGGATGTCCAACTTGACAAACACCGCCATCGATCCCTGCCCGTCTGCGTAGAAGGAAACAGAGATTTTCGAGAATCCGCCTCGCTCGCACAGATTCACGCAGATGGATTCTTCCAAGCATGGAAACTCCCGACATGAACTCCACCCGACGGCAGATCGAATGCACCATCCCCATCCTGCCCGTGACCAGCCTGCGGGACGCCATCCGATTCTACACAGGGCCACTGGGGTTCAAGCTGGACTGGGGTGGACATGCCGGCAGCGTCATTTGCTCGGTCTCGCGGGACGGGTGCTGCCTCATGTTGTCCGAGTCGGGCCCCGGCACGCCGCGCGCCTGGGTCTGGATCGGGTTGGAGGATGACAGTCTTTTCCACCAGTATCGGCAGGCGGGCGTGAAGGTCCACCAAGAGCCTCGCAATTTCTCTTGGGCCTACGAGATGAAGTTCGAGGATCCCGACGGCAATGTCCTCTGGCTCGGCACAGAGCCGAGGGAGAATCTCCCCATGGAAGATGCCGGCGCTTGAAAAAAGTCGGTTCGGTTTCCGATGAGGGCACGTCAGGATACCGATATGAACGATTCATCCCCCACCCGTACCTGTCCGCACTGCAACAGCCCCCTGCCCCACGGAGTGCCCGAAAGCCAATGTCCCCGCTGCCTTCTGGAGCAGGTCCTCGAACCGACGCAGGCCGACGGCCCCGTGCCTGCTGAAACCCCACCGACCCCGGAGGAACTTGCCCCGCATTTCCCGCAGCTCGACCTTCTCGAATGCCTCGGGCGCGGCGGTATGGGTGTGGTCTACAAGGCGCGGCAGAAATCGCTGAACCGCCCCGTCGCGCTGAAGCTGCTCGCCCCGGAGCGCGCGGGCGATCCGCAGTTCACCGCCCGCTTCGAGACGGAGGCCCAGGCGCTCGCGGCCTTGAGCCATCCCCACATCGTCGGCATCCACGATTTCGGACAGGCCGGCGGCTACTGCTACCTGCTGATGGAATTCGTCGATGGAGTCAATCTCCGGCAGCTTCTCCAAGCCAAACGCCTCACGCCGCAGGAGGCGCTAGGCATCGTGCCGCCCGTGTGCGACGCCCTGCAATGCGCCCACGACCACGGCATCGTCCACCGCGACATCAAACCGGAGAACCTGCTCATCGACAGGCACGGCGTGGTGAAGATCGCGGACTTCGGCATCGCGAAGATCGTGGGCAGTGACGCGCCCCCTCCCGCCCACGACGCCGCAGCGCGGGCGGGCGCGTCCGCCTCGCTTCCCTTGGGCACGCCCGACTACGCCGCGCCGGAGCAGACGAACGGCGTCGCCGACCACCGTGCCGACATCTACAGCCTCGGCGTCGTGCTCTACGAGATGCTCACGGGCGAACGTCCGAAGGAGAGGATCGAGGCTCCCTCCAAACGCGTGCAGGTGGACATCCGCATCGACGGGATCGTGCTGCGGGCGCTGGAAAAGGAACCCGAGCTGCGATTCGCCACGGCGGCGGAGTTCCGCACGCAGTTGGAGGCGGTGGCGATGGAACCTCCCGCAGAGACCGGCTTCCCCCACCGGAGCCCATCAACAAAAGCGCGACGCTGGATCGGAGGGATGGCCGTTTTTCTCGGAATTCTCCTCTTGTCGGGGGCAGCGGTTCTGAACGGAATCGTGGACGACTCCGGACTGATCGAAAACGCACACAAGCCCCTCGCGGCGGAGGCATTCGAGGAGAATGCAACGCGCGCCCTCTTCTACTGTTTCGCCGGCGGGATGATCGTGGCGGGCTTGCTCGCCTTGTTTCTCCGCCCAAGGACCACGCGTTTCCTTGCGGATTCCCGGCAACCCCGGGGTCCGGGCGTCGTCTTCCTTTCGATTTGGATCTTCTTCGGCACGGCGGCCATCGCCTTCACCATTCTTCGCAGCCCCTTCATTCCTGGTTTGCTCGAAGTAATTCTCGCCGCCGCCGCGAGCTACGGTGTGGCGCGGTGGATCGTCCGGCGCCAGACCGCCGCATCCTCCGGCCCTCCCCGCAATCCGCGAGCCTCCTAGCCTCTCCTTGTCCCCGCTCCTCTCCTCGCGGGAGGGATTTGGCTTGGTCGTACTGGAGAACGTTTGGCGATCAATTCCCGGATGCGGCATGGGCTTTCAGCCGGGATCGCCTTCGGCCACGCGTCAGGGGGAGGACGCCGGAGCGCCTGAGTCCCTTCTTCCCCTGAAGATGGGTCATCGATATACTTGACGAAGTATATCGAATCCCCTACAACTTTCCGCCAGCCCATGAAACACTGCGTCTCCGAGGGCCTCCGCTCCGGCTTCTCCACACCGAAAAACGACCGCTTTCCGACAAATCCCGCCAAGCGCGGCACACACCAACCCGAACCCTGACAAAAACCCACCACCATGGCCAAAATCGTCTGCGTCCTCTACGATGATCCTGTCACCGGATATCCCTCCACCTACGCCCGCGACGACCTCCCGCATCTCGACGGCTATCCCGGAGGCCAGACCCTGCCCACCCCCGAGGCGATCGACTTCCAGCCCGGAGCCCTCCTCGGCAGCGTCTCGGGCGAGCTGGGACTGCGGACCTACCTCGAGTCGCAAGGGCACACCCTCGTGGTGACCTCGGACAAGGACGGCGAGGGCTGCACCCTCGACCGCGAGCTGGCCGATGCCGACATCGTCATCTCCCAACCTTTCTGGCCAGCCTACCTCACCGCCGAACGCATCGCGAAGGCCCCGAACCTGAAGCTCGCGGTCACGGCGGGCATCGGGTCCGACCACGTCGATCTCCAGGCCGCGATGGACCGGGGCATCACCGTCGCCGAGGTCACCTACTGCAACAGCATCAGCGTTGCCGAGCACGTCGTGATGATGATCCTCTCGCTTGTCCGGAACTACATCCCCTCGTATCAATGGGTCGTCAAAGGCGGGTGGAACATCGCCGACTGCGTCGCCCGTTCCTACGATGTCGAGGGGATGCACGTCGGCACCGTCGCCGCCGGCCGCATCGGACTCGCCGTCCTGCGCCGCCTGAAGCCCTTCGACGTCCACCTCCACTACACAGACCGCCATCGCCTGCCGGACTCCGTCGAGAAAGAGCTCGGACTCACTTGGCACGCGACACGCGAGGAGATGTACGGCGTGTGCGACGTCGTGACGCTCAACTGCCCTCTCCACCCCGAGACGGAGCACATGATCAACGACGAGACCCTGAAGCTCTTCAAGCGCGGCGCCTATCTGGTCAACACCGCGCGGGGCAAACTCTGCGACCGCGACGCCATCGCGCGTGCCCTCGAGAGCGGGCAACTGGCGGGCTACGCCGGCGACGTCTGGTTCCCTCAGCCCGCGCCGCAGGACCACCCCTGGCGCTCCATGCCCCATCACGGCATGACTCCGCACATCTCCGGGTCCAGCCTCTCCGCCCAGACGCGCTACGCTGCGGGCACGCGCGAGATTCTGGAATGCTGGTTCGGGGGGCAGCCGATCCGCGATGAATACCTTATCGTCGACGGCGGCAAGCTCGCCGGCACCGGCGCCCACTCCTACAGCGCCGGCAACGCCACCAGCGGTGCGGAAGAGGCGGCGCGGTTCAAGAAGGTCTAAGCGATTTCCCGAAGCATCGCGGGCGGACCGACCAGCCGTCGGCCCGCCTTCTTTCTTCCCGCCTTCTTTCCTGAATCCATGCACTGGTGGGAAAAGCTCAAGGGCGAGGGAGCCGTCAGGCCGTCCCGGTCCGACCTCCGCTCCATCGCCTTGGCCTGGCTCGGCGGATTCCTTGCCATCGGCGCCGTCGCATGGTTGGCCAGCATCGCGCAGTCGCCCCTCGTCCTCGGCTCCTTCGGCGCCACCTGCGTGCTGGCCTTCGGATTTCCCGACCTGCCGTTCTCGCAGCCGCGCCATATCGCAGGAGGACATTTCATCGCCTCCCTCGTCGGCCTGCTCTTCTTCCACTTCGTCGGCCCGGACTGGTGGAGCATGGCCCTGGCCACCGCCACCGCCATCGCGGCGATGATGGCCACGCGCACGGTTCATCCTCCTGCGGGTTCGAATCCCGTGATCGTCTTTCTGACGAGGCCCGGATGGGAGTTCCTGCTCTTTCCCACTTTGGCCGGCGTCCTGATCCTGCTCGTTGTGGCGCTGCTCTACAACAATCTCGTGCGGCCTTCTCGTTATCCGAAGTATTGGTAGCGGAAACGGGAGCGCGATGGATGAGTTGGGCCACCTGAAATGTCCACGTCCTCCAGCAGGTTCCCTTCGAGGGCATCGGCAGCATGGAGGCATGACTGCAACGACGGGGAGCCTGCGTCGGCCACACCCGTTTCCACGAAGCGTCCGCCTTGCCCGGTTGGGCATCCGGGTGTATCCGGGACGGCAGCGCGAGATCGGCCTGCAGTTCATTCCGAGGCCACCCGCAGCTCTCTCCACGCCCTCGCGGGAAACTGCCGGAACGAACTCGTGCCGGACGAGTCCGTGCAGAACGCGCAAGATGTCCGCGCGGTCCCGCTCGAAGACTACGCGCGTCTTGAGAAGCCCACCGGAGATCTCCTCGACCACCTCGTGGATCCCGGGGATTGAACCCGCTCCCGGATCGGACTACTGTCGCCGATGCAAACTCCCCGCGAATGCACGGTCGGCTACACCCTCCAACCCCGCCTCCGCGTCTTCGACGGACGGGAGATGGTCCTGGGCTGGGGAAAAACCATGCTGCTCGAACGCATCCGCGACACCGGCAGCATCGCCGAGGCGGCGCAGGAGATGGGGATTTCCTACAACCACGCCTGGACCCTCCTTCGGACCATGAACGAGAGCTTTCGCCAGCCCCTCGTCGAGACGACCCGCGGCGGCAGAGCCAAGGGAGGAGCCACCCTCACCCCCACCGGAGAACTGGTGGTCGAACTCTACGCCATCATGGTCGCCGAAAGCTGCGAGGCAACGCGGAAGACCTGGTCGAAATTGAGGGAACTGCTGCGCCCGACGGAGGTATCGGACGCCTCCAGTGAAACCGAGGAGATATAGCGAGAGGCCGATCGAAACGACTCCAATTTCTTTATGGATTTCTGAGGGACTTTCCTCCAAATCCGTTATTCCGCCCCTTCGCAACCTTCTCGGAATTCGAACAATTTGCCCATTTGCTCCCGAATGCGATGAAAGCCGCCCCTTCGATTCTGCCCCTCCTATCCCTCGCATTCGTTTTCGCCGAAGCCCCCGCCCAGGCCGCCGCCCCCTGGTCTCCGCCTCCCGGCTGGACCGCCACCCGAGGAGGAGAGGGCGGGCAGGAGATCTCGGTCACGACTCTCGATCCGACGGGTCCGGGTTCGATCGCGGAAGCCCTTCAGACCAAAGGACCGAAAACCATCGTCTTCAAGGTCGGCGGCGTGATCGATCTGGCGGGGCGGTCCCTGAAGATCAGCACGCCTCAAGTCACGGTGGCGGGCGAGACGGCTCCTTCTCCGGGGATCACCCTGATCAAAGGAGGCATCGCGATCACGGCCGATGACGTGATCCTCCGCCATCTCCGCGTCCGCGTGGGAGGGGCGGGAAACGCGAAAAAGAGCGGTTGGGAGGTCGACGGCATCTCGGTCGTCGGCGCGAAGGAGGTAATCGTCGACCATTGCTCCATCGCCTGGGCGACGGACGAGAATCTTTCGGCCTCGGGTCCGCGCTTCGAAGGTGCCACGCCCGACGAATGGCGAAGCAACACCTCGCACCGGGTCACCTTCAGCCATTGCCTGATCGCCGAGGGACTGAAGGACTCGACCCACAAGAAAGGCGTCCACTCGATGGGCTCGCTGATCCACGACAATACGAGCGGGATTCTGATCCTGGGAAACCTTTTCATCAGCAATCACGAACGGAATCCGCTCCTGAAGGGCGGCGCACGCGGCGTGGTCGTCAACAACCTGGTCCACAATCCAGGCTCCTACGCGCTCCGCTACGGGCTCGTCGAAAGCGAATGGACCGGGTATGAGTGGCAACGCGGGTGGATCGCCTGCGTCGGCAATGTCCTGCGCCAAGGCGCCGACACGCGTCCGATGAAGGCTTTCGCGCAACTGCGCGGCCCCTGCGATGTCTGGTTCTCCGACAATCTCCTTCTGGACCGCGACGGCGAGTCCCTTGTCCCGGCCATCGAATCGGCGGATCCACGGGGCAACCCCTCGACCGCCGCCGATCAGGATCAGCGGCTGCTGGAAAAGCCGCCTCTCTGGCCGGAGGGGCTCGTGGCAAAACCCGCCGCGGAGACCGTTTCCTGGGTACTGGAAAACGTCGGTGCCCGTCCCTGGGATCGCGATGCGGTGGACCGGCGCCTCGTCGAGGAAGCCCGCAAGGGCGGCGGAAGGATCATCGACAGCGAAGAGGAGGTCGGCGGTTACGAGGCCCTCGCAAAACCTTGACGACGGCATTTCAAACGGATCTCCGAGGCGGAGGCTGGGTTTCCATCGATCTCCTGGGTCCTGTCCCCGAATCCACCATTCCCCTCGGCATGGCGGTCCCCCGTTTCCTCCGTCTTCCCCCGCTTTTTCCTCCCCTCCTGCGGGATTCATCGCGATTCGCGCCACTTCCGGAATTCCTCGAGGACTTCCTCCCGCGAGCAACGGGGGCGCAGCGCGGTGCGCACGCGGAAACCGTATTCCTTGCCGACCTCGGGCCGATCGACCACGAACTGGAAATCCCAGGCGGGATTCGTCGTCAGCCGTTCGGCGTTCACGCCTCCCCCGCTGGGCGAGTGGGTGAAGCGGATCCCTTCGCTGCGGTCGAACATCACCACCCAGGTCAGTTCGTCGATGTGCCCGTAGAAAAAGGGCTCGTCGAAGCGGAAGCGGGAAAAGCTCTTGAACAGGGTGTCGCGCCCGTCGTCCGCGAAGGCCATCTCGAAACGGTCGTCCCGGTGGCGGACGGTGCTCTGGTCGTTGTGCCACTGCGGGCAGAACTGGGTCCACAAGCCACCCTTCCGGTCCTCCAGCCCGCCGAGGAAATGGAGACTCTTGTCCTCGGGCGCGTCCATGTAGCTCGCCCAGAACAAGGCGAGGTAGCCCCGTTCGAACACGGGACGACGCGCGACGCAGCGGAAGTCCATCTCCAGGTAGTGCGGCGCGACGAGGCGGAAGCGAGTCCAGCTTTCCACATGGGACACCGGTGTCGGAGGCTGGTGCAGTTCCGCTTCGCTGCCGTCGATCCGTCGCAACTCCATCGGAGCGTGACGGGGTTCGAAAAAGACCTCGTTGTCAGCGAGCGGGCCGCCGGTGACGATGTGCTCGAGGTTCAACCCCGCGACCGCCGGCACGAACACGCTGCGCGACCCGGCCGAATGCCGCAGGCTCCACACGCCGTTGTAGCCGGCGCGGTGCCCACCCTCCGCCGAATTGTCGCCGACCACCGCCGTCAACTCGCCGGCGCGCAAGGTGGTCCAGCCCGGCCCCTCCTCCGCCGCGGTCAGAGAACAGGCGACCCCCATGGCGGCGCAAGCGGCGGATATCGAAATCGTCTTCGTTCTCATCTCGATCGATACCGCGAGGGTTCCAGAATCCGGGGCAAGCGTCAAGCCGCGCGAAACCATCGGAGGGAGCGAGGGCACTCCTGCCCTTCTCTTGAATCCACTCGGTTCCGCCGCCATGCTTCTTCGACGGCGGAGTAACCATGCCCTCCCCGCCCTCGTCTCCCCCTGCGGAGAATGCGATAAAATGTTCCAACGTTGTCTCCACCTCTCTGACATGACCCTGTTCCCTCCGCGTCCCCATCGTCTTCTTTCCACCCTCCTCCTCCTACAACTGGCAGCGTCTCCTCTTCTGGCCGACGAAGCGGTCCGCGCGAAGCTGCTCGCCTTGCACGGCCAGTTCGACGCCGACCGCGACAAGAACCTCTCTCCCGAAGAGCAGACCCTCGCCGTGGCGGCGGTGAAGGAGCACTACGGGGAGTCGTGGTCGAAGCGGGTGGAACAGCTCTTCCAACGGGCGCAGGGAAGCGAAGCAACCCTTTCCGCGGAGCGCTGGCGGCAGGTGGCGAGCACCTTCGGCGAAGCGGCCAAGCCGGAGGCGGTCTCCATCCCCATGGACGACGGCACGCGCCTGGCGACCGATGTCCATCTGCCCGCCGGAGACGGACCTTTCCCGGCCGTGCTCCTCCGCACCCCCTACGGACGAGGCGGACAGGGGCGTCAAGCCTCCTTCCTCACCGGGCTCGGCATCGCGGTCGTGGTCCAGGACATGCGGGGCCGCTTCGACTCCGAAGGCGAAAACCTGCCCTTCCACGGCTGCGGCTGGGCGGAGCACCGCGACGGAGCCGACACCGTCGCCTGGATCCGCCGGCAGTCCTGGAGCGACGGCCAGGTGGGCACCGCGGGCGCTTCCGCCGGGGGCATCACCCAGAACCTGCTCGCGGCGGCCGGGCCCGAGGGTCTCGCGGCGCAGCACGTCTCCGTCGCCATCGGGAGCCTCTACGAAGCCGCCTACATCGGCGGCGCCTTCCGCAAGGCCGACATCGAGAACTGGACCACCGGCAACCGCTTCGATTCCAAAGCCCTCGCCCTGATGCGCGAGCACCACGCCTACGATGACTACTGGCGGCGCCACGATTCGAAGCTCAAAGCCGAAGCCAAGGACGTCCCCGCCGTCCATCTCGGCGGCTGGTTCGACATGTTCGCCCAGGGCACCCTCGACGAATTCACCGAGCGCCAGCATCGCGGCGGTCCCAAGGCGCGGGGTCGGCAAAAGCTCGTGATGGGCCCCTGGGCGCACGCCCTGGGGCGGATGCCGGTGGGCGAGCTGACCTTTCCCGACAGTGCCATGCCGCCGAATTTCGCCCCGGACCGCTGGTTCGAGCACCACCTCCTCGGCATCGACCACGGCATCGACGCCGAGCCCGCCGTCCTCTACTACACGATGGGCGACACCAGCGATCCCGACGCGCCCGGCAACGAATGGCGGCAGGCCGACGACTGGCCTGTCCCCGCCGAGGAGACCGCCTACCACTTCCATCGCGACGGTACGCTCTCGCCCGAAGCCCCCGAACCCGGCGCCCCTGTCGAATACACCTTCGACCCCGCCGACCCCTGCCCCACCGTGGGCGGGCACAACCTGACCCTCCCCAGCGGTCCGATGGACCAGAGACCCGCCGAGCGGCGCGGCGACGTGGTGAGCTTCACCAGCGAGGCCCTCGCCGAACCGCTCGAAGTCACCGGACGCATCAAGGCGAGAATTTTCATCTCCTCCTCCACCCCCGACACCGACCTCTCCGTACGGCTCTGCGACGTCTATCCCGATGGGAAAAGCTACCTCATCGCCGAAGGCATGCTGCGCCTGCGCCACCGCCGCTCGTTCGAGCAGGCCGAGCCCCTCGTCCCCGGTCGCGTCGAGGAGGTCGAGGTGGACTGCTGGTCCACCAGCATCGTCTTCAACCGGGGCCATCGCCTCCGCGTCAGCGTGACCTCGAGCAACTATCCGCGCTTCGACCTCAATCCCGGAACCGGCGAACCATGGAGCGAGGACGGCGAGAAAAGGAAGCAGACCAACCGCATCGCCTGCGACCCCGCCCAGCCCTCGCAGATCGTGCTACCGGTGGTGACGCGCTGAGCCAAGCGTCCGTCGTCGGATGCCCCGGGTTCTGCTGCGGACGCCGTGACTGGCCTGCCACGCCCGTCCCCTACCTGACGGAATCCGAAAAGATCAAGTAGGGAAACCTGGCACGAAATACCTACTCCAATCGCTTCAGACGAAAGAGCAATTGCTGAACGGCTTCCTGGGCGTCATCGATGATGGATTGCGAGAAGGATTCGGGAAACAATTGCTTCCGCACGGTTTCCACGTGCTTGTAGAAGCCCTCTATATAGCCGATGTGATCCTTGGGCCGGGTCGTTTCGGGTATCACGATATTCAAGGTTCCTTCCAACGCGAAGGTGGTTTCCACGAGGCGGTCGGTGATTTCAACGAGCGAATCGATCGCCTGATCGAGCGAGATGTGCGCCTCGTAGCTACCCCTGCCGGTGATGGACCAATGGATCAATTTCAAGGAATTTCGGAAAGAGATCAGTTCCCCCAGAAAGGCGGCTTCTTTGGTTTTGCTCGGTTTGGCCTTTTTCATGGTTTCTTTCGATGTCGGAATGTTCTGGTGAGTCGTAAGATCGCCCGATCTCCTTGGGAATCGAACGGAGGCTTTCTTGGCTGGAATCCGCTTGAACGAAGTATAGCCAACTGTTCCGCCATGCCAAGAATTTTCGCCCGCAGGCCATGGGGCGAGGGGCCGCCGGAAGGATTCCAGCCATCCCGGAGACAAGTCAGAACAGCTCCGCCTGCTCGGGCGGATACGTGACGGTCGTTCCCTCGACGTGGGCGAAGGAGGTGAGCCGATGCATGCGGTGGCCGGTTTCCGACAGAATCTCGACGACGGGGACGCCGCGCACGGTAAGTGCGTCGGCCACCAGCGAGCGATGGCAGCGCCAAGGCACGGCTTCCGCACACATGATGGCCGTGCGCTGTTGCCGTCCGGTACAGACGAGCGTCTCGACCGCGTCCTCGAACGCCGCCGTCTGCATATAGTCGGCGTAGCCGCGGAAGCTCTCGTTCCGCCAGCCGCCGTTGGGCGAGTCCTTGCGGGGACGCCGCAATCCGCCGAGCGCCGGCATCGGCAGATAGACGATATGGACCGCGGCCAGGCTGGCGTCGAGCGCATCGGCGTTGAACTGGGGATTGTGCCGCGACCGCGGCACCGTGCGGATGTCCGCGAGCTGCCCGATCCCGTAGCATTCGAGCAAAGCAACGAAACGCCCGATCGGCAGGGTCGAATGGCCGACCGTGAAAATGGCGCCCTCGGGCCAGTTCGCGTCTGCAGGCGGAGAAGGAAGACTCATGGAGAGTATGCCATCTAAAGACCGCCCAGCGCGTTCACCGTGAAGGCGAGGATTCCCATGTTGAAAAGGAAGGCCGCCATCGAATGGCCCAGCACCACCTTGCGAAGAGACGCGCCGCTGATGGCGACGTCGGAGGTCTGGAAGGTCATGCCCAGCGTGAAGCTGAAGTAGAGAAAGTCCCAGTAGTCGGGCTCCTTGGCATTCGGGAATTCGAGGCCGCCCCGGTCCCCGTCGGCACCCGGCAGATAGTAGAGATGGGCATAGTGCAGGGCGAAGACCGTGTTGGCGAAAAACCACGTCAGGACCAGCGTTCCCACGACGAGGGTCAGCCCCTCCCAATGGAGCGTCTCCTTCCCGGCGATGAGGGTGCCGATCGCAAAGAGGATCACCAGGGAGATCAGAACCGTGATCGCCAGCAAGGCGGGGCGGTTCGCGTCGTTGACCTCGGCCGTGCGGCGCATCGTGCCGGTATCGTCGTTCAGCAGCGGCAGCACCGAGGCAAAGAAGACGAGGGCGGCCGCGTCGAAACCGATCAGCAGCGCCAGGCGCGGGTTGGCGAGGAGCATGACGGCGATGCCGGAGACGGCGAGGAAGACCGCTCCGAACAAGAGGAACCGCGCCGGAGCGATGCTCCGTCCGAGGCGGGCACGAAAGGCGTGCAACGTCATGATCGACCGAGGTTCTGGTGGTTTCCGGCTTTCGTGGTTTCCCGTTCCCCTGCTCGCGCCTGAAGCTCGATCGTCTGCCGGGCATTCGCTTGCGCGCCCCTCCTCGTTCTTGGGCGGGAGGCTGAGGAAGGGTGTCCTGGGTGGAGCGACGATACTCCAGCGATGGGGATTATGCCAGAACCCCTTTGACCACATGGGCCTCCTCCACGCCGGTGAGGCGCTGGTGGAGGCCCCGGAAGCGGAAGGTGAAGCGCTGGTGGTCGATGCCGAGGAGATGGAGGATGGTGGCGTTGAGATCGCGGATGTGGACGGGGTCGCGGACGATGTTGTAGGCGAAATCGTCGGTCTCCCCGTAGTCGAAGCCGGCCTTGACCCCGCCTCCGGCCATCCAGGTGGTGAAGCAGCGCCCGTGGTGGTCGCGGCCCGAGGTGGGGGTGCCCAGTTCGCCCTGGCTGTAGACGGTGCGGCCGAATTCGCCGCCCCAGATGACGAGGGTGTCGTCGAGCATGCCGAGCCGCTTGAGGTCTTTGACGAGGGCGGCGGTGGGCTGGTCCACGTCCTGGCATTGGCGGGGCAGTTGGGACTTGATGCTGATGTGCTGGTCCCAGCCGCGGTGGAACAACTGGATGAAGCGCACCCCGCGCTGGGCCATGCGGCGGGCGAGCAGGCAGTTGGCCGCGAAGGTACCGGGACGGCGCGACTCCTCGCCGTAGAGTTCGAACACGGAATCGGGCTCGTCGGAGAGATCGGTCAGCTCGGGCACGGAGGTCTGCATGCGATAGGCCATCTCGTAGGCTTCGACGCGGGCGAGGGTCTCGGGATCGCCGAGGGTTTCGGCCTGCTGGCGGTTCAGTTCGCCGAGGGCGTCGAGGAGGCGGCGGCGCGATTCGCGGGAGGCGCCCGGAGGGTTCTGCAGGTAGAGCACGGGGTTGGCGCCTGGCCGCAGCATCACTCCCTGGTGGCTGGAGGGCAGGTAGCCGCTGCCCCAGAGGCGCGAGAACAGGGGCTGCCCCGGATTTTTGCCGCTGCCCTGGCTCAGCAGCACCATGTAGGCGGGGAAGTTCTCGTTCTCCCGGCCCAGCCCGTAGCTGAGCCAGGCGCCCATGGAGGCGTGGCCCATCTGCTGGGAGCCGGTGTTGATGTAGGTCACGGCGGGGTCGTGGTTGATGGCCTCGGTCCACATGGAGCGGATGATGGTCATCTCGTCGGCGATGCCCTGCATGTGGGGGATGAGGTCGCCCATCCAGGTGCCGCGCTGGCCGCAGCGCCGTCCACCCCACATGGCCGGAACGACGGGAAAGGTCGATTGGCCGGAGGTCATGCCGGTGAGCCGCTGCCCGCTGCGCACGGAGTCGGGCAGGTCGAGGCCGTAGTTCCGGTCGAGGAAGGGTTTGTTGTCGAACAGGTCCACGTGGCTGGGACCCTCGGACTGGAACAGATAGATGACCCGCCGGGCCTTGGGCGCGAAATGGGGCAGGCCGGGCAGGCCGCCGCCGCCCGTCGTCGCGGAGTTTCCAATGCCTCCAGTGGCGCGGGCCTCGTCCGTGAGCAGACTGCCCAGGGCCATGCCGCCGAGACCGGCGGCGGCGTTGCGGAGCACGGCGCGCCGCGTGGTCAGCTTGCTGGATTCCTCGCGGAAGGTTTGGGAGAGGGAGATGGGGCTCATGCTTGCAAGAGGGTTGGGTCAGAGACGCGACAGGGTCTCGCTGAGGTTGAAGAGCAGCGCCGCCACCTGGGTCCAGACGGCTTGCTCGGCGGGGTCGAGGTCGTCGGCAAGGGGGAATTCCCCCACGGCGACGAGTTGCCGGGCGGCTGCGGGGTCGTCGCGGTAGCGGCGGCTCTCGTCGCGCAGGAAGGAATCGAGGACGCCCAGTTCGGAGTCGGAGGGTTCGCGCCCGGTCACCCGGGCGAACGCGGTTCTCAGCCTCGCGGTCTCGTCGTCGGCGATCGTTTCCCGGAGCAGTTTCGCGGCGAAGACGCGGGCCGCTTCGGCGAACTGCGGATCGTTCAGGGTCACGAGCGCCTGCAAGGGCGTGTTGGTGACGCCGCGCTGGACGATGCACATCTCGCGGTTGGGCGCGTCGAAGGCGCTCATGGCCGGATGCGGGCTGGTCCGCTTGACGATGGTGTAGAGGCTGCGGCGGTAGAGCTTTTCGCCCCGGTCCTGCACGAAGACCTGCTTGGTGGCCGGGGTGCTGCCGAAGTGGCTGACCTCTTTCCACAGTCCCGGCGGCTGGTAGGGCTGCACGCTGGGGCCGCCGATCCTCGGCACGAGCAGCCCGCTCGTCGCGAGCGCCTGGTCACGCACGAACTCGGCGGGCAGGCGGAAACGCGGTCCCCGTCCCAGCAGGCGGTTGCGCGGATCGCGCTCCAACTGCGCGGGCGTGGCGGAGGAATCCTGCCGGTAGGTGGCGCTGCCGACGATGCGGCGGACGAGCGTCTTCTGGTCCCAGCCGGAGGCGGTGAATTCGGTGGCGAGCCAGTCCAGCAATTCGGGATGGCTGGGCCACTCGCCCTGCGACCCGAAATCGGCGGAGGTGGCCACCAGACCTGTGCCGAAGAACAGCGCCCAGAGGCGGTTGACGGCCACCCGCGCGGTGAGGGGATGGTCGGGCTGCACCAGCCAGCGGGCCAGGTCGAGCCGGGTGGCTTTTTCCCCCTCCGCAGCCAAAGGCGGCAGGACGCGGGGGGTGCCGGGCAGCACTTTTTCCAGCGGCATGTCATATTGCCCCCGGTCGAGCACATGGGTCTGGCGGGGCTTCTCGGCGGTGTCCATGACCATCGTCGAATGCGGCCGCGTCAGCGCCTCGATGCGGTCGGAAAGGTTGGCGATACGGATGCGCAGGCGCTCCAGTTGCGGCGCACGGGCGCGGAAGGCTTCCATCACGAGGGCTCGCTCGGCTTCGGACCACTCGCTTTCCGGACGCGCCAGAGCCTCGGCCGTCTCCGTGGGGAACACACTGTCGGGATCGGCCCCGCTGAAGGCTTCGATGCTCCAGTGGAAGGGCATGGAGTCGTTCAAGCCGTAGAAGATCATCACGGTGAGGTAGGGATCGCTCGCCGGATCGACCGGCTCGGCGAAGGTCACGGTGAGGTGCTGCGGCACGAGCGGATCGACCGGCTCCCACCAGTGGAGATTGCGCTCGTCGAGGATTCCGTCGGGACGGGCGTTCGCGGGCGAGGAACTGGCCGTGGCCTGGGCCAGCACCAGTTGCCGGTGGAAGTCCACCTGCTTGGCGGGCTGCTCGCCGGCGGAGACCAGCACGGTGGTCACCTTGGGCAAGCCGTCGGGATGGGGGGTGAGCCGGGCTTCGGCGCCCTCTTTCGCCCCTTCGGGGAGATAGGGGAAAAAGCGGATGCGGATGCCCTCGACCGGGCGCCCGGCGGGCAGGCGCATGGCGTGGCTGAAGGCGTTCAAGCCACGGGCCGGGCGGCCCAGGACGACCTGGCCGTCGGCATGGAACTCGAAGTGACCCGGCTGGTTCGGCGAGGACACGTCGAGCATTTCGACCGTCCGCCGTTCGAAGCCCTCGCCACGCTTCGCCTCCTTCGCCCGCATCCCGGCCAGCCATTCGACGAAGCCCTCCTCGCTCGCGGTCAGTTCGGCGCGGCACTGCGCCAGCTCGGCTTCGAGACCGGCCACCTCGCCGGTCGGCAGCACCGTGCTCGCCAGGATCGCCGGCACGGCGTTGATCCCGGAATTGCCGTCGAGGCCCTTGTCGCTCAGTTCGTTGAAGAAGGCGAAGAACTCGTAGTATTCCTTGATCGAGATCGGGTCGTATTTGTGGTCGTGGCATTGGGCGCAGGCCATCGTCAGACCGAGGAAGACTTCGCCGGCGGTCTGGACGCGGTCGGCGGCGTAGTTGGTGAGGTTCTCCTCGGGGATGGTCCCTCCCTCGTGGGTGATCATGTGGTTGCGGTTGAAGCCCGTGGCGACGCGTTGCGCTTCGGTGGCGTCGGGCAGCAGATCGCCGGCCAGCTGCTCCACGACGAACCGGTCGAAGGGCAGGTTGCGGTTGTAGGCGTGGATGACCCAGTCGCGCCACAGCCACATGTCGCGCCCGCCGTCGATGGAGTAGCCGTTGGTATCGGCGTAGCGGCTCTGATCGAGCCAGGGCAAGGCCATGCGCTCGCCGAAATGGGGCGAATCGAGCAGCCGGTCGACGGTCTCGCGCCAGGCCTCCTCGCCGCGCTCCCGGTAGTCGGCGGCGAAACGCTCGACCTCCTCCAGCGTCGGAGGCAGGCCGAGCAAATCGAGGTTCAGCCGCCGGATCAAGATTCGCGGATCGGCCTCGGGGGAAGGAGCCATGCCTTCCTCTTCCAATCGGGCGAGCACGAAGGCGTCGATGGGGTTTCGGATTTGGGATTTCGGGGCTTTGAATTCCGGCACGACGGGCCGATCGGGGGCCTGGAAGGCCCAGTGGCCCTCGTATTCGGCCCCTTCCTCGATCCAGCGCCGGATGAGCTGCTTCTGCTCGTCGGTGAGGGCGAGATGCGATTCCGGCGGCGGCATCAATTCGTCGGCGTCCTGCGACACGATGCGCGCCCATGCCTCGCTGTCCGCGAGGCGTCCGGGCGCGATGGCCCGGTAGCCGCCGAGGTCGGCCGTGGCGCCTTCGGCGAGATCCAGACGCAAGTCGGCGCGCCGTCCGTGGTCGTCGGGACCGTGGCAACTGAAGCAAGCCTCCGACAGGATCGGGCGGATGTCGCGGTTGAACCTGACGGGGCGATCCACCGCCGTGCGGGGCATGGCCGCGTCGCCGAGGCCGGGATGATTGACCGCGCCCGTGGAGGCGATGATTTTGGAGGGATCGCCGCCGGGCATCGCTCTGGCGGCGAGACCGCCTTCACCGGATGCGGCCGCTTCCTCGGAGGGCGAGGCGGTTTCCGTCTCTCCATTCGGGGCCGTCGCCACAGTCTCGTCGGCACCCGGACGCAGGAAAAGCAAGGAGGTTCCCACGAGCACGGGCGCCGCCGCGACCGCTGCCCAGCGGGGCCATTTCCCCGCAACCTTCTCGGGAATCTCGACCGGCACCTCCGTCGTCAGCACCGCGATGGCGGGCTCGTCCGCGGTGAGGCTCCCGGCGGCGGCGAGCCAGGTTTCGATCTCGCAATGGTCGAGGTAATGGTCCAGAGCCTCCGGCGAACGCGCCAGCAACGCGCACAATTCCTGGCGCTCGCCGTCGTCGAGCGGTCGTTCGCCCAGCTTGGCGAGCAGTTCCCCGGTGCGTTGCTTGTCGGTCATCGGACGATGGATCAGAAATCGTTGAGGCCCTCCTGGTCGAGCGATAGGTGCGACTCGCGGCGCACGCATTCGATGAGGTTGGCGCGCGCTCGGTGCAGGAGCTGCGCCACCGCATTGGGCTTGCGCTGGCTCTCGCGGCCCAGTTGTTCCAGCGAGAGACCGTCGAGATAGAAACGCTTCACCGCCCGCCTTTGCCGTTCGGGCAGTTTCTCCAGGCAGACCTGCAGCAGGCGGCGCTTGCGCGATTCCTCGGATTCGCGTTCGAGATGGCGAGTCTCCACCATCTGGACCAGATCCGCGTCGAGCAGGGGCACGGTGGGCCGGGACTGCTGCTTGCGCGACTCGTTCCGGTAGTGGTTCAGCGCGATCGCCCGCATCCACGCCACCAGGTCGCTGCCTCTCGCGAAGGAGTCGCGCTTGCTCCAAGCCGTCAGATTGGTGGCCTGCAGCAAGTCTCTCGCATCGGCGATATTGCCGGTGAGGCGCACCAGGTATCCGAGAACCGGAACCTGGGCGCGCCTCAATTCGGCCTCGAAAGGGGATTCAGAATCGTGTCGCAAGGCTTTCACTCCGGGAGGGAATGTGCCGGGATCGCTCCGCTTTACGCTCGCGACGGTCATTCGTCCGTCCCGATTCACGGGAATTCGCCTTCCAGCCTAAAACCGGAGTTGAGAGTCGATAGATGAGAGTTGAGAGGCTGGAAATGAGCGGCCTGCGTCGAAATCCTAGGTTCGCTCAAAGAGAGGATTGTCGGATCGATGCAACTCGTTGACTACGATGATCTCAACTATTCGCTCAACTCTCATCTTCCTTTTTTAAGGTTCCGTCCCTCCCCTCGTCATTCTTTGCCCCAAGTCGGAGAAGGCGACTATCGGCCTGATTCCCCCTTCTTTTCCGCCACGATCACCTCTCCTTCCGTCTGCTCCTTCACATACTGCGCGATGGTGCCGATGGGGGCGATCCAGACGCCGTTGGCGGGATCCTTGGCGTAGGCGGCGAGGTCGCGGAGAAACTGCCCGTCGGTGTTGAGCGTGCTCTCGGGTTTGTCGGTGTCGTGTCCGGCGAGGATGAGCCAGCGCCCTTCCTTCTGCGCCAGGTCGAACATGGGCTTGAGGCTCTCCATGGTCTCGCCGTCCATCTTGACGCCGGTGAGCTGGGCCATGTCGCCGCGCTCGACGTGGTAGGGCCGCTCGTCGAGCCAGCCGCGTCCGGCGAGAAAGAGCTCGGCGACGAGCGGGACGAAGCTCACGGTGTCCTTCCCGCGCCCGACGAAGGTCTGACCGCAGGGGTAGGCGTAGACGACGGGCTTCACGCCGAGGAGCGTTTCGATCTGCGCGTTGGCCTCGACCAACTCCTCGCGCATCCTCTCCAAAGTGAAGGCCTCGAGGACGCTGCGGTCGGAATGGTAGATGAGATTGCCGCTGCAAGGGTGGGTCAGGGAGTGGTTGCCCATTTCGTGGCCTTTGGCAACGGCGTCCCGCCAGCGGTCCAGCTCCTTTTCGACGGCGCGCGGCAGAACAAAGAAGGTGGCCTGGAGGCCGAGCTCGTTGAGCAGAGGGATGCCGTGCTCGACGTTGCTGACGCGGGCGTCGTCGAAGCTGAGGCTGAGGGCCATGCGCTTGCCTTCGGGCCAGGCGAAGGGTTTGCCGGCCTTGTCCCTGGCTTCGTCGGCCAGGACGGTGGAAAGGGCGAACGTGGCGGAGAGCAGGCCGAGAAGCCCGGCGCGGACGGTGGAGTGTGAGGGTGGTTTCATGGTGGAAGCTCGAAAAGATTATGAGGAATCCTTGATGAAAGCCAGCAGATCGCCCATGTCCTGCGGGGAAATGAGGTTCTCCAGACCGGCCGGCATGAGGGAGATGCCGAGGTCCTTGATGTCGGCGATGGTCTCGCGGGCGATGGTCTCCTCGGGCAGCCTCTGCACGCGCAGGGTGATGGAGGTGGTGGTCTCGGAGCCGATGACGCCGACTTTCTGCGATCCGTCGTGAAGGGTCAGTTGCCAGAGGGCGTAGCCGTCGGCGATGGAGCGGTTGGGATCGAGGATGTCGGCGAGAATGGATTCGGGGGGACGGATGCGGATGCTGTTGAGGTCGGGGCCGAAGGCGAGGCCGTCCTTCCCGGCGATCTGGTGGCAGGCGGCGCAGTGGGTCTGGTAGACGGTCTTGCCGTGCCCGGCGTCGCCTCCTTCGCCTAGGGCGGCTTGGTAGCGCTCGATGACCTTGGCGCGTTCGGCGTCCTTGGATTCGGTGGAGAAGACCACGCGCACACGGTCGCGGGTGGCGTGGTCGGAGCGGGCGATGAGGCTGACCTGCTGCCCGCCGGTGACGTAGGATGGGGCGATGGCTCCGCCCTCGAGCGCGGCGACGAGCTTCTCGCGGCTGGCCTCGGAAGCCATGAGGACATTGACGGCATCGTCGCGCAGGGCGTCGGTGAGGGAGGACCAGCGGGCGACGAGATGGTCGGCGAGGGCTTCGTCGGCGTCCTGGCTGAGGGCGGCGAGGGCCGCTTTCTGCACGGCGACGGGTTCGGCGGCGTGGATGAGGGAAAGCAGCAGGTCGCGGGATTGCTCGGGCTCGGCGAGCCGGTAGAGACGGATCATGAGGGAGCGATCCTCGGGAGAGGCCTGACGGTCGCGGAGGATGGCCACGGCCCGATTGAGGGCGGACGAACGCGCCTCGCCCGAGGGCAGGCCGGAGCGTTGCAGGAAGTCCAGGGCGGCGCGGCGCAGACCGAATGCGGCATCGCCCATCAGGAGCTGGAGCAACTGCTCACGCCGGGGGGCGAGGGCGGGATCCCGCAGGACCTCGGCATTCCCCTTGGCGATGCCGTTGAGCAAAATGCCCTGCCAAGGACCCGGAGTCCATTCCCCGGCCTCCGTGGCCCATTGCAGCAGGGTGCCGGTTTCGGCGACGGTGGCGGTCGCACTCCACATGGCGGCGAGCCGTTCCAGCAACAGGTGGTAGCGGTCGGGCGCGGTGGTGGCGGAGGCGATGCAGGACCGGATCAACCCGGCGTAGTCGAGCTGGCGGGCGGAAAGGGCGGCGGCCTGCATCCAGGGATCGGCTCCGCGCTCGGAGAAGAGCAGCCGGTTCCGCGCGGCGACGACATCGGGGCGGTCGCTGTCGCCGAGGGTGCAGAGGAGTTGGAAGACGACGCGGGCGTCCGGGTCGTCTTGCAAAGGCAGCAGAGCGTCGAGCAATGCGTCGTGCTCGGGGAGGAGGCCTTCGGCGAGAAGGATCGCGTTCTCCCGGACTCCGGCGATTTTGTCCTGAAGGAGGGAGGCGACGATCTCGGGCGTCAGGGCGTCCAGACCGTGCAACGTCCACGCGGCATGAAGGCGCGCCAGCGGCGGCGAGGCGGCGTCGGTCATCTTGGTGAGGTCGGTCACGAGGGCCGCCGCATCCTCAGGTGTCCGCGAAGCCTGCCGATCGAGGAGGAGGCGCTGCGCGGTCCGGCGGTGCCAGAGATTGGGATGGCCGAGGGCGACGGCCAACTCGTGGTCGCTGGCCTTTCCAAGGTCGAACCCCTTGGTCCAGTCGGCGGCTGGTGCGCCCGAGGGGGTGATGCGGTAGATCCGACCCTGTCCGATGCCGTCGCGCATAGCGGGGGATTCGGCGACCTCCTGCGCCATCCATTCGGGATGCTCGATGATGCGCCGGTAGTAGTCGACCACGTAGAGCGCTCCGTCGGGACCGATGTAGTGATTGACGGGGCGGAACCAGGCGTCGCGCGAGGCGAGGAATTCCTTGCCTTCGTAGAGACGACGGGCGGTGAAGGTGGCACCTTTCTCCTCGACGATCTCGGCGTGGACGAGATTGCCGACCGGTTCGGCGACGAAAGAGACGCGGTCGAAGGGCGCGGGAAAAAGACCGCCCTGATAGAAGACGTTGCCGCAGGCGGAGGTGAAGACGCCCGCGCTGGTCAGCATCTGATGCTCGGGCTTTTCGGTGATGGGATAGACCTCCGCGGCGTCTCCGTGCTCGGCGATGGAGGCGACGGCGCTGGGGATGAGCAGGGCGGGATTGCGGTCGAGGTACCGGGCCTGAATGACTTCGTGGTAGATGTGGCGGGCGTTGCTGACGAGGAAGTGGCGTCCCCAGGGATCGCTGGTCTGCCCATACTGGCTGGCGCTGGAAAGGGCCTCCAGCCGATGGCTGTCGGGCTGGAGACGGACACGGCGACCGTTGGCGTTCCTGGGCAGCACGGGGGCGTCCCGGCCCGGAAAGCGGATCTCGGAGCCGGTGTCGCCGAAGGTGTCGACGTAGATGCGGGGCACGGTGGCGGGTTCGTTGGCCAGATAGATCCAGTTGTCGAGGCCCAGCATGGGGGTGTTGACGATGTGCTGGGGATTGGAGAGGGCGAATCCTGTCAACACCACCTCGCGCTTGTCGGCGCGTCCGTCGCCGTCGGTGTCCTCGAGGTAGATCAGGTCGGGCGCGTCGGTGACGAGGACGCCCTGCTTCCAGCGCAGGATGCCGTTGGGAAAGCGCAGGCCCTCGGCGAACACCGTGCTTTGGTCCATCGTTCCGTCGCCGTCGCTGTCGGTCAGCAGGCGGACCTTGCCGGAGAATTCCAGGTCCAGCGGATAGCCGGGCATTTCGACCACGTAGAGCCGCCCCTGCTCGTCGATCTCCATCGCCACGGGATCGGCGAGGAGCGGCTCGGCGGCGAGCAGCTCGATCTGGAAGCCCTCGGCCAGCTCGAAGGACTTCAGCGCCTCGGCGGGCGGGAGGCCTCCCGCGGCGGGAGATTGGGCCTTGGTCGTGGAGATCGTCGCAAGAAAAGCCACGAGCAGACTTGGAAGAAGAGAACAGAAACGGAGCGGGCGGTCGAGGGCGAACGTCATCGCCAGCGATTCTACAGAGGAAACGATCTGGCTGCCAAGCAATATTGCTTTTGGCCGTCAAGACATAGGGAGCGACTTCGCCGGCATCGGACCTAGCCCCCCGGCGCGGCTGCGCTTGCGTCTTGTGTTTGTTCAAAACCCGTCTGATGGTCGCGAAACCACTTCACGGGAAGTCGATCCGAAATGAATCAATGGAGAATCCGATGAAACGAGACACGCCACCCACGACACTCCGCCATTCCATGGCATTGCTGGTTGTCCTGATCCTGATCGTCGGCGGAGCAAACCGCGCCTTCGCGGACCTGCCACGTCTCAAGGTCTCGGAGAACCGGCGCTTCCTCGTCCACGAGGACGGGACGCCGTTCTTCTGGCTGGGCGACACCGCCTGGGAGCTGTTCCACCGGCTCGACCGCGAGGAGGCCGACCGCTACCTCGAGACGCGGGCCAGGCAGGGCTTCACGGTGATCCAGGCCGTGGCGCTGGCCGAGCTCAACGGGCACTCCGACCCGAATCCCTACGGCCATCTGCCGCTGACCGATCAGGACCCCGCGCGTCCCGCGGTCGTGGACGGCCCGGACAACGACTACTGGGACCATGTGGACTACATCGTCGACAAGGCCAACTCGCTCGGCCTCTACATCGGCTTCCTCCCGACCTGGGGACGCTACTGGCGCGACGACATCCGGAACGGAAAGCCGCTCTTCACCGTCGAAAACGCCGCGACCTACGGCGAATGGCTGGGACGGCGCTACCAGGACAAGGCTCTGGTCTGGATCACCGGCGGCGACCGCGCGATCGATGACGACACGCACAAGGAGATGATGCGTGCCATGGCCCGGGGAATCCGCAAAGGCGACGGCGGCGCCCACCTCGTCACCTACCATCCACGGGGAGGGCAGGGCTCGGCCCAACATTTCCACGACGAGGACTGGCTCGATTTCAACATGCGCCAGAACGGTCACGTCGTGGAGTTCAACGGCGGCTACCACAACACGCGGATCGACTACGACCGCACGCCACTCAAGCCGGTCGTCGACGGCGAACCGCTCTACGAGGACCATCCGGTCGTGTTCCGGGCCAAGGAGTCCGGACACTCCATCTCGTCCGACGTCCGGCGCGCGCTCTATTGGAATCTTTTCACCGGCGCCTTCGGTCATACCTACGGCCATCACTCGGTCTGGCAGATGTGGCAGCCGGGGCGAAATCCGATCAACACCCCCCTGATGCCGTGGTTCGAGGCGCTCGACCAACCCGGCGCGCAGCAGATGCGGCATGGCCGCCGGCTCCTCGAGTCGCGCCCCTTCCTCACGCGCATCCCGGACGACTCGGTCATCGTCGAAGACGCGGTGCCGACCAGCGTCCCCGGCGCGGGCCGGTATCGCTTCGTGGCCACGCGCGACACCGACGGAACCTATGCGATGGTCTACGCCCCGGTCGGACGCGCCTTCAAGGTGCGCATGGACACGATCCAGGGCCCGAAGGTCAAGGCCTGGTGGTACAATCCCCGCAACGGCGAGGCCACCGCGATCGGCGAATTTCCCAACACCGGCGAACGGGAGTTCCAGTCGCCCGACAAGGGAGAGATGATCGACTGGGTTCTCGTTCTGGACGACGAGGCCAAAGGCTACCCGGCTCCCGGCGCGTCCAAGTGACATCCCAGGTCAACGGTCTGTGGATGAGTTGACAGTCGAGAGCGGGAATGCCTCCTGAACCCGTCGGGCGACGTCTTCCATAATTCCCCGTCGTCGGCCTGGAGCCGGCGCATCGACCTCAGAGAGAGCGCGACGCCTATCTCTCGATCGCCGCCCTCGACGAAGGGGCGAACTTCGAGGACAAGACCGCGGGCCTTTTCGTCTCCGAAAAGGATGTCGGCCGGGTCGGCGCCTACTCCACCCACACCGCCGGACTGATCCCCATGACGAAGGGCTCGAAATCGGGCGAGGTCGGCTGATAGGGCGGCATGATGGGCCACCAGCCTTCCTCGATGCCCGGTCCCGTGGCGACCACGCAGAGGAAGTCCCCCGTCTTCGCCCCCAGTTCGCCAAACGTGAACTCGCGGGAGAATTTCACCCCCGCCCGCGCGGCGTCTTCGCCGGGAATCGCGAGCGACGCGACCTCCTCGCCGTTGCGGAAGAGCCGCAGCCGCTCCGCCCGTGTCCAGCCGGGGCCGAGGACCTGCACGGTCGCGCCTCCGCCATCGGGAGCGAGGTCGAGCCGCGCGAGCAGGCCGAAGCTGACCCAGGTCCGGCCCTTCAGGATGGACCCGACGGCGGCGGCGACGTCGATGGCGGAAGGGTCCGCGTCGGGCGCTTCGAGATAGGTTCTCGCCTGTCCGGGGATGGCGAAGTTCACGGTGTGGCTGTCGCTCGCCCCGATCCCGGCGAGGCGGTGCCCGCTGCGGAGCAGGGCGAACCAGTCGCGGACGAGCCGCATCGGATCGGTCTGCTGCGCCCCGGAGTTGACCAGCTCCATCGCGTTCGCCTCCAGCTTCCAGCCGTGCTTGAAGACGCCGCCCGCGCTGTCGAAGTTCTCCGGGTCGAGCGGACGGAACTTGAGATGGAGGTCGTGCCCGTGGTTCAGGACGCAGACCTTGACGCCCGGCGTGGCGTAGATATTCCGGAAGAGTTGCGGCCAGGGACGGAGCTTGTGCTCGATGGGCGGAGCGCCGGAATCGACGGGAAAGGCGTTGAAATGGCCGAGGCTCGTCGTGACCTCGCAGCCGGCGACAGGGGTGAACCATCGGCTCGACCCGATGCGGTCGGCCTCCTCCCGGTAGTCGATGCGCTGGTCGTGCGCGGCGGAGACCGGAAGCTCGATGCCTTCCCCGGCGATGACGATGAGCTGTTCGACGAGACTGCAATCCCCGTGCCGGTCGAACTCGAAGGTATGCAGATGCGGATCGCAGCTCACCAGCCCCGGCGTGGGCACCTCGCGCCGCAGGGCGAAGGAAAGGCTCGCCTCCGCGCGGCTCCCATCGACGACCAGCTCCTCTCGGCCGAGGCTGTATTCGAATCCCCGCCCGCAGTAGATCCGGTAGCGGCGCGGCTCCGTGGCGTCCCCCGCGAGCCGGATGGTCGCCTTGCCGTCCAAGGCGTAGACGACGCCCTCGCGCACCGCGAGGCGGTCGTCCGACTCCGCCCCGACGAAGGCAAGCGCGCCGGTTTCGGCATCGAGGATGGTGAAGCGGCAGGGCAGCGCCTGCCCGTCCTCCGTGGCCGCGAGGCGCACGGTCGCGGTCATCGCCGGGAGCGCCCGCCGCATTCCCCGCTGCTGGAAAAGCCGTTCCGCGCGTTCGCCCTCGGCCAGCGTCTGGAGGGAATCGCGCAGGACGAGACCGCCGATGCGGATGTCGTCGGGCGTCTCCGAAGCGGTGGCGATTTCGAGCACGTTGCCGGTCGTCCGCAGCAGACCGGCCGGGATTTCGATCCCGTGCTCCAAAGGGTTGTGGTCGCGGGGAAGCGTGGCGAGCCTCCGTCCGTTCAGTTGGACCGACCACGGCTGCTTCGTCTCCTCCTGCCGCCAGGTGAGCAGGCGGAAGGACTCCGGCGCGTCGAGATCGAACGTCACTTCGAGCCGGTCGGCGTCCGACTTCTCCGGAAAGCTCGACCACTCGCGCGGACCGGCGTTGCGCAGGTGGAGGAATCCCGGCTCGAGAACGACGCGCAGGCCGTCCTGCCCCGATGCCAGCGGCAGCACAAGCAAGCCAGATGCGATCAGGAGAAGAAGGCGGATCCTCATGCGAACGAGAGTAGGCCGTTTCCGCAGCCTCGACAATTCCCGCAACCCGGCCGGTCCGGCCGCCTGACGAACGGTGGCGGAAGAGACCAATCTTCCGAACTCGGGAATCGGGAACGGGACCGATCGAGGTTCGAATCACGCATCAGCAGACGCCTCGATCTCCGCCCTTCCCCCGACATTCCCATAGCGGTGGTAGTCGAAGCTCACGCTCTGCTCGTTCACATACCACAGCAGCTCCACCCGTCCCTTCGCCAGCACGGGGGCATCGGCAAGGTAAATGGGCCTCTCCGCCGCCGCACGCCGGACGATCCCGGGAACGCGATCCGGCGCGGCGTAGCGGACGCGGTCGGTCTGGCCTTCGGCGATGCGGGTGGCGAGTTCCTCGTCGCCCTCCTCGATGAACTCGATGCCTCCGGCCCAAGCCTCGGTCCCGTCCTGGAGTTCGGTCAGGGCGGGACTCTCGTGGCCGGGCGGAAGGCTCACGGTGAGACGGCAGTCGGCGGCACGGGCGGCGGCGGCACGGGCGAGGATCTCGAAGCGGTTGTCGCCGGGATGGACGCGGAGGCGCAGTTCGCGGATGGGGAGGTAGCGGCGCACATTCTCCTGTCCGACGAGGTGGAAGTGATCGTGCTCGCGGCCGAATTCGCTCTCCCACGCGGCGCGGTAGCCGTGGAGGAGGCGGTCGAGGTCGAAATCCCCGTCGGCGGGCCTGGCCTCGCGGAAGCGCAGGAACTGGGCGACGTAGTTCGGTCCGCCCGCCTTCAGGCCAGGACCGAAGGCGCTCTTGCCGAGGCCGCCGAAGGGCTGGCGCAGGACGATGGCGCCGGTGGTGCCGCGGTTGAGGTAGAGATTGCCGGCACGGAGAGAACGGCGCCATTCCTCCTGCTCGCGGTCGTCGAGGCTTTCGAGGGCGCTGGTGAGTCCGTAGCCGGTCCGGTGGACGAGGGCGACGGCCTCGGGCAATCGCTCGAAGCGCATCACTCCGAGGACGGGTCCGAAGAACTCGACGAGGTGCGTCGTGCTGCCGGGGCGCACGCCCCACTTGATGCCGGGGGACCAGAGGCAATCGTTGTCCCCGAGCCGACGCGGCATCAAGGCCCAGGATTCGCCGGGTTCGAGGGCGAGAAGGGCCTTCTCAAGATCGCCCGAGGGCGGGCGGATAAGGGGGCCGATCTTGTTCTCCAACTCCCAGGCGGAGCCGACGCGCAGCGACTGCGCCGCCTCGACGAGGGCGCGCTGGAAAGCGGGGTCGTCGTGGACCTCGGCCTCGAGGAGAAGGAGCGAGGTCGCGGAGCATTTCTGCCCGGCATGGCTGAAGGCGGAGTGGAGGACGTTCTTGATGGCGAGATCGCGGTCGGCCATCGCGGTGACGATGGTGGCGTTCTTGCCTCCGGTCTCGGCGCTGAGGGGCAGGTCGGGCTTGGCCCGCAGCATGGCAAGGGCGGTCGCGGTGCCGCCGGTGAGGACGACGGCATCGACGCGCGGGTCCCGGACGAGCGTTGCGCCCTCCCCGCCGCCGGAGCAGGGGAGGAATTGCAGGGTGCGCCTCGAGACCCCGCCGCGCCAGAAGGCCTGACAGAGCACCCAAGCGGGAAGGACGGCGTCGGAAGCGGGCTTCAAGATCACGGTGTTCCCGGCAGCGAGGGCGACGGCGACGCCTCCGCAGGGGATGGCGAGGGGGAAATTCCACGGCGGGACCACGACGACGACGCCCTTGCCCTCGGCCTCCACTCCGGGAAGCTCGTGGAAGAAACGCGCCGAGGCGGCGTAGAACTCGACGAAATCGACGGCCTCGCTGACCTCGGGATCGGATTCGAGGAGGGTCTTGCCGGTGTTGGCGAGGGCCGCACCCATGAGATCGGCGCGGGTCTTGCGGAGCTCTTGCGCGACGCGGCGCAGCACGGTCTGGCGTTCCCTCGCGGAGAGGGCGCGCCAGCCGTCGGGATCGGCGACGGCGCAGGCGAGGGCGGCGTCTAGGTCCGCCGCCGAGGCTTGTCGATAGCGGCCCACGACCACGCCGGGACGCGAGGGATCGAGGCAATCGCGGACAGCGTGGGAGGCGACGATTTCCTCCCCGGCCACGACGAGGGGGATGTCGGTGAACCGATCCCGCCAGGCCGCGAGGATGCCCTCGGCCCATTCGGCGTGGTGCGGCAGGGACCAGTCCGTGTCGGCTTCGTTGGTGAAGAGGGTCCAATCCTCGACCCAAGGGGGTTGAATGGGCGGCGAGCGCCGGTCCTGGGTGCGATTTGGTGCATCGGTTAGGGAGGCGATACGGTCGAAGGAGGCGCGGAAGGCACCTTCGAGGGCGAGCCAGTCCTCGCCGCCGGGGTCGAGCCGGAAGCTGTGGCGGAGGAAGTTGTCGGGGCCGGTGTTCTCGTCGAGGCGGCGGATGAGGTAACCGACGGCGTTGAGGAAATGCTCCTTCCGGCACACGGGAGCGTAGAGGAGCAGATTGGCGACTTCCTCGCGCAGGGCGCGGCGCTGGGGGTTGGCCATGCCTTCGAGCATCTCGAACTGGACCCGGTGCAGGGCGTCCCGCTCCTGCGCGAGGACGAGGGCGTAGGCGACGTCGAAGAGGTTGTGCGAGGCCAGCCCGAGGCGGGTGGCGGCGAGGTTCTCCGGCTCGAGGGCGGTGTGGAGCATCCGCTTGTAGTTGGCATCGGTGTCGAGCTTGTCCTCGAAGGGCGCCTGCGGCCAGCCTTTCACCGAGGCCTCGTGGCGCTCCATCTCGAGGTTCGCCCCTTTGACGAGACGGATGGTGACTCCGGCGCCTCCGGCGGCGACGCGGCGGCGCGCCCATTCCAGCAGGGCGCGCTGCCAGCGGTGCGAGTCGGGGAGGTAGGCCTGCAGGACGATGCCGGCGGCGACGCTTTCCAAGCCGGGCCGTTCGAGGGTGCGCATGAAGACCTCGCAGGTGAGGCTGAGGTCGCGGTATTCCTCCATGTCGAGGTAGAGGAACTTCGGCACGACTGCACCGTCGGCACGGGTGAAGGTGGTGCGGGCGGCGGCGCGGTAGAGCCCTTCGAGCCCGTCGCCGAGCACGGCGAGGGTATGCCGCCGCGCGATGGGCGACATCTGCGAATAGAGGGTGGACATCTTGATGGAGAAGACCTCGGTCTCGGGCCGCTGGAGGGCTTCGAGATAGAGTTCGAGCCGCCGCTCCGCCTCCGCCTCGCTGAGGATAGCCTCGCCGAGAAAGTTCACGTTCATGCGCAGACCCTGCTCGCGCCGCCGCCGCAGGTGCTCCGCGAGCAGCTCGGGTTCGGCGGGGAGGATGACGTTCGCGGTCTCCTGCCGCAGGTGCTCCTTGACGAGGGGCACCGAGACGCTCGGAAGCCAGTCGCCGAAGGTCTGGAAGCCCCGCAGCATGACCCGGTCGAGCGGGCTGAAGAAGCGCGGGATGCCCTGCACGTCGAGGATGTGGGTGAACTGGTCCGCGACTCGCGCGGCGGAGCGCGAACGGAAGGCCTGGTCGGTGAGCTGGACGAGGGTGGCCTTGTCCGAGGGCGTCTGGAGCATCCGGTCGAGCTCGGCCTGCTGGCGGCGTTCGGCGGTGGTCTGCAGTTCGAGGGCGCGGCGCTGGAGCTTCGCGGCGAGGGCGACGGCGCGGGAAACGGGGTCGGAGGTCATGGCGTCCGCACGAAGTTACGGCATCGGGCACGGATTTTTGCGCCTTTTTATGGCCATCCATTACTCCCTCGATCCCGCCTTTGCGGAGCCTTTGGTGGAATGGTTCCTATGAAAAACCAACCATGCGTCCCCTCTCCCACTTCCCCCCTGCTCTCCTTCTCGCCCTCTCCCTCCTCCTGCCCCTGGCGCTCCGGGGAGAGGGCACCTTCACTTTCACGGTTCTGGACATTCCGGACATCAAACGGGGCGCGGGGCTGGCGGTGGTCATGCAGACGCCTTCGGGGAAGACCTTCCTATACGACACCGGCAGCGGCTATCCCATGCAGCTCTCCTCGGACGGCTGGTCGGGGAACTTCAATGCGGGCCGCGACCTGATCGCCCCCTTTCTGAAAAAGGCGGGCATCGGGACCATCGACGGGGTGCTCATCAGCCATGGCCACTACGACCACTTCGGAGGCTTGCTCTGGCTGGACGAGCATTTCCGGCCCGCGAAGCTGATCGATCCGGGCTTCACCTACCAGGGCGATTCCGACAACTCCTATCTGACCGAACTGACCGACTACGACAAGCTGCGTGCCAAGTACGTCGAACGGGGTACCTACCAGGCGGCCAACACCGGCGATCTCCTCGAACTGGACGAAGCCCTGCACGTCGAAGTCATCGCGCCTCCCAAGACCTTCTTCCCCGACCATCAGGTGGAGACGCGCTCGAAGCAGGACTCCCCCGCCCACTATCTGCTGAACGCGAATTCGCTGGGCATCCGCATCCAGCACGGGGACATCGTCTTCTACCTGCCCGGCGACATCCAGACCGAGGACATCGACCTGAGCCTGCTGCCCTCCATCGACCCCGCCAGGATCAAATGCCACGTGCTGGTCGCGCCGGGTCACGGCATCCACTGCACCCCGGCCTTCGCCGAGGCCACCCGGCCCGAGGTCTCCATCGCGAGTGTCTTCGAGCGCTATGCCAAGGGGCTGAAAAGCACGCCGATGCTGAAAGCAGTGGGGGCGAAAACCTACATCACCGGCCTGCACGGCGACATCAGGATCGTGAGCGACGGAAAACGCTACACCGTCGAGTCCGCGAGGCCGTTAGAACAAGCGGTCGCCCTCTCACCGTCCCAGGCCTCGGGCAAGGAGTGAGCGGGATAAAAGGGAATTCCTGACCGTAGCTCCCTGACCGACATCCCATGAACAGCCACCGGCACATCTTCCTGGCGCTGACGCTTCTCCTCCCGATCTTGGCCCCCGGCGAGGAGGCGGTTCCCGCTTTCCGAGATCTCTTCAACGGCAAGGACCTCGCCGGCTGGGTGGATGTGAACACCAGCCCGGAGACCTGGAGCGTGCGCGACGGCCTGTTGATTTGCAGCGGCCATCCCATCGGCGTCATGCGCTCGGAGAAGCAGTACGAGAATTTCATCCTGCACATCGAGTGGCGGCACATGGAGGCCGGCGGCAACTCCGGTATCTTCATCTGGAGCGAAGGCACACCCGCACCGGGCGGTCCGCTGCCCAAAGGCATGGAGGTGCAGATGCTGGAGCTGGAATATCCTTTCCTGAACCGGGAGAAGGACGGCTCGCCCCGGCACCTGGGCTTTGTCTCAGGCGAGCTGTTCGGAGCCAACGGCCTGGAGGCGGTGCCGGACAACCCGCGCGGCAGACGCAGCATGTCCTTCGAGATGCGCTGCAAGGGCAAAGGCGAATGGAACACCTACGACGTGGTGGCCGTGGACGGTGTGGTGAAGCTGGCCATCAACGGCAAATTCGTCAACGGCGTCAGCCAGTCCACCGTGAAAAAAGGCTACCTCTGCCTGGAGTCCGAAGGCGCGGAGATCCACTTCCGCAACATCCGCATCCTGGAGCTGCCGTCCGGTCGCGCCACTCCGGAGGAAACCGCGCCGTTGGTGGAGTAAGGCAACCCGTCGCGGAGAGAGCGGAATCCGAAGGAAATCGAGGGATATATACAAGATCCGCCTTCCTGTCCGATAGCCATTTCTGAAAGCAGCAGCGACCATGAACGTTCCGGCGAACCACCGAATCCATCGCCGCCGCATCCTTCGATGGACGGTGGCGGGCGCGGGCGCGTCCCTGCTCCCCAACTGGGCGATGGCGGACGGAGGCACGGGAAAACCGCTCCGCTTCGGCGTGATTGCCGACGTGCATCAGGACATCATGCACGACGCGGAGGAACGTTTGCAGGCGTTCATCCAGCACATGAACGACGAGAAGCCGGATTTCATCGTGCAGCTAGGCGACTTCTGCGTGCCGATCGAACGCAATCGCCGCTTCATGGAGATTTGGAACCAGTTCTCCGGTCCGCGCTATCATGTGCTGGGCAACCACGACATGGACGGCTTTGTCGAACGGAAGGGCGCCTATGCCTTTTCGACCCAGGAAACCGTGGCGTATTGGGAAATGCCGTCGCGCCACTACGGGTTCGACGCCGGCGGCGTCCGCTTCGTGGTGCTCGACGCCAACGATCCGTCCCCGGACCAGGAGGGACCCCGGAAAGGCTATTCGAGCTACGTGGCTCAGGACCAAGTCGAATGGCTGGAGCGGGAACTCGACGCCACGCGCCTGCCGGTGGTCCTGTTCAGCCATCAGAGCCTGGAGCGGGACCGCGGCGGCGTGTCGAACCAGACGGAAGTAAGAAGCGTGCTGGAGCAGGCGAACGAGAAGGCCGGATTCCAGAAAGTCATCGCCTGTTTCAGCGGGCACCATCACCGCGACTATGTGCGGGAGATCAACGGCATTCACTATCCCCAGATCAACAGCGCCTCCTATTTCTGGATGGGGCCGGCCTACCGCCACGCCCGCTACAGCGACGAGATCCATCGCCGCCATCCCAATC
The DNA here is from genome assembly GCA_037190325.1 of Verrucomicrobiales bacterium. Taxonomy (GTDB): domain Bacteria; phylum Verrucomicrobiota; class Verrucomicrobiia; order Verrucomicrobiales; family DEV007; genus Arctic95D-9. The sequence continues at coordinate 90,900 of JBBCIU010000001.1, read as the reverse complement.
TGCAATACGTCGCCCCCTACCGGGATCCGCTCTGGGCCATGGTGACGATCGACCGGGAAGCCGGTGTTCTGACCATCGACGGGCGATCCAGCGATTTCGTCGCGCCATCCCCCTGGGATCTCGGGGCGGACCGCGAAGCCTTCGACAGCGCCACGCTGAACCCGGCGATTTCAGACCGCAAGCGGATCCTTCCGGCCCGCCGCGAATAGGCGAAAGGCAGCCCTCTCCGCCTTCGGAAGGCTGCTACGCCGCCCCATGAAGATGTCGATCCCCGCTCCGTATCGCGGTTTCCTGGAAATCGGGCGGGAAGGTCACTTCCGAAGCCAAGTTTGGCTCCGGCCTGGATCTGGGGCAGTCGGTGAAGCCGGCGGTGGGGACAAAAACCTATATCGCCGGTCTCAACGGCGACATCAGGATCGCGGACGACGGAAAACACTGCACCGCCGAGACCGCTAGGCCGTGAACCCTGACATTTCACCAAGGGGTTGCATGTCCTTGGCCGCGCCCGTCTCTCCAGAGGGTACGGAACCTTTTCAAACCTTCCGGCGCTTCAGACCCGCCCCGCGAGCAGTTCGCGCTGGAAGATCAGCTCCTTGGGAAGGTGGTCGTAGAGACGCAGGTAGAGATCGGCTTCGGAGAGGAGCTCCTGGCGGATCTCCTCGCGGCTCACGTGCATGAGCTCGGCATACTGCTCCTCGCTGAAGTCGAGTCCCTCGAAATTCAGCTCGCGGTAGCGGGGCACCCAGCCGAAGCTCGACTCGTGCCCCCGGCCCCGCCCGCGCACCCGGTCGAAGATCCACTCCAGCACGCGCATGTTCTCCTGGAACCCGGGCCAGAGGAACTTCCCGTCCTTCCCCTTGCGGAACCAGTTCACATGGAAGAGGCGCGGCAGCTCGGGGATGCGCTTCCGCATCTCCAGCCAGTGGGCGAAGTAGTCGCCCATGTTGTAGCCGCAGAAGGGCAGCATGGCGAAGGGATCGTGGCGGATCCTGCCGATGGCGCCTTCGGCCGCGGCGGTCATTTCCGAACCAAGATTGGCCCCGAGGAAGACGCCGTGGACCCAGTTGAAGGCCTGGAAGACGAGCGGCATGGTGGTGGCACGGCGTCCGCCGAAGATGATCGCATCGACGGGCACGCCCTCGGGATTCTCCCAGTCGGGATCGATGGCCGGACATTGCGAGGCGGGACAGGTGAAGCGCGAATTCGGGTGCGCGGCGGGTGTGCCGCTCTCGGGCGCCCACGGACTGCCACGCCAGTCGGTCAGGCCCTCCGGCGGCTCGTCGGTGAGGCCCTCCCACCAGACGTCGCCGTCGGAGGTGAGGGCGACGTTGGTGAAGATCGTGTTCCGGCTCATCGCGGCCATCGCGTTCGGATTCGACTTCGGGGAGGTGCCCGGGGCGACGCCGAAGTAGCCGGCCTCGGGATTGATCGCGTGGAGCCGACCGTCCTTGCCGGGACGCAGCCAGGCGATGTCGTCGCCCACGGTGGTCACCTTCCACCCCTTTTCACGGTAGACCGGCGGCGGGATGAGCATGGCGAAGTTCGTCTTCCCGCACGCGCTGGGAAAGGCGGCCGCCACGTAGCGCTTCTCGCCCTCGGGGTTCTCCACGCCGCTGATCAGCATATGCTCCGCCATCCAGCCCTCCTCGCGGGCGATGACCGAGGCGATGCGCAGGGCGAGGCATTTCTTGCCGAGAAGGGCGTTGCCTCCGTAGCCGCTGCCGTAGCTCCAGATCTCGCGTTCGTTGGGGAAATGGACGATGTATTTGTCGGGATTGCAGGGCCAGGGCACATCGGCCTGGCCGGCTTGCAGCGGCGCCCCGACGGAGTGGACGCAGGGAATGAACGCCCCGTCCTCCCCGAGCCGCTCGAGGACGGCGTCGCCCATGCGGGTCATGATCTTCATGTTCACCGCGACATAGGCCGAGTCCGTCACCTCGACGCCGACGAGGGAATGGGGCGAATCGAGCGGTCCCATGCAGAAGGGGATCACGTACATCGTCCGGCCCTCCATGCAGCCGGTGAACAGCTCCTTCAGCTTCGCCCGCATCTCCGCCGGAGGACGCCAGTTGTTGGTGGGACCGGCGAAGGCCTCGCGGCGGCTGCAGATGAAGGTGCGGTCCTCCACCCGCGCCACGTCGGCGGGATCGGAAAGGGCGAGGTAGCTGTTCGGGCGCTTCTCCGGATCGAGCCGGCGGAACGTGCCGCAGGCCACGAGCTCGCCGCAGAGGCGATGCCATTCCTCGTCCGAGCCATCGCACCAGACGACTCCGGAGGGGCGGCAGAGCATTCTCAGATCCTCGACCCAGGCGAGGAGGCGGCGATGCGAGGTGGGAGGAGCAGGCATGGTTCAGACTGAACGGAGACCTTGCGGTTGTCCAGCGGTTCAAGACGAGGATTGCGTTCCGACAGAGCCGACGGTGCCGCCCGTCCAACGCAAATCCAGTTCCAACCGGCTCCTAAAAAATCCGGTCCGTCGCGTCGATGCCGGGGATCAGCTGGAAATGCTGGTCGTAGGTGAGGATCACGGCTCCCGCATGCATCGCGCAGGCGGCGATGTGGATGTCGGCGAGCGGGAGGACGATGCCTTTGCGGTCGAGGGCCCAGGCGAGCTCCAGCGTCTTCTCCCAACGCTTGTAGCCGTCGTCGATGTAGAGCATGCAGGACCACAAGAGCTGGAACTTCTCCAAAGCGACAGGATCGCGGACACCCCGTCCCACCTCGGCCTTGATGACCCCGCAGACGGCCAAGTCTCGGGATTCGCCATGAAGCCGCAGCAAAGGCAGGGGATCCCTCCCTTCCCGCATATTGCGGATGTACCACGAGGAATCGGCGAGAACGGCGCGGCTCATGGTTCGGACAGATGCTTGTTGGTGACCTGATAGGGCGTGATCCCCTCCCCGACCCGGAGCTTCATCGGATCCGAAGCCGGGTCGATGGAGTTGCGGATTTCGTCGGGAGTCATTCCCAAGCCCTCCCTCAGGATATTCAGCAGCTTCGCCCGCCGCACGATGTCCTTCAGGGCGATGTGGATGGCCTCGGTCTTCGTGGAGGCGCCGGTGATGGCCATGACGCTGTCGAGCAGTTCGTCGTCCATATTGATGGTGATCTTCATACAGTCAGGATACAGCTTCCATCCGTTTTGGAAGCGGAAACTTTCAGGATTCGCCGCTGGAAAGCCTGGAAATCCGGGTTATCCATCCCGCCCGCCAATGTTCACCCTGCTCCAGACCGACAGCCGCACCGCCGCCCGCCGCGGCCGGATGTCGCTCGCCCACGGGGAGGTCGAGACCCCCTGCTTCATGCCGGTGGGCACGCGGGGCACGGTGAAGTCGGTCCATCCCGTGGAGCTGACCGACCCCGCTCTCGACTGCCGCATCCTCCTCGGCAACACCTACCATCTCTACCTCCGCCCCGGTACGGAGGTCCTCGACGCCTTCGGAGGCCTGCACGAGTTCATGCGCTGGGACCGCCCCATCCTCACCGATTCGGGCGGCTACCAGGTCTTCTCTCTCTCGAAGCTGAGGAAGCTCACCGACGAGGGCGTCCGCTTCCAGAGCCATCTCGACGGCAGCCCCGTCTTCCTCACTCCGGAATCGGTCCTCGGGATCCAGCGTTCCATCGGCAGCGACATCTGCATGATCCTCGACGAATGTCCGCCCTATCCCTGCGAGCGGGCCTACGCCGAGAAATCCCTCGCCCTCACCCAGCGCTGGGCCGTCCGGGCCCGGGAATGGATCGCGGCGCACCGGCCGCCGGGGCAGCGCTATTTCGGCATCGTCCAAGGGGCCTGCTTCCCGGATCTGAGGGAAAAGGCCGCCCGCGACCTCGTCGACCTCGACTTCGACGGCTACGCCATCGGCGGGCTCTCCGTGGGCGAACCCATCCCGGAGATGCTGAAAGCCGTGGAGACCGCCGCCCCCGTCCTCCCCGCCGACAAACCCCGCTACGCCATGGGCCTGGGTCAGCCCGATCAGCTCCTCGACCTGATCGCCCGGGGCATCGACCTGTTCGACTGCGTCCTCCCCACCCGCGTCGCCCGCAACGGCACCGCCTACACTCCCGACGGTCCCATCCACCTGAAGAACGCGAAGTGGACGGATTCCCGCGAACCCCTCGCTCCGGCCGGCGAGACCCATCCCCTCTGCGAGGGATTCACCCTCGGCTACCTGCGCCATCTCGTGAAAAGCGACGAGATCCTCGGTCTGCGGCTTCTCACCCTGCACAACCTCGCCTTCTATCTGCACTTGATGAACCGGACCCGGCGTGCTATTGAGGGCGGCTCGTTTGCCGATTTCCGGGATGGTTTCGTCCGCCGCTATCGCGCGGGGAAGACCGACGGTTGATCGACAAACGATTTTTGTTCCCATCAGATCCGATAAAAACTCCATGACGCCCCACCTCCCCCTTCTTGCCCAAGACGCCGTTCCCGCCGGAGGCGGACTCGGGATGTTCGTCCCCATGATCCTCATCATGGTGATGTTCTACTTCGTCCTCATCCGTCCCCAGCGGAAAGCGCAGAAGGCCCAGGAGGAAATGCGCAAGAACCTCCGCGTCGGCGACAAGGTCGTCACCGTCGGCGGTGCCCACGGCATCGTCTCGGGCATGACCGACAAGACCGTCTCGATCAAGGTCGCCGAGGGACTCAGCATCAAGTTCGACCGCAGCGCCGTCGCCACCGTGGAAAGCAGAGGCAAGGACGCCATCGAATCCGAATCCGCCTCCTAAGCCGCCCGCCCCTGTCGAGCCACCGCGCCGACTGCCGCCCCGACGCCCCTCCCTTCCAGTTTCTCCCATCATGCAAGCGCAAGCAGACAAGGCCCAAGACGCCCCGGCTCCCGCCGCGACGGAAACACCGGCTCCGGCCCCCGTCGCCACCGACGCTCCGGCTCCAGCGGAAGCGCCTGCGCCCGTCGAAGCCGCTCCGCAAACGGAGGCTCCCGCCACGAACGAGAATCCAGCTCCTCCGGCCACCGAGGCACCCGTCTCCGTCCCCGCTTCGGCCGATGTGGACAAAGCGGTCGAGACGGCCATCGAAACGGTCAAACCCGTCACACCCGCCGATACGGCAACCGCCGAAGCAGCCGCGGGAAAGGCCATGGGCCTCTCGTCCAGCTGGGTCTTCCTTCTCGGGCTCGGCCTGCTTTCCCTCTTCGTCGTCTACTTCGCGACCGAAAGCGCCCGCCGCAAACGCATCTTCGGCACCATCCTCTCCATCGCCGTGGTCGCTCTCAGCGTCTGGCTCTTTCAGGGACTGGGCATGGAGAAGGGCATCGAACTCCAAGGCGGCGTCTCCATGGAGATCAAGATCCGGCCCGCCGAGGGCCGGGAGGTGACGACCCACACCCAGCAGCAGGCGATCAAGGTCCTCACCGAGCGCCTCAACGCCCTCGGCACCGCCGACGTCCTCATCGCCCCCTCCGGCAAGGACGGCATCTTCCTCCAGATGCCCGGCGTCGGACAGGACAAGCTGAAAGGCATCGAAGAGGCCCTCGAGAAAGTGGCCCATCTCTCCTTCTCCATTCTCCACCCGCAGAGCCACTTCCTCGCCGCCCAGGTCGCGGAGGGGGCGCAGGTCATCCCCGGCTACGAGGCGCTGCCCTACGCCGAAGAGAAGGACAAGGACGGCAACGCCCTTCCGACCCGCTACGGCCTCGTGAAGATCAAGCGCGACATGGAGGGCAAGAACGTCTCCCGTGCCGGCTACTTCTACGGCGACAAGGGCGATTCCATCAGCGTCTCCTTCTCCTCCGAGGGAGCGAAGATCATGGGTCCCCTGACGCGGGAGAACCAGGGCCAGCCCCTCGCCATCATCCTCGACGATGTCATTCTCTCCTCCCCCGTCATCCAGGAACCCTTCTCCGACGGCTGCTCCATCACCGGCAACTTCACCCAGGCCGAGGCCCTCTCCCTCGCCTCCGCTCTGGAGAACCCCCTGGAGAATCCCATCGAGATCGAGTTCTCGAACTACATCTCCCCGACCATGGGCGAGGCCGCCGTCAACCAAGGCATCCTCTCGGGCATCTGGGGCCTCGGGATCGTCCTCGTCTTCATGATCGTCTACTACCGTTTCGCCGGGCTCGTCGCGGTGATCGGCCTCACCTCCATCGTCGCCATCGTCTTCGGCACGATGGCGCTCTTCCAGTTCACCCTCACTCTGCCGGGCATCGCGGGGATCATCCTCACCATCGGCATGGCCATCGACGCGAACGTGCTCATCTACGAGCGCCTCCGCGAGGAGATGGCGTCGGGCAAATCGCTGAGGACGGCCATCGAACTGGCCTACGACCGGGCCTTCTGGTCCATCATGGACTCGAACCTGACCTCGCTCATCACCGCCATCATCCTCTACTACGTCGCCGACGGCACGGTGAAGGGCTTCGCCGTGACCCTCGTCATCGGCATCGTCGGCACCCTCTTCGCCGCCCTCATCGTCACGCGGGTCTGCTTCCAGTGGGTGATGGACGCGAAGTTCTTCACCAAGCTGACCTTCCTCAACTTCATCCCGAGCCGTTCCTTCGACTTCCTCGGCGTGGCCCGGCCCTGGCTGATCGGCTCGCTCGCCCTCACGATCCTCTCGATCCTCGTGGTCGTGGTCGTCGATCCCCGTGGCGTCGAGCTGAAAGGCGGCGACTCGATCACGATCCGCACGGACGCCGACATCTCCACCGACAGCATCGTCGCCTCCCTCGCGAAGCTCGACCTCGGCGCCGAGCCCATCGTGCAGGAACAGCGCGCCGTGGGCGACGACGGCGTCTTCTACCTCGTCCGCATCCCCACCGGAACCGCCGACCAGGCGCAGGAACACCTCCAGAGCGATCTCGGCATCGAGCTGAAGGACACCACCGTCAGTTCAGTCGGCTCGGCCGTGGGCCGCTCCATGCTCATCACCTCGATCCTCGCCCTCGGCCTCGGCATGGTCGCCATCCTCATCTACGTCACCTTCCGCTACGAGTTCGCCTTCGCCCTCGGCGCGATCGCCGCGCTCATCCACGACGTCGTCGTCGCCCTCGGCGTCGCCACCCTGCTGGGCCACGAGCTCTCCCTCATCACCGTCGGCGCCCTCCTCACGATCGCGGGCTATTCGCTGAACGACACCATCGTCATCTTCGACCGTGTCCGCGAATCCCTGCAGACAAAGCGCGGGGAGGTCAGGGACCTCATCAACCTCGCCCTCAACCAGACCCTGGGACGGACCATCCTCACCAGTACCACGACGATCTTCACCGTTCTCGTGCTCTGCTTCTTCGGTGGACCGGGGCTGCGCAGCTTCTCGGTGACCCTGCTCATCGGGATGATCACGGGGGTCTACTCCACGCTCTTCATCGCCTCCCCCATCGTGCTGTGGTGGGCGAAGCGCTCGGGAACGAACCTCCGCCGCCAGGTCATCGACACCGAGCAGTCGAAGGTCGAGGGCATCACTCCTCATAGCGCCTGACCGACGGGCCGGGGATGCCGCGGGTAGCGGAACGTGCCAGCGTTCCGATGCATCGTGGAGATGCCTGGTAGCGTTCGCCGAAGAACCAAAGTCGACCGATCGACGCGGACGCCCCGCCGGTGCGTCCTATCGTCTGAAAGAAGGACGGACGACGAGGGGGAACTTGGCGCGTTCCGCGACGCTCCCTTGCGCCCTCCTCCCGAATCGGCTCGCCCGGCGGCCACCTTCCCTGCGCATCCATCCGCGCCTTTTCTGGGGCGACTCCCCAATGGATTTCAATTTTTTCCGAATATTTCATAATCCCAAACATCAAAGAAAATGAAACCACTGCGCCCCGGATGTCCCACCCCCCGGATTAAGGTGGCTGCATGAACAAGCGTCTCCAAGCCCAGCCCGTCGTTTCTCTGTCCACCCTCGCTTCCACCCCTTCGAAATCGAGGGGTTCCGCCGGGAGTGCCGGAAGCGCCGAGCGGAAAGCGGTCGAAAGCGGCCTGCTGAAACTCTGCGAGGAAATCGCGGGATCGCTCCTGCATCGTCGCCTCGAATCGGGCGATGCCGTGGGTGCCGTCCGGACGATGCGCCTCGAGCTGACCCGGCATCTGCCCGACTGCGACGCGACGAGGGCGGGATGGCTCGTCGATCTCGCCCTCGAGCTCCTTCACGTGAAATCGAAAGGGCGCTTCAAGCGCAACGCTCTCGAACTGAGCGAACTGATCGCCCGGGCCGGAAACCAGCTCCGCAACGTTGCGGACAACTGAGGGGGAGTCGAGAGTGGGTCGTTGAGAGTTGAGAGACTGGAAATGAGCGGCTTGTGCCGAAATTCAGCTATCGAAGGATGAGTTGCCTCATCGAGGCAACTCGTGGATTTCGAGCCTCTCAACTCTCAACCATCCACTCTCAGCTCGGCGGAAGATTCCATCTTCCGCCATATCACATCGCCTTCTCGTCGGTCGTGGCCGGGGGGGCGGAGGGGCCGCCGTCCGTCGCCTCCTCCAGGACAATCCCCGCCTCGGCGGCGAAATCCGCGAGGGCGAGCTCTTCCAGAGCCGCGCGTTCCGTCTCCATGCGGTCGAGATCGCGGGTGTCGATGCTGTCCTTGGCGACGCGGGCGCGGCCTTTGGCCTTGTCCTTTTCCTCGCGGACCATTTCCTCGAGGCGGTTGAGGGTGTCCCCGGACCCGCCGATCGAACCGATCATGCCGGCGGCCATCTCGTTCAGTTCGGCGGTGGCTTTGGCGATGCGGGTCTGGTCGATGTCGCGTGAAAGGGCTTCGATCTTGTCCCTCGCCGCCTTCACCGCGACCTCCTGGGCGTTTCTCAGTTCGGCGTAGGTCTTTTCGGCGTCGGTCAGTTCGGCGACGTTTTCCGCATGGCCCTCCTTCAGCTGCTGGAGACGCAGGGCGTATTCTCCGGCGAGCTTGCGGTTCCCCGCCTTGAGATGCGCGGAGGCCTTGGCGGTGAGCTCGCGGAGGATCCGCTCCTCCTTCTTCACCTGCGACATGAGCCGCTCGCAGAGGGCCGCATGGGCGGCGAGGCCCTTGTTGTATTCGGAGATCTGCTTGCGGAGGTTCTCTTTCTCCAGTTCGAGAAGGGCTTCGGGGTTCTTCTTTTCCAGCCCGGAGATGAAGAGACCGAAAAAGCCGCGGACGAGGTTGCCAAGACGCTTGAACATGCCCGATTCTCGCATGGAGGAGGCCGGAACGCAAAAGGCGAAAGCATCCCGCTTTCCTCTCCGCCATCGGCAGCATATGCGTGACTTGCGTTTCTTCCGACGATCGGCGACTTTTGGCGCATGAAGTCCGTCCTGTCCGCCACCGTCCTGCTTCTCGCTCTCGCCAGCCCACTCTCCGCCCGGACATGGAAGCAAGCGGCCTCGGGCAAGGAAATCGAAGCCGATCTGATCAAGGTCGAGGACGGCAAGGTCCACCTGAAGCTCTCCGACGGACGCACGGGACAGGTCGAAGTCCTCTCCCTCAGCCTCGAGGATCAGGAGTATCTCGCCTCGGTCGAGAAGACGATGGCCGCCTCCTCTTCCGGCGCAGGGCAATGGCCCGCCTTCCGCGGTCCCAAGGCGGACGGGATCTCTCCCGACACCGATCTGCTGGAGAAATGGCCCGACCAGGGACCGAAGCAGCTCTGGGTCTACGACGGCGCGGGCATGGGCTATTCGGGCCACAGCATCGTCGATGGCCGGCTCTACACCATGGGCACCCGGGGAGACGACGTCACCGTGGTCTGCGTCGACACCGCCACGGGCAAGGAGCTGTGGGCCGCCGCGATCTCGAAGGACACCCAGGAAGGCTACAACACCGGCTGGGGACACGGACCACGCAGCACGCCGACCTATTCCGACGGCCATGTCTACGCGATCGATTCCCAAGGCGTCGTGGCCTGCCTGAGCGCCGACGACGGCAAGGTGGTCTGGAAGAAGCACCTCGTCGACGACTTCAAGGGCCAGATGGGCGGATGGGGCTTCTCCGAATCGCCCCTCGTCGACGGAGACCACCTGATCCTCGCCCCCGGCGGTACCGAGGCCGGCATCGTCGCCCTCGACAAGAAGACCGGCGAGACGGCCTGGAAGACCTCCGACCTGAAGCCCGGCAAGGCCGAGTATGCCACCATCCTCGTGACCGAGATCAACGGCATCAAGCAGTATGTGAAGCTCTTCGAGAGCCAGGTCGTCGGCGTCGCGGCGGACGACGGCCGCATCGTCTGGTCCTCGCCCTGGGAGGGCAAGGTCGCCGTCATTCCCACTCCCATCGTCGACGGGAACGAGATCTACATCTCCTCCGGCTACGGCATCGGCTGCAAGCTCATCCGCATCGGCGAGGACAACACCCCCAGCGACGTCTGGCAGAACAAGAACATGGTCAACCACCACGGCGGAGTCATCAAGGTGGGCGACCACCTCTACGGGTTCTCGGATGCGAAGGGGCTGATCTGCCAGGATTGGAAGACGGGCGAGATGGTCTGGAACGAAAAGGGCCAGTTCACCCTGAAAGGCTCCGTCCATGTCGCCGACGGGCATCTCTACGCGCTCAACGAGGACGACGGCACCCTCACCCTCGTCGAGATCAGCCCTAAGGCCTACAAGCAGAAAGGGCGCTTCAAGCTGGATCCGCAGAGCCCGAACCGGAATCCGAAAGGGAAGGTCTGGACCCATCCCCTCGTCCTCGACGGCAAGCTCTACCTGCGCGATCAGGAGTACATCGTCTGCTACGATGTGAAGGGGTGACCGGGCTCCTTCCTCTTCGGGCGGACCCGACAGAGTCGGTCCGCCCGCCCGACCCTCTCTCTGATCAATGCCGACGGACGATTCCGACGAAGCTCCCGTGTCAAAGACGCCGCCTCCGCTTCCGGTCGGGCGCAAGGCCGCATGGTGGGCATGGCCGCTTGTCGTCTTCGCCCTGATTCCCTACGATATCGCGTTCGACCGGATCGCTCCGGCCTCGAAAGACCTGGAGAAAAAGGCGTCCGTCGCCCGTGTCGACAGCGACGCGTCCGATCTCGCCTTGCTCAAATTGCAGGCGCAGATCGTGATCGCTTCGTCCAAGCTCGATCCCGCCGCCTCGGAGAAGGCGCGGGACGATCTCGCCTCGATGGTCGAGGGCGTCCGGCCGGCGGCCGCGTTGGCGCTGTTGGAGAATTTCGTCGACTCCGCTTCGCCACGGACGGAAACCGCCTTGCAGCGCCTCTCCGGCTATCCTTCGGACGACTTGACGGACGCCGTGGCCGAGGCCGTGCGGAGCGGGGTGACGGAGGAGGAGCGCGCCCGCCTCCGCACCCGCCTCGGCTGGTTTGCGGAACTTGCCCGCAGTCCCGGCCTGGCTCCCCCGCCGCAGGAGGGTGCGATCCGAACGCGTGCGTTCGTCGTCCTCGCCGCGATGGGACTGGGCGTCACCGCCGTGTGCCTCGCCCTTGTCGGCGGCGCCGTCCTTCTCATCCTCCATCTCCGACGGATCCGGTCGGGAGAAGCGGTGAACGCCTTCGTCCCCTCCCCCTGGCATGGCGGCACCCTGCTGGAGTGTTTCGCCCTCTACCTCGGAATCATGACCGCCGGGGCGCTCGCGGGAGCGTTCCTCGGCGGAGCGTATTCCGCGGTGGGCTACTTCGCGGCAGTGGTGGTGCCGTTGACTTGGCCTTTCCTCCGCGGCATGCGCTGGAGCGAACTCCGCACCTCCCTCGGTCTGCACCGAGGGAAGGGATGGTGGCGGGAGATCGGCGCGGGCTGCGTCGGCTACCTCGCCGTGCTCGCGATCGCCTCCATCGGGATTGCGCTGACCCTCGCCCTGACCTCGCTTGCGGGACTTCTCGAAAGCGGGGCGGAAGCGACCGCCGCCGGAACGGAACCCGGAGGAGGCAGAAAACCCGCCGGCCCCGAGGTCCATCCGGTGGTCGGCTGGATCTACGAGGGAGGATTCTGGACGCGGCTGGCCTGTCTCGCCCTTGCGGCAGGCTTCGCCCCCTTGTTCGAGGAGATCTTCTTCCGCGGGGCTTTGCAGCGGTATTTCCGGGGAAGGTTCCGTTTCCTCGCCTCGGCCTTGCTCACGGCCCTGATCTTTGCGGCGCTGCATCCGCAGGGTGTCTTCGCCATCCCTGCGCTGGCGGGAATCGGGGTCGGGTTTTCCCTGCTGCGGGAATGGCGCGATTCGCTGATCGCGCCGATGACGGCCCATGCGATCAACAACGGCTGCCTCGTGGCCATGCTTTGGTGGATTCTTTGAGGGAAGCCCCCCCTCGCTTTTCCTCCGACGATCCCAAGGAAAAGGACGGCCTCCGAACAAGGGAGAACCGCCGTCTTCATTGGGCAGGATGGATTATAAAAATGTCTTGATTAATCAGTTTATTCAATCTAGTCTGGTTTATTAGAATAATCATAAACTTACATCGAACTCCTTCCAGTCCGTTCCGAAGTTTGTGATTTTTCTTGAAACCGCTCCCCAATCGGCCGACTCCCATGTCCTTCTCGTTTCGCAACATCTTCTCCCCGGACGATCCCGAGTTCGAGACCTCCACCGATTCCCCTGTTTCGGACGGCTTCACAGCTCCGGGTTCACCGGGGCGGGGGAAAATGGAGACCGGGACCCCGTCGGCACCGCCGACGCAGACCTTCCTTGCGAGCGAACTTCTCCCCTACATTCCCAAGGCCATCGCCGCGCAGAGCGGCATTCCGATGGAGAAGGAATTGCATGTGCCCCTGCCCAGCGACGGCACTCTCGACGTGCCCCTTTCCGCGATCTATCAGCTCTGCCCGGAGTTGTTTGCCGCCGAAATCACTCCCTTGAACGACAGCGTGGTGACCCTGCCCCCCCGCCTCGGCGCCACTCCGGCGGCGGGAAGCCCTTCGGAATTTGCCCGGAATCCGTTTTCCGGCAAAGTGGGCGCGCCGACCTCCGCGGACGGACCTGGAGAAAATCCCTTCTGGTCTCCCCTCCCGGCCAGCGCCCCGGCCGCAACCTCTGCCTCCCCGGCGAAGGAGAATCCCTTTTCCTCCGACGTTCCGCCGGTGAAAAACGCCTTTTCCTCGCCCGAAAACGTCGCCCCGGGCGACTCCGGCAACCTCAAGGGCCATTCCGATGCCTTTGTCATGACAAAAGCGGAAAACGCCTTCGCGGCATTCCCGCCGTTCGAAACGCCTTCCTCGAAGGAAGGCGACGGCGCCCAGGGATTCGCGACGCTTTTTTCGAAACAGACCGATGCCGACGCCGACTTGCCCTTCCCGAAAGCGTCCGCGTTCTCCCTCGACACGGAAGAGCCGGAAAAGGAATCCGAAGGCGTTTGGGGGGCGATGTTCAGCGGCAAGGCCATCGAAGAGGGCGAGCCGACCCAGGATGCTGCCGCCGGATTCGCCGACGCCCCTTTCGAAAATATCGGAAAGCTTCTGAACCAGGCCTCGGCCGCCCCCAAGGAGAAAGCCACGCCACCGGCCTCTCCCTCTCCTGCAGGACCCGCTGAAGGAACGCCTCCCGGATTCAGCGTCCCCTCCAGCCCGGCGGCCGGCACCGCCGGCTTCCCTGCGCTGGATTCGAGCGGAACCTTCGCCACCGGGTTCGCCGCCTTTTCCCCGGCGGGCGCCGGCGAAGGAGAGAAAAAGGCCGTTTCGCATGAGAAACCGGGCGAGATGTCCTGGTCTTTCGACTCCCCCGCCCCTCCTTCCGAAGCGGCTCGGCCCGTCGCCCTCGGCTTCAGCCTGCCCGATCCCCCGGCTCCGCCGGTCGCGGCCTCCGAACCCGCGCTCCCGGCTCCTCCCGGCTTCTCCGGCGCCTTCGTCTCGCCTGCTCCGGCGGCTTCTCCGATTCCGCCCGCAACGCCTTCGGGGGAAAAAGAGTCTCCCGCACCGGCCGAGGAGGCTCCGGCTCCCGAATCCGACGCCGCCCCTTTCTCCTCCTCCGTGGTCCTGGAGCCAACGGCGGCGGCTCCCGCTTTTTCGGCCGCCCTGCCCCCTGCGATCGACAAGACCGCATCCTCTCCCGAGGACGACCGGGATCTGGAGCTTCGCGCCATTTTCTCGACGAGCGAATCCTTCACCCTTTCGAAGGTGGCGCGAAAAATCGTCGGCCTGCCCGGAGTCCAAAGCTGTTCCCTCTCCCTCCCCGGAAAGCTCGTCCAGGCGTCACGGAAGGAGGAAAACCGCGTCGGCGACGAGGCCCGCGAGATGGTCGCGACGCTGCGCAGCCTCGCCAAGCTCACGGGATTGCCCGAAGCCCGGACCTTCACCTTGCAGACCGACCGCGGAATCGTCAGCCTCTTCCTCGAAGGCGAATGCTGCGTCACCGTCCATCACGACGCCTCCGCTTTCCAGCCCGGGGTGCGCGAAAAGCTGATCCTCGTCGCCCGCAACCTCCCCAAGCTGCGCGAGTAGCCTCCTCCGTTCCCATGGCCCTGGTCCGACACGACAGCCACGAAGTCCAGTTCAAGATCGTGTACTGCGGTCCCCCGGAAGGCGGCAAGACGACGAATCTGCAGTACATCCACCGACGCCTCGATCCGGCCATGCGGGGCGATCTCGTCTCGATCGCCACCGAGACGAACCGGACGATCTGCTTCGATTTCCTCCCCGTCCACGAGACGGTCGTCGCCGGCTACCGCACCCGCTTCCAGCTCTACGCCGTTCCGGGGCAAAGCCTCCTCGCCGAAACGCGGAAAAGCGTGCTCGCCGGAGCGGACGGCGTCGTTTTCGTAGCCGACTCCTCGCGGGGACGCCTCGGCGCGAACCTAGAGGCCTGGCACGGCTACCGCGACGCCTTGACCGCGAACCGGGTCCATCCCGACCGGGTCCCCGTTGCCTACCAATACAACAAGCGCGACCAGGCCGACGCCATGGAGCCGGAGGAGCTGGACGAGGTCTTTTCGGTACGCGGCCCCTCCTTCCTGGCCTGCGCGGTCTCGGGCTATCAGGTGTTCGCCAGCCTCGATTGGGTGGTCCAGGAGATTCTGCGAGGATTTCACGCTTCCCTCCCGGCGGCAAAACATAGTAAAAACCACGGGGAGGCGCGGGAGGCCGGAATCTCCGCCCGCGGATCCCTCGGGCCCGCCAAGGTGCCGGTCCCGTGAACCTCCTCTCCGCCCGCCCTCCGCGGAAGGGCGGCCGCGAAGGACGGAAGCCGGCGACATCCCCCTACCTATGACTCACGACATGGACAGCGAGCCGCTGGGTGGCCAGGCGGATTTCACTGCGGCCGTGCCTCTCGAGATCGACGAGGAGACGGCGGCGCGCACCGACGACCTTCTCCGCGAGTTCGCCGAGGATGCGGGGCTCGAGACCGTGCTCGTCGTGGACCGCAGCGGAGCGCTCGTCGCCGGCATCTCCAGCGAGGCCGACGTGACCGTGGAGATCATCTCCGCCCTCGTCGCCGGGGCGAGCGGAGCGATGCGGGCTCTGGTCGCGCGGCTCGGCGAAACGGGATCGGTCGAAAGCCTTCACTTCGGGGGCAACCGGCTCGTCTATCTGAAGGAGACGGTGCATCGCTTCATCCTTGTCGCCGTAGCCGAGGCGGCCCGGCCCGCCGGCCTTGTCCGTCAAAAGGCCCTGTCCATCGAGGGGGCGCTCGCCTCAGTCCTCAGCGAAGTGCGGCCCGCCGAAGCGGCTTCCCCAATCCCTCCTCCCGCCTCTCCAGCGAAGTCCCTTCGGGACCTTGCCCGCGAACGGGCCGAGCGACGGGCTGCAGTCTTGTCACCGGAGCCGGATTCCCTCCCTCCGTCCACCGGGGCGGAGGACGAAGAGGAAGATTTCCCCTTCGATCCCGAACCCGATTTGGAAGAGGCGTTCGCCGCCCTCGACCTCCGCCACGAATTGGAGGAGGATTCCGAAGCGTTGGAATCCCGCGAACCGAGGGAGATCCACGAACCGATCGATTTCGGCGAACCCGAAATCGTGATCGAGCCATCCGTTTCCTCCTCGCTAGAATTGCCGGTCGATTCGCCTTTCGAAGAGGAGGAGGGCAGCGGGGACGACGAAGCGGGGGCCGAAGAACCGCCGATGCCGGACGGAGAAGACGCCGTGTTCGAGTCTTTCGAGGACGAGGAGGAACTGCCGGTCTTCGTTTCTCCGCCGCCGCTCCCCACGGACGGTGCCGGCATTTTCGTCGAGGAAGAAGACGAAGAGCGGGAGGCGGAGCGGACGGAGGAAAGCTCGCCGGTTCTCCCCGAACCGCCCGCGTCTTCCGAACCGGCCTTGCCGCCTTTCGAGGAGGACGAGCCGGAGGAATCCGATGCCGACGGAGAGGAGGACGTCCCCTTCCCCTCCGCGGAAGACGGGGACGATGCCGACCCGGAGGAAATCTTCGAATTCGACGAGGAGACCGAGGACGAGGAAACCGAAGGCGAAGCGGTCGCGGATCGGGATCCCGAAGACATCGGACGCGAGATCGAAGAGATGATCGCCGAAGAGGACGAGGAGTCGGAAATCCGCAGCGCCGGTCCGTTCTATTTCTGAGCGGACGCTCCGCTCACCCGATTTCGACGCTGCCGTCGAGATGCTTCGTGAAACGATGCAGTGCCCGGTTGTCGGCGTCGCGGTGGGTGAAGACGATGCGGTCGCGGGCGATCCTCAGGTGGGTGAAGCCGTTGATGTCCTGGCCAAAGGGAATTTCGCGGCCTGATTCGAGCTTGCGGACCCTCGCCCCTCCCCCTCCGGAGAGAAGGTGCGAGGTGAAGAGCCCCTCGAGCTCGAGATGCTGGAGGTCGTGGTCGTGGCCGCACAGATAGGCGTGGACGCGATGCTCCTGGAACAGGTCGTTCCAGGTCCTGACCAGATCCTTCGTGTCTCCGTGGGCGCCGTTGGAATAGAGCGGATGATGGCCCATCGCGAGGGTGAAGGGTGCGCGGGGCGTCTTCAGCTCGGCCTCGAGCCAAGCGAGCTGCTCCTCCGCTTCCTCTTGGGTCAGGGACGTCCGGGTCTTCCCCGATTTTTTGTTTCGTCCTCCGCTGACCGTAGGCAGGTTGCTGTCGAGCGCGATGACCGTGGCAAAAGGGGAGTCGGCGGGGCCGAGGTCGAAACGGTACCATTTTGCGGGCATGCGCCAACGGGTGCCGCCGCGCGCCGCGTAGGCGAGCTGCACCTTCTCGCCGTCCTCGTTGTCGTGGTAGTCGTGGTTGCCCAGGATCGCCCAGCAGGGACCGGGAAAAGCGGAGGGCGGATAGGCTTCCTCGAACGTGGTGCGCCAGCGCTCCGAATCGACGGAGAATCCATCCTTCGCTTTGGAATAGAAATTGTCGCCGAGCAGCAGCATCGCTTCGGGCGCGGTGCCGAGCGATCCGCGAAACGCCTCCATCGCCTCGGCCACCTTCCTCTGGGCCGAACCCGTCGTGCCGAAGTCGCCGATGGCGAGGAGATGGATCGCGTCGTCGTCGCTCTTCTCCTCGGCGGAAATCCCGCTGCGGAGATTCAAGCCGAGGCAGGCGCTGGAGCAGAACAGCGTCTTCAAGACGCGGCGACGGTCGAGGAGGTCGGGACGATGCATGAGCGGAGATGGACGGGAAACCGTCTCCAGTGAAGAGAAAACCACCTTCGGAATCAAGCCGGGAATCCGGGAATCTCGCCCAGCCCGACGGGAGGCGGATCACCTCTTCTCCGGCAGGATCGCGCAAGCGCCTTTGCAGCCGAAGATCCGGCTGAAGAAGAGGCGGTGTCTGGAGACGAAGCGATAGACGATCTCGGCGACCTGGATGACGCCGGGAATCCACAGGAAGAGACCCACCGGCACGAGCAATGGAATCCGCAGGCCGAGAAAGCGGATCGCCCTCGCCCCTCGATGGATCTCGCCCGAGGGCGTGACGCAGTGGATCGCCTCGAGGAGGTCCTCGCGCGTGATCTGAGGCGCGATGGCGGCGGCGCGCTCGTCCTTCAGCGGCACCATCTCGACGGCCCCGCGCCAGTCGAGCCAGGAGAGAAAGCGGCTCTGGAAGGTGCAGAGAGGGCAGTCGCTGTCGAAGAGGAGCGTGTGCTTCATTTCAGGAGCCAGGAACTAGGAGTCGGGATTCAGCTTCCGTTGCTCGAGGATGGCGCGGTATTCCGAGGCGTAGGAGGCGGATCCGGTGGCTTCTTCGGAATCGGAGACGACGAGGTCCCATCGGTCGTTGCATCCCGTGCAGCGGTAGGCGACAGAGTCTCCGATTTCCCAGCCCTCCTCGGGCGGGGGCGTGAGGCGGCGGGCCTCCTGTCCGCAATCGACGCAGACGATCGTATCGGGTATCTCCATTCCATCCACTTTCGCATACGCCCCCATGTCCGGCAATCCTCAGCCCATCATTGTCCTCGTCGCGCCCCAGAAGGCCGAAAACATCGGAATGTGCGCCCGGGCCATGCTCAACTGCGGCCTGAACCGGCTCCGCCTCGTGAATCCGCGCAAAGGCTGGCCGAACGAGGCGGCCCGGAGGACGGCGGCCGATGCCGACGAGGTTCTCGACCAGGCCGAAGTCTTCGGAAGTCTCGACGAAGCCATCGCCGACTGCCGCCACGTCGTGGCTTCGACGGCGCGCCCCCGGGCCCTGCCGGTTCCCGTAGCCGGAGCCGGGGAGGCGGCGGAGAAAGTGGTGGCCTGGAGCCGGGCCGGCGCCCAGGCCGCCATTCTTTTCGGCGCGGAGGCCTGCGGACTCGATACGGATTCGGTTTCGAGGGCCGACTGTCTCCTGAAGTTCGCGACGAATCCCGAGTTTCCCACGCTCAATCTCGCCCAGAGCGTGCTGCTTTTCTCCTGGGAATGGAGGGCCGCCCGGCAAAGGGGGACGCAGGCGGCAGAAGCCGCTGCCGGACCCGCGACGCGCGGGGAGCTTCTGCCGTTCTTCGACCGTCTTGAGCGTGCGCTCGACGAGCGGGGGTTCTTTCTCACGCCCGAATTGCGGCCGACCACGGTCAAGCGCCTGCGCAGCCTCTTCGTCCGGGCCGCTCCGGGAGAGCGCGAGGTGGCTCTGCTGCACGGCGTCCTGACGGCCCTGTTGAAGGAGGGAGGAGCGGCGAAGGGTGGCGGGTGAAAGCGGGGGAGGAGTAGCTCCAACGCACTCCACTCTTGATTGACGGGCCGGCGCGGAAGATGATCGCCCTGTGCCGAACGTCTTGCTTTCCACCGTGCGCCTCCTCATCTGGGGACTCGCCGTTCTTGCCGTCCCCGCCGGTCTGGCCAGAGAGGTGGAGCCTCCCCGGCTGCTCGTGCTCTTCTCCAACGACCGCCTTCTGCCGGCGAACCAGAAATACGACGAAGGTCTCCGGGAGGCGCTCGAGCCCCAGGAAGGCCAGCCTGCGGTCTCCTTCTTCGCCGAGTTCCTCGACGCGATCCGGCTTGGCGGAGAGGAGGGCGAGGATGCGGTGGAGAGATATCTGAGCGAACGGTACCATCGCCTGCCTCCGGATGCGATCGTCGCCTTGGGACAGCAGGCGCTGATTTTTCTTCTCGAAAGAAGGGACACTCTCTTTGCGGAGACGCCACTGCTGTTCGGCGGGGTGGGCAAAGAGCACGTCGCGGAGATCCGGAATACGGCGGGGGTGGCGGGCCTGCCGATGGATTTCAGCGTGGCCCTCGCCGTGGAGGGTCTTCTCGAGATGCGACCGGAGACGCAGGAGATTCTGCTCGTCCATGGGAGCTCGGATTTCGACCGGAGCTGGCGGGAGCTGGCGGCTCGCCAATGCGCCGCTTTCGCCGATCGGGCGAGGATCACGTTCCTGCCCGAGCTGCCGATACCGGAGCTCAAGACCCGTCTCGGCGGGCTGCCGGAAAGGACGGCAGTGGTCTATCTCACCTATTTCCAGAGTCCGACGGGAGAGACCTACACGCCCGCGCACGTCGCGAAGGAGCTGGCGTCGGTCTCCGCCGTGCCGGTGATGGGCCCCTACGATACCTACATGGGCACCGGATTGCTTGGTGTCAGCGCGTCGCCCTTCAAGGACGACGGCATCCTTCTCGGCAAGATGGTCAGGCGAGTGCTCTCCGGCGAAAGCCCGGAGAGCATCGGCATCCATCCTCCCTCTCCTTTGCGGCTGGTCCTCGACGATCGCCAGATGCAGCGATGGGGGATTCAATCGATACCGGCCGCCGCCGAAATCCGCTATCGTGCTCCGACCCTGTGGGAGAAGCACCGCTCGGCGGTGGTCGCCGCCCTCGTGGTCGTGTCCGTGCAGACGCTTCTCATCCTCGGGCTTGTGGCCTCGCGCCTGCGGCAGAAGCGGACGGAAAGGGAACTCCGGTTCTCCGAAGCGCTTTTTTCGGGAGTCTTCCGCGGGAGTCCCGCGGCGATCAGCATCGTCCGGCGGAGCGACGGCCGGATCGTCGATGTGAATCCGGGATGGGAAACGGTCACCGGCGTGTCCCGCCCCGAGGCGATCGGACGGACTCCCCTGGAGTTGGGCATGGAAATCGGCGGCGATGCCGAAAGCCGCTTCCGAGAATTTCTCGAATCGGGCAAATCGCTGGACAGCTACGAGCAGGTCCACCGCACGGCGGACGGACGCACCCGCATCCTCAGCCTGTCCGCGGAACTGCACACGCTGCGCGACGAGCCCTGCTACGTCGTCGTGGCGAAGGACGTGACCGAACTGCGCGAGATGGAGGACGCCCATCGCCAGATCGTCCACACGTCGCGCCTCGCCATGCTCGGCGAGATGACCGCCTCCATCGCCCACGAGATCAACCAGCCGCTCGGCGCCATTCTCAGCAACACGGATGCCGCCGAAATGCTGCTTGAGAGGCCGGTGCCTCCCCTCGACGAGATGCGGGCGATCCTCTCCGACATCCGGCGCGACGACCGTCGTGCGAGCGAGGTCATCCAGCGGGTGCGGGCCTTGGCGGGACGGCGGGAGGTCCCCTACGCCGACTTCGACCTGAACGGTCTCCTCCACGAGATGGCCGACATGGTCGGTCACGATGCGCGGCGCCGCGGCGTGGCCCTGGTGCGCGAGTTCGCCGACGGGCTTCCGCCGGTCCACGGCGACGCCGTCCAGATCCAGCAGGTCGTCCTGAACCTCCTCCTCAACGCGATGGATGCGATGGAGGACACCCCCGTGGCTGCGCGGCAGGTGGTGATCCGTTCCGGCCGGGGGAAGAAGGGCACGGTCGAGGTGGGCGTCGCGGACTGCGGGCCGGGCATCCCCCCGGAGGGGATCGGGAGGATCTTCGATTCCTTCTACACCACGAAGAAGGACGGAATGGGCCTGGGCCTGTCGCTGGCCCGGTCGATCGCCGAGGCGCATGGAGGGTCGATTTTTGCGGAAAACAATGCTTCCAAGGGCGCCACGTTTTCCCTCATTCTTCCGGAAGGATCGCCTCTTTCCGACGATGAAGACCGCTGAAACCCAGACCGTCCACCTGATCGACGACGACGATTCGCTGCGAACCGCCCTGGCCCGCGTGCTTTCCGCCGCCGGCTACGAAGTGGGTTCCTACGCCTCGGTCGCGGAATTCCTGCTGGCACGCCGGGGAGAGCTGCGCGGCTGCGTAGTGCTCGACGTCCGCATGCCCGGCGGCCCCAGCGGCCTGGAGCTGCAGAAGGCTCTGGTGCAGCAGGGCGAAACGCTTCCCGTCATCTTCCTCACCGGCCACGGAGACATCCCGATGGGTATCCAGGCGATGAAGGATGGAGCCTTCGATTTCCTGACCAAGCCGGTGGAGCGGGACTCGCTCCTCTGCGCCGTGGCGGCCGCCCTCGCCAAGGAGGAAGCCTCCAGGCAGCAGGCCATGCAGCGCCGCAAGCTGGCCGCACGGGCGGATCGTCTCACCCGCGCCGAGCGGGAGGTTTTCCGCCGCGTCGTCGGCGGCCATCCGAACAAGCGCATCGCCGCCGACCTCGGTTGTTCGGAACGCACCGTGAAGGCCCACCGCGCCCAGGTGATGTCGAAGATGGGCGCCTCCTCTCTCGCGGATCTCGTCCATTTCTCGACGCTGCTCGCCCAAGCCGGCCGCGACGCCCTGCCGCCGGCTTGAGGCGATGCCTGTCTGAACATTGTTCCTTGGGGCAAAATCTTTTCCCCCATGGCCCATTTCGCCGCCGCCGGAAATTTGTCAGATTCCGGGCATGTCGGAGATCGACTCCCATCGCCCTCTCGCCGCCGCAGGCGTCTCCGCTCCCGCCGTCCATGAAGAGCGGCGGCACCCATTTCACCAGGTGTCCCGCCGGAGGCGAACGGACCGGAACGATCGGCCGGCACTTCCGGGCCTCATGAATTTCCTCCTCCTGAACCCATACCGACGACCCATCCGCAACCTGAAACCATGAGAAGAAAACCAACCCCGTTCCGCCGGGGGCACCTGCCGGCGCTCGCCGCAGCGGTCTTGGCCGCGGCTGTCCCGGCGATTGCCCAAGAGGAGAAAAAGCCCAACATCCTCGTGATCTGGGGCGACGACATCGGCACCTGGAACATCAGCCACAACAGCCGCGGCATGATGGGATACCAGACGCCCAACATCGATCGCATCGCGAGGGAAGGCGTCGCCTTCACCGACTACTATGGGCAGCAGAGCTGCACCGCCGGCCGCGCCGCCTTCATCAACGGCAGCGTACCGGTGCGCACGGGCATGACCAAGGTCGGCATGCCGGGCGCGAAGGAGGGCTGGCAGAAGACGGACGTGACCATGGCCACGGTACTGAAGAGCCAGGGCTACGCCACCGGCCAGTTCGGCAAGAACCACCAGGGCGACCGCGACGAGCATCTGCCGACCCTTCACGGCTTCGACGAATTCATCGGCAGCCTCTACCACCTCAACGCCGAGGAGGAGCCCGAGCAGCGCGACTACCCCCGGGACATGGTGCTGCGCAACGGCAAGACCTTCCTCGAGCAATTCGGCCCGCGCGGCGTGCTGAAGTGCAAGGCGGACGGCCAGGGCGGGCAGACCATCGAGAATCTCGGCCCCCTCACCAAGAAGCGGATGGAGACGATCGACGAGGAAACCCTCGCCGCCGCGAAGGACTTCATCACCCGGCACCATGAGGCCGGCACACCCTTCTTCTGCTGGTGGAACGGCACCCGCATGCACTTCCGCACCCATGTGAAACCGGAGCACATCGGCATCTCCGGGCAGGACGAATACGGCGACGGCATGGTCGAGCACGACATGCACGTGGGCGAGCTGCTCAAGCTGATCGACGACCTCGGCATCGCCGACAACACCATCGTCCAGTACTCCACCGACAACGGCCCCCACTACAACACCTGGCCCGATGCCGGCACGATGCCTTTCCGCGGCGAGAAGAACTCGAACTGGGAAGGCGCCTTCCGCGTTCCCTGCTTCATCAAATGGCCCGGCCATTTTCCGGCGGGGGTGACGCTCAACGGCATCGTCTCGCACGAGGACTGGCTGCCGACCTTCGCCGCCGCCGCGGGCGCGCCGGACATCAAGGAGAAGCTGCTCCAAGGCGTGGAACTCGACGGCCGCAGCTACAAGAACTACATCGACGGCTACAACCTGCTCGACTACCTGGGCGGCAAGACGAAAGACTCGCCGCGCGACCGCTTCATCTACGTGAACGACGCCGGCGAAGTCGTCGCGATCCGCGTGAACGACTGGAAGGCCGTCTATCTGGAGAACCGCGCCGAACGACTCGACGTGTGGCGCGAACCCTTCGTCCACCTCCGCCTGCCTCTGCTCTTCAACCTGCGCCGCGATCCCTTCGAGAAGGCCCAGCACAACTCGAACACCTATCACGACTGGATGATCGACCGCGCCTTCGTGCTGGTCCCGCTGCAAGCGCTGGCGAGCGAGTTCCTGCTGACGCTGAAGGACTACCCGCCGAGCCAAACGCCCGGCGACTGGAGCCTCGACTCGCTCGAGAAGCAGATCAAGGCGATGACCGCACCCGGTCAGTGAGCCGGTTCCCCAACCGGGGCACCGCCGGCCCTGGCGGTGCCCCTTCCCCACGCTCGCCATGAAACCCTGCCTGCCGACCGCCCTCGCCTTGGCGACCTGCCTCGCCCTGCCGCTGCCTGCGGAGGAGAACGATCCGCTTCCCTCATGGAAGGACACCGCGCCGAAAAAGGCCATCGTCGAGTTCGTCGGGAAAGTGACGCAAGAGGGTTCACCGGATTTCGTGCCCGCTCCCGAGCGCATCGCCGTCTTCGACAACGACGGCACGCTCTGGAGCGAGCAGCCGATGTATTTCCAGGCGTTCTTCATCTTCGACCGCGTCAAGGCTCTCGCGCCGGAGCGTCCCGAGTGGAAGGACAAGGAACCCTTCGCCTCCGTGTTGAAAGGCGATGGGAAAGCCGCCCTTTCCGGGGGCGAACACGCCCTGCTCGAACTCGCCATGGCCACCCACGCGGGAATGACCACGGACGAGTTCGAGAAGATCGTCCGCGACTGGGTCGCCACCGCCAAGCATCCCGGAACCGGCAAACCTTTCACGGAGATGGTCTATCGGCCCATGCTCGAAGTGCTCGCCTACCTGCGCGAGAACGGCTTCAAGATCTTCATCGTCTCGGGTGGCGGCATCGAGTTCATGCGCCCGTGGGCGGAGGCGGTCTATGGCATCCCGCCGGAACAGATCATCGGCAGCAGCATCAAGACGCAGTTCGAGCTGCGCGACGGCCGGCCGGCCATCGTCCGCCTGCCGGAGCTGAATTTCATCGACGACAAGGCCGGCAAGCCCGCCGCCATCCAGCATCACATCGGCCGGCGGCCGCTGATGGCCTTCGGGAACTCCGACGGCGACCTGCAGATGCTGCAATGGACGGACGCCGGCGACGGCGCGCGTTTCTGCCTCTACGTCCATCACGACGATGAAGCCCGCGAATGGGCCTACGACCGCGATTCGCCCATCGGCAAACTCGACCAAGGCCTCGACGAAGCCGCCGCGAAGGGCTGGACCGTGGTGAGCATGAAAGACGACTGGAACCCAATTTTCCCGCCCCAATAGCCGACCCAGGAAATCGATGAACCGCTCCCCACGAACCCTTCTCGCCCTCCTCGCCGCCTTTCTGTTCGCCGTTCCGCCGTCGAACGCAGGGACCGGCTACCTGCCCTCACCGAAGGAGGTCGCGGATTTTCCCGACCCCTCGGAAATCGACGTCTCCTTCATCCTGCCCGGCTGGCTCGCGGGGATCGAGGGCGGGATCGGCGTCTGGCGCTTCCGCTCCGAAGTGGACGCCGGCATCGACGACATCCTGCGGAATCTCGACATGATCGCCGCCGGAACCATCGAGGTCCGGCGCGACAGGTTCGGCTTCATCCTCGACGGCATGTATCTGAAAGCCTCCGTCGGCGGCGATCCTCCCGGACCGGTCTTCTCGAACGTCTCGGTCAGCGTCGAGCAGGTCCTCGCCGAGGGCGTGGTCACCTACCGGATCTTCGAGAGCGACCGGGCCTGGCTGGAGTTGCTCGCCGGGGCGCGCTACAACCACCTCGAGGCCGGGCTCGCCTTCACCACGATCCTCGGCCCCGGCAGGACGGTTTCGGTCGAGGATTTGAAAGCGTGGGTCGATCCCTTTGTCGGATTCCGCGGCCAGTATCGCTTGTGCGACGACTGGTATCTCGTCGGTCGGGGCGACATCGGTGGCTTCGACGTCAGTTCCGAACTGACCTACAATTTGTACGGCGCCATCGGCCACGAATTCTCCGAGCGGATGTCGATGGAGCTTGGCTACCGTTATCTGTATGTCGACTACACCTCGGGAGGATTTGTCTACGACATGGTGACCGAGGGTATTTTCGCCGGGGTCAGGATCGATTTCTGAAACGAGCCCTCTACCCCCACGAAGGCGGATGACGATTCGCGAAGGCATTCGTCGTCGCTGTGCCGGCGTGACTCTTGGGGTTCCTGCCGCTTTGGGAGAAGCGGGGCCCAGTCCCTCGCGGGGCCGCCGCGCGTTTCCGTGCTTGCGGGATGCCGGGTGATGCCGTTCCGTGGGGTACAAGCCGATTCCGACATCCATGCGCCCTTCGCTTTCTGCTCTGTTCGCCCTTGGCCTTTCCTTCGCCCTTCTCTCCCCGACGCACGCTTCCGCCGACGAATTCTCGCTGGAACGGGAGGCGGATGGCGTGGCTGTGAAAATCGGCGGCAAGCTGTTCACCAAGTACGTCACCGGCGACGAGGCGACGAACAAGCCCTACTTCTATCCCGTGATCGGACCGACCGGAGCGGAGATGACCCGGGCCTATCCGATGGCGGACGTGGAAGGCGAGGCGCAGGACCACCCGCACCACCGATCCTTCTGGTTCGGCCATCAGTTCGTGAACGACTTCGACACCTGGCACGAGCAGCTCACCCTGGTCGAGCGGGCCAAGGGGGACGAGGCGAAGCTGGCCGAGCTGATGAAGGTGCTGGGTGCGACGAAGCACCGCGAGGTTCTCGAAACGGACGCCTCGGGCGGCCGCGCCGTGCTGAAGGTGACGAGCGACTACCTCGATCCCGAGGGAACGACGATGGCTTCGGATGTGCGCACCTTCACCTTCTCCCTCGGCGAGGACGGATCTCGGATCGTGGACGCCGACATCGTCTTCACCGGCGTCGCGGACTCGGTCGTCTTCTCCGACGCGAAGGACGCGGGCCTGAGCCTGCGCGTCGCCCACGCGATGGCCGTGAAGTCGGAGCAGGGCGGGCGCATCGTTCTGAGCACCGGAGAGGAGGGCGAGGAGGCCTGGGGCAAGCGCGCGGCGTGGTGCGATTTCAACGGTCCGGTCGACAAGAAGGGAGGCGAGATCCTCGGCATCGCGATGCTGAACCATCCTTCGAGCCTGCGCCATCCCACCCCTTGGCACGCCCGCACCTACGGCCTGCTCACCGCGAATCCCTTCGGGCTCAAGAATGTCGCGGGCGAGGAGGCGGAGGCCCCCGTCGTTGTGAAGAAGGGCGAATCCTTCACGATGCGGCACCGCGTCATCTTCCACGCCGGCGACGAAAAGGCGGCGAAGATCGCCGAGGCTTGGGAAGCCTACGCGAAGGAGAAGTGAGGCCGCATCAGCCGCCGACCCGCGGGGGACCCAGCACCACCTTGGCGGAGACGGCCATGCGGCGGCCGAACTCGTCGCTGGTCTGGCAGGAGGACCGGAGGCCGAGGGCCGTGGCCAGCAGCGTATCGGCCAGCTGGGTCAGGGTGACGCCTCTGTCCTTGCACACGGTCGCCATCCCTCCGCGTCGCAATGCGGAGACGAGATGTCCGAGAAGACGGGTTTCGAAGTCGGAGATTCGGGCGGGCTCCACATGGAGGCTCGCCGCCTCCACCAGCTCGGGGTAGTTCGCCCCCACCGCGTCGATGTGCTTGCCCACCCAGGCATCCAGCGCCGCGGAGACCCGATGCGGCAGCGGCAGGCTTCGGTCCGCGAGAATGTCGGCGGCCTCGGAGAGGCTCGTGTGCAGGGCGAAGAGAACGCTGTCGCGGAACAAGGCCTCCTTGGAGGGGAAGTGCCGGTAGAGTCCCTGGCGGGAAAGACGGGCGGCCTCGGCAACCTGCTCCATCGAGGCCTTGCGGAATCCGAAGCGGGCAAAGATTTTCAGCGCCTCGCCGAGAATGCCGCACCGGCGGAGCTCCTCCGGGCCCGCGGGAGGACGCCCGATTTTTCGGTCGATTGACATTGTTGACAAAAAATGCAATTCTTGTCAACTTTCGTCAAGCGCGGAAACGCACGGCGTCCATGGCCTGCTGTGCTCCAACCCGAGAGAGGCCGACATGAGAAAACGGATTCCCCTGGTTCTGATGGTGGCGGCGGCGCTGGCCGGAATCGCATGGCTGGTCCTGAGACCGGACGCGTCCACCGACGGGCTGCTCGGTGGAAACGGACGCATCGAGGCCACCGAAATCGACCTCGCCACCAGGATCGCCGGCCGCCTGAAGGAGGTGCTGGTCAACGAGGGCGACTTCGTCAGCGAGGGGCAGGTGCTGGCGAGGATCCAGTCGGACCAGCTCGCCGCGCAGTTGACCGAGGCGGAGGCGCAGCACCGGCAGGCCGTGAACGCGATGGCCGGCGCCGAGGCGCAGGTGGCGGCGCGCGAGGCCGACAAACTGGCCGCCGAAGCCGTGGTGACGCAACGGGAGAGCGAGCTGGCGGCGGAAGAGGCGCGGTTGAAGCGCACGGAGAAGCTCGTGACGGGCGGTGCCGCTTCCGAGCAGGATTTCGACGACATCCGCGCCAAGGTGCTGAGCTATGGAGCCAGCATCAAGGCGGCCGAAGCGCAGGTGGCGGCGGCGGAAGCCGCCATTCTCGCGGCGAAGGCGCAGGTCAAGGGCGCCCAATCCACCGCCGAAGCGGCCGAGGCGACCATCGGCCGGATCCAGTCGGACCTCGAGGACTGCCTGCTGAAGTCGCCGCGCGCGGGCCGGGTGCAGTATCGCATCGCCCAGGCCGGCGAGGTGCTGGGCGTCGGCGGCAAGGTGCTGAACCTCGTGGATCTGAGCGACGTCTACATGACCTTCTTCATTCCCGAAACCGCGGCAGGCCGCATCGCCATCGGCAGCGAGGTGCGCATCCTTCTCGACGCCGCGCCGGAATTCGTGATTCCGGCCAAGGTCTCCTTCGTCTCCAGCGTCGCCCAGTTCACGCCCAAGACCGTGGAGACGGAAAGCGAACGGCAGAAGCTGATGTTCCGGGTGAAGGGGCAGATCGACAAGGAACTGCTGCAAAAGCACTTGGAGCAGGTCAAGACCGGCCTGCCGGGGATGGCCTGGCTGAAGCTGGATCCCGAGCTGGACTGGCCCGCGCATCTCAACGTGAAGACGGCTCCATGAACGGTCCGTCGGACGCGCCGGTTGCCAGGCTGCGCGGGATCTCGCTGCGCTACGGCAAGACCTTGGCGCTGGACGAGGTGACGCTGGATCTCCCCGGTGGACGGATGGTGGGCCTGATCGGCCCGGATGGTGTGGGCAAGTCCAGCCTGCTCTCCCTGGTGGCGGGGGCGCGCGCCTTGCAGGAGGGCGAGGCGGAGGTGCTCGGCGGCGACATGCGGCAGCGGCGGCATCGCGACGCCGTGTGCCCGCGCATCGCCTACATGCCGCAGGGTCTGGGCCGGAACCTGTATCCGACGCTGTCGGTGGAGGAGAACCTGCAATTTTTCGGGCGCCTCTTCGGTCACGGCGCGGCGGAACGCCGTCGCCGCATCGATGGGCTGACCGCCGGCACCGGGCTGCGGCGCTTCCTCGACCGGCCCGCGGGCAAGCTCTCCGGAGGCATGAAGCAGAAGCTGGGGCTCTGCTGCTCGCTGATCCACGATCCCGACCTGCTCATCCTTGACGAACCGACCACCGGCGTCGATCCGCTCTCGCGCAACCAGTTCTGGGATTTGATCGACGGCATCCGCGGGGAGCGCTCCGGCATGAGCGTGGTCGTGGCCACGGCCTACATGGAGGAGGCCGACCGTTTCGACTGGCTGGTGGCGATGAACGCCGGAAGCGTCCTCGCCGCAGGCACGCCGCCGGAGATCCACGAACGCACCGGGACGGACAATCTGGAGGAGGCCTTCATTTCCCTGCTGCCGGAGGAGGTGCGGAAAAACCACGAGCCGGTGGTCATCGGTCCCCTTTCGCACGGGGACACGGAGGAGGTCGCCATCGAGGCGCAGGGGCTGACGCGCCGGTTCGGAAGCTTCACGGCGGTGGACCAGGTCAGCTTCCGCATTCCGCGCGGCGAGATCTTCGGCTTTCTCGGCTCCAACGGCTGCGGGAAGAGCACGACGATGAAGATGCTCACCGGCCTCCTGCCCGCCAGCGAAGGCCGCGCCTGGCTCTTCGGACGGGAGATCGACCCCACCGATCTCGAGGTGCGGCGACGGGTCGGCTACATGTCCCAGGCCTTCTCGCTCTACACCGAGCTGACCGTGGAGCAGAACCTGGTGCTGCACGCGCGCCTCTTCCATGTCCCGGAGGCGGACATCCCTTCGCGGGTGAGGGAAGCGGCCGAACGCTTCGGTCTGGAGCAGGTCATGGAGGCGCTGCCGGACAACCTGCCGCTCGGCATCCGCCAGCGCCTCTCGCTGGCCGTGGCCATGGTCCACAAGCCGGAGATGCTGATTCTCGACGAGCCGACCTCGGGCGTCGATCCCATCGCCCGCGACAACTTCTGGAAGCTGATGGCCGATCTCTCCCGCCGGGACAAGGTCACGATCTTCATCTCCACCCATTTCATGAACGAGGCCGCACGCTGCGACCGGATCTCGCTCATGCACGCGGGCAAGGTGCTGATCAGCGACAAACCGGAGGAGATCGTACGCCGGCGCGGGGCAAAGAATCTGGAGGAGGCGTTCATCGCCTATCTCGAGGAAGCGGAAGCGGCGATGGGAGATCCAGCGGAAGAGGACCGGACCAGCCGGATGGATCCGCCAAAGTCCCGGGCGTCCCGCCTGCCCTCCGGCAAGGGCTTCAGCCTGCAGCGCTCCTACAGCTACATGTGGCGCGAGGCGCTGGAGCTGCAGCGCGATCCGGTGCGCGCCACGCTGGCGCTGGCGGGGACCGTGATCCTCATGTTCATCATGGGCTATGGCATCAGCATGGATGTGGAGAATCTCACCTACGCCGTGCTCGACCACGACCAGACCACGCTCAGCCACAACTATGCGCTGAATCTCTCCGGCTCGCGCTATTTCACCGAGCACCGCCCCATCCTCGACTACGGCGACATGGACAGGCGGCTGCGATCCGGAGAGCTCAGCCTGGCGCTGGAGATCCCGCCCGGCTTCGCACGGGACGTCCAGCGCGGAGCCCGGGCGCAGCTCGGCGCGTGGGTGGACGGCGCCATGCCGCAGCGGGCGGAGACCGCGCTCGGCTACGTGCAGGGAATGCACCAGGCCTGGCTCACCGACATGACCACGCGGAGGCTGGGCCAGACCTTCGCGCCGACCAGCACCGTCGAAGTCCGCTTCCGCTACAATCCCGACGTGAAGAGCCTCCCCGCCATGGTCCCCGCCGTCATCCCCATGCTGCTGCTCATGATCCCGGCCATGCTGACTGCGCTCTCCGTGGTGCGGGAGAAAGAGCTCGGCTCCATCGTCAATCTCTACGTCACCCCCGTCACCCGAAGCGAGTTCCTGCTCGGCAAGCAAGTGCCCTACGTCCTGCTGGGCCTGCTGAACTTCCTCCTCCTGAGCCTTCTCGCCGTCTTCGTCTTCGGCGTTCCCATCAAAGGCAGCTTCCCCACCCTCTCGCTCGCGGCGGTTCTCTACGTCGTCATCGCCACGGCCATGGGCCTGCTCGCCTCCCTCTTCACACGCAGCCAGATCGCCGCCATGTTCATCGCGATGATCGGCACCACCGTTCCCGCCGTGCAGTTCGCGGGCATGACCAATCCCGTCTCCTCCCTGGAAGGCGCGGGCGCGCTCATCGGTCAGATCTATCCCACCACGCACTTTCTGACCATCAGCCGGGGCGTCTTCAACAAGGCCCTGAACTTCTCCGATCTGCACGCCTCGTTCTGGCCGCTGCTCATCGCCGTGCCCGTGCTGCTCGGGCTGGCCGTGGCGCTGCTGAAAAAGCAAGACCACTGAAGCCATGCTCCGTCACCTCGCCAACATCTACCGGCTCGGCGTCAAGGAGCTCTGGAGCCTGGCGCGGGATCCTGCCATGCTGGTGCTCATCGCCGTGACCTTCACCGTCATGGTCTACGTCTCCGCCACCGGCATGCCGGAGACGCTGCACAAGGCGCCCATCGCCATCGTGGACGAGGACGTCTCTCCTCTCTCCACCCGCATCGTCGCCGCCTTCTACCCCCCTCACTTCACTCCGCCAACGATCATCGAACGCCACCAGGTGGATCCCGGCATGGATGCCGGCCTCTACACCTTCGCCCTCAACCTCCCGCCCAATTTCCAGCGCGACGTGCTGGCCGGGCGCTCGCCGCAGGTCCAGCTCAACGTCGACGCCACGCGCATGAGCCAGGCCTTCACCGGCAGCAACTACGTGCAGCAGATCGTCGCGGGCGAGGTCGACGCCTTCGTCAACCGCTACCGGGAGAACGCCGCCCCCCCCGTGGACATCGCGGTGCGCAACCGCTTCAATCCCAATTTGGAGCAGTCGTGGTTCGGCGCCCTCATGGAGATCATCAACAACGTCACCATGCTCTCCATCATCCTCTCCGGCGCGGCCCTGATCCGCGAGCGCGAGCACGGCACCATCGAGCACCTCCTCGTCATGCCCGTGACCCCGGCGGAGATCATGATCTCCAAGATCTGGTCCATGGGAGCGGTGGTCATCGTTGCCGCCGCCGTCTCGCTGCTGGTGGTGGTCCAGGGCATCATGCGGGTCCCCATCCAGGGCTCCCTTCCCCTGTTCCTCGCCGGCTGCGCCCTGAACCTCTTCGCGACGACTTCCATGGGCATCTTTCTCGCCACCCTCGCCCGCAGCATGCCCCAGTTCGGCCTGCTCCTGATGCTGGTCCTCCTGCCGCTGCAGATGCTCTCCGGCGGCATGACTCCCCGGCAGAGCATGCCCGAGTTCGTCCAGTCTCTCATGCTCGCCGCCCCCACCACCCACTTCGTGGAGCTCGGCCAGGCCATCCTCTACCGCGGAGCCGGGCTCGACGTGGTGTGGCGGCCCTTCGTCTGGCTGCTGGCGATCGGGACGGTGTTCTTCGCCTTTGCACTGGCTCGTTTCCGGAGGACTCTCACGCAGATGGCGTGATCACCCGGCGACTCCGCCCAGCAGCGAGCCGCCTTCGCCGTCGAGGCGGTCGTTGATCGAGACCCGGAGCCGCTCGACGCCGCGGCGGATGCGGGCCTTCACCGTGCCGAGGGGGCTGTCGATGCGCTCGGCGATCTGCTTCTGGGTGAGGCCCTCGAAATAGGCGAGCTCGATCACCTCGCGCTGCTCGGGCGAGAGGGCGACGACGGCGGACTGGAGGACGTGCCGCGCGTCGGAGCGATAGAGGGCGTCGCGAGCCGTTTCGACGGAGCCGGTTGCCTCCCGCCCGATCTCCTCCTCGAAACGGTCGTGCAGCGCGCAGCGGCGCTGCACGCTGCGGACGCGGTCGATGGCGCGGTTCCGCGTCGTCGTGCAGATCCAGGTGACGAGGGAACCCTTGCCCGGATGGTAGCTTTCCGCCTTCCTCCAGATCGTGGCGAGCACCTCGCTGGTGACGTCCTCCGTGTCCTCGTAGTGGTTCAGGACCTTGAAGGCGGTGGAGAAGACCAGGGCCGAATACTTCCCGGTCAGCTCGGCGAAAGCGGCATGGTCGCGCGCGACGACGCGACGCATCAGTTCGGCTTCGGCTCGGCGCTCGTCGGTCGGATCCATCTCGGCCATCAGGAGCTTCGTCATCCGAAGGGGCCGATCCGCTCAATCTTCGCGGAGAAAAGCCTGTCTCCGCCCGGAAGAGGCCAAGCCGACAGTCCACCGGAGCAAACCCGGTTTACTTTCGGTCGAAATCCCCTAGGTTTCGGCCCTTTTCGACGATGTCTATCGAACTGACACGCAATTTCTCGATTATCGCCCACATCGACCACGGCAAGACGACCCTCTCGGATCGCCTGCTGGAGACGACCGCGACCATTTCGCAGCGGCAGAAGCAGGACCAGCTTCTCGATTCCATGGACCTCGAGCGGGAGCGGGGCATCACGATCAAGTCCCACCCGGTGACGATGAAGTACCTCGCCAAGGACGGGAAGACCTACCAGCTCAACCTCCTCGATACGCCCGGACACGTCGATTTCTCCTACGAGGTGAGCCGTTCCCTCGCCGCCTGCGAGGGGGCCCTGCTCCTCATCGACGCCGCCCAGGGGGTGGAGGCCCAAACCGTGGCGAACGTCCACCTCGCGAACCAGGCGGGCCTGCACGTCATCCCCGTCATCAACAAGATCGACCTCCCCAGCGCCGACCTCCCGGCGGTGCGGAAGCAGCTTGAGGAGATCATCGCCATCCCCGGCGACGAGGCCATTCCCGCGAGCGCGAAGATGGGGATCGGGGTCGAGGACATCCTCGAGGCGGTCGTCACCCGCATCCCGCATCCGAAGCAGCCCGACGACGAGATCCTGAGGGCGCTGGTCTTCGACTCGGTCTTCGACACCTACCGCGGCGTGGTCAGCTACGTACGCGTCGTCAGCGGCGAGGTGAAGCGCGGCACCGGCATCCGCACGATGGCGACGGGCAAGAGCTACGAGGTCAAGGAGGTCGGCGTCTTCACTCCGAAGCAATCGCCCCGCGACAAGCTCGTGGCGGGCGATGTCGGCTACCTCATCGCGAACATGAAGTCGTCGAACGAGGTGAAGATCGGCGACACCATCACCGAGACGCGCATCTCCGCCGCCGAGCCGCTCCCCGGCTTCAAGGAGATCCAGCCCATGGTCTTCAGCGGGATCTATCCGGTGTCGTCGGAGGACTTCGAGCAGCTCAAGCTCGCCATGGGCAAGCTCCAGATCAACGACGCGGCCTTCAGCTACCAGGCCGAAAGCTCGGCGGCGCTGGGCTTCGGCTTCCGCTGCGGCTTCCTCGGCCTCCTCCACATGGAGATCGTGCAGGAGCGCCTCCGCCGCGAGTTCAACATGGACGTGATCTCGACCTATCCCGGCGTCGTCTACCAGGTGAGGCTCACCGACGGCAGCGAGGTCGAGATCGACAACCCCAGCTTCCTCCCCGAGCCGCAGAACATCGCCGAGATCCGGGAGCCTACGGTGCGGGCCTACGTGATGACGCCGAACGACTACATCGGCGATCTGATGAAGCTCGTCGCCGAGAAGCGGGGCGAACTGGTCAACACCGAGACCCTCGACCAGAGCCGCGTCCTCCTCACCGCGATCCTGCCGCTGAACGAGATCCTCGTCGATTTCAACGACCGCCTCAAGAGCATCACCCGCGGCTACGGCAGCATGGACTACGAGTATGGCGACTACCAGGCCGAGAAGCTCGTGAAGATGGACATGCTCATCGCCGGCGAGCCGGTCGACGCCTTCTCCGTGATCGTCCACCGCGACAAGGCCGAGTCGCGCGGCCGCCAGCTCGCCGCGAAGCTGAAGGACGTGATCCCCCAGCAGCTCTTCACCGTCGCGATCCAGGCCGCCATCGGCGGGAAGATCATCGCCCGCGAGAGCATCAGCGCGATGCGCAAGAACGTCACCGCGAAATGCTACGGCGGCGACATCTCCCGCAAGCGCAAGCTCCTCGAGAAGCAGAAGGAGGGGAAGAAGAAGATGAAGGCCATCGGAAAGGTCAACATCCCCCAGGACGCCTTCATCAAGGTGCTGAAGTCGGGGGATTAGGGCAGGAGCTGGGAGCTGGAATGCAGAAGCTAGAAGCCGGGAACCTGGAACTTTGAACCTGAAACCTTAAACTTTGACGATGTTCCTGTTCAAGAAGCCGACCAAGGAGGAGCTCGCCGAGCGGCCGCTCGACAAGAAGGGCCGCAAGGAGGGGCGCTCGCTCGTGAAGGGTGTGCGCAAGTTCCTCCGCTACAACGACGACCTCATCGACGAGGAACGGAAGGAGGAGATCTGCCGGAAGAACGCGGCCTTCCTCGTCGGCGTGGAGGACCGGACGAAGAAGCGCGGCGAGCTGGAGTCCGCCGCCGAGGAGCTGACCGACCTCTGCCGGAAGTCGGTGAAGGACTACAGGCCCTCGGCCTGGAAGGAGAACATCGAGGTCATCTTCGTCGCCGTCGTCATCGCGATGGGGATCCGCGCCTACTTCATCCAGCAGTTCAAGATCCCCACCGGCTCGATGCAGCCGACCCTGAACGGGATCATCGCCTATCCGACGAAGGAGATGAATCCGAAGGGCGAGCGCAACGCGCCGGAGGGCTACGAGCGCCCCGGCTTCGCGAAGCGGGTCTGGGACAACATCTGGTTCGGCCGCAGCCACGTCGAATGGGTCGCGAAGGAGGACGACGTCATCCTGCTCGACCGCCAGCACTTCTATGGGAAGACCTACTTCCTCTTCTTCCCCTACACCCATCTCAAGACGAAGAACGGCCACGTCTTCAAGGCGCCGGGCACCGATTCGCGCGTCGCCACGCTGCTCAATGCCCGGCTCGTTTCGAATCCCGCCTACGTGCAGGCGATTCCGGTGAAGGCGGGCGACGTCATCGCGAAAGGCTACGTCGACACCGGCGACCAGCTCGTCGTGAACAAGTTCGTCTACCACTGGAAGAAGCCGAAGCGCGGGGAGATCTTCGTCTTCGACACGCAGAACATCGACTACATCCAGCGCAGCCTCGACGACCCCCGCCAGGGTTCCCAGCACTACATCAAGCGCCTCGCCGGCCTCCCCGGCGACAGCCTCGAGATCGATCCGCCCCTGCTGAAGGTCAACGGGGCCACCGCGACCGAGCCCGGTTTCGTCCGCGTGATGTCGCAGGAGGGTCACTACACCGGCTACACCCTCCAAGGCGCGCGCGGCGTCACCCTTGGCAAGGGCGAATACTGGGCGCTCGGCGACAACAGCGCGAACAGCTCCGATTCGCGGAACTGGGGCGTCGTGCCCGAGGAGAACATCGTGGGCCGGGCCGCTTTCGTCTACTATCCCTTCGGCCACCATTTCGGATTCGTCGACTGATCCCGTCTCCCGTTGCACCCGACCTCCGCCAACGCCCGTGAGATCGTCCGCCGCAGCGGTTCGAACCTCGCCTTCGCCCTCGCCGTCCTCCCCCGGGCTTCCCGGCGCGACATGGAGGTCTTCTACGCCTTCTGCCGGGTGGTCGACGATCTCGTCGACGATCCCGGCCTTTCCTCCGCCGAACGTCGGGCGGGGCTCGATCGCTGGCGATCGCTCGTGGAAGGAACCGCGCCCGATCCCCGTCCCGGCATCGAACGCGAGTTCGACGAACTGCGCCGGCGCCGCGCCTTGAACCGCGAAGACCTCCTCGCCATCCTCGAAGGCATGGAGATGGATCTCGCTCCGCGGACCTTCGAGACCGAGGCCGATCTGCGGAGATACTGCCATCATGTCGCCGGAGCCGTCGGACTCGTCAGCGCCGCGATCTTCGGCTGCACCGATCCCGAGTCCCGCGCCTACGCCGAGGAGCTCGGCCAGGCCCTGCAATGGACCAACATCCTCCGCGACGTCGGGGAGGACGCGGAGCGAGGACGGGTCTTTCTCCCCCTAGAACATCTGCGGCATTTCGGCCTCGACGAGGCGGCCATCCTCTCCCGTTCGCCCGACCCGGCGAAGTTCGCGCGGCTCATGAGGCACGAGGCGGCCATCGCGCGCGCGCGCTATTGCGAAACCCTCGCCATCTTCGCCTCCCTGCCGCCAGCCGACCGATCCGCCCTGCGCTCCGCCGAGCTGATGCGCCGCATCTACACCGGCATTCTCGACAAGATGGAGCGCGACGGCTTCCACGTCTTCGCGACGCGATACCGCCTCGGCAAGGCGACGATGCTGGGAGAATTTCTCCGTGCCAAATTCATCGGCTGAACGGCAATGGAATTCGTCCGCTTCAAGCACGCCCGATTCTCCGCCCGGCTTCCCGCCGCCTTCCGCTACTCGCTCAGCCACTACTGGATGGCGGAGACCGAGGAGAAACCGGGACTGTGGCGCGTCGGCTTCACCAAATTCGCCACCCGCATGCTGGGCGAGCTCGTCGAAGCCCGCTACGAGGTCGAACCCGGCGACGCCGTCTCCTCCGGCCAGCCGATCGGCTACGTCGAGGGATTCAAGGCGGCGAGCGATCTCTACTGCGCGATGGACGGAATCTTCCGCGGCGGCAACCCCATCCTCGACGAAGACGCCTGCATCGTGAAGAGCTCGCCCTACGAGGACGGCTGGCTCTACGCCGTCGAAGGCGACCCCGAGGCCGCCAGCGTCGATGTCCACGGCTACGTCGCCCATCTCGAGGCCCTGATCGAGAAGATGCAGAGCGAAGGATACTGAGAGCGATCGCACCGCAGCGAAGTCCGTGAGAACTTCGGGGGACCTCGCTTGGGATCCGCAGAGGGAGAAATTCCCACGAATTTCTCTACGAATGGCTCGCGTGTCTTGCATCCCGCCGCAACTACGCCAACTTCATCGCATGGCCTCCCGTTACCTCATGATCGGCGGATTCCTCGGCGCGGGGAAAACGACTCTCATCCAGCGTTTCGCCCGCTATCTCGATGCCAAGGGGCTGCGGGTCGGACTGATCACGAACGACCAGGGAGCCGGACTCGTCGATTCGGCGATCGGACGCTCGAACCGCTTCCCCGTGGAGGAGATCCCGGGCGGCTGCTTCTGTTGCCGCTTCAACTCCCTCGTCGAGGCGGCCAAGAACCTGACCGAGGCGAGCCGGCCCGATGCTCTCCTCGCCGAACCGGTGGGAAGCTGCACCGACCTCGTCGCCACGGTGAGCCTGCCCCTGCGGCAGATCTACGGCGACGACTACGCCGTCGCTCCCCTGAGCGTCCTCGTCGATCCCGTCCGCGCCGCGCAGGTCCTCGGCCTCCGCGAAGGGCGGAAGTTCTCCGAGAACGTGCTCTACATCTACCGCAAGCAGCTCGAGGAGGCGGACTTCATCGTCGTGAACAAGGCGGACCTTCTCGACGAGGCGCAGCGCGAGGAACTCGTCGCGGCCCTGGAGCGCGAGTTCCCGGAGGCGCGGGTCTTCGTCGTCTCGGCGCGCGAGGGCACGGGCTGCGAAACCTGGTTCGAGGCTCTGCTCCACGCCGGGACGGAGGGAGCGCGCTCCCTCGAGATCGACTACGAACGCTACGGGGAAGGCGAGGCCCTCCTCGGCTGGCTCAACGCCACGGTGGAGATCAAGACCGATGGCGGCAACGCCGACGAATTCGACGGCAATGCGCTGCTCGAGTCCATCGCGAGCGCCCTGAAGCAGAAGCTCGAATCCGCCGGAGCCGAGGTCGCGCATCTGAAGATGACGCTGACGCCGCTCGGCGACCCCTACGAGATCGCCGCGATCAACCTCGTCCGCGGCGACGCCGCGCCGGAGCTGTCCCATCGCCTCTACGAGCCGATCGAGGATGGCGAACTGCTCCTCAACATCCGCGCCGAAGTCGATCCCGACACGCTCGAGGAGGCGGCTCGCGCGGCAGTGGAGCAAGAGATCGCAGTGGCGCGGGGACTGCTCTTCCGAATCGCCCACCTCGAGCATTTCCGCCCCGGAAAACCGGTGCCGACGCACCGGATCGCCGCCACCGCCTGACTCCCGCCTACGCCACCGTGTGGAAGACCATCCTCAGCGCCGTCGTCTCGGTCGCGCTCCTCGCGACCTTCTCCTTCGCCGTGTGGGTGGTGGCCTCGCATGACTATCGCTGGGAAGCCATCGCGCCGTATTGGGGAAATCTTCTTTCGGGCTGGTTCACCACCTTGCTGGTTTCGGCGGGCGCGCTCCTCCTCAGCGTCCTCGTCGGCGCGCTTCTCACCGCCGGACAGCTTGCGGGACATCGTTTTCCCGCCCTTCTCTGCCGCGTCTACGTCGAGTTCATCCGCGGCACTCCCCTATTGACGCAGATTCTCATCGGCTACTACCTGGTCGCCGACGCGATCGGGTGGGACAGCCGTTTCGGCGTCGGGCTCGTCGTCCTCTCCTGCTTTTCCGGAGCCTACCTCTCCGAAATCTTCCGGGGAGGAATCGAGTCGATCCCGGCTTCGCAATGGCTCTCGGCCCGCGCGATCGGACTCACGGAAGCGCAGGCCTACCGTTTCGTCGTGCTTCCCCAGGCGCTGCGGCGCGTCCTGCCCGCCTCGGCGGGACAGTTCGCGAACCTGGTGAAGGACTCGTCGCTGCTCTTCGTCATCAGCGTGCATGAGTTCACGATGCAGGCGCGCGAGGCGAACGCGAACACCTACGCCACCTTCGAGGCCTATCTGCCCCTCGTCGTCGGCTACCTGCTGCTCACCTTCCCGATCTCGCTGCTGAGCCGCCGCCTGGAGCAACGCTACCGCTATGAGCATTGAGACCGAGGGCCTGACCAAACGCTACGGGACCACCCGCGCGGTCGACGGGATCGACCTCGCGTTCGGCGACGAGGTGAAGGTGCTCGCCTTCATCGGTCCTTCGGGCGGAGGGAAATCGACCTTGCTGCGCCTCCTCGGCGGTCTCGAGACTCCCGATGCCGGTTCCATCCGCATCGACGGCCTCGCGGCGCCCCGCGGCGAGGCCGAATTGCGGGCCTGGAGGCGGGGCAACGGTTTCCTCTTCCAATCCTTCAACCTCTTTCCCCACCTGTCCGCCTTGGAGAACATCGTCCTGCCTCTGGTCCGGGTGCAGGGGTGGAGACGCGAAGCCGCCCGCGCCCGCGCCTGCGAGGTGGTGGAGCGCTTCGGCATGGCCGGGCATCTCGCGAAACGCCCGGCGGAGCTCTCCGGGGGACAGCAGCAGCGCATCGCCCTGGCGCGGGCAATGGCTCACGAGCCGGCCTTGCTCCTTCTCGACGAACCGACCTCGGCTCTCGATCCGGAGATGAAGGCCGAGGTGCTCGATCTGGTCGAAGAGCTCTGCCACGCCGGCCAACGCATCGTCCTCTCGACCCACGAGATGGGCTTCGCCCGCCGTTCCGCCGATGCGGTGGCGTTTCTCTCCGAAGGCAGGATCGTGGAGTCCGGAACGGCGGAAGCTCTTTTCGACGCGCCGCAGACGGAGGCGGTGAAAGCCTTTCTGGCGAAGGTGATGCGGTGGTAGGACCGGCTCTGCCTCGCCGGCGAATGCCCGAACCAGGCAATCGGTCCGATCCCACGACCTGGAAACCATAAGCCGCCTCAAATCTCGATCACCCGCTCGCGCTCGTTCATCGCGCCGCAGCGGGGGCATTCGGCAAGGTCGCGGGAGGAAGGATCTTCGAAGACGTGGTCGCAGATTCCACAGATGACGAAATGCTTGCGACGCCGGTTCTCCCGCCCCTTCCGGAAGATCTCCGCCGCGATCCAGGCGAAGAAAAGGGCGCAGAGGATCCCCACGAGGTAGACCGCGATCATTCCATCGAGCGTGACGGGAAACATGGGAGATTCTTGGTAAAAGGGACAGTGCCGGACGCCGCCCCTGCGCTGGTTACCGTGGCACCGGCCCGAGGCCGGTCAACCCCCGCCCAGTTCGATCCAACCGGACACCGGAGCATCCGCCGCGACAAAGCGCAAGGTCGATTCGATCACGGCGACCAGATCGCCCTTCTCCGCCCCCTCCAAGGCGGCATCGACGGCGAGGACGCGGACCTCGCCTCCCGGGGCGATCTCGATGGAACAACGCACGGACGGCACCGCGTCGGCGAGGGCGAGGTAGTCGTGAAAGATGGACCAAGGCGCAAAGGCCCGTCCCGCGAGCGCCGGATCGACCTTCACCCGCACCTTCGCCGCGCCGTCGGCGGCCCCGTCGCCCGCCGACGGGGGCAGGGGCTCGACCAGGCCCGGCCCCGGCGTCAGGGAAGGCGGAGGAACCAGCTTCAACTCGGCCCGCTGGAACGCCGGAGTGAAGTTCACGCGGCTCGAATCCTGCCGCACCCGCAAATCGGACCGTGCGGAGGGCGGCAGCAGATAGACGGTCCGGTCGGAAAGCCGCTGCAGAACGGACCGGGTCGCCGGATCCGTCGGCTCCATCACCATGATCCCGTTCGGCTCGGTCTCGATCCGCACCGGCGAGGGGTAGACCACTTTGAAGAGATAGAAGCCCGAACCGTGGATGAGCACCGAAAAAAGCAGAAAGGCCGAAAGGTGGAGCCAGACGCGCTTTTCCCGCGTCCAGGTGAAGACCCTTCCCCGTTCGTCCTCCTCCAAGACCGTTCTGCCGAAAAAGCCCATCGTTTGAACTAGATGATAGTCGAGAGTTGAGAGTTGAGAGTCGATAGGCTCGGAACCGACGGGCGAGCCTGGGTTTCGGCGCAAGTCGCTCATTTCCAGCCTATCAGATCTCATCCACCAGCTATCGGCTATTCCGCCTCCATCTTGGTCGCGAAGGAAACCTCGAAACCGGCGTCGAGAACGAGCCGGGCGATGCCCATGACCGAGCCATAGGGGACCGCTTCGTCTCCGAGAATGACGACTTGGTTCGAGCGCTTCAATGCCTCCCCCAGCCGCCCTCCGAGAGCCTCGAGATCGACCCTCTCGTCGTTGAAGTAGAATTCCCCCGTGCCGTTTGGAACCAAGGTGATGATATGCGCATCCTCCGCCGCCGGCAGCAGAGAGGAGGAGGCGGGCAGTTTCACCTCCACGCCCGATTTGAGGACGAGATTCGATCCGAAGAGGAAGAAGATGATCAGCAGCAGCACCACATCCATCAAGGGTGCCGTGTAGAGCATCCCGCCGGCCCGGTCGGAGAGAGTGGATTCCAGTTTCACTGGCGGTAGGGAATCAAGGTTGGCTTGGGATCACGCCCCGGCGGCCTCGCTCCCGCCTTCGGCCCCCGCATGGTCCGGGCGAATCGCGATGATGTCGGAAGGCTGGACCCGAAGATCGCAGATCGTGTTCACGATCTCGATCCCGGCGCTTTCCATGTCGTGCATCAGGCTTTTCGCATAGGCACGGAGGTGGGAGTAGAAGACGAAGGAGGGGATCGCCACCATCAGTCCCGCCGCCGAGGTGATGAGCGCCTCGTAGACCCCCTGCGAAATCTCCGCCACGGTGGCGAATCCTCCCACCGCATTGATGCGGACGAAGGTGTCGACCAAACCCAGCACCGTCCCCAGCAGCCCGATGAGCGGCGCGATGTAGGCCACCGTGAGGAGCACGGCGAGATGCTTCTCCAGCTTCGGCACCTCGAGCTGGCCGCTCTCCTGCACGATCTCCTTCAGCTCGCTGCGCGGGGAAGCATAGCGCCGGATCGCCGAGTGGATCACGCGAGCCGCCGGTCCCGGTGTCGCCGCACATTCCGAGAGGGCCTCGGCATAGGCCTTGTTCTTGATCAAGTTGCGCAGCCCGAAGAGCAAATCCCCCACATCGATGCGCGCCCGATGGAAATAGAAGAGACGCTCAAGGAAGATGGCGATGGCGATGACGGAACAGCCGAGCAGCAACCACATCAACGGCCCGCCTTTGGTGATCAAATCCATGGTGAGGAATGCGTCCCGGGCACCGGAAAACGCCACGCCGGGAAGGGAATACGTAGCACAGGATCGTCGGCGCGCCAACAGTTTCGCGCTCCTCTTTCCCAATCGGTTGAATTTCGGGAAATGCTTTTCATATGCCTCTGGAGCGACGGTTTCGGATTTCCCAAGTCCGCGGCATCGTCCTTTCCGCCGCCGTCCGGGAACTTCGGCTCGCGTTTTCGGCAGGCGGAGCCCGGCCTTGACGCAAGAGCTCCGTCTGAACCCCTCGACTCATCGGCGATGGCCGAAACCGCATAAACTTCGTCCATCGCTTCCAAGCGTCGTGCCGGTCTTCGCGGCACCATGGGGCGTCTCCACAGCCTCCACTCCCATGACCCACCCCATCGCGACTCCACGCGTCGCCATCGTCGGTCTCGGCTTCGGCGCCGAGTTCATCCCCATCTACCAGCGCCATCCGAACGCCGAGATGGCCGCGGTCTGCCAGCGCCATCCCGAATCCCTGAAGGAGGTGGCCGACAAGTTCGGCATCGCGAAGCGCTACACCGA
The DNA here is from genome assembly GCA_037190325.1 of Verrucomicrobiales bacterium. Lineage (GTDB taxonomy): Bacteria > Verrucomicrobiota > Verrucomicrobiia > Verrucomicrobiales > DEV007 > Arctic95D-9. The sequence continues at coordinate 47,622 of JBBCIU010000001.1, read as the reverse complement.
CTACGCCGATCTCCTTGCCGACCCGGAGATCGACGCCGTCCACATCAACACGCCCATCCCCGACCACGCCGCCCACACCCTCGCCGCCCTGCGCGCCGGCAAGCACGTCGCCTGCACCGTGCCCATGGCGACCTCGGTGGAGGACTGCCAGGCCATCGTCGCTCTCTGCCGCGAGACCGGACTGCACTACATGATGATGGAGACCGTGGTCTATGCCCGCGAGTTCCTCTTCATGAAGGAGCTCCACGACCGGGGCGAACTCGGCAAGCTGCAGTTCCTCAAGGCCAGCCACCAGCAGGACATGGACGGGTGGCCGGGCTACTGGCCGGGCCTGCCCCCGATGCACTACGCGACCCACTGCGTCGGTCCCGTCCTCGGCCTCGCGCGGAACGAAGCCGAATACGTGAGCTGCTTCCCCAGCGGCACGATCCGCGAGGAGATGCACGCCTGCTACGGCTCCCCTTTCGCCGTGGAGACCACCCACATCAAATTCCACAAGAGCGACCTCAGCGCCCAGGTCTACCGCTCCCTCTTCGACGTGGCGCGGCAGTATCGCGAGAGCTTCGAGGTCTACGGCTCGAAAAAGGCGGTCGAATGGCCCCTCGTCGAGCACGAACCCCTCGTCGTCCACACCGCGAAGCGGCCCGAGCCGGAGATCCCCGAGCGCGTCTCATGTCCCGACTACGGTCACCTTCTCCCGACGGAAATCGCCGCCTTCACCCAAGGCGGCGTCTATGGCGGCGAGACCGGCGAGGAGCACCTCAGCTTCACCCAAGGAGCGGGCCATGGCGGATCGCATCCGCATCTCGTGCATCAGTTCGTGCAGCTCCTGCGCGGCGAGGGCGAGGGCTATCCCAACGCGGTCCAGTCGGCCAACATCACGCTTTGCGGAATTCTTGCGCACGAGTCGGCGTTGAAAGGCGGGGAGCTGATCCGCTTGCCGGAGTGGAGTCTTTCGTCGTGACGGCTTTCGAACGAAGCCACGGAGACTTCAATCCTCGTCGAGAAACACCCGGATGCGTCCCGACTCGACAATCCGAAGCTTCCCTTCCAGCCGTTCGCCGCGAGCGATCGCCTGCGCACCGATCCATTCAGGAATGGAGCTTCGCCCGGGTTCCCATGGCAGGCGAGGCACGGCGACACCTGATGGCTCTGCCGGCGGAAAGCGGAAAGGATTGGCGGAATCCAGGTCCAACGTGACCAGAGCCCGCCTTTCCTCCCCGCAAACCCGCATTCACGAATCTCTCCCGCGCCATCTCCGATGCGTAGGCCAAGCACGCGCGGATGTCCTCGCGCTCGATTCCGGGATAATCCCCGAGAATATCTTCCTCGCTGGCTCCGTCGGCTTCCGGCCCCCTGCAAACCCTCTTCCCTCCCCCGCCCAACCCTCTCCGGCCCCATGAAAACTCCGCTGCTCCTGCTCGCCCTCCTTCCCGCGACGGCTTCTGCCGAGGAGGCCTGGACCTCGACCCGGCTCCTCCCCGACTTCCATGCCGAAGGCGCGGCGATCGGAGACCTGAACGGCGACGGGAAGCCCGACCTCGCCTACGGTCCCTTCTGGTTCGCCGGACCGGACTTCGGCAAAGCGCACCGCTTCACCCGGGGCGAGCCCTTCGTCGCGGAGAAAGGCTACTCCGACAATTTCCTCAGCTTCATCCACGACATCGACGGCGACGGGAGAAACGACATCCTCGTCTTCGGCTTCCCCGGCAAGGAGGCGCGGATCTACCTCAACCCCGGCGATCCCGCGAGTTCGACGGACTGGACGATGCACCTCGTCGCCGACCAGGTCGCGAACGAGTCGCCGCATTTCATCGACCTCGTCCCCGGCGGCCTGCCCGAGATCGTCTGTGCGAGGGAGAAAGCCTACGGCTACTACGAGGCCGGACCCGATCCGACCCAGCCCTGGACCTGGCATGCCATCTCGGCACCAAACGAGGCGGCCACCCCTTTCGGGCACGGTCTCGGCGTCGGCGACCTCAACGGCGACGGACGCCTCGACGTGATCGAGAAAACCCATTGGTACGAGCAGCCCGCCGCCCTCGGCGAGGCTCCCTGGCGGAAGCACCGATGGGCTCCCGTCCCCTACGGCAACGGCGGCGCGCAGATTCTCGTCCACGATTTCGACGGGGACGGGGACGCCGACCTCGTCACCTCCTACAATGCCCATGCCTGGGGGCTCGGCTGGTTCGAGCAATACGAGCCCGGCAAGTTCGCCCGACACGACTTCATGGGGGAAAGTTCGACCGAAAACCCCTTCGGCATCGCCTTCTCCAAGATCCATGCCCTCGCCCTCGCGGACATCGACGGGGACGGGCGCATGGACTTCGTCACCGGCAAGCGCTACTACGCCCACCAGGGGCGGGATCCCGGGGGCTTGCAGGCGCCGGTCCTCTACTGGTTCCGCAACACCGTCGCGGGCGCGGGCGGGGACGGTCCGCTCGAGTTCGTCCCTCACCTCATTCACCGCGACTCCGGCGTCGGCGTCGAGGTGAAAGTCGCCGACCTCGACGGCGATGGACGCCCCGACGTCGTCAGCAGCAGCAAGAAGGGACTTACCGTCCATGTGCAGAACCACGCGGAGGCCCTTTCCCGCACCGCGGCGGAGCGCTGGAAAGTCCCCGGCGGCCGCCCGCAGGACAGCTACGGCAGCGGCCTTTCTCCGCAGGAGGCGCTCGCCCACATGGAGGCGCCCGAGGGCTTCGTCGTCGATCTCATCGCCGCCGAGCCGGAGATCACCCAGCCCATCGCGATGACCTTCGACGCCCGCGGCCGTCTCTGGGTCGTCGAGGGACACACCTATCCCCAGCGCGCCAAAGGCGGCCACCACGACGGACAGGACCGCATCCTCATCCTCGAGGACGGAGACGGCGACGGCCGCTTCGAAATCCGCAAGGTCTTCGCCGAAAACATCAACCTCGCCAGCGGTATCGCCGTCGGCTTCGGCGGGGTCTACGTCGGGGCGGCTCCCTACCTCCTCTTCTACCCCGACAGAGACCAGAACGACCTCCCCGACGGCGAGCCCGAGATCCTTCTCGACGGCTGGGGCTGGCAGGACACCCACGAGACCCTCAATGCCTTCACCTGGGGCCCCGACGGCTGGCTCTACGGCTGCCACGGCGTCTTCACCCATTCGAAAGTCGGCAAGCCCGGCACGCCCGACGAGGAGCGTATCCCCATCAACGCAGGCCTCTGGCGCTTCCATCCCGTGGCCCGCGAGTTCGAGGTCTACGCCCACGGCACGAGCAACCCCTGGGGCGTCGATTTCGACGAACGCGGCGACTTCTTCATCACCGCCTGCGTCATCCCGCATTTCTACCACCTCTCCCAGGGCGGCCGCTACCAGCGCCAGGCCGGGCAGCATTTCGACCCCTGGACCTTCGACGACATCAAGACCATCGCCGACCACGCCCACTACGCGGGAAACCTTCGCGATCACGCCTTCTGGGGAGCGAACAGCCAGAGCCGGCCCGCCTCGCCCTCCGACACCTCCGCCCTCGGCGGCGGGCACGCCCACTGCGGCCTCGTCCTCTACCAGGCCGACGCCTTTCCGCCCGAGTACCGCGGCGACGCCTTCTTCCACAACCTCCACGGCCACCGCCTCGTGCGCGAGCGGATCGAGCGCGACGGCTCCGGCCACGTCGCCCGGCACCGGCCCGACTTCCTCCTCGCGAACCACCACGACCACATCGGCGTGGGGATTCTGCTAGGACCGGACGGGGCGATCTACTTCTCCGACTGGACCGATCCCCAGACCTGCCACCACCGCGACGTCGAGATCTGGGATCGCCGCAACGGCCGCCTCTACCGCGTCCGCCATGGAGACGCGGCCAGCACCGTCACGAATCTGCCGGACCGCTCCGACAAGGAACTCGTCGCCACCCTCGCCCACGCCAATGTCTTCCACTCGCGCCAGGCCCAGCGCCTCCTCCAGGAACGCGCCGCCTTCGGAACGCTCGACCCGGCCACCGTGGAAAAGGCTCTCGGCACCTTCGAGGACGAACACGCCGCCTCCTTCCCGCTGCGCCTCCGCGCTCTCTGGACCCGCCATGCCTGCGGACTGCTCGACGAGGCCCGTCTCGCCGCCTTGCTCGACGACGGCGAGGAATCCGTGCGCGCCTGGGCCGTGACCCTGCTCGGGGAGAAAAAGGCCGCGCTCTCCTCTCCCGTCCTCGCCAAAATCGAAACGATGGCCGGGCAGGACGAGTCCCTCCTCGTGCGCCGCCATCTCGCCTCCCTCCTGCAGCGCCTGCCGCTCGAACAACGCTGGGAAATCGCCGAAGGGCTCGTCGGCCACGGACGCAGCATCAACGACCGCAACCTCCCCCTCCTTTGCTGGTATGGCATCGAACCTCTCGTCGAAAACGATCCCGGACGCGCCCTTGGCCTCGTCGGGCGCACTCCCTGGCCGGCCCTGAAGGACTTCCTCACCCGCCGCGCCGCCGTCTTTCCCGGAGGACGCGCCGCCATCCTCACCTCCCTGACAAAATCCCACAACGCGGACGACTTCGCGCAACGCGCCGGGCAGTTCCTCGCCGCCCTCGCCAGCCTGCCGCCGGTGGAGGAGCCGGCCGGATGGAAAGAGGCGAAGACCCGGGGAAAGCTCCTCGCCGAAAGCGCTCCCGCCGTCGGCGACGTGCTCGCACGTCTCGGAGCGCGCTTCGGCGATCCCGAGTTCTTTCCGAAATGGCGGGGCATCGCCCGCGAGGAAAGGCAGTCCGCCGCCGTCCGCATCGAGGCCGTCGAGCTCCTCGCCGCCGGACGCGATTCCGAACTCGGCGTCCTCGCCCGCGAACTCCTCTCGACTCCCGCCTTGCAACCCGCCGCCGTCGCCGCCCTGCGCCAGCATCCCGGCGCGGAAACCGCGGCAGCCCTGGTGCCGCGACTCGCCTCCTTCCCCCTCGCCTTGCGCAACGAGGCCATCAACCTCCTCGCCGCCAAACCCGACTCGGCCCTCGTCCTCCTCGAGGCCGTCGACGCGAAGACCCTCCCCTCCTCCCTCGTCTCGCCCGTGCTGATCGACCAGTTCGCGCGCTTCAACGATCCCGGCATCGACGCCCTCATCGAACGCAACTGGGTCCGCGGCGGCGCCGAGGTCGATCTCGCCCAACTTTCCGCTTCGATCGAATCCTGGAAAAAGAGGTTGAGTCCGAACGCCATGGCCATGGCCGACGCCTCCCGCGGCCGCCAGGTCTACGCGACCACCTGCGGCACCTGCCACCCGCTCTTCGGCGAGGGCGTCCCGCTCGGACCCGACCTCACCGGCTCGAACCGCGCCGACCTGGCCTATGTCCTCGAGAACGTTCTCGCGCCCAGTGCGGTCGTCGGAAAGGACTACCTGCTCAACCTCTTCACTCTCAAGGACGGCTCCACCCTCGGCGGCATGGTCCGCGGAGAAACGCCGGAATTCGCGAAGCTCGCCCTGCCCGGCGGGGCACTCGTCGACGTGAAGCTCGCCGACGTCGCGAAGCGCGAGGAGCTGCCTCAGTCGCTCATGCCCGCCGGACTTTTCGACGCTCTCCCCATCGACCAAGTCGCCGATCTCGTGAAGTATCTCGCCAGCCCCGTGCAGGTGCCTCTGCCCGGCGAGAAAACCTCGGTCGATCCGGCCAGCGCGGTGCCGCCTCCGGCCGAAGGCGTGGTCCGCATCGAAGGCGAAGCACTCGTCGGAGAAGCACTCGCGAAAAGCGGCCAGGTCGGATCCCAGAACATGGCCGGCTTCGGCCCGGCCTGGTCGGAGAACGGCCAGCTCTGGTGGACCGGGGGAAATCCAGGCGACGTCCTGACCTTGAAAGTCGGGGGGCTCACGCCCGGCACCCGTCGCGTCACCCTTTTCCCCACCACCGCGAAGGACTACGCCACCATCCGCGTGGCCGTCAACGGGCAGCTCCGCGAAGCCGACCTCTACACCGAAAAGGTGCTCCCGGGCCAGCCGATCCGCTTCGAGAACGTCAACGTCAGTCCGACCGAACCGCTCCAGATCGACGTGCATCTCACCGGTGCCAATCCCGCCGCCCTGCCGCGCCACATGTTCGGCCTCGACCGCATCGAGGTGGAGGAGGCGAAGCCGTGAGGCGTGCTCAAGCGAGCGGGATGGACGCGTTGCCCTGTGCGCCGGTGGGCTCTCGGGCCTGAGACGCGAGATCACCACATCTTCGACCACTCGGCCACCGTCTCGTCGACGAGAATCTGCCCTCCTTCAGGGCCGACGGCGCTGCTCTGGATCACAGCGCTGTATCCACCTCCCCGTACGGCGGAAGGGGTGGGCAGATAGGTGCCGGGACCGGACAGTTGGATGAGAAAGCTCTGCACGCCGGGGCTGCGGGCCTTCATTTGAATGCCGTAGGCGGTGAAGAGTTCGAAGGGATTGGTCGCGATGGCGACGTCGCCGAGACGCAACGTGTGCAGCTCCATCTCAAAGGGTCTGGCGGTGCCGTTGTTCATGGCTTCGTGCTTGTCGACGACGCGTTTGTTCCAGTGGTAGTTCCAAACCTGGGCGGGATCGTTTGCCAATCTGGCCATTTCGGATCTGGCTTTTTCCAATTCCTCCGGCATGACGGCGCGTAGGGGCAGCTCGAGGAGCTTGACCCGATGCTTCAGCACGGGATCGGCCAGGGGCTCGAGCCGGGCGGCTTCGTAGGCTTCCTCCCAGCCGCGGACGAGGCGGCGGGCCATTTCTTCGAGGCGGGTGAGTCCGCGCAGACGCCTCATCCGCTCGTCGGCTTTTTTGTCGAAGAGCGGACGCGACACCACGTCGCCTGCGGCTCCGGTCCAGGCGATGACGTGGAGGGCTTCCCCGTATTTCTCCCTGAGCTGACGACGCACGGGATCCCAGAAGTCGGCGTGCAGCACGCTGAGCCCCTCGACCTCCTGGCTGGGACAGGGCACGTTGACGGCGGTGGCGAGGAGCCCGCCCTGGAGATCCCAGAAAAAGAGCACGTCGAGATTGTGGTCCTCGTGGCCTTCGATGCCGCGGAAGTCCGCGACGTTGGTCTTGCCGTACATTTGGGCGCTGCCGTCGGCGTAGGTGGCACGGCGGTTCTGGGCGATCACCGCTTGCCCCTGCCCGTAGCCGACTTTGCCGGGCTGGCGCCCGGCCCAGCTTTCGATCACGGCTCTTTCCAGTTGGCCGAGAAGAAAATCGGTGTAGGCCTCGGGCTGCATCACGCCGCTTTCGGGGATCTGGTAGTTGCCGCTCTCCAAGGTGACCGGAGCGGTATGGGTGTGGGTGGCGTTGAGAAAGACCTTGTTCAAATCGAGACCCTCGAGCTTGCCTTGGAGACGCTCGCGGAGCTGGTCGAGAAGGCCGGTCCGGATCGCGACGAGGTCGCAGGAGACGGACACGGCCTGGTCGAGCGACCGGTCTCCGTCGCGCGATTCCAGAGCCAGGGCGACGGCATGGATGCGGGTGGCGTTTTCCCTGGCGATGCGGACATGGCGTTGTCCGGAGAGGGCGACGGGCTCCTCCGGGGTGATGTCCACGGTGGTGGCTCCGATGTGAAGTTGCGAGGCGTGCGCGGAAAAAACCCAACCGGCCAGGGACAGGGCGACGAGAAGAGGGCGGTGCATGGTTGGGTAGGTCTGTCGAAGGGTGGGTTTGACGAGAGGGATGGGGGGACCCTGCCCTCCCCTCGGATTGGCAGGGCGGCGGCGTCCCGCCACAACCCGGCCCGTCGGGTCGGGTTCACGGATACGGTTCGTAATCGAGCTCAAGAAAGCGGGCGACCTGGGGGACCCATTGCTCCTTCACGAAGCGCACGTGCTCGGGATGCTGGCTGTAGGCCTCATAGCCCTCTTCGTCGTCGAACTCCATGGAGAGCCCAAGGGTGAAATCGTTCTTTTTCCCCACTTGCCGGAGGCGCTCGAATTTCCGCACCGACGGGATCTTGGCCAGTTCCTGGGCCGCATCGAGGAAGGCGCGCTCCTCGGCGGAACCGACGTCATGCTTGAGAGTGAAAACAACGGTATGGCGTATCATGGATGGACGAAATCGCTGGTTGGGGGGAGTTCGAGTTCTCGCAACGTGGTGGAGAGATGCAGGATCATCGCCCGGGCCGCTTCGGCAGGTTCCCGTCGGACGACGGCGGAAAGGATGCGCCGATGCTCCTCGATGGCGGAATCCGTGCCGAATTTCGCATAGCCTCGCGAAAGGCTGTCGCCCATCAGGTCCGACAGCGATCGAAACATGAGCTGCGAAATGCGGTTTCCGGAGATGCGGGCGAGCTCCTCGTGAAACCATCTATCGGCCCGGACCGCGTCCTCCACATGCCGGCTCCCCACGAGCCGCTCATGGATTGCTTCGAGCTGTCGGAGATCCTCGTCGCTGCCCCGTTCCGCAGCGAAGGACGCATGGGCCGGCTCCAACATACCGCGAGCCTCGACGAGATGGCGCAGCCGGGCGGTCTCTTCGGGAAGAAGCAAATGGACCGCCGCACTGACGGGGCGGTGCAACTGGTCGATCGCCCGGACTCCCACCCCATGACGGGTTTCCAGCCGTCCCTGGATTTCCAGTTGCTTGATCGATTCCCGCAGCACGCTGCGGCTCACGCCCACTTGTTGCGCCATCTGCTGCAGCGGAGGCAGCCAGATCTCCCCTCGGGCGTCGGGCTTGGCCCCGGCGATCCACTCCGAAATCGAGGAACTGGCGACTTCCACGAGCGAAACGGACCGTGCGGTGGATCTGGCAGAACTCATCATGTCATCCGGTGATCGGATCTCTTGATGAAGAGAGCTAATCGAAAAACCCGATAGGACAATGCCCGCTGCCGGCGGAAACGCGCCATGGGTCCGCCGACGCCCGACCGCCTCGATGGCCGTCGCGATCCTCGATTGACGGCCGGCCCGGCCATGCTTTACCCTGCTCCCGTCATCCCCATCATGAAACCGCTCTTTCTCGTCATCGTGGCCCTCTCCCTCTGCCTCCCCGCCCTGGCCAACGTTCCGGCGCTCAAAGCGCCCGAAGCCGCCGCCATCGCCCAGAACGATCTCGCCACGCGAGGTCTCGAGGGCACCGTCTACATCGCCGAGATCGTCTACAAGGGAGCCAAGCTCCTCGGCGGAGAAGCCGCCCACTGGGAGGTGCTCTGGTCGAAGGAGCTCGACGCCCAAACGCCGGGACGCAAGGAGTTCGGCCTGAAGATCAAGATGGACGGCACCTACCTGCGTTCGGTGCGCTGACTCGAATCCGCAGAGCCCCTCGGGTCTCCATCCGCAAGGACACAGGGAAAGTCCGACTACCTCGCCAAGCCGTCCTCCATCCTGAAGGCCCTCCTCGCGATCCGCCGGAGCCGTTTGTCGGTCTCCAGGCCCGCGCGACGGAAGCGATTGCGAAAGTCGTCGGACATGAACCGCATCGACCACACGTCGTAGGCGAGGTCTCCGGCGATGCCGCCATTGTCGTCCTCGGCCTCCTCGAGAAAATCGAGCGTATGCACCCCGTCTTCGGCCGCCCAGCGGTCGATGCGCTTCAAGAGCAGGCATTTCCCCGGTGCGAGCCGGGCGTAGGTGCGGTCGTAGGCGCCCAGATAGCCATAGTAGCGCCCTCCGCGCACGAACCCGAAATCCACCGCCAGCAGCTCGTTGTGCGAAGTCAGGAAAGCGAGCTGGAATCCCACCTCGGGATCTTTCGACACCCGGGAGAAAAGATCGATCAGGCGATGGTCGTGGAAGGGGCTTTCTCCCTCCTTGCGGGAATGCGCCACATGGAAGGCGGCCGCGTGCCACAGATCGTCGATGCGAATCTCGGCATCGCGCAGAACCGAGACTTCCGCCCCGGAAATTTCGCGGTCGAATCGGTTCAAGGAATGCCGGAAATCGCTCCGCTTCTTTCGCGGCAACGAAGCGAGGTAGCCCTCCAGTCCTCCGTGCAGCTCGACGCGTGGGCACAGTGCGTAGAGTTTCTCGAAACGCAGCGAAGCCGCAGGGAGGCACTCGGGATCGCGCAGGACGGAACGGAGAAAACCTTCGCCGGACAATCGCTCGAAACGGAAATGGCAGCCTCTTCCCTCCCGATCCAGCCACGCGCGGACGTGCCTGAGCAAGATGGAAACGTCGTCCGCATTCCCGGCCACCGCATCCTGATAGCCGCAGATCCGGTCGCCGACGAGACGCACCGACCTTCCCTCCCGGTAGCATGGCAGGATCGCCACCGCAACGCCGCCTCGCCGGAGCTCGAAAATCAGGGGGCGAAACCCTCCCGTCGCGTAGCCTCCATACCAAGCCGCATTCCAGGCATAGGTCTGGAAGGGGGCCGCGTCCTCGGGCGTCAGTTCTCGCCAACCGCTCTCGAGCGTGTCGAGCGCGGCAAGCGTCTCGTGGACGAAGAACTCGCCGTCGTCGAGGGAAGCCCCCGCGAAGGCGGTTGAAGCACGCGCCGCCGGGGGATGATGATGGCAGGCCGGGGCCGTGAGTCCATCACGCAAACGGGCTTGGATCGAAGGGTTCATGTCTCGGAAATCGATAAGACCGGCGGAAAAGCCCAGAAGCTCTTCGCCCGAAAGAGGAGCGGAACTCAAGGGATGGAAGGGAGGAAGTGAAATAGCCGCATGATTTGATATGAAATTTATCAAAATTATTATTTTTATCAACAATTTTCCAACCTTTCCTTCAAGGCAATTCCTTCTCCTTCGCCTCGGGGCAAGACGGCGACTGCCTTGCTTCTCGAACGAAACCGCTTCTCGCCTCCTGAAGAGGAAGGCCTAGACTAGCGCTTCGGCCATTCCAGCAAACGGTCGCCAGGACCGAGGGAAGGCAGCTCCTCGTGGATCACGATCTCGAAGACGGTGTCGGAAGGGATCTCGCGCCCTTCCCAGCCAGCCGCCTGGAGCTGCTCGACCTCGGGAGCGACCTCATGGGCCCGGTGGCCGAAGCCCCAGCCGCCATAGGTGAAGCGGGTCTCGACCTCGTTGGGACAGGATTCCGAGAACAGTCCGAGATGCCTCGCGCCATAGAACAGTTCGTTCGTGCCGTTGAAGCCGAAGGGATCGGCGCTCTGACCATTTCTCAAGTTCGCGGTGCGAATAGGGGCGAAGACCCGCTCGCCCGTGTCGAGACGGCGGATCGAAATCCAACTCGCCCACGCGGGAAACTCCTCGATGGCGCGGGCTCGGCAGCGGGCGCCACGATAGATGGTCTTGCCCCACAGCTCGACGTCGTTCGAACAGAACAGGACGAGACTGCGCTCGCCTTCCTCGGCCAGCGAAGAAACCTCCCCCGAGGACGCTTCCGGGCGCCTCTCGACCCCGTTCGTCAGATCATGGAATCCCTTGGCGGGACGCGGCGGGGAAATGGAGACGCTCTCCGGCCCGAGGAAGCCCGGCATGGGCGCTTGCGGAGCGGGAAAACCGAAATCGAAGGCCGCCTCGCCGAAGGAATTGTCCGAAATCAACGCTTCCGGCAACCCTTCCCCTTCCTCGGGTTCCGAAGGAGGTTCGTCCCGTTTCTCCTCCTTCGACTTCGCCAGACGGTCGAGAGCGGCGATCGCCGCTCCGACGGCGCCGGGCAAGTCGATGCTCGCCACGCCGTCGAGCGAGGCGGTGAGGGAGCCGTCCACCAAGAGCACTTCACGCACCGGACCGAGCGCCGGTTCGTCCACCGTCGCGAGCAGCTCGCGGATGCGCCGATCCGTCTCCTCTCCGGAAGTCGCCCAGCCTTGGGGGAGGGAGACGATCCGGCCCTTCAAATCCCTCAGATGCCGGCGCAGACCGCCCAGATCGGAGAAATCCGGGCCACGCCCCTCCTCGGCCCTCTCGATCCTCAGAATCTCGTCGGCGATGGCCCGCAGCGCTTCGCGCGCTTCGCCCAAGCGGACGGCCTGGGCCTCGGCCATCCCGCGACAGGCGCCCACCGCCTCGCGCCCGCGCTCCATCGGCGCGGCGATCTCGTCGAGCCGGTCGCGCACCGCCTTCATCCGGGAGAGATCCGATCCCACTTTCTGCCGGGCCTCCCGCACCCGTTCGGCGAGGACGAAGGTCCGCAAGGCGGCGGCCTGCTCCTCCTTCGTCTCCCAATGCCGGAAAGTCTCGGCAAACGCATCGAGACGGTGCTGCTTCTCCACCTGCTGCCGTTCGACGAGCACGAGCTTCTCGTGACGCCATTTCATCTCGGGAACGCCGGACGCGGACGCTTCCACCTGGACGGAGACGCCGCCGTCGGCCGACCGGCGCTTCGCAAGCCATCCCACCAGGAGCCCGAAGACACCCGCCACGGCGACGGAGACGAGGGCGTGCTGGGAAATGAACTCCATCGCCTGCGGCACCGTCACCGCAAGGCTCATGGGCACGGCATGGTAAAGCCCACCCGGAAGGCAGGAAATGAAAGGGCAGAATGGCATTGAGGGGTGGATCCCGGATAACGGAGATCCGCCCATAGAATAGACAACAAGCGGGTCGCGCCAAGCCCAAAATTCAGGCCAAATCGGGAGGCTTACTTTTTCGCACCCCTCCTTGCGGCCCACCTCTCTTTGCAGGGCCATGCTTGCGGACGACCGCCGGGGAGCGAAGATTCCGCATGACTCTCCCCCGCGCCTTTCTTCCCGTCCTCGCCCTGACGGCGCTTGCGGCCGCTTCGGCAGCGGAGGAACTCGCCATTCCCCTCTCCGGCCCGCCCGGCCCCTACACCGTCGAACGATGGAAGCGCGACTGGCCCGGCTGCGGATGGCAGGACGGGGTGAAAGAAGGAAATCTTTCCGTCGTCGCACGCGGCGGAGATTTCCGCCTGCGCGTCTCCTACCGCGTCGGCGAGATCGGCCCCTCGAAGAACGGCGCGGGCTGGCGCTTCCCCGTGGCACGGCGCGAAACCGCCGAGCTGAGCTACACGCTGCGCTTCGACAAGGACTTCGACTGGGTCAAAGGCGGCAAGCTGCCGGGCCTCTGCGGCGGTCCCGGAAACGTCAGCGGAGGCCGTCCCGCCGACGGCACGAACGGCTTCTCCGCCCGTCTCATGTGGCGCAAGGAAGGACGCGGCGAAGCCTATCTCTACCACAAGAACCAGCCCGACCGCTACGGCGACCGAGTCCCCTTCCCCGAGGACTTCCGCTTTCCCGAAGAGATCGATCTGCACGTGAAGGTTCGGGTGACGATGAACGATCCGGGCAAGCGGAACGGCGTCGTCCGCGTCTGGATCCGTGCCGGCGAAGGCGAGGAGCGCGAAGTCGCGAGCCGGGACGACCTCGAATGGCGCAGCGTCGCCGCCTTCGGGATCGACTCGATCGACTTCGAAACCTTTCACGGAGGATCGGACAAAAGCTGGGCACCGACTCGTCCCTGCTTTGCGGAGTTCGGCGATTTTGTGCTGAAGCCGTGAGGCGAGGGGCACGGGAGGCAGGGTAGCGAAGCTCGTGGGAGCTTCGATGAAGGTCGCCTGGCGCCTCGACCGGAGAAGTCCCGCGAACGTCTCTGCCCTCTCCACCCCGCCCAGACATTTTCTTTACAACTTCGGGCTACTTGAAACGTCGGCTCTTCCGTTAAGGTAGAAACGAACCGCTCTCCCCCCGCCCGCCATGAAGCCCACCCGTCTCCTTTCCCTCATGCTCGTGCCCCTTTCCCTCACCCAGGTCCGCGCCGACGGCGAGATCGGATTCCTCGAACGTTTCGCCCTGGCCGAGGACCGCGCCGAAGCGCTCAAGGAACTGATCCCCGGCACGGAGGACTTCTTCTACTATTCCGCCCTCCACGCGCAGAACGAGGGGCGTCTCGCCGAGGTCGAGGCTCTTCTCGAATCCTGGCAACAAAGTCACGGAGAAACGGAACGCCTCCTCGAAATCCGCAACCGCCAGGCCCTGCTGACCTACGGCGACGATCCCGGCAAGACCCTCGCCTACCTGAAGAAGGAGCTGGCCCTCTCCTTCGACCACCAGCAGGAGCGGCTCGATGCGAAGCCCGACTTCCCCACGCGCCTCGACCCCGCCCTCGTCTCGCGCGAGGCCTTCCTGAACAAGGCGCTCGCCCGTGCGGACCTCGGCGGCGTCTCCGACGCGGGACTCGACGCCCTCCTCCGCCAGCAGGCCGACCTGAAGCCCGCGCAGCGCCGCCAGCTTCTCTCCCGCCTCCGGCATCCCGACCACGAGCCGCTGGTCGGACTCATCGCCGCCGACCTCCGCAGCCGCGAGAGCAAGGGCTTCGGCGAATTCGAGATCCACCGCCGCCTCACCCTCGCCCAGCTCGACGAACTCGCCGGTCTGCAGCCCGAGCTCGCACAGGATCCGCGCTTCGTCGAGACCCGCCTCCTCCGCCTCCAGCCCGGCGGCGACGAGCTCGTCCACCGCAATCCCGAGGCCGAACGCGCCCACCTCGACCGCGTCTGGGACTATGTCGGGACCCTGCCCCCCGCCTTCGCCTCGATGAAGGCCGCCGTCCTCCACCGCCGCCTCGACCTCGCCCGGAAACGCGGCGAACATCCCGAGGAGGAGTTCCTCGAATACCTCCGACTGCCCCGTCCCCTGCCCTACGTCCGGGCCGACTACCTGCGCGAACAGCAGCAGCGCGGCATCGCCGCCGTCGATCTGAGCGCCGACCACTCCGCCACCCTCGGCCTGCCTCCGATCGGCACGGACGAGGCTCTCGTGCGGGAATACCTCGAGCACTTCTTCGTCGAGGCCGACGGCACGGCCCGCTTCTCTCCCTACCTCGACGAAACCTGGCTGGAGCACGTCTTCGCCGAGACGAAGCTGCTGAACGGCCTCGGCGACGCCCGGCAGTGGTTCTCCCGCCTCGGCCCTGCGCAGGTGCAGGCGCTGAAGGACCGCGTCGAGATCGCCTTCGCCCCGACCAATCCCGAGCATCTCGCCGCCGCGGACGAGGTCGTCCTGACCGCGACGCTGAAGAACGTGCCCGAGCTGATCGTGAAGGTCTACGAGATCAACGCCCTGAACTACTACCGCGAGCGCGGGGAGGAGATCAACACCGACCTCGACCTCGACGGCCTCGTCGCGAACGAGGAGACCGTGCACCGCTACGGGGAGGCTCCCATCCGGCGGCGCGTCGAGACCTTCCGCTTCGACTCGCTCAAGGGCAAGCGCGGCGTCTGGGTGATCGAGCTGATCGGGAACGGCATCAGCTCGCGCGCGCTCGTGCGCAAGGGCGAGCTGCAGCCCCTGACCCGCACGACCGTCGGCGGCGAGCTCGTCGCGGTGGTGGACGAGGCGAACCAGCCCGTGCCCAAGGCCGCCGCCTGGTTCGGCGGGCGGCGCTACGAGGCGGACGAGAAGGGCCTCATCCTCCTCCCCTTCTCCGAAGCCGGGACCGTGTCCGTGGTCCTCGCCGACGGCGATTTCGCCTCGCTCGCGAAGATCGCGCTGCCGCAGGAGAACTATGCCTTCGATGCCGGATTCCTCCTCGAACAGGAGACCCTCCTCCCCGGCGCCGAGTCGACCGTGGCGGTGCGGCCCGTGCTGAGCCTCAACGGCGAGCC
Source organism: Verrucomicrobiales bacterium (assembly GCA_037190325.1). Classification (GTDB taxonomy): domain Bacteria; phylum Verrucomicrobiota; class Verrucomicrobiia; order Verrucomicrobiales; family DEV007; genus Arctic95D-9. The sequence continues at coordinate 32,214 of JBBCIU010000001.1, read as the reverse complement.
GGTTTCGCTTTCGCGTCTGGAGAAAACGAAGCTCATCGTGACGACGACCGATCTCGACGGGATCGAGTCGATCAGCGAGGCGACGGACTTCGCTCTCGCCGACGGGCGGGAGTCCCTCCACACCTTCCGCGTGCCGGCGCGCCTGCGGTCGGTGAGGATCGACCTCACCGGAAAGATCGAATCGGTGACGAAGGCCGGAGAGCGGACCGACGTCTCCGCCTCCCGCCTCTTCGGAGTCAACGGGGTGGAACTGCAGGAACTCACCGCGGATGCCCATCTCAGCCGTCTCGGAGAACGCTATGTCGTCCAGGTCCTGGGCCGCAGCGGCGAGGCCATGGCGGACCGCGCCGTCTCCCTCAGCCTCCACCACCGCGAGTTCGCCGAGCCCATCGAGGCCACGCTGAAGAGCGACGCGGACGGACGCATCGACCTCGGTCCCTTGCCGGGAATCGCGGCGGTCTCCTGCCATTCCGGCGGCCTGCCCCCACGCCATTGGACCTTCGCCAGGGACCGCGTCTCCCGTTCCGCGACGCTCCACGCCAAAGCCGGGGAAACGGTCGAGATTCCGCTCCCCCACGGCAGCGCCAGCGGACGCGCCGCACTCGCGGTATTCGAGCTGCGCGCCGGCACCGTGGCCGAGGACGCCTTCTCCGCGGCGAAGTTCGAGCCCGGCGTGGTGCGCCTCGAAGACCTGAAGCCCGGAAACTACGAAGTCTTCCTCAAGGAGGAAGACCGGCCCATCGCTCTCAAGGTCACGGCCCCCGAGACGGAACAATTCGGCCACGCCCTCTCCCGCGACCGGCACCTGCGCCTTCCCGGGTCGAAGCCGCTCCGCATCGCCTCCGCCGAAGCCAAGGACGGAAAGCTGCTCGTCTCCCTCGGCAATGCCGACGCGGCGACCCGCCTCCATCTCGTCGCGACGCGCTTCCTGCCGGAATTCGATCCCTACATAAGCCTCGCCCACGCCGCGCCGCCCACCCTCTTCGAGATCCTTCGCGGGGCGGAACTCTCGCGCTATGTCTCCGGTCGCGACATCGGCGAGGAATACCGCTACATCCTGGAGCGGCGCGGCGCGAAGAAATTCCCCGGCAACCTCCTCGCCCGTCCCGGCCTGCTCCTCAATCCCTGGGAATTGAGCGAAACGCAGACCGGCGTGAAGGAGGCGAGCCAAGGCGAAGCCTACCGCAAGAGCGAGGGGTCGCTCGCAGCCCAGCGCGCCGCAGGCGGGGGCATGGCGCCGCCGTCCGCTCCCGCCGCCTTCGCCCCCGTCGCGGCCGACCAGACGCCCAGCCTCAACTTCCTCGCCCGCCAGGCCGTGGTCCTGACCAACCTCCAGCCCGGCGAGGACGGCACGCTCTCCCTCGACCTCGCCGAACTCGGCGACCGGCAGCACGTCCACCTCGTCGCGGTGAACGCGACGGACACCGTCTCCCGCACGCTTGCCCTGCCGGAGCCCGAAGGCGGGGCCGCGATCCGCGATCTGCGCCTCGACTCGACCCTCGATCCGTCGAAGCGCTTCACCCAGCGCCGCAAGGCCACTCTGCTGAGACCGGGACAAACCCTGACCGTTTCGGACTTCCGCTCCTCCGAAGTGCAGCCCTACGGCACGATCGGCGATGTCTACAAGACGCTCCTCGGGATCAGCGGAGACGAGGGCCTCGCCGAATTCGCCTTCGTCGCGAACTGGGCCTCCCTCGACGAGACGGAAAAGCGAGCGATCTACTCCGAACAGGCCTGCCACGAACTGCACTTCTTCCTCTCGCGGAAGGATCCCGAATTCTTCAAGGCCGTCGTGAAGCCCTACCTCGCGAACAAGAAGGACAAGACCTTCCTCGACCGCTATCTCCTCGAGGAGCCGCTGGAGCGCTACCTCGCCCCTTGGGAATTCGGTCGTCTCAACATCGTCGAGCGGATCCTCCTCGCCCGCCGGATCGGCGAGGACGAGCGCGCCAACACCGCCACCTACGTCACCCACCTGCACCAGCTCCTTCCCCCCGATCCCGAGCGCGACGCCTTCCTCTACCGGCGGGCGCTGCGCGGACGCGGGGCGGACGTGCTTGGCTTTGCCGATGCCGGACAGGTGTCAAGCGATGCGTTTGCCGCTCCTGTCTTCGCCAGTGGCAGCGGCGCGATGCGTGAAAGTCCCGGGCTGCAGCGACGTGGAGTCGCCGCAAAGCCGACGACTGCCGCCGCACCGATGGCCGAAGCCGCTCCCATGCCCGCCGCTCCGCCAGCACCGATGCCGGCCCTTGGCTTGGCGGTGGCCGACGAGGCCCTCCTCGAACGCGCCAAGGAACAAGCCCTCTACCAAACCCTCGACAAGACCAAGGAGCTCGCCGAAAACAACTACCGTCGCCTGCCCATCGCCACACAGAACGCCGATCTCGTCACGGTGAACCGCTTCTGGCGGGACTTCGCGAACTGGAACGGCGAAGGGGGCTTCTACTCGCGCGAGTTCCCCGCCGCGACCTCGAACTTCACCGAGGCGATGTTCGCCCTTTCCGTCCTCGACCTGCCCTTTGCCTCGGAGGAGCACCGGACCGAAGTCACCGACAATGTCTTCAAGCTCACCGCCGCTTCGCCGGTGGTCGTCTTCCACGAGGAGATCGAGGAGGCGCCGCCCGCCGAAGGCACGACACCCATCCTCGTGAGCCAGAACTTCCTCCGTGCCGACGACCGCCACCGCGAGGAGGACGGACAGATGGTCGACAAGTTCGTCACCGGCGAATTCCTCTCCGGGGTGGTCTACGCCTCGCAGGTGGTGGTGACGAATCCGACCTCCTCGGCCCACCGCCTCGACCTCCTCGTCCAGATCCCCGAAGGGGCCGTGCCCGTGGCGGGCGGCGACTACACGAAGTCCCACCCCCTCAACCTCGCCGCCTTCTCGACGGAGCGCATCGAGACGATGTTCTACTTCCCCGCCTCCTCGGACGACGGAACCTTCGCCCTCTACCCCGTGCAGGTCACGAAGGGCGAGCAGTCCATCGCCGCCGGCGAGGCCCGCTCGCTGAAGGTCGTCGACACCCTCTCCGACCTCGACGAGGCCTCCTGGGACTACCTTTCCCAATACGGCACGGAGAAGCAGGTGCTCGACTACCTCGCCGCGAACAACCTGCATCGCCTCGACCTCCACCGCGTCGCCTGGCGGGCGCGCGAGAGCGTCGACTTCCTCCGGCAGGCGACCGCCCTGATCGGGTCGCGCCATGGCTACGACGCCATCCTGTGGAGCTATGGCCTCCACCACAACGACGCAGGCATCGCCCGGGAGTATCTGAAGCATCGGGACGACTTCCTCTCGCGCTGCGGCAAGGCCATCGAATGCGAGCTCGTCAGCCTCGATCCGGTCGAGCGGCACTGGCATCAGCATCTCGACTACGCTCCGCTCGTCAACGCCCGCGCCCATCGGCTCGGGCGCGACCACCGCATCCTCAACGATCGCTTCCGCGCGCAATACGGCGAGTTCCTCGACCTGCTCGCGCACCGGCCGGAACTCGGCGCCGAGGACTGCCTCGCCGTCGCCGCCTATCTCTCCCTCCAGGACCGCATCGAGGAGGCGCTCGCCTGGCTCGACTCCGTGCCCGAGGCCGAAGTCGTCCCGAAGGTGCAATACGACTATCTGCGCGCCTACCACGCCTTCCACCGCGAGGACCCCGCCGCCGCCAAGGCGATCGCCGACGCCTATGCGGAATATCCGGTGGAGAAATGGCGCAAGTCCTTCGCCGAGGTCGCCAAGCAGGTCTCCGCCATCGCGGGAGAGAACGCCGATCCCGACCAGGAGACGCGGGAAGGACAGATCGAACGCCTCTCCGCGAAGGAGCCCTTCCTCGAGCTCAGCGCCACGGGCCGCGAGCTGTCCCTGCGCCACCGCAACCTGAAGTCGGTCACGGTGAACTACTACGAGATGGATCTCGAATTCCTCTTCTCCAGCCGTCCCTTCGTCTCGGCGGGTAGCGGGGGCTTCGCCTTCATCCGTCCCAACCTCGTCGAGACGAAGGAGCTGCCCGCCGACGGAACGAACCTCGCCTTCTCCGTGCCGCAGGCCTTCGCGAGCAAGAACGTGCTCGTCGAGGTCGTCGGCGGGGGACGGACGAGCTCGGCCGCGGTCTATTCGAACCGCCTCGACCTCCGCCTCACCGAGGGCTACGGACGCCTCGAGCTGCGCCACGAGGAGAACGGCAAGCCCGTCGGCCGCGCCTACGTGAAAGTCTATGCGAAGATGAAGGACGGCTCGACGCGCTTCTTCAAGGACGGCTACACCGACCTGCGCGGGCAGTTCGACTACGCCAGCCTCAGCACCGACGAACTCGACCGCGTCGAGCGCCTCAGCCTGCTCGTCATGAGCGAGGAGCAGGGCTCCCTCGTCCGCGAAGCCGGGCCACCGCAGCGGTAGGGGCGGAAGCGGGCCGTGAAAGGTGGGAAAGTGGAAGGGAGCGGCCGTCCTACAGATGTTCTCACGTCGTTTCTGTAGGGCAGGTGCATCGCCTCCTATGCTTGTAGGCGAGGTCATCGACCTCGCGCGGAGGCCGGGACCCTCCCACCTTCGCACCTTTCCCTTTCCCACCGGGTACGGCGGCTCCAGGCTGCCTCCCCGCGTTCCCGGTTGAGCGAACGCCACTTCCGCGTATCCTTCCGCTTTATGTCCGACATCCCCGTTCTCAAACGGCTGCTGCTGGTCCGCGATCCCCGGCTGCCCTTCCTCGATCTCGATCTCACCGATCCCGACACAGGCACTCCTCTGGCGGAAGTGTGCCTGATCGGGCCGAACGGATCCGGCAAGAGCACCCTTCTCGCGCGCCTGCACGAGGCGATCACCGGCCAGCCCCGCTGGATGGAGTCCGAGGAAGGCTGGTTCCTGGCCAAATACGCCCTCGGCGAAGGGGGCGACCTCTATCTTGCAAAACCCTTCGGCGGTGGCGACGGCCATGTCTTCCGTCCCGAAATCGAAGCGACGGAGCCATGGGAGACGCTGGCTACGGATCCGCCTCCTTTCGAGGAGCTGCGGACGGTCTTCCCCGAGGATCTCGTTCTGGAATCGGCGCCCGGATTCGCCTCCACCGGAGCGCTCTGGTTCGACCCGGACCGCTGCCTCGTCGACGGAGAGGCCGGAGACGATCTCTCTTCCTTCCTGGGATCCTGCCTGCACGAACGGCAGGAGGCCTTCCACCGCTTCCTCCGCGCTCCGGAGAACCGCGAAAAGACGGTCGCCGAAGTCGAGCGTGAATTCGAAGCTTCGTCGCCCCTCGCCCTTCCCCTTCTGAAGAAAGCGTGGAACCGCCTCCTCGCCCCCTCGGGTCTCCGCGCGGAGTTCGGCTGCGAGGATGGATCCTTCTTCGATCCCTCGGGAAGGCCCGTCGCCGCAGAGCGGCTCGGAGGAGCCCTGCGCAATGCCCTGCTCCGCACCGGCCTCGCCGCCACGCGCGGGGCGGAGGCCCTTTTCCTCGACACCCCCGAGGAGGGGCTCCATCCCGAGCTGGTCCTCGACCTGATCCCGCTCTACCGCTCGCTCGCCGAAGCGGATCCCCCGCGCCTCTTCGTGGCGACGCAGAGTCCGCTGACGGCTTCGTGCTTCGCTCCCGCCTCCCGCCTCCGCCTCGTCCCCGGCGAGGACGGCGTCCTCCGCATCGTCCGCGGCGGCGCTCCGGAGGGAACGGGGATCGACGACGTCCTCCAAAGCGACTTCGGCATCGCCAAAGCGCCGCCCCTCCCGAAGGCGGAAGCCGCCCCCGCGGCAGAAAGCGAGTCCGAAACCGTCGTCGAGCCTCCGTCCGATCCCTCGGATCTGAAGCGGGCCATTCAGGAGACCGACGACGAGGACGAACTCGCCGATCTGATCGACGAGGTGATCTCCATCCGCAGGATCTGAGCGGAGATGCTTTTCTCCGTCGCCGTCCAAGACGTCAGCACGGGCTTCCTTCCGCCATGAAGATCCTCGTCGCCTGCGACAAGTTCAAAGGCTCCCTCACCGCCCCCGAGGCCTGCGAGGCCCTTGCCGCCGGCCTGCGCGAGGGACTGGGGGCAACGCCGCACGAAATCCGCCTTCTCCCCATCGCCGACGGAGGCGACGGCATCGCCGCAACCCTGCTCGCGGCGGCGGGAGGCGAACGGATCGAAGCCGAGGTCGCCGGCCCCCTCGGCGCTCCGGTACGGGCCGGCTACGCCCTCCTCGCCGAGGACGATGGTGGCGGCCGGACGGCGGTGATCGAAATGGCCCAGGCCTCCGGCCTCGCCTTGCTCGGCGAGCAAGCGAAGGATCCTCTCCGCGCCTCGACCTTCGGCACGGGACAGCTCGTGCGGCACGCGGCGGAGTCGGGCGTCTCGGAGATCCTCCTCGGCATCGGCGGCAGCGCGACGAACGACGGGGGCACGGGACTGGCCGAGGCCCTGGGCTTCCGCTTCGAGGACGCGGAGGGAACCGCTCTCGCCGGGCTGCCATGCGGGCTGGAACGCGTCGCGCGCATCGTGCCTCCCGAGCGGTGCGCCTTCCCCCGCGTCACCGTCGCCTGCGACGTGACCAATCCCCTCCTCGGCCCGGAGGGCTGCACCCGCGTCTATGGCCCGCAGAAGGGGATCGCGGAGGAGGACTTCGCTTTCCACGAGGCGCGCCTCGCCCGGCTCGTCGCCCTCTTCGGCGAAGCGGGCCGGACCGCGGCGGACCGGCCCGGTTCCGGCGCGGCGGGCGGACTCGGCTTCGGCGCGAGGATCTTTCTCGACGCGGCCCTCGCTCCCGGATTCGATCTCGTCGCGGAGCGGATCGGACTCGCGGAATCCGTCGCCTGGGCCGACCTCGTCCTCACCGGCGAAGGACGCCTCGATGCGCAATCCCTCCAGGGCAAGGGCCCGCACGGCGTCGTCCGGCTCGCCCGGGAGCAGGGCAAGGCCACGGCCGCCTTCTGCGGGGCGCTGGAGGACCGCTCTCTGGAACAGGCGTTCGGCCCCGTCGTGGAGATCCGCGATCCTTCCGACGACCTCGCCGGCAACCTGGCCCGCGGCCGCGAACGGCTCCGCGAGACGGCCCGGTGCTTCGCCCCCACCCTGTCCGGCCTCCGCCCCTCCCCTCTCTGACGCCATGGCCGGCTCCGACTCCATCCCGGGCTTGGAAGCTCCGGCGCCGATCTACCCGACCCGCTTCGATCTCCGGCTCGGCGACTGCGTCGCGGGAATGCGGACACTGCCCGACGAATCGGCCGATCTCGTCGTGACCTCGCCGCCCTACAATCTCGGGATCGGCTACGGGAGCTACGAGGACGCCCTCGCCCCCACGGACTACCTCGCCTGGTCCCTCGAATGGGCCGGAGAGGTGAAGCGCCTCCTCAAGCCCGACGGTTCCTTCTTCCTCAATGTGGGGGCCGCGCCCGCCAATCCCTGGATGCCCCACGAGCTCGCCCTCGCCCTGCGTCCCCTCTTCGCGCTGCAGAACACGATCCACTGGATCAAGTCCATCACCGTGGAGCCCCGCGGCGGCGGGCCGGTCTCGGCCGGGCACTTCAAGCCGATCAACTCGAAGCGCTTCCTCAACGACTGCCACGAGTTCGTCTTCCACTTCACGAAGACGGGCAAGGTCCCCGTCGACCGCCTCGCTGTCGGCGTGCCCTACGCCGACAAGAGCAACATCGCCCGCTGGGGCCATACCTCGGGACGGGACCGGCGCTGCCGGGGGAACAACTGGTTCATCCCCTACGAGACCATCGTCTCCCGCCGCAAGGAGAGACCCCATCCCGCGACCTTCCCCGTCGAGCTCGCGAAGAAATGCATCGCCCTCCACGGCGGCGATCCCGCCTCGCTCACGCTGCTGGAGCCCTTTCTCGGCATCGGCCACGCCGCCGTCGCGGCGGGGGAGATGGGGGTGGGCCGCTGCATCGGCTTCGAGATCGACGGAATCTACCTCGCCGAGGCCCGGTCGAGACTCGGACTGACGGCGACGGACTGAGGACGTCCCGCTACTTCCCGACCTTCGCCTTCAGGTCGGCCCAGAAGGCCTCGACGCTGTCCTTCCGGATCTGCCGTCCGGGAATGTGGATGAAGCCATCGGCGGGAAGGTCGGACGCCCCGTCTCCGGCGAGGACATGGAGAGTCCTCACGGACTGGTAGCCGTATTCGTAGGGATTCTGCACCACGGTGCCGTGGACGGCCCCCGACTGGACGCCGGCGAGGGTTCCGTCGTCCTCGTCGAAACCGACCACTTTCACCTTGCCGAGCTTCCCCGCCTGCTCCAGGGCCTGGAGGATCGCCGGGGTGTTGTAGGCGAACAGGCCGACCATCGCGTCGATTTCCGGATGCCGCGAAAGCGCGTCCTCGGCGTTGGCCTTGGCCCTGGCGAAATCGAAGGCGTCGGTGAGGGTGCCGAGAATCCTGAACCCCTTCCCCTCGGCGATCTCGCCGGGCGGATCGAAGCGCGCCGGATCCTCGGAACGCCCGAGCAGCTCGTCGATGACGCCCTGGCGGCGCTTGCGGGCGTTGTCCTGCTCCATCCGCCCCACCAGGAGCATGATCTCCCCGCCCTGGGGCAGGGCCTCCTTCACGAGCTGGCCGCAGAGCCGTCCCGCGGTGTAGTTGTCCATCCCGATGTAGGCGAGACGCCTGGATTCCGGGGCATCGGAGTCGTGGGTGACCAGCTTCGTGGTCGCCGCGACCCGGTCCAGCATCTCGGTCTGGTTGCCCGGATCGATGGGGCTCACCGCGACCCCGGCGTAGCCGCGCGTCACCGCGTCCTCCATCATCTGCTTCTGGTCGGTGAGCGAACCGGGCATGAACACGCCGACCTCGACCCCGAGCTCCTTCCCCGCCTGCTTCGCCCCGGCCTCGGCGATGGTCCAGAACTCGGCCACGCCGTTCGTGATGAAGGCGTATCGCGGCGTTGCGCGACCGGCGGCGCCTCCCGCCTCCGAGGCATCGCGGCATCCCCCGAGACCAAGGGCGAGCGCGGACGAAAGGAGAACCGTTCGGATCGGTCGGATAGCCATGCGCGGAGACTAGCGTCCGCGCTTCCGCGAGAAAAGCTTTTTCGGAAATCGGACGCGGTCGCGCCACCGGATGGACCTCAGTCCACCAGCGTATCGATTTTCTTCGCCACTTCGATGTCGGCCTCGGTAAGACCGCCCGCATCGTGGGTGGTGAGACGCAGCGTGACCGTGCACCAGCGGATGTCGATGTCGGGGTGATGCCCCGCTTCCTCGGCGATCTCGGCGACCGCGTTGACGAAGTCGATCCCCTCCATGAAATCGTCGAACTCCAGTGCGCGCACGATGGAGCTGTTTTCAAGATCCCACTCGGGGAGCTTCTTCAGGAGAGCGGCGAGCTCGTCTGCGTCGATCAGTTCTGACATGGCCGGGGAGGATTACAGTTGCCTCTTCTAACGGAATACGCCGCCGCCGCAACCGTTAAATCGCCCGATGACGAAAGAAAATGCAGGCCAGCGTCTCCCCGATCCCGCCGCGGGCGTGCTCCAGCCGGCGGGCCGAAGGATCAAAATCGGATTGCAGGGAGGCCAGTTTCGTTCAATCCTCCCCTGCGCGCGCACCCCTCGAGGCGGACGCCCCGTCAACGATCCTTCCACCCTTCACCCCCCATTCTCCATGGCACACGGAAAAATCTACAACAACATCGTCGAAACGGTCGGCAACACTCCTCTCGTCAAACTCAACCGCGTCACCGAAGGCGTCGAGGCGACCATCGCCCTCAAGTGCGAGTTCTTCAATCCCCTCGGCTCCGTCAAGGACCGCATCGGCATGGCCATGATCGAGGCCGCCGAGGCCTCCGGCGAGATCACGAAGGACACCGTCATCATCGAGCCGACGAGCGGAAACACCGGCATCGCCCTCGCCTTCGTCTGCGCCGCGAAAGGCTACAAGCTCATCCTCACCATGCCCGAGACGATGAGCCTCGAGCGCCGCACCCTCCTCGCCCTGCTCGGGGCCGAGCTGGTCCTCACCGAAGGGGCCAAGGGCATGAAGGGCGCCATCGCCAAGGCCGAGGAGATCGCCGCCTCCACCCCGAACTCCTTCATCCCGCAGCAGTTCAACAACCCCGCGAATCCCGCCGTCCACCTCAGGACCACGGCCGAGGAGATCTGGGAGGACACCGGCGGCAAAGTCGACATCGTGGTCTCCGCCGTCGGCACCGGAGGGACCGCGACGGGCTGCGTCGAAGGATTGCGCGCGAAGAATCCCGCCATCCAGGTGATCGTCGCCGAACCGGTCGATTCCCCCGTGATCTCCCAAACGCTCGCGGGGCAGGAGCCCACCCCCGGCCCCCACAAGATCCAGGGCACCGGAGCCGGCTTCGTCCCGAAGAACCTGCGCCTCAAGAGCAAGTCGGGCGAGGACCAGATCGTCGAATGCGTCACGGTCAGCAACGACGATGCCTTCACCATGGCCCGCCGCCTCGCCAAGGAGGAGGGCATCCTCGGCGGCATCAGCACCGGAGCGAACGTCGTCGCCGCCCTCGAAATCGCGAAACGGCCCGAGAACAAAGGCAAGCTCATCGTCACGATCGGCTGCTCCACCGGCGAGCGCTACCTCTCCACCGCCCTCGCCGACGAGGCCCGCGCCGCCGTCGGCAGTTGATCCCGCCGCAAGTTGGCGGCTGACAAACGGCGATTATCGCTTACCATTCGGGCCGCTCCCGCCTCGCACGGGAGCGGCCTCTCTTCCCCCCACCTACCCGCAGACCATGGCAGACGCTCCCCAGAAGCCCAACGAATCCGAACCCAAGAATCTCGACGCCCTCGCCGCCAGCGAAGCCTCGGGAGTCGTCGATGCCATCGAGCGCCATCGCACCAAGATTCTCGCGGCCATCGCCCTCGCCGCCATCGTCCTCTGCGGAGCCCTCGTCGCCTCGCAATTGAAAAAGCAACGGCATTTGGCCGCTGCCGCCGCCTACACCGCCGCCGCCTCGAAAGGCGAAATCGCCGCCCTCGACTCGGTGCTGGTCGGCCATCCCGGATCGGTTCCTGCCGGCAACGCCCTCCTCACCAAGGCCGACCTTCAGATCGACCAAGGCAAATCCGAAGATGCCCGCGCGACCCTCGAGCGGTTCGTCGCCGAATTCAAAGGCCATCCCCTCTATCCCCAAGGGCTTTTCGCCCTCGCCAACGTCTTCCACGTCGCGGGCGACAAGGAAATGGCCAAGTCCCACTACGAGAAATTGATCGAGGTCCAGAAAGACGGCGAACTCACCCCTCTTGCCCGCATTCGTCTCGGCGACCTTGCCCTCGAGGCGGGGGACACCGCCACCGCCGACCAGCGCTATCAGGAGGCCTACACCCTCCATCCCGGCACGCCCTTCTTCGACTACGCCGAGGAAAAGATCGCCCTGCTGAAAGTCGGCAATCCGCCGGAAGTGGAAAGGCCCGCGCCGCCTGCCGAGGAAAATCCGAAACCCGAAGTGCCGAAATCCGAAGCCCCAGCGGCTCCGGCTCCAGAGGCTCCCAAGGCCGAAACCCCGGCTCCCGCACCGGCGCCAGTTGCTCCGCAACCCGAGGCACTGAAACCCGAAGCTCCGGCGGCCCCGGCGCCGGAAGCCCCCAAGGCTGAAGCCCCGGCACCTGCTCCCGCTCCGGCGCCAGTTGCTCCGCAACCCGAGGCACCGAAACCCGAAGCCCCGGCGGTTCCGGCGCCGGAAGCCCCCAAGGCCGAAACCCCGGCTCCCGCTCCGGAAGCACCGAAGTCCGCGGACGGTCAGTGACTCGGACCCTTGACCAAGCGGCGGAATGCCGCTTGGGTTCCCCATGCCCCGACTCCTCGCCGACGTCCTTCTCGTCTCGCCCAACGACTACATCCGTCCCGTCTCCGTCGAGCTCGGCGACGATGGCCTCATTGCCGCCATCCACGAAGGGCACCGCCCCCCCGACGGGAGCGAAATCGTCTTCGACGGAGGGGGCGAGGTCTACCTGACCGCCGGCTTCATCGACATCCACACCCACGGCGCGAAGGGGTTCGACCTCTCCTATGCCACCCTCGAAGCCGTCGAGGCCCACGCGGAAGCCAAGCTCGCCGAAGGGGTCACCTCCTTCCTGCCCACGACCTGGACCGCCTCGCCGGAGCACAAGATCGCCATGGCCAAAGCGGCGGCGGCCTACCACCGGAACCAGCGCTTTGCCCGAACCCCCTTCCTGCATATCGAAGGGCCCTATCTCAACCCCTCCCAGGCCGGGGCGCAGGACGTCCGCTTCATGCGCCGTCCCGAGGCCGAGGAGATCCGCCGCCTTCACGAGATCTGCCCCGTGGGCCTCGTCTCCCTCGCCGTCGAGCTCGACGGTGCCCTCCCCTTCATCGCCGAGATGAAGCAGCTCGGGATCGTCACCTCCGCCGCCCACAGCGCCGCGAGCTACGCCGACTTCCAGGCCGCGCGCGAGGCGGGCCTGACCCACCTCACCCACTACTGCAACCAGATGTCGGCCCTGCACCACCGCAACGTCGGTCTCGTCGGGGCCGGGCTGCTCGACGACAGCGTGATGATCGAGCTGATCTGCGACGGCATCCATCTCTCTCCCGACATGATCCGGCTGGTCTTCAAGCACCGCAGCTGCGACCGGCTCATGCTCATCACGGACTCCATCGCCGCCGCCCATCTCGGCGACGGACGCTATCCGCTGCACGACGGCGAGATCATCGTGAAGGACGGCGCCGCCCGCATCCCGGCCGGCAATCTTGCCGGCTCCATCGTCACCTTCGACGAAGCGCTCCGCCTCGTCTCCGAACTCACCGGCCTGCCTCTCAACGAGCTTTCCAAGACCTGCTCCGCCAACCAGGCGAAATCCCTTCGCCTCGCCGACCGGGGCCGCGTCCAACCGGGTCTCCTCGCCGATCTGACCCTCCTGACTCCGGGCTTGGAGGTCGTCGCCACCTACGTCGGCGGCCAGCAGCGCTACGCGGCCTGAGGCGGGCGTACCGTCACATCTCCGCCCATTGGCGGAGGAGGTTGTGGTAGACGCCGGTGAGCTGCACGGCCGACTTTCCAGCGGCCTCGACGCCGGGGAGCTCCCGGTTGAGGCGCTGGATGCTGATGTCGAGGTCGAAGAGCAGGGAACGCCGGCCATCGTCGCGGATCATGCTCTGGAGCCAGAAGAAGGAGCAAAGGCGCGTCCCGCCCGTCACCGGGGTGACGTGGTGGAGACTCGTCGAGGGATAGAGGACCATCGATCCGGCGGGCAGCTTCACCCGGTGGACGCCGTAGGTGTCCTCGACGCAGAGCTCGCCTCCCTCGTAGTTCTCCGGCTCCTCGAAGAAGAGCGTCGCGGAAAGGTCGGTGCGGATGCGCAGCGGGGTGCCGGGCACCTGGCGGACCGCGTTGTCGACGTGGGTTCCGAAATTCTGTCCGCCGGAGTAGCGGTTGAAGAGCGGAGGGTAGATCCGCAGCGGCAGGGCCGCGCTCATGAAAAGCGGGTTCTGTCCAAGGGCCCGGAGAATCGTCTCGCCCACCCGCTTGGCCACCGGATGGTCCTCGGGGATCTGCTGGTTGTCCTTCGCCTGGGCGGATTGATAGCCGGCGGTCGCTTTCCCGTCGATCCATTCGGCCGATTCCAGCAGCGATTTCGCTTCGGCGACTTGGTCTTTGTTCAGGAGGTCTGGGATGGTGATGAGCATGTCTGAAAACGGGTCTCGACATTGCTAGAACCATCCGTCCGAAGCGGCAAGCGATTATCCGGGCATTCCCGCGCCAATCTTCGGAATCTCACCGTCGCTCCACCACATGCAGCTCGCCGCGGCTCTTCGCGATGGAATGCGCCGGGAGAACGCCCCGCCAGGAGGTCAGCGGGTAGACGATGCAGTCGCGCCCGAGGACGGAGCCGGGACTGAGCACCGTCTGGCAACCGACCTCGGTGCGGTCGCCGACGATGGTGCCGAATTTCCGAAGGCCGGTGTCGAGAAAGCCGCCGGCCCCATCGGGCACCTTCACGGAAGCGCGGTCGAGCCTGACATTCGAACAAACCACCCCCGCGCCGAGATGCGCCCGGAACCCGAGGATGGAGTCGCCGACGTAGTTGAAGTGCGGCACCTCGCAGCGGTTGAAGAGGAGGCAGTTCTTGAACTCGCTCGAGTTCCCGAGAACGCATCCCTCGCCGACGATCACGTTCTCCCGGATGTAGGCCCCGCTGCGGACGACCGTGCCGCTCCCGATCCAGGCCGGCCCTTTCACCACCGCGTTCGCCTCGACGACCGCCCCCTCGGCGACGAACACCCGATCCCCGACGAGGGCGCGGGGATGGACCGAACCCTGCCCGCCCCCCGGGCCGACCCTGTCGAGCTTCTCCGCAAGGTAGGCGTCGATCCGTGGAAGCGCCGCCCACACCGGTTCTCCGGCCGGAAAGAGGTCGGCATGCGCGGTCTCGGCGAGGTCGAGAAATTCGTCGGCAAGGAAGTTCATCATGGAAGACCGTCCCAGCCAACTTCCCCGCCCATCGCTCGTGACTCGTGACTCGTGACTCGTGACTCGTGATTCGTGACTCGCGACTCGCGACCTCAAACCGTCATCACATCCTTCTCCTTCGCGGCGAGGTGGCCGTCGATGGATTTGACATGCTTGTCGGTGAGCTCCTGGACCTCCTTCTCGTGGTCGTGGAACTGGTCCTCGGTGATGGAGCTGGCCTTGAGAGCTCCCTTCAACCGGTCCATCGCCTCCTTCCGCGCGCCGCGGACGCGGACGCGGCCCTGCTCGGCCATGTCCTTGATGATCTTGACGAGATCGCGGCGGCGCTCCTCGGAAAGCTCGGGAATGGGCAGGCGGATGATGCGCCCGTCGCTGGCGGGGTTGATCCCGAGCTTCGACTCCCGGAGCGCGCGCTCGATGTCCTGGAAGATGGAGGGATCGTGGGGTTGCACCGTGAGGAGGCGCGGCTCGGGCGCGGAGACCAGGGCGATCTGCTTCAGCGGCATCGTAGTGCCGTAGGAGTGGACGTGGACTTGGATGTTGTCGAGGAGCGCGGGGCTGGCCTTGCCGGTGCGGATGCCGGCCATCTCGGTGGAGACGAAGTCGGCGGCCTTCTCCATCGCTTCGTCGGTTTCGAGCAGGAAGGTTTCGAGGTCCATGGCGATTGTTGGAAAGGGAGTCTATCGAGGGATCGGGACGGTGCAAGCCTCAGGCCTGCACCACGGTGCCGACGGTTTCGCCGGTGAGGGCGCGGCGGATGTTGCCGTCGACCGTCATGTCGAAGACGACGATGGGAATGCTGTTGTCCTGGCAGAGGGTGAAGGCGGTGCCGTCCATGACCTTGAGATTGCGGGAGAGCGCCTCGTTGAAGGACACGGTCTCGTAGCGGACGGCGTCGGCATGCTGGTTGGGGTCCTTGTCGTAGACGCCGTCGACCTTGGTGGCCTTGAAGATGACGTCGGCGCCGATCTCGCTGGCACGCAGGGCGGCGGTGGTGTCGGTGGTGAAGAAGGGGTTTCCCGTGCCCGCGCCGAAGATGACGACGCGGCCTTTCTCGAGGTGGCGGATGGCGACGCGGCGGATGAAGCTTTCGGCCACGTTCTTCATCTCGATGGCGCTCTGCACGCGCGTCGGCACGCCGACGGCCTCCAGCATGCTCTGGAGGGCGAGGGAATTCATCACCGTGGCGAGCATGCCGACGTAGTCGGCGGTGGCCCGGTCCATGCCGCGGCCCGCGGCGGCGGCACCGCGCCAGAAGTTCCCGCCGCCCACGACGATGGCGACCTCGAGGCCGGTCTGGTGCGCGGCCTTGATCTGCCGGGCGATCCCCTCGACGATCTCGGGGGAGATGTTGTCTTCGCTGCCGGGCTCGCGCAGCGCTTCGCCGCTCAATTTCAAAACGACTCGTTTGTAGGGTCTGGACATAGCAAGGGGTTCCGTAGGACAACGCACCCTCCGCCAATCGAATCCATTTTCAAACCGCAATCTCCCCTCCGCCGAGAATCGTGCCGACGGGAACGGGATGGCCACGCAGGAACTCCGCGACCGGGAGGCGACGGCGGCCCTCGAGCTGGAGATCGCCCCGCAGTTCGAGTGCGCCCCGTCCGCAACGGACGAGAAGGCGCGGACCGCCTTCGAGGACGGTGCCCGGCGGGAGATCTCCGCCCGCCTCCAGGGGAACGGCGAAGGGATGGATCTTCAGCGTGCGCGGGCCGTCCGCGGTCGGCAGGGTGGTCGTGGTGCCGGGCCAGGGATCGTAGGCGCGGACGAGCCGCTCCAGTTCGGCGGCGTCGCGGCTCCAGTCGATTCCACCATCCTCGCGGGCGAGCTTGCCCGTGTGGGTGGCGAGGGCTTCGTCCTGCGGTTCGGCCGGAGGAGAGCCGGCGTGGAAGAGACGCAGCCCCTCGGAAACGATTCCAGGACCGAGTTCGGCGAGCCGGTCGTGCAGGCTGCCGCCGGTGTCGTCGGGCAGGATGGGAAGCGCTTTCTTCAGGATCATGTCGCCGGCGTCGAGTCTCGGGGCGACGTGCATGAGGGTGATCCCCGTCTCCGCGTCCCCGTCGCGGATCGCCGCCTGGATGGGGGCGGCCCCCCGATGACGTGGAAGGAGCGACGCGTGCAGGTTGACGCAGGCGAGCGTCGGAATGGCGAGAAGCGGCTTCGGCAGGATCTGCCCGTAGGCCATGACCACGGCAAGGTCGGGCTGGAACGCGGCGAACTCCCTCAGGGCCGCTTCGTCGCCGCGCAGGCGCTCGGGCTGGCGCACGGGGAGGCCGGCCGCCTCGGCGATCCGCTTCACCTCGGGCGGAGTGAGGATCTGCTTCCGTCCCACCGGCTTGTCGGGCTGGGTGTAGACGGCGACGAGCTCGCCACCCTCCGCCGCGCCCTGCTCGACGAGCCATCGCAGCGTCGGCAGCGCGATCTCGCCCGTTCCCATGAAAACAATACGCATCGGACGGCCAATCAAGGGCCGGAGCATGGAAGGTCAACGGAAATGTGCCGTGCCGAGGCGGCTTGCAAAGGCCTCTCCGAAGGTGGAAGAGTATCGCCGCATCCCATGAGCCGGACGAAACCCGCCCCTCCGCCCTCTCCCGCGAAAGGTCTCTTCGCCACGTTCCTCGTGATCGGAGGCATTGGCGCCGCGCTCTGGTTCCTCTACGATCCCTGGCTGAAGCCCTACTTTGGAAAACGGAGCGACGACGCCCTGGTCCGGAACAAGGATCGCGTCGTCGTGGAAAAGCCGGAGGGCTCCGTCCCGGCCATCCAGTCTCCTTCCGTCCCCGTCGCTCCGCCGAGTTCCACCTCCCCCTCGACCGTCCCCGTTCCCGCTCCGCCCCAATCGGAACTCGAGGCGGCCTTGGAGGAAAAGTACCCCATGCCCGAGATCCTGCCGTTGCTCACCATCGTCGATCAATGGCGCAACGTGCCGTCGAACGCCTACCCGGCCGAAGTGACCGCAAGGGAGACGATCCCCTTCCAGCTTGTCGTCGAGGGACGGCCGATCGGGTCGAGCAACGTCGCTCCGGGAACCCCGTTGAAACCGGTGCGCCTCGTCGGCGACCAGCTTCTCGTCGCCTCGCTCGCGAATGTGGAAATGAGTACGCGGATCGCCGTCGACAAGACGGACTTCAAGGAGCGGATCGAGGCGCGCTACCGCGAATTCGTCGAGAAGAAACGGAAGGAAGTGGAGGAGAAACGCGAACGCGTCCGCCAGATCGTCGCGGCGGATCCGTCGAAGCTCTCCCTCCTCGCCAACTCTCCCGCACCGGAGACGCCAGGCGAAACGGTCGACGGGAGCGATCCTCGTTTCACTCCGGTGAAAGCGAGCCTGAAGGCAGGCGAGGTGCCCAGCGTGACTCTGGAGGAGGCCCGCGCCTTCCATTGGAACGGCTCCGAGCAGATCGGAGGCAGACATGCCGGCACCTACGAGACCGTGACGGTCCGCTTCGACGTCGAAACGATCTTCGGACGCTTTCCCATCGACGGCAAGGCCCTGCTCCGCGATGGAAAGGTCCACGCCTGGATCGATCCGGTCACCGAAGATCCCATCTGACGATGAAGACATCCCCCATCTCCCTTCTCGGAGCGGTTCTCGCGACCGCCCTCTGCGCCACGGCGCTCCAGGCGCTCGATCCCATCGCACCGATCCCCCGGCTCCTCCCGCCGGAGGATGGCGTCGCGCTTCCACCGGAACTCCGCTCGTCCCTCGAGGGACGCGTCTCCTCCCTCTCCGACCAGATTCGGAAGATCGAGCAGGATCCCCACGCCGCCGACGCCGCGGTGCTGGTCAAAGCCGTCGATTTCGCCCTGAGGAACGGCGAATTCTATTCGGACAAGGAATTTCCCCGTGCCGGAACCCTGCTCGATCTCGCCGACGAGCGCCTCCGCGTCCTCGAGAGGAAAGGCCAGCGCCCTTGGCTGAAGCAGCGCGGCCTCGTCGTCCGCGGCTATCGCTCGCAGATCGACCGGTCCTACCAGCCCTACGGCCTCGAGATCCCCGAGTCCCTCGACCTCTCGCGCCCCGTCCCCCTGCTCGTCTGGCTGCGGGGCCGCGGCGACAAGGCCACCGACCTGCACTTTCTGGAGCAATGCCGCACGAGGAGCCAGGCCTTCGGCGGCTTCTACAAGGACCAGGCCGAAGCCATCGTCCTGCATCCCTTCGGCCGACACTGCGTCGGCTGGAAGCACGCCGGGGAGATCGACGTCTTCGAGGCCATCGAGGCGGTGATGGCCGACTACGCCATCGACCCCGACCGCATTATCCTCGCCGGATTCTCCATGGGCGGCGCGGGTGCCTGGCACATCGGGGCCCACTACCGCGACCGCTTCTGCGGCATCCACGCCGGAGCCGGCTTCGCGGAGACGAAGGAATACAACCGCCTCACCCCCGACAAATACCCTGCGGACTACGAGCAGACCCTGTGGAAGGTCTACGACGTGCCCGACTACGTGGGCAACCTCCTCAACGGCCCGCTCCTCGCCTACTCCGGCGAGAAGGACAAGCAGAAGGCCACCGCCGACCTCATGGCCCGCGAGCTGCTCAAGGTCGGGCACGAGCTGCGGCATGTCGTCGCCCCCGACACGGAGCACAAATACACCGCCGAAGCCGTCGCGGAGATCCGCGAATGGCTGAACGAGACCTGGCGCGCCGGCCGTGAACGCCCCGCCCGCACCATCCGCTGGCAGACCCCGACCCTTCGCTACGGAAGCTACGATTGGCTCCGCCTCACCGGTCTCGAAGCCCATTGGACGACCGGCTTCGCCAAAGCCGAATGGGACCGCGAGAAAAACCTCGTCACCCTCGAGCTCGACGGCCTCACCGCCATCGAGATCGACCCGGGACCGGGCCACAATCTGGCGACCACCACGGTGAAGATCGGATCGGAGACCCTCCGCGTGCCGAATCCGAAGGCCACCGTCGCCGCCCTGCCCCTCGTCCGCCGCGACGGGCGCTGGACCTGGGGCAAGCCGGACCAAGGCTCGAAGCGTCCCGGCCTGCAAGGCCCCATCGACGACGCCTTCCTCGGCCGCTTCGTCGTCGTGCCGCCCGACAAGGAGCCCGCCCATCCGCAACAGGCCCGCTGGACCGCCTTCGAGCTCGAGCACTTCCGCTCCCGCTGGCGCACCCTGATGCGCGGCGAGCTGCCGGAGAAACGCGCCGACCGGATCGGCGCCGAGGACATCGCCGACGCCAACCTCGTCCTCTGGGGCGATCCCGAATCGAACTCCCTCATCGCCCGGCTTGCCGAGAAGCTGCCGATCGACTGGCGGGACAAAGCCTTCGTCTTCCGCGGCGAAACCTACTCGCGTGACGAGCACGTTCCCGTCCTCGTCTTCCCCAATCCGCTGAACCCGGACCGCTACGTCGTCCTCAACAGCGGTCTCACCTTCCGCGAAGGCCACGACCGGACCAACTCCCAGCAGAATCCCAAGCTGCCCGACTGGGCCGTGATCGGACTCGACCGCGATCCCGACGCCCTCGCGCCCGGCCGCATCGCCGCCGCGGGCTTCTTCGACGAAGACTGGAAGTGACCGCCGAGAAGACATGCCGGTGTCTGGACCCAGCGGAATCGACGGTCAGGCGGGCTTGCCCATCCTCGAGGAGCGGGCTCCCGACGGAGGGCGCCCGGCAGACGCGGCGGAGCCGGGGACGGCCCACGCCTTGACTCTCCCAAGCCGACAATGACGACCCTTCGCCACCCCCATTTTCGCCCTGCCGAAACGCTGGCCCTGCCCCATTCGAGCCACGACTACGGCCAGCTTCTTCGCCGCTGGAAGGAGGTCGTGCAGGCGAACGGCCTGCATCTGCGGACACTCTGCGAATCCGGCGGCCAACCTGTCGTCGCCATCGAGAACAGCCTTGCCGTCTCCGGCGGGACGGGCGGCCTCTACCTCAGCGCCGGAGTCCACGGCGACGAATGTGCTCCGGTCTGGGCTCTGCTCGACTGGATGGCGGACTCGCCGGAGATCCTGAGGACGCAGCCCGTCGTGCTGCTTCCCTGCCTCAACCCCGTCGGGCTGATGGAGAACACCCGGCGCGACGGATCGGGGATCGATCTGAACCGTCGCTTCGAGGACGCCTCCCATCCCATCATCGGCGCATGGCAGGCCTTCCTCTCGGGACGGCGCTTCGATACCGCCATCAACCTCCACGAGGACTACGACGCCTCCGGCATCTACCTCTACGAACTGACCCGGGGGGAACCCCGGGGCGAGGCCCTCCTCGCCGCCTGCGAACACCTCATCCCGAGAGAGGCTGCGGAGACAGTCGACGGATCGTCCTTCGCGAAGGGACTGCTCGTCGCCACCGGAAACGTCGAACAGATCGTCGAAGAGCAGCTTGGCGGAGGCTATCCCGAGGCGATTCTGCTGTTTCTGAGATACGCCGCCATCAGCTACACCTTCGAGACCCCGAGCGAGCTGGACCTCGCCCGCCGCATCGCCGCGCACCGCGCGTTCCTGGAAGCGGCGGCCTGGGCGGCTCTGCCAGCGTGAAAGGCAAGGCTTGCTTCGCCAGAGGAACGCTGCGGCAGCGCGACCTAGGAGGAAACGAACCTCGGTCGACGCGATGGAAGCGGCATCGCCTTCTGGGTTTTTCTTCCGCCCGCGGTCGAAGGCCCTAGTGGTTGAACATGAACTCCTTCGAGTTCAGGACGGCCCAGAAGACGTCGTTGAGCACCAGCTCGCGCTGGGCCTTGTCCTCGCCCACGGCTGTGACCTGGGCCAGGAGCTGTTTCATCTCCTCCGCCGTCGGCTTGCGGGTGAAGCTGCGGATGTAGATCTCCTCGATCACCTGCTCCGGCGTCTTTCCTTCGGCGAGGAGGCGCTTCACCACGCCGCCCTGCTCGACCTTCTGCGTCACGGTGGGACCGTTGAGCAGGTGGAGGGCCTGGGAGAGGCTCGGATCCATCTTCACCTCGCAGGAGCAGACCGTCTCGCGGGTCGCCCGGCCGAAGGTGGTGAGGAAGTAGTCGGTCGTGTTCCCGTCGGCGATCTGCACGGCGCGCGCGCCGAGGGGCAGGCCGGTGAACTTGTTCTTCGTCTCCGTCACCTGGGTGATGGTGTCCAGCATGACCTCGGCACGCTGGCGGCGGATGCGGGCCTTCGCGAAGTTGTTGAGGTCGTCCTTGTTCGACGGGTTCGCCTTCGTCGTGCGCTGATAGGTCGCCGAATTGCAGATGTCGCGCACGAGCTGGCGGAAGTCGTATTCGTATTCCCCCTGGAAGCGGACCGCGAGCGCCTCGAGCAGTTCGGGATTCGACGCCGGGTTGCTGATGCGCACGTCGTCCACCGGATCGATGATGCCCACCCCGAAGAAGTGGGACCAGACGATGTTCGAAACGTTGCGGGCGAACTGGATGTTCTGCGGCGAGGCCATCCAGTGGGCGAGCACCTCGCGGCGATCCTTGCCCTTCACGTCGGGCTCTTCTCCCCCGAGGAACTTCGGCGGCATGTTGCGCCCGCCGAGGAGGTGCTTCACTTCGCCGCCGCCCCGGTTGTAGACGATCTGCTCGCGAGGATCGACCCCTTCCTTCCGCCCGACCTGGGCGAAGAAGGCCGCCCAGCTGTAGTAGTCGTCCATGGTCCAGCGGTCGAAGGGGTGGTTGTGGCACTGGGCGCACTGGAGGCGCATCCCCATGAAGACCTGGGCGACGTTCTCGGAGAGCTTGAGGGTGTCGCGTTCGACCTGGTAGAAGTTCGTCGGGGGGTTGGCGAAGCTGCCGCCCTCGGAGGAGAGCATGTCGATGACGATCTCGTTGAAGGGCCGGTTCGCCGCGATCTGGTCGCGGAGCCAGCCGTGGTAGAGGAGGGCGGCCTTGTAGGAGATGCCGAGGTTGACCTGGCTGTTGGAGCGGACCTTGAGGAGTTCCGACCACTTCATCACCCACATTTCGGTGAATTCCTTCCGCTGGAGGTATTCGTCGATCTTCTTGCTCCGTTTCGCCGGATCCTTGTCGTTCACGAAGGCCTGGAACTCCTCGACGGTGGGGAGGAGGCCGACGATGTCGAGAGAGGCGCGGCGGAGGAACTCGTCGTCGGTGCAGAGCCCGGAGGGCAGGACGCGGAGCTTGTGCAGCTTGTCGTGGACGAGGCTGTCGATGTAGTTGTTCTCCTGCGGGGTCGGCTTGGTGTATTCGAGGTCCTCGGGGATGACGATGGTCTGGATGCCCACGGTGTGGGTGTCGTAGCGGGCCATGATGAAGGCCTCGCCGCGCTTGCCCGCGGTGACGAGCCCTTCGGGCGTGACGGTGGCGGTGGGCTCGTTGTTGGTGATGAAGACGACGAGGTTGGTCACGTCGCGGTCGTGCCCGTCGGAGAACTTGGCGCGGACGGTGAGCTGCTGCGTGGCACCGGCCCCCTCGAGGACGAGCTTCGGCGGATAGAGGTGGAGAGAGGCGACGGTGGGCACCTCGGCGGCGGGACGCTTCGTGGCTCCGTTGGCGATCCACTCGACGAAGGTCTTGTAGGCGTCGCTGCCCTTCTCGAAGAGCTTGCCGCCGGTGTGGGGCACGGCCTCGATCGACTTCTCGACGAGGAGGGACTCCTCGGGAATGGCGAGGTTGATCCGGTAGCCGGCCATCTCGCGGGTGAGACGGTAGTGGTCGCCTTCGGGATCGTAGCCGAAGAGGGAGAGCATGAAGCCGTCCTGTCCCCGCGCGGAGCCGTGGCAGGCGCCGATGTTGCAGCCTTCGCTCATGAAGACGGGCATGACGTCGAGATGGAAATCGACGGGACGGTCCGTCGCGACCTCCTTCACGGTCACGGGCAGCTTCACCGCGTGCTCGGCCACTTTCACTTCGAGCTCCGTCGTGCCATCCTTCTTCGGCGTGAAGATGTTCCGGGCTTTCAGACCGACCAGCGAAGGATCGGCGAAGGTGAAGGTGGCGTTGGCGGTGACATCGACGGTCGTGTCGTCCTCGTAGGTCGCCATCACCACGACGGACTGAAGATCGCGCGCCTTCTCGAGCACGATGTCTTCGGGAAACGCCTCCACCTTGACGAGCTTCTTGCCGAGATCCTTCAACGGCTCGGCCGGCTTGAAGTCCTCTTCCTTCCGGGCGACGAGCGTCAGCTCCTCCGGCCACACGGCCCCTTCGGCGATCCATTGGCGCAGTTTCGCGATCTCGCCTTCGTTGAGAGGACGGCCCTTCGGCGGCATCACGTCGGAATCGTCGGCGGGCAGCGAGACGAGTTCGATCAGCAGCGATTCATCGGGCTTGCCCTTCACCAGCGAAACGCCTCCGTCTCCCCCGGCGAAGAAATGGGAGGCCTTGTCGAAACGCAGATTCGCCTTCGCCTCGTCCGCATTGTGGCAGCTCACGCAATGGAATTCCAGGATCGGCTGGACGTCGCGGACGAAGTCGATCTTCGCTCCCTCGCCCGACGCGGCGACGCCGGCGAGGAGGACCGTGGAACCGAGGAGGAGGGATCGGAGATTCATGATCGTTGGAGGGTTCCGACACCAGTCGGAGGACTTGCGTTGAAAAATGGAGTCAGGGGGTGGTGGCCTCCTTCTTCGCCTCGAGACGAAGCTGCTCCAGGCGGGAGAGAGGCTTCTCCTTCTTCTCGGGAGCGGGGGCCTGGGCGGCGGCGACCGCCGGCTGGGGCGGAGCCTCCTTGGGCTTGGGATCGACGCGGAGCACCGAGCCCATGGCCAGACGGTGCAGGATGGGCTCGCCGTCCCTCATCACGGTGGCGGTGCAGAAGACCCCCTTGTGCTGGCCGACAGGCGTCTTGTCCGTCGTGACGATGGGGAAGGAGAGACTCTCCGCAGCGGGCTTCAGCTTCTGGACCTCGGCGGTGGAATTGGCCGGGAGCCCGAAGAGCTGGATGTCGGCGTCGCCGGGAAGGTCGCGGAGATGCTCGATCTCCCCCACCATCTCGGTTGTCTCGCCCTGCTTCGCCGTGGCCATGCTGAGCTTGATGTTGAGGAAGGGCTCCTCGACGGCGAGCCGGATGAAGGGGGAGGCGGCATGGGCCACGCCCTTGCCCTCGTCGGTCTCGGCGAGGACGGAGAGGTTCCAGGTGTTGAGTTCGGCGTTGGCGTTGGCGTTCAGCTCGTAATGGATCTCGTTGGCCTTCTCGTCGAAGATCATCGTGGCTGGGGCGGTGATGCCGGGCGGCATCCAGGGGAAACGCACGGTGATCTTCTTGTCGAAGCCCTCCTTGCGGTGGGCACGGACCTTGAGCTTCAGGGAGCCGTTGCGGACGATGGGCACCTTGGGCTGGTCGATCGTCACGGTGAAGGGCAGGGCCTCGGTCACGGCCACGGGAAGTTTGTCGATGGTCTCGCCATAGTAGATGCGGTCCCCGTTCTGCGGGCCGCGGACGAAGTCGAGGCTCTGCACGAACTTGCCGACATGGGGCTTGTCGCCCTCGACGGTCTTCACGAGCAGGTCGTAGAGTCCGCCTCCGATGGGCGCGTCGGGCGCGGCCTTGAGGAGGATGGGGAACTGACCGACGGTCTTCGGCACGATGCCGGCCTCCATCGTGACGCCCGGAGGCAGCGCGGGCATCTCGAACTTCAGATCCCCGGCGACCCCCTTGCGGGTGGTGCTGACGACCATCGTGTAGTAGCTGCCCTGCGGGACGTTGAACTGCTTCAGGTGCTGATGGGTGTTGCGCAGCATCTCCGGCATCGTCACCTCGATGGTGGGTGGCGGCGAGACGGACTCGATGCGGTAGACGTAGTCCGGCCCTCCGCGGGAAAGCATGTCGGTGATGCGCACGTAGTAGTCGCCGTCCTCGGGCGCCTTGAAGTCGAAGCGGCTGTCCTTCGTGCCGTCGGCGTCGTCGTTCGACCCCACTCCACCCATCTTCGAGTTGTAGACGACGATGACGGGATCGAGCGGCGATCCGATGGCGTTGGCGAAGACGCGGATCTGGAAGCTCTGGTCCTTCTTCGCGGCGAACTTGAAGAAATCGATGTCGCCCTCCTTCTCGATGATGCCGTTCAGGGCGAAGGGGAAGGTCCCGGCGTCGGTGGCCTCGGTGTGGGCGTTGTTCGGCTCCTTCTCGAAGAGGTTGTCGACGGGGCTGATCCTCACCCAGTTCGGGGAGGGAGGCAGCATGCCGCCGTTGGGGGCCAGGATGCCGAACTGGTCGTTGTCCGCGGACTCCGGCAGCTTCGTCTTGAACTTGTAGGGGCCCTTCACGTCCCCGATCAGGGTGAACTCCACCTCGGAACCGGCCTTGCCCCCCGCGGGGAAGATCGCCGTGGGACGGGGGAAGTTCCCGATATGGACGCGGTAGCGCCCCCGGCCTTGGTAGGCCGAATCGCGAACCTCCACGACGTAGTCGCCGTCCTCGGGCACCTCGATGGACACGAGGGATTCCTGCTTGAGCAGGGCGGAGCCGTCCGCGGAGGCGATCTCGGTGCGGTTCTTGTCGAAGATCGCCACGTAGGGGTCGATGACGATGTTGTTCCCCGCGCCGTTGTTGATGCGCAGCGCCTCGATCTCGACGGAGAGGCGCTCGCCCTTCTTCGCGGTGACCTGGTAGTAGTCGGTCTCCTCGAGCTTCGCCTCGCCCTCGACGGTCACGTTCATCGGGATCTTCTGAGGCGCGGCGAAATCGTCGTTCGGCTCGACCTCGTCGTGGTTCGGAAACTGCGAGACCCAGAAGGTGCGGGCGAAGCTGATCCCGCTGCGGCAGCGGATCCGGAAGTGGTGCACGCCGATGCGGCAATCCGGGGCGATCGCGAGGGTGGCCTCGACCTTCTTGTCGTCGACGACCTTCAGGTCCTTCGCCGCCAGGCCGGGACCGTGGAAGAGAATCTCCTCGGCATCGGAAAGGCGGACGCCGAGGATCTGGATCTTGACTTCGGACCCCACCTTGCCGCCTCGCGGAATGGTCGTGGTGAAATCAGGCGACGCGGCGCTCAACCATCCTCCCGACAAGACAAGCGCCGCCAGCCCAAGGACTGCCGGCACCTGCCTGGAGAGAATGTTCGAAGCCGCACTCTGAGGGGTCAGAATACGTTTCATATCGAGAGGAGAAGCAAATTCCCAATCAGGCCGATGCCTTTTCGATGATGTCGGTGATCACGTTGCCGCCGTCCACGATCTCCATCGGACGCGGTCCGGGAGCGATGAGCTCCTTGTCCGCATTGATCCCCATCTGGGCGTAGACGGTCTTCGCGAAGGATTCGATGCCGACCGGATTCTCCTCGGGCTCCGCCGCGAGGGAATCGGAACTGCCATAGACATATCCCCGCTTGATGCCGCCGCCGGCGAGGATGGTGGAGAAGACCTTGGGCCAGTGGTCGCGGCCGTCGGTCTTGTTGATCTTCGGCGTGCGGCCGAATTCGGAGGAGACCATGACGAGGGTCGAGTCGAGCAGGCCGCGCTCGTCGAGGTCGGTGAGCAGCGTCGCCAGCGCCTGGTCGAAGGCGGGCACCTGACCGGCGATGCCTTGCTGGATGCGGTCGTGGTGGTCCCACGAACCATAGGTGAGCGTGACAAGGCGGACGCCGGACTCGACGAGGCGACGGGCGAGAAGCATGCGCATCCCGGCGGTGTTCCGGCCGTAGCGGTCCTTCATCTTGTCGTCCTCCTTCTGGAGGTCGAAGGCCTCGCGGGCTTCGGCGGAGCCGATGAGGCTGTAGGCCCGCTGGTAGAAGCTGTCCATCGCGTCGATGCTGTCGGCGCTCTCCATGTTGCGAAAGTGGCTGTCGACCGCCTCGAGGAGCGTGCGTCGGCGCTCGAAGCGCGCGTTGTCGACCCCGCCCGGCAAGGTCAGGTCCCGGACGACGAAGCTCTTGTCCGTCGCCGGATCGCTGCCCACGGAGAAGGGGCCGTACATCGAGCTCAGATAGCCGGTGCCCGCGAACTCGTTCGGGACGCCGGGCACGCAGACGTAGGGAGGCAGATTCTTGCGGGGCCCGAACTCGTGGGAGATCACCGAGCCGAAGCTGGGGAACTGGATCGCCGGACTGGGGCGGTAGCCGGTGAACATGTTGTGGGTGCCGCGCTCGTGCGCCGCTTCGCCGTGGGTCATCGAGCGGATCACCGTCATCTTGTCGGCGACCTTGGCGAGATGCTTGAAGTTCTCGCTGAACTGCAGGCCGTCCACGTTCGTGTTGATCGCGTTGTAGGGGCCGCGGTACTCGACCGGAGCGTAGGGCTTCGGATCCCAGGACTCCTGCTGCGCGATGCCACCGGGGAGGAAGATGTGGATGAGGGACTTCGCGACCCCCTCCTTGGACTCATAGAACTTGGCTTGGGCCTTCGCCTCCACCTTGAGGAGCTCAGGCAGGGAGAGACCGAGACCGGCGGCGAAACCGACCTGCATGAATTCGCGGCGATTCGCGATGCCGTTGTTGAGGAAACCTGTGCAGCCTTTCATAATGATGTGGGAAATGCGGGTGACGCTGCAAAATGCCCTGCGTCGGGGGCTTTCTCAAGAGACGTTTTCACGTAGAACACGTGTGCGGGAACCAGTGGGGGCCATATCGGGCCATATCCCCGCCGCCTCTTCACGATGGATTTCCAGAAGACGGAATGTTACAATTGTCGTATGTTCCCCCGAAATTTCGAGGGAAAAATTCCCCCTCCGCGCTTTGCGCGAAGGAAGCCCCGAAAGCTCGTCCCATCCGTCTTTTCTCCGCATGAAGACCCGTCCCCGTCTCGCCGCAGCCGTCCTACCCACCCTGCTCGCCGTCGCCCAGGCAGCGGAGGAAGCCCCGAAAGTCACCTTCGCGGACGACGTCATGCCCATCCTCGAGGCGAAGTGCGTCAACTGCCACAACACCGACGAAGCCAAGGGCGGTCTCGATCTCGCCAGCTACGGGGCGACCTTGAACGGCGGTTCCGGCGGGGCCGTCGTGGTTTCCGAGGATCCCAAGGCCTCCCGCCTCTACACGCTCGCCGCCCATACCGAAGAGCCCATCATGCCCCCGAGGGGCACCAAGGCGACCGATGCCGAGCTGAAGATCCTCGCCGACTGGATCGCCGGCGGGCTCCTCGAGACGAAGAGCTCGAAGGCCAAGAAGTCCGACAAGCCCAAGCTGGACCTCACCTCCGTTTCCGCGACCGGCAAGCCCGAGGGCCCTCCCGCGATGCCCGAGCACCTCATCCTCGAGCCCGACGTCGTCACGGCCCGCCCCAATGCCGTCCCCGCCCTCGCCCACAGCCCCTGGGCCCCCATCGTCGCCGTGGCCGGGCAGAAGCAGATCCTGCTCTACCATTCCTCCGACTTCGACCTCCTCGGCGTCCTCCCCTACCCCGAGGGGTTCCCCCAAGCCCTCAATTTCAGCCCGAACGGCGCCTACCTCTTCTGCGGCGGAGGCCGGGCCGGGAAGTCGGGGAACGTCGTCGCCTGGGACATCAAGACCGGCGAGCGCGTCATCGAGGTGGGCAAGGAATTCGACATCGTCCTCGGCGCCGACGTCTCCCCCGATTTGAAGAACGCCGTCATGGGAGGCCCGGGCCGCAACATCAAGCTCTGGGACACCGTGGCCGGCGAACAGATCGCCAGCGTCAAGAAACACACCGACTGGCTTCTCTCCGCCGCCTACAGCCCCGACGGCGTCATCTACGCCACCGGCGACCGCAACGGCGGGCTCTACGTCTGGGAGGCCGCGACCGGCTACGAGTTCTACACCCTGAAAGGCCATACCCTGGCCGTGACCGATCTCGACTGGCGCATGGACGGCAACGTGCTCGCCTCCTGCAGCGAGGACGGCAAGGTGATGCTCTGGGAGATGAACGGCGGCAGCCAGATCAAGCAATGGGACGCCCATCCCGGCGGCGTGCAGGGCGTCGACTTCGCCCCGAACGGCAACCTCGCCACCGTCGGACGGGACAAGACCGTGAAGATCTGGAAGGGCGACGGCACCGCGATCCGCACGATCAACGCCTCCGACGACGTCGTCCTCAGCGTCGCCTTCAGCGAGGACAGCAAGCGGGTCTTTACCGGCGATATCCACGGCAACATCAAGGCCTGGGATGCCGAATCCGGCGTCGAACTCGCCCGCATCGACCCGAACCCGCCCCCGATCGAGCAGCAGCTCGCCTACTCGGAAAAGCGCATCGGCGAACTGACCGGACAGATTCCGAAGCTGGAGGAAGGCGTCAAAGCCGTTTCGACCGAGCTCGCGGCCGCCCGGGGCGCTCTTTCCGAAATCGAGAAGGCCCTCGCCTCCGCCACCCAGGCCCGCGACGCCCGCAAGGCGGAAGTCGCGAAACACGACGGTGCCGTGAAGACCCTCGTTCCGGCCTTCGAAGCCCTGCAAAAGGATGCCGCCGCGAAAAACGCCGCCGCCAAGACCATCGGCGACGCCCTCGCCGCCGCCAATGCCGCCTTGAAGCCCCAACAGGACGAAACCGCGCGGCTCAATGCCGAGCTCGCCAAGCTCGAAACCGCTCTCCAAGGGGCCAAGTCCGCTCTCGACGCCGCCAAGGCCGAAGCCGCCAAACCCGCGCTGAACGCCGAGCAGCAAACGCAGCACGATGCCTTGGCCGCCGCGCTCGCCGCCGCGGCCAAAGCCAGGGAGGCCGCCGACGCGCAGGCTTCCGCAAAGGGCGCCGAGCAGAGCGCGACCGCGGCGAAATTGGAAGAGGCCCAGAAAGTCGCCGCAGCGGCCGCCGCCAACGCCGACCAGGCCCGGGCCTCGACCGAAGCCGCCCGGAAAGCGCTCGCCGACGCCGCCAACAGCGAGGCGGCGGCCAAAGCCTACAACGACGCCGCCAGCGCCGCCTCCACCGCCGAAAACGTCCGGGCCAAAGCGGACGAAGCCGTCGCCCAGCTCAAGACCGGCACCGCCACCCTCGCCACCGCGCTCGCCGCGCTGAAGCAGGAGCAGGCCGCCAAAGCCGACGCCCTCGCCAAAGCGGAGGCCGCCTTCAAACCGCTGCGCGAGGCCGCCGCCGCCGGAGCCGCGCGCCTCAAGCAGGCCCAAGCCGACGCGGCCTCCAGGACGGCCGCGTTCGCCCAGGCGGAAAAAGCGCGCAACGACGCAAAGACCGCCGCCACCCAGGCCGCCGCCAAAGTCGCCGCCACCACCGCAGCGATCGAAAAAGGCAAGGCCGAGCTCCCGCCCGCCCAGAACGCCGCAGCCCAGGCCGTCGCCGCCCTTGCCGCCAAGCAGAAGGAACTCGCCGACGCGAAGACCGCCCTCGCCGCCGCTCAAGCCGAATTGAAGAAAGCGGAGGATTCCCTCGCCGCCTCGACCAAGCGGAAGGAAGACGCCGCCGCCAAAGTCGCCGCGGTCGTCGCGAAGGAAGCCGAAACCAAGAAGTCGATCGAACAAGCCAAGAACGAGCTGGCGACCACCCAGTTCCTCCAGCGAAAATGGCAGGCGGCGGCGATCAATCTCACCGCCCGCCGCGAGTCGGAGAATCTCGACGACATGGCGGTGAAGCTCGACGGGATGATGGAGGAGGAGACCGTCGCGAAGCAAGGCGCCGAAGCCGCCGCGAAAGCCCGTGCCGAAGCCGAGGCCACCCTCGCGAATGCCCAGAAGACCGTCGCGGAGGGCACCGCCACCCTCGAAGAGAAATCGAACTCCGTGCTGGAGCGGGCTCTTGCGCTCGTCGCCGGGCGCGCCGTCGCCCAGCTCCGCGAACAGGCCTCGTCCGATGCCGCTTCCCCCGCCCTCGTCGTCGCCAATGTCAGCGCCGAACCCGCCTCCGTGGTCGCGCCCGAGAAGATCACCGCCGCGGCCGAAGTTCTCTCCTACAAGACGCCGGAAGAAATCGGGAACGAAGTCGCGAGCTTGAAAACCCGTCTCGCGGAAATCGAGCAGTTCCTCTCGACCAGCTACAGCGAGGCGAACCAGACCAAATCGACGGTGCTTGCCGCCGACAAGGTCGCGCAGGAAACGCCGAAAGTGATCGCCGAGCGCGCCAAAGTCGAGGAGGCCGCCGCCCGCGAATTGGCCGAAGCCGAATCCGAGCGGAAGCGCCAGGAGGAAGCCCTCGCCGCGCAGAAGAAACGGATCGAAGAACTCCGCGCGAAATACCTCGAGGTCCTGCCGAAACGGGGAAGTTGACCGGACGAGCGCATCCGCCGAGGCGGAGGGCGGCCCGATCTCTTTCGTTCGCATGGCGATGCCCCCGCTTTCCGCGTCCCGTGCGGCGGACGAGGCCTGTCGAGTGGTCGTTATGTCAGGCGACGGGCTTGAGCGGCCCCGCTTCCCGCCTCAGGAACCAGGTCGGGGCGCCGCAGGCCGGCTCCCCTTCGCTTCGGAGCAGAGAGGGTGCCCGCACGACAGCGGAGGCTGGAAGCCAGATATTCATCCGCTGATCGACGGGGTGCGGATGAAGACTCACAAAGGGGCTCACAGGATTTCCAGGGTGCCGATTCGAGGGCGGTGAGCATGGCATGGGATGGCCTGCCATCGCCCATCAAAGCGGCCATCCTCGCGCTGGGAGGAGCGAACCGGTCCGAACAAGGATGAACGGACGCAGGGTTGCCTGCCATTCCTTTTGGGCATGCGGACAGCCCGTCCTCCCGGCTGCCGGGCCCAGCGGCAAAGCCGTATTTCTCGATTCCCCGTGGGTGCCCATGCGCTTATCCTGAAACCTGCATGAACCTCGCGCGACCACTTCCATGAAAACGGTTCGCTTCTCCGAGATCGTCACGAAAGCGGGACGACCGCGCCTTCACCTTCAACTGGTCGGTCCCGGCCGGGACCGCGCCCTTCAGCAGGCCATCCGATCCAACCGGGTGATGACGGTGCATCAGTCCGGACGTGACGACAGAGCCGATTTCGGCAAAGTGGGCTACGAGGAGCACCGTTCCGGCCAGATCCTTCTCTTTCCGAAGTCGATCCGCGCCTTTGCCGGGAGAAAGGTGGTGGGCATCAAGTACGAGTTGCTCGACGAGGACGACGCATCGCCCTCG